>NZ_JAJOZS010000004.1 GCF_021168555.1 Stenotrophomonas sp. MMGLT7 | reverse complement strand
GGCGGCGGCCGACCGGCCGGTGCCGCCGCCGTCCGCGGCCGAGCCGGTGCCGCCGCGCCGCCGCGCGCGCGGGCTGCGCGTGCGGCCCTGGATGGCCGTGGTGGTCGTGCTGGCCCTGCTGCTGGTGGCGGCCTGGCTGCTGTGGCCGGGCGCGCACCCGCTGCCGGAGCAGACCGGGCCGGGCCAGACGCCGCAGGTGCTGGTGGAGGAGTTGCCGGCCGATCGCAGCGCCCGGCCGGATCCGGCTGCCGGATCCACCGATGCCGCCGACCGCGCCATGCTCGCCGATCCGGACCTGGCCATCGCCCGCGACGCCGACTTCTATGCCTGGCTGGCCGCCGGCCAGCCGCTGCCGCGCGACGAGTCCGAACCGCCGCCGGCGACCACCGCGCCGTTGCCCGACGAGGCGCTGGAGACCGTGGATGCCGAATAGCCCGCGCCTGCTGCTGGCGGCGCTGCTGCTGCCGTGCCTGGCCCGTGCGACGCCGGCCCCGCTGCCGGCGCCGCTGGCCGAGCCCGAGGCCGCTCCCGCTGCCGTCGCTCCCACCGGCGGGCCAACGCTGCAGCAGCAATGGGAAAGCGCAACGCCGGCGCAGCGCCGCGACCTGCGCGACCGCTACGCCGCCTGGCGCACGCTCGACGACGGCGAGCGCGCACGCATCCGCGCGGCGGCGGCGCGGCTGGCGATGGCGCCCGAGGGCGAGCGGCAGGTGGTGCACGCGCGCTTCGACGCGCTGGACCGGCTGCATCGCGACGGCTGGCGGCTGGGGCCGGAGCTGGGCGCGCTGTACCCGGCGCTGCAGCCGCTGTTCGGCTACCTGCCGCCCGCCGAGCGCGAGCCGGTGCTGGCGCTGTTGCGCGCTCTCGATCGGGAACAGCGCGCCGAGCTGGCGCTGCTGTCCCAGCGCACGCCGCCGACAGCACGCGCCGAGCTGCGGCAGGAACTGCTGGCGCAGCCGGCGCAGCGGCGCGGGACGTGGATCCGCCAGCGGTTGGGGCGCTGAGGGCGGTGGTTCTGTTTCCTTGTCACGTGACATGAACACACAGTTCCCTTCTCCCGCGTGCGGGGGAAGGTGCCCGAAGGGCGGATGGGGGCTGTTCGGAGCACGGGAAAGCAACAGCAAAAGCTTCCCCCATCCGGCGCTGCGCGCCACCTTCCCCCGCACGCGGGAGAAGGGAGCTGCCCTTTAGTCTTTACGGATGAATCTTTAAGGGTGAACGGATAGGCCCAGCCCGGCGCACGTGCTGCGGGCATCGACGGCGGCGGACGGGTAGAATGCCCGGCTCCGCGACCCGGGAGCCGGCGCCTCCGTGCGTCCCCGCAGTCCGCGTATCCATCCGCAATGTCCACGCTTTCCTCCCCTGCGCCGCGCTTCGGCCACGAAGTGCGCGCCACCGTTCTCCTCGCCCTGCCGCTCGTCCTGGGCCATGTGTCCACCGGCCTGATCAGCTTCGTCGACAACGTCATCGCCGGCCACCACGGCACCGACACGCTGGCCGCCGTCACCATCGGTACGGCGCTGCTGTGGCTGCCGATGCTGATCCCGATCGGCACCTTGATCTCGCTCACCGCCTCGGTGTCGCAGCTCGACGGCGCCGGCCGCAGGGACGAGATCGGCCCGCTGTTCCGCCAGGCGCTGTGGCTGTCGGTGGCGCTGGGCGCGGTGATGTTCTTCTTCCTCAGCGTGGTGCCGCCGCTGCTGCCGGCGTTCGGCATCGCCGCGGACATCGTCCCCGGCGCCACCGGCTTCCTGCACGCGGTGCGCTGGGGCGGGCCGGCGCTGACGCTGTACTTCTGCATGCGCTACCTGTGCGAGGGCATGCACTGGACGCTGCCGACGATGCTGTTCGGCTTCGGCGGGCTGCTGGTGCTGGCGCCGCTGGGCTACGTGCTGGCCTACGGCAAGTTCGGCCTGCCGGCGCTGGGCGCCGAAGGGCTGGGCATCGCCTCGGCGACGATGATGTGGCTGCAGGCGCTGGCATTCGCCACCTACCTGTGGCGCACCCGGCGCTTCGCCCACCTGCACCTGTTCGCCCGGTTCGAACCGCCGCGCTGGGGACCCATGCGCGAGCTGCTGCGCACCGGCCTGCCGATCGGCATCACCGTGCTGATGGAGGGCGGGCTGTTCATCGTCACCGCGCTGCTGATCGGCCGGCTCGGCGCCACCGAGGCGGCCGCGCACCAGATCGCCATCAACGTGGCCCAGCTTTGCTTCATGGTGCCGATGGCGGTGGCCGAGGCCACCACGGTACGGGTGGGGCACGCGATCGGCGGCGGCAACGTGGCCGGCATGCGCCGCGCCGCCTGGGCCGGCTACGCGATCGTGCTGTGCACCCAGGCGCTGTCGGCCAGCGTGCTGCTGTTCGGCCACGGCGCCATCGTCGGCCTGTACAGCAACGACGTCGCGGTGGCGGCGCTGGCCTCGAGCCTGCTGCTGTACGCGGCCACGTTCCAGTTCCCGGACGGCATCCAGGTGCTCTCGGCCGGCGCGCTGCGCGGGCTCAAGGACACCCGCGTGCCGATGTTCCTGGCCATGCTCTCGTACTGGGGCGTGGGCATGCCGCTCGGCGCCGGGCTCGGCCTGGGCCTGGGCTGGGGCCCGCGGGGGATGTGGATCGGCCTGATCACCGGCCTGGCCGTGGCCGCGGTGCTGATGTGCTGGCGCTTCCATGCCACCAGCAGCCGCCTGGCCCGGGCCGTCCCCTGACTTCCAGCGCATGCCGGCGCCCGCGCCAGCCGGTATGCTGATCCACAGCACCAGCCGCCTTTCCCTACGGAGTCGTCCATGAACCAACCCGTGCGTCGCAATCCCATTGCCAGCTTCTTCGTTGGCCTGTGGGATGTGATGAACTTCACCCGCCGGCTGATCCTGAACCTGCTGTTCTTCGGCCTGCTGTTCCTGATCCTGATGGTGTTCGTGGCGGTGATGGCCAAGGGTGCCGGCGGCACCAAGGCGCTGGCCGACCGCACCACGCTGGTGATCGCGCCGGAAGGCAAGCTGGTGGAGCAGTTCAGCGCCGACCCGGTCAGCCGTGCGCTGGCGCGCGCGGTGGGCGAGAAGAGCGCCGAGGAGATCCAGCTGCGCGACCTGATCCGGGTGATCGAGGCCGCCGGCAGGGACAAGAAGATCGAGCGCGTGGTGCTGCAGCTGGACAAGCTGCAGCCTTCCGGCTTCGCCTCGCTGCGCGAGGTGGCGGCCGCGCTGCAGCAGCTCAAGGCCTCCGGCAAGCAGGTCGTGGCCTTCAGCGAGAACATGAGCCAGGGCCAGTACCTGCTGGCGGCGCAGGCCGACGAGATCTACCTGGATCCGATGGGCGCGGTGCTGCTGCAGGGCCTGAGCGGCTACCGCCAGTACTTCCGCACCGCGCTGCAGGAGAAGCTGGGCGTGGACGTGCACCTGTTCCGCGTCGGCGAGTACAAGTCGGCGGCCGAGCCGTACATCCTCGATGCGGCCTCCGCGGACGCCAAGGAAGCCGACCTGTTCTGGATGAACGACATCTGGCAGCGCTACCTGGCCGACATCGCCGCCGCGCGCAAGCTCACCCCCGGGCAGCTGGCCGCCGGCATCGACACCCTGCCCGAGGGCATCGCCGCCGCCGGCGGCGACCTGGCCAAGTTCGCGTTGCAGCAGAAGCTGGTGGACGGGCTGAAGACCCGCGAGCAAGTGGAGCAGTTGCTCACCGAGCGCGGCGTGGCCGACAAGGATGCCGACGGCGGCTTCCGCAACGTCGACTTCGCCGGCTACCTGTCCCAGCTGGACGGGCGCCGCTCGCCGGTGGACAGCCGCCCGCAGGTGGCGGTGGTGGTGGCCGAGGGCGAGATCAGCGGCGGCGAGCAGCCGGCCGGGCGCATCGGCGGCCAGTCGACCGCCGCGCTGCTGCGCGCCGCGCGCGACGACGACGACGTCAAGGCGGTGGTGCTGCGGGTGGATTCGCCCGGCGGCGAGGTGTTCGCCTCCGAGCAGATCCGCCGCGAGGTGGTGGCGCTGAAGGCCGCCGGCAAGCCGGTGGTGGTGTCGATGGGCGACCTGGCCGCCTCCGGCGGCTACTGGATCAGCATGAACGCCGACCGCATCTACGCCGACGCCTCCACCATCAGCGGCTCGATCGGCATCTTCGGCCTGGTGCCCAACCTGACCCGCACCCTGGACAAGATCGGCGTGCACACCGACGGCGTGGGCACCACCCGCTTCGCCGGCGCCTTCGACATCAGCCGGCCGCTGGACCCGGCGGTGGGCCGGGTGATCCAGTCGGTGATCGACAAGGGCTATGCCGACTTCACCGGCAAGGTCGCGCAGGCGCGCAACAAGAGCGTGCAGGCGGTGGACGAGGTCGCGCGCGGCCGCGTGTGGACCGGCGCCCAGGCCAAGGAGCGCGGGCTGGTGGACGAGTTCGGCGGGCTCAAGGCGGCGCTGGCCGATGCGGCCAGGCGGGTCAAGCTGGAGGACGGCAAGTACCGCGTGCGCTACATCGAGAAGCCGGCCACGCCGTTCGCGCAGTTCATGGCCGGCTTCGCCGGCAGCCACGCCGGCGCCCGGCTGCTGGGCGATTCCGGGCTGGCGCGGGTGATGCTGGCGCGTACCCTGCCGCAGATGGACGCGCAGCTGCGCTTCGTCGAGAACGCGGTCAAGGACCGCGATGGCGCCCCGGCCAAGGAGCTGGCGTACTGCTTCTGCGGGTTCTAGCCGTCGCGGTCCGGGTTTCAGGGCCATGCCTTTCAACGTCGTGCCGGGACGCCGCGGCTTCCCTGCCTGCGGCCGCATAGCCTGGGGGATCTCGCGGCAGGCCAGCGCCGGCTCCTTGCTCGAGCGGCGATGATCTCCCCGGACCCGAAGGGCGCCGCCCATGGATGGGCGGCCTGCCGTGATCGAGCATGTTCCGACCGAGCCAGGATGGCGAGTCGGAAAACATCGATAGCCGCTCAGGCGTAGGCTCTTGATCTTGCGGGGAAAGCGTTTTTCCTTGGTTCCGTTTCTTTTGGCGCTGTCCAAAAGGGTGGACCCGGCCGCGACAGCGGGCGGAAGCCCTTGTTTCTGCTTGCCGCCCCCGGCGACGCATCCTGTCCCGGGGAGGCTGTCCGTATCGGCAGGACGTCGAAAGGCATGGGTTTCAGGGCCTGACCGGCCGCGGCGCCGTATCGAGACCGACCATCGTCCCTGCCTTCGCGGGGACGATCGGGGAATGTCGGGTCGCAAGGCACCGGCGGCTGGGTTTCCCCGGGCAAGCCCTGGCCGCTTACGCAGTTCTCACCGTCGCGCGGTCGGTTGTCATCGGTCTGGTCGCCTGCAGGTCCACGCGCTGCGCGCCGGTTTCGCGGGCGGCGGCCTTGGGCTCCGGCGGCCGCTCGGGCGTGGCCGGAGGCTCGGGCCTGCGGCAACCGGCCAGCGCCGCCAGCAGCGGCAACAGTGCCAGCACCATCGGATACGGACGAGAACGGGTCTTCATCGGCGCAATCCTGCTGAGTGTGGCGGTTATCCTACGCCGGTCCGCGCCGGCGCCATGCCTGCTGTACCTTGGTGCCGGGAGACCCGAACCGCGAGGAGACGACCATGGCCCGGCAGCGTTGGCGGCTGGATGGACAGACCGCGCTGATCACCGGCGCCAGCGCCGGCATCGGCCTGGCGATCGCGCGCGAGCTGCTCGGGTTCGGTGCCGACCTGCTGGTCGTCGGCCGCGACGCCGATGCGCTGGCCGTCGCCCGCGACGAGCTGCTGGAGGAGTTCCCCGAGCGCGAGGTCCACGGCCTGGCCGCCGATGTCGCCGACGACGAGGACCGGCGGCAGATCCTGGACTGGGTGGAGGACCACGGCGAGGGCCTGCACATCCTGGTCAACAACGCCGGCGGCAACCTCGCCAAGGCCGCGGTGGACTACACCGAGGACGAATGGCGCGGCATCTTCGAGACCAACCTGTTCTCCGCCTTCGAGCTGTCGCGCTACGCGTACCCGCTGCTGGCGCGCCATGCCAACTCGTCGATCGTCAACGTCGGCAGCGTCTGCGGCATCACCCATGTGCGCAGCGGCGCGCCCTACGGCATGACCAAGGCGGCGCTGCAGCAGATGACCCGCAACCTGGCCTGCGAATGGGCCGAGGACGGCATCCGCGTCAACGCGGTGGCGCCGTGGTACATCCGCACCCGCCGCACCTCCGCGCCGCTGTCGGACCCGGACTACTACGAGCAGGTGATCGAGCGCACGCCGATGCGCCGCATCGGCGAGCCGGAGGAGGTGGCCGCCGCGGTCGGCTTCCTGTGCCTGCCGGCCGCCAGCTACATCACCGGCGAATGCATCGCCGTGGACGGCGGCTTCCTGCGCTACGGGTTCTGATTGGCAGCAGCGACTGTAGGAGCGACTTCAGTCGCGATGGAGCTGTACCGGTAAAGCTTCATCGCGACTGAAGTCGCTCCTACGGCTGGCCGAGCGTTTCATGCGCCGCCGCAGTCCTGGTCCAGGCGCGCGTCGACGCCGCGCTGTTCGCGCACCAGCGCCTCGCGTTCGCTCTGCAGCGCGCTGTTGTAGCGGCGGATCAGCTCCCAGCGGCGGTCGCGCAGGCGCGAGCACGCTTCCTGCCGCGGCAGCGCGTGGCAGGCGTCGCGCACCAGCACGTTGCCGATCGGCACGATGGCGCTCACGCCGCCGGGGCGGGGAGGGGGCGGCCCCGGCCGCGTCCCGGGCGCGGGATTCGCCGGCCGTCCCGGCCGCGCGACGTAGCCCAGGCCCCAGCTCGGCACCCAGCGCGGATTGCCGTCGTCGTCGTCGCTGGTGTAGCGCTCGCCGTCGGCGGTGACGCATTCGTACATGGGCTGCGGCGGCTGCACGCTGACTATGCGCACCTCGCGTGGCGGCACCGCGGTCGTTGCCGCCGCGGTCGCCGGCGCGGTGGGCCTGCGTGGCGGAGGATCCTGCGGGCGCTGCATGCTCAGCACCTGCTGGCGCTGGCCGGTGGGACAGGGAGCGTCGCCCAGGCTCAGCCGGCCCTGGCCGTCCACGCAACGGTAGACGGTGAGGTCTCCGGCCGGCGGCGGGGCGCCGGCCGCGGCCGGGAGCGGCGCCAGCAGTGCCAGCCAGCACGGGAGCGACCATCGCTTCATCGCCGCATCTTCCCCGCTTCGGGCGGCGGCGGGAAGCGCCATCGGCGTCAGGCGCGGAACAGCGCGCCGCTCGCCGCGTCGCGGATCGGGGTGGGTTGCGCCAGGCCGCCGGTGTCGCCGTCGGCCAGCGCACCGTCGGTGAGCGCCAGCAGCGCCGGGTCCAGTTGCCCGCGCCGGTAGGCGGGCGGGGCGCCGGCGAAGTTGGCGCTGGTGGAGACCAGCGGCCCGCCGAAGGCCCGGCACAGCGCCGCCATCTGCGGGTGCGCGGTGACCCGCACGGCGATGCCGTCATGCGCGCCGGTGACCCAGCGCGGTGCCGTGGCGCTGGCCGGCAGCACCCAGGTGTGCGGGCCGGGCCACTGCGCCAGGACCGCGTCGAGCCTGTCCGCCGGCAGGCGCGACAGGTCCAGCAGTGGCTGCAACTGCGCGAAGTCGGCGGCGGCGACGATCAGTCCCTTCTCGACCGGGCGCCGCTTCACGTCCAGCAGGCGCTGCACCGCGTCGCGGTCGAGCGGATCGCAGCTCAGCCCCCAGACCGCCTCGGTCGGGCAGGCGACCAGGCCGCCGCGGCGCAGCGCGGCGACGGCCTGTGCAAGAGAAAGATCCATGGCATGCATCGCGGGGTGGGAAGCGGGCTATTGTCGCGCCGATGCGCAGGGCCGGGCCAGGCCCCGAGACGAGGTGTGCATTGGAACGGCATCAGCCGCGAGGGCTTTCCCGGTACCTGGTTAGCGTCGAGTGTCAGCCCTTGCGCATTTCCACAGTCTTCCCATCGTCGTCCCCGCGAAGGCGTGGACCCCGTGCCTGCCGCGGCACCGGCTCAAGTCGCTGGGTCCCCGCCTTTGCGTGGACGACGATGGATTTCGATTCGAAAACTGACGGTTGGCGCTAATCGCGTCTCGGTAAAGACCTCGAGACTGACGCCGCTCCTGCGGTATCGATACAGCTGTTGCCTCAGCCGGCCTTCTTGACGACCTTCTTCACCGCTTTCTTGGCCGCCTTCTTCGCAGGCGCCTTCTTGGCCGCGCTTTTCTTGGCGACCGTCTTCTTCGGTGCGGCTTCCTTCTTCGCCGCGGTCTTCTTGGCGGCGGCCTTCTTGGCGCCGAAGCCCTTGCGCACCGGCTTGCCGGTCTCTTCCAGCAGCTGCTGCACCTCGGCCAGGGTCAGCGAGGCCGGCTCGCGGTCCTTGGGGATCTTGCCGTTGAGCTTGCCGTCGCTGATGTACGGGCCGAAGCGGCCGTTGAGCACCTGGATGTCGCTGCCCGGGAATTCCTTGATGATGCGGTTGCGGGCGATCTCCTCCTTCTCCTCGACCAGGAACACCGCGCGCGCCAGGTCGATGGTGTAGGGATCGTCCTCCTTCTTCAGCGAGGCGTAGATCGACCCGCGCTTGGCGAACGGGCCGAAGCGGCCGATGCCGACGCTGACCTGCTCGCCGTTGTCCTCGCCGAGGATGCGCGGCATCAGGAACAGCTCCAGCGCCTGCTCCAGGGTGATGGTATGCATCGACTGGCCGGGGCGCAGCGAGGCGAACTTGGGCTTCTCCTCCGCGTCCTCGGCGGTGCTGCCGATCGCCGCGTACGGCCCGAAGCGGCCCAGGCGCACGCTGACCGGCTTGCCGGTCTTCGGATCGGTGCCCAGCTCGCGCGCGCCGGTGGCCTCGGAACGGTCCACCGATTCCTTCTTCTGTTCCACCAGTTCCTTGAACGGGGTCCAGAAGCGCGACATCAGCGGGATCCACTCCTCCTCGCCGCGCGAGACCGCGTCCAGCTCGTCCTCGAGCTTGGCGGTGAAGTCGTAGTCGACGTAGCGGGTGAAGTGCCCGGACAGGAAGTTGCTGACCGCGCGGCCGACGTCGGACGGGCGGAAGCTGCGGCCCTCCATCTCCACGTACTTGCGGAACAGCAGGGTCTGGATGATCGAGGCGTAGGTGGAAGGCCGGCCGATGCCGTACTCCTCCAGCGCCTTGACCAGCGCCGCTTCGGTGAAGCGCGGCGGCGGCTGGGTGAAGTGCTGCTCGGCCAGCACGCGATCCAGCGGCACCTGGTCGCCCGGGCGCATGGCCGGCAGCTTGCGGCCTTCGTCCTCGTCCTCGGCGGCCTTGCTGTCCTTGCCTTCCTCGTACACGGCCAGGAAGCCGGGCACCACCACGGTGGTGCCGCTGGCGCGGAAGCTGTGCTCGCTGCCGGCGGCCAGTTCCACGCTGACGGTGTTGAGCGTGGCCGGGATCATCTGGCAGGCCACCGCGCGCTTCCAGATCAGCTCGTACAGGCGGCGCTCGTCGTCGGACAGGAAGCGCGAGACCTGCGCCGGGGTGCGCAGCGCCGAGGTCGGGCGTACCGCCTCGTGCGCTTCCTGCGCGTTCTTGGACTTGGTCTGGTAGGCGTTGGGCTTGTCCGGCAGCGCGCCGGTGCCGTAGTCGCGGGCGATCACGTCGCGGATCTCGGCCACCGCCTCCTGCGACAGGTTGACCGAGTCGGTACGCATGTAGCTGATCAGGCCGACCGTGCCTTCCTCGCCGATGGCCACGCCCTCGTACAGCTTCTGCGCCACCTGCATGGTCTTGCGGGTGGTGAAGCCGAGCTTGCGCGAGGCCTCCTGCTGCAGCGTGGAGGTGGTGAACGGCGGCGCCGGGCGGCGCTTGCGCTCCTTGCTGGTGACGTCGGTGACGTGCAGCCGGCCCTGCGCGGCCTGCTGGATGCGCAGGCGCGCGTCCTCGGCGGTGTCGCCGTCGGTGACGGTGAACTGCTCGAACTTCTGCCCGTCCAGCTTGACCAGCTTGGCGGTGAACGGCTGCGCCGGATGCGCGCACTCGGCGGCGATGGACCAGTACTCGCGGGCGATGAAGGCCTCGATCTCCTCCTCGCGCTCGACGATCATGCGCAGCGCCGGGCTCTGCACGCGGCCGGCCGACAGCCCGCGCTGCACCTTGCGCCAAAGCACCGGCGAGAGATTGAAGCCGACCAGGTAGTCCAGCGCGCGGCGCGCCTGCTGCGCATCGACCAGGTGGCCGGCGATCTGCCGCGGCTGCGCCATCGCCTCCTTGATCGCGCGCGGGGTGATCTCGGTGAACACCACCCGGTGCAGCGGCTTGTCCTTGAGCAGGCCGCGTTCCTTCAGGATCTCGGCGATGTGCCAGCTGATCGCCTCGCCCTCGCGGTCCGGGTCGGTGGCCAGGAAGATGTCGTCGGCGCCCTTGGCGGCCTTGGCGATCGCCTCGACGTGCTTCTCGTTCTTGTCGATCAGGTCGTAGCGCATGGCGAAGTCGTTGTCCGGATCGACCGCGCCCTCCTTCGGTACCAGGTCGCGCACATGCCCGTACGAGGCCAGGACGGTGAAGTCCTTGCCGAGATATTTGTTGATCGTCTTGGCCTTGGCGGGCGATTCGACGATGAGCAGGTGCTTGGGCATGTCTTTATGGTCTTGGGGCCGGCCCCGGGGGCGGGTAGGGTGGCGCAATTGCCGCGCCGAGGGAAGCTCGGCCGCTGGCGATCGCGGTAGGCACACATGCCGACGCCCGGGAGTGACCCCGGGCGCCCGCTTTGCTTATTTAGTGGAATCACGCCTTGTGAGCGCTGTCAAGTCCTGTCGCCGGCCCACCCCGATCCGCGCGTGGATGTACATGAACGGATCGCCGGGAAGGCGCGCAGCCCGGGTAAGCGCAGCGCACCCGGGATGGCCGATGACCCGGGGGCGCCGGGCCAAGCGGGAACGGGACAATGCAGAAGGCTACGCTTTTCCCGAATCCCGAATCCCGAATCCCGAATCCCGAATCCCGAATCCCGAATCCCGAATCCCGAATCCCGTGCGCTTCCCGACAGCCGCAGGCTGGCCATCCCGAATCCCGAATCCCAGCCGTCAATGCACCGGCTCGGGCTCGTCCAGGAACATCTGGGTCTCCATCCAGGCGTAGGCCGCCTCGGCGCCGGGCTGGTTGAACAGCACCATCAGCACCACCCATTTCAGGTCGTCCAGGTCCAGCTCGTCCTGGTCCAGCGCCATGGCGCGGTCGAGCACCAGCTCGCGCTGGTCGGCCGAGAGGATGCCGTGCTGCTCCAGGAACATCAGGAAGCCGCGGCATTCCACGTCCAGGCGGTCCAGCTCCGGGCCGTGGTAGATGCGCACCGGGCCGTCGACGCGCGGCTGGGCGATGCTCGGGCGCTGCTCGGCCAGCGCATCGAGCCAGTCGAAGGCCTTGCTGATCTCGGAGGGACTGAAGCCGGCCTGGATCAGGCCGTTCTGGAGTGAGTCGCGATCGCGGATGAGATCCGCGTCCTCGGTGAAATAGTGCTCGAACAGGTACAGCAGGACATCCAGAATGCTCTCTTTCATTGCCCCTCGGCCTGCGTCAACGACGCTGTGGAGGTGAAGAAACTAGGGCTTGCGCAGGTAGCGGCCATGTTCGACCACCACGGTTCCATCCAGTTCCATGACCAGCAGCATGGAGGACAGTTCGGCGGCCGTCAATCCGGTGCGTTCGATCAATGAATCCATACCCGTTGGGTCATGGTCCAGCGCCAGCCACAAGCGGTGGTGTTCCGGGTCGCGGGGCGCTGCGGGGTGGGGGGAACCGCCCGTGCAAGGTTCGATCGCATGCATGGGGGCGCCCAGGCGACGGCGCAAGGCCGCGGCCAGCGCGGTCGCCGCCGCGCCTGTGCCGGCAGTCACTTCCGCCGGGGTCTCCACCAGCATGGCGCCCTCGCGGATCAGCCGGTGGCAGCCGCGCGCCTGCGGGTTGTGGATCGAGCCGGGCAGGGCGAATACCTCGCGCCCGGCCTCGGCCGCCTGGCGGGCGGTGATCAGCGCCCCGGAGCGGGCTGCCGCCTCCACCACCAGCGTGCCCAGGGCCAGCCCGGCGAGGATGCGGTTGCGTGCCGGGAAGTGCCCGGCGCGCGGCGGCGTGCCCGGCGGATGCTCGCTGACCACCGCGCCGGTGGCGGCGATGCGATCGCGCAGGAAGGCGTGCTGGCGCGGATAGGCGACGTCGGCGCCGGTGCCCAGCACCGCCACGGTGATGGCGCCCCGCGCCAGTGCGGCCTCGTGCGCGGCGGCGTCGATGCCGGCGGCCATGCCGCTGGCCACGGCGAAGCCGGCATCGGCGAACGCCTCGGCAAAGCGGCGGGCATTGCCGCAGCCGCCCGCGGTGGCGGTGCGGCTGCCGACGATCGCCAGGCTGGGATGCCAGAGCCGGGCCGGGTCGCCATCGACGAAAAGCGCCAGCGGCGGACTGGGGACCTGGCGCAGCAGCGGCGGGTAGTCGGGGTCGTGCCAGCCGAGCAGGTGGTGGCCGGGGCGGCCCAGCCAGTCGAGCGTGCGCTGAAGATTGGCGGGATCGGGCTCGCGCAGGGCGGCGCACTGCGCCGCGTCCAGTCCGCCGTCGCGCCAGGCGTGCGGGCCCGCGGCCAGTGCCGCGGCGGGGTGCCGGTGGCGCTGCAGCAACCGCCGCCGCGGGGCGGCCGCGCCGCCCGCCAGGACCAGGGCGGCCAGGGCATGGACGTCGGCATCGTCGCGGGCAGGGGCGGGGGCAGCGGCCATCCGCACCAGGCTAGGCCGGACACGAGGACGGCGCCGTAGGGCGCCGTCCTCGTGTCGCGTCAGGATTTTCCGCTGTCGCGGCGGCCGTCAGCGTGCGTCCGGATGCTTGAGCTGGTAGCCCACGCGCGCCGGCTTCACGCCCTCCATCACCAGCGCGTAGCTGACGGTATCGAAGGTGCGGAACACCATCGCGTGGGCGGCGTACTCGTCCGGCAGGCCCACGGTGCCGTGGCCGCCGCGGTAGCCGTCGTCCGCGCGCGAGAAGCGCGTGTGGGCGACACGGTCGTTGACCCGGCTGCCGAAGCGCCACAGCGAGAACACGGTACCGTTGTCGATGCCCTCGCGTGCCCCGCCGGAAATGGCGATGACGTCGCGCGGGCCGGCGGCGGTCAGGGCATCGGCCACCGCCAGCACGCGGATGTCCGTCTCCAGCACCTGCGGCGCCGGGGCGTGCGGGACGAACTGCAGGTCGTAGGCCTGCGCCTCGACCGCGACGATGCGGTCGCCGGCGCGCACCTCGCGGCCGCTGTCCTCCAGCAGCATCGCGGTCGCCTCGGCATTGCCGCCGGCGGCGCGGGTCACCGTGCCGATGTTGACCTGGGCCAGCTCGTAGCCGAGGAACTCGCGGCGGGCGGTGGGAGCGGCGAAGTCCTTCCACAGGTTGCCCGAGCCCGGCGTCGTGCTGCCGTTGGCGCCCAGGTCCTCGGTCGGCCTGGGCTGGGCATAGGCCACCGTCGGCCGCACCACCGCGTAGCGCTGGCCCGGCCGGGCCTGGTCCAGGCCGACCACGTAGGCTACCTGGCCGGCGCTGGCGCGCAGGCGGTTGTCCTCCAGGCCGACCACGTAGGGCAGCTGCTCGAAGCTGTCGGTGACGCGCAGGTTCTTCAGGAACGGCTCGACCTCGGCCAGCGCGATCGCGTCGATCGGCGCTTCCTGGCGCGGCCCCGGCTGCACCTTGGCCGTGGTGGCGACCCGGTCCAGGTAGGCCAGGCTCAGCACGTCGCCCGGATAGATCAAGTGCGGATTGGCGACCTGCGGGTTGGCCTGCCAGATCTCCGGCCACAGCCACGGCCTGCCGAGGAAGCGCGAGGCGATGTCCCAGAGCGTGTCGCCCCTGCGCACCACGTAGGTGTCCGGATGGCCGCCGGGGCTTTCCACGGCCACGGCATAGGCCGCAACGGTCAGCATCGCGACGGCGACGACCGTACGAATTCGTTTGAACATGGTGTCTATCTGCCTGATTCCCCAACAGGTAGCCGCACTATAGTCCAGAAAAGGGCGAATCGGGCAGGCGCTCGCGTTAGAATTGAGACGCCTTGCCGGATTGGCCGGCGCCCCCATATCGGTACGATCATGGCACTACTTCCCATTCTCGAATTTCCTGATCCCCGCCTGCGCACCAAGGCTGCGCCGGTCGACGCCGAGCAGGTGACCACGCCGCAGTTCCAGCAGCTGCTGGACGACATGCTGCAGACCATGTACGAGGCGCCGGGCATCGGCCTGGCCGCCACCCAGGTGGACGTGCACAAGCGCTTCATGGTGATCGACGTCAGCGAAGAGCGGAACGATCCGCAGGTGTTCATCAACCCGGAGATCACCGCGCGCAGCGGCAGCCGCGTCTACCAGGAGGGCTGCCTGTCGATTCCGGGCATCTTCGCCGACGTCAGCCGCGCCGACACCATCACCGTGCGCTTTCTCGACCGCGACGGCCAGCAGCGGCAGCTCGACGCCGAGGGCCTGCTGGCCACCTGCGTCCAGCACGAGATCGACCACCTGGACGGCAAGCTGTTCATCGACTACCTGTCGCCGCTCAAGCGCGAGATGGTGCGCAAGAAGCTGGCCAAGGCGCGCAAGCACGTGGCTTGACGGCGGGGATTGGGGATTCGGGATCGGGGATTCGCAAAGGCGAATGCGGCCGATCCCCTTCCCTGTTTACCCTGTGATCCAGATGTTCCTGCCACTCCCGAATCCCCACTCCCGAATCCCTGCCCAATGAGAATCATCTTCGCCGGTACGCCGGATTTCGCCGTGCCGTCGTTGCGCGTGGCCGCGCAGCGCAACGAAGTGGTGGCGGTGTTCACCCAGCCCGATCGGCCCGCCGGCCGCGGCCGCGGGCTGGCCGCCTCGCCGGTCAAGCTCGAAGCGGTGGCGCGCGGCATCCCCGTGCATCAGCCGCCGACGCTGCGCGATCCGGCGGCGCTGCAATCGCTGCGCGCGCTGGAGCCCGACCTGCTGGTGGTGGTGGCCTATGGCCTGATCCTGCCCAAGGCGGTGCTCGCGATCCCCACCCATGGCTGCTGGAACGTGCATGCCTCGCTGCTGCCGCGCTGGCGCGGCGCCGCGCCGATCCAGCGCGCGATCGAGGCCGGCGACGACGAGACCGGCGTCTGCCTGATGCAGATGGAGGCCGGCCTGGACACCGGGCCGGTGCTGCTGTCGCAGCGCCTGCCGATCGGGCCGGAGGACACCGGCGGCGACCTGCACGATCGCCTGGCGGCGCTGGGCGCGCAGGTGCTGGGCGACGGCCTGGGGCTGCTGCGTGCCGGGCTCAAGCCGGTGGCGCAGCCGCAGCCGCAGGCCGGCGTGACCTACGCGCACAAGCTGGACAAGGCCGAGGCGCGGCTGGACTGGAACCAGCCGGCTTCGGTGCTGGCGCGCAAGGTGCGTGCCTTCAATCCCTGGCCGGTCGCCGAGGCGCAGGTCGCCGGCGAACGCCTGCGCATCCATGGCGCGGTGGCGCTGGACGAGTCCAGCCGCGGCGCCGCGCCGGGTAGCGTGATCGCCGCCTCGCGGCAGGGCCTGGACGTGGCCTGCGGCGAGGGCGTGCTGCGCCTGCGCGTGGTCCAGCGCGAGGGCGGCAAGGCCATCACCGCCGCCGACTACCTCAACGCGCGCCGCGATCTGCCGGTTTCGGCGTGAATCCCGCCCGGCCACAGGCGCCGCCGCCATCCCCGCCGGGCGTGGCGGCGCGGGTCGCCGCCGCGCGCGTGCTGGCCGCGGTGGTCGGCCGCGGCCGTTCGCTGAAGGCCGAGCTGGCCGCCGCGCTGGGCGGCATCGCCGATGCGCGCGACCGCGCGCTGGTCGAGGCCATCTGCTTTTCCGCGCTGCGCCGCCACGCCGCCTATGCCGCGGCGCTGGAGCAGTGGCTGCAGCGCCCGCTCGGGCGCGCCGACGCGGAACTGAAGGGGCTGCTGCTGGCCGGCTTCGCCCAGATCGATGTGCTCGAACTGCCGCCGCACGCGGCGCTGTCGGCGACGGTGGAGGCGGCGCGGGCGCTGGGCCGCCCACGCCAGGCCGGCATGGTCAATGCACTGCTGCGCCGCGCGCTGCGCGAGGGATTCCCGCAGGCCGACGCCGCCGCGAACTGGCCGCAGTGGCTGGCCGACGAGGTCCGCCGCGACTGGCCCGGCCAGGCCGAACAGGTCTTCGCCGCCAGCGCGCTCGCCGCGCCGATGTGGCTGCGGGTCAACCGTGCGCGGATCGGCCGCCAGGCCTATCTGGCGCTGCTCGAACAGGCCGGCCTGCAGGCCCGCGCGCCGGCATGGCTGGCCGATGCGTTGTGCCTGCAGACGGCGGTCGCGGTGTCCTCGCTGCCGGGGTTCGCCGATGGCCTGGTATCGGTGCAGGACGGCTCCGCGCAGCAGGTGGCCGATGCGCTGGCGTTGCCGCCCGCCGCGCGCGTGCTCGATGCCTGCGCCGCGCCCGGCGGCAAGGCCGCGCACCTGGTCGAGCGCGACCCGTCGCTGCGGCTGACGGCGCTGGACGTGGACGCGCGGCGCCTGCAGCGGGTGCGCGAGACGCTGCAGCGCACCGGGCTGCAGGCCAGCGTCGAGTTCAGGGCGGCCGATGCCGGCGCGCTGGAGCAGTGGTGGGACGGGGCGGCGTTCGATGCGGTGCTGCTGGACGCGCCGTGCTCGGCCAGCGGCATCGTCCGCCGCCAGCCCGACGTGCTGCTGCACCGTCGCCCGGCCGACATCCAGGCGCTGGTGGCGCTGCAGGCGCGCCTGCTCGATGCGTCGTGGAAGACGCTGCGTCCCGGCGGCGTGCTGCTGTACTCCACCTGCTCGCTGCTCACGCGCGAGAACGCCGGCCAGGTCGAGGCGTTCCTGGCCCGCACCGGCGATGCGCGCGCCGAGGTCCTGGACGAGGGCTTCGGCCATGTCTCCGGTGCCGGCCGCCAGCGGCTTGCGGGTGAACAGGACTGTGACGGCTTCTTCTACGCACGCCTGCGCAGGCAGGCCTAACCGCTACTATCGCCGCCGATGCTGAACACTCGATCCTCCCGCGAATTCTGGCTGCTGGCCATCACCGCCATGCTGGTGATCGGCGCCGGCCTGGGGCTGCGCGATCCGTGGCCCTCGGACGAGCCGCGCTTCGCGCTGGTGGCCAAGCAGATGGTCGAGAACGGCGACTGGCTGTTCCCGCACCGCGGCATGGAGCTGTACTCGGACAAGCCGCCGCTGCTGATGTGGCTGCAGGCCGCGTTCTACACGATCCTCGGCAACTGGCGCGTGGCCTTCCTGCTGCCCTCGCTGCTGGCGGCGCTGGGCACGCTGGCCTGCGTCTACGACCTGGGACGGCGGCTGTGGACGCGCCGGGTCGGGCTGTACGCGGCGTGGATGCTGCTGTTCGCGCTGCAGTTCACCTTCCAGGCCAAGAAGGCGCAGATCGACCCGCTGGTGGTGTTCTGGATCACCCTGGCCAACTACGGCCTGCTGCGGCACCTGCTGCAGGGGCCGCGCTGGGGCTGGTGGACGCTGGGCTGGTTCGCCGCCGGGCTCGGGGTGATCAGCAAGGGCGTGGGCGTGATCGCGCTGTTGATGCTGGTGCCGGCCGGCATCGCCGCCGCGCGCGGCTGGCCGGGCGTGCGCGTGCACGTGCGCGACGCGCGCTTCTGGCTGGGGCCGCTGGCGCTGCTGGCGGCGATCTGCGTATGGCTGGCGCCGGTGCTGGCGGTGGGGCTGTCTTCGAGCAATCCCGAGTACCACGCCTACCTGGACGACATCCTGTTCCGGCAGACGGCCAAGCGCTACGCGCAGTCCTGGGACCACCCGCAGCCGCCCTGGTACCACCTGGAGACGATGCTGACGATGTGGCTGCCGGCGATGCTGGCCCTGCCGTGGGCGCTGGCGCCGTGGTGGCGGCGGCTGCGGCTGCGGCACGATCCGCGCTACCTGCTGCCGCTGGCGTGGTGGCTGCTGGTGGTGGTGTTCTTCAGCATTCCCAGCGGCAAGCGCGACGTCTACATCCTGCCGGCGCTGCCGATGTTCTGCCTGGCGCTGGCGCCGCTGCTGCCGGGGCTGCTGCGCCGGCGCGGCGTGCGCCTGTGCGTGGGGGCGTTCGCGGTGCTGCTGGCGGCGCTGTTCCTGGTGGCGGGGCTGGCGATGCTGTCGGGTACCCCGGGCTTCGAGCGGCGCCTGATGGACGGCCGCGGCATCGGCCAGGAAGTGACGCGGCCGCTGGCCTGGGTGCTGGTCGCGGTCGGCACCTGGGGCGTCGGCAGCCTGCTGGTCTGGGGCCGGCGCCTGCCCGAGCGCGCGGTGTGCTCGGTGCTGGGCGCGTTCTGGGTGATGTACGGGCTGGTCGGCTATCCGCTGCTCAACGATTCCAGCTCGGCGCGCGGCCTGATGGAAGCGGTCGGCCGCCGCATCGGCCCGCAGGCCGAGCTCGGCCTGGTGGCGTGGAAGGAGCAGAACCTGCTGATGGCCGACCGGCCGGCGGCGACCTTCGGTTTCAGGGTGCCGTGGGACGAACAGCTGCGGCGTGGCGTGGCGTGGCAGGCACAGCGGCCGGCGCAGCGCTGGCTGCTGGTGCAGGATCCGATGATGCTCTCGTGCATCGACCGCCAGGCCAGCGAGCCGATGGGGGTGGCCAACCGCAGGAGCTGGTGGCTGGTGCCGGCCGGGGCCGTGCGCGGCGGCTGTACGATGTCGGCGGGCGAAAGGCTGATCGAACGGAAGGCGCAGGCCGATGCGGAAAACGAATGAATGACGCTCGCGCCAACGATGGCCGGAGCGACAGGCGCGGCCCGGTGCCGTCGCTTCGCCAGGGGATGAGCGCGTGCCGCTGATCCGCATCATCAGCCGTGACAACGGCGTCGGCCTGAGCCGCGACATGCTGCTGGTGGCGCAGGCGGCCAGGCGCATCCCCGGCGTGGAGGTCGAGCTGCTCGGCTTCCAGGGCGGCAACGCGCGCAATCGCCTGCGCGAGGCCGGGATGCGGGTCGCCGCGCTGTGGCGCGGGCGCGCCGACGTGCAGATATTCCTGGAGCGCATCTACCAGCGCTGCCTGCCGGCAGGCAGGAGCAACCTGCTGATCCCGAACCCGGAATGGTTCCTGCCCAAGTGGCAGGAACTGCTGCCGCGCTTCGACGGGGTGCTGTGCAAGACCGTCGAGGCGCAGGCGACCTTCGCCCGGCTGGGATGCGCTGCGCACTACGTCGGCTTCACCAGCGAGGATCGCCATCTGCCCGGGGTGCGGCGGCAGCGGCGCTTCTTCCATCTGGCCGGTCGCAGCTCGGCCAAGAACACCGACCTGCTGCTGCGGCTGTGGGCGCGGCATCCGGAATGGCCGCAGCTGACGGTGGTGCAGAGCGTGAAGAAATCGGTGCCGCGGCACCTGGCCAACGTCCTGCAGCTGAGCGGCCACGTGCCCGACGATGCGCTGCGCCGGCTGCAGAACGAGCACCTGTTCCACCTGTGCCCGTCGCGGGCGGAGGGCTTCGGCCACTACATCGTGGAAGGCCTGGGCGTGGGCGCGATCGTGCTCACCACCGATGGCGCGCCGATGAACGAGCTGGTGGGACAGGACCGCGGCGTGCTGATCGCCACGGCCGGCCATGCGCCGGAAAACCTCGGCGTGCGCTACGAGGTCGCCGAAGCCGCGATCGAGCGTGCGGTGATGCGGGCGCTGTCGCTCGATGCACAGGCGCAGGCGCGCATCTCGGCCGCGGCCCGCGCGTTCTTCCTGCAGCAGCAGGCCTCGTTCCACGAGCGTTTCGCGCAGGTGGTGCAGCAATCCCTGAGCCTGAACGACAGCTCGGCGGCCGGGGTCCCGGCACCGCCACGGTTGGGGTCGCATTAGGCCGGCACACCCGAGAATCCGCCTCCATGTCGTCCTCGCCGCTGGCTGCAACCCCAGTCCCCGCTTCCCGGCTACCGCAGCAGCGGGTCCGGATGCTGGCCTCGGCTGCCGTCTTCCTGCTCGGCCTGTGCGTGGTCAGCCTTCCCAGCGGCCTGCTTCCGTTCGGCGTGCTGCTGCTGGCGACGAGCATCCTCGGCGCCGCCTGCCTGCGGCAGGGCATCGGCCGCACCCAGGGCCTGCTGGCCTGGACCACCTGGCTGGCGCTGGGGGTGATCGCCCTGGCGCTGATCTCGGCGGCCTGGTGGGGGCTGGAACTGCGCAACGTCGAGAAGCGCTCCCGTTTCCTGGCGCTGCCGTGGACCGTGCTGTGGGCCTACGCGCTGATGCCGGACCGGCGCTGGCTGTGGCGCGGCGCGGTGGCCGGGATATGGGCCGCGCTGGCGCTGGCGATCGCGCAGGTCGCGGCGGGCGCCCCCCGCGCCGAGGGCTGGAACAACGCCATCGTGTTCGCCGACGTGACGCTCGGGCTGCTGGTGCTGGTGCTGCTGGAGCCGGACACGCCCAGATGGGGCCGCGCCTGGACCCTGGCCGCCGCCGCCGGCGTGTTCGTGCTCAGCGGCAGCCGCGGGGTGATGCTGGGCCTGGCCGCGCTGCTGCTGGTCGTCGTCTGCACCGCGCACTGGCGCACGCTGGGCACGCGCCTGCTGCTGCTGGCGTTGCTCGGGCTTGCCGCGGGGACGGCGCTGCTGACCGTTCCCGAACTGGCGCACCAGGCGCGCATCGTCGAACTGCAGCAGGACGTGGCCAGGCTGAAGGGCGGGGACGAGAACTCCTCCACCGGCGCGCGGCTGGAACGGCTGCAGGTGGCATGGGCGACGCTGCGCGAACATCCGCTTGCCGGCATCGGCATCGGCCGCTTCGACGTGGCCATGCAGCGGCTGCCGGAATGCGCCAACGCCGGCATCGAGCGCTGCCACCTGGGCCATGCGCACAACGACCTGGCCGAGTGGGGCGCGACCCAGGGGATACCGGGCGCGTTGCTGCTGATCCTGGTCTACGCGTTGCCGCTGTACTGGTTCGTGCGCCTGTACCGGCGCAGCGGCCGCCACGAGTTCCGCGGGCCTGCCGCCACCGGCGCCACGCTGGTGGTGGCGTACGCCTTGTGCGGATTGACCCAGTCGATGTTCGCCCATCAGCTGGCATCGAGCTTCTACTGCGTCGCGGTCGGCATCCTGGCGGGCCTGGCGGCGCGCGAGGCGCAGCAGGCCGGCGGTGGCGCAAGTACCCCCATGAACCTGGATTCCCGTAGGAGCGACTTCAGTCGCGATGAGGCTTTACCGGTGAAGCCCGATCGCGACTGAAGTCGCTCCTACGGGTCGTGAGCCGGTTCGCCGTGTGCGGCGCGCGTATCGCCCCTGGGCGGATCGGCCAGCGGCTGGCCGTGCTGCAGCAGCCACAGCATGATCGATTTCTGCCGCACGTAGTTGGCGCGCACGTAGGCGTAGACCAGCCCGCGCCAGCCGTCGAGGAAGCCGGCGCGGAACACGTAGCCGCGCCAGAAGCGCCATGCCGGCGCCAGCACCAGCTTGCTCCATGTCGCGCGCTTGCCGCGGGCGAAGTCGTGCTCGGCCATCATCCGCGCGTAGCGCTGGGTCTTGGCCAGTTGCTGCTCCAGCGAGCGGTAGGGGTAATGCAACAGGTCGCCGCGCAGGGTCGGCACCGGACCGTCGACGCTGGCCGATTCGTGGATCTCGCGCGTGCCGCGCCAGCCGCCGCGGCGGCGGTCGAACAGGCGCATCACCCGGTCCGGATAGGCGTTGCCGTG
Source organism: Stenotrophomonas sp. MMGLT7 (assembly GCF_021168555.1). Lineage (GTDB taxonomy): Bacteria > Pseudomonadota > Gammaproteobacteria > Xanthomonadales > Xanthomonadaceae > MMGLT7. The sequence continues at coordinate 319,828 of NZ_JAJOZS010000004.1, read as the reverse complement.
GCGCAGGAAGCGGCCGAAGTAGTCCGACAGACGGGCGAAGCGATAACCGGCCGCCGCGGCGAAACCGCCGTCGCGGGCCTGCAGGATCGATGCGCGCAGCGTCTCGTCCACGCGCTCGTCGGCGTCCAGGCACAGCACCCAGTCGTGCGCGGCCTGGGCCACGCAGAACGCCTTCTGGCTGCGGAAGCCGTCGAACGGGCGCTGCAGCACGCGCGCGCCGGCGGCCTGCGCGATGGCGGCGGTGGCGTCGGTCGAGCCGGAATCGACCACCACGATCTCGTCGCAGAAGGCCAGCGAGGCCAGGCAGTCGCCGATGCGGTCGGCTTCGTTGAACGCGATAATGCAGGCCGAGATGCGAGGCCGCTCGCCGCGGGCGGTCGTAGAGGATGGAGTGTCGATGGCCGGGTACCTGCTGTTCGCGACGGAGCGCTATGCGCTGCCTATTCTGGCGCCTCTGGCGCAGGCGTTGCACGCGTCCGGGCAATCGGTGGCGGCCTGGTTCGAGGGCGGCGCGGCCGGCGCCGAACTGGAGGGCGTGCGCAGCGTGGGCCTGCGCGATGCGCTGGCGCTGCGCCCGCGCGCGGTGTTCAGCGCCGCCAACTGGGTGCCGCCGTTCGTGTCCGGGGCCAAGGTGCAGCTGTTCCACGGCTTCAACGTGCAGAAGCGCGAGGACAGTCGCGGCCACTTCCGCGTGCGCGGGCTGTTCGACCTGTACTGCACCCAGGGACCGGCGACGACGCAGCCGTTCCGCGAACTGGCCGCGCGCGAAGGCCATTTCGCCGTCGCGCAGACCGGCTGGCCCAAGCTCGACCCGCTGTTCCGCGACGACGGCGGCCGCAGCGCGGCGCTGCGCGCGCCGGCCGCCGGCCGCCCGGTGATCCTGTTCGGCTCCACCTTCACCGAGCGCCTGAGCGCGGCGCCGTGGCTGCATGCGCAAATCGCCGCCGACATCGCCCGCGGCGAGCGCTACTGGCTGCTGACCCTGCATCCCAAGTGCGCGCCGGAACTGTTCGATCGCTACCGCGCGCTGGCCGGCGCCAATGCGTGTTTCGTCGAGCCCGAGCAGGTGATGGCGGCGCAGCGCGCGGCCGACGTGCTGGTCTCGGACACCTCCTCGATCGTGTCCGAGTTCGTGGTCCAGCACAAACCGGTTGTGACCTTCCGCAACCGCGTGCCGCAGCCGCACATGATCGACTTCGCCGATCCGGAACAGCTGCCGGCTATGCTGGCGCGAGCGCTGGCGCCGGAGCCTGCGCTGATGGCCGAGATCGTGCGCTACGCCGACTGGATCCATCCGTACCGTGACGGCCAGTCCTCCGAGCGCGTGATCACCGCCACCGAGGACTTCATCGACGGCGAGATGGGGCGGCTGCGGCGCAAGCCGCTGGGCGCGCTGTGGCGCGGGCTGCAGATCCGCCGCGAGCTGGGCTACTGGGGGCCGGCGCAGCGCTGAAGTGGCGGGACGCCATCGCCGCCGTGCCGCCGCGCACGCGGTCCGGCGCGACCGCCTACCAGCGCAGCCTGCGCCGCGCCATCGCCTCGATCAGCCGCTGATGGATCGCGCGGGCGTCGTCTTCGGCGACGAACTGCAGCCGCAGCGGTGGCGAGCCGGCGCTGGCGCCGGCGGTGTCCAGCCACAGCGTGGCGGTGCCGAGCAGCCGGTCCAGCGGCGAGCGCACCAGTTGCAGCGCCTGCAGCTTGTCCAGCTCGGCGAAGCGCCACCAGCGGTTCCACCAGCCGCCGCGCACGGCGATCAGGCGCTCGTCCAGCGCATAGCCCATGCGTGCGACCTGCCGGCGCGCCTTGAACGCCGACCAGGGCAGCCACAGCAACGGCAGCAGCCCCCAGGATCCGTAGTGCCAGCACAGCAGCGCGACCAGCGCCGGCAGCAGCACCAGCGTGGGCAGGCACAGCCGCCACCATTGCCCGCGCGCCACGCCGCGCCAGTCGCGCGGCGGCCAGTGCGCCACCGGCAGCAGCCCGGCGACGAGCCGGTCGCAGGCCGCCGGCGTGGCCACCGGTGCCAGTTCCTTCAGCGCGCGGCCGCTCTCGCCCTGCGCCTCGACCACGGCGGTGTCGATGCGCAGGCGCCGGCGCCGCAACAGGCGATGCATCACCCCTTCCTGCAGCGTCCACGCCTGGATGCGCCGCTGCGCCACGCTGGTGCGCAGGCGTGTCAGCAGGCCACGCTCGACCGTCAGCCGCCGCTCGGCGCGGCTGAGGACGAAGCCGTGGTACTGCAACAGCGCCAGCAGCACCGACAGCACCCGCAGCGCCGCCAATGCCAGCAGTGCCACGGCGACGGCGGCCACCACCGCGACCGCCGTGCCCGGATGCAGGTGGCTGGCATAGCCGAACGCGCGCTGGCTGTAGTCCTGGATGTAGTCCGACGCCAGACGGCGCGGGAACATCTGGTACAGCGCGCCGAAGGCGGCGGCCGTCACCACCATGCCGCGGTTGGAGATCAGCCCCAGCCGGACCACTTCGGCCGGCGACAGCGCCAGCAGCACCTCGGCGGCGGGCGGCGCGACGCCTGCCGCCTCCCCGGCCTCGGGGCCACGGTGCCTGACCTGGTGTTCCAGTGCCAGGGCATCGTCCAGTCGCAGCACCCGCATCTGCGCCTCGGGCTTGTCGCCGCCGGCCGATTCCAGCCGGACCTCGGCCACGCCGAACAGCCGGTGCAGCGGCGACTGGTGCACGACCACGTTGTGGATGCGGGCGAACGGGATCTCGCGCACGCTGCGCTGCAGCCAGCCGCTGCGCACGGTCAGTGCGTCGCCGCCGATGCGGTAGCGGTAGGTGAGGTACTGCAGCAGCGAGATCGCCACCAGCACCGCCACCGCCACCAGCGGCACCAGCAGGTCGGCCAGGTCGCCGCGATCGCCGCGGCTGCCGAACACCACCAGCGCCACCAGCGGCAGCAGGAACTGCCGCAGCTGCTGCAGCAGCACGAACAGCCACGACCACGGGTGCAGGCGCCTGTCCGGCGTGGCCGGTGCGGTTGCCGGGGACGTCACAGCGCGTCGTCGTCCTGGTCCAGCTGGCGGGCGAGGCGGTCGCGCAGGCGCTCGGCATCAGCGTCGTCCAGCCCGCAGATGGCCACCGTGTTGAGGCGGGTGCCGGCGGTATGCACCACCAGCGTCGCCAGCCCCGCGGCCCGTTCCAGCGGGCCGCGGCGCAGGTCCAGGTGCTGCACCCGCGAGAGCGGAACCCGCGTGTCGGTCTGCCACCAGCGCCCGCGCGCGAGCGCCAGGCCCTGCGCATCCAGCCGCCAGCGGGTCAGGCGATGGCGCTTGAGCGCCAGCCACGCACCGGCGATAGCGCCAAGCAGCGCACACAGCGGTATCGCCAGCCAGGGCGAGCCGATGCCGGTGGCGAGGGTGAACACGCCGGCGACCACCGCCAGCGGCGGCAGCATCGCCGCCGCGCCGCCCAGTGCCGCCAGCCAGGCGCCACGGCGCGGCAACGGCTGCCAGCCGGTTTCGGCGGCGGATGCAGGCGCAGGCGCGGAAGGGATCTCGGCGTCGGTCACGGGACTTGCTCCAGGCGGAAGGATGGCGCGCACGACGCAGCCGGTGCCGGAGAGGCGGCACACGGGAGTTTAGGGCGTGTCGCCGAGTTCGGGGTAGCTCGCCATTCCTGCGCGTGCCTGGGCTGAGGTGGCCGCAGGGGCGGCTCTGCGTGGCGTCTGGGCCATCAGTCGCGACGGCACCCGGCCGGTGAGCTCGGATCTTCCAAATGTGTCACCGGAGAAATCGGCAAGCAAGAAAAGCAAAGGCTTCCGTCCGCTGACACGGCCGGGTTCACCCTTCTGGAAAAGCGCCAAAAGAAACGGAACCAAAGAAAAACGCTTTTCCTGCAAGATCAAGAGCCTTCGCCTGATGGGTTATCGGGATTTTCCGACTCGCCCTCCGTGGCTCGGTCGGAACATGCTCGATCACGGCAGGCCGCCCATCCATGGGCGGCGCCCTCCGGCTCTGGGCAGATCGTCGTCGCTCATAGCTGGCGACAGGTACAGGGCGGGCTCCGACCCGTCGTGGCGGATTGAGAAGAGGCGGGCCAAAGGTCCGCCCTATGCGACGGCGCAGGGAGTGCTGCGACCTACTACAGCCTCAAGGGCCTCAAAGACCTGAAAAGGATGCCGGTAAAGCCCTGTTGCAACTGATAGCCCAGCCGCTCCTGCGCAGGTCGCGAGACCGCTCAGCGGGTGGAGGCGTGGATCAGCGCGTCCACGTCCAGCAGGTGCCCGGCGCGGGCGGCCTTGGTGCGCAGGTACTGCTCGTTCTCGTGGGTGATGCGGCCGGTGACCGGGATGCGCTCGACCACGTCGATGCCGGATGCACGCAGGCGCTCGGCCTTGGCCGGGTTGTTGGTCAGCAGCCGCACCTGGGCGATGCCCAGCCCGCGCAGCATCGCCACCGCGCTGCCGTAGCGGCGCTCGTCGGCGCCGAAGCCGAGCTGGGCGTCGGCGTCGATGGTGTCCAGGCCGTCGTGCTGGTAGCCGTAGGCACGCATCTTGGCGGCGATGCCGGTGCCGCGGCCTTCCTGGTCCAGGTACAGCAGCACGCCGCCGCCCAGCTCCTTCAGCATCGTCAGCGCCCGCCGCAGCTGGTCGCCGCAGTCGCACTTGAGCGATCCGAACAGGTCGCCGGTCAGGCACGAGGAATGCACGCGCACCGGCACCGGCTGCGACAGGTCGGGATGGCCGACGATCACCGCCACCTGGTCGCGCTGCGCCACGCCGCCGCGGAACACCACGAACTGGCTCATGCCGGCATCGCGCAGCGGCACCGGCGCGCGCGCCACCAGTTCGTAGCCATGCGCGGCCTGCGCGGCGCCCTGCTGCAGGTCCTGCAGCGACAATCTGCCGCAGCCCTCGAACGCGGAAGCATCGGCGGACACGTCCACCGCCAGCATCGCCGGCAGCAGCAGGCCCAGCCGCGCGACCTCGACCGCGGCCGCATCCAGCGCATCGCCCGCGCTCCAGTCGGCGGGAAGCTCGGCCTCGCGCAGGTAGCCCAGCGCCGCCAGGCTGTCGAAGCTGCGTTCGCCCAGGGGGATGCGCGCACCGTGCGGCGCCTGCAGGCCCAGCACGGCGGCGCGGGTGGCGGTGAGGAACAGGTAGTGGCGATGGCCGGCGGCCTGCGCATAGGCCGCGTACGACTGCTCGGTGCTGCTGTCCAGGGCCATTACCGCCCGGCGCGTGCCGTGGCCGTCCTCGATCATCACCGGGCGCCCGGCACGCAGCTCCGAGGCGGCGCGTTCGCAGCGGATGGCCGAGGGGTCGCCGAAGCTGGGTGTGGAAGGGGCTGAAGGCAGTGGCATGACGGTTTTTCAGATGGGGGAGGCGGGCGTTCGATTCAACCGCCGCCACTTTCGCGGCGGCGGCTTCCCGCGTTCGGTCGGCTATTGTCGATGTTTTTCCTGTCCCGGGCCAAAACCCGGGGTGCGGCCGGCCGGGACGATGCGTTGCGCTGCCGCCGTTCAGTGCGGATGTCGGGCGGTGGCGTAGGGGTCGTGCTCGCCGCTGCCCGGCGGGCGCAGCGTGTAGCGCTTGTACGTCCACTGGTACTGCGCCGGGTCGCGGCGGGCGATGCGCTCGATCCCGGCGTTGAGTGCGCTCACGCCGACCACCGGGTCCGGGTCGGCGATCGCCGCCGGCGCGGGCTCCACGTGCAGCGCGAACTCCATGTCCGGGCCGATGCGCTCGCACCAGGCGAACAGCACCGTCGCCCCGGTGCGCGCGGCCAGCCGGTTGACCAGGGTCATGCTCAGCGCGTCGATGCCGAAGAACGGCGCGAACACGCCGTCGCCGGCCTTGGGCTGCTGGTCGGGCAGGATGCCGGTGGCGCCGCCGTCCTTGAGCACCTTGAACAGCTGGCGCACCGCCGGGCCCTCGGCGCGGACCTGGCGGATGTTGGCGTCCGAGCCGCGGACCTTGAGCAGGAAGGCATCGCCGACCGCCGATTGCGGCGGCTTGTAGACGATGGCGATCGGCCCGCGCTGGGACAGCCACTGGTTGAGCAGTTCCCAGTTGCCGAAATGCGGCGCGGCCACGATCACGCCCTTGCCCGAGGCCAGGGCGGCGTCGTACAGGTCCTGGCCGTGGCGCTGCTTCAGGCAGCGCGCCAGGTTCTGCGCCGGCGGCCGCGTCCACAGGCGCAGCGTCTCCACCGCCTGGCGCGCGGTCGAGCGCAGGATCGCGCGGTGCACCAGCACCCGCTCGCTGGGCAGCAGGTCCGGGTAGGCCAGCTCCAGGTTGCGCCGGGCGACCCGGCTTTCGCGCGCGTCCAGCCGCCACCACAGCCAGGCCAGCAGGTCGGCGAAGGTCATCAACCAGGGCCAGGGCAGGCGGGCGAACAGCGCGGCCAGGCGGTACAGGACGCTGGCGATGAATTCGGCTTTCATGGCAAAAGTCTAGCCGGTATAACCGCAGTCCCAGAAACCGGCCGCACCGCCATGCTCTCGCTCATCCAGCGCGTCACCCAGGCCAGCGTCAGCGTCGACGAGCGCTGCATCGGCCGCATCGGCCCCGGCCTGCTGGCGCTGGTGGCGGTGGAACCGGGCGACGACGAGGCGCGGGTGCGGCGCATGGCCCAGCGCCTGCTCGGCTACCGCGTGTTCGCCGACGCCGGCGGGCGCATGAACCGGTCGCTGGCCGACAGCGGCGGCGGCCTGCTGCTGGTCAGCCAGTTCACCCTGGCGGCGGATACCGCCTCGGGCATGCGCCCCAGCTTCACAAGCGCCGCCGCGCCGGAGGAGGCTGAACGCCTGTTCAACCGTCTTGTCGAGCTGTGCCGGCAACAGCACCGGCCCGGGGTGGAAACCGGCCGCTTCGGTGCCCATATGGTTGTCAGCCTGGTCAACGACGGCCCGGTGACCTTCATTCTTCGGGCCTGAATCCGTTCTGGCACGAAGCCGCCGAGCGTAAACATCCGGGACGCACGGCGGCGCGCGCGAACTTCCGGGCGGGCAAATGTCCGCCTTGCGCGGTATAATGCTAGGTTCTCTTCATTACCAACTGCCGGTGGCGCGAGCACTCATGGCCAACGAACGTCCTGCCCAGCAATCCGACATCAAGCAACTGATCAGCAAGGGCCTGGAACAGGGCTACCTGACCTATGCCGAAGTCAACGACCACCTGCCCGACGACATCGTCGATCCGGAGCAGATCGAAGACATCATCGGCATGATCAACGGCATGGGCATCGACGTCCATGAAGTCGCCCCCGACGCCGAGACCCTGCTGCTCAACGACGGCAACACCGGCAACCGCGAGGTCGACGACACCGCCGCCGAGGAAGCCGCCGCCGCGCTGACCGCGCTCGACACCGAGGGTGGCCGCACCACCGACCCGGTGCGCATGTACATGCGCGAGATGGGCACGGTCGAGCTGCTGACCCGCGAGGGCGAGATCGCCATCGCCAAGCGCATCGAGGAAGGCCTGGGCCAGGTCCAGGCCGCCCTGGGCACCTTCCCGATGTCGATCGAGTCGCTGCTGGCCGACTTCGAGCTGCACAAGGAAGGCAAGAAGCGCCTGCCCGAGATCGTGGTCGGCTTCAACGACCTGGTCGAGGAAGTGCCCGAGCCGGTCGTGCCCGAGGCCGCCGGCGACGACAGCAGCGACAGCGACGATTCCGACGACGACAGCGACGACGACGATGTCGACGACGCCGACGAGGACACCGGCCCCACCGGCCCGGACCCGGTCGAGGTCGCGCGCCGCATGGACGTGCTGGCCGAGGAACTGGCCAAGTTCAAGAAGGCCTATGCCAAGCACGGTCCCGAGCACAAGGCCGTGGAGAAGCTGCGCAACGACATGGCCGAGGTGTTCGTCACCCTGAAGCTGCCGCTGCCGCTGACCGACACCCTGGTGCGCCAGCTGCGCGACGTGATGGGCCAGATCCGCGACCACGAGCGCCGCGTGCTGCACCTGTCCACCAACGTCGCGCGCATGCCGCGCAAGGACTTCATCCGCTCCTGGGAAGGCAACCAGACCAACCTGGGCTGGGTGGACGATGCGCTCAAGCGCAAGCAGAAGTGGTCCTCGGCCCTGCGCGACGTCAAGGACCAGATCGTCGCCGAGCAGCAGGCCACGATCGACCTGGAGAAGAGCAACTACCTGACCCTGGCCGAGATCAAGGAGATCAGCCGGGCGATGGCCTACGGCGAGGCCAAGGCGCGCAAGGCCAAGAAGGAAATGGTCGAGGCCAACCTGCGCCTGGTGATCTCCATCGCCAAGAAGTACACCAACCGCGGCCTGCAGTTCCTGGACCTGATCCAGGAGGGCAACATCGGCCTGATGAAGGCGGTGGACAAGTTCGAGTACCGCCGCGGCTACAAGTTCTCGACCTACGCCACCTGGTGGATCCGCCAGGCGATCACCCGCTCGATCGCCGACCAGGCGCGCACCATCCGCATCCCGGTGCACATGATCGAGACGATCAACAAGCTCAACCGCATTTCCCGGCAGATGCTCCAGCAGTACGGCCGCGAGGCCACCCCGGAGGAGCTGGCCAAGGAAATGGACATGCCCGAGGACAAGATCCGCAAGGTGATGAAGATCGCCAAGGAGCCGATCTCGATGGAGACCCCGATCGGCGACGACGAGGACTCGCACCTGGGCGACTTCATCGAGGACATGAACGTCGAGTCCCCGATCGAGAACACGGTGAACATCAACCTGTCCGAGACCGTGCGCGACGTGCTGGCCGGGCTGACCCCGCGCGAGGCCAAGGTGCTGCGCATGCGCTTCGGCATCGACATGAACACCGACCACACGCTGGAAGAGGTCGGCAAGCAGTTCGACGTCACCCGCGAGCGCATCCGCCAGATAGAGGCCAAGGCGTTGCGCAAGCTGCGTCATCCGTCGCGTTCGGAGCAGCTGCGCAGCTTCCTCGACATCGACTGAGCCGTCGTTCCTAAGTCGTGTTACCGCCGAAGGCCGCTGCAAGCGGCCTTCGGCGTTTCTGGGCTATAGGGGGGGGATCCGGATCCGGCGCTGTGCAGGGGCCGTCGGGGCGACTTGGCGTGGTGTCCGGGCTATCCGGGCGTGATGGGCTCTACCGGTGAGCTGCTTCCCTCCAGTCACTTGCATCCGATGCCTTCGAAGTTCCCGTTCTGGCAAGGAAACCTTCGGACCTGGGCGATAGAAGCAAAGGCTTCCGATAGAAGCAAAGGCTTCCGTCCGCTGCGCGGCCGGGTTCATTTCTTTTGGAAAGCGCCAAAAGAAACGGAACCAAAGAAAAACGCTTTTCCTGCAACATCAAGAGCCTGCGTCTGATGGGCTATCGGTATTTTCCGACTCGCCCTCCGTGGCTCGGTCGGAAAACGCCGCCCATCCATGGGCGGCGCCCTGCGGGTCTGGACAGGTCCCCGTTGCTCACACTTGGTGGCAACAGCAACAGCAACAGCAACAGCAACAGCAACAGCAACGGCAACGGCAACAGCAACGCGGTGTGACCGAGGACTGGAGTCTTTTGCCCCCTCCCTTGCGAAGCAGGGGCGGGTACGAGCGCTTGCGAGCCATTGGCTAGCGCTCGGGGCAGCGCCCACCGGCTACGCCGGTGGGCCGGGCAGTCGGGGAGGGGGCCGCTGTTGTTCTGGTCTGGATGCGAATGCGGGGAGTCAAGTCACCGGTAGACCCGTTGCGACTGATCGCCCGAGGGCCGCACCGAGTCGGTCCCATGGTTGTCGCTGCAGAAGTTGCCGCGAAAGGTCGCGCAGGTCGATCAGCTACCGCGTATCACCGCCAGCACGTCGTGGCAGGCGCCCATGGTGTGGTAGTCGGTCTTGCCGGCCGGGCTCTTGAGGTCGTCGTGGCGGTGGTTCTCGCGGTCGAGGATGCGGTACCAGGCGCCGTACCGGTGATCGACGAAATGCCGCCAGGCGTAGTCCCACAGCCGCAGGTAGTCGTCGCGATAGCGATCCAGGCCGGTGGCCCGATATAGCCGCCACGCCGCGGCGATCGCCTCGGCCTGTACCCAGAAGTACTTGTCGCCGTCGCACACGTACATCGGTGCGGTCGCCACGTCCGGCGCGGCCTCGTCGGGTCCGGGCGAGCGTTCGCGCAGCGCCTGCGGCGCGAAGCCGTAGACGATGCCGCCATGGATGTCGTCCCAGCCGTGCGCCAGCCCGGCGTCGTAGAGACGGCGCGCGGTCGGCAGCAGCCATGCCGGGGCCTGGCTGCCCAGGTGGGTGCGCAGTGCCAGCAGCAGCTTGGCCCATTCGATCTGGTGGCCGGGCTGGAAGCCCCAAGGACGGAACAGGTGCTGCGGATCGTCGCGGTGGTAGTCCCAGTCCACCGACCAGTCCTGTCGATAGTGCTCCCACACCAGCCCGCCGGCGCGCGCGGCCTGCCGCTGCGTCATGTGCTCGGCCAGCTGCAGCGCGCGCGCCAGGTAGCGGCCGTCGCCGCCGGCCTCGTGGGCGGCGATCAGCGCCTCGCACAGGTGCATGTTGGCGTTCTGGCCGCGGTAGTCGCCGTAGTGCCAGTGCGTGTCGGCCTCGTCGCGGTACAGGCCGTGCTCCGGGTCCCAGGCATGGGCTTCCAGCACCTCCCAGGTCTCGTCCATCCAGGCGGCGGTGTCGAGCCCGGCCTTGCGCGCGCTGGCGTAGGCCAGCAGCACGAAGGCCAGGCCGTAGCTGTGGTTGGTGCGGTCCTCGGGCACGCCGTCGCGCAGGGTCCAGGCATAGCCGCCGCTGGCGGCGTCGCGATGGACGTTGCGCAGGTAGTCCACGCCGTGCGCGGCGGCGGCGCGGTAGTCGGCCGCCAGCGGCGAGTCGGCGAACTCGATCGCGGCCATGGCGTAGTCGTAGACGAAACGGGTGCTGCTGACCAGGTGGCGGTGGCTGCGATCGTAGATGCTGCCGTCGTCGCGCAGGTACTGGAAGAAGCCGCCGGCCGGGTCGATCGCGCGTGGATGATAGAAGGCCATCGTGTCGGCGATGTGGGCGCGAAGGTTCTCCGGCCGGGTGAGGTCGGGAACGGGGAAAGCGGGCAGGTTCATCCGTGGGTCTCGATCAGCGTGCGCACGGCATCGGCATCGGGCATGGCGACGAAGGCGCCGTGGCGGGTGGTGGCCAGCGCGCCGGCGGCGGCGCCATGGCGCAGCAGGTCCGCGCGCACGGCGTCGTCGTCGAACGCGGCGGCCAGCGTGCCGGCACCGATGCCGAGAGCGACCAGCCGCCACAGCAGGCCGGCGACGAAGGCATCGCCGGCGGCGGTGGTGTCGATGGTGTCCACCGGGAACGTGGTGGCCTGGCCGTGCCGGCTGCGGGTCCACCAATGGATCGGGGCGGCGCCGTCGGTGACGACCACCGCCTCGGCATCGCCCGCAAGCAGGCGCTCGATCACCGCCGCGGTATCGCCGGCATCGGTCAGCGCCTCCAGTTCCTCGCGGCTGAGCTTGACCAGCTTGGCCAGGGCCAGCGCCCGCCACAGCCATGGCCGCGGATCGGCATCGCGCGGCCACAGTGCCGGGCGCAGGTTGAGATCGATGCTGACCAGTGCGCCGGCGGCGGCCGCCAGGCGCATGCCGTGCAGCGTTGCCTCGGCGATGTCCGGATGGGTCAGGCTGTTGGAGCAGACGTGGAACACCGCGATGTCGGCGAACGCGGTCTCGTCGAAATCGCTGCTGCGGAACAGCAGGTCGGCCGCCGGTGGCCGGTAGAAGCTGAAACTGCGTTCGCCGGCGGCATCCAGCGACACGAATGCCAGCGCGGTCGGCGCCGCATCGGTGCGCCGCACCTGCGCGGTGTCCACGGCGTGGGCGCGCAGCGCGGCGAGCAGGGTGTCGCCGAATATGTCCTGCGCAAGCATGCCGACGAAGCGCGACCGCCCGCCCAGCTGGGCCACGCCGACGGCGACGTTGGCCGGCGCGCCGCCGGGCTGTTCCAGGAAGCTCCGCGGCTGGCCGGCTGCGGCCGGCAGCGACAGGAAGTCGATCAGCGCCTCGCCGAAGCAGGCGACGGTGGTGCGCGGCGCAGCCATCAGTGCATCGGCCCGCTGCGCGGCACCGAGGCCGGGAGGTGGGAGGCATCTGCGTCCACGCGCGAGCCGCGCAGCCCGTACCAGACGATGTAGGCATAGCACGCCAGCGGGATCACGAAGGCGTGGTGGATGCCGATGCGGTCGGCCAGCGTGCCCTGCAGCAGCGGGATGATCGCACCGCCGACGATGGCCATCACCAGCAGGCTCGACGCCTTGCTGGTCAGCGTGCCAAGCCGCTCGATCGCGGTGGTGAAGATGGTCGGGAACATGATCGAGTTGAACAGGCCGATCGACAGCGCGCTCCACATCGCCACGTGGCCCTGCGTGGTCATCGTGGTCAGCAGCAGCGCGCAGACGATGCCGGCGCTGATCGCCAGCAGCCGGCGCGCGTCGAAGCGCGTCATCAGTGCCGCGCCGACGAAGCGGCCGAGCATCGTCCCGCCCCAGTAGAAGGCCAGGAAGCGCGAGGCGGCCGCCTCGGTCAGTCCGCCGATCTGCGGCTCGGCCATGTAGTTGATCAGGAAGCTGCCGATGGCGACCTCGGCGCCGACGTAGACGAAGATGCCGAGCACGCCCCAGCGCAGGTGGCGATGGCGCAGGGCCTCGCCGTAGGTGTGATGGGTCTGGTCGCCGGCGTCGGTGGCCTCGCGCAGCGAGGGGATGCGCATGGCCAGCACGAACACCGCCAGCAGCAACAGGCCGCCGGCCAGCATCAGGTACGGGACCTCGACCGAGCGTGCCTCGGCGGCACGGTAGGCGGCCTGCTCGGCGGCATCCATCGCCGCGATCTGGTCCGCGCCCAGGACCGCGCCGACCAGGATCAGCGGGCCGATCAGCAGCGGGAACAGCGTGGTGCCCAGCGAGTTCAGCGCCTGCGCCAGGTTGAGCCGGCTGTGCGAGGTCTTGGGATCGCCCAGCAGGCTGATGTACGGGTTGGCCGCCACCTGCAGCAGGGTGATGCCGCTGGCGAGCACGAACAGGGCGCACAGGAACAGCGCGTACGAGGGCAGGCGCGCGGCCGGGTAGAACATGCTCGCCCCGATCGCGGCCACCACCAGCCCGATCACGATGCTGACCTTGTAGCCCACCCGCGCCACCACCGCGCCCGACGGCAGCGACATCAGGAAGTACGCGCCGAAGAACGTGAACTGGATCAGCATCGACTGCGCGTAGTTCATCGCGAACACGGCCTTCAGGTGCGGGATCAGCACGTCGTTGAGGCTGGTCAGCCCGCCCCAGGTGAAGAAGATCAGGCTGACCACCGCCAGGGCGGCGGTGTTGGACAGCGTGCGTGACGACGTACTCATGCGGTGGCTCCTGGGGCGCGGATCGACAGGGAAGGGCTCTGGCTGCTGGCGCGCACGCGCAGCGTCACCGGCGCGGTCACCTTCTGCGGCAGGGCAGGTGCCTGGCCGCGCAGCCGCGCCAGCATAAGCCGTGCCGCCTGGACGCCGCGTTCGCGCGGCGCGGTGGCGAGGGTGGTGAGCGCGGGCGAGGCGGCGGCGGCCTCGGCGATGTCGTCGAAGCCGACCACCGCGAAGTCCGTGCCGGCATGGCGGCCGCGCGCGGCGAGCCCGGCCATCAGCCCGAGCGCGACCGCGTCGTTGTAGCAGACCGCCGCGGTCGGCGCCGGGTCGCGCGCGAACAGCGCACCGGCCTGGTGCGCGGCCTCCAGCCGGGTGGGCGCGCACTCGACCAGCCATGCCGGGTCCGCCGCGATGCCGGCGGCGGCGAGCGCGTCGCGGTAGCCGCCACGGCGTTCGTGGCAGGAACTGGAATCGCGGTGGCCGCCGAAGAACGCGATCGCGCGATGGCCGAGCGCCAGCAGGTGTTCGGTGGCCACGCGCGCGCCGTGGCGGTTGTCCAGCGCCAGGTAGTCCCAGCCGCCGGCGCCATCGGCGCCGTCGAGTGCGCGGTTGAACACCAGCACCGGCAGGCGCTCGCCCAGCACGCGGCGCAGGCGCGCGGCATCGCTGTGCTCGGCGGGCGAAAGGATCACCGCCGCCGGTTCGTGTTCCATCAGCGAGGCCAGCACCTGCTGCTGGCGCTCGGGCGATTCGCCGGTGCTGCCCAGCAGGGTCACGTAGCCGGCCTCGGCCAGCGCCGTGTCCACCCCGGCGGCGAACTCGGCGAAGAACGGGTTGGCCAGGTCGTTCACCACCAGCGCCACTGCATTGGAGCCGCCGCCGCGCAGGCTGGCCGCGCCGCGGTGGTAGACGTAGCCCTGCCGCTCCAACTCCGCACGCACGCGGGCGCGGGTGTCGGCATGCACCAGAGGGCTGTCGCGCAGCACCAGCGATACCGTGGCCTTGGACAGGCCGCAGGCGGCGGCGATGTCGGCCAGGGTGACGCGGCGGTGGCGCGGGGCCGGGGAGGACATGGCTCGATTTGGATCGGTTCAAAGGGTCGCGCATCGTCGCCGCTGCCGCAGGTTTCGGCATCTTGCGCCGCAACATGCGGCCATGGCGATGACAGTGCTACGGTCGTCGATTGAACCGGTCCAAACGAGGGCGAGATGGCGACACTTGGGGCAACGCTGGGCATGACGATGGCCGCGATCGGCGCATTGATGGGTGCGGACGCGGCGCAGGCCGCGCCGGCGGCCCCGGGCGCGGCCGCCTTCGCCTCGGTCGATCCGTTCATCGGCACCGACGGCGAAGGCCATACCTATCCGGGCGCGACGGTGCCCTTCGGCATGATCCAGCTCAGCCCCGATACCCGCATCCAGCCGCGCAAGGACGCCTATGGCTGGGCGGCCGGCTACCGCTACGACGACAGCACCATCGTCGGCTTCTCCCACACGCACTTTTCCGGCAGCGGCCATTCGGACCTGGGCGACGTGCTGCTGATGCCGGTCAGCGGTGCGCCCAGGCTGGAGCGCGGCGACCCCGACGTGCCCGGCAGCGGCTACACCTCGCGCTTCCGCCATGCCGACGAGCACGCCGAGCCCGGCTACTACGCGGTGACCCTGGACGACTATGGCGTGCGTGCCGAGCTGACCACCACCGCCCGCGTCGGCGTGCACCGCTACACCTTCCCCAAGGGCAAGCCGGCGCACGTGCTGGTCGACCTGCGCACCAGCATGTACGACTACCCCGGCAAGATCTCCTGGTCGCGGCTGCGGCTGCAGCCGGACGGCACCGTCACCGGCTTCCGCGAGACCCGCGGCTGGGCGCCGGGGCGGCAGCTGTACTTCGCCATGCGCTTTTCCCGCCCGCTGCGCGGCCATGCCTTGCACAACACCGAGCAGGAAATCCCCTACAAGGGCTTCCCGCCGCCGGGCGAGAAGGACCCCGCGGCGCGCGCCCAGATCGAGGGCCGGCAGCTGGTGGGGACGTTCGACTTCGGCGACGGCGGCGGCGACGCGCTGGTGGTGAAAGTGGCCATCTCCCCGGTCAGCGAGGCCGGCGCCATCGCCAACCTGGACGCCGAAGTGCCGGGCTGGGATTTCGACGGCGTGCGCGCCGCGGCCCGCGCGCAATGGGAGCGGGCGCTGGCGGCGGTGGTCGTGCAGGCGCCGGCAGCGCAACGCACCAGCTTCTACACCGCGTTGTACCACGCCCTGCTGGGACCGACGCTGTTCATGGACAGCGACGGCCGCTACCGCGGCCCGGACAACGCCGTGCACCAGGCCAGGGGCTGGACCAACTACTCCACCTTCTCGCTGTGGGACACCTACCGCGCGCTGCACCCGCTGCTGACGCTGGTGCAGCCGCCGCAGCGCACCGGCGACATCGTCAACTCGCTGCTGGCCGCGCGCCGCGAGAGTCCCTACGGCATCCTGCCGGTGTGGGCGTTCCACGGCCTGGAGACCTGGTGCATGATCGGCTACCACGCCGTGCCGGTGATCGCCGACGCCTACATGAAGGGCATCGGTGGCTTCGACGCCGACGAGGCGCTGCAGGCGATGGTCGCCAGCGCCAACTACGGCCCCTACGACGGCATCGCCCAGTACCGCGAGCTCGGCTGGGTGCCGATCGACGAGGAAGGCGAGGCGGCGAGCAAGACGCTGGAGTACGCCTTCGACGACTGGACCATCGCGCGCATGGCGCAGAGGATGGGCAAGGCCGATGTCGCCGCCGAGTTCGGCAAGCGCGCCGGCAACTGGAAGCACGCCTTCGACGCGGCCACCGGCTTCATGCGCGCGCGCAACCGCGACGGTTCCTTCCGCGAGCCGTTCGATCCCGATGCCAGCGGCTACGGCACCGACTACACCGAGGGCAACGCCTGGCAGTACTCGTGGTACGTGCCGCAGGACGTGGCCGGTCTGGCCGCCGCACACGGCGGCGCCGACAGGTTGCTCGACCGGCTGGATGCGGTGTTCGACGCCAAGGTGGACCCGGCGGTGTTCGAGCACATGGAGGACATCACCGGCCTGATCGGCTGGTACGCGCACGGCAACGAGCCCAGCCACCACGTCGCCTACCTGTATGCCTATGCCGGACAGCCGTGGCGCAGCCAGGCGCGGCTCAAGCAGATCATGGACAGCCAGTACGCCCCGCGCCCGGACGGCCTGGCCGGCAACGACGACCTCGGGCAGATGTCGGCGTGGTACGTGTTCACCGCGGTCGGCTTCTATCCGGTGACCCCGGGCAGCAACGAATACATCATCGGCCGCCCGTTCCTGCCGCGCGCCACGCTCAACCTGCCCGACGGCAAGCGTTTCACCGTGATTGCCGAAGGACTGGACGACGGCCACGGCTACATCGGCAGCGCCATGCTCAACGGCCAGCCGCTGAACCGCGCCTTCCTGCGCCACGAGGAGATCATGGCCGGCGGCGAACTGCGTTTCGTCATGCAGGCCGCGCCCAACACCGAGTGGGGCACGCATCCGGAGCAGCAGCCGTATTCGCAATCGCGCCAGTGAAGCCCCGGCGGCCGGCGCCGTGCGTGTGGTCGCGGCCCGGTCGCTCCACTACACTGTGCGGCCGCACGGGCCTATAGCTCAACGGTTAGAGCAGAGGACTCATAATCCTTTGGTTCCAGGTTCGAATCCTGGTGGGCCCACCACGCTGAAGTCCAAGGAAATCCCATGTGGTGCCGAAACCCCCTGAAATCAGGGGTTTTTTCGTTCCTGTCGTCCCAGGGCGTCCCGTTGAATCCCGGCAGGGTGTGAGTCAGCCGGAGTGTCCAAGACCTCCTGACTCACGTGCTGACCGACACCAAGCTGCGCGGGCTGAAGCCCCGCGCGAACGCCTACCGTGTCGCCGATACCAACGGACTGTGCGTCGAGGTTAGTCCCACTGGCGCGAAAGTCTGGCGCTATTCGTGTCGCTCGCTTGCGGAGGCGCGTGCCGAAGCTCCGGCTAGGTTAAACACGAGTGCCGGATGGTAGATACGAACCTTGCCGCCATCGATGGCCAGCCCGTGGCCGAAGATCGTTACGGCCACAGAGCTCTTCGCGCCGGGCTCCCTCTGCCGTGTGCCGCATCGTCGCAATGGGCGACTGGAGCAGATCGGGAATGGTTGAAGACGTGGGCCTCGGCTTGATGAAAGCTGAGTTCTCGAAAGAAGTAAACCTGAACCCCGTTATCGTTGCCGCGGTGGCCAACGCTTGCGGCGAAGACAGGTTCGCAGGCCCTCATTCGAGCGCAAGCTCCCGGCGCAGCGCCGCGACGTGGGCGCGGCCCACGGGCAGTTCCGCGCCGCCGGTCAGGACCAGCCAGTAACGGCTGCCGGAGCCGGCATGCAGGGTGCGG
Source organism: Stenotrophomonas sp. MMGLT7 (assembly GCF_021168555.1). Lineage (GTDB taxonomy): Bacteria > Pseudomonadota > Gammaproteobacteria > Xanthomonadales > Xanthomonadaceae > MMGLT7. The sequence goes on along the minus strand of NZ_JAJOZS010000004.1, from coordinate 302,137 downwards.
ACATGGCGCAGGTTGACCAGGTAGGAGCGGTGGCAGCGCACGAAATCGGGCGGCAGCACGGCGGTCAGGGCGGCCAGGGATTTGTCGTGCAGTTCGCTGCGGCCATCGAGCAGGCGTAGCTCGCTGTAGTCGCCGTCGGCGCGGATCCACAGCACGTCCGCCAGTTCGACGAGTGCCGCGCCTTGCGCGCGCCAGATGCCGAGGTAGCGGGCGCTGCCTGCACGGTAGCGCCCGGCGTCGAGCAGGCGGTCGAGGGCCAGGCCGAGGCGCTCGCGCGAGAACGGCTTGGGAACGAAGTCCAGCACGCCGTGCTCGAAGGCCTGCAGCGCGCGCTCGCGATGGGCCGAGACCACGACGCAGTGGTAGCGCCCGGCCACCGCGCGTCGCAGCAGTTCGAAGCCATCCTCGCCGCCGAGGTTCAGGTCCAGCAGCAGGCCGTCGTAGACGCTGCGCTGGAGCCGGTCGCCGGCCGACTCCAGTTCGGCGACGGCGTCGAAGCGGGCACGCGTGCCGGCCAGCTCGGCGCACAGGCGCAGCAGGCGCTGGCGCACCAGGGGTTCGTCTTCGACGATCAGGATGCGCATGCCAGCTCGATCCGGCCGTACCAGTCGTCGCCTTCGGCGTGCTGGACGAATCGCCAGCCGCCGGGACAGGCGGCGGCCAGGCTGGCCTCGATGTAGCGCGTGCCGGTGCCTTGGCCGCGATGCGGCGCGGACCCGCGTGCGCTGCGCAGCTCCAGGATCCACCGGTCGTCCTCGCGGTACACGCGCAGGCGGAACGGGCGCTGCGCGCAGGCAACTGCACCGGCGTGGGTCAGTGCGTTCTCGACCTGTGCGTGGAGGACGCCGGGCGGCAGCGACAGTCGCGTCCGTTCGGTGCCGGTCTCGACCTCGAAGTGCATCGGACGATCCAGCGCCAGGCCGACGATGTCCAGGTGGTTGCGGCACAGCGCCAGTTCGTCCTCCAGCGGAACGCTCGTGCGGGCGCTGCTCTCGCGTAGGCGATCGAACTGTTCCGCCAGCGATTCGACCAGACGGCTGGCGCGCGGCGGCGCTTGTTCGATCAGTTCCTGCAGGCAGGTCAGGGTATTCATCAGCCAGTGCGGCTGGATGCCCCGCTGCAGCAATTGCAATGAGAGGCGGGCGCGCTCTTCGCGCAGCGTCGCGTTGTGCCGGTCCAGCGCGTGCAGCTGCGCGGCGTGGCGCAGGAGCAGGAAGCCCATCAGCACCGCCAGCAGCAGGAAGTACGGGCCGTCGAGAAACGCGCCGCCGGCGATCGGCATCGCCAGTGCGCCGGCCAGCATCAGGATCAGCATCGGCCAGCGCTCATCGGGCTCGCCACGGGCGCACAGCAGCAGCCAGGCCGAGGCGAGCAGGCTCAGCAGGAGCACGGCGGCCGAGCGGCCATCGAAGCTGGGCAGAAAGGCCGCTATCGCCGCGAGCACCGCAAGGTAGGCGATGCGCGCGCCGCCCGGCACGACGACGCCGAAGCGGCGCGCAATGTAGGCCGGCAGCAGGACCGCAGCCGCCAGGTGCAGGGCCAGCAGCGCGAGCAGGCGCGGGCCGTGCCATGGATAGGCGTATCCCAGCAGCGGGCGCCAGGCCTCGACGACCGGCAACGCCAGGCCGACTGCGCCGAGCGCCAGCAGCAGGGGCGCGCCGGGCGTGCGCAGCCGGCCGCGCTGCACGGCCAGGAAATACAGCCATGCTGCCGCGAGCGCGCCCGTGGCCAGGGCCGCGATCAGCCAGGGTCGCAGGCGATGGCTGTAGATCGCCTCGACCGGTGCCACCTCGATGGCGGCGCCCGCATGATGGAGGTGAAACCCCTGGTGGTGGCTGGAGGCGAGCACGGCCAGTTCGTCCGTGCCGGCGCGAGAGGATGGCGGCAGCACGCGGACGACGTCGACGAGGCCTGGCCGTTCCTTTTCTGCGGTAAGGCCCACGATGCCATTGCCTGCCAGTGGCCGTCCGTTCCAGTAGGGTTGGCTGGCGGCGCGCAGCGACAGGCGCATCGCGCGGTCGCCATCGTTGGTCGTGGGCGCGGACAGTCGCCAGCGCAGCCAGTAGGGGCCGTGCCAGTTCGCCAGTACGCGTTGATCGAGCGGGCGCCAGTCCAACTGGCCTGGAGGCCGTTCCGGCATGCCTGCGGAAGCAGCCATCGCGGCAGGCGCCATCTCCGCGGCCAGCACGCGCACCGTTGCCGGGGCGCGCGACGAAGCCATCAGCCAGGCGGAGAGTGCGGCCAGCAGCACGGCAAGGGCGGTCAGGGTTCTCGCGATCGGCATGCCGACATCGTATCGGCTGCACGGAGACGCTGGACCGCCGGTTAGAGCGGTTCGGCGGTCTGGGATGCCCGAGACCCCGCGCCGGCGGAGATGCTGGCGGCCGGTGGCGCGGACCGTCCCGCCGCCGCGTGTCGCATCCCGAGCGGTCGCCAGGCCGGGAGCGCCCGCATTGCCTGCCGCCCGGAGTCCACCATGTCCGCCGTATCGATGTTGCCGTTTCGTCTATACCGCCTGAGCCCGCTTTCCCGGGCGGCCGTCCCCCCCACGCCGCCTCCGGGCCGGTGCCGGCGTGGCGACAGGTCCAACATCCCGCCCGGCGGCGCAGGACCGTCCCAACGGATGCTCTCGGCGGTCGCGCGGCTGGGGCCAATGTGGCTGGCGATCGCCGCAGCGGCGCCTGCGCTGGCCAATGATGTGCAGGCGCCGTTGCGGTTCGCGCCCTATGCGTTCGAGACCGAGCGCCACGGCACGATCGCCGCCGAGGTCGCCTTCCTGGAGGTGCCGCGCCGGCACGGCGAGCCGGATGGCCCGGGCATGCGCCTGCGGGTGGTGCGGCTGCCGGCCACGGGCGGCGATGGCCGCGCCGCGCCGGTGGTGTACCTGGCTGGCGGCCCCGGGGGCTCCGGGGTCGGCACCGCGCGCGGACCGCGCTGGCCGGTGTTCGACCGGGTCCGGCGCGAGACCGACGTGCTGCTGCTCGACCAGCGCGGAACCGGCCTGTCGGAACCGTCGCCGCCATGCCCCCATGTGCAGCGCTTCGACGACGCCCGTCCGCTGGAGCGGGACGCCGCGCTGGCCGCATTGCACGCCACGGCCGCCCGCTGCATCGCCCACTGGCGGCAGGAAGGCATCGACCTGGACGCCTATACCACCGCCGAGAGCGCCGACGACCTCGAGCATCTGCGCCGCGCGCTGGGCGTGCCACGGATCAGCCTGTGGGGCATGAGCTACGGCACTCACCTGGCGCTGGCCAGCGTCCGCCGGCATGGCACGGGCATCGACCGCGTGGTGTTGCTCGGTGTCGAGGGACCCGACGACACGCTGAAGTCGCCACTGGCGGCCGATGTCCTGCTGGCGGAGCTGGCCGCCGTCGCCAAGGACCAAGGATTCGACGACCTGGCCGGTTCTGCCCGGCGCGTGCTGGAGGCGTTGCGCCGCCAGCCAGGCCGGGGCCGCAGCTTCATGCGTGGTGGCCGGCAGGTGACGATTGGCGAGTACGACGCGCAGCTCGCGATCGCGGCCTCGCTCGGGCGGCGTTCGACCCAGCAGATCCTGCCATTGGCGCTGCGCGATGCCGAGCGTGGCGACTACGGCCTGATGGCGGAGATCGTGCTGGCGGTGCGCGAGCAGATCGGCGAGTTCCGTGCCATGCCACTGGCGATGGAGGCGGCATCCGGCCAGAGCCCGCAGCGGCGTGCCCTGGTCGAAGCGCAGGCGTGCGACAGCCTGTTCGGCGATGCGATCAACTTTCCGTTCCCGATGCTTGGCGAGGGCCTCGGGCTCGTCGATCTCGGCGAGGCATTCCGTGCACCGTTGCATAGCGAGGTGCCGGCACTGTTCGTCAGCGGCACGCTCGACGGCCGCACGCCGCCGGCGAACGCGCAGGCGCTGCTGCCCGGTTTCAGCGACGGCAGGCAGCTGCTTGTACGCGGTGCAAGCCATGACGACGAGCTGTGGCTCGGTCATCCGGACATTGCCGCGCATATCGCCGACTTCCTCGCCGGCCGTCCGATGGACGATGCGGTGCTGGAGGTACCGCCGCCAGCGTTTGCCACAAGCAAGTTCGATTTGTTGTTGTCGGCGCTCGGTATCGGCCGGGGAACGGCGCTGGCCGCACTCGTAGCGTTGGTGGCATTGCCGCTGGCCGCGTTCTTGCTTTGGCGTCGGCGCAGGAGGCAGCGCCGGGAGCGGTGATGCGAGCAGTTCGGACCGGCTCAGAAAATCAGGTTCGGGTGGAGAAAATTGTTCACCCCGGTGACCGCGGGGGCAGGGCACACGCCCGGCATCCGGCGTCCGGCGAAGGCACCTCAACAGCACCGCACAGCGGGTTGGCTATGCCGACCCCTCCAGTTCGATGGCTGCTGGGCCCCAGGCCGGATTTCCAGGAAATCCCAATTGATGCCCATCGGTGCTCAGGCAGGTGCAAAGCGCTTGATCGGGGCGAGCACGATCAGTGGCCGACGATGGCAGCGACCGTATTGACCTAGACAAGGGCCGGCGAGTCTGCGAACGAACCGGCCTTGTGATCACGAAGGGAGCGGAGTTCCGGCGATGTTGTCGAAGCCGTTGATGTGTGGGGAGGCGGTGCCGCTGCCGGGACGGTGTGGCCAGGGTCGCGGGACCGCCACTGCGCGGCCCCATGCCTGCGTCGGTGCAGCGACGGGAAGTGGGCTCACCTGCCGCGCGCATGGCCATCGGCTGCAGCGATCAGGTGGTAAGGCGCATGCGGATCACGAGCAGCTCTCCCGTTCCAGCACCCGCAGCAGGAAGCACAGCACCTTCCCGCCCTGGCCTTGCGCGAACATCTCGGCCGCGGTCATGCCGTCGAACGAGGCGATCGCATCGCCGCGGAACCATGCCTGCGCGGCATCCTCGTCCTTCACCAGCGTCCTGGCGATCGCCAGCACGGTGGCCTGCAGGGACATGTCGGTGTCGATCGTCATGGCCGCTGCAGGCGCCCGGGCGGGACGGTCACGACGAAACAGGCGCCGGTCGCCGTGGGACGGGCATCGAGATGGATGCTCCATCCATGCGCCTGGCATATCTCCTTGCAGATCGCCAGGCCGAGCCCGGCGCCCTCGCTCTCCCTTGGCGCCCCGCGCCAGAAGCGCTCGAACAGGCGCGGGCGGTCGTCCGCGGCAACGCCCGGGCCTTCGTCCTCGACGCTGAAGCCGTCCACGCGCAGGCGGACCCGGACCTCGCCGCCCTGCGGGCTGTGGTGGATGGCGTTTTCGAGCAGGTTCTTGGCCAGGACGAAGATCGCGGCGGCGTCCGCTTCCACCGCCGCCGCCGCGTTTCCCTCGAATCCCACGACCAGGCGAACCGACTTCTGGCCGGCCAGCCTCTCCAGGTAGTGGGCCGCGTCGGTCACGACGTCGGCCAGGTCCACGCTGGCGAACTGGTAGTTGTGTCCCTCGCTGACTTCGGCCAGTTGCAGGAGCTGGTGGACCTGGCGCGCCATCAGCGCGGTGTCGCGCAGCAGTACCGCCTTGTCCGCGGCCCCGCCCAGCTCGATCTCCGCCTGCAGCAGCGCCAGCGGGGTCTTGAGTTCGTGGGCGGCGGAGGCCAGGAACTCCTGCTGTACCCGGTACCCGTTCTCGAGCCGGGCCAGCGCGGCATTGAACGCCTGGATCAACGGGACGAGCTCGGCCGGCAGGCCGTCCGTCCCGAGCCGCGTTCCGAGGTTGCGCGGCCCGATCTGCGCGGCGACGGCCGAGATGCGGTAGAGCGGGCGCACCATGCGCCGTACGGTCAGGAACACGACGAGCACGAAGGTGATCAGCGCCAGCAATCCGGTGACCAGGCCGGCCCGGAGGTACAGCTTGCCGGCGTAGTCCTTGAGGGTGGTCACGAGCCGGTCGCTGCGCGCGACGCGCACCGTGTAGCGACGCCCGTCATGCAGCAGCTGCTCCTCGCTGGCCTGCAGCCGCAGGACCGTGCCGCCACTGCGGACCTGGATGAGCTGGCCGTCCCCCGGCATCGCCGCCAACGCCTGCAGCGCCGGACCGGCGATGCTCTGCGCGACGATGCGCCCGTGCTCGTCCCTGACCTGGAACGCCGCGTCCTTGGGCATGGCGTCGTAGGTATTGGCCAGGTAGTCCTTGAGGCGAACCTCGGCGCGGCCGTCCGCATGCATGCGCAGGCCCTCGCCGATGTGCTCGATCTCCTCCCTCAACTCCGCCCGCAGCATGCGCTCGGGCGAAAGCGGCCAGACCTGCAGCGCCATGAGCCCGAGGCCGGTCGCGGTCGCCGCCAGCAGGCCGGTGAATGCCGCGACCATCAGGCGGGCGGTCAGGCTACTGGGCAGCATCGGAGACCTGCAGTGCGAAGCCGCGATTGCGCAGGTTGACGAGGAACAGGCCGGAGTCGATGGCCGCCAGCTTCTTGCGCAGGCGGTGGATGGCGACATCCAGGGCATTGGGCGTGACCGCCTCGGAAATACCCCAGGCGGCCTGTTCCAGGGCTTCGCGGCGCACCGTGCGGCCGGCGGCGCGGACGAGGCAGATGATGATCTGCAGCTCGGCCGTGGACAGGCTGACGCGTTCTTCCCCGCATTCCATGCTGCCCTGCTCTGGGTCGACGCACAGGCCTGCATGGATCAGCCGGGAGTCGCGTATTTCCGGCGGCCTGCGCATGAGCGCGCGCACCCGCGCCGAAAGCTCCTCCAGCGCGAAGGGCTTGGGCAGGTAGTCGTCGGCGCCCGCGTCCAGGCCGTCGACGCGGTCGTGCAGCGCGTCGCGCGAGGTCAGCATCAGGCAGGGCGTCCGGCAGCCGGCGCTGCGAAGGCGCCTGACGAGGTCCAGTCCATCGCCATCGGGAAGCCCGCGGTCGACGACAGCGATCGCGTAGGACTGTGCGGCAATGCCATGCCACGCCGATTCCAGGGTCTGGTAGCGGTCCACGGCGATCCCGGAGGCGGCCAGGCCGCGCTCGACCAGGGCGGCCAGGCGCGCATGGTCCTCCACCAGGGCGATGCGGTTGTGGGGTAGGGGGGCGCTGTTTTTCATGGCGGGTTCCTGGGTGTCGCGACAGCCGTCAAATGCCGGTCGTTCGTGCGGCCCTCGTCTCGCAGCGCAAGGCGCGGACCACCGCCAGGACTGGCTGTCCCGGCAGGGCCTGCAATGCCGCGATGCGAGCCGGGGCAAGCATGGGGCCGGCATTCGATGGTCGTCGCGACACTGGAGCACTATGTCAGGTCAGAAGCCGCGGGTGAGGCCGATGCGCAGCCCCGCGCCGCCGCTGGTGTCCGGCTCGATCAGCGGGCTGTCGGTGATCTCGTCCGGCAGGAACCGGTAGTCCACGGCGCCGACGAGCCTCCACTTCTCGCCCAGGGAGCGCGAGAAGCCGATGCTGACCTGCGGCACCACGGCGGAACCGGGCCGGTAGGCGGCGACTCCGCGCGCGGCCTCCTCCTCCAGGATGCCGTAGTAGTACCGGACGAGGTCGCGCGACATCCATCTCACGCCGATGCCCGGCACGATCGTGGTGCTGCCCCAGCGCATGGCATAGGCGTAGTCGGCACCGAACTCATGGCCGCCGCTGGCGTCGGTGATGTCGGCCAGCGCATGCAGCTTCAGCTGTCCGGCCCGGCCGAACCAGCTCAACGCCAGGCCGGCATCGAGCCCGTCGTCGCGATCCTCGAGCAGTGCCGGATCCAGGCCGTTGCGGATCAGCGCGCTGCGTCCGAGATCGTCGATATCGAAGCCGTCGAAGCGGCCCGCCAGGATGACGTCCAGGCCGAAGCGCTCGCCCCTGACTGCGTGCACGCCGCCGGACAGCCCGTTCCAGAACAGCCGCTCTCCCGAGTAGGTGAGCAGCGGCAGCGGCCTCGTGCGCGTTCCCTCCCCGGCATAGGGGCTGTCGCGCACGGAGACGGCCGCTCCGAGTGTCCAGCGGTTGTCGGCGCTCCTGGCCAGGATGTCGCCGGTGCTGGTGGCGGTTTGTGCGATCGCCAGGGCCGGCGAGAAAAAGAGTGCTGCGGCAACGTGTATGCGCATGGTGAGGCCTGGTCGGGGAAGGGCCTCGCCAGTCTGCTGGCCTTGGACTTACAGGCGACTTACGCCGTACGCTGCCGTTGCCGTGATGCGGGTGGTCCGGATCAGGGACGAAGGAGATGAAGAAGCCAATGGCCATGACTGACGGACGGAGACTGCTGGTCGCGAACGCGTGCCTCATCGCCTCCGTAGCGGTCGGATTGGCGATCGCCTCGAGGTTCCCATCCACCTGGTCCTGGCAGGCGGTGCCGTTCGTGGCGCTATGGGCAGCGGGCTCCGCGAAGATCGTTTCGGTGGTGATGAACCGCCTCACCGGGCATGCGCGGCCGCCCAAGCACGAAGCGTGACGGGCAGCCCTGGTCCACTCGCAGGCATCGGGTATCCCGGCGACGCGGCGATCAACGCGTGAGCACTTCGGATCCGGCATCGGCCGGGAGCAGCAGGCTGTCGACGACGGCCAGCAGCGCGATCAGCGCGATCAGGCCGAAGGCCAGGTGGAAATCTCCGGTCGCGACCATGCCGGGCACGGTGCCGCGGATGGATTCGGCCACCGACAGCGCCAGTGCGCCGACGGCGATGCCCATGCCTGCATTCATCTGCTGCAGTACCGAGAACAAGGTGGTCGCATCGCGCATCTGCGCCTGCGGCACATCGGCGAAGCCGACGGTGTTGAGCGCGGTGAACTGCATCGAACGGGTCATGCCGGTGACGAACAGCAGTGCGCAGATCAGCCAGTAGGGCGTGTCCGCGCTCAGCAGCGCGCAGGCGGCGAAACCGGCCGCGACCAGCAGCCCGTTGCCGACCAGCACGGCACGGAAGCCGAAGCGGTTCATGATCCGCGTCGTGGCCGGCTTCATCGCCAGGTTGCCGGCGAACAGCCACAGCAGCAGCGAGCCTGCGCGTACCGCGCTCCAGCCGAAGCCGATCTGGAACATCAGCGGCAGCAGGAAGGGCGCGGTGCCTATCGCGGTACGGAACAGCGAGCCGCCGACCGCGGTGGCGCGGAAGGTGGCGATCGCCAGCGGCGCCAGCCCGAACAGCGGGTGCGGCGCGCGATGCAGGTGCGCCGCCGCGGCCAGCAGCAGCATCGCGCCGACGATCATCGTTCCGAACGACAGCGCGTGCGGCATGTCCGCGCGGCTGGCCGCCTCGATGCCGGCCATGAACAGCCCGAAGCCGAGGCCGCTGAGCAGGAAGCCGGGCAGGTCGAAGGACGCGCGCTGCGGCGGGCCGTCGCGCAGCAGCGCCAGGGCCGCGACCAGCGCGAGTGCGCCCAACGGCAGGTTGAGCAGGAATATCCAGTGCCAGCTCCAGTGCGTGCTGATCCAGCCGCCCACCAGCGGGCCGAGTATCGGCGCGGTCAGCGCCGGCCAGGTGAGCATGGCGACCGCGCGCACGATGCCCTCCTTGGGGGTGTCGCGCAGCACCACCAGCCGCCCGACCGGGACCATCATCGCCCCGCCGATGCCCTGCAGGGTGCGCGCGGCGGTGAAGCTCCACAGCTCGCCGCTGGCCGCGCACAGCAGCGAGGCGGCGGTGAACACGGCGATCGCCGAGGCGAACACGCGGCGCGCGCCGAAGCGGTCGGCGGCCCAGCCGCTGATCGGGATGAACATCGTCAGCGCCACCAGGTAGGCCGACACGCCGACCGACAGGTGCGCGGGCGCGACGCCGAAATCGCGTGCCATCGCCGGCAGCGAGGTAGTGATGACGGTGGCGTCCAGGTTCTCCATGAAGAACACCGCGGCCACCAGCAGCGCGGTGGCGGTGCGGCGGTCGAAGTGCAGCGCGCCGGTCATGCTTCAGGCTGCCCGGCGCCGTTCGTCCGCAAGTGCGCAGCTGCCGCCGGCGTTCATGCCTCGTCACCGGCGTAGGCGATCCGCCAGATGGTGTCGCCGGCGTCGTCGGTCAACAGCAGCGAGCCGTCGGCCAGGCCCAGGATGTGGGTAGGCCGCCCGTGGACCTGCGGGCCGTCGCCGCGGACGAAGCCGGTCAGGAAGGTCTGCGCCTGGCCGCTCGGCCTGCCGTCCTGGAACGGCACGAACAGCACCTGGTAGCCGGAGAACGTGCTGCGGTTCCAGGAGCCGTGCAGGGCCACGAAGGCGCCGCCGCGGTAGGCCTCGGGGAACTTGCTGCCGCGGTAGAAGTGCAGGCTCATCGCCGAGGTGTGCGCGCCCACCGCGAAGTCCGGCACGAGGGTGCGCGCGACCAGGTCCGGGCGCGGTGGCACCCGGCTATCGACGTTGGGCCCGAAGTAGGCATACGGCCAGCCGTAGAAGCCGCCGTCCTGGACCCGGGTGATGTAGTCGGGCACCAGTTCGTCGCCGATCAGGTCGCGCTCGTTGACCGAGGTCCACAGCGCGCCGGTCGCCGGCTCGAAGTCGATGCCGTTGGGGTTGCGCAGGCCGGAGGCGAAGATGCGCTCGTTGCCGCCGTCCGGGTCGATCTCCAGGATCGCGGCGCGGCGGCGTTCCACGTCCAGGCCGTACTCGCCGTTGTTGCTGGCCGAGCCGACGGTCACGTACAGCTTCCTGCCATCGGGACGGGCGACCACGTTGCGGGTCCAGTGGTTGTTGTAGCCGCCGGCCGGCAGGTCGAGGATCTTCTCGCCCTCGTCCTGCCGCAGCCGGGTCTCGCCATCGGCGTAGGGGAAGCGCCAGACGCCGTCGGTGGTGGCGACGTACAGCCGGTCGCCGAGCTGCTGCATGCCGAACGGCTGGTTCAGGCCGACGGCGAACACCTTGCGCACTTCGGGAACGCCGTCGCCGTCGGCATCGCGCAGCAGGGTGATGCGGTTGGCGCTGGGACCGTGCGAGCGGGCGGCGTTGAGCACCTCGCGCTGGCCGCGGCGCGGATTGGAGCGCGCCTCGGCCACCAGTACGTCGCCGTTGTCGAGCACGTGCATCCAGCGCGGGTAGTCCAGCCCCTCGGCATAGCGGGTGACGCGGAAGCCCTCCGGCGCCAGCGGCGCACGGTCCGCCGGCCAGCCGACCACCTGCGCGCGCACCTCGGTGTCGGCGTTGTCCGCCGGTGCCGGCAGCCGCGCGGCCACCTCCGGTCCGGGGCCGACGCCGCTGCCGGGCGGGGTGGCGGTGTCGGCGTGGGCGAGCGGGGCCGCCAGGCACAGTGCGCAGAGGCCGGCGAGCACGGGCGAGCGAGTGGACATGGGCATGGGACCTCCTGTTCGGTTGTGTCTGCTTCGGGAGCGGTCAGCGGCCGGGCGCGGGGGTGCTCACGGGATGACCTTGCGGGTGCGGAACTCGTCGAACAGGCGCAGGAACATCTGCGTGCTGTCGACCACATCGTGGAAACCTGCCTGGCGGATCCTGGTGGTGCTGGATATCACGTCCCAGTCGCAACGGAAGATGAAGTCGCCGAAGCCCCAGGCGGCGATCTGGTCGTACGGCACCGGCTGCAGGCCGTGCCGCTGCACCAGCGACTGCCACAGCGGCGCCTTGTCGGCCATGAACTGCGCCAGCGGGATCGTCTGCGGCTCGCCGACCTCCATGTCGAACCAGCGCGCGATCGCATGCCAGGCCTGGTACCAGCGGAACACGTCGCCGTTGGTCAGGTTGTAGGCCTCGCCGCCGCGGCCCTCGGTGGCGGCCCAGACCGACCCGCGCGCGAGCTGCGCCGCGTCGGTCACCTGGGCGAGCTTGCCGTAGCACGTGGCGGTGCCGGGGAAGCGCAGCGGCAGGCCCAGCGCCTTGCTGATGCTGGCGTAGACCGCGATCACCATCGCCAGGTTCATCGGGTTGCCGATGGCGAAGCCGCAGACCACGTCCGGGCGCAGCACCACCGCGTCCCACGGCCGGCCCGCGGCCGTGCCGAGCAGCCAGTCCTGCATGTCGTAGTAGAAGTTCGGCGGCATGTGCCGCGGGTCGTCCTCGCGCGCCGGGGTCGCGAACGCGCCCAGGTGCGCGCCGTAGTACTTGGCCCCTTCGTACAGCACCACGCGCCGCAGCGACGGCGACGGCGACACTGCCTCCACCAGGTTGCGCAGCATGCCGAGGTTGGCGTCGACCAGCGCATGCGGATCGTCGTGTTCCTGGTAGGCGGCGTGGAAGACGTGGGTGACGCCCTCCAGGCCGCCGAGCCTGGCGCGGGCGTCGGCCGGGTCGAGCAGGTCCACCTGCAGGTGGACCCCGGGCGTGCCGTCCGGTGCGGCGCGCCGCGACAGTCCCAGCACCTCCCAGTCCGGCTGCTGCGCCAGGTACTCGACCAGGTTGCGGCCGATCACGCCCAGGCCGCCGGCCACCAGGGCCTTCTTCTTTTCGTTCGTGCTCATGAGGGTTGGCTACTCGGTTCTCGTCTTTGCAGAGGTCGCAAGCACTGCGACCGTTCACCGGTTGCGGGAGTGGGCTGCAGGCGCGGAAGGCCGCGCCGTCGCCATTGCCTCCATCCGGGGAGGCGTGGCCGCCGCACGGGACGGCGGCCGGGCGCGTCAGTCGAGCACGCCGTGGGCGAGGAAGCGGTTCTGGCCGTTGACGATCGGCGCGGCCAGCGTATCCGGCAGCACCTCGTCCAGCGCCAGCGAGTACGGCTGGGCCAGGTGCGCCTCGTGCTGTTCGGCGCTGTCCCAGCGTTCGATCAGCACGTAGGTCTGCGGCGTCTTGGTGTCGCGGTAGATCTCGAACACCGCGTTGCCCGGTGCCGCGCGCGCATGCGGGAACACGTCGCGCCAGGCCTGCAGGAAGGTCTCCTCGGCCTCGGGCTTGACCTTCAGCACCACCAGCACGTTGCGCGAGGTCGCCGGATCGGCGGGGGCGCGGCGGCTGGCGGCGCCGGAAGGCTGCACTTCGACCAGCTCGTGCGTTTCCGACGCGTCCGCGCCGGTGGACCGCACCGCCTCGATCACCGCCTTCAGGTTCGGCTGCTGCATGTGCGTGTCGATCGCGGCCTGGTCCTTCCAGCGCTCGAACAGCAGCAGCGTCGGCGAACCGTCCTCGGGGCGGAACACCTCGAAGGACACGTTCCCCGGTTCCTGGCGCGAGGAACGCACGTTCTCCCCCAGCACCGCGACGAAGGTCTCGTAGGTGTCCGGGCGCAGCGAGATGGTGCCGAACAGCGCGATGTCCTGTGCCTCGGCGACATCGCCCGGCGCCGCCGCGGACTCGGTCGCGGCAGGCGGCGGGGCGGCGGCGCTGCCCTGCTCGGGGCCGGAGCAGGCGGCCAGCAGGGCGAACGAGGTCGCGGCGGCCAGGGCGGGGAGGTGTGGCAGTCTGGACATGGGCAATCTCCTGGGTGGGAACGGGGAAGGCGCGGCGCGGCTAGCGCCGGTCAGGCGAGTCCGCTAGCGGCCCGCGGGGGCGTGCCGGAAGCGGCCGGCGCTGGATACGCGCACAGGCGACCACATGGGAAATGCCGGGCGTCCGGCGCGTGCCGGACGCGGCCGGCGGCGATCTGCGTGGCGTGTCGATCCGGGATTCCATGCGGTACATCTCCTGGGTCTTGGGTGGTGTCGGTGTGGCGCCCTAGCTCGCGTTCGCCGGCACGGACAGGTCGCCGCCGCGGCGCTCGCCGCGGCCGAGCCACAGGGCCACCGCCAGCGCCGCGGTCGACAGCAGCGCCGCGGCCCAGTTCGGCGATGCCAGCCCGAAGCCGTGCGCGATCACGAAGCCGCCGAAGGCCGCGCCGATGGCGTTGCCGAGATTGAACATGCCGATGTTGACCGACGAGGCCAGGTTCGGCGCGCCCGCGGCGGCGGCCTTTTCCATCACCAGCTTCTGGATCGGCGAGACGGTGGCGAAGCCGAAGGCCGCCATCAGGAACACGCAGATCGCCGAGGCCACCCGGCTCTCGGCCAGGAAGTAGAAGGCCAGCAACACCAGCGCCTGGCCGGCCAGCGTGGCGTAGAGCACCGGCATCAGCGCGCGGTCGGCGAGCTTGCCGCCGGCGAGGTTGCCGAGGAACAGGCCCAGCCCGAACAGGAACAGGATGCCGCTCACGCCGTTCTCGCCGAAGCCGGCGACCTCGCGCATCATCGGCGCGATGTAGGTGATCGAGGTGAAGAATGCGGCGGGCCCGAGCACGGTGATCGCCATCGACATCAGCACCCGCCGGTCGGCGAAGGCCGCCAGCTCGCGTGCCAGGCGCGGCGGATTGCGGCGCTGGCCGTCGCCCGGTACCCAGACCAGGATCGCCAGCGCGGTCGCCACGCCGATCGCGGCGATCGCGTAGAAGGTGGCGCGCCAGGACACCGCCTGGCCGAGCCAGGTGCCGGCGGGGATGCCGACCAGGTTGGCCAGGGTCATGCCGGTGAACATCAGCGCGATGGCGGTGGCGCGCCGTTCCGGCGCCACCAGGGCGCTGGCGATGATCGCGCCGATGCCGACGAAGGCGCCGTGGGTCATCGAGGTGATCACCCGCCCGACCAGCGCCCAGCCGAACCCCGGCGCCGCGGCGGTGACCAGGTTGCCGAGCACGAACAGGCCCATCACCAGCACCAGCAGCACCTTGCGCGGCAGCCGGTTGCCGAGGATGACCACGGCCGGGGCGCCGAAGAACACGCCCAGCGCGTAGCTGGTGGCGAGGTTGCCGGCCAGCGACACCGAGATGCCGAACTCGTCGGCCACCAGCGGCAGCAGCCCGGCGACCACGAACTCGGTGACGCCGATGCTGAAGGTGCCCAGCGCCAGCGCCCAGATCGCCGGCGGCATGCGTGCGCCGCGGGCGGGCGTGCCGTCGGCGTGCGCCTTGTCGCTGGCGGCCGCGTGCAGGGATGCGTCACTCATGCGATCGCGCCGCCGCCGTCGACCAGCACGGTCGAGCCCGTGGCATAGGGCGTGGCGGCCAGGAACAGCACCGCGTTGGCGATGTCCTGCGGCTGCCCCATCACCCGCGCCGGCAGCGTGGCCGCGGCCTTGTCGTACATGGCCTGGCGCGCGGCTTCGTCCATCCCGCCCCACAGCGGGGTGGCGATCATGCCCGGCGAGACGGTGTTGACGCGGACCTTCTGCGGCGCCAGTTCCAGCGCCAGGCCGCGGCCCAGCGACTCCAGCGCGGCGTTGATCGCACCCTGCAGCACCCAGTTGCCCGGGCGCACGCTGAGGAAGCCGGAGATGAAGGTCAGCGTCCCGCGCTCGGCGATGCCGGCCGCACGCGCCACCCGGTAGGCACCCCAGAACTTGCTCTGCATGGCCTTGTACGCATCCTCCAGCGGAAGCTGGCGCACCGGTCCGCCCGGCGTCTGCGCGGCGCTGACGACGACGTGGTCGAAGCTGCCGGCGCCGGCGAAGAACGCTTCCACCGCCGCGTCGTCGCTGGTGTCCAGCACCGCCGTGCGCACGTCGTGGCCGATGCGGCCGGCGGCGGCGTCCAGCTTGGCCTGGCTGCGCGAGGCGATGGTGACCTGCGCGCCGGCCCCGGCGAACGCCGTGGCGACGGCCTCGCCGATGCCCGAGCTGCCGCCGACGGCCAGGACGCGTTGTCCGGAAAAGGAACTAGACATGTGGGGGGTACTCCGGTTTCGTGTTGAACAAAAAACTGCGGGGAAAATCGGTCCGGCGCGGCCCGCAGGCGCGCCATCGCGGCGTCGCGGTGCCGAACGCCTGGATCAGGATGGCGTCTGCGCGGTCAGCCCGCCGTTGATGTCGAAGGTGATGCCGGTCGTCGCCTCGGTCATGGGGCCGGCCAGCATCACGATGCCTTCGGCCACCAGGTCCACGTCCAGCATCTGCAGGGGCAGGACGAAGTTCCTTCCCAGGCGTTCGGTCAGGCTGCGCCGCGATGCCTCGTTGCGCGGCAGCCGGTTCTGGAAGTACGGCAGCCCGGTCTCCACCATGCTCGGGGCCAGCGCGTTGACGCGGATGTTGTCCGGGCCGAGCGCGACCGCCAGGTTCTTCACCACGCCGGTGGCGGCGAACTTGGAGGTGCCATAGGCCGGCAGCGCCTCGCCGATGCGCGCGGCCTGCGAACTCAGCACCACCACCCGTCCGCCGCCGGCCGAACGCTTCAGCGGTTCCCAGGCGGCGTGCACGGTGTTCAGCACGCCGACGCCGTTGACGTCGATCACGTGCCGGGTGCGCTCGGGATCGTAGTGGGCGAAGTCGTCGTCCTGGACGCCGACGCCGGCGATCGCCGCGACGATGTCGATGCCGCCGAAGCGGCGCAGCGTCTCGTCCACGGCCGCGCGCAGCTGCGCGATGTCGCGGACGTCGGCCAGCAGCGGGATCGCCTCGCCTCCCGCCGCCACCACCGCGGCGGCGCTTGCCTCCAGTTCCTCGCGCGACGCCAGCGGATAGCCGATCTCGGACAGCATCGCGTCGGCGTCGCCGATGTCGACCAGGGCGACGCGGGCACCGGCGCGGGACAGCGCCAGCGCGCTCGCGCGGCCGATGCCGCGAGCGGCGCCGGTGACGAACGCGACCCTGCCCGCCAGCGGCAGCCGCTCCGGCGCCGGTCGCGACGGCGCCTGCGCGGCGGCGGCACCCGTGCCCAGGGCGGCGATCCCCGCGGCCGCGGCAAGGCCGCCGATCATCAGCGAACGTCTTTGTTCATTGCCGGGTTCATTGCCGGTGGTCATCGTGAGTCTCCGCAGGAATGTACGATCCGCCCGCTGCCAGTGCCGGCGGCGGACGCCATGGCGACACGGGACGGCGGCCGCCGTGTTCGGCGAGGTGATGGCTTCATGCCGGCCGCTCCTGCGTGGTCGCCGGTGACGGCGGCGGCGATCGTCCGTCCCGCTCCGCTTGCTCGAGCCGGCGCTGCCAGCGCCCCAGGCCGCCGCCTACGCCCGCCCAGGCCAGCGCGATCGCGGCGCCGATGAACATCGCCAGCGCCGGATGTTCGCCGATCAGGTCCAGGCCGCGCTTGACCCAGCCGCTGACGGCGTCGCCGCCGCGGTAGACCACCGTGTCGATGAAGTTCTTGGCCTTGTACTTCTGCTCGGCCGGCATGACCGTGTAGAGCATCTCGCGGCCGGGCCGCACCAGCGCGTACTCGCCCACGCGGCGCACCACCATGACCACCACGAACACCGCGAACACCGGCGCCAACGCCAGCCACAGGAAGCCGGCGGCGATCGCCAGCGCCGGTACCGTCAGCAGCACGCCCACGCCCAGCTTCTTGGCGATGCGCCCGGTCAGGAAGAACTGGGTCAGCAGCGACAGCGTCTGCACCACGGTGTCGATCAGGCCGAACACCTGGGTCTGGCGGGTACGGTCGGGGAAGTGCTCTGCCACCATCCGCGCCTGCTCGAAGTAGAGGAAGGTGGTGACGCTGGCCAGCAGCACCACGAACGCGGCGATGCCCAGCAGGTAGGGCGAGCGGAACACCGCGGTGGCGCCGGCGAACGGGTTGCCGCCCAGCGGCCGGCGCCGCTGCTGTTCGCTGCTGTCGGCGATGCTGCCGGCCGGCAGCGGATTGCGGTCGCGCCAGGCATGCAGCCAGACCGCGGCGCCGGCGCTGATCGCCAGCAGCGCCGCCGACAGCACCAGCAGTCCCGCGTGTCCCAGCGGTGCCACCAGCACGGTGCCGAGGATCGGCCCGGCCAGCCCGCCCAGGCTGGCGCCGCCGGCGATCAGCGCGAACAGGCGCTTGGCCTCGGTGGTGGCGAACACGTCGGCCAGTACGCTCCAGGCCAGCGAGATCGCCAGCATGTTGAACACCGACAGCCAGATGTAGAACGCACGCGCGGCCCACACGCTGTCCGGCGACCATGCCAGCCCGGCGGCGAAGCCGAGCAGGTTCACCACGAAGAACGCGTAGGTCCACGGCACGATCCGCCGCCGCGAGACCCTGGAGGCCAGCCAGCCGAACAGCGGCAACGCCACCAGGGTGGCGACGAAGGTGCCGGTGAACAGCCACTGCAGGTTCTCCACGCCGCCGGCCACGCCCATGGTCTCGCGCACCGGCCGCAGCATGAAGTAGCCGGCGAACAGCAGGAAGAACATCACCAGCCCGGCCGCCACCGCCGGCGCCTCGCCCGGCGCCACGTCGAACAGGCGCGAGACCAGGCGCACGAAGGCGTTGCCGTTCGATGGCCGCGTGTTCATCGCGGCGGCCTCAGGCGAACAGTGCGATCAGGGACTGGCGCTGCTGCTCGCTCAGGTCCGGGCCGTGGCCGGCCAGCAGCTGGTCGCTCTGGCGGTCGGGGCGGCCGGTGGCCGGGATCACCGCCGTCACCGCCGGATGGCTCAGCGCGAACTTGAGGAACGCCTGCGACCAGGAGGTGATGCCGGCCTCCGCCGCCCACGCCGGCAGCGCCTTGCCCTGCACCTGCGAGAACAGCTTGCCGTCCTCGAAGGCGCGGTTGATCAGCACCGCCACCCCCAGTTCCTGCGCGACCGGGAACACCGTCCGCTCGGCGTTGCGCGAGACCACCGAGTAGTTGACCTGCAGGAAGTCCGGCTTGACCGCACGCACCACCTCGGCCAGTTCGTCGTGGCCGCCGTCCACGAAATGGGTCAGGCCGGTGTAGCGGGTCTTGCCCTGCGCCTTCAGTTCCTCGATCAGCGCGAACTGGGTGCGCCAGTCCTGCAGGCTGTGCACCTGCAGCAGTTCCACCTTGTCGGTCCTGAGCAGCTGCAGCGAGCGCTGGAACTGCGCCAGCCCGGCCTCGCGCCCGGTGGCGCCGATCTTGGTGGCCAGGAACGTGCGCGGCCGCAGCTGCAGTTCCGCGACCAGGTCGCCGATCACGCCTTCGGCGCTGCCGTAGCCGGGCGCGGTGTCGATCACCGTGGCGCCGCCGGCGAAGAAGCGCCGCAGCACCTCCTTCAGCGGATCGCGCTCGGCGGCGCCGGCGCCGACCTCGAAGCTGCCCGAACTGCCCATGCCGATCACCGGCAGGCGCTGGCCGCTGGAGGGGATCGGCCGGGTCTGCAGGGCGTTGGAGCCCGCCGGGGCGGCCGCCAGCGACAGCGACGGACGGGCGAAGGCGAGGCTTGCGGAAGCCAGTGCAAGGCCGGAGAGGAAGCGACGTCGGGATGGCATGGGCGCACTCCTTGGGGGTCGGGTAGGCTTTCGAAGCAGTCTATATTGGCTATTGGCGTCAATAATTGCCGCTTGCGTTAATGATCTCTTGTCCTCATGGGTAACAATGATGGCGATCGATGACCTTGCTTCGTTGCGATTGTTCGTAAGCGTCGTGGACGCCGGTTCGCTGTCCGCGGCGGCGCGCGCGACCGGGATCACCCTGCCGGCGGCCAGCCGCAGGCTCCGCCACCTCGAGGCCTGCCTGGGGGTGCGATTGCTGCGGCGGACCACGCGGCGGCAGTCGCTGACGGAGGAGGGCGAACTGCTCTACCGGCGCGCGCTGCAGGTCCTGGCCGACCTGGAGCAGGTCGAGCAGCAGCTGTCGCGGCAGAGCGCCACCGTGTCGGGCAACCTGCGGGTGACCGCGCCGCTCGCGCTGGGACGGCGGCGGATCGCCCCCCTGCTGGCGGACTTCAGCGCCCTGCATCCCGGCCTGCACACCCAGCTCGACCTCACCGACGCGCTGCTCGACCTGGTGGAGTCGGGCACCGACGTGGCCATCCGCTTCGGCGGGCTGGACGATTCGTCGTACATCTCGCGGCCGCTGGCGCCCAACCATCGCGTGCTGTGCGCGTCCCCGGCCTACCTGCAGCGCCACGGCGTGCCTGCCCATCCGACCGATCTGCTCGCCCACCGCTGCCTGCACATCGGGCTGCAGGCCCAGGCCGACTGGCGCTTCGAGGGCGAGAACCCGGTGACGCTGCGGATCGTCGCGCGGCTGGCGGCCAACGACGGCGAGGTCGTGCATCGCTGGGCGCTGGATGGACACGGCATCGCGCGCAAGTCGATCTGGGACGTGGCCGAGGACCTGGAGGCGGGACGGCTGGTGCAGGTACTGGCCGACTACCCGATCCCGGCCGCGCCGCTGCACGCGGTCTATCCGCACAGCCGCCACCTGGCCCCGCGCGTGCGCACGTTCCTCGACTACCTGGCCGCGCACCTGGTCACGCCGGGGTGATGCGCGTGTCGCCAACGGCGGCGGCATGCGGCATCGCGATGGAATCGCCGCCGTTGGCGAAGATGCCGGGAAACCTGCGGCACACGCGTCCGCCGGAACGCCCGCGACGCCGGATCTGCCGGCATCGCTCATGCCGCTGCGTCCGTTAGCCGGCGCAAAGCGGATGAACTGTTAAGGCGCAGCGCTGCCGACTGCGCCGCCCGCAACGCCTGTTTTGACGGTGGGTTCATCGCTTTGCTGCGAACAATGGAGCATTCAGACGAGGGCATTCCATGTTCGTCCAGACATTCCTTTTGCAGCCACCCTGCCTGCGCGCCGATGCTCAGGCGGTGCGGCTTCCGACCTTGCCGGCAGGCGTTCCGTCGCCCGGTGGCCACGCGCCGACGGGAGCCGGGCGCGCATGAGCGGAAGATCGCTGATCGTCAACGTGGATTCGGAGATCGCCTACTGGCGCGAACGCAGTGCCGAGCTGGCGGGCCACTCCTTCGGCGACTACGTGCCCATCATCAAGGCCTCCTGCGATGCGCTGCTGGCCTATCCGGACCTCGATGGCGAGATCCGGCTGAGCCTGTTCAAGCCGCGTTTCGAAACCATGCAGCCGCTGCCGCGGGTGCCCTGGGAACGCGCCGCATGGCTCGCCCGCAACGTATGGACCCATATCGAGGCAGGCCAGGAGCGGTCGCGCCAGGGCTGATCGCCGGCCCGGCCGGCGGCCCCGCAAGGGATGGCTTTGCGTCTTTCTTACGTATTTGGCTCTAGACTGCGCCAGCCCATCTGCCGCAGCCAGGAGAGTGTGTGTTTGCAAGCAATAACGGTCAGGTCCGGACGCTAGAGCCGCGGCGCACTCCTCGATGCGCCCGTCGCACGCAACCTTCGCCCGGTCCGGCCCGCTTCGGGGGCAAATCCGTTCTCCAGGCTCGACAGGCCAGGCGCGCATGACGACAGCGACCCCCACCGCACCGCAGGTCCTCGATGCCGGCCTGGCGGTGCTGCCGGCCGAGGCCGTGCTGGCGATGCCCGAGCAGACGCTCAACCGCGGACGGCTGCAGCAGCGGCGGCAGCGTACCGAGCCGGCCGGCATGTTGCTGCGCCGGCTGTACCTGTTCGGCGGCACGCTGGCGATGACCGCCACCGCCGCCTGGCTGATGTGGAACGTGCTGCAGGCCGGCGGCACCAGCGTGCTGGAAGCGTGCCTGCTGGTGCTGTTCGTGATGCTGTTCGGCTGGATCGCGCTCTCGTTCCTGAGCTCGCTGGCCGGCTTCCTGACCGTGCTGTTCGGCGCCGGGCGCAAGCTCGGCATCGATCCGGCGGCGCCGTTGCCGGTGCTGCACAGCAGGACCGCGCTGCTGATGCCCACCTACAACGAGGACCCGCGGCGGATGATGGCCGGCCTGCAGGCGATCTACGAGTCGGTGGAGGCGACCGGGCAACTGGATCGCTTCGATTTCTTCGTGCTCAGCGACACCACCCGGGCCGACATCGGCCAGGCCGAGGAGCGCGTCTACGCACAGCTGTGCGAGCGCACCGGCGGGCAGGGGCGCATCTTCTACCGCCGCCGTGCCGACAACGGCGGCCGCAAGGCCGGCAACATCGCCGACTGGGTGCGGCGTTTCGGCGGCGGCTACCCGCAGATGCTGATCCTGGACGCCGACAGCCTGATGACCGGCGACACCATCGTGCGCCTGGTCGCCGGCATGGAGGAGAACCCCGACGTCGGCCTGATCCAGACCCTGCCCGCCGTGGTCGGCGGCAACACCCTGTTCGCGCGCATGCAGCAGTTCGGCGGCCGCGTGTACGGCCCGGTGATCGGCTACGGCGTGGCCTGGTGGCAGGGCTCGGAGAGCAACTACTGGGGCCACAACGCGGTGATCCGCACCCGCGCCTTCGCCGAGCAGGCCGGCCTGCCGCCGCTGCCCGGGCGCAAGCCGTTCGGCGGCCACGTGCTCAGCCACGATTTCGTCGAGGCCGCGCTGATGCGGCGCGGCGGCTGGGCGATCCACATGGTGCCGTACCTGCAGGGCAGCTACGAGGAAGGCCCGCCCACGCTCACCGACCTGCTGGTGCGCGACCGCCGCTGGTGCCAGGGCAACCTGCAGCACGCCAAGGTGCTCGGCAGCCGCGGCCTGCACTGGATCAGCCGCGTGCACATGCTGGTCGGCATCGCCCATTACTTCACCTCGCCGATGTGGGCGATGATGATGCTGATCGGCATCGCCATCCCGCTGCAGCAGAACGCCCCCGACTTGGCGGAACTGGTGCACCTGCCGTTCTCGCCGGCGCACTACTGGCACCGGCAGGACGAGACGCGGGTGCTGTGGCTGTTCGTCGCCAGCATGGCGGTGCTGCTGGCGCCGAAGCTGCTGGGCTACCTGACCATGCTTCTGGACGACGACGAGCGCCGCGGTTGCGGCGGCACGGTGCGCGCCTTCCTGAGCATGCTGCTGGAAACGCTGCTGGCCGCGCTGATGGCGCCGGTGGTGATGTACGTGCAGTCGCGCGGCGTGGCCGAGGTGCTGGCCGGGCGCGATTCGGGCTGGGATGCGCAGCAGCGCGACGACGGCCGGGTTTCCTGGATCGCGCTGCTGAAGAGCTACGGCGGCCTGAGCCTGTTCGGGGCGATGATCGGCGCGATCGCGCTGGCGGTGTCGCCGCCGCTGGCGGCCTGGATGTCGCCGGTGGTGCTGGGCATGGTCCTGGCCGTGCCGGTGGTGGCGCTGACCTCCTCGCGCGCGCCGGGGCAGTGGCTGCAGCGGCATCGCTTCCTGAGCATTCCCGAGGAGACGCGGCCGCCCGCGGTGCTGGTGCGTGCGGCGCAGCTGCGCCGCGAGGCGATGGCGCAGGCACTGCCGGCCTCCTGACACGCCACGCCGCGCAGGCATAATGCCCGGCGTCGATGCTTGGGGAGTACCTGGATGCTGGAAACCATTGAACGCGAAACCGGTGCCGCGCCGCGGTGGTCGGTGCTGTGGCTGCACGGACTGGGTGCCGACGGCCATGATTTCGCGCCGCTGGTGCCGGAACTGGTGCGCCCGCAGTGGCCCGCGCTGCGCTTCGTGTTCCCGCATGCGCCGGTGCGCCCGATCACCATCAACAACGGCATGCGCATGCGCGGCTGGTACGACATCGCCGGGCTGGACTTCGCCTCGCGCGCCGATGTCGACGGCGTGGAGGAATCGATCGTCCACGTGCAGCAGCTGCTGCAGCGCGAGCACGAGCGCGGCATCGCCGCCGACCACGTGCTGCTGGCCGGATTCTCGCAGGGCGGGGCGATCGCCCTGGCCGCCGGCCTGCGCCAGCCGCAGCCGCTGGCCGGCCTGATCGCGCTGTCCACCTACCTGCCCGATGCCGCCCATGCCGGGAACCACCTGCAGCCGCAGGCGCTGTCGCAGCCGGTGTTCATGGCCCATGGCCTGGGCGATCCGGTGGTGCCGCTGGCCTATGCCGAGACCAGCGTCGCGGCGCTGCGCACGCTGGGTTTCGAGGTGCAGTGGCAGCGCTACCCGATGGGCCACCAGGTGTGCGCGGAGGAGATCGACGCCCTTCGCGAATGGATGGATCAGCGCCTGGCCGCCGGCTAGCGACGCGGGCGGCAGGCGCCGTCCGGGTTGCGAGGCCCAGTGTGCGGTCCGCTCCACCCTTCGCGGTACGAGGCGCTGGCTCGCCGCCTTCGCGGGGACGACGCGCCTTGGGTCTCCCCGGCATGGGGCCCGCCGTCATGGCGGGAGGGCATCGGTCCCGTGTGCTCCCATGACAGCAGTGCGCTTGCGCGGGAACGAGGAGAGATTCAGCGCGCAAGCCTCGATCCGGGATGTGGTGGAATCCTGATGCGCCGTGGGCCTTCGTTCCCGGCAGCCGGCGAAACCTTCGCGGGCGCCGGTGCCGGCGCGCGAGGATGGCGGGCGGCCGGAGCGCAGGCTACTATTCCGGCGACATCACACTGCCGCCGAAGCGAGGGGAGCGCCCGTGAGAGTGATGATCGTCGACGACGAGCCGTTGGCGCGCGAGCGCCTGCGCGTGCTGCTGTCGGCGGACCCGGAAGTCGAGATCGTGGCCGAGGCCGGCAACGGCATGGAGGCGCTGCAGGCCTGTGCCGAATGCAATGCCGAGCTGGTGCTGCTGGACATCGCCATGCCGGGCATGGACGGGCTGGAGGCCGCGCGCCACCTTTCCACTTTCCGGGCGCGTCCGGCGGTGGTGTTCTGCACCGCCTACGACGAGTACGCGCTGTCCGCATTCGATGCGGCGGCCATCGACTACCTGATGAAGCCGGTACGCCGCGAGCGGCTGGCCGCGGCGTTGCAGCGCGCACGCACCTTCCTGGCCGGGCGTACCGCCGGCCCCGCCGTGCCTGCCGAGCGTGCGCGCACCCACCTGTGCGCGCGCCTGCGCGGCAGCCTGCGGCTGATCCCGCTGGAGGACGTCCGCTACCTGCAGGCCGAGGAGAAGTACGTGGTGGTGCACCACGCCGGCGGGCAGGACCTGATCGAGGAATCGCTGCGCTCGCTGGAGGAGGAGTTCTCCCAGCGCCTGGTCCGCATCCACCGCAGCTGCCTGGTGGCGCGCGAGGAACTGCGCGAGCTCCGGCGCGACAACGACGGCCGGGTCCACGCGCTGCTTCGCCACGGCGGCGAGCCGCTCGAGGTGAGCCGGCGCTGCGTGAGCACGCTGCGGCAGCAACTGCGCCATCTTCCATAGGAACGACCTCTGTAGGAGCGACTTCAGTCGCGATGAGGCTGTACCGGTAGAGCCCATCGCGACTGAAGTCGCTCCTACGTCGCACCTACGTCGCACCTACGTCGCTCCTGCAGGTTCCGGGGCGGCCTTCGCGGCACGCCAGAAAACGCCGCGTTCCGCGATAATGCTCGGATGGAAACCCTGCGCATCGCCACCCGCAAGAGTCCGCTCGCCCTGTGGCAGAGCGAGCATGTCGCCGACCGCCTGCGCCAGGCCTGGCCCGGTCTGGACGTGGTGCTGGTGCCGATGAGCACGCGCGGCGACGAAGTGCTGGACCGCTCGCTGGCGGCGATCGGCGGCAAGGGGCTGTTCCTCAAGGAACTGGAGCTGGCGATGCTGCGCGGCGATGCCGATTGCGCGGTGCACTCGCTCAAGGACGTGCCGATGGAGCTGGATCCGCCGTTCGCGCTGCCGGCGATCCTGGCCCGCGCCGACCCGGCCGACGCCTTCGTCTCCAACCTCTACGCCTCGCTGCAGGTGCTGCCGATCGGCGCGCGCGTGGGCACCTCGTCGCTGCGGCGCCAGGCGCAGCTGCGCGCGCGGCGCCCGGACCTGGCGCTGCTGGACCTGCGCGGCAACGTCAACACGCGCCTGGCCAAGCTCGACAACGGCGGCTACGACGCCATTGTGCTGGCCTGCGCCGGCCTGCAGCGGCTGGGCCTGGAGCCGCGCATCACCGGGCGCATGAACGCGCCGGACTGGCTGCCGGCACCGGCGCAGGGCGCGATCGCGGTGGAATGCCGCCGCGAGGATGCCGGCGTGCATACGCTGATGGCGGCGCTGGACGATGCGCCCACGCGCTGCTGCGTCGAGGCCGAGCGGGCGATGAACCGCGCCCTGGACGGCAGCTGCCATGTGCCGGTGGCCGCATTCGCGCAACTGCGGGAAGACCGGCTGCAGCTGCAGGGGCTGGTCGGCGGGGTGGCCGACGGCCGCCTGGTGCGCGCGCAGGACGAAGGCCCGGCCGGCGATCCGGAGGCACTGGGGCGAAAGGTCGCCGCGAAGCTGCTGGATACAGGCGCCGGCGAACTGCTTGCGGCCGGGCGCTAGCGCCTGTTCTCCGGGCTGGATGCAGCGCATGCCGACCTGGGGCGGCAGGGCGGGGCTCGCAAGCCCGTGCAGCAGCGGCTGCAGGCGGCTGTACTGTAGGGAGCCGTAGGGGGATGTAGGAGGCTGTAGGAGCGACTTCAGTCGCGATGGAGCTTTACCGGTAGAGCCCGATCGCGACTGAAGTCGCTCCTACAGTCCTTACCTGTGCATTGTGCCGAGGGCACTGGTTGCGGCAGCGCTTCCGCAGGAGGTGGCGTGGATGCCTGATCGCCCGGCGGGCCTCGCGGCCCGGCAGGTTGCCGGGCTGCAGAAGCCGGCGCCTGGCGCCGGCGTCACTTGAAGGTGTAGACCAGGTTGACCGTGGTCAGGGTGTCGGTCCTCTTGCTGCCCTCGCTGACCTGGCTGTTGTGGCGCATCTGCCAGGCCGCCTTGAGCGCGAAGTGGTTGTTCATCGCCACCGACACGCCCAGGTCGTTCTGCGCGAAGGTGTTGTACTCGCCCGATTCCACCAGCAGCGTGTTGAGCAGGTCGGTGTTGCCGGTGATGGCGTACTTGAAGTCGAACAGTCCGCGGCCGATCAGGCCGTTCTCGTCGCGGTCCTCGACGGCGTCGTGGGCACGCCGCACGCCGGGGCCGATCTGCGCGTCCAGGTACATCTTCTCGCCGTCGATCAGGCGGGTGCCGTAGCCCAGGCCGAAGGTGGCGACGCGGTCGTAGGTGGCGAAGTCGTCGCGCTCGTAGCGCAGCGTGGCGGTGAGCTGGCGGTGCTCGCCCAGCTGCAGGGCGCTGCCGGCCGCGCCGGTGTAGCGGTTCGAGGTGGTCTGGCTGTAGCGGTCGATGCTGCCGTCGTCGTTGGTGCGGGTATAGGTGGCGCTGGAGCGCAGGCCGGTCAGGTCGAGGCTGTGGATCCAGTCGCCGTCGGTATAGCGTGCCCTGAGCTTGGCGTTGAGGCTCTCGGTCGTGCTGTTGCCGTGGGCCGAGGCGAAGCCCAGTTCGCCGCCGCTGCCCGACCAGGGCGAGGGCGTGATCGCGGCGGCCGGATCGGTGGGTACTTGCGGTTCCTGTGCCCAGGCGGCGGTGGAACAGAACAGGGAAAGGGCCAACAGGGAAACGCGGCGCGACATGGGCAGGGCTCTCGACAGGAAAATGGGGGTGGAATCGCTTCCATCATAGCCGAAGGGCCTTGCCCGGCCGCTCCCGGGGCCGCCGCGTTTCACTGTCCGTTCGGGGCCCGGGACCTGGGCGCAGGCGCTGTCGGGCGGGTGCCATCGCGGACTGCGGGCCGTGCGGCGGGCGCTGCGGCCGGAGGGCGGCGGCGTTGCGCAGGGCCATCCGAGGTGCCGGCACGCCGGTCCGGGCAGGGGGGCTCTCCTTCTCCTGATTCTCCTGTTCTCCTGGCCGATCGCCGGACCGATGCGGGCTGGTACTGGATGGGGACGCGTGCAGCCGGCCCGGACGTCGACCGGAGCGGGCGCGCGCTTGCGCCATGCCGGTGGAAGCGGTTTGCGGCAGTGGCCGTGGCACCCGCGGCGGGTCGTCCCGGGGCGGTGGTCAAACTGGACGCAAAACCGCGCCATAATCGGCGCATGGACCGATACGAACGCATCAACGCGCTGCATCGCACTCTCAAGTCGGCGCGCTACCCGGTGACGGTGGCGCGGCTGCAGGAGGAACTGGGCTGTTCCCGTGCCACCGTCTATCGCGACCTGGCGTTCCTGCGCGATGCGCTGATGGCGCCGGTGGAGGGCGACGGCGAGGCCGGCTTCCGCTACCAGTCCGGCGAGAACGACCGCTTCGAACTCCCGGGGCTGTGGCTCAGCTCGGAGGAACTGCATGCCCTGCTGGCCTCGCAGCAGCTGCTGGCGCGCACCGGCGGCGGCGTGCTGTCCACCGTGCTGGCGCCGCTGCAGCAGCGCATCGAAGGCCTGCTGGCGGCGCAGGCGGGAGTATCGCAATGGCCGGTGGAGCGGGTGCGGGTGATCCCGCACCGCGGCCGCCGGCTCGACGAGGCCAGCTTCCGCTCGGTCGCCTCGGCGGTGCTGGAGCGCAAGCGGCTGTCGTTCGAGTATCGCGCCCGCTCCACCGACGAGGCGACCAAGCGCACGGTCTCCCCGCAGCGCATCACCCACTACCGCGACAACTGGTACCTCGACGCCTGGGACCACGGCCGCGAGGCGGTGCGCAGCTTCGCGGTGGACCGCATCAACCAGGCGCGGATCGTCGACGAGCCGGCGCGCGACGTGCCCGACAGCGAGCTGGACGACCAGCTGGCCGCCAGCTACGGCATCTTCTCCGGCCCGGCCAAGGGCTGGGCGACGATCCTGTTCAGTCCCAAGGCCGCGCGCTGGGTGGCCGACGAGCACTGGCATTCCAAGCAGCAGGGCCGCTTCCTGGCCGACGGCCGCTACGAGCTCAAGGTGCCCTACAGCGTCTCGCGCGAACTGCTGATGGACGTGCTGCACTACGGTTCGGACGCGGAGATCGTCGAGCCGCGCTCGCTGCGCGAGCAGGCCAAGTCGCTGCTGTCGCTGGCGCTGAGCAACTACGAAGGCTGAGCGTCCGCGATCGACCTCTAGGAACGCCTGTAGGAGCGACTGTAGGAGCGACTTCAGTCGCGATGGGGCTTTACCGGTAGAGCCTCATCGCGACTGAAGTCGCTCCTACAGGCGCTGCTACGGCAGTGGGGTGGGCTCCGGGGCCTGTGCCGGCTGTCGGCCGGCGCGCGCCTGCAGCACCCGCGGCAGGCTGGCCTCGATCCAGTCCACCAGCGCCTCGACGTGCCCGGCGGCCTCGCCGCCGAGCGCGGTGAGGCTGTACTCCACGTGCGGCGGCACCACCGGATAGGCGCGGCGCAGCACCAGGCCGTCGGCCTCCAGCGTCTGCAGCGTCTGCGCCAGCATCTTCTCGCTGACCCCGCCGATGCGCCGGCGCAGGTCGCTGAAGCGCAGCGTGCCGGCGCGCAACGCCACCAGCGCCAGCACGCCCCAGCGGCTGGTGACATGGTCCAGCACCGCGCGCGAGGGGCAGTCGGCGGCGAACACCTGGCCGCGCTGCAACTGTTCGGAAAGAGAGGGAGGGGAGATCGGGGGCCGGGCCGACATGCACTAACGTCCAGGTGCGTACTTACGGAAAGTAAGCTTACTCCCTATCCTCGTCCGTTCCTCATCTGCAGACCAAGGAACCCGCCATGATCGTCGTCACCGGTGCCACCGGCCAGCTCGGCCGGCTCGTCGTCCACTCCCTGCTGCGCAGCGTGCCTGCCGGCGAGATCGTCGCCGCGGTGAGGCAGCCGGACAAGGCTGCAGACCTGGCCGCGCTGGGCGTGCAGGTGCGGCAGGCCGACTACGACCAGCCCGCCACGCTTGCCGCCGCGCTGGCCGGCGCCGACAAGGTGCTGCTGGTGTCGTCCAGCGAGGTCGGCAGGCGCGTGCCCCAGCACCAGGCGGTGATCGATGCGGCCAAGTCGCAGGGCGTCAGGCTGCTGGCCTACACCAGCGTGCTGCACGCCGACACCTCGCCGCTGGGCCTGGCGCCCGAGCATCGCCAGACCGAGGCGGCGATCGCCGCATCCGGGATGCCGGCGGTGCTGCTGCGCAACGGCTGGTACACCGAGAACTACACCGCCGGCATCCCCGCCGCGCTTGCCCACGGCGCGCTGCTGGGCAGTGCGGGGCAGGGGCGCATCGCCTCGGCCACGCGCGCGGACTACGCCGATGCGGCGGCCGCGGTGCTGGCCTCGGGCGAGGACCAGGCGGGCCGGATCCACGAACTGGCCGGCGACCAGGCCTATACGCTGGCCGACCTGGCGGCGGAGATCTCGCGCCAGTCCGGCAAGGCCGTGGCCTACCAGGACCTGCCGCAGGCGCAGTACCAGGCCGCGCTGGAACAGGCCGGCCTGCCGGCGCCGCTGGCCGCGATGATCGCCGATTCCGATGCCGCGGCCGCCAAGGGCGCGCTGTTCGACGACGGCCGCCAGCTGAGCGCGCTGATCGGCCGGCCGACCACGCCGCTGGCGCAGGTCGTGGCCGCGCAGCTCGAGACGGCTGCGGGCTGATCGCGGCAGCCGCGTGGCCGGGCTGCAGGGCCCGGCCACGGTCCTGCACAGCCGCGGCGCAACGGGCCGCGGCAGCCCTTCGGGCCCGGGCCTTGGGAAGCAAGCCCTTCGACGTCTTTGTGCCGCCGGGACGCCGCGGTTTCCCGGCGTGCAGCCGCGTGGCCGAGGGGATCCGGCGGCAGGCCAGCGCCCGCTCCATGTTCGAGCGGCGACGATCTGCCCAGACCCGGAAAGCGCCGCCCATGGATGGGCGGCCTGCCGTGATCGAGCCTGCCGTGATCGAGCATGTTCCGGTCGAGCCAGGAAGGGCGAGTCGGGAAATACCGATAACCCTTCAGGCGTAGGCTCGTGGCGTTGCGGGAAAGGCGTTTTTCCTTGGGTTTCTTTTGGCGCTTTCCAAAAGGGTGAACCCGGCCGCGTCAGCGGACGGAAGCCTTTGCCCTGCTTGCCGGTCCCCGGCGACGCATCCTGTCCCGGGGATGTTGTCCGTATCTGCAAGACCTTGAAAGGCATGGCGTTGAGAAGAAATCGAACGCCCTGGCGAGGCCCGTTGCCGGGTACGTCCGGCGACGGCCGCGCCTGACCGACGGCCTTTCCGGGGGTCTCAGCGCTTCTTCGGCACGTCGAAGCCGAGCTTGCCCACCTGCTCGCGCAGCTGCGGGACCCGGCGCAGCTTGTCGGTGTTGATGTCGTACTCCTCGCGCATGCGGGTCAGCAACTCGCGGTACTGCGCCTGCTCCATCTCGGGTTTGCGCGAGAACACCCAGGCCAGGTCGCGGCCGGGGTAGTCGATCAGGGCCCACGAATAGTCCGGGGCCACCTCCAGGATCCGGTACTTGGTCGGCACGACCCGGTAGAACCACAGCCGCCAGCGCCGGTTGCCGCTTTCGGCATCGACCGTGGCGCGCGCGTTCACTTCCTCCTCGGGCTCGCCGAAGCCCTCGCGCGAGACGTAGCGCACGGCCACCTTGTCCGCCTCGCGCAGCGTGTACTCGTTGCGGGCGGCGACGTCGCCGCGCTCGATCGCGTTGGGGATGCGCGCGATGACGTACCAGGTGCCCATGAAGCGCGGCAGGTCGACGGGGGGCTGGGAGGCGACGGCTTCGGCCGCCCGGGCGCCCGGGAGCATTCCGCAGACCAGCAGCATTGCAGCGACGACAGGGGCGATCAGGCGCATCTTCGGCATGGGCTGTACAGGTAGGGATCGGACAAGCTAGCGGTCGGCGGGCGAAGGGCACGTCAATGGAGGTCGCAGCCGGTGAGATGGCGCTGCCCGATGGTATGCCAACCCGCCCAATCGGAACCACCGCCATGTCGATCAAGCCTTCCCGCCACCGCCGCGCCCGTCCGCTCGCGGCCGCCGCCGATACGCCCGACCCGCGCCTGGTGCGGGGCGTGCGCCACGCCCTGCTGTTCGGGATCGCGCTGCTGCTGGTGTGGCCGGCCGCGCGCGGCTACAGCCAGTGGCTGGGCTGGGGCCCGCTGTGGCTGCTGGGCATGCCGCTGGCCTCGTGGTGGGCGCTGCACCGGTTCCGCATGCCGCGCCCGCGCCTGGTCGCGCGCCTGCGGACATGGCGCCGCCCGCGCCCGCAGGCCCGGCGCCTGCCCATGCGCGGCCCCGCGCCCCTGCACCGGCGCGTTGCCTGACGTTTGGCAGGGGAGCGGCGCCGGCGCCCGTGGTAGCGTTCGCGATCGATATTTACGATGGAGCGCTGCATGTCCAAACTCGCCTCGGCCTGCCTGGTGGCCGGCCTGATCACTGCTGGCGCCGTCGCTGCCGAGGAGCCTGCGATGCCGAAAGATCCCTATGCCTGGCTGGAAGACGTCACCGGCGCCGCGCCACTGGACTGGGTGAAGGCACAGAACGCCCGCACCGAAGCGCGGCTGGCCGCCACCCCGGCGTTCAAGCGGATGGAGGGCAGCATCCGCGAGGTGCTGGATTCGGACGCCAAGATCCCCGGCGTGCAGAAGATCGGCGAGTACTACTACAACTTCTGGAAGGACAAGCAGCACGAGCGCGGCCTGTGGCGACGCACGACGCTGGACGAGTACCGCAAGCCGCAGCCGAACTGGGAGACGGTGCTCGACCTGGACGCGCTGAACAAGGCCGAGGGCGAGAACTGGGTCTGGCATGGCGCCGAATGCCTGCGCCCGGCGTACCAGCGCTGCCTGATCGCGCTCTCGCGCGGCGGCGCCGACGCCGACGTCACCCGCGAATTCGACATCGGCACCCGCAGCTGGGTCGAGGGCGGCTTCTTCCGCCCCGAGGCCAAGGGCGCGCTGGGCTGGATCGACCAGGACACCGTCTACGTCTACACCGACTTCGGCCCCGGCTCGCAGACCAGCTCCGGCTACCCGCGCATCGTCAAGCAGTGGAAGCGCGGCACGCCGCTGGAGCAGGCCGCGGTGGTCTACGAGGGCCAGCCCGCGGACATGTACATCGCCGCGATGCACGACGACACCCCCGGTTTCGAGCGTGACTTCGTCAGCCGCACGCTGGCCTTCTACAACGACGAACTGTACCTGCGGAAGCCCGATGGCTCGCTGGTCAAGGTCGATGCGCCGAACTCGGCCAACAAGGGCGTCAAGCGCGAATGGCTGACGCTGGAACTGCGCGAGCCGTGGAGCGTGGCTGGGCGGACCTACCCGGCCGGCGCGCTGCTGGCGGCGAAGTTCGACGACTTCATGGCCGGCAAGCGCGAGTTCGAGGTGCTGTTCGAGCCGACCGACACCTCCTCGCTGGCCAGCTTCACCTGGACCCGCAACCACCTGGTGCTCAACGTGCTCGAGGACGTCAAGAACCGCCTGAGCGTGCTGACCCCGGGGCAGGGCGGCTGGAGCAAGAGTGCCTTCGTCGGCGCGCCGGCGTTCGGCACGGTCCAGGTCGGCGCGGTGGACAGCGACGAGTCCGATGCGGTGTGGATGACCGTCACCGACTATCTCACCCCGACCACGCTGGCGCTGGCGCAGATCGGCCAGCCGCCGCAGACGCTGAAGACCATGCCGGCATTCTTCGACGCGTCCAGGGACGTGATCGAGCAGCACTTCGTCACCAGCGAGGACGGCACCCGCGTGCCGTACTTCATCGTCCACGCCCGCGACCTGAAGCTCGACGGCGCCAACCCGACCCTGCTGTACGCCTACGGCGGCTTCGAGATCTCGCTCACGCCGAACTACTCCGGTGGGATGGGCCGGGCCTGGCTGGACAAGGGCGGCGTGTACGTGGTGGCCAACATCCGCGGCGGTGGCGAGTACGGCCCGCGCTGGCACCAGGCCGCGCTCAAGGCCAACCGCAACAAGGCCTACCAGGACATGGCGGCGGTGGCCAAGGACCTGTTCGCGCGCAAGATCACCTCGCCCAGGCACCTGGGCGTGCAGGGCGGCAGCAACGGCGGGCTGATGGCCGGCAACATGCTGACCCAGTACCCGGAGCTGTTCGGCGCGGTGGTGGTGCAGGTGCCGCTGCTGGACATGAAGCGCTACAGCCACCTGCTGGCCGGCGCCTCGTGGATGGCCGAGTACGGCGATCCGGACACCGACGACTGGTCGTTCATCCGGACCTTCTCGCCGTACCACCTGTTCGATCCGGCCAGGAGCTACCCGCCGGTGATCTTCCTCACCTCCACCCGCGACGACCGCGTGCACCCGGGCCATGCGCGCAAGATGGCGGCGAAGATGATCGAGGCCGGCAAGGACGTGACCTACTACGAGAATATCGAGGGTGGCCACGGCGGCGCGGCCGACAACGCGCAGGCCGCGCACATGTCGGCGCTGGCCTACAGCTTCCTGTGGGAACGGCTGGCGCGCTGATCGGCGCCGCCGGCATCGATTCCCCCTGGGCCGAAAGAAGGCCCCCTCCCTTGCGCGCAGCGCGGGGGAGGGTTGGGGAGGGGGGCAGTTGTTCCTGCTCTTGATTGCGGGAGCTCAAGCAACGGCAAGGGCAACAGCACCCCTCCCCAGCCCTCCCCTGCTTCGCAAGGGAGGGGGCAGTAGCTGGAGCAGACCCGCCGATCCCTGGTGTATCCGGTCCGAAAACTCGCTCTTCGGGCGCTCATCGGCCGTACCGCCGACAGCTCGCTATGCCTCAACCCTGCCACCGCTCCAGCCCGCGCCCGATCCGCGCCACCGCCTCGTGCAGCCGCGGCAGGTCCTGGGTGTAGGCGATGCGCACGTGGGTGCCGGCGCGGTGCGCGCCGAAGTCGATGCCCGGGGTGAAGGCGACGTGCTCGGTCTCCAGGAAGTGCCGGCAGAACGCCTGCGCATCGGCGGTGAAGCGCGACACGTCGGCGTACAGGTAGAACGCGCCCTGCGGCTCGACCGCGATGTCCAAGCCCAGGCCGCGCAGCGCCGGCAGCAGGTAGTCCCGGCGCCGGCGGAACTGCTC
Source organism: Stenotrophomonas sp. MMGLT7 (assembly GCF_021168555.1). Lineage (GTDB taxonomy): Bacteria > Pseudomonadota > Gammaproteobacteria > Xanthomonadales > Xanthomonadaceae > MMGLT7. The sequence goes on along the minus strand of NZ_JAJOZS010000004.1, from coordinate 267,985 downwards.
GCGCCTGTGTTCGAGGATTTCCAGGGTGGCCGGCTCGAAGCAGGCCAGCGCGGCGTACTGGGCGATGGTGGGGGCGCTGATGTACAGGTTCTGCGCCAGCCGCTCCAGCGCCGGCACCGCGTCGCGCGGCGCCACCAGCCAGCCCAGCCGCCAGCCGGTCATGCCGAAGTACTTGGAGAAGCTGTTGAGCACGAACGCCTCGTCGTCCACCTCCAGCACGCTGGGGGCATCCATGCCGTAGGTCAGGCCGTGGTAGATCTCGTCTACCACCAGGTGCCCGCCGCGCGCGCGGACCGCCTGCGACAGCGCGGCCAGTTGTTCGCGCGAGAGCACGCTGCCGGTGGGATTGGCCGGCGAGGCCAGCAGCGCGCCGACGCTGTCGGCGTTCCAGTGTGCGGCGATGTGCTGCGGGGTGAGCTGGTAGGCGCTGTCCGCCCCGGTCGGCACCAGTTGCGCGCCGGCTTCCATCACCCGCAGGAACTGGCGGTTGCAGGGGTAGCCGGGATCGCTCATCAGCCAGTGTCTGCCGGGATCGACCAGCAGCGCGCTGGCCAGCAGCAGCGCTCCGGAGCCGCCCGGCGTGACCAGGATGCGCTCTGGATCGATGTCCAGCCGGTAGCGCTGGCGGTAGAAGCGCGACAGCGCCTGGCGCAGCTCGGGCAGCCCGCGCGCGCCGGTGTAGCGGGTGCGGCCGGCGGCGAGGGCGGCCTGGCCGGCGGCGATGATCGGGGCGGCGGTGGTGAAGTCAGGCTCGCCGACCTCCATGTGGATCACGTCGAAGCCGGCGCGTTCCAGTTCGTCGGCGCGGGCACTGAGTTCCATGACCCGGAACGGGGCGATGTCGCGGCTGCGCTGGCTGTAGCCGGCGACGGGGGAAAGCTGGGGCTGGGCGTTCATGGCCGCAATGATAGGCCGATCGGCACTTGCCCAGGCCATGGCGGCGGCGCAGCCTCGCAGGTTGCAATGCCGCCGACCGAGCCCCATGCAATGAAATTCCCCGCTTCGATCCTGATCGCCACCCTGATGACCTTGTCCCCCGCTTCCGCCATCGCCGCCGATCCGCTCCCGCCGCACCCGGAAAAACGCCCGCACACGGTCAAGGCGCCGTTCGGCGCCACCCGCAGCGACGACTACTACTGGCTGCGCGACGACACCCGCGAGGACAAGGCGATGCTGGCCTACCTGCAGGCCGAGAACGCCTACGCCGACCAGCTGCTGGCGCCGCTCAAGTCGCTGCAGGACACGCTGTACGAGGAGATCGTCGGCCGCATCAAGCAGGACGATGCCTCGGTGCCGTACCGCGAGCGCGGCTGGTGGTACTACACGCGTTTCCAGGCCGGCAAGGACTATCCGATCCAGGCCCGCCGCAAGGACGGCGCGGGGGTGGACGCCGAATCTATCCAGCGCGCCAACGCCGCCGGCGATTTCGCCGCCGAGCAGGTACTGCTGGACGTCAACGCGATGGCCGAGGGCAAGGGCTACTTCAGCGTCGGCGATGCCGAGGTCAGCCAGGACAACCGCATCCTGGCCTGGGCCGAGGACGATGTCGGCCGCCGCCAGTACGCGATCCGCTTCAAGAACCTGGAGACCGGCGAGATCTACCCGGACCGCATCGGCGGCGTCTCGGCCAACCTGGTCTGGGCCGACGACAACCGCACCCTGTTCTATGTCGAGAACGACCCGGAGACGCTGCTCACCGTGCGGGTCAAGAAGCACGTGCTGGGTACCCCGGCCGCGGACGACGTGCTGGTGTACGAGGAGAAGGACGACAGCTTCTACATGGGCATCGGCCGCAGCCGCGACGACAGGTACATCACCATCGGCCTGGACAGCACCGTGTCCTCCGAGCTGCGCTACGCCCCGGCCGCCGACCCGCGCACGTTCACGGTGCTGGCGCCGCGCGCGCGCGACGTCGAGTACGACGCCGACCACTTCGGCGGGCGCTGGGTGATCCGCACCAATGCCGATGGCGCGCAGAACTTCAAGATCGTCACCGCACCCAGCGACGCCACCTCGCGCAAGCAGTGGAGCGACTGGGTGGCGCACGACCCGGCGGTGTACATCGAGGGCTTCGAGCTGTTCGACGGCTTCACCGCGATCGAGGAGCGCTCGGACGGCCTGGAACGGGTTCGCGTGCTCAAGGCCGACGGCTCGCAGGAATACGTCAAGGCCGACGAGCCGGCCTACTCGATGGGCCTGTCGGTCAATGCCGAGGCGGACACGACCTGGCTGCGCTACGGCTATACCTCGCTGACCACGCCGGCCACCACCTACGAGCTCAACGTGGCCAGCGGCGAGCGCCGCCTGCTCAAGCAGCAGCCGGTGATCGGCTACGACGCCTCCAAGTACGCCACCGAGCGCGTCTGGGTGACCGCGCGCGACGGAGTCAAGGTGCCGGTGTCGCTGGTGTACCGCAAAGGCTTCAGGAAGGACGGCAGCGCCGCGCTGTTCCAGTACGCCTACGGCAGCTACGGCATGTCGATGGACCCGGGATTCAACCTGCCGGTGGTGAGCCTGCTCGACCGCGGCGTGGTCTACGCCATCGCCCACATCCGCGGCGGCCAGGAGATGGGCCGGCAGTGGTACGACGACGGCAAGCTGCTGAACAAGAACAACACCTTCACCGACTTCATCGACGTCACCCGGGCGCTGGTGCAGCAGGGCTACGCGGCAAGGGACCGGGTGGCCGCGGCCGGCGGCAGCGCCGGCGGCCTGTTGATGGGCGCGGTGGCCAACCTGGCGCCGCAGGACTATCGCGTGATCGAGGCGCAGGTGCCGTTCGTGGACGTGGTCACCACCATGCTCGACGCGAGCATCCCGCTGACCACCAACGAATACGACGAGTGGGGCAACCCGGAGCAGCGCGAGTACTACGACTACATACTGTCGTACTCGCCCTACGACAACGTGAAAAAGCAGGCCTATCCGGCCATGTTCGTCGGTACCGGGCTGTGGGACTCGCAGGTGCAGTACTGGGAGCCGGCCAAGTGGGTGGCCCGGCTGCGCGACGAGAACACCGGCGATCATCCGATCGTGTTCCGCATCAACATGGAAGCCGGCCACGGCGGCAAGTCCGGACGCTTCCGCCGCTACCGCGAGCGGGCCGAGTCGTATGCGTTCGTGCTCGACCAGCTGGGCGTGGAGGGCGCGCAGGCCACTCCCTGACGGGCGCCCTGGCATCTGGCATGCGCAGGGGAGGGGGCGGTGTCGTCTCCTGCCCTGGCACGGGACCTTCAACGCAGGTGTCGGTCGGAGCCGTGGTCCCGGCGAAGGCCTGTCACTTCACCATATTTGAAGTTGCCCATATCTCCTTCTCCCGCGTGCGGGGGAAGGTGGCGCGCAGCGCCGGATGGGGGGAGCTTTTGCTGTTGCTTTCCCATGCTTCATGCAGCCCCCATCCGCCCTTCGGGCACCTTCCCCCGCAGGCGGGAGAAGGGAGGCCTGTTGCTGTCCTGTGACGTAGAGACAAGCCTGCGCCGGGACGGTGATCGAGTTCTTCCCGCAAGGGGGCGATCGCTTTCGGCTCCGGCCTGCATCCCACGACACCAGGGTCCGGCGCAGGAAACGGCCGGCCTCGGCGACGGCGGTGTGGCCGGCATCGAACCGGAGCGTATTCGCGGTCGGTCCGGGCAGGACCTTCCATGGCGTGACCGCAGCTTCCGCTCCGGCACTATCATTGCCGCATGAACCGACCGGTGCGCTTCCGCTGGCTGTGGTGGCTGCTGGCCTATGTCAGCCTGGCCACCGGCATCGTCGGCATCTTCGTACCCGGGCTGCCGACCACCGTGTTCATCCTGATCGCGGCGTGGGCGGCCACGCGCGGTTCCGAGCGGCTGCGGCAGCGGCTGGTCAACGATCCGCGCTTCGGCCCGGTGATCGCGGACTGGGAGAACCACGGTGCGGTCAGCCGGCGCGGCAAGTGGATGGCGACCATCGCCATGGCCGTGTGCGCGGTGATCGTGCTGCTGTTCGTGCCGCGGCTGTGGGCGCAGATCGTGCCGATCGCCTGCATGACCGCGGTGGCGATCTGGCTGTGGCTGCGGCCGGAACCGCCGCCGCCGTCCTGAATATCCACGTGCCGGCCGCCTGTGGGGCGGCACCGCGAGTGGCTATACTCGCGCCATGACGATCAAGCTTTCCCCGAAGATCCGCATCGCGCTGGCCGGCGCCGCGCTGCTGGCGCTGGCCGCCTGCGGCAACAAGGGCCCGCTGGTGATGCCGCAGAAGCCGGTGCCGGTCGATACCGCGCCCGCCACCCCCGCCGCCGACATCCCGCCCGCCGACCAGCTCCAGCCCGAGGACGGGCGCGCCGAGCCGGTCCAAGACAACGGCGATGACGAGTAGCCCGGGCGCGGATGCGCGCCTGCGTTTCAGCAAGATGCATGGCGCCGGCAACGATTTCGTGGTGCTGGACCTGCGCGACTGCACGCCGCCGCCGGACCCGCAGTTCGCCTCGCGCCTGGCCGATCGCCACTTCGGCGTCGGCTGCGACCAGATCCTGACCATCGAGCCGCCGCGCAGCGAGCAGGCGGTGGCGTCCTATCGGATCTGGAACGCCGACGGCAGCGATGCCGGCCAGTGCGGCAACGGCGCGCGCTGCGTCGCCGCGTGGCTGGTGCGCGACGGCGCCGCCGCGGCGCATTTCCTCATCGACAGCCCGGTGGGCGTGCACGCGGTCGAGCAGCTGGCCGACGGCGATTTTGCGGTGGCCATGGGCGTGCCGCGTTTCGAGCCGGCACAGATCCCGCTGGCCGGCTTCGCCCACGCGCGCGAGGAGTACTTCCTGCCGCTGCAGGGCGAGAGCGTGCGCTTCGGCGCGGTGTCGATGGGCAACCCGCACGCGGTGATCGAGGTCGGCCTGGTCGATGCGGCACCGGTGGAGCGGGTGGGGCCGCTGATGCAGCAGAACCCCTCGTTCCCGCAGTCGGCCAACGTCGGCTTCGCCCAGGTGGTCGACCACGGCCACATCCGCCTGCGCGTGTACGAGCGCGGCGTCGGCGAGACACTGGCCTGCGGCAGCGGCGCCTGCGCCGCGGCGGTGGTGCTGATGCAGCGCGGCCGTATCGGCCGCGACGTGCGCATCGGCCTGCCCGGCGGCGAGTTGCGCGTGCGCTGGCCGGCCGACGACGCCGAGGTGACCCTGTCCGGCCCGGCCACATTCGTCTTCGAGGGGGAGTGGAATCCATGAGCGATACCGTGGAAAAGAACGCCATCGACAAATTGGGGGCGCACGAGGTCGCGGCCTGGCTGCGGCGGCACCCGGCTTTCCTGAAGCAATTCCCCGATCTCGCGTTGACGCTGGTGGTGCCGCGCGACGAGGGCCCGACCGCATCGCTGGCCAGCTACCAGCTGGAGGTGCTGCGCGACAAGAACCGCGAGCTGTCGCGGCGGCTGGCCGAACTGGCGGCCAATGCCCAGGTCAACGAGCGCCTGGCGGTGCGCACGCACCAGCTCACGCTGGCGCTGATGCGCCAGGCCAGTGCGGCCGACACCGTGCGCGCGATGGCGGCCTCGCTGGAAGAGGACTTCGACGGCGACAAGGTCAGCATCGTGCTGCTGCATCCGCTCGACGGCGTGCAGGCGCCGTGGCTGCAGGTGCTGGACGAGGCCGATGCGCGGCTGGCGCCGTTCCGCGACTGCCTGAAGAGCGGCGAGCCGATCTGCGGCCGCCTGCAGCCGGAAAAGAACGCCGTGCTGTACGGCCAGGCGCAGGGCGAGGTGCAGTCCACCGCGCTGCTGCCGCTGCCGGGCACGGGCCTGCTGGCGGTGGGCAGCCGCGATCCCAACCGCTTCTACCCGGGCATGGGCACGCTGTTCCTGCGCATGATGGGCGAGTCGCTGGCGGTGGCGCTGCAGCGTTTCGGCGGCTGAGCCGTGAGCGCCCGCCTGCAGGCCGCCTGCGGGGTCGTTCCACGGCCGCGGGCAGTGCCATGATCGAGGCGTTCCTCTCCCACCTGCAGGTCGAGCGGCGCATGTCGGCGCATACGCTCGACGCCTATCGCCGCGACCTGTCCGCACTGGCGGACTGGGCCCTGCAGCACGCCGACGCTGCCGAGGTGTCCGCGCTCGACAGCGAGCAGCTGCGCCGCTTCATCGCCGACGAACACCGTCGCGGGCTCTCGCCCAAGAGCCTGCAGCGGCGGCTTTCGGCCTGCCGCAGCTTCTATGCCTGGCTGCTGCGCCACGGCCGCATCGCGGTCTCGCCGGCGGCGTCGCTGCGCGCGCCCAAGGCGCCGCGCAAGCTGCCGCAGGTGCTCGACGCCGACGAGGCGGTGCGGCTGGTGGAACTGCCCACCGACGCGCCGCTGGGGCTGCGCGACCGCGCGCTGCTGGAGCTGTTCTATTCCTCGGGCCTGCGCCTGAGCGAACTGTGCGCGCTGCGCTGGCGCGACCTGGACTTCGCCGGCGGCACGGTCACCGTGCTGGGCAAGGGCAACAAGCAGCGCAGCGTGCCGGTGGGCTCGCACGCGCGCAAGGCGCTGCTGGAATGGCGCGGCGAATCGGCGGCCGGCAACGAGGCCCCGGTGTTCCCGGGCCGCGGCGGCGGCCCGATCTCGCAGCGCGCGGTGCAGGTGCGGATCAAGCAGCTGGCGCTGCGCCAGGGCCTGTACAAGCACGTGCATCCGCACATGCTGCGGCACAGCTTCGCCAGCCACATCCTCGAATCCTCCGGCGACCTGCGCGGGGTGCAGGAACTGCTCGGCCACGCCGACATCGCCACCACCCAGATCTACACCCACCTGGACTTCCAGCACCTGGCCAAGGTCTACGACGCCGCGCATCCGCGGGCACGGCGCAGGAAGGGCGGCTGACGGCGCGACCCGGCGGTCTTCGCCGTCGCACAACGGTGAGAGGGTACGGCGAGGGCGGACCATGCTGCTGCTTCCTCCGCACGAGCATGCCCATGGCCGCCTTCCTTCTTTCCGGACTCGATCCGCAACCCTTCGCCTCCCTAGTTCGAACTCGATGACGCCGGCCTGCACGCATGCCATGCCCGGCGCGTGGTCGCCGCCGCCGCGCCGGGCTTCCCATGCCGGGTCAGCCTGGAGGAGGCGCGCGTGGGCGAGGAGCTGTTGCTGCTGCACCACATGCACCAGCCGGCGCATGCGCCCTACCGCGCGGCCGGACCGATCTACGTGCGTCGCGGCGCGGTCGCCGCGCGGCTGGCGCCCGGCTGGCGCCCGGCCAGGTGCCGGATTGCGTGGCCACGCGGTTGATCTCGCTGCGCGCCTACGACGCCGACGACCTGATCGTCGCCGCCGAGGTCTGCCCGGGCGAGGCGGTCGGTCCCTGGCTGCAGGCCTGCCTCGACGACCCGCAGGTGGCCTACGTGCACCTGCACAACGCGCGCCGGGGCTGCTATGCCTGCCGCGCCGATCGCGTCGTCGCCGCAGGCTGAATCGCTGGAGCGGCCCGGTCCGGCCGCCCCCGAGCATCGTGCATCGCCGCAAAACGTCACCGTTCGCCAGCGAGGCGGGCTGCCGCGCGTGGCCGTACGAATGCGCGCAGGCCTTTCGGCACAAGGCCCGGCGCCGCTCGATTCAGCGGATGTATCGAGGGATCAGCACTAGTGATTGGCAATCGGCTGGCGGCCACGCCAAGCATGGCCGCCGCCGACCCGTTCGGTCCGATCCGTGCCCCGCTGCGCAGGCGCCCGGGGCATCCGCCACCCAACCGGAGAACCTCCAATGGCCAAAGTCCTTTGCGTGCTCTACGACGATCCGATCGACGGCTATCCCACGCACTATCCGCGCGACGGCCTGCCCAGGCTGGAGCGCTATCCCGACGGACAGACCCTGCCCACCCCGCAGGCCATCGACTTCACCCCGGGCCAGCTGCTGGGCAGCGTCTCCGGCGGGCTGGGGCTGCGCGACTACCTGGAGGCCAACGGCCACCAGTTCGTGGTGACCGCCAGCAAGGACGGCCCGGACAACGTCCTGGACCGCGAGCTGCCCGATGCCGACATCGTGATCTCGCAGCCGTTCTGGCCGGCCTACATGACCGCCGAGCGCTTCGGGCGCGCGAAGAAGCTGAAGATGGTGGTCACCGCCGGCATCGGCTCGGACCACACCGACCTGCAGGCGGCGATGGACCACGGCGTCACCGTGGCCGAGGTCACCTACTGCAACAGCAACAGCGTGGCCGAGCACGTGGTGATGACCATGCTGGCGCTGGTGCGCAACTACCTGCCTTCGCACGAGTGGGCGGCCAAGGGCGGCTGGAACATCGCCGACTGCGTGGAGCGCTCCTACGACATCGAGGGCATGCACGTGGGCACGGTGGCGGCCGGGCGCATCGGCCTGCGCGTGCTGCGCCTGCTCAAGCCGTTCGACGTGCACCTGCACTACCTGGACCGACACCGGCTGCCGGCGCAGGTGGAGCAGGAGCTGGGCCTGACCCACCACGAGAACCTGGAGAGCCTGGCCGGCGCCTGCGACGTGGTGACGCTGAACTGCCCGCTGCACCCGGAAACCGAGCACATGATCAACGCCGACACGCTGAAGTTCTTCAAGCGCGGCGCCTACCTGGTCAACACCGCGCGCGGCAAGCTGTGCGACCGCGACGCCATCGTCGAGGCCATGCGCAGCGGCCAGCTCGCCGGCTACGGCGGCGACGTGTGGTTCCCGCAGCCGCCGCCGGTGGACCATCCGTGGCGCACCATGCCGTTCAACGGCATGACCCCGCACATCTCCGGCACCTCGCTGTCGGCGCAGGCGCGCTACGCCGCCGGTACCCGCGAGATCCTGGAGTGCTTCTTCGAGGGGCGGCCGATCCGCGAGGAGTACCTGATCGTGCAGGGCGGCCACCTGGCCGGCGTCGGCGCGCATTCCTACAGCGCCGGCAATGCCACCGGCGGCTCGGAGGAAGCGGCCCGGTTCTCGCAGAAGAAGTGATCTCGCAGAAGAAGTGACCCGGCCATGTCCGCATCGTCCCGTCCCGTGCGCGCGGCCACCGCGCGCCCCGGTCCCGCCGCCATCGCGCTGGCGGGACTGGGCGCGGCACTGGCGCTGTCGCTGGTCGGCGCGCTGGCGGCCTGGACCGGCCAGCCCTGGCTGCTCGGTTCCTTCGGCGCCACCTGCGCGTTGCTGTTCGCGTTCCCAGACGGGCCGTTCTCGCAGCCGCGCAACGTCATCGGTGGGCACTGCCTGGCCAGCCTGGTCGGCCTGATCGGGCTGCACCTGCTCGGCCCGGGCTGGGCGGCGCTGGGCATCACCGCTGCCTGTGCGCTGATGCTGATGCTGGCCACCGGCACCATGCACCCGCCGGCCGGCAGCAACCCGGTGATCGTGTTCATGGCCCAGCCGGGCTGGGAGTTCCTGTGGCTGCCCACGCTGGCCGGGGCGTGCCTGCTGATGCTGCTGGGCCGCTTGTACGGGTACGGCCGGCACTGGCTGGCGCGGCGCGGATCCGGCTGAGGCGCACCTGCCGGTCGTTTGCAATCGGTGTACCACCCCTTGGGAGGAAACCAACGTGCAGAGCTCGATCCACGATGCCGCGGCCCCGGCCGCGCCGCTGCTGTCCCGCCAGCGCACCGTCGCCGCGCCGGGATTCAACCGCTGGCTGGTGCCGCCTGCGGCACTGGCGATCCACCTGTGCATCGGCATGGCCTACGGCTTCTCGGTGTTCTGGCTGCCGCTGTCGCAGGCGGTGGGGATCACCGAACCGGTGCCGTGCACGCCGGGCGGCTTCCTGCAGGAGCTGTTCGCCCGCGGCTGCGACTGGAAGGTGTCCACCCTGGGCTGGATCTACACGTTGTTCTTCGTGCTGCTGGGCACCTCGGCGGCGATCTGGGGGCACTGGCTGGAGCATGCCGGACCGCGCAAGGCCGGCGTGGTCAGCGCGTTGTGCTGGGGCGGCGGCATGCTGGTGGCGGCGCTGGGCATCCACCTGCACCAGTTCTGGCTGATGCTGCTGGGCTCGGGGGTGATCGGCGGCATCGGCCTGGGGCTGGGCTACATTTCCCCGGTCAGCACCCTGGTCAAGTGGTTCCCCGACCGCCGCGGCATGGCCACCGGCATGGCGATCATGGGCTTCGGCGGCGGCGCGATGATCGGCTCGCCGCTGGCCAGCGGGCTGATGGCGCACTTCGCCAATGCGCACGACGTCGGCGTGGCGCCGACGTTCGTGGTGATGGGGCTGGTGTATACGGTCTTCATGCTCGGCGGCGCGTTCGGCTACCGGGTGCCGGCGCCGGGCTGGTCGCCGCTGGGATGGAGCCCGCCGCCGGCCGATGCCGCGGCCAACGCGATGATCGCCCGCGGCCACGTGCACGTGCGGCGCATCTGGGGCATCCCGCAGTTCTGGCTGGTGTGGATGGTGCTGTGCATGAACGTGTCGGCCGGCATCGGCGTGCTCGGCATCGCCAGCCCGATGCTGCAGGAGGTGTTCGGCGGCGAGCTGATCGGCGTGCACAAGCCGTTCGGCGCGCTCGACGGCGAGCAGCTCAAGGCCCTGGCCGCGGCCGCGGCCGGCTTCACCGCGCTGCTGAGCCTGTTCAACATCGGCGGGCGCTTCGCCTGGGCCTCGATCTCCGACCGCATCGGCCGCAAGCTGACCTATGCGCTGTTCTTCGTGATCGGTGCGCTGCTGTACGCCAGCATCCCGTCCATCGCCGGGGCCGGCAACAAGCTGCTGTTCGTGGCCGCGTTCTGCGTGATCGTCAGCATGTACGGCGGCGGCTTCGCCACCGTGCCGGCATACCTGGCCGACCTGTTCGGCACGCAGATGGTCGGCGCCATCCACGGCCGCCTGCTGACGTCGTGGGCCACCGCCGGCATCGTCGGCCCGGTGGTGATCAACTACATGCGCGACTACCAGCTGTCGCTGGGCACGCCGCGCGACCAGGTCTACAACCAGACCATGTACATCCTGGTCGGTTTCCTGCTGGTGGGGCTGGTGTGCAACCTGCTGCTGCGGCCGGTCGACCGCCGCCACTTCATGAGCGAGGAGGAACTGGCGCGCGAGGAGAAGCCGCTGCGCGAAGCCGCGGCGGTGGTCGCGCAGCAGGCGCCGGCTGCCGCGACGACGGCCACGGCCTCTGGCGGACAGCGCCTGGCGCTGCTGCTGGCCTGGCTGGCGGTGGGCCTGCCCATCGCCTGGGGCGTGTACCGCACGCTGCAGAGCGTGGCCGGCTTCCTCTGAGCACGCCGGCCGGCGCCTTCCCGCGCCGGTCGCTCAATCGCGGCCGAGGTCGAGCAGCGGGCAGGCGGCGCTGCCGGCTTCCTCGCCGAGCAGGGTATCGACGTGGTACTGCAGGTCGACACCGGCGAAGCAGTCCAGCGCGGCCTGCAGCACCCGCCCGCGCGGCTGCCGCGCCGGCATCACCAGGCCGATGGCGCGGTGCAGCTCGGGCACGATCGGGATCGTCGCCAGCGGCATCGCCAGGATCGGCAGGCACAGCACGCTGTGCGGCAGCACGCTGTACAGGCCGGCGCCATGCACGTGCGCGCACAGCGAGGTCATCGAGTCGCTCTCCAGTCGCGGCACCACCTCGCGCCCTGCGCGCGCGAACGCCGCGTCGATGCCGCGCCGGCACTGCATGTCGGTGCCGAACAGGCACAGCGGCAGGTCGGCGACCTCCGACCAGCTGACGCAGCGCGCGCCGTCGAAGGCGGCGGTGCTGGCGGCGGCGAGCACGTAGCGCTCGGTGAACACCGGTTGCGTATCGAAGTCGCCCAGGCGCTCGTCGTCCAGGTAGGTCAGGCCGACGTCGATGTCGAAGCGCTGCAGCCGCTGCAGGATCTCGCTGGCGGCGATGGTGCGGATCTCGTGGCGGATGCGCGGGTGGCGGTGCAGGCAGGCCTGGGTCAGCCGCGGTGCGATCGGCACCGAGGCCGGGATGATGCCCAGGCGCAGCACGCCGCTGGGGTTGTCGTGCGGCGAGCGCGCCTCCTGGCGCAGGCCCTCGCAGTCCTTGAGCACGCGGCGCGCCCAGGCCAGCACCCGCTCGCCGTCCTCGGTGAAGCCCTCGAAGCGGTGGTTGCGGTTGACGATGGCGATGCCGAGTTCGGCCTCGATGCCGCGGATCGCGTTGGACAGCGCCGGTTGCGAGACATGGCAGGCCTCGGCGGCGCGGCCGAAGTGCTTTTCGCGCGACAGCGCGACCAGGTAGCTGAGTTGCCTGATGAACATGCGCGGCTCCCGTGCGGGGTGAGGGCCGCCGCCGCGCGGATTGGCGCGGGCAGGGCCCGGGCGTGGGGCACCTGGCCGATTGTAGGGACGCCGGTGCGGATGTCTTGGCGCGACGCACCACGCGCGGGCCTGGGGCGCGGGTCCGAAGCACGCGGGCTTGAATCGCCCGCGCGCGGTCCCCAGATCGACAGGACTTCACGGAGTACCGCATGGATCCCAGCCAGAACCCCAACGTTTTCCACGCCACCACCATCATCTGCGTGCGCCGCGGCGATCACGTCGCCATCGCCGGCGACGGCCAGGTCACCCTGGGCAACACGGTGATGAAGGGCAACGCGCGCAAGGTGCGCCGGCTGGGCCGCGACGGCCAGGTGCTGGCCGGCTTCGCCGGCGCCGCCGCCGATGCCTTCACCCTGTTCGAGCTGTTCGAGGCCAAGCTGGAGAAGCACGGCCAGCTGACCCGAGCGGCGGTGGAGCTGGCCAAGGACTGGCGCACCGAGCGCCGCCTGGGCAAGCTCGAGGCACTGCTGGCGGTGGCCGACAAGGACACCTCGCTGGTGATCAGCGGCACCGGCGACGTGATCGAGCCGGAGGACGGCATCATCGCCATCGGCTCCGGCGGCTCCTACGCGCTGTCGGCCGCGCGCGCGCTGCTGGCGCATACCCAGCTCGATGCCCGCACCATCGCCAGCGAGGCGATCGGCATCGCCGGCGACATCTGCATCTACACCAACCGCAACGTGGTGGTCGAGGAGCTGTGATTCCGGATTCGGGATTCGGGATTGGTAAAGCCCGCATCCCGCTTCTGCGAATCCCCAATCCCGAATCCCCCATCCGCCTCGCCAACCAATCCCGAATCCCCCATGACCAATCCCAGCTCCTCCACCATGACCCCGCGCGAGATCGTGCAGGAACTCGACCGCCACATCGTCGGCCAGCACGAGGCCAAGCGCGCGGTTGCCATCGCCCTGCGCAACCGCTGGCGACGCATGCAGCTCGAACCGGAGCTGCGCAACGAGGTGATGCCCAAGAACATCCTGATGATCGGCCCTACCGGCGTGGGCAAGACCGAGATCGCGCGGCGCCTGGCGACGCTGGCCAACGCGCCGTTCGTCAAGGTCGAGGCCACCCGCTTCACCGAGGTCGGCTATGTCGGCAAGGACGTGGAGCAGATCGTGCGCGACCTGGCCGACACCGCGGTCAAGATGTACCGCGAGCAGGCCAAGGTGCGCGTGCGCACCCAGGCCGAGGAACGTGCCGAGGAGCGCATCCTCGATGCGCTGCTGCCGCGCCGTGCCGCCGGCATCGGCTTCGATCCGGAAGCGGCGCGTAACGAGCCGTCGGCCCAGGACAACGACACCCGGGTCAAGTTCCGCCGCATGCTGCGCAACGGCGAGCTGGACGAGCGCGAGATCGAGCTGGAGATCGCCGCCAACGTCAGCATGGACATCATGACCCCGCCGGGCATGGAGGAGATGGGCCAGCAGCTGCGGCAGATGTTCTCCAACCTCGGCGGCGCCAAGCCGCAGACGCGCAAGCTGGCGATCAAGGCGGCGCGGCCGCTGCTGATCGAGGACGAGGCGGCCAAGCTGGTCAACGAGGAGGACGTGCGCGCCGCGGCGATCGAGGCCTGCGAGCAGCACGGCATCGTCTTCATCGACGAGATCGACAAGGTCGCCAAGCGCGGCGATGCGGGCTCGTCCGGCGGCGACGTCAGCCGCGAGGGCGTGCAGCGCGACCTGCTGCCGCTGGTGGAGGGCTCCAACGTCTCCACCAAGTACGGCACGGTCAGGACCGACCACATCCTGTTCATCGCCTCCGGCGCGTTCCACCTGGCCAAGCCCAGCGACCTGATCCCGGAGCTGCAGGGCCGCTTCCCGATCCGGGTGGAGCTGTCGGCGCTGAGCCGGCAGGACTTCATCCGCATCCTCACCGAGCCGAAGGCGGCGCTGACCCGCCAGTACCAGGCGCTGCTCAAGACCGAGGGGGTGGAGCTGAGCTTCGCCGAGGACGCCATCGAGCGCCTGGCCGAGATCGCCTTCCAGGTCAACGAGCGCCAGGAGAACATCGGCGCGCGGCGCCTGCACACCGTGCTCGAGCGGTTGCTGGACAACCTCAGCTACGAGGCGCCGGACCGCGACGGCAGCAGCGTCGTCGTCGATCGCGCCTACGTGGACAAGTACCTGGGCGACCTGGTGCAGGACCCGGACCTGAGCCGCTACATCCTGTAGTCGCATCGTCCCGGCCGTCGCCTGTCCCCGCGGGGCAGGCGAGCCGGGGCAATGGCGATCCCCGCACAGACGCAAACGCGGCCGGACCATTGTCCGGCCGCGTTTGCGTCTGTGCGCCAGGGGGCGCGGAGCATGGAGCCGCGAGCGATGCCGTCGCCGGGCATTGCTGCGCCTGCTTCCGCGGGCATCGCTGCGGCGGAAGCAAGGGGGCGAGTGCTGGCGAGTGGGTGTGTCCCGGTCCATCGCCTCGCACTAAACGACGCGGAGCCGGGGCGCCCGTGTCAAAGGGAGCGACAGAATGACGCATGCGCAACAAATGCGACAATCGGTCGCGCATGTCGCGACCCTGTCGCACTGATCTGGATCAGTGCGGCTGTCATCACGGAACGTTATCGTCCGTTCCGCAAGTTGGCGGCCCCCCGGCCCCCACCGCTATCAGCCCAGAGGGATAAACCGATGTTAGAACGCATCAAGGCGATGTTCCGCTACTTCAACGACGCCGTGCCATTCCGGCTGGTACCGGCCCTGATTGCCACGGCAGTCCTATTCATATTGTTGGCGATCCCCTGTCCGGAGGGGCTCACTCCCAAGGCATGGGCCTTGGTCGCGATCTTCCTGACCACCATCGTGGCGATCATCCTCAAGGTCATGCCGATCGGCGTGATGGCGATGATGGCCATCGTCATCGTCTCGGTGTCGCAGGTCACCTCCACCTCGTCCAAGGGCGCCATCGCCGATGCCCTGGGCAGCTTCTCCAGCCCGCTGATCTGGCTGATCGTGGTGGCCATCATGATCTCCCGCGGCCTGAAGAAGACCGGCCTGGGCAACCGCATCGGCCTGATGTTCATATCGTTGCTGGGCAAGCGCTCGGTCGGTATCGGCTACGGCCTGGCGATCTGCGACCTGGTGCTGGCGCCGTTCACGCCGTCCAACACCGCGCGCGGCGGCGGCATCGTCCACCCGATCATGAAGTCGATCGCCAACGCCTTCGACTCCGATCCGGCCAAGGGCACCCAGGGCAAGATCGGTACCTACCTGGCGCTGGTGAACATCCACGCCAACACGATCAGCTCGGGCATGTTCATCACCGCCACCGCGCCGAACCCGCTGGTCGTGGACTTCGTGGCCAAGGCGACCAACCAGAGCTTCCACCTGTCCTGGACCACCTGGGCGCTGTGCATGCTGCTGCCGGGCCTGGCCTGCATGGCCTTGATGCCGCTGCTGGTGTCCTGGCTGTCGCCGCCTGAGCTGAAGGTCACCCCCGACGCGGTCACCTACGCCCGCAAGGAACTCAAGACCATGGGCGGCCTGAGCGGTTCGGAGAAGGTGATGCTCGGGACCTTCTTCCTGCTGCTGGTGCTGTGGGCCAACATCCCGGCGATGATCTTCGGCCCGGCCTTCACCCTGGATCCCACGGTGGTCGCCTTCGTCGGCCTGTTCGCGCTGATCATCACCGGCACCATCAACTGGGACGACGTACTGTCCGAGAAGAGCGCCTGGGACACCCTGATCTGGTTCGGTGCCCTGGTGATGATGGCCGAGCAGCTGAACAAGACCGGCGTCATCTCCTGGTTCTCCGAGAACATGAAGAACGCCATCGCCCACAGCGGCATGAGCTGGCAGGCGGCCGCGGCGGTCCTGGTGCTGCTGTTCGTGTACTCGCACTACATGTTCGCCAGCACCACGGCGCACATCAGCGCGATGCTGCTGGCCTTCCTGATGGTCGGCACGCAGCTGATCCCGTCCGAGTACGTGATCCCCTTCATGCTGATGATGACCGCCGGCTCGACGATCATGATGACGCTGACGCACTACGCCACGGGTACCTCGCCGGTGATCTTCGGCAGCGGCTACGTCACCTTGGGCAACTGGTGGAAGGTGGGCTTCATCATGTCGGTGATCGAACTGATCATCTACGCCACCGTCGGCATGGTGTGGTGGAAGGTTCTGGGCTTCTGGTAAGCGCCCGGCGTCTTCGCCGATAGAACCGAAAGGGCCGGCCCTGCTTCATGCGGGGCCGGCCTTTTTCGTGGATGCGTCGTGGATCTGCGGATTTCCCGCTCGTGGCCCGGCCCCATGCGGCCGGTGCGCGCCATGCCTTGGTCCGGAGCCCCGGAAGCGTGGCCCCGACCTGCGCGGTGCGGCGGTTTCGCAGGTCGGCCGGCACGCGTGCTCCGGGCCGGCGGCGGCCGACGCCGGGCAATGGCCGGGGAAGGGCGGTCTCGGCGAGGCAGCCGATGCGCGGACGCCGCGGCGCCTGCTCAGGGCAGGCGGGTATGCCGCAGGCTGCCGCCGTAGCGCTGCATCAGTTCCATGTGCAGCCGCAGGTAGGCCGCATCGGTGAGGCTCTGCGCCATCGGCGAGGCCACGCTCTCGCGCGCGGCCTTCGCGCGCGCGGCATCGATGTCGGCGCCGCGCTGTGCCAGGTCGGCCATCACCATGATCTTGCCGGGCTGCACCTCGACGTAGCCGCCGGAAACGTAGACGTCCAGCGGCTCGCCCTGGGCCGGCACGATGTGCACCAGGCCTTCGCGCAGGATCGACAGCATCGGCAGGTGCCGTGCCATCACGCCGAACCGGCCCAGGCTGCCGGGCAGGCTGGCCTCGCGGACCTGGCCGCTCCAGATGCTGCCGCCGAGGCTGACGATCTCCAGCGCCAGCGTGCGCGCCTGTCCGTCGTCGTGCGCCGGCGCGGTGTCCTGTGCCGATTGCGTTGCGGGGGAGGGAGTATGGGGAGCTGTAGCCAATGTTCTTTCCCGTTGTTGGCCGGCGCGCAGGCTGCGGTCCGGCGTCGTTTTCGGCCGCGGCGGGCCGGCGCTCAATCCTCGCCGATGTCCTCGTTCCAGACCTCGGGATGGGCGGCGATGTACCCGCCCAGCATATCGATGCATTCCTGGCTGTGCAGGTCGATCACCTTGACCCCGTTCTCGCGCAGCCAGTCGATGCCGCCCTGGAAGGTGACCGATTCGCCCACCACCACCGTGCCGATGCCGAACTGGCGCACCAGGCCGCTGCAGTACCAGCACGGCGCCAGCGTGGTGACCATGATGGTGTCGCGGTAGGAGCGCTGGCGCCCGGCCTTGCGGAAGGCGTCGGTCTCGCCGTGCACGGAGGGATCGCCTTCCTGCACGCGGCGGTTGTGGCCGCAGCCGAGCAGGCGGCCGTCGTCGTGGTACAGCGCCGCGCCGATCGGGATGCCGCCTTCGGCCAGGCCGCGGCGGGCCTCGGCGATGGCGGTATCGAGCAGGGCGCGGTAGTCGGGGGTGACGGTCATGCGGGTTCCTCGGTGCGGGCCTTCCATCTTGCGCAGTGTGGCCGAGGCTGTCATCCCCATGGGCACGGCCGGTGGCGACATCGTGTCGCAGCTGAGCCGTGCCGGTGCCTGCCGCGCCGCGACGCCGGGCAGGTCGACCTGCCCGGCGCGTCCGCGCTCACGGCGCCGCCGGGCGCAGCTGGAACTGCTCGAAGCCGGCCGCAAGCCGCACCGGATCGGGCACGTCGAAAGCGGGCGCCTCGCAGTCGGCGGCGATGGCGCCGCCGCCGTGGCGCAGCTGCTGCAGCGACCAGTTGCGCACGCCGGCCACGCGCAGTTGCGCGACCAGCGCATGCAGTTCCCGCGGCGGGAACAGCTCCGGCGCCCAGGTGGTCCTGCATTCGTAGTGCACGCCGCTGCGCAGCAGCAGTTGCAGCGATGCCTCGACCCGCGCCGCGCTGCCGGGACAGCGGGTGATGGCGTCGTAGCGGTGCCAGGGCGCCTTGATGTCCAGGCCGACCCAGTCCAGCAGCGGCAGCAGCCGCTGCAGCTGGCGCGGGTACATGCCGCCGGTATGCAGCGCGGCGAGGAAGCCGCGCCGCTTCACCTCGGCCACCGCCTCGTGCAGGCGCGGCTGCGCGGTCGGCTCGCCGCCGGAGAACACCACCGCATCGAGCAGGCCGCGGCGGCGGTCGAGGAACTCCAGCACCTGGTCGAAGCCGATCGCGCCCGGCGCGCGCGCCGGCAGCAGGTGCGGGTTGTGGCAGTAGCCGCAGCGCCACGGGCAGCCCTGCAGGAACAGCACCGCCGACAGCCGGCCGGGGAAGTCCAGGCTGCTCATCGGCACCATGCCGCCTATGCGGATCATGCCGCGCGCGCGGAGCTGCCCGGCTGCGGGTGCTCGACGAAGCAGCGGCGCTCGGCGTACTCGCCGCGCTTGCCGACGTTGAAGCTGGAGACGGGACGGTGGTAGCCCATCACCCGGGTCCAGACCTCGCAGCGTTGGCGTTCGTCGTCGCGAAGGGTGATGGCGGAGGAAGCAGGGTCGTATTGCATGGAGGCACTCCTTGTGGAAGGCGCTCAGGCGACCGCGGCGGCGCGTTTGCGCTGCAGCAGTTCCTGGTCGCAACGGGGGCAGAACTCGTGCTCGCCGGCCAGGTAGCCGTGTACCGGGCAGATCGAGAACGTCGGGGTGACGGTGAGGTAGGGCACGCGGAAGCGGGTCAGGGCGCGCCGCACCAGGTCGCGGCAGGCGCGGCCGCTGGACAGGCGCTCGGCCATGTACAGGTGCAGCACGGTGCCGCCGGTGTAGCGCGCCTGCAGCGCCTCCTGGTGCTCCAGCGCGGCGAACGGGTCGTCGGTCCAGCCGGCCGGCAGCTGCGAGGAATTGGTGTAGTAGGGCTGCTCGGGCGTGCCGGCCTGGAGGATGCCGGGCCAGCGCCGGCGGTCTTCGCGGGCGAAGCGGTAGGTGGCGCCCTCGGCCGGCGTCGCTTCCAGGTTGTACAGGTGGCCGCTACTTTCCTGGAACTGCTGCATGCGCGCGCGCACGTGGTCGAGCAGGCGCGCGGCGAAGGCGTGGCCCCAGGCGCTGGCGATGTCGTGGCGGTCGCCGCTGAAGTTGCGCAGCATCTCGTTGATGCCGTTCACGCCGAGCGTGGAGAAGTGGTTGCGCAGCGAGCCCAGGTAGCGCTTGGTGTACGGGAACAGGCCCTGGTCGATCAGCGACTGCACGGTCCGGCGCTTGAGTTCCAGGCTGCGCATGCCCAGCTCCAGCAGTTCGTCCAGGCGCGCCAGCAGCGCCGCCTCGTCGCCGCGATGCAGGTAGCCCAGGCGCGCGCAGTTGATCGTCACCACGCCGACGCTGCCGGTCTGCTCGGCGCTGCCGAACAGACCGTTGCCACGCTTGAGCAGCTCGCGCAGGTCCAGCTGCAGGCGGCAGCACATCGAGCGCACCATGCCCGGGTCGAGCTCGGAGTTGATGAAGTTCTGGAAGTACGGCAGGCCGTACTTGGCGGCCATCTCGAACAGCCGCTGCGCGTTCTCCGACTCCCACGGGAAGTCGGCGGTGATGTTGTAGGTCGGGATCGGGAAGGTGAACACCCGGCCCTTGGCGTCGCCGGCACTCATCACCTCGATGTAGGCGCGGTTGATCATGTCCATCTCGGCCTGCAGCTCGCCGTAGGTGAACGGCATCTCCTCGCCGGCGATGAACGGGGTCTGCTGGCGCAGGTCCTCCGGGCAGGTCCAGTCGAAGGTGAGGTTGGTGAACGGGGTCTGCGTGCCCCAGCGCGAAGGCACGTTGAGGTTGTAGATCAGCTCCTGCACGCACTGCAGCACCTCGCCGTAGGCCATGCGGTCCTTGCGCACGAACGGCGCCATGTAGGTGTCGAACGAGGAGAACGCCTGCGCGCCGGCCCATTCGTTCTGCAGCGTGCCGAGGAAGTTGACGATCTGCCCGACCGCCGAGCCCATGTGCCGGGGCGGGCCGGCCTCGACCTTGCCGGGCACGCCGTTGAGCCCTTCGTAGAGCAGCGTGCGCAGCGACCAGCCGGCGCAGTAGCCCGACAGCATGTCCAGGTCGTGGATGTGCAGGTCGCCCTCGCGGTGGGCGCGGCCGACCTCGGGCGGATAGACCCGGTCGAGCCAGTAGTTGGCGACGACCTTGCCGGCCACGTTGAGGATCAGGCCGCCGAGCGAATAGCCCTGGTTGGCGTTGGCGTTGACCCGCCAGTCGGCGCGGCCGAGGTACTCCTCGATGCTGGCCACCGGATCGATGGAAGTCCGGGAAAGCGTAGCGGCGGCGGCCTGGCGGGAAGGATCGGATTGCATGGGTTGGGACTCACAAACACATCATGTTGTGTTTATGGTGTACCCAAACAACTACATATTGATTGATATGGATCAGGTTCGCTGCAGATCGTTCCGTCTCAGTGTTGCTGCGACGAAGCCGCGGTGGCGATCGACACCCCCGGCAGGCGCTGCTGGCGGCCGGTTCGCCAGCCGGCGACGGGCGGTGCGATAATCCCGCCATGAGCGAATCCCCCTACAAGAGCGGCACCACCCACTTCGGCTTCCGCGACGTCGATGCCCGCGACAAGCAGAAGCTGGTCGGCCAGGTGTTCACCTCGGTCGCGCGCAACTACGACCTGATGAACGACCTGATGAGCCTGGGCATCCACCGGGTGTGGAAGCGCTACTTCGCTGCCACCTGCCAGGTGAAGCCGGGCGACCGCGTGCTCGACCTGGCCGGCGGCACCGGCGACATCGCCGCGCTGCTCAGGGAGCGGGTGGGCGAGGACGGCGAGATCGTGCTGGGCGACATCAACGCCGGCATGCTGTCGGTGGGGCGCGACCGCCTGACCAACCGCGGCCTGGTGTCCGGCTTCGAGTACGTGCAGTGCAACGCCGAGGCGCTGCCGTTCCCCGATGCCAGCTTCGACCTGGTGACCATCGCCTTCGGCCTGCGCAACGTCACCGACAAGGACGCCGCGCTGCGCGAGATGTACCGCGTGCTCCGGGTCGGTGGCCAGGCGCGGGTGCTGGAGTTCTCCGAGGTCACCGCCGACTGGTTCAAGCCGATCTACGACTTCCATTCCTTCCAGGTGCTGCCGCGGCTGGGCAAGCTGTTCGCCAACGATGCCGACAGCTACCAGTACCTGGCCGAGAGCATCCGCAAGCACCCGCCGCAGGACGAACTCAAGGCGATGCTGGCCGAAGCCGGCTTCGCGCGCTGCCACTACAAGAACCTCAGCGGCGGCATCGTCGCGATCCACTCCGGCTACAAGGTTTGAGGGGGCGGGATTCGGGATTGGGGATTGGGGATTCGCAAGAGCGGATTCTCTGGCGTGTCACCGGATAGGTAACCCCGGCTTTGCGAATCCCCAATCCCGAATCCCCAATCCCCGCCTTTCGGTAGAATCCCAGGCTTTCCCGATCCGGTTGCCTTCATGCGATTCCCGATCCTGCTGTCCCTGGCCGCGCTGCTCGCGGCCGGCTGCTCGAAAGAGCCCGCCGCTCCCGCCGAGCCCGCTTCCACCCCCGCAAAGGCCGCTGCCGTGACGCCCGTCGCCCGCAACCACGACGAAAGTTCCTATGCCGAGCCGGACAAGGTCGTCATCAAGGACCTGGCGCTCGACCTGAAGGTCGATTTCGACGCCAAGCAGATCGGCGGCACCGCCACCTACCAGCTCGACTGGAAGGACCCGCAGGCCACGCAACTGGTGCTCGACACCCGCGACCTGGCCATCGCGCAGGTCGAGGGCGGCGACGGCAAGGGCGCCTGGGCGCCGCTGCAGTACGCGCTGGCCCCGGCCGACAAGGTGTTCGGCAGCAAGCTGACCATCGAGGCGCCCACCCGCCCGCAGCAGGTGCGCATCGGCTACCGCACCTCGCCGCAGGCCTCCGGCCTGCAGTGGCTGGAGCCGTCGATGACCGAGGGCAAGCAGCTGCCCTTCATGTTCAGCCAGTCGCAGGCGATCCACGCGCGCAGCTGGGTGCCGCTGCAGGACACCCCGAGCGTGCGCTTCACCTACAGCGCGCACGTCACCAGCCGCCCGGACGTGATGGTGCTGATGAGTGCCGACAACGACCCGCACGCGGCGCGCGACGGCGACTACAGCTTCAAGATGCCGCAGCCGATCCCGTCCTACCTGCTGGCCATCGCCGCCGGCGACCTGGTGTTCAAGCCGATCTCCGAGCGCTCGGGCGTGTGGGCCGAGCCGGCCATGGCCGACAAGGCCGCCAGGGAGTTCGAGGACACCGAGAAGATGATCGGCGTGGCCGAGCAGCTGTACGGCCCGTACCGCTGGGGCCGCTACGACATGCTGGTGCTGCCGCCGTCGTTCCCGTTCGGCGGCATGGAGAATCCGCGCCTGACCTTCGCCACCCCTACCGTGATCGTCGGCGACAAGTCGCTGGTGTCGCTGGTGGCCCACGAACTGGCGCACAGCTGGTCCGGCAACCTGGTGACCAATGCCAGCTGGAAGGACATCTGGCTCAACGAGGGCTTCACCACCTACGTGCAGGCGCGCATCACCGAGGCGCTGTACGGCAACGAGATGGCCGAGATGGAGCGCCAGATCGACCAGACCGACCTGCTCAACGAGGTCAAGGACATGAGCCCGGCCGACCAGGCGCTGGCGCTGCCGCCGCTGGCCTCGCGCGACCCGGACGAGGCGCTGAGCCAGGTGGCCTACGTCAAGGGCGCCTGGTTCCTGCAGTTCCTGGAGCAGCGCTTCGGCCGCGAGACCTTCGACCCGTTCCTGCGCGGCTGGTTCGACAGCCACGCCTTCCAGAGCGCGACGACCGACCAGTTCGTCGACTACCTCAAGCAGAACCTGCTGCCGAAGAACCCCAACGCGGTGACCCAGGCCGAACTGGACGCATGGCTGAACGAGCCGGGCATCCCCGCCTTCGCCACCCGCGCCAAGTCGCGCAACTTCTCCATCGTCGACACCGCGCGCATCGCCTGGTCCGGCAGCGGCACGCTGCCCAACGCGCAGCTGAGCTCGGAGTGGGGCACGCAGGAGTGGGTGCACTTCATCGACGGCCTCGGCGCCACGCTCAAGCCCGAGCAGCTCAAGCAGCTCGACGATGCCTACCACTTCACCGGCACGCCCAACGGCGAGATCGCCATGCGCTGGTACCCGCTGGCGATCCGCAGCGGCTACACCGCCGCGCTGCCGGCCGCCGGCGCGTTCATCGAGCGGGTCGGCCGGCGCAAGCTGATCCTGCCGATCTACGCCGAACTGGTGAAGACGCCCGAGGGCCTGGCCTTCGCCAAGGACGCCTTCGCCAAGGCGCGACCGGGCTACCACCCGATCACCACCGGCTCGGTGCAGGAGATGATCGCCAAGGCCGAGGCCGGCAGCGCGAAGTAACTCGCTGCGGCGCTGCGTGGACGCATGAAGGCGGGCCTTGGCCCGCCTTCATGCTGTGCGTCCTACTCCGAATCCCGTAGGGACAAGCAGAGCCGGCAATCTCCCTTCTCCCGCTTGCGGGGGAAGGTGGCGCGCAGCGCCGGATGGGGGGGCTTTTGCTTTCCCATGCTCCAGGCAGCCCCCATCCGCCCTTCGGGCACCTTCCCCCGCAAGCGGGAGAAGGGGATCCTGGGATCCAGCAACAGCTGGCATCGGGGCTTCGCGAGGACATCGCCCCGCCTTCCTGGCCGCTTGCATCACCCCGACGGGGTGTGGACGATGGCCGGACATCGCCGATGCGGTGCCTTTTCGATGGAGCCCGGATGAAACGCATGCTGTTGATCGCGACCTGCGCGCTGGCGCTGGCCGCATGCACCGACCGCGAGGCCCAGCGCCAGGCCCAGGCCGCCGCGCAGGCGCAGGCGCGCGAGCAGGCGGCCGACGACGTCGCCCGCCAGTACGACAGCGCCGTGCAGGCGCAGGACTGGGACAAGGCGCGCGTCCATGGCGCCGCGCTGCTGGACCAGTACGCCGGCACCGCCGCCGCGCAGCGGATCGAACCCGGCTACGCCGAGGTCAAGGCCAGGGGCGAGCAGCGCCGCGAGCAGCGCCGGCTGGAGTCGCTGTGGCAGTACGCGCAGGTGGCCGAGAAGAGCGGTACCCAGCGCTCGGCGCTGATCTACGCCCGCGACAGGGTGGACGTGGACGGCAGCGGTCCCAAGCCGGTGAGCCTGGTGTTCCGCGACCACCCGCAGTGGAAGCGGCACAGCTACCTGGTGCTGCAGGCCGGCGACTTCGATTGCTACCGCGGCTGCAGGGTGCAGGTCGCCGCCGACGGCGGCAAGCCGAGGGCGCTGGCCGCGCACCGGCCGGACACCGACGAGGCCATCGCCATGTTCATCGACGACGACAGGGCGCTGTGGAAGCTGCTGCGCGCGAGCGAGTCGGTGGAGATCACGTTCCCGGTCAAGGCCGGCGGTACCCGGACGGCGGTGTTCGAGGTCGGCGGCCTGGACGCCAAGCAGCTGCCCGGCTGGGGCTGAGGTGATCGCCTGCCCGCGGCAGAGCGTTCGCCTCTCGCTGTAGGAACGACGTAGGAGCGACTTCAGTCGCGATGAGGCTTTCCCGGTACAGCCCCATCGCGACCGAAGTCGCTCCTACAGGGGGCGGAGCGGGCGGCTACAGCGAATAGCCGAACTGCTGCTTGAACTGCTCGTTGAACTCGGCGAAGTCGAAACGCTGGGTCTGCGTTCCCGGGTGCTCGACCTTCAGCGCCCCCATCAGGTTGCCCATGCGGCCGATGGTCAGCCAGTCGTAGCCGTTCTCGATGCCATAGATCAGCCCTGCGCGGAAGGCGTCGCCGCAGCCGGTGGGGTCGACCACGCGGCGCTCGTGCGCCGGCGGGATCGAGTACGACTTCTCCGGGGTATGGATCACCGCGCCCTTCGGCCCCTGGGTGGTGATGTAGGCCTTCACCCGCTGCACGATCTCGTGCTCGTCCCAGCCGGTGCGCTGCTGCAGCAGGTTGGACTCGTAGTCGTTGACCACCACGTAGTCGGCCTGCTCGATGAACTCGCGCAGCTCCGGGCCGTTGAACAGCGGCATCGCCTGGCCGGGATCGAAGATGAAGGGCACCCCGGCCTCGAAGAATTCGGCCGCGTTCTGGATCATGCCCTCGCGCCCGTCCGGGCCGACCAGGCCCAGGGTCACGCCCGGCACGTCCTTCACGTGGTTCTCGTAGCTGCGCATCATCGCCCCCGGGTGGAAGGCGGTGATCTGGTTGTTGTCGTGGTCGGTGGTGATGAACGCCTGCGGGGTGAACAGCTCGTCGATCACCTTGACCCGCGACAGGTCGATGCCCAGGCCCTCGAAGTACTCGCGGTAGGGGCCGAAATCCTGGCCCACGGTGCCCATCGGGATGGGTCTGCCGCCCAGCAGGTGCAGGTTGTAGGAGATGTTGCCGGCGCAGCCGCCGAACTCGCGGCGCATGCGCGGCACCAGGAACGAGACGTTCAGGATGTGCACCTTGTCCGGCAGGATGTGGTTCTTGAACTGGTCCGGGAACACCATGATGGTGTCGTAGGCAAGGGAACCACAGATCAAAGCGGACATCGGGTAGGGCCTGTGCGAGGGGGTTTTCCCGGCGGTGGCGAAAGGACACGCGGGGCGGCGGCTGGCGCGTCGCGGCGCAAAGGTTAACGGCTGCGGCCGGCAAGGGCCAGAAGCGGACGCATGCCGGCGCGTCCGGACCCGGCCGCCAGGGGCCGCAGGCCGCGTTTTTACAAGAATTTTCCTTGCCCGCACCCGGGTGGGTTGCTAGGCTAGCCGACCTTGTTATCTGCCCATTTTTTCGCCATTCGGCGCGCGGGCGCGGCACTGCCAGGATCGATTTCCCCGATGTTCAAGAAACTGCGCGGCATGTTCTCCAACGACCTGTCCATCGACCTGGGCACGGCCAACACCCTCATCTACGTGCGCGGCCAGGGCATCGTGCTGAACGAACCGTCGGTGGTCGCGGTGCGCCAGGACCGCGCCATCGGCGGCACCCGCTCGGTCGCCGCGGTGGGCGCCGAGGCCAAGCAGATGCTCGGCCGCACCCCCGGCCACATCACCACCATCCGCCCGATGAAGGACGGCGTGATCGCCGACTTCACCTATACCGAGGCGATGCTCAAGTACTTCATCAAGAAGGTGCACAAGTCGCGCTTCCTGCGCCCGAGCCCGCGCGTGCTGGTGTGCGTGCCGGCCGGCAGCACCCAGGTCGAGCGCCGCGCGATCAAGGAATCGGCCGAGGAGGCCGGCGCCCGCGACGTCTACCTGATCGAGGAGCCGATGGCCGCGGCGATCGGCGCCGGCCTGCCGGTGACCGAGGCGCGCGGCTCGATGGTCATCGACATCGGCGGCGGTACCACCGAGGTGGCGGTGATCTCGCTCAACGGCATCGTCTACTCGCAGTCGGTGCGGGTGGGCGGCGACCGCTTCGACGAGTCGATCACCAACTACGTGCGCCGCAACCACGGCATGCTGATCGGCGAGGCCACCGCCGAGCGGATCAAGCTGGAGATCGGCTGCGCCTACCCGCAGTCGGAGATGCAGGAGATGGAGATCTCCGGGCGCAACCTCGCCGAGGGCGTGCCGAAGATGATCAAGATCAACTCCAACGAGGTGCTGGAGGCGCTGCACGAGCCGCTGTCGGGGATCGTCTCGGCGGTCAAGCTGGCGCTGGAGCAGACCCCGCCGGAGCTGTGCGCCGACGTGGCCGAGCGCGGCATCGTGCTCACCGGCGGCGGCGCGCTGCTGCGCGACCTGGATCGCCTGATCAGCGAGGAGACCGGCCTGTACGTGCAGGTGGCCGACGACCCGCTGACCTGCGTGGCCCGCGGCGGCGGCCGCGCGCTGGAACTGGTGGACATGCACGGCAACGAGTTCTTCGCGCCGGATTGAGGCTGGGGATGGGGAACCGGGGACGGAGAATGGGGTGGCTCCTTTCCAGTCGATGGCACCTCCCGGTTCCTGCCAGAAACGCCGAGCTTGCCCCCGCATGGTCGAAACGGAGCATGCTTCTGCCTTCCTATTCCCTTTTCTCCATTTCCCACTCCCGGCCTTAACCCGTGCCGTCCTACGGTCCCTCCGCTGCCGTCCGTCCGAGTGAAGCCGCCGGCCCCCTGCGGCTGCTGGCCTATCTGGCGCTGGCGATCGCCCTGATCGTGCTCGATGCGCAGGCGGACTGGCTGGCGCGGCTGCGCGGGCAGGCCAATCTGCTGGTGCAGCCGGTGTGGGCGCTGGCCGGGCTGCCCGGGCGCATCGGCGTGCAGGTCAAGGACAATGCCGCCACCCATGCGCAATTGGTGGAGGAGAACCGCGATCTGCGCAACCAGCTGCTGGTGGCCAACGCGCGGCTGACCCGGCTGCAGACCGCCGCGCTGGACAACGCCCAGCTGCGCGAGCTGCTCAACGTGGCCGAGCGCAGCGGCCTGGACGTGCAGCTGGCGCCGATCCTCGACATCGACCTGGACCCGACCCGGCGGCGGCTGGTGCTCGACGCCGGCAGCCGCGAGGGCGTGCAGGTGGGGCAGGCGGTGATCGACGCCGGCGGGCTGATGGGCCAGGTGATCGCGACCACGCCGATGCACTCGACCGTGCTGCTGCTGACCGACCCCGACCACGCGGTGCCGGTGACGGTGGCGCGCACCGGCGTGCGCCTGATCGTCTACGGCCGCGGCGACCGCCTGGAACTGCGCGACGTCCCGCTCAGTGCCGGCGTGCAGGTCGGCGACGAGATCGTCACCTCCGGCCTGGGCGGGCGCTTCCCGGCCGGCTTCCCGGTCGGCACCATCGCCGCGCTGCGGCCCGACGACACCCATGCCTTCCTGGTCGGCGACCTGACCCCGGCGGCCCAGCTCGATCGCGGCCGCGACGTGCTGCTGCTGCGGCAGGCGCCGGCTGCCGCAGCGGGAATCGGGAGTCGGGAATCGGCAGTGGGCAAAAGCGAAGGCGCGGCACCTGTGGAGCCGGCGCGGGATGCGGAAAACGGCAAGAGCGAAGCCGTGCCGCCCGTGCCGGGAAACGCGCCTGCCTCTCCCGATTCCCGCCCGGCTCCGCAGGAGACGGGCCCGTGAGCCGCCCGCGCAGCAAGACCTGGGTGCTCCCGGTCAGCGTACTGCTGGCGCTGCTGCTGGGCCTGCTGCCGCTGCCCGGCTGGCTGCAGCCGCTGCGGCCTTACTGGCTGGCGCTGGTGGTGGCCTACTGGGTGATCGAGACCCCGGAGAAGGTCGGCCTGGGCTTTGCCTTCGCGGTCGGCGTGGTCGCCGACCTGCTGTACGGCGGCCTGCTCGGCGAGCAGCCGCTGCGGCTGGTGATCATGGCCTTCATCCTGCAGCGCTTCCGCGCCCGCATCCGCTTCTTCCCGCTGTCGCAGCAGGCGCTGGCGATCGGCGGGCTGCTGGTCAACGACCGCATCGTCGCCACCGCCGCGCACCTGGCCATGGGCGAGCCGACGCTGCCGTGGCTGTACTGGTGGGCGCCGCTGCTGGGCGCGCTGCTGTGGGCGCCGCTGTTCGTGGTGCTCGACGCGCTGCGGCTGGGCAGGCGCGGCAAGTAGGCCGGGGCCATGATGTCCAGCCGCCAGGTCAAGAACCCGCACGCCGAGGCCGAGCAGTTCCGCCGCCGCGCCGCGCTCGGCTTCGCCGTCGTGCTGCTGGCGCTGCTGGGCCTGGGCGGCTGGTACTTCAAGCTGCAGGTGCTCGACCACGACATCTACGCCACCCGCTCGGAGGCCAACCGCATCAAGCCCAAGCCGGTGGTGCCCGGGCGCGGCATGATCTACGACCGCAACGGCCGCCTGCTGGCCGAGAACGTGCCGGCGTTCCGCCTGGACGTCACCCCGGACAAGGTCGCCGACATGGACGCGCTGCTGGCCGGGCTGGGCAAGGTGGTCGCGCTGAGCCCGGAGGACATCGAGCGCTTCAACCGCGAGCGCAAGGCGCGCCGCGGATTCCTGCCGGTGACGCTGAAGCTGCGCGTGAGCGACGAGGAGATGGCGCGCTTCGCGGTGGACCGCTGGCGCTTCCCGGGCGTGGAGCTGGAGCCCTACCTCACCCGCCGCTATCCCTACGGCGAGCTGTTCGCGCACATCATCGGCTACGTCGGCCGCATCGACGAGAAGGACCTGGAGACGCTGGGCGAGGGCAATGCCGCGCTGACCCATATCGGCAAGTCCGGGCTGGAGCGCTACTACGAGCAGCAGCTGCGCGGCAAGGTCGGCTACGAGCAGGTGGAGACCAACGTGCAGGGCAGGGCGATCCGCACCGTCGGCCGGGTGCAGGCGCAGTCCGGCGCCGACCTGCGGCTGTCGATCGACGCCGACCTGCAGCGGGCGATGGTGGCCGCGTTCGGCCGCTTCGAGGGCGCGGCGGTGGCCATGGATCCGCGCAGCGGCGAGATCCTGGCCATGGTCAGCCTGCCCAGCTACGACCCCAACCTGTTCGTCAACGGCATCTCCCATGCCGATTTCAAGGCGCTCAACGACAACCCCTCGCGGCCGCAGTTCAACCGCCTGGTGCTCGGCGGGGTGGCGCCTGGCTCGACCATCAAGCCGATGATCGCGCTGGCCGGGCTGGACAGCGGCGTGCGCCGGCCCGAGGACAGGGTGCTGTCCACCGGCATGTTCTACCTGCCGGGAGTGAGCCGCGGCTGGGGCGACGCCAACCGCGGCGGCCACGGCTGGACCGACCTGCGCAAGTCCATCGCCCAGTCGGTCAACACCTACTACTACCGGCTGGCGCTGGACCTGGGCATCGAGCGCTTCGACCAGTACCTGGGCAGCTACGGCCTGGGCCAGCCCACCGGCATCGACCTGGTCGGCGAGATCGGCGGCATCCTGCCCTCGCCGCAGGCCAAGTACAAGGCGCGCAAGGAGCGCTGGTATCCCGGCGACACCGTCAACGCCAGCATCGGCCAGGGCGACTGGAAGGTGACGCCGCTGCAACTGGTGCGCGCGGTGGCGGGGATCGCCGACGGCCAGCTGCGGCGGCCGCACCTGGCGGTGGAACAGCGCACCGGCTTCGACAGCGACTGGCAGCCGCTGCCGCAGCCGCCGGGCAAGCCGATCAGCCCGGACCCGGAGCACCTGCGCGCGGTGCGCGAGGGCATGATGGCGACCATGCAGCCCGGCGGCAGCGGCGCGCGCGTGGCCGCCGGGGCGCCGTACACCATGGCCGGCAAGACCGGCACCGCCCAGGTCACCAGCCGCCGCGGCACCGCCGCGGTCAACCCGCTGAGCCTGCCGATGCACCTGCGCCACCGCTCGCTGTTCGTCGGCTTCGCGCCGGCGGAGAACCCCACCATCGTGGTGGCGGTGGCGGTGGAGGGCGGCGGCTACGGCGGCAGCACCGCCGCGCCGATCGGCCGCAAGATCTTCGATGCCTGGCTGCTGGGCCGCATGCCCGACGGCCTGCAGCCGCTGGACAGCGAGCTGGGTGCCACCGCCCTGGGCGCGCATCCGTTCGTGGCCGAGAACCCGCAGCTGCGCCAGGCCGGCGACCAGGCCGCGCTGGAGCTGGGCACGCTGCCGGTGCAGATCGGCGCCGCCGTGATCGAGCCGGCCGCCGCTGCGTCGCCGCTTCCGCCGCCGCCGCCGGACGTGCCGTCCGAGATCCCGGAGCACGGACAATGAGCGATTTCCTGCGCTGGCTGGGCGATATCGGCCATCGCGCCACGCGCACGCTGGACTGGCCGCTGCTGCTGGCGCTGCTGGCGCTGATGTCGGTCGGCCTGGCGGTGATGCGCAGCGCCGGCGGCGACGGCCTGGTGATCGCGCAGGGCAGCCGCTTCGCGGTGGGCCTGGCGGCGATGTGGCTGCTGTCGCGGGTGCCGGTGCCGCGCCTGCGCGCGTGGACGCCGCTGATCTACGGCCTGTCGATGCTGCCCCTGCTGGCGGTGTTCGTGCTCGGCACCGGCAAGTACGGGCGGCAGTGGCTGGACCTGAAGGTGTTCTACCTGCAGCCGGCCGAGCTGCTGAAGATCAGCCTGCCGATGATGGCGGCCTGGTACCTGCACCGGGTGCCGCTGCCGCCGCGCATTCCCGCGGTGCTGGCGACGGCGGTGATCATCGGCGTGCCGACCACGCTGATCATGCTGCAGCCGGACTTCGGCACCGGCGTGCTGATCGCCGCCAGCGGCGTGTTCGTGCTGTTGCTGGCCGGGCTGCCGTGGTGGTGGGTCGGGGTGGCGGTGGCGGGCGTGGCGGCGGTCGCGCCGGTGGCCTGGTTCTGGCTGCTCAAGCCCTACCAGAAGGACCGCATCCTGATGTTCCTGGACCCGGAGAGCGATGCGCTGGGCGCGGGCTGGAACATCATCCAGTCCAAGATCGCGATCGGCTCGGGCGGTTTCGACGGCAAGGGCTGGGGCCTGGGCTCGCAGTCGCACCTGAACTTCATCCCCGAGCAGACCACCGACTTCGCCTTCTCGGTGTTGAGCGAGGAATTCGGCTGGATCGGCGTGGCCACGGTGCTGGCGCTGTACCTGGTGGTGATCGCGCGCTGCCTGTGGATCGCCGCGCAGTCGCGCGATACCTATTCGAGGCTGCTGGCCGGCGCCACCGGCCTGGCGTTCTTCGTCTACGTGCTGGTCAACGGCGGCATGATTTCGGGATTGTTGCCGGTGGTAGGGGTGCCGATGCCGCTGATCAGCTATGGTGGCACCTCGGCGGTATCGCTGCTGGCCAGCCTGGGGCTAGTGATGGCAGTGAGGGAATACCGTCCCGTACACGGGTACTGAAAGTTCCACTGCAGGCACCAAAGTACATGCCGGCGTCGACGCGTTCGTCACCGCCGTTCTGATCGTGCGTT
Organism: Stenotrophomonas sp. MMGLT7; assembly: GCF_021168555.1. Taxonomy (GTDB): domain Bacteria; phylum Pseudomonadota; class Gammaproteobacteria; order Xanthomonadales; family Xanthomonadaceae; genus MMGLT7. The sequence continues at coordinate 236,103 of NZ_JAJOZS010000004.1, read as the reverse complement.
TGTATCCGGGGCAATTTGATCTCCATCAATACCCTTGTCAATTGCCCGGTCGCATACTCGCCCCGTCACTCCCCATGGAGTTGTTTATGGCCTTCAAAATTGCAGTACTTAAGGAAACGCAAGCGGACGAGTGCCGCGTTGCGATGGTGCCTTCGCAGCTGGCGCGGTTCGCCAAGCTGGGTGCGGAGGTGGTGATGGAACGCGGTGCCGGCGTGGCCGCACGCTTCCGAGACTCCGATTACAAGGACGTCCAGTTCCAGGACGATGCCAAGTCGCTGGTGGCCGCGGCCGATGTCGTGTTCGCCGTGCAACCGCCGTCCCCGGAAGTGGTGGCGGCAATGAAACCGGGCGCGTGGCTCGCCAGTTTCGTCTATCCGCAGAAGGTCCCGGCACTGCTGCCGGTGCTGCGCGAGAAGAAGATCTCCTGCTTCGCGATGGAGACGGTGCCGCGCATCAGCCGTGCGCAGGCAATGGACGCACTGTCCAGCCAGGCCGCACTGGCGGGTTATTACGCGCCGTTGCTGGGCGCGGTGCACCTGCCGCGGATCCTGCCGATGATGACCACCGCGGTCGGCTCGCTGCGTGCCGCGCAGGTGCTGGTGATGGGCCTGGGCGTGGCCGGCCTGCAGGCGCTGGCCACCGCCAAGCGCCTGGGCGCGGTCACCGAGGGCTACGACGTGCGTCCGGAGACGCGCGAGCAGGCGCAATCGGTCGGCGCCAAGTTCGTCGACACCGGCATCGACGCCACCGGCCAGGGCGGCTACGCCCGCGAACTCACGCCGGAAGAGCAGGCCAAGGCCGCCGAGGTGCTGACCCGCCACATCCAGAAGGCCGACCTGATCATCACCACCGCCAACGTCCCCGGGCGCAAGGCGCCGCAACTGGTCAGCCGCGCGCAGATCGAGGGCATGAAGTCCGGCTCGGTGATCGTCGACCTGGCGGCCGACAGCGGCTGCAACTGCGAGGGCGCCGAGCCGGGCAAGGACGTCGCCATCGGCCCGGCACTGATCATCGCACCGTTCAACGTACCGTCGCGACTGGCGCAGCACGCCAGCGAGCTGTACGCCAAGAACCTGTTCAACCTGCTCGGACTGATCGTCAAGGACGGGGCGCTGGCGCCGGACCTGACCGACGAGGTGGTGGCAGGCACGCTGCTGTCGCATGACGGCAAGATTCTAAACGCGGCCGCGGCGGCGCTGTTGGAAAAGGAGGCTTGAGATGGATTCCGCACTACTGACAATGAGCTGGCTGGTCGCGCTGTACGTGTTCATGCTGGCCGCATTCACCGGATACGAGGTCATCGGCAAGGTGCCGTCGATCCTGCATACGCCCTTGATGTCCGGTTCCAACTTCGTCCACGGCATCGTCGTGGTCGGTGCGCTGCATGCGCTGTTCAACGCCACCAGCCCGGTGGGCCAGGCCATCGGCTTCGTGGGCGTGGTGCTTGGCGCGGCCAATGCGGCCGGTGGCTATGTCGTCACCGAACGCATGCTGGCGATGTTCAAGCCAAGCAACAAGGCGGCCCCCACGGCCGCAAAGGAGTAAGCCATGGCCAGTCTATTGGTTGCATTGGGCGGCTTTGTCGCGGTCCTGTTGTTCATCTTCGGCCTGAAGCGCATGTCTTCGCCGGTCACCGCCACGCACGGCATCATCGTCGCCGGCTGGGGCATGGTGCTGGCGGTGGCGGTCAGCTTCCTCTACCTCGTCGACGTACAGCCCGAGGCGATGCCGCTGCGCACCACCAACGTGGTGCTGGCGCTGCTGGCGCTGGCCATCGGCGGCATCTGGGCATGGCGCGGCGGCAAGAAGGTGCCGGTCACCGACATGCCGCAGATGGTGGCGCTGTACAACGGCATGGGCGGCGGTTCGGCCGCGGCGCTGGCGGCGGTGGTGCTGTTCGAGCATGGCGGCGAGCAGGCCAGCCTGCTGCACCAGATCGTCACCGTGCTCGGCGCGCTGATCGGTTCGATCTCGCTGTCCGGCTCCATCATCGCCTGGGCCAAGCTCGACGGGCGCATGAACAGCGCCTTCCGCTTCGGCGGCCAGCGCGTGTTCAACGGCCTGGTGTTCATCGCCGCGGTGGTGGTGGGCGGGCTGACCGTCGCCTACGGCACCGACTCGCTGACCTGGCCGCTGCTGTTCTTCGTGCTGGCGCTGGCCTTCGGCGTGCTGATGACGCTGCCGATCGGCGGTGCCGACATGCCGGTGGTGATCTCGCTGTACAACGCCTTCACCGGCCTGGCCGTGGCGCTGGAAGGCTTCGCGCTTGAGAACCCTGCGCTGATGATCGCCGGCATGGTGGTCGGTTCGGCCGGTACCCTGCTGACCTTCCTGATGGCCAAGGCGATGAACCGTTCGCTCGCCAACGTGCTGTTCAGCAACTTCGGCGAGAGCGCGGCCGGCGGCGACCAGAAGATCGAGGGCAGCATCACCTCGGTCGATGCGGGCGATGCCGGCGTGACCATGCGCTATGCCAGCAGCGTGATCATCGTCCCCGGCTACGGCCTGGCGGTGGCACAGGCGCAGGCCAAGCTGTACGAGTTCGTCAAGCTGCTGCAGGCCGCGGGCGTGGACGTCAAGTTCGCCATCCACCCGGTCGCCGGGCGCATGCCGGGCCACATGAACGTGCTGCTCGCCGAGGCCGGCGTGCCCTACGACCTGATCTACGACATGGACGACATCAACGACAGCTTCGCCAGCACCGACGTGGCGCTGGTCATCGGTGCCAACGACGTGGTCAACCCGGCCGCGCGCACCGACAAGAGCTCGCCGATCTACGGCATGCCGATCCTCAACGTGGACCAGGCGCACCAGGTGTTCGTGATCAAGCGCGGACAGGGCAAGGGCTACGCCGGCGTCGAGAACCTGTTGTTCTACCAGGACAACTGCGACATGGTCTATGGCGACGCGCTGGCCGTGCTCAACAGCATGGTGCAGTCGGTCAAGGCACTGGGCGAATGAGGTCCGGGCGCCGGCGCATCCGCGCCGGCGCCTGCCCTGCATCAACCAGCCGGAACAGGTTTTGCGGCATCGCCGCAGGGAGTAATGCTCATGACGATTGCAGGAAAAGTGGCGCTGGTCACCGGCGCCGGACAAGGGATCGGCCGCGGCATCGCGCTGCGCCTGGCACGTGACGGCGCCGCCGTCGCGCTGGTGGACGTGAAGGCCGACAAGATCGAGGAGGTGGCCGGCGAGATCCGCGCGCTCGGCCGCAAGGCGACCACGTTCGTGGCCGACATCTCCGACCGCGACCAGGTGTTCGCGGCCGTCGACCACGCCGAGAAGGAACTGGGCGGCTTCGACATCATGGTCAACAACGCCGGCATCAGCCAGGTCAAGCCGCTGGCCGACGTCACCGTCGAGGAGGTCGAGCGGATCTACCGCATCAACGTGCAGGGCACGCTGTGGGGCATCCAGGCGGCGGCGGCCAAGTTCAAGGCGCGCAAGCAGAAGGGCAAGATCATCAACGCCAGCTCGATCGCCGGGCACGAGGGCTATGCGCTGCTCGGTGTCTACTCGTCGACCAAGTTCGCGGTGCGCGCGCTGACCCAGGCCGCGGCCAAGGAGTACGCCAGCGACGGCATCAACGTCAACGCGTACTGCCCGGGCGTGGTCGGCACCGACATGTGGGTGGACATCGACAAGCGCATGTCCGAGGTCACCGGTGCGCCGATCGGCGCCACCTACGAGAAGTTCGTCGGCGGCATCGCGCTGGGCCGGGCCGAGACCCCGGACGACGTGGCCGCCTTCGTGTCCTACCTGGCCGGCCCCGACTCGGACTACATGACCGGGCAGGCGCCGTTGATCGACGGCGGGCTGGTGTACCGCTGAGTCTTTGGGGTGCTGCCGCCCGCATCCCGGGGCGGGATGCGGCGGCGGCGTTTTTTCGCGCGGCGCATGGCGGCAATGCACGCCATGGCGCCGACCGATCGCGCCTGTGCCGTCCCGTTCCCTGAAACACGACCAAACCCATAGAAGGGTGGGGCTGTAAATTTCTTTTGTTTCATGGTGTTATTGAGCGGACTTCATCTGAAATCTGCTAGTCTCGCCCGATGACCCGACGCCTGCTGGCTTGCCTGATCACCTTCGGCCTCGTCGCCTGTGCGACCCAGCCGCAGTCCCCGTCGCCCCCGCCCGAGGCCGCGACCCAGCCCACCGGCACGCCCGCCGCGCTCCCGCCGGCCGCGTCCGCGATGCCGGCCGAGGCCGCGCCCGAGGCCGCCGCGCCCACCGCGCCGCCGGTGGACCTGACCCCGGTGCCGTTCGAGACCGCGCGCGCCAACTTCGTGCGCGACACCGCGGCCCGCTACGGCATCGACCCGGCCAGCATCGAGGCGACCCTGGCCCAGGCCCAGTTCAAGGATGCGATCGTCGCCGCGATGTCGCGCCCGGCCGAGCGGGTCAAGCCGTGGAACGAGTACCGGCCGATGTTCATCAGCCAGGCGCGCATCAACGGCGGCCGCGCCTTCCTGGCGCAGCATCGCGACGAGTTGATGCGGGTGCAGGCCGCCACCGGCGTCCCGGCCGAGGTCATCGTCGCCATCATCGGCGTGGAGACCAGCTACGGCGCCAACACCGGCAAGTACCGCGTGCTCGACGCGCTGTACACGCTGGCGTTCCGCTACCCGCGCAGCGGCGATCCGGACAAGCTCGAACGCGAAGTGCGCCGCGAGCTGTTCTTCCGCGACGAGCTGGGGCAGCTGTTCGCGCTGGCCAAGGAGGAGCGGCTGGACATCGCCTCGCTCACCGGCAGCTACGCCGGGGCGATGGGGCTGGGCCAGTTCATGCCCTCCAGCTACCGCGAGTTCGCGGTGGACGGCAACGGCGACGGCCACCGCAACCTGTTCAGCGACTACGACGACGCCTTTGCCTCGATCGCCAACTACTTCGTCAGCAAGGGCGGCTGGGTGCGCGGCGGCCAGGTCGCGGTGCCGGCCACGCTCGCCGCCGGCCACGAGGAATTCAATCCCGCCGACTGGACGCCGCGCTACACCCTGGCCGAGCTGTCCGCGCGCGGCTACCACGCCAGCGCGCCGGTGACGGCCGGAGCCACCGCCACCCCGATCACGCTGGAGGCCAGCACCGGCAAGCAGTACTGGCTCGGTTTCCAGAACTACTACGCGATCACCCGCTACAACATTTCCAAGATGTACGCGATGGCCGTGTTCCAGCTGTCCCAGGCCATCGCCGGACAGGAGCTGCCGCCGGCATGAACGCAAAACCGCTCGTCCCCGCATTGATCGTGCTGGCGCTGGCCGCGTGCAGCAGCGCCCCCAAGAAGCCGGCCGCGGCGAGCAGTGCGGTGGCCGGGATGAAGGTGCAGGGCAAGGGGCCGGCGCACGTCGCCACCGGCTGCCCCTCGACCTCGCCCTACGCCGCCGCGCAGGAGGACCTGTCCACGCGCGGCAACTACACCGCCGGCGGCCTGTACGCGCCGGGGGTCAAGGACACCACGCCCGACTACGTGCCCAACGTGGCCTGCATCCCCGAGCCGCTGGTCAGCAACGAGCCGCGCTCGCCGATCGGCAACCAGTCGCCGTACCAGGTGCTGGGAAAGACCTACAAGGTGATGAACGACGTCGCCGGCTATGTCGAGAAGGGCACCGCGTCCTACTACGGCGGCAAGTTCCACGGCCGCCTGACCTCCAACCGCGAGGTGTACGACATGTACGCCTTCACCGCCGCGCACAAGACCCTGCCGCTGCCCAGCTTCGCGCTGGTGACCAACCTGGACAACGGCGAGTCGGTGGTGGTGCGGGTCAACGACCGCGGCCCGTTCCACGATGACCGCGTGGTCGACCTCAGCTACGCGGCGGCGGTGAAGCTGGGCATCACCCAGCGCGGCACCGGGCGGGTGGAGGTGCGCGCGCTGACCGAGGCCGACAACGCCGGACTGCTGGCCAGGCGCCGCATGCAGGGCGGCGGCACCGTCGTCGCCAGCGCCGCCGCAGCCAGCACCGTGGCGCCCGCGCCCGCCGCGGCCAGCGACATCGACAGGCTGGTGCAGCGCCTGCCGGCCAGGAGCGTGGCCGCCGCGCCTGCCACGACGGCCGTCGCCAGGGCCGCCACGCCAGCCGCCACCGCCGCTCCGGCCGCGAGCGCGCCTGCTGCGGGTGCGACCGCGCCGGGCGAGCGCTGGCGTTACCGGGTGGCCGATTCCAAGGATCCGGGCAACGCCGACAACTTCGACGCCTGGATGAAGTCCCAGGGCGTGCGCGTGGCCACCGGCAAGCCGGCCGCGGTCGCCGCAACTCCCGCCGCGACGGTGGCGGCCGCACCCGCTCGCCAGTCCCGTCGCAGCGCCCGCGCCGCCGCGGCCGAACCGCAGCCGCAGGCCGCCGCGCCCGCGCCGGTGGCCGTGGCACAGGTCGCGGCGGCCCCGGCCCCGGCGCCGCAGCCGGCGGCTGCCGCCAGCCCGACGATGATGCAGTCGGCGCTGGGCAACATCCTGTTGCAGGTGGCCAGCTTCGCCAGCCGCGAGAACGCCAACCGGGCGCTGTCGCAACTGGCCTCGGCGGGCATCCCCGGCGCCAGCCTGAGCGACATCGCCAGCGGCGGCCGCACCATGTGGCGGCTGCGGGTGCCGGCGCCGGACCATGCCTCGGCCGCGGAACTTGCCAGCCGCATCGCCGGTCTGGGGTTCGGGCGGCCGCAGATCGTCAAGGACTGACCACCGCCGCTGCCGCCGACTTCACCGCCGTCGCGTGCGCGCGTTCGCCCGTGGCGGCGGGCATCGTCCTACAATCACCGTTTTTCGGCCTGCTTGGCCTGCCAGGAGTTGTTTTCCGATGAAATTCCGTTTTGCCGCCGCCGCCTTGGCCACCTTCGCCTTCGGCGTGGTTTCCGCGCAGGCGCCCGCCCCGCAGCCGGCCCCGGCACCGGCCACGGCCGCGGCCGCCCCGGTGCAGATCCCGCCGGCCCCGGCGCCGGCCGTGTCCAAGTCCTGGATCCTGATGGACTACGCCACCGGCCAGGTGCTGGCGGGCGAGAACATCCACGAGCGCGTGGCCCCGGCCAGCATCACCAAGGTCATGACCTCCTACGTGGTGGCCGCCGAGCTGAAGAACGGCAAGATCACCCGCGACGACCAGGTGATGATGAGCGAGCGCGCCTGGCGCGAGGGCGGCGCCGGCACCGACGGCAGCTACAGCGGCTTCCCGGTCAACCAGACCGCGCGCCTGGAGGACATGGAGAAGGGCATGGCGATCCAGTCCGGCAACGATGCCGCCATCGCCCTGGCCGAGCACGTGGCCGGCAGCGAGGAGGCCTTCGCCGCGCTGATGAACAACTACGCCGCGCAGATCGGCATGAAGGATTCGCACTTCGTCAACGCGCACGGCCTGCCGGCCGAGGGCCACTACACCACCGCCTACGACCTGGCGCTGCTGGGCCGGGCGATGGTGCGCGACTATCCCGAGACCTATGCCTACAACAAGATCAGGGAATTCCGCGTCGGCAACATCACCCAGCCCAACCGCAACCTGCTGCTGTGGCGCGACCCCAGCGTGGACGGCATCAAGACCGGGCATACCTCCGAGGCCGGCTACTGCCTGCTCAGCTCGGCCCAGCGCGGCGACCAGCGCCTGGTCGCGGCGGTGATGGGCGACGTCTCCGAGCGCCAGCGCGCCGACGACAGCCTGGCGCTGCTGAACTGGGGCTTCCGCTTCTTCGAGACCCACCGCCTGTACGAGCCGGGCAAGGCCGTGGCGCAGCAGAAGGTGTGGAAGGGCAAGGCCGACGAGGTCCAGCTGGGCGTGGCCCAGCCGCTGCTGGTGAGCGTGCCGCGCGGCCGCTACGAGGAGCTCAAGCCCAGCATCGACCTGCCCAAGCAGCTGGTGGCGCCGTTCAAGCAGGGCCAGGCGGTCGGCACGGTCAAGGTCACGCTGGACGGCAAGGTGATCGCGCAGGCGCCGCTGGTGGCGGTGCAGGCGGTGGAGGAGGCCGGCTTCTTCAAGCGCCTGTGGGACGCGTTCTGGATGTGGTGGAAGTCCGAGTAGCGCACGGCCGGCATCGAGCCGTCGCCGCGCGGGCCGGGAGGCGACTCCCGGCCCGCGCGCGTTTGCGGCTGCGCCGCCCGCGCTCCCGGGGTTAGGCCGGCAAGGCCCGGCGGGATACAATTGCGGGCCCGCCGTCCTCAGCTCCCGGAGACCCGATGTACCCGCGCGACGCCCGCATCGAAAGCTACGACCCCGAACTGGCCCAGGCCATCGCCGCCGAGGCGGGCCGCCAGGAGGACCACGTCGAACTGATCGCCAGCGAGAACTACGCCAGTCCGCGGGTGATGGAGGCGCAGGGCAGCGTGCTGACCAACAAGTACGCCGAAGGCTATCCGGGCAAGCGCTACTACGGCGGCTGCGAGTTCGTCGACATCGCCGAGAAGCTGGCGATCGAGCGGGTCAAGCAGCTGTTCGGCGCCGACTATGCCAACGTGCAGCCGCACTCCGGCTCGCAGGCCAACCAGGCGGTGTACTTCGCGCTGCTGCAGCCGGGCGACACCATCCTCGGCATGAGCCTGGCCCATGGCGGCCACCTCACCCACGGCGCCAAGGTCAACGCCTCGGGCAAGCTGTTCAACGCGGTGCAGTACGGCGTGGACGAGAACGGCCTGCTGGACTACGACGAGATCGAGCGGCTGGCGCTGGAGCACAAGCCGAAGATGGTCGTGGCCGGCTTCTCGGCCTACTCGCGGGTGATGGACTGGGCGCGCTTCCGCGCCATCGCCGACAAGGTCGGCGCCTACCTGTTCGTGGACATGGCGCACGTTGCCGGGCTGGTCGCCGCCGGCGTCTACCCGACCCCGCTGCCGCACGCGCACGTGGTCACCTCCACCACCCACAAGACCCTGCGCGGACCGCGCGGCGGCATCATCCTGGCGCTGAACGCCGGCGAGGAGATCGAGAAGAAGCTGCAGTCGATCGTCTTCCCGGGCATCCAGGGCGGCCCGCTGATGCACGTGATCGCGGGCAAGGCGGTGGCGTTCAAGGAGGCGCTGGAGCCGGAGTTCGAGCACTACCAGCGGCAGGTGGTGAAGAACGCGCAGGCGATGGCGGCCACGCTCGTCGCGCGCGGCTACAAGATCGTCTCCGGCGGCACCGACAATCACCTGATGCTGGTGGACATGATCGGCAAGGACGTGTCCGGCAAGGACGCGGAAGCCGCGCTGGGCAAGGCCCACATCACCGTCAACAAGAATTCCGTGCCCAACGACCCGCGCTCGCCGTTCGTGACCTCGGGCCTGCGCCTCGGCACCCCGGCCATCACCACCCGCGGCTACCTGGAAGCGGACACCGTCGAGCTGGCCAACTGGATCGCCGACGTGCTCGACGCGCCCGCCGACGAGGCGGTGCTGGCCCGCGTGCGCGAGGCCGTCACCGCGCAGTGCCGGAGGTTCCCGGTGTATGGCTGAGAAGCGGGGATTGGGGATTCGGGATCGGGGATTGGCGTACAGCCGGGTTCCCGCTTCCGTGCTTTTCCCAATCCCGACTCCCCAATCCCGAATCCCGGCACTCTGATGCACTGCCCCTTCTGCCAGCACAGCGATACCCGGGTGATCGACTCGCGCGTGTCCGAGGATGGCGCCACCATCCGCCGCCGGCGCGAGTGCGAGGCCTGCGGCGAGCGCTTCAGTACGCTGGAGACCATCGAGCTGAAGCTGCCGGCGATCATCAAGTCCGACGGCCGCCGCGAGGCGTTCGATGCGCGCAAGCTGCGCACCGGCTTCGACCGCGCGCTGCAGAAGCGCTCGGTGTCGGAGGAGAGGATCGAGGCGGCCGTGCGCGCGGTGGTGCACCAACTGCGCATGTCCGGCGAGCGCGAGGTGCCCTCGATCCGCGTCGGCGAGTTCGTGATGGCCGAGCTGCGCAAGCTCGACCACGTCGCCTACGTGCGCTTCGCCTCGGTGTACCGCAGCTTCGAGGACGTGGCCGATTTCCGCGAGGAGCTGGACCGGCTGGAACGCGACCTGCCGGTCGGCAGCGAACAGCTGCCGCTGCTGCAGGGCGAGATCGCCGCGATCGACAAGAAGGCCGATCGCGGCGGCAAGCGCTGAGCCGCCGATGGCGCCGTCCCCCCGCGACACTCCGGATTTCTCCGCGCTGGACCAGGCGATGATGGCGCGCGCCCTGCGCCTGGCCGAGCGCGGCGCCTGGACCACCCGGCCCAACCCGATGGTCGGCTGCGTGATCGTGCGCGACGGCGAGGTGGTCGGCGAAGGCTGGCACCAGCGCGCCGGCGGGCCGCATGCCGAGGTGTTCGCATTGCGCCAGGCCGGCGATCGCGCCCGCGGCGGCACCGCCTACGTGACCCTGGAGCCCTGCGCCCACCACGGTCGCACCCCGCCGTGCGCGCTGGCGCTGATCGAGGCCGGCGTGGCGCGGGTGGTGGCGGCGATGCAGGACCCGTTCCCCAAGGTCGACGGCGGCGGCTTCCGGCTGCTGCGCGAGGCCGGCATCGACGTCCGCTGCGGACTGATGCAGGCGCAGGCGCGCGAGCTCAATGCCGGCTACCTGTCGCGCTGCGAGCGCGGCCGGCCGTGGCTGCGGATCAAGCTGGCCAGCAGCCTGGACGGGCGCACCGCGATGGCCGACGGCGATTCCAAGTGGATCAGCGGCGAGGCCTCGCGCCAGGACGTGCAGCACTGGCGCGCGCGCTCGGCGGCGATCCTCACCGGCGCCGGCACGGTGCTGGCCGACGATCCGGCGCTGACGGTGCGCCTGCACGGTGCCGACGTGGTGCCGCCGCTGCGCGTGGTGCTGGATCCGCGGCTGCGCACGCTCGGCTGCGCGCGGGTGCGCGAAGGCGGTGCGCCCACGCTGTACCTGCATGCTGCGGACGTGCGGCCGCCGCCGCTGGCGGATGCGCAGTTCGCGGCGCTGCCGCTGGCCGCGGGCGGCGGCCTGGACCTGCAGGCGGCGCTGGCGCTGCTCGGCGAGCGCGGCATCAACGAGGTCCAGGTCGAGGCCGGCGCGGTGCTGTGCGGCGCGTTGCTGGCCCAGGGCCTGGCCGACGAGCTGCTGCTGTACATGGCGCCGCTGCTGCTGGGCGAGCAGGCGCGGCCGCTGCTGGCGGGCCTGGGCATCGACACCATGCAGCGGCGCATCGCGCTGGAGGTCGTGGACATGCGCATGGTCGGCGCCGACGTGCGCTGGCGGTTGCGGCCACGCCTGGCCGGCGCCTGATCCTCCCCGCGCCGGCGCGCTCGCGCGGGCAGCCGCGCCAGGTGTTGCCGCGCCCGCTTTCCGCTCGTGTCCGCGCCGCCATCGCGGAGCTGGCGGGCCGCGCATTGCCTACGCTGCCGGCACACTTTGTTGAAGGTACGTTGCGGGCGCAGGTGTAGAATGCTCCTCGCCGGTTCGCCGGCAAACGACGTCTTCAGGGCGGGGTGCGATTCCCCACCGGCGGTAGGCGCGACGCTTCCTTGGAGCGGCCCGCGCGAGCCCGCGAGCGCTTCCGGCGGCATGCGGGTTCCTTGCGGAAGCCCTTGCCGCGGAAGGTCAGCAGATCCGGTCCGATGCCGGAGCCGACGGTGACAGTCCGGATGAAAGAAGACGGCCCCCCGCAGCCAGGATGGCGGCGAAGAGGCCTATTGCCTGGTGACGTTTTTCGCCCATCCATTGCGGGAAACGCCAAATGCACATTCTTCGACGATATCTCCCTCCATCCCGGTCGCATGTTCCCGTGCCGGCCGCCGCGCGCGTGCGCGCTGTCTTCCCGGCCGCCTCCGGCAAGGAGGTGGGCTGATGTTCACCGGCATCATCGAAGGCGTCGGCCGCCTGGCCGCGCGCGAACCGGTCGGCGGCGATGTCCGCTTCACCTTCTCCGTCGGCACGCTGCCGTTCGATGCGGTGAACCTGGGCGAGAGCATCGCGGTCAACGGCACCTGCCTGACCGTGATCGCCCACGACGCCGATTCCTTCCAGGCCGACGCCTCCACCGAGACGCTGGCGCTGACCACGCTGGGGCAGCTTCCGGTGGGCGCCGTGCTCAACCTGGAGCGGGCCATGCGCCCGAGCGACCGCCTCGGCGGCCACCTGGTCAGCGGCCACGTCGACGGCGTCGGCCGCGTGCTGTCGGTGCACGAGGACGCGCGCGCGCAGCGCTGGCGCTTCGCCGCGCCGGCCGGACTGCTGCGCTACATCGCCAGGAAGGGCTCGATCTGCGTGGACGGCGTCAGCCTCACCGTCAACGGCGTCGATGCCGAGGGCTTCGACGTGGCGTTGATCCCGCATACCGTCGCCCATACCCGTTTCGCCGAGCTGCGTCCCGGCGATGCCGTCAATCTCGAGATCGATCTGATCGCCCGCTACGTCGAACGCCTGCTGGGCGAAGGAGCCACCCCATGAGCTTTGCCACCATCCCCGAACTGCTGGAAGAGATCCGCAACGGCCGCATGATCGTGGTCGTGGACGACGAGGACCGCGAGAACGAAGGCGACCTGATCATGGCCGCCGAGCTGGTCAAGGCCTCGGACATCAACTTCATGGTTACCCACGGCCGCGGCCTGGTGTGCCTGCCGATGTCGGTCACGCACTGCGCCCAGCTCGGCCTGGCGCCGATGGTGCAGGCCAACACCGCGCAGTTCCACACCAACTTCACCGTCAGCATCGAGGCGGCCGAGGGCGTGACCACCGGCATTTCCGCCGCCGACCGCGCCCACACCATCCGCACCGCGGTGCGGCCGAACGCCAAGCCGGCCGACCTGAGCCGGCCCGGCCACATCTTCCCGCTGATCGCCCAGCCCGGCGGCGTGCTCACCCGCGCCGGCCATACCGAGGCGGCCACCGACCTGGCGCAGCTGGCCGGGCTGGAGCCGGCCGGCGTGCTGGTGGAGATCCTCAACCCCGACGGCAGCATGGCGCGGCGCCCGCAGCTGGAGCTGTTCGCGCGCGAGCACGGGCTGAAGATGGGCTCGATCGCCGACCTGATTGCCTACCGCCTGGCCACCGAGCGCACCGTCGAGCGCGTGGACGAGCGCGAGATCGACACCGACTTCGGCCCGTTCCGGCTGGTCACCTACCGCGACCTGATCGCCCGCGACCTGCACTTCGCGCTGGTGCGCGGTACTCCGCAGGCCGAGCGCCCGGCGCTGGTGCGGGTGCAGGTGGAGGATCCGCTGTCGGACCTGCTGCACTGGCGCCGCGAGGACTTCGGCGTCTCCGCCGGCGATTCGCTGCGCGCGATCGCCGAGGCCGGCGAGGGCGTGATGGTGGTGCTGTCGGCGCGCCACGATCCGGAAGGCCTGCTGGCGCGCCTGCGCTCGCAGCCGGAGGTCGTCCAGGGCAAGGACGTGGGCCAGTGGCGGCGCAACGGTGCCGGTGCGCAGATCCTGGCCGATCTCGGCCTGGGCAAGCTGCGCGTGCTGGGCACGCCGCGCCGGCAGATCGGCCTGGCCGGCTTCGGCCTGGAGGTGGTGGAGACGCTCGACCCGGTGTCGCTGGGCCAGGCCGCCTGAGCCGCCACGGGTTAAACTGCGCACCGCTTCCGACCTTCCGCCTTTGGGACCCCCGCACCGCATGAGCCATTACGAAGGCGACCTCCGCGCCCCCGACCAGGCGCGCTTCGCGATCATCGCCAGCCGCTGGAACGCACGCATCGTCGACGCGCTGGTGACCGGCGCCCGCCAGAGCCTGGCCGGCAACGGCGTGGCCGAGGACGCCATCGACGTGATACGCCTGCCCGGTGCCTGGGAGATCCCGGTGGCCGCCGCGCAGCTGGCCGCGGCCGGCCGCCATGCCGCCGTCATCGCCCTGGGCTGCGTGATCCGCGGCGACACCCGCCACTACGAACACGTCGCCGACCGCTGCTCGGAAGCGCTGATGCGGGTGGCGCTGGACCACCGCGTGCCGGTGCTCAACGGCGTGCTGGCGGTGGAGCGGGTGGAGGATGCCGAGGCCCGTGCCGGCGGCAGCCACGGCAACAAGGGCGAGGAATGCGCGCTGGCCGCGCTGGAGATGGTCAATTTGATGGAGCAACTGCCGTGAGCAAGCCCGGTCCGCACAAGTTCCAGCGCCGCGACGGCATCGATCCGGTGCTGCGCTCGCGTGCGCGCCGGCGCGCGCTGCAGGCCATCTATGCCTGGCAGATCTCCGGCGGCAGCGCGCAGCAGATCGTCGCCCAGTTCGCCCACGAGCAGGCGCACGAGATCGCCGACCTGGCCTATTTCGAGAACCTGATCGAAGGCGTGCTCGCCCATCGCGGCGAACTGGACCAGGCGCTGGTGGACTACCTCGACCGCAGCGTCGAGGAAGTGGACGCGATCGAGCGCGCGGTGCTGCGCGTGGCTGCCTACGAGCTGCTGTACCGCCCCGACGTGCCGTACCGAGTGGTGATCAACGAGGCCATCGAGACCGCCAAGCGCTTCGGTTCCGAGCACGGCCACACCTACGTCAACGGCGTGCTCGACCGCGCCGCGCTGGCGTGGCGCAAGGTGGAGTCGGGCAGCGCCGGCGGTTGAGCCGCAGCGCGCCCCGGCATAGGTGACTGGCATGGCCGAGTTCGACCTGATCGCCCGCATCCAGGCCCGCTCCCGCGCGCGCGCCGACATCGCGCTGGGCGTCGGCGACGATGCCGCGCTGCTGCTGCCGCCGGACGGGCAGGCCTTGGCCGTCACCGTCGATACGCTCAACTCGGGCATGCATTTCCCGGCCGAGGCATTGCCGGCAGACATCGGCTGGAAGTCGCTGGCGGTCAACCTGTCCGACCTGGCGGCGATGGGGGCGCAGCCGCTGTGGTGCACGCTGTCGCTGGCCCTGCCGCGGGCCGACGTGGCCTGGCTGGACGCCTTCCTCGACGGCTTCCTGGCGCTGGCCGACGGCGCCGGCATCGCCTTGGTCGGTGGCGACACCACCCAGATCCAGGGGCCGCCGTCGATCTCTGTGACCGCCATGGGCGCGGTCCCGCCCGGGCAGGCGCTGCGGCGCGACGGCGCGCAGGCGGGCGACGACATCTGGGTCACCGGCACGCCCGGCGACGCCTTCGTGGCGCTGACGCTGTGGCGCCAGGGCCGGCTGGACGTCACCGTGCCGGGGCCCTCGGCGGACCTGGAAAGCGTGCGCCAGCGGCTGTTGCGGCCGACCCCGCGGCTGGCCGCCGGCCTCGCTCTGCGCGGGCTGGCGCATGCGTGCGTGGACATCTCCGACGGCCTGCTCGGAGACCTCGGCCACATCTGCGAGCGCAGTGCGGTCGGTGCGCGGCTACGGCTGGACGCGGTGCCGGTCCCGGCGGCGCAGCGACGGCTGGCGGTGGCCGAGGACCCGTACGCGGCGGTGCTGGCCGGCGGCGACGACTACGAGCTCTGCTTCACCGCCGCACCTGCGCAGCGCGACGCCATCGCGGCGGCGCTGCTGGCCGCCGGCACCGAGGGCAGCCGCATCGGCAGCATCGTCGCCGGCGACGGCGTCGAGGTGGTGGATGCGCTCGGGCATCCCTGGCGGCCGCCCCATGCCGCGTTCCAGCATTTCTCGGCCGATTCGTAGCGCACTCGATCTTCCCTTCTCCCACTTGCGGGGGAAGGGAACAGCACTCGGTCACCCAGAATCGCCGCGAAGCTTCCCTTCTCCCGTTCACGGGAGAAGGTGGCGCGCAGCGCCGGATGAGGGTGCTTCTGCGGTGGCTTTCCCACGCTCCAGGCAACCCCCATCCGCCCTTCAGGCACCTTCCCCCGCAAGCGGGAGAAGGAAACAGCACTTGGTCATCCGGAATCGCCGCGAAGCTTCCTTCTCCCGTTCACGGGAGAAGGTGGCGCGCAGCGCCGGATGAGGGCGCTTCTGCGGTGGCTTTCCCACGCTCCAGGCAACCCCCATCCGCCCTTCGGGCACCTTCCCCCGCAAGCGGGAGAAGGGAACGGCGCTCGCTCACCCGGAATTACCACGGAGTTCCCCTTCTCCCGTTCACGGGAGAAGGTGGCGCGCAGCGCCGGATGAGGGTGCTTCTGCGGTGGCTTTCCTACGCTCCAGGCAGCCCCCATCCGCCCTTCGGGCACCTTCCCCCGCAAGCGGGAGAAGGGAACGGCGCTCGCTCACCTGGAATTACCACGGAGTTCCCCTTCTCCCGTTCACGGGAGAAGGTGGCGCGCAGCGCCGGATGAGGGTGCTTCTGCGGTGGCTTTCCCACGCTCCAGGCAACCCCCATCCGCCCTTCGGGCGCCTTCCATCCCGAGGGTGCCCAGCCCCGCAAGCGGGGGAAGGGAACAGCACTCGGTCATCCGGAATCGCCGCGAAGCCTCCTTCTCCCGTTCACGGGAGAAGGAGGCGCGCAGCGCCGGATGAGGGCGCTTCTACGGTGGCTTTCCCTTGCTCCCGGCAACCCCCATCCGCCCTTCGGGCACCTTCCACCCCGAGGGTTCCCAGCTCCGCAAGCGGGAGAAGGGAGCTTTCTATTCCCCGTTCTGTGATCAAGACGCCGTGCGAAGCAGGGGGCGGCCATGGTTCCGGCGGGGCTGATGGCTACGGGCGCGCTACAACGGATCGGGCAGCACCTTCCCCGGGTTGAGGATGCCGTCCGGGTCGAGCGCGCGCTTCACCGCATGCATCGCCGCCAGGGTGGCCGGGTCGAAGGCCCGGGCCATGAAGCCGCGCTTGGCCAGGCCGATGCCGTGTTCGCCGGAGAGCGTGCCGCCCAGGGCCAGCGCCAGCTCGAACACCTGCGGCAGCGCGGCCTGCGCGCGCGCGGTCTCGTCCGCATCGTCGGGGTGGTACATGATGTTGACGTGCAGGTTGCCGTTGCCGGCATGGCCGAAGGCGACGATCGGCAGCCGCGAACGCGCCGACAGCGCTTCCACCCCGGCGACCAGTTCGGGGATGCGCGACACCGGCACCACCACGTCCTCGTTGATCTTGCCCGGCGCGATCGTGCGCAGCGCCGGCGACAGCGCGCGCCGCGCGGCCCAGAGGCGGTCGCGGGCGACGCCGTCGGCGGCAACGTCCAGCGACAGCAGGCCCTCGCCCTCGGCGGCGGCGCCCAGGGCCGAGAGCAGCCAGGGCAGGGTGTCGTGGTCGCCGTCGGCCTCGACCAGCAGCATCGCGCCGGCCTCGGGCACCTCGCTGCCGTTGCGGCGCAGCAGCGCCAGGCTGGCGCGGTCGAGGAATTCGAGCATGGTCGGCGCGGCCGGCTGCGCCATGATCCGCGACACCGCCGCCGCGGCGCTGGCGGCGTCGCGGTAGAAGGCGCGCAGCCCGGCCTGCGCCAGCGGCAACGGCGCCAGCTTCAGCGTGGCCTCGACGATCAGCGCCAGCGTGCCCTCGCTGCCGACGATCAGGTGGGTGAGGTCGTAGCCGGTGGCGTCCTTGGTGTAGGGGCCGCCGCAGCGGATCAGCTCGCCGGCGCCGGTCACCGCGACCAGGCCGAGCACGTTGTCGCGGCTGCTGCCGTACTTCACCGCGCGCGGGCCGCCGGCGTTGGTGGAGAGGTTGCCGCCGATGCTGCACAGCTCGGCGCTGGAGGGATCCGGCGGCCAGAACAGGCGATGCGGCGCCAGCGCGCGCTGCAGCTCGCCGTTGAGCACGCCCGGCTGCACCACCGCGCAGCGGTCGGCGGCGCGGATGTCGACGATGCGGTCCATGCGCGCGAACGACACCACCACGCCTCCTTGCGTGGGCACCGCCGCGCCGGTGGTGCCGGTGCCGGCGCCGCGGGCGACGATCGGTACCCGGTGCGCGCGGCAGGCGCGCACGATCGCGGCCACCTCGGCGGCGTCGCGCGGAAGCGCCACTGCGTCGGCCAGTGCCTGGCGTCGCGAATCGTCCGCGCCATGGCTGCGGCGGCTGGCCGCATCGGTGAGCCAGCGCTCGCCGAGCAGGGAGTGCAGGGAGCGGTGCAGGGCGTCGGGCAGCGGTGTCATCGTGCCATTGTAAGTGGCGGACAGGGCGCGTCCGGTGCGGCCGTGGCCGGGAACGCAAGCCACCGGAACCGGCGATCCGCGTGGCGGCGAGCCAACTGGGCCGGCCGCGCCGGCTTCTCTGGGCAATCCGGCGACACGTGTCTTACCCGGCTGCCTGCCATCCACGGAAGACCTTGCGGCGTGCTCCGCTCCCTCCGGCAAAAGCATCGCCGGCCGCCTGTTTACGATCCTGTAGGAGCGACTTCAGTCGCGATGAGGCTCTAGCGGGAAAGCCTCATCGCGACTGAAGTCGCTCCTACGGGTCTTTCCTACAGGTCGCTCCTGCGGGCGACTCTCGCTGCTTGTCATTCCCGAGCCACAGCGACCGATCGGCATCTGCTGCACCCATCTTGGGATCGGGAACGGGCTCCTACCCGCCCGGGATGATTGCGGTTCGCCAGCGCGTATGACCTGGCGCGGTCGCATTCGACCCCGCCATGCGCTGGCCGCGGGCGGGTCAATGGATGGAGAGATGGCTGGCGATGCGACGCAGCGCCGTCTCCAGCTCTCCGGGAGTGGTGGATCCCAGTGCGAGCCTCAATGCGTTCGGTATGTGCGCGGTGGTGGCGAAGGGCGCCGCGGTGGCCACGGCGATGCCTTCCGCCGCCAGCGTGTGGGCCAGCTCCTCGGCGCGCATGTCGGCGTTGCTCAGGTCGAGCCAGACGAAGTAGGAACATGGGTGGCGTCGCATCGCCTGGTCGGGCAGCAGGCGCGCGACCAGTTCCTGGCGGCGCGCCGTGTCGGCCCGCCGTTCGGCCTCCAGGCACCGCACCGTGCCATCGTCCAGCCATTGGCAGGCCAGCGCCGAGACGATCGCGGGCGTGCTGTGGGTGGTGGCGCGGATCACCCGTTCCATCGCTGCGGTCGCGGTCTCCGGCGCGATCACGTAGCCGAAGCGCAGGCTGGTCACGACGCCCTTGGACAGGCCCGAGATATGGAAGGTGCGCTCCGGCGCCAGCGTCACCAGCGCGGGCGGCGGCGAGGGCACCAGGTAGTTGAAGGCCGCATCCTCGATCAGCAGCAGGTCGTGCCTGCGTGCGATCCGTACCAGCTCATCGCGTGCATCCGCATCCATGACCCAGCTGAGCGGATTCTGCAGCGTCGGCATGCAGTGCACCGCGCGGATCCGGCGCCGGGCGCAGGCGTCCTGCAGCTGTGCCAGGTCCGGCCCGTCCGGGCCAGAGCGGATCGGCAGCAGTTCGAGACCGAGCAGGGTGGCGGCGACCTTGAGGCCCGGATAGATCAGCGCATCGACGGCGACGATCTCGCCCGGCCGCAGCAGCGCCATCAGGGTCACCGAGAGTCCGTGCTGGGCTCCCTGGACGATGCTCACCCGTTCCGGGTCCACCTCGATGTCGTGGGTGGCCAGATAGCGCGCGACGCTTTCCCGTTCGTGAAACCGTCCCCGGTGCGGCTGGTGGCGCAGCAATGCGTCGAGGTCGCCGTGCGAGGCGAGCTGCCGCAATGCGGCCCGCAGCATGGCGTCCTGCCCAGGCGAGCTCGGCATGTTGGTGTTGAGGTTGACGCCTGCGATGCGGGCGAAGCCCAGGTCGCTCTCCGGGCCGCTTTCCGAGGGATGGCGGACGTAGGTGCCGCGTCCGGTTTCGCCGATCACCAGGCCCATGCGCTCCAGTTCGGCATAGACCCGGCTGGCCGTGGCCAGTGCCAGGCCATGGCGGCGGGCGAGCGTGCGCTGGGGCGGCAGGCGATGCCCGGGACGCAGTGCGCCCGAGCGGATTTCCCCGGCGATCCGGTCGACCAACGATTTGTACTTGGCCATCGGCTGTCTCCGGACCCGGGAGTGTATCTAGTTCAATTTTTTGATTGTATCGATTTTTGGTTCCTAGAATCGGCCATCGCTTCCCTGGAGGTTCGAGGTCTTCATGACAATGTCAAGACACCCTGCCTTGCTCAACTACTCCGCGCACGCGCTCGACGAACTCAATGCCCTGATCCCGCGCATCAAGTCGGACATGCCGGGGATCCGCCGGGCGCACGAGGCCGTCGCCGGGTATCTCCACCAGAGCGTCAAGTTCCTGCTTCCCAACTGCGCCGACGTGCTGGACCTGGGCGAGCTGCGGCAGGTCCACATCGACATGGCGCGCCTGCCCTATCCGGTCGTGGCCCTGGAGGCGCCGTGGATCCTGGAGGACGGCATGGGAGGCGACAAGCTGCCCGGCGTCCGCTCCTCCAGGCGCATCGCGCTGTGCCTGAGCATGGACGAGGCGGTGGCCTCGGCGTTCCCGGATACGGCGCGCTTTCTCGACGAGCCGGCCGGTGGCGTGGTGGTGATACCGGTATCGTGGGTGTCGGCCGAGCGTACCTGGAAGCTGCCGATCGGCGCGGTATACGTTCCCTACAACAACGACGTCAGCCTCTATCACGCCGACGAGGCCGATCTGCCGACGCGGCTGGTCAACGAGCCGCTGCGCGAGGCGGGCGTGGCGCCGGGCATGCTGCGCCAGTTCCGCGTGGCGCCGTTCGCGCTGCTCCCGGAATGGCATGCATGGGAATCCGCCCGCCGCGATACCGCCCGCCTGCGCGCCGATATCGTGCATTCCTGCCGCGACGAAGTGGCGATGCTGATCCAGACCTGCTGCGTGCTGAACTGCGCGAACGTGCAGGCGGCGACGGTCGATCCGCCCGAAGCGCTCAACCGGCACCGCGTGCGTGCCGGCAAGCAGCCGTTTTTCAGCTACCGCGTGCTCGAGCTGACCGTGCGCGGGGCGGCCGATGCCGCGGACGGCGCCGGCGGGCAGCATGCCTCGCCGCGTGCGCACCTGCGCCGAGGCCATATCCGGCGTGTCGGCGATCGCGTGATCTGGGTGCGTGCGGCGCTGGTGAATGCCGACAGCGCCACCGGCCGGGTGGAGAAGACCTACCAGATCGCGCCGCCCGCCGCCGCCGCCGCGCCGCCTTCAGGCCCGTCGGTGGATGCGGATGCGGGATGCCCGTCGTCGAACGTGCCCGAGCCCGCCGCGCCGGAGGAGTGAGTAGCTCAGCACTCGTCCGCGCGAAAGGCGTCCCTGATCCAGTTCAGCCGCGGCGGCTCGCCGGCCGCCTCCACCACGTCGAAGCGGCACGGCGAGGCGGCCAGCGCCGGATGCGTCGCCAGGAACAGCTGCGCCGCACGCACCAGCTTGCGGCGCTTGCGGGCATCGACCGAGGCCGCGCCGCCGCCGAAGGCATCGCTGCGGCGGTAGCGCACCTCGACGAACACCAGCACCGGTTCGCGGCCGCCGGGATCGAGCATCACCAGGTCCAGCTCGCCGCCGCGATAGCTGGCGTTGGCGGCGACCGGCTTCAGCCCGGCGCGTTGCAGCAGTGCGCCGGCGGCCGCTTCGACCGCCGCGCCGCGTTCGCGCCGCTCAGTGGCCACCGGCGATCGGCTGGGGCCGGCCGCCGCTGAAGGTGGACCACGCCGGGGTGCGCAGGATGTTGCCGAAGCCGTCCAGGTGCAGCGTGCCGGTGGCGCCGCGCAGGCCGCCGTCGCTGCCGGCGGCCAGCTTCTCCAGGTAGGCGGTGATCAGCCAGGCGTCGTAGCCGAAGGCGAACAGGCGGCTGGCCGCACCGCGTGCGGTGGGCAGCGTGGTGGCCAGGGTGCCGGCGCTGGGCAGGCCGCCGACGCCGTAGGACGGCCAGCTCTCGCTGGGGAACGCGATGCCCTCGAGCGGCATGTCCTCCTCGGCGTTGCCGGTGCCCTGCACCAGCTGCGAGGTGCCCACCCGGGTCTTGCCGGCGAACCCGGCCAGCGCCAGCTGCGGCGCCAGCATGCGCGCCTGCGGGCCGCGCACCGCCAGGAACACCGAGTCGGCGGCGGCGTAGGCGCGAAGCTGGGAGCCGATGTCGGCCAGCGCGTCGCCGACGCTGATGCTGCCGGCGATCTGGCCGCCGCGCTCGCTGAAGCGCTGGCGGAACGCCGCGGCCGAACGGCGGCCGCTGTCGTCGTTGCTGCCGATGATCAGCACGTTGCGGCGCTCGCGCGCCAGCAGGTACTCGGCGGCCATGATGCCGTCGTCCTCCGGCGCCAGCGAGAAGCCGGCGCTGCCGGCGGGCGGCGCGCTGCCGTCGGCCGGGCGGTTGAGCGCCAGCACCGGCACCGGCAGCTGGCCGCGCGCGAACAGCGCGCTGACCTCGTCGCGGCCGAGCGGGCCGAGCACGAAGTCGGCACCGCTGGCGGCGGCCCGGTCGTAGGCGGCGTTGGCGCCGGCCACGGTGCCGGCGGTATCGAAGAAGTCGACCTGCGGCCGGCGCCGGGCTTCGCCGTAGTAGCCGGCCAGCAGGCCGTCGCGGACCGAGGCGCCGGCGGCGGCCAGGTTGCCGCTCAACGGCAGCAGCACCGCCATCTTCACCGGCGGCCGGTAGCCGTCGCGCTCGGCCGGCGGGCGCTTGCTTGTGTCCACGCTCCACTGCTCGCCGCGATCGAACGGTCGCGGCAGCGGCAGGCCGCGGCTGATCAGTCCGCGGCCGGCGTAGTTGTAGAGCGGATCCCCGGCCGGCAGCGCGGCGGCGCGGCTGCTCAGGGTGGCATCGTCGAGCGAGGCCAGCAGGCGCACGATCGCGCGCTGGTTCTCGCTGCGCGTCTCCCCGGCCAGGCCGGCGTCGGCCTGGGCGCGCTCGCCGGCCGCGGCGAAGGCATCGCCACTGGCCTCCAGCGCCTGCCCGCGCGCCAGGTGCCAGCGCGGCTGCAGTTCCTGCGGCAGGTCCAGCGCGCTCGAACCCAGCGCCTGCAGCGCCTGCGCAGGCTGCTGCGCGGCCAGCGCCAGTTCGGCATTGAGCAGGCCGAAGCGGCCGCGCTGGGCGCCGGCCAGGTGGCGCGGCTGGATCTGCGGCAGCAGCGCCTGCGCCTTGGCGTCGTCGCCGGCCTCGTGCCAGGCGAAGGCGGCATCGGCGAGCAGGCGGCTGCGCTGGGCGCCGCTGGCGCCGGCGGCCTGCGCTTCCAGTTGCTGCGCGGCCTCGCGAGGTTTTCCCTGCGCCAGCAGCGCGAGCGCTGCCGACTGCTCGGGCGAGGCGGTCGGGGTGACACTGGTGGTGGCGCAGCCGGCAAACAGCAACAGCAGCAGCGACACCGAGCAGATCCTGGCCAATGGCTTGTTCATCTTGCTTCCGTCGAAAGGGCCCGCGGGGCGGGCCGGTGAAAACCGCTACGATTCTACCCTCGACCATGAAATCCCCATGAAAGGCCGCTGCATTGACCGCCACGCCCGCAACGCTGTTCGTCGTCGCCACGCCCATCGGCAACCTGTCAGACCTGTCGCCGCGTGCGCTGGACACCCTGCGCGGCGCCGACGCGGTGTGTGCCGAGGACACCCGCCACACCCGCCAGCTGCTGTCGCATTTCGGCATCGAGCGGCCGCTGGTCGCGCTGCACGAGCACAACGAGGAGGCGCTGGCGCAGAAGATCGTGGCGCGGCTGCTGGCCGGCGAGACGCTGGCGCTGGTCAGCGACGCCGGCACGCCGCTGGTCAGCGACCCCGGCTTCCGCCTGGTGCGCGCCGCGCGCGCGGCCGGGGTCAGGGTCAGCCCGGTGCCCGGCGCCTGCGCGGCGATCGCGGCGCTGAGCGTGGCCGGATTGCCGAGCGACCGCTTCGCCTTCGAGGGCTTCCTGCCGGCCAGGCCCGCGGCGCGGCGCGAGCGGCTGGCCAGGCTGGCCGGGGAGACGCGCACGCTGGTGTTCTACGAGTCCTCGCACCGCATCGCCGAGTCGCTGGCCGACCTGCGCGCGGCCTTCGGCGACGAGCGCCCGGCGGTGCTGGCGCGTGAGCTGACCAAGCTGTTCGAGACCGTGCTCGACGGCACCCTGGCCGGGCTGCAGGCGCAGGTGGAGGCCGACGCGGACCAGCGCCGGGGCGAATTCGTGGTGATGGTGCAGGGGGCCGCGGACGATGCCGAGGGGCAGGTGGCCGAAGGCCGGCGCCTCTATGCCAGGCTCGTCGAGCACCTGCCGCCGTCCACCGCGGCCAAGCTGGCGGCGGAGATCAGCGGCGCGCCGCGCAAGGCGCTCTACGGCGGCTGATGGCGGCGCTTGCGGTAGCGCAAGCCGGCGCCGGCGGTCGGCGATGCTCCATGTGGGTCGGGCGTGGCCCCCATGGCTGTTCCCGGAATTGCGAGCGCCCCGGACGCGCTTCGCTTGCCCGGGCTACGGTTCGGGCCGGCGGCGTCTTCATGGGGCGCCGGGGGGCGTTGCCCCGGCCTACGGAACCAGCACCGCCGCGCCGGTCAGCCGGCCTTCGCGCAGGTCCGCCAGGGCCTGGTTGGCCTGTGCCAGCGGATAGCGTGTGACCTTGGCGCGCAGGCCGACCTCGGGCACCAGCGCGAGGAAGTCGTGCGCGTCCTTGCGGGTCAGGTTGGCCACCGAGACCAGTTGCCGTTCCTCCCACAGCAGGCTGTACGGGAACGAGGGGATGTCGCTCATGTAGATGCCGGCGCAGACCACGCGGCCGCCCTTGCGCACCGACTGCAGCGCTGTCGGCACCAGGTCGCCGACCGGTGCGAAGATGATGGCCGCGTCCAGCGGCTGCGGCGAAGGCACGTCCGACGGGCCCGCCGAGGTGGCGCCCAGCGACAGCGCGAACGCCTGCGCGGCCGCATCGCCGGGGCGGGTGAAGGCATGCACCTGGCGACCCTGCCAGCGTGCCACCTGCGCGATCAGGTGCGCGGCGGCGCCGAAGCCGTAGAAACCCAGGCGCTTGCCTTCGCCGGAGATCACCAGCGAACGCCAGCCGATCAGGCCGGCGCACAACAGCGGCGCCATCTCCGCGTCGTCGCCGCCTTCGGGCATCGGGTAGGTGTAGCGCGCCTCGGCCACGGTCAACTCGGCGAAGCCGCCGTTCCGGGTATAGCCGGTGAAGCCGGGGGCATCGCACAGGTTCTCGCGGCCTTCCAGGCAGTACTCGCAGTGGCCGCAGGTATGTCCGAGCCAGCCCACCCCCACGCGCTGGCCGACCTGGAACGTGTCCACGCCCTCGCCCAGGGCCTTGACGTGGCCGACGATCTCGTGGCCCGGCACCAGCGGCAGCCGGGGGTGGTGCAGGTCGCCATCGACCACGTGCAGGTCGGTGCGGCAGACCCCGCAGGCGGCGACCTCGATCAGGACCTCGCCGGGGCCGGGCGTCGGGTCCGGCAGTTCGGCCGCTTCCAGCGGCTGTCCCTGTTGACGCAGCAGCATCGCTTTCATGCGGTCGAATATAGTCCCCTGAACCAGAAGTGGAGTGACGAAGGCGTGCAGGTTTCGCCGCCGCTGCATCGGGCGCCGGGTGTGGGACAATGTGCGCGGCGGAGTCGGCCGGACAGTCGCGTCACCTGCAAGGGTGCCGAGGAAAGTCCGGGCTCCACAGGGCAAGGTGCCAGGTAACGCCTGGGCGGCGCGAGCCGACGGAAAGTGCAACAGAAAGATACCGCCTATGTCCCTCGCCACCCCTTTGCGGCCTGCGGCCGTGACCATGCCGATGCACGCATCGGCCACGTCGTCGCAGGGAAGGCCGCAAAGGGGTGGCGAGGGGCAGGTAAGGGTGAAATGGTGCGGTAAGAGCGCACCGCGAGCCTGGTAACAGGCCGGCACGGCAAACCCCACCTGGAGCAAGACCAAATAGGGACCTCATGACGTGGCCCGCGTCGGGTCCGGGTAGGTTGCTCGAGCGTATCGGTGACGATGCGCCTAGAGGAATGACTGTCCACGACAGAACCCGGCTTACAGGCCGGCTCCGCCGCCTAGCTTCTTCGCGCGCTGCGCGAAGAAGCTCCCAAAGTTTGCGCAGCAAACTTCGGGCCCCAGGCTCATCGCCTTCCGAATCCCCGCGGCTATTGCCGCGCCCCCTTTACCAAAGGGGGCTCTGCTCCAGACGGCGTCCAGGGTGGCATCGGGGTGTTGTACGCATCTGCGTATGCATGCCGTTGTAGGAGCGACTTCAGTCGCGATGGGGCTCTACCGGCAAAGCCCCATCGCGACTGAAGTCGCTCCTACAAGTCGCTCCTACGGGGCGCTTCTACAGGGCGGTCTGTTTGGTTTCCTTGCCCAGCGTCGCGATCGCGATCACCGCCAGCAGGATCGCCATGGCGAATACCGCGAAGATGACGGCGATCGATACCCCGGCCGAGGCCAGCCAGCCCACCGTCAGCGGGCCGAAGATGCCGCCGATGCGGCCGATCGCGGCGGCGACGCCGGCACCGGTGGCCCTGGCCCGGGTCGGGTACTGCTCCGGGGTGTAGGCGTACAGCGCGCCCCAGGCGCCGAGGTTGAAGAACGACAGCAGGCAGCCGGACACCAGCAGCTGCGCCACCGAGTCGGCGATGCCGAACAGGCCGGCGCTGACCAGCGTCCCCAGCAGGTAGACCGCCAGCACCCAGCGCCGCCCGACGCGCTCGATCAGCCAGGCCACCGACAGGTATCCCGGCAGCTGCGCCAGCGTCATCACCAGCACGTAGCCGAAGCTCTGCACCATGCCGAATCCCTTCATCATCAGCACGCTGGGCAGCCACAGGAACATGCCGTAGTAGGAAAACACCACGCAGAACCACACGATCCACAGCATCGCGCTGCTGCGCCGGAATTCCCGGCTCCACAGCAGGGCGACCTTGCCGGAGAACGAGGTTTTCCTCTCGTCCGTGCTCAGGCCGGCGTAGTGCGGCGAATCGGGAAGCCGGCGGCGCAGGTACAGCGCATAGAGCGCCGGCAGCGCGCACAGCAGCATCGCCCCGCGCCAGCCGAAGCCGGGCAGCGGGATGAGGAAGTAGGCGATCAGCGCCGCCAGCAGCCAGCCCAGCGCCCAGAAGCTCTCCAGCAGCACCACCACGCGGCCGCGCACCTCGGCCGCGACGCTCTCGCTGACCAGCGTCGAGGCCACCGGCAGTTCGCCGCCCAGGCCCATGCCGATCAGGAAGCGCAGCACCAGCAGGCTGCCCAGCCCCCACGCAAACGCGCTCAGGCCGCTGGCGATACTGAACAGCAGCAGCGTGAGCATGAACGCCGACTTGCGCCCCTTCCTGTCGGCATACAGGCCGAAGACGAAGGCGCCCACCGCCATGCCGATCGAGTTCACCCCGCCGATCAATCCCAGCTGCGCGGCGCTGAGCCCCCATTCCTGGCGCAAGGCCGCCAGCACGAAGGACAGCAGTCCCACGTCCATCGCGTCGAACAGCCAGCCCGTCCCGCAGATCAGCAGCAGCCTGTTGTTCGAAAGCGCACCCTGGGGCGGCGGGGATGACGACATGGGGAGCCCGATGCGTGGCGTGGGGAGAGGCCGGCCGGCGGATGCGCTGCCGTGGAGGTGCGCGGCGACGTTAGCAGATGGTACGCAACGGGTGGAATGCGACGACGGCGCGCGTCGTCAGCCTGGAGGCAATCGGATGGCAACGTGGATCGGCCGCGGACGGGCTGCGCGCAGTGTCCGGATCCGTGGGCGCCGGCGGCGTGGCCTCGGCCTACGGTTCGCGCGGATTCGCGGGCAGGCGGGATCGGCTCATATCTCCAGCCGCGTCTGGCCGAGGAACACGCCGTCCGGTCCGTAGCGGCGCTCGTGGATCCAGCCGTGGCCCTCGTGGTCCACCGCCAGCACGGTGCTGGCGCGGGTGCCGTAGTCGTGGCCGCGGATGAAGGCGGGCGACAGCCGCCGTTCCAGCTCCAGGCCCACCCCGGTGTCGGGCAGGTCGGCGTCGGCGGCCCGGGTTTCGTCGGCCAGTGCCCGCCAGATCGGCTCGAACCCGGTCTGGCCGGCGTCCAGCCAGCGGCGCAGGGCGGCGGCCAGGTGCCGCGACTTGGGCCACGGCGCATCCAGCGGGCCATTGGAGAGGGCGTGGACGCCGGCGTCCAGCGCCTGCGCGTGGTGTGGATGGTTGCCCAGGAAGCGGCATTCCCCGCCATCGGCCAGGACCAGGTTGAACGGCGGATACGCCGCGGCGGCGGTTTCCAGTCCGGCGACGCCGGCCGCGGCCGGCAGCCCGGCGGCCAGGTAGTCGGCCACCAACCGGCCGCGCGAGGGGCCGGAAGTGCTGGCCATCGGGTCGCGCACATTGGTGACCACGGCGGCGCGGCCGTCGTCGGCCAGTCCCATCCAGGTGCCGCCCGAGCGCAGGTCGCGACCGGCCAGCAGCCGCTGGGCCGGCGCTTGCCAGCGCTGCAGCGGCGCGCTGGGGCGGGCGTGGAACTCGTCGCGGTTGCCGGCCATCAGCAGGCGCCAGCGCGGGTGGGATTTCCAGGCGAGGGCGAGCAGGCACATGCGGCGATTCTGGACCTTTCGCGCGCCGCGTGGCGGGAACCGGGCGCGGGCCGGATCCCCGGAGGCGCGGCCTTAACGTCCCCTGCACAGTGCTGAATCCCTGTTCAATCTCAAAATATGAGACGAAACAGCAACTTGTGGATAAGCCTTGAACAAGTCTCTAAAGATTGCCGCAAGCCATTGATGTTCATGGTGATTTGTTCGCTGGAAAGTTGTTGACAACCCTTTGCGCGCTGATAAGGTGGGCACCTGAGGGAAAACCGGGTTTTTTGTGGTTTTTCGTGGTTCAATGGTGTCCATTGCGGATTTGGAGGGTATAGGCGTCGTGTTCCAGGGCGAGACGGCCATCACGGTTGATGACAAGGGGCGAATGGCGGTTCCCACCGCGTATCGCGACCTCGTCGCGCGTGAGAGCGGCAACCGCCTGGTGCTGACGTACAACCCGTTCGAGTCCGGGTGCCTGTGGCTGTACGCCGAAAGCGAATGGGAGCGGGTGCGCAAGGACGTGATGGCCAAGCCCAACACGCAGAAGGTGGTGCGGGTGCTGCAGCAGAAGCTGGTCGGTTCCTCGGCGGTGCTCGAGCTGGACGGCAACGGCCGCATCAGCATCCCCTCCAGCCACCGCAACGCGGTGGGCATCGAGAAGAAGGCGGTGCTGCTGGGCATGGGCGACAAGTTCGAACTGTGGAGCGAGCAGGCACATCGCGCACTGATCCAGCAGACGCTGTCTGACGAGGATCTGGGCGATGGGTTGCTCGACCTGAAGTTGTGAGCCGGGGTGCCCGGGTGCGCGGCAAGGCGCAGGCCGGTCACCTCCCGGTGTCGCAACCGCCGGCCACAGCGCCGGCCGCGCATCTGCCGGTGATGTACGCGCAGGTCATGGAAGGGCTGCAGGTGATCGAGAACGGAAGGTATCTGGATGGCACGTTCGGGCGTGGCGGACACGCGCGCGGCGTGCTGGAGAAACTCGGCCCAGGAGGCCGGCTGCTGCTGATGGACAAGGACCCCGAAGCGATCGCGGTGGCCGAACAGGCGTTCGGTGCCGATCCTCGCGTGTCGATCCGGCGCGGCAGCTTCGCCGCGCTCGGCGGCTGGGACCTGGCCCGCGATGTCGACGGCATCCTGTTCGACCTGGGCGTGTCCTCGCCGCAGCTGGACGTGGCCGAGCGCGGCTTTTCCTTCGGCAAGGACGGCCCGCTGGACATGCGCATGGACCCCGAGTCCGGGCAGAGCGCGGCGCAGTGGCTGGCGCACGCCTCCGAGCGCGAGATCGCCGACGTGCTGTGGACCTACGGCGAGGAGAAGCTCAGCCGCCGCATCGCCCGCGCCATCGTCGCCCGCCGCGCCGAGCAGCCGCTGGAACGCACCGCGCAACTGGCCGAGCTGATCGCCTCGGTCATGCCGCGCGGCAAGGACAAGATCCACCCGGCCACGCGCAGCTTCCAGGCCATCCGCATCCACATCAACCGCGAGCTGGCCGACCTGGAGGCCGGGCTCGACGCCGCGCTGGCCGCGCTGAAGCCGGGCGGACGGCTGGCGGTGATCAGCTTCCACTCGCTGGAAGACCGCATCGTCAAGCAGTTCGTCGCCCGCCACGCCAAGGCGCCGCCGGCCAACCGCCGGCTGCCGCAGGCCGATACCTTCGTGCCCGTGCTCAAGGGCCTGGGCGGCGCCATCCGCGCCGACGAGGCCGAGCTGGCCGGCAACCCGCGCGCGCGCAGCGCGGTGCTGCGGGTGGCGGAGAAGCTGGGATTGGGGATTGGGGATTCGGGATTCGATAAGAGCATGGGCGCCGGGTCCGGTACGGTGTCGACGGATGCGCGCGCCAGCCGCCTTTCCCCAATCCCGAATCCCCAATCCCCAATCCCGGCTCCTCCACACGGAGGTGCGCAATGAGCCGCCTGCTGCTGATCGTGCTACTGGCCTGCACCATCGCCTCGGCGATCGGCGGGGTGTACATGCGCCACCGCCACCGCGAGCTATTCGTGCAGCTGTCGCGGCTGGAGCATGAGCGCGACGAGTTGAACATCGAGTTCGGCCGGCTGCAGCTGGAGCAGGCCACCTGGGCCGAGGCCAACCGCGTCGACCAGATCGCGCGCGAGCGCCTGGGCATGAAGTTCCCCGAGGCCGCCGACATCGTGGTGGTGCGCCCATGACAAAACGGCAGGACAGCCGTTTTGCACGGCGACGCCGCCCGCAGGGTGGCGCACAAGGAGGTGCCCTTGCCATGACAAAACGGCAGGACAGCCGTTTTGCACGGCGAAGCCGTCCGCAGGGTGGCGCACAAGGAGGTGCGCCATGAAGGCCGGACGCAACCGCACCCGCAACCAGTTCAACCTGCGCGGCCGGCTGATGCTGGTGGGCGTGGCGCTGGGCCTGTGCTCGGTGACGCTGATCGGCCGCGCCGCCTACGTGCAGCTGGTCAACAGCGACTTCTACCAGCGCCAGGGCGAGGCCCGCTACCTGCGCGAGCTGCCGATCGCCACCTCGCGCGGCATGATCACCGACCGCAACGGCGAGCCGCTGGCGGTGTCCACGCCGGTGGAGTCGATCTGGGTCAACCCGCAGGAACTGCTGCGCGTGCCCGACCGCATCCCGCAGCTGGCCGCCGCGCTGGAGCTGCCGGCCGACGAGCTGACCACGCGGCTGTCGCAGAAGGCCGACAAGGAATTCATGTACCTGCGCCGCCGGATCAACCCGGACAAGGCGCACCAGATCGTCGCCCTCGGCATTCCCGGCGTGTTCTCGCAGCGCGAGTTCCGCCGCTTCTATCCCCAGGGCGAGGCGATGGCCCACGTGCTGGGCTTCACCAACATCGACGACCGCGGCCAGGAAGGCCTGGAGCTGGCCTTCGACGACTGGCTGCGCGGCAAGCCCGGCATCAAGAAGGTGATCCGCGACCGCAAGGGCGCCATCGTCGAGAGCATCGACCTGGTGCGCCCGGCCGAGCCCGGCAAGGACCTGACCCTGAGCATCGACCGCCGCATCCAGTTCCTGGCCTACAAGGAGCTGCGCAATGCGCTGGTGGAGAACAAGGCCGCCGGCGGTTCGATCGTGGTGATGGACGTGGCCACCGGCGAGATCCTGGCCATGGTCAACCTGCCCACCTACAACTCCAACTCGGTCAGCGGGGCGTCCGATGCGCGCCGCAACCGCGCGGTCACCGACCTGGTGGAGCCGGGCTCGACGATGAAGCCGCTGACCATCGCCAGCGCGCTCAAGGCCGGGGTGGTCACGCCCAACACCACCGTCGACACCAACCCCGGCTACATGGCGGTCGGGCGCCGCTTCGTCATCCGCGACGTGCCGCGCAACAACGGCGTGCTCAACGTCACCGGGGTGATCACCCGCAGCTCCAACATCGGCGCGGCCAAGATCGCCGCGATGATGCCGGACCAGACCTTCTACGACACCGTGCACAGCTTCGGCTACGGCTCGGTGCCGCGCAGCGGCTTCCCCGGCGAGTCGGCCGGCGTGCTGCGGCGGCCGGCCAACTGGGATGGCGCGACCAAGACCACCATGTCCTACGGCTACGGCCTGTCGGTGACGCCGCTGCAGATCGCGCGCGCCTATTCGATGCTGGGCAACGGCGGCAAGCTGGTGACACCGAGCTTCGTCAAGGGCCAGCACGAGCCGGCGCCGCAGGTACTGGACCCGTCTATCGCCGCCGAAGTGGTGCGGATGATGGAGACGGTGGTCACCCAGGGCGGCGCCAAGCAGGCCGGCATCCTCGGTTACCACGTCGCCGGCAAGACCGGTACCGCACGCAAGGCCGGCGTCGGCGGCTACGACCGTGGCCACTACAACGCCCTGTTCGCCGGGCTGGTGCCGGCGAGCAACCCGCGTTTCGCCACGGTGATCGTCATCAACGACCCGCAGGCCGGCAAGTACTACGGCGGCCTGGTGTCGGCGCCGGTGTACCACAACGTCATGGAGGGCGCGCTGCGGCTGATGGACGTGCCGCCGGACGACATCCAGTCGTGGCTGGCGGCGCAGGCCGCCGGCAAGACCGGGCAGGGTGCGCCGATGCCGGCCGCGCCCGATCCGGCCGGCACCGTCGATGCCGCCACCGAGGTCGATGCCGCGCTGCCCTCGCTGCATGCCGCTGCGCCGCCGGCCCCTGCCCAGCCTGCGCCGTTGCAGGAGGTGCGCCAGTGACCCGGGCGATGGATCTGGGCCGGCTGCTGCCCGACGTGCCCGCCGCGCAAGGCGTGTCGGTGTCCGGGCTGGAGATGGACAGCCGCGCGGTGCAGCCGGGCGACGCCTTCGTCGCCATCGCCGGCTTCGGCGCGCATGGGCTGGGTTTCGTCGAGCAGGCGCGCGCGCGCGGCGCGGCGGCGATCCTGTTCGAGCCGCCGGCGCCGGACGTGCTGCCGGCCCCGGCGGACGCCATCGCCGTGCCCGGGCTGCGTTCGCGGCTGGGTGCGATGGCCGACCAGTTCCATGGCCACCCGTCGCAGTCGATGACGATGGTCGGGGTCACCGGCACCAACGGCAAGACCTCCAGCGTGCAGCTGCTGGCGCAGGCGTGGAAGCTGCTGGGCACCACCAGCGGCAGCATCGGTACGCTCGGCGCCGGCCTGTACGGCGCCGCGGTGCCGACCGGCTTCACCACGCCGCTGGTGCTGCAGGTCCACGCCCAGCTGGCGCGGCTGCGCGATGCCGGGGCGCAGGCGGTGGCGATGGAAGTCAGCTCGCATGCGCTGGACCAGGGCCGCGTGGCCGGCGTGCATTTCGACGTCGGCGTGTTCACCAATCTCACCCGCGACCATCTCGACTACCACGGCGACATGGCCAGCTATGGCGCCGCCAAGGCCCGGCTGTTCGCCTGGCCGGGGCTCAAGGCCGCGGTGCTCAACCTGGACGACGAGTTCGGCCGCCAGCTTCGCGCCGGGCTGGACGCGGACGTGACCGCGGTCGGCGTCAGCTCGCGCGGGCAGGCCGGGGCCGAGGTGTCGGCATCGCAGCTGCGGCTGGACAACCGCGGCATCGGTTTCGAGCTGGACATCGGCGGCCAACGCCTGGCGGTGCAGTCGCCGCTGCTGGGCCGCTTCAATGTCGACAACCTGCTGGCGGTGGCCGGGGCGCTGCATGCGCTGGACGTGGCGCCGGCGCACATCGCCCAGGTGCTGTCGCAGCTGCAGCCGATCCGCGGGCGCATGAACCGCCTCGGCGGCGACGGCGTGCTGCCGCTGGTGGTGATCGACTACGCCCACACCCCGGATGCGCTGCAGCAGGCGTTGCATAGCCTGCACGAGCATGCCGCCGGCAGGCTGATCTGCGTGTTCGGCTGCGGCGGCGAGCGCGACACCGGCAAGCGCCCGCAGATGGCCGCCATCGCCGAGGCCGAGGCCGACACGGTGATCGTCACCGACGACAACCCGCGCCGCGAGGACGGCGACGCCATCGTCGCCGGCATCGTCGCCGGCTTCGCCCGTCCGCAGCAGGCCATCGTCGAGCGCGACCGCGCCGCCGCCATCGCCCGCGCGATCGGCCTGGCCGGCGCCGACGACATCGTGCTGGTCGCCGGCAAGGGCCACGAGCCGTACCAGGACGTGGGCGGGATCAGGCATCCGTTCGACGACACCGTGGTCGCCGGCGAGGTGCTGGCCGGCCGCGCCGCGCATCGCGACGACCGGGATGCGCACAGCGCGGGAGGACAGCCATGAGGAGCACTCCGCTGTCGCTGATCGCGCACTGGGCCGGCGGCGAGCTGCACGGCGAGGACGCCGTGATCGACGCGGTGTCCAACGACACCCGCACGCTGGCGGCCGGCAGCCTGTACGTGGCGCTGCGCGGCGAGCGCTTCGACGGCCACGACTTCGCAGCCGATGCCGCCGCGCGCGGCGCCAGCGCATTGCTGGTGGACCACCTGCTCGACGCCGTCGAACTGCCGCAGCTGCTGGTCGCCGACACCGAGCGGGCGCTGGCGCGCATCGCCGCCGGCCTGCAGCGCGACCGCGCCACCAAGGTGTTCGCGATCACCGGCTCCAACGGCAAGACCAGCGTCAAGACGCTGCTGCTGGCGATCCTGCAGCACGCCGCCGCGCACAGCGGGGCGGTGGTCCACGCCAGCCCCGGCAATCGCAACAACGAGATCGGCCTGCCGCTGGCGGTGATCGCCGCGCCCGACGAGGCCGACTTCGCGGTCTACGAGATGGGCGCCGGCAAGCCCGGCGACATCGCCTACCTGACCGACATCGCGCGGCCGGACTACGCGCTGGTCAACAACATCGCCCCGGCGCACCTGGAGCGCCTGGGCAGCCTGCTCGGCGTCGCCCGCACCAAGGGCGCGATCTACGCCGCGCTGCCGGCCGAGGGCGTGGCGGCGATCAATGCCGACGATGCCTTCGGCCTGTGGTTCGAGCAGAACCTGGCCGCACGGCCGCCGCAGGGCCGCCGCGTGCTGCGCTTCGCGCTGCAGGCCAGCGCCGAGGTGCACGTGCGGCAGCTGCAGCTCGACGCCCAGGGCTCGCGCTTCGTGCTGGTGGCGCCGCAGGGCGAGGCCGCGGTGACGCTGGCGCTGCCCGGCCGCCACAACGTGCTCAACGCGCTGGCCGCCGCATCGCTGGCGCTGGCCGCCGGGATCGGGCTGGAGCAGGTCGCCGCCGGGCTCGCCCAGGCGCGGCCGGTGCCGGGCCGGCAGGTCGCGCGCACCCTGCCTTCCGGCGAGGTGCTGATCGACGACAGCTACAACGCCAACCCCGGTTCGCTGGCGGCGGCGATCGATGCGCTCGCCGCCGGCGGCGGCGAGAACTGGCTGGTGCTGGGCGACATGCGCGAGCTGGGGGCGGAGGCGCAGGCGCTGCATGCCGCCGCCGGCCGCCGCGCGCGCGAGGCCGGGATCGCCCGCCTGTACGCCCTGGGCCCGCTGAGCGCGGCCGCGGCACAGGCCTTCGGCGAGGGCGGCCGCGTGTTCGACTCGCACGCCGCGCTGGCGCAGGCGCTGCAGGCCGATATCGACGAACGCCGTGCGGGGGCTGGTCCCGCAGAAGAATCGACGCCGCTGCACGTGCTGGTCAAAGGCTCGCGCGGCAGCGCCATGGACAGGATCGTGAGCGCGCTGCTGGCGCGTGCAGAGGAAACCCCGAATGCTGCTTGAACTGGCCCGCTGGCTACAGCAACTGGAGAGCCTGTTCGGGCTGTTCAACTATCTGACGTTCCGCGGCATCCTCGCCGCGCTCACCGCGCTGTTCCTGGCGCTGTGGATGGGCCCGGGCATGATCCGCAAGCTGGCCCAGTTCAAGGGCGGCCAGCCGATTCGCCAGGACGGCCCGAAGACGCATTTCTCCAAGGCCGGCACGCCGACCATGGGCGGCTCTTTGATCCTGCTGTCGGTCACCGTCGCGGTGCTGCTGTGGGGCGACCTGCGCAACCGCTACGTGTGGCTGGTGCTGGCGGTGATGCTGTGCTTCGGCGCGATCGGCTGGTACGACGACTGGATCAAGATCGTCAGGCGCGACCCCAACGGCCTGAAGTCGCGCTGGAAGTACCTGCTGCAGTCGATCTTCGGCCTGGCCGCGGGCCTGTTCCTGTACTACAGCGCCGACGTGCCGGCGGCGATCACCTTCTACATCCCGCTGTTCAAGGCGATCGCGCTGCCGCTGGCCGGGCTGAGCTTCGTGGTGATCGCCTACCTGTGGATCGTCGGTTTCTCCAACGCGGTCAACCTGACCGACGGCCTGGACGGGCTGGCGATCATGCCCACGGTGATGGTGGCCTGCGCGCTGGGCGTGTTCGCCTATGCCTCGGGCAACGTGGTGTTCTCCGAGTACCTGAAGATCCCCACCATCCCCGGCGCCGGCGAACTGGTGATCATCTGCACCGCGATCGCCGGCGCGGGGCTGGGCTTCCTGTGGTTCAACACCTACCCGGCACAGGTGTTCATGGGCGACATCGGCGCATTGGCGCTGGGTGCGGTGCTGGGCACCATCGCGGTGATCGTGCGCCAGGAACTGGTGCTGGTGATCATGGGCGGGGTGTTCGTCATCGAGACGCTGTCGGTGATGATCCAGGTGGCCAGCTTCAAGCTCACCGGCAAGCGCGTGTTCCGGATGGCGCCGATCCACCACCACTTCGAGCTCAAGGGCTGGCCCGAGCCGCGCGTGATCGTGCGATTCTGGATCATCTCGGTGGTGCTGGTGCTGGTCGGCCTGGCAACGTTGAAGGTGCGCTGATGAACGATCTCTCGCGCCAGGCCACACGACTCGACGCCATCGGCGGCCGCTACGACAAGTGGCTGCTCGGCGCCGCCGTGGCGCTGGCTTCGCTGGGCGTGGTGATGGTGGCCTCCAGCTCGATCGAACTGACCTCCAGCCCGTTCTACTACCTGAACCGGCACCTGGTGTTCCTCGGCATCGGCATCGGCCTGGCGTACTGGGCGATGCGCACCGAATTCAAGACCATCGAGAAGTACAACCAGCTGCTGCTGCTGGGCTGCTTCGTGCTGCTGATCGTGGTGTTCGTGCCGGGCATCGGCAGCAGCGTCAACGGCGCGCGGCGCTGGGTCAACCTGGGCGTGTCCAAGTTCCAGACCGTGGAAGCGGTGAAGGTGCTGTACATCGTCTGGCTGGCCAGCTACCTGGTGCGCTTCCGCGACGAGGTCAACGCGACCTGGCCGGCGATGCTCAAGCCGCTGGGCGTGGCGGTGGCGCTGGTCGGGCTGCTGCTGCTGCAGCCGGACTTCGGCTCGTCCACGCTGCTGCTGGGCATCACCGCCGGCATGCTGGTGCTGGGCGGGGTGAACATGCCGCGGATGTCGGCGCCGGTGGTCATCGGCCTGCCGGTGTTCGCGTTCATCGCGATCCTCGAGCCCTACCGCATGCGCCGCATCACCTCGTTCCTGGACCCGTGGGCCGACCAGCTCGGCTCCGGCTACCAGCTGTCCAACGCGCTGATGGCGGTGGGCCGCGGCGAGTGGTTCGGCGTCGGCCTGGGCGCCTCGGTGCAGAAGCTTAACTACCTGCCCGAATCGCATACCGACTTCATCTTCTCGGTGATCGCCGAGGAACTGGGTTTCTTCGGCGTGTGCCTGGTGATCGGCCTGTACGCGCTGCTGGTGGCGCGCGCGTTCTGGCTGGGCATGAAGTGCGTGGAGATGAAGCGCCACTTCTCCGGCTACATCGCCTTCGGCATCGCGCTGTGGATCAGCATGCAGACCTTCGTCTCCATCGGCGTCAACCTGGGCATCCTGCCGACCAAGGGCCTGACCCTGCCGCTGATCTCCTCCGGCGGCTCCTCGGTGCTGATGACCTGCGTGGCGATGGGGCTGCTGCTGCGCGTGTCCTACGAGCTGGACCGCGCCACCCAGGTCTCGCGCATCCGCAGCGAGGCAGTGGCGGCCGAACCGGTCGTCGACGAGCCGCTGCCGCGCGAGGCCGCCGGCGCTGTGGCCGATGCGCTGCAGAGCGCCGCCCGCGGCGGCCGCGGCACCAGCCGCATGCAGCCGCGGGTGGAACCGACCTTCGGGAGGATCGCATGAGCAGGTATGCGAATTCCCCGCAAAAGCCCGCGCATGCAGCTGCGGGGATCCGGCAGCGCCCGGTCATGATCCTGGCCGGCGGCACCGGCGGGCACATCTTCCCGGCGCTGGCGGTGGCGCGGGTGCTGCGCGAGCGTGGCATCCCGGTGTCGTGGCTGGGCGCGGCGGGCAGGATGGAAACCCGGCTGGTGCCGCAGCACGGCATCGAACTGGACACCCTGGAGATCGCCGGCCTGCGCGGCAAGGGCGCGCTGGCGCTGCTCGGCGCGCCGCTGCGGGTGCTGCGCGCGGTGCGCGGCGCCGTCGCCGTGCTGCGCCGTCGCCGGCCGCGCGCGGTGGTGAGCTTCGGCGGTTTCGCCGCCGGTCCCGGCGGGCTGGCCGCGCGCCTGTGCGGGCTGCCGCTGATCGTGCACGAGCAGAACCGCGCGCCCGGCATGACCAACAAGGTGCTGTCGCGCTTCGCGCGGCGGGTGCTCACCGGGTTCCCGGGCAGCTTCCGCCATGAGGAGGCGGTGGGCAACCCGGTGCGCGAGGACATCGCCGCCATCGCGCCGCCGGCGCAGCGCCTGGCCGGCCGCGAAGGCCCGCTGCGGCTGCTGGTGCTGGGCGGCAGCCAGGGCGCGCGGTCGTTGAACGGCGCCGTGCCGCAGGCGCTGTCGGCGCTGGCCGGCTCGGCCATCGAGGTGCGCCACCAGTGCGGCGAGAAGCTGTACGACGAAGCGCTGGCCAGCTATGCCGCCGCCGGCGTGCGGGCCAGCGTGGAGCCGTTCATCGCCGACATGACCGCCGCCTACGCCTGGGCCGACCTGGTGGTGTGCCGTGCCGGCGCCTCCACCCTCGCCGAGCTGTGCGCGGCCGGCGTGGGCAGCGTGCTGGTGCCGTTCGCCGCCGCGGTCGACGACCACCAGACCCGCAACGCCGAGTACCTGGTCGAGCGCGGCGCCGCCGTGCTGCTGAAGCAGGACGACGCGCTGGCCGCCAACCTGCAGCGCACGCTGGCCGAACTGTGCGCCGACCCGGCGCTGCGCCTGTCGATGGCGCAGGCCGCGCGCGGCCTGGCCAGGACCGATGCGGCCGAACGCATCGCGGACATCATTCTCGAAGAGGCCGGGATTGGGGATTCGGGATTCGGGATTCGTAAAGAGCAGAATCAAGAGCAAAAGCGGATGCACGATAGCCCAGCGGAATCTTCGACTACCGACGATTCCACCAATCCCGAATCCCGAATCTCGAATCCCTGCACCTCCGCAGGAGGTGCCCGGTGATCCGCCGCCTGCACGACACCGAGGACCTGGTGCGCGCGTTCCCGCGCGTGCACTTCGTCGGCATCGGCGGCACCGGCATGAGCGGCATCGCCGAGGTGATGCTGACGCTGGGCTACGAGGTCTCCGGTTCGGACAACGCCGACAACGCCGCCACCCGCCGGCTGGCGCGGCTGGGCGCGCGGGTGATGCGCGGGCATTCGGCCGCCAACGTGCTCGGCACCGACTGCGTGGTCGTCTCCAGTGCCATCCGCGAGGACAACCCGGAGCTGATGGAGGCGCGCAGCCACCGCATCCCGATCATGCCGCGCGCGGCCATGCTCGCCGAGCTGATGCGTTTCCGCCGCGGCATCGCAGTGGCCGGCACCCACGGCAAGACCACCACCACCAGCCTCACCGCGGCGGTGCTCAGCGAAGGCGGGCTGGACCCGACCTTCGTCATCGGCGGCCAGCTGCTCGCGGCCGGCGCCAACGCGCGCCTGGGCACCGGCCAGTGGCTGGTGGCCGAGGCCGATGAGAGCGACGGCAGCTTCCTGCGCCTGAACCCGCTGGTGTCGGTGATCACCAACATCGACGCCGACCACCTGGAGAACTACGGCAACGATTTCGCCCGCGTGCAGGCGGCGTTCGCCGAGTTCCTGCAGCGGCTGCCGTTCTACGGGCTGGCGGTGCTGTGCATCGACGATGCGGAAGTGGCCGCGCTGGCGGCGAAGACGCCGCGCCACGTGATGAGCTACGGCTTCAACAGCAATGCCGACGTCCGCGCCGACGACGTGGTGCAGGACGGCGCGCGCATGCACTTCACCCTGCGCCTGCCAGGCGACCAGGCGCTGCCGGTGACGCTGGCGCTGCCGGGCCGGCACAACGTGCTCAACGCGCTGGCCGCCGCCGCGGTGGGCTGGCAGCTGGGCGTGGACCCGAAGGCGATCGCCCGCGCGCTGGAGAGCTTCGCCGGCATCGGCCGCCGCTTCAACGACCTTGGCGAGGTGGTCACGCCCGCCGGTGCGCGCGTGCGCATCGTCGACGACTACGGCCACCACCCGCGCGAACTGGCCGCGGTGTTCGCCGCCGCCCGCGGCGGCTGGCCCGGCAAGCGCCTGGTGCTGGCGTTCCAGCCGCACCGCTACAGCCGCACCCGCGACCAGTTCGACGCCTTCGCCGCGGTGCTCAGCGAGGTCGATGCGCTGGTGCTCAGCGAGGTCTACCCGGCCGGCGAACAGCCCATTCCCGGCGCCGATGCCAAGTCGCTGGCGCGCGCCATCCGTGCGCGCGGCCGCAGCGAGCCGGTGGTGGTCGGCCATGCCTCGGAACTGGCACAGGTGCTGCCCGACGTGTTGCAGGACGGCGACCTGCTGCTGATGATGGGCGCCGGCGACATCGGCGCGGTGTCGCAGCAGATCGTCGCCGAGGGATTCGTGGAGGCGCCGAAGGCATGAGCCGCGTCCTGCCGCCGCTGCGCTGCACCGACCCGGCCGTGTTCGGCCGCGTCGCCGTGCTGCTCGGCGGCACCTCGTCCGAGCGCGAGGTGTCGCTGGATTCGGGCC
This sequence comes from Stenotrophomonas sp. MMGLT7, assembly GCF_021168555.1. GTDB lineage: Bacteria > Pseudomonadota > Gammaproteobacteria > Xanthomonadales > Xanthomonadaceae > MMGLT7. The sequence goes on along the minus strand of NZ_JAJOZS010000004.1, from coordinate 195,727 downwards.
GCAACGTGCTGCAGGCTCTGCGCGCGCGCGGCGTCGATGCGCAGCCGGTGGACGGCATCCCGGCGCTGGCGCAGGCGCTGGCGGAGAACAAGTTCGAGCGCGTGTTCAACGTGCTGCACGGTCACGACGGCGGTGGCGAGGACGGCATCGTGCAGGGCCTGATGCAGGCCCACGGCGTGCCCTACACCGGCTCGGGCGTGCTCGGCTCGGCGCTGAGCATGGACAAGGTGCGCAGCAAGCAGGTGTGGCTCTCGCTGGGCCTGCCGACACCCGACTACCAGCGTCTGTTCGCCGGCAGCGATGCCCAGGATGTCCGCCGCGCCGCCGATTCGCTGGCCATGCCGGTGATCGTCAAGCCGGCCAACGAGGGTTCCAGCGTCGGCATCAGCCGCGTGTTCGAGCACGCGCAGCTGGACGACGCGCTGGCGCTGGCCCTGCGCTACGACGGCGAGCTGCTGATGGAACGGCTGGTGGTGGGCGACGAACTGACCGTCGGCATCCTCGGTGACGTGGCGCTGCCGTCGATCCGAATCGTCCCCAAGGGCCAGTGGTACGACTACGACGCCAAGTACGTCGCCGAGGACACGCAGTACCTGTGCCCGGGCCTGGAAGGCGCCGACGAGGCCGAGATCGGCCGCCTGGCGCTGGCCGCATTCGCCGCGCTGGGCTGCAGCGGCTGGGGCCGGGTGGACGTGATGCGCGAGCGCGACAGCGGCGACTTCTTCCTGCTGGAGGCGAACACCGCCCCCGGCATGACCAGCCATTCGCTGGTGCCCAAGGCGGCGGCGCAGGCCGGCATCGGTTTCGAGGAACTGGTGTGGCGGGTGCTGGAGCAGGCGCTATGAAGACGGGATTCGGGATTGGGGATTGGGGATTGGTAAAAGCCGGCAGGCAACGCCTGTCGGCTGGCGTGCGCGCAGCCAGTGCCCTCACCAATCCCCAATCCCCAATCCCCAATCCCGTGCGCGGAGCGCACCCATGAACGCCATCCTCCGCATCCTCGCCTGGCTGCTGGCGGTGGCCGTGGTGGCGCTGCCGGTGGTGGCGGTGCTCAACGGCTGGGTCGGCGCCGAGCGCTGGCCGCTGACCCGGCTGCGGGTGAGCGGCGAGCTGCAGCGGGTGCCGGCCGAGCAACTGCGCGCGGTGGTGCTGCCGTACGCGCACAAGGGCTTCTTCGCGGTCGAGCTCGATCGCGCGCAGGACGCCGTGCGGCGCCTGCCGTGGGTGGAGTCGGCGCAGGTCAGCAAGCAGTGGCCGGACGTGCTCGAGGTGCACGTGGTCGAGCACAAGCCGTTCGCGCGCTGGGGCAAGGACCGCATGCTGTCCGAGCAGGGCCGCCTGTTCCCGGTGCCGCCGGGGTTGAAGGACGTGCAGCTGCCGCAGCTGGGCGGCCCGGACAGCAAGACCACCGAGGTGGTCGAGCTCTACAACCAGTCGCGGGCGATGTTCGCCCCGGCCGGCCTGGAGGTGCGCGCGCTGGTGATGGACGACCGCGGCAGCTGGTCGCTGGCGCTGGACAACGGCACCGAGGTGGTGATCGGCCGCGATGATGCCCGCGCGCGCCTGGCGCGCTTCGCCCGGGTGCTGCCGCAGCTGGTCAACGCAAGCCAGCCGATCGAGCTGGCCGATCTTCGCTACACCAACGGCTTCACGCTGAGCTGGGGCGCACCAGCGGCGGAAGCGCAGAAGCCAAAGCAGGGCAGGACATGAATCGCAAAGGTGACAAATCGCTGATCGTCGGACTGGACATCGGCACTTCCAAGGTGGTCGCGCTGGTCGGCGAGTACTCGCCGGGCAATCCGATCGAGGTCATCGGCATCGGCTCGCACGAGTCGCGCGGGCTCAAGCGCGGCGTGGTGGTGGACATCGAGTCCACCGTGCAGTCGATCCAGCGCGCGGTCGAGGAGGCCGAGCTGATGGCCGGCTGCGAGATCCGCTCGGTCTACGCCTCGATCTCCGGCAACCACGTGCAGTGCAAGAACTCGCCCGGGATCGTGCCGATCCGCGACGGCGAGGTCACCTGGGGCGACCTGGACCGGGTGCTGGAGGCGGCCAAGGCGGTCGCCATCCCGGCCGACCAGAAGATCCTGCACGCGATCCCGCGCGAGTACGTGCTCGACGATTCGCAGGAAGGCATCCGCAACCCGGTCGGCATGACCGGCGTGCGCCTGGAGGTGCACGCGCACCTGGTGGTGTGCGCGCAGTCGGCCGCGGCCAACATCAGCAAGTGCGTGCAGCGCTGCGGCCTGCAGGTGGACGACCTGGTGCTGTCGTCGCTGGCCTCCTCGGTGGCGGTGCTGACCGCCGACGAGCGCGAGCTGGGCGTGGTGCTGGTGGACATGGGCGCCGGCACCACCGACCTGGCGGTGTTCGTGCAGGGCGCGATCTGCCACACCGCCTCGCTGCCGATCGCCGGCGACCACGTCACCAACGACATCGCCCACATGCTGCGCACGCCGACCCCGGAGGCCGAGCAGATCAAGGTGCGCTACGCCTGCGCGCTGGCGCAGCTGGCCACCGCCGAGGAATCGATCCAGGTGCCCTCGGTCGGCGACCGGCCGCCGCGGCGGATGCCGCGCGCCTCGCTGGCGCAGGCGGTGCAGGGCCGCTACGAGGAGATCTTCGAGATGGTGCAGGCCGAGCTGCGCCGTTCCGGTTTCGAGGAACTGGTGCGCGCCGGCATGGTGCTCACCGGCGGCGCCTCGAAGATGGAAGGCGTGGTCGAGCTGGCCGAGGAAATGCTGCAGATGCCGGTGCGCGTGGGCATCCCGCAGCACGTCACCGGGCTGGGCGAGGTGGTCGGCAACCCGGTGCACGCCACCGGCGTGGGGCTGCTGCTGATGGGCAGCCAGCTCGAGCACCCGCGGCGGCCGTCGCTGCCGACCGGGCGCGCCGGCAGCTTCTTCAAGAAGCTCAAGAACTGGTATCGCGGTGAGTTCTAGGCGCCGGGATTGGTGATTCGGGATTGGTGATTCGTAAGAGCAAAAGGCAAGAAGCAAGGGCAAGGGCAAGGCGAGCGTTGTAGCAGGGCAGTAAGACAGACCAACAAGAGAACGCCGGAATTCGCGGTGGTGGTGAGGCGGTTCATCGAATCCCCAATCCCCAATCCCGAATCACGGCTCCACCAAAAAAAATGAGGACACGGACATGGCGCATTTCGAACTGATCGAGAAGATGGCACCCAACGCGGTGATCAAGGTGGTAGGCGTGGGCGGCGGCGGCGGCAACGCCGTGGCGCACATGGTCAGCGGCAACGTCGACGGCGTGGAGTTCATCACCGCCAACACCGACTCGCAGGCGATCAAGAACTGCGGCGCCAAGCTGCAGCTGCAGCTCGGCAGCAACGTCACCAAGGGCCTGGGCGCGGGCGCGAACCCCGAGGTCGGCCGCCAGGCCGCGCTGGAGGACCGCGAGCGCATCATGGACGCGCTGCAGGGCGCGGACATGGTGTTCATCACCGCCGGCATGGGCGGCGGCACCGGCACCGGCGCCGCGCCGGTGGTGGCGCAGCTGGCCAAGGAGATGGGCATCCTGACGGTGGCCGTGGTCACCAAGCCGTTCCCGTTCGAGGGCCGCCGGCGCATGCAGGTCGCGCTCAAGGGCATCGAGGAACTGAGCCAGCACTGCGACTCGCTGATCACCATCCCCAACGAGAAGCTGATCACCGTGCTCGGCCGCAACGCCACCATGATCCAGGCGTTCCGCGCCGCCAACGACGTGCTGCAGGGCGCGGTGCAGGGCATCGCCGACCTGATCGTGCGCCCCGGCCTGATCAACGTCGACTTCGCCGACGTGCGCACCGTCATGTCCGAGATGGGCCTGGCGATGATGGGCACCGGCACCGCCCGCGGCGACGACCGCGCGCAGGCCGCGGCCGAGTCGGCGATCCAGAACCCGCTGCTGGACGACGTCAACCTGGCCGGCGCCAACGGCATCCTGGTCAACATCACCGCCGGCGCCGACTTCACCATGGCCGAGTTCGACGAGATCGGCCGCACCATCGAGGGCTTCGCCTCCGAGGACGCGACCGTGGTGGTGGGCACCGTGCTGGATCCGGAGATGCAGGACGAGGTGCGCGTGACCGTGGTCGCCACCGGGCTGAACCGCGCGGTGGGCCGCCAGGCGCAGCGTCCGGACCAGCGCGCGCCGATCAAGCTGGTGCGCAACGCCACCACCGGCCAGCCGGAGTTCGACAGCTTCGACAACGGCGGCGACGCCGTGTCCAAGGCGGTCGGTTCGGTGGGCCTGGGGCTGCGCCGCGCCAGCGGCGATTCGGCCGCCGCCAGCGGCCCGGCATCGGCTCCGGCCGCGGCCGAGCTGCCGAGCGACTACCTGGACATTCCGGCATTCCTGCGCCGCCAGGCCGACTGACGCCGTCCATGGCGATGAACGAAGGCTTCGGATGGCCCGGCCGGGCCATCCCTGGCCGGGCGCTCGCCGGCACCGCCAGCCCGACCGGGATCCACCCGGCGCAGGCCGCTGCCGTGCCGGTCCTTGCGGACCGCCAGGACGGGGGTTCTTGCCGGTCGCTGTAGTGCCGTAGACAAGGTGCGCGGGCCGTCCGTCCCGCGTGCCGGCAACACCTTTCGCCGGGTCGCTCGCGACCCGGCGGGTTTTGCCTGCTCCCGCGGGTATGCATGCGAGGCGGCAAAAGTTAAGATTTGGCTAAATGCGTGCTATTCTCGCAGCCGGTTCAGCGTCTGTCCGAGCCTGCCCGTTCACACTTTCGCAGATGACCCAGCAACGCACCCTCAAGAACACGATCCGCGCCACCGGTGTCGGCCTGCACAGCGGCGACAAGGTGTACATGACCCTGCGTCCGGCCCCGGCCGACCACGGCATCGTGTTCCGCCGCGTCGATCTTGAGCCGGTGGTGGAAGTGCCCGCCGACGGCGAGCTGGTCACCGAGACCACGCTGTGCACCGGCCTGAGCATGGGGCCGGCCAAGGTACAGACCGTCGAGCATCTGATGTCGGCGCTGGCGGGCCTGGGCATCGACAACATCATCGTCGAACTGTCCGCGGCCGAGCTGCCGATCATGGACGGCTCCGCCGGTCCGTTCGTGTTCCTGCTGCAGTCCGCCGGCATCGTCGAGCAGGATGCGCCCAAGCATTTCATCCGCATCAAGCGTGCGGTGGAAGTGCGCGACGGCGACAAGGTCGCCCGTTTCGAGCCGTACGACGGCTACAAGCTGGACTTCACCATCCGCTTCGACCACCCGATGATCCCGGCCAAGCAATCGCATGCCTCGCTGGAATTCTCCACGGCCGCCTACATCCGCGAGATCGCGCGTGCGCGCACCTTCGGCTTCATGCGCGACCTGGAGTACATGCGCGAGCGCAACCTGGGCCTGGGCGGTTCGATGGACAACGCCATCGTGCTCGACGAGTTCCGCGTGCTCAACGACGACGGCCTGCGCTTCGCCGACGAGTTCGTGCGCCACAAGATCCTCGACGCGGTCGGCGACCTGTACCTGGCCGGCGGCCCGGTGCTCGGTGCCTACACCGCCTTCAAGTCCGGCCACGACCTCAACAACAAGCTGGTGCGCGCCCTGCTGGCGGAAACCTCGGCCTGGGAGAAGATCAGCTTCGAACCGGATGGCCGCTCGCCGCCGCTGATCTACGCCAGCCCGGTCTACGCCTGAGACGCCGGCCTTCCGGCCCGACTGCCGGGTCCCTTGTCCCTTCTCTTAAGCCGCCACGTGATCGTGGAGGCTTGCCTGCGCGCGTCTGCCGCAGGCTACGGGGCAGGCGTGACAGAAGTGTGAACTCTCGCCCATGGCAAGTCTGAATTTAACTTTTATTTAATGTCTGCCTAACTATTGAACGCTGGGCGGCCGTTAGGATTCGTTGGTCCCGCGTGAAGGCCGGTTCGGCCCGGGTACGCCGCAGCATGGAGCAGCGGCCGGTCAGGATTTTCCCGGATCGACATCCCGCAAGGCAGCGAGCGCGTCGCGCAGGCCTTTCTGCGTGGCTGCGGAAACAGTGGCAGGCCTGCTCTGGATCGGTTGCGTTGGGGAATGCAGCGAGGCAGTCGCGGTCTTGATGGTCACCTTGGTGGCCTTCAGCCCGACGGAGCGGGCCACGTCGAGGATCCCGTGTTCGGCCAGGCGCAGGCGCGCATGCCAGACCGGGGAATCGACCAGGAAAACGAGCTGTTCGCCGTTCACGTTGGCCAGCCGGCAATGGCCGGCCAGCGACGGCGGCAGATGGGGGCGCAACTGCCTGTCCAGCGCATCGAGCCACAGGGCCCGGCGCAACGGATGGCCAGCCTTGTCCGCCATCAACACCTCCAGCGCGGGTTGCGGCTTGGAGGCGGTGCGGTCGCTGGTCTTGGGTTTCGACATAGAGCAATCATGACATTCAATCGAAAGATCGTAATCAAGTCGCCCGTGAAGGGGAGTCCGCGGGTCCAGGCAAAGTTGCTCGAGTTGGCCCGGCGGCGCCCTTCGGCGCTGCTGGGAGGCGTGCTCGGCGCCGGCCTGCTGCTGGGCTTCGGCGCCAGCGTGGCGATCGGCGCGGTCCACGACGCGCGGCTGAGCGCCAAGGTCGAGCAGCAGCAGCGCGAACTGGCGCAGGTGCGTCAGCAGGCGCAGGCCGAGGTCAACGCGCTGGCGGCCCGGCTGGGCGAGCTGCAGGCGCAGGCCACCCGGCTCAACGCCCTGGGCGAGCGTCTGACCCAGGTCGGCCGGCTGGAGGACGGCGAGTTCGACTTCAACGAGCCGGTCGGCATCGGCGGCGGCGACGAGCCGGCGCAGGACATGCCGGTGGGCGAGCTGAAGCAGGAGATGGGGCGCCTGCAGAAGCAGCTGTCCGGTTCCGGCCAGCAGTTGGGGGTGCTGGAGGCGCTGCTGTTCGACCACCAGCTCGAGCAGAACGCGGTGCCCTCGCGCATGCCGATCCGCAACACCTACATCACCTCCGGCTTCGGCGGCCGTGCCGATCCGTTCAAGGGCGGCGCCTCCAACCACAAGGGCATCGATTTCCACGCCCGCGTCGGCGATCCGGTGCTGGCGGTGGCCGACGGCGTGGTCAGCTACTCCGGCGTGCGCGGCGGCTACGGCAACGTGGTCGAGATCGAGCACGGCAACGGCTACATGACCCGCTACGCGCACAATTCGCGGCTGACGGTGCGCGCCGGCGACCTGGTGCGCGCCGGGCAGGAGCTGGCCAAGGCCGGCTCCAGCGGCCGTTCCACCGGTGCCCACGTGCATTTCGAGGTGTGGCAGAACGGCCGGGTGATGAACCCGCGCAAGTTCCTGGGCGACGGTGGCAACACCCCCGTGGGCCGGCGCGGGCGCGCTTGATTCGACGGGGCCGCGCCCCAAGCTACAATGGGCGTTGCCATAGACAGGGCGCATAGCGCCCTGTTTCGTTTGCCGCGGCCGGCTTCCATCGGAACTCCCTGTGGAACCGTTGCCGGGTCGGCGCTCCTTTCCAACCGGTTCCCTCAATGATCAACAGTCTGCTTACCCGCGTTTTCGGCAGCCGCAACGAACGCCAGCTGCGCCAGCTCAATCGCATCGTCGCCAAGGTCAATGCGCTGGAGCCGGAGATCCAGGCGCTCTCCGACGAGCAGCTCCAGGCCAAGACGCCGGAGTTCAAGCAGCGCATCGAGGGCGGGGAAGCCCTGGACAAGATCCTGCCCGAGGCGTTCGCGGTGTGCCGCGAGGCCAGCAAGCGCGTGCTCGGCATGCGCCACTACGACGTGCAGCTGATCGGCGGCATGGTGCTGCACCTGGGCAAGATCGCCGAGATGCGCACCGGCGAGGGCAAGACCCTGGTGGCGACGCTGCCGGTGTACCTCAACGCGCTGGAAGGCAAGGGCGTGCACGTGGTCACCGTCAACGACTACTTGGCGCGCCGCGACGCCGCGCAGATGGGCCGGCTGTACAACTGGCTGGGCCTGTCGGTGGGCGTGGTCTACCCGGGCATGCCGCACGCGGACAAGCACGAGGCCTACGCAAGCGATATCACCTACGGCACCAACAACGAGTTCGGCTTCGACTACCTGCGCGACAACATGGCGCTGTCGCGGGCCGACCGCTACCAGCGCGGGCTGCACTACGCCATCGTCGACGAGGTCGACTCGATCCTGATCGACGAGGCGCGCACCCCGCTGATCATCTCCGGCCCGGCCGACGAGTCGCCGGAGCTGTACATCCGCGTCAACCGCATCGTGCCGTCGCTGACCCGCCAGGCCGAGGAGGAGGGCGAGGGCGACTACTGGGTGGACGAGAAGGGCAAGCAGGTCTACCTGTCCGAGGCCGGCATGGAGCATGCCGAGCTGCTGCTGCACGAGGCCGGCATCATCGGCGAGGGCGACAGCCTGTACGCGGCCAACAACCTGAGCGTGGTCCACCACCTCAACGCCGCGCTGCGCGCGCACGCCATCTACCAGCGCGACGTGGACTACATCGTGCGCGACGGCGAGGTGGTGATCGTCGACGAGTTCACCGGCCGCACCCTGGCCGGGCGGCGCTGGTCCGACGGCCTGCACCAGGCGGTGGAGGCCAAGGAAGGGGTGCCGGTGCAGCGCGAGAACCAGACCCTGGCCAGCATCACCTTCCAGAACCTGTTCCGCATGTACAAGAAGCTGTCCGGCATGACCGGTACGGCCGATACGGAAGCCTACGAGTTCCAGAGCATCTACGGCCTGGAGGTGGTGGTGATCCCGACCAACCGCCCGACCGTGCGCAAGGACTATCCGGACCAGGTGTTCCTCAACCGCAAGGGCAAGTTCAACGCGGTGCTGGAGGACATCAAGGACTGCGCCAAGCGCGGCCAGCCGGTGCTGGTGGGCACCACCTCGATCGAGACCTCGGAGATGCTGTCCGAGCACCTGCGCGAGGCCGGCGTGGCGCACGAGGTGCTCAACGCCAAGCAGCACGAGCGCGAGGCCACCATCGTCGCCAACGCCGGCCAGCCGGCGGCGGTGACCATCGCCACCAACATGGCCGGCCGCGGTACCGACATCGTGCTCGGCGGCTCGCTGGAGGCCGAACTGGCCGCGCTCGGCGACGAGGTCGGCGATGACGAGCGGCAGAAGATCCGGGCCGCATGGCAGCAGCGCCACGACGCGGTCAAGGCCGCCGGCGGCCTGCACATCGTCGGCACCGAGCGCCACGAGAGCCGCCGCATCGACAACCAGCTGCGCGGCCGTTCCGGCCGCCAGGGCGACCCCGGTTCCTCGCGCTTCTACCTGTCGCTGGAAGACAACCTGATGCGCATCTTCGCCTCGGACTGGGTGCAGAAGGCCATGCGCATGATGGGCATGAAGGAAGACGACGTCATCGAGGACAAGCTGGTCAGCCGGCAGATCGAGAAGGCGCAGCGCAAGGTGGAGGCGCACAACTTCGACATCCGCAAGAACCTGCTGGATTTCGACGACGTCAACAACGACCAGCGCAAGGTGATCTACGCCCAGCGCGACGAGCTGCTGGACGCCGAGTCGGTCAAGGAAAACGTCGACGGCATCCGCAACGACGTGGTCTACGACCTGGTCGCGCGCTTCGTGCCGGCCAATTCGGTGGACGAGCAGTGGGACCTGCCGGGCCTGCAGGCCGCGCTGGCCTCCGACCTGGGCCTGGACCTGCCGCTGGTGGAGTGGGCCAAGGGCCAGGAGGAGCTGGATGCCGAGCGCATCGTCGACAAGGTCGAGCAGGCGGTGGCCGAGCTGTTCGAGCAGAAGGAGGCGGCGGTCGGCAGCGAGACCATGCGCGCGCTGGAGAAGCACGTGATGCTGACCGTGCTCGACCAGAGCTGGAAGGAGCACCTGGCGCGCATGGACTACCTGCGCCAGGGCATCTACCTGCGCGGCTACGCGCAGAAGCAGCCCAAGCAGGAATACAAGAAGGAAGCCTTCGAGCTGTTCTCGGAGATGCTGGAGAACGTCAAGCGCGAGGTGGTGGGGCTGCTGGCGCGCGTGCGCATCCGCAGCGAGGAGGAAGTGGCGGCGCTGGAGGAGCAGGAGCGCCAGCAGGTGCAGGCGCGGTTGCAGGCCTCGCAGTTCCAGAAGCAGGACGCGGGCGGCTACGGCGCCGACGAGGAGGCCGAGCAGGTGCAGGCGGCGCGGGAGCGCAGCCAGGCCGGCCAGGCGCCCGCGGCGGTCACCCAGGTGGTGCGCGACGAGCCCAAGGTCGGCCGCAACGATCCCTGCCCGTGCGGCAGCGGCAAGAAGTACAAGCACTGCCACGGTCAACTCAGCTGAGCTGAGTTGACCGTGGTGCAGCCCGCGCAGCCGGCTGCACACCCGGAATCCGCGTAGCGGATTCCGGGCTCACGGACTTTGCTTCCGATTCCCGTGGCCGTCGCCGCGCCCTCCTATCCAACGGGGAGGGCGCACACCAGGCTTCGCCCGCTGCGCCCCAAACTTCGCGTTGCGAAGTCCGGGCCCCGGCTCGTTGCTTCCGATCCCCGCGGCTGCGCCGCGCCTCCTTGCCAAGGGGGCTTCCTCTTCGGAATGGTTCCTGCTGCGGCGTCGCGCCGTAGAGCCGGGCTTGCTCGGCTGGGCGTTACCGGGAAGGCTTCAGCCGAGCAGGCTCGGCTCTACATGAGGGGAGGATCGGTCGCCGGGGCGATGCAGGATCCTGGTTGTCGGCTAAGCTTGGCCCCATGCCAGAGTCCTTGCGTTCCATCCACGTCGTCGCCGCTGTGATCGCCGACAGGCGTGGCCGCATCCTGCTCACGCGCAGGACCGGGAAAAGCGATCTCGCCGGGCTGTGGGAGTTTCCCGGCGGCAAGCTGGAGCCGGGCGAGACCTCCGAGCAGGCGCTGGTGCGGGAGCTGCGCGAGGAACTGGGCATCGAGGCAGAGGTCGGCCCGCTGCTGATGGAGGTGCCGCAGCAGTATCCGGACAAGCGGCTGCGGCTGGAGGTGCGGCGCGTGTCTGCATGGAGCGGCCATGCGCGCGGGCGCGAAGGCCAGCCGCTGACCTGGGTGCTGCCCGAGCGGCTGCCGCGCTACTCGATGCCGCCGGCCGACCAGCCGGTGGTGGCGCTGCTGCGCGATCCCGATCGCTACCTGGTGACGTCCGCGCCGGATGGCGAGCAGGCCTGGCTCGGCGGCCTGGAGCAGGCCATCGAGGACGGGGTGTCGCTGGTGCAGTTGCGTGCGCCCGGCCGCGATGCGGCGTGGCCGGCGCTGCTGCGCAGCACGCTGCGGCGGTTCGCGCGGCGCAAGGTGCGCTGGCTGCTGGGCGGCGATGCCGGGCTGGCCGCCGAACTGGGCATCGGCCTGCACCTGGAACCGGCCCAGCTTCGCGGGCTCGATGCGCGGCCAGTGCCGGGCCTGCTGGCCGCCTCGTGCGAGGACGCCGGGCAGTTGCGCGCGGCGCAGGCGCTGGGCTGCGACTTCGCCGTGGTCGGGCCGGTGCAGGCCGGGCCGGCGGCGCCGGACGCGCTCGGCTGGCGCGGTTTCGAGCGGCTGCGCGAGCAGGTGGCGCTGCCGCTGTACGCCAGCGGCCTCGACGTGGACGCGGTCGCCGAGGCGCGGCGCCATGGCGCGCAGGGCGTGGCCACGATCCAGCCGGCAGGCTGACGGTAGAGGGAGCCGCGATCGCACCGCGCACGCCCGGCGCCGCCGCTGATTGGGGGCTGCGTCGGCGTGGGCTGTCGAGGCCGGAGGCGGGTCAGGCCAGGGCGAAGGTCGCCTGCAGCAGCGTGCCGAAGCGGTCGTAGGCGGCATTGGCGCCGGCGATGACGGCATCGTGCTGCCCGGCGGCGACGCGCTCGCTGTCCAGCGACTCGACGAAGCGCCGCCACACCCGGGCGCGGCCCTCGGGGTAGGCGGCCAGGTTGCGCGCGCCGAACCCGCTCGACAGGCCGAGCCGGTCGCGGGCTTCCTTGAACAGGAAGGCGGCGCCGAGGGTGGAGCCCTCGGAGACGTAGAGCCAGCCCAGTGCCGCCGGCATGGCGATCCCGGCGGTAGCCAGCGCTGCCTCCTCGGGCACGGGCGCGCCGAGATCCTGCAGGTCGGCCAGTGCGGCGGCCAGGCGGCCGCGGGCGTCGAGGTCGTCGACCGCGGCGCGCACCTGCGGGTCGTCGAACAGGTGCTCGACGTCGCGCTGGAACAGGTACTGCACGGCGACGAAGCCGGCATAGCGTTCGCGGCTGGAGAACGGCTGCGCGCGTTCCATCAGTGCGTGCATGCGCAGGTGCTGCGGTTCGGTCTCCTGCTTCAGGCGCAGGGACAGCGAGGGCGAGGAAAGGACATCGGTGGACATGGGGGCGAGTCTCCGGGGATCGGCCAGGACCGGCCCGGGGAGTCCCGGGCCGGTCCTGGCCGGCTTGCTTGGCGTCCTGCTCAGAAGGTGTAGCGCAGCGAGGCGCTGATGCTGCGGCCGGGCATGGTGTACATGTCCAGGACGCCGCTGCTGGACGACACCGTGTCCGGGGCGGTGCTGCCCGGCTTGGTGCCGAGCAGGCTGCTCTGCAGGCTGCCCCATTCCCAGTACGTGCGGTCGGTCAGGTTGTTCAGGCCGACGTTGAGTTCCAGGTTGCGGGTGGGGCGGTAGTGGGCGAACAGGTCGATCTTGCCGTAGCCCGGCGGGCGGAACACGGTGGAATCGTCGAGCCGGCTGTGGCGGCGCACGCCGGTGCCGACCAGTTCCGCGCCCCAGCGCTCGCCGTCGTAGGCGATGCCGAGCACGGCCTTGGCCGGGTCCACCGTGTTGAGCGGGGTGTAGCCGCTGTCGCCCGGCTGGATCAGGCGGCCGTTGGCGATCGAGGCGCTGGCGTTGACCGACCATCCGGCGAGCGCGTCGGAGAAGTAGCCCAGGCGCAGCTGGCCGCTGGCTTCCACGCCCTTGATGATGGCGTGCTCGGCATTGACCGACTGGAACACCATGGTGGTGAACGCGCCGGGCACCAGCGCCAGGACCCACGAGGGGATGTCGCCGGCGGGAAGCTGGTATCCGCTCCAGATGAAGTCGTCGTAGTAGGTGTAGTAGCCGGCGACGTTGAACCAGCCGGCGTCGCCGTTGCCGCGCACGCCGATCTCGCCGCCGCGGCTGGTCTCCTTCTTCAGGTCCGCGTTGGGGATGAAGGCGATGTTGGCGTACGGCGGGAAGCGCTCGGACCAGGCGCCGTCGATCTCGTTGTACAGCGGCGGGCGGAAGCCCTCGGCATAGTTGAAGTAGGCGCTCAGGCCGTCGCTGAACTTCCATTGCAGGCCCAGCTTGGGCGAGACCTCGGTGGCCGTGTAGTCCGAGGCGGCGGCGTTGCCGACCTGGGAGTAGTACAGCGCGTCGTCGCCGGGCTTGTACTCGTAGCGGTCCACGCGCACGCCGGGCACGATGCTCAGGCGGCCGTCGGCCAGCTCGATCCGGTCCTGGGCGAACAGCGCGTAGCGATCGGTGTCGCTCTTGGGGAACAGATGTAGCGGGTAGGTGCTGGGCAGGTAGGGCGAGGCCGATCCGCTGAGCCCGGTGGTCTTGCTCACGCCGTAGCCGTCGGCATAGCCCTTGGGCGTGGTGCGCGACAGTTCCAGGCCGTAGCTGAGGGTCTGGCCGACGCCGCCGCCCTCCAAGCGCTTCTCCGCCACCAGCTTGCCGCCGTAGGTCTTTTCCTGCGACGGCAGCACGTAGTAGTAGCGGCGGTAGGCGGCGGTATCGGTCTGGGTGTTGGTGCGGCTGGAGGTCTTCTGCCAGTAGCCGTTCCAATCCAGGCTGTCGGCCAGCGCGCTGCCCAACTCGCGGTAGGACTGGCCGAAGTTCAGCTTGAAGCGGCGGTTGCTGTCCTGCGCCAGGTAGTAGCTGGCCGCGCCGGTGACGCTGCTCAGCCCGTTGGTGTCGGTGTCGGTGCGTGCGCTCTCTATGCCGACGAAGTCGCGGCGGCCGCTGTCGGCGTTGTGCACGTACTTGGCCAGGAAGCCGGTCTGCTTGTAGTCCTGCGGCTCGGCGCGGGTGCGGGTGGCGCCGGTGCCGCCGACCTCGCCCTTGTTCTCGGTCTCGTGGCCCTCGCGGTAGCTGGCCTGCAGCAGCAGGCTGTCGCGCACGTCGCCGAAGGCGACGGTGGCCACCGCGCCCTTGCTGTCGTCGACGCTGTCGTAGGAGACCTTGGCCTGGCCGCCGAAGGTCTTGCCCGGCTGCAGGTAGTCGATCGGGTCCTTGGTCCTCAGGTTGACCACGCCGCCGAGCGCGTCGGAGGCGTACAGCGCGGAGGCCGGGCCACGCACGATCTCCACGTCCTTGATGTTGTCAACGTCGATCTGGTTGCGGCCGGCGCGCAGGCTGCTGCCGGCGACGGCGGAGGCGAACGATGCCGGCAGCGACACGCCGTCGACCTCGATGCGGGTGCGGTTGCCGGCCAGGCCGCGGATGTTGAAGCTCTCCAGGCCGAAGCGGCCGGGGCTGCCGACCACCGACACGCCGGGCTCGTAGCGCACCAGGTCGCGGATGTTCTGCACCATGTAGCGGTCGATGCGCTCGCGGTCGATCACCGTGACGGTGCCGGGGGTGTCGAGCTTGATCGTGGGCTTGGTGGCGGTGACGTCCACCCGCGGCAGGTCGACGGCCTCGTCGGCAAAGGCCGGTGCGGCGAGGGCCAGGCCGATCAGTGCGGCCAAGGGGGTAACGCGGGGGAAATTGCGCATGGTTGTCCTCATCAACCCCGGCGGGCGGGGCATGTCGATAAGGCGCGCTTGCTGAAGGTCGGACGGCCGCAGGGGCGGAACGATGGCTGGCTGGCCTGGAATGGAGTTATCAGGCGCCCGGGTACGGCGCTTGGGTGCGCGATGATAGACCAAGCCGGTCTTGCGGAAATTCCAGCAGTGACAATTTGTCGCGGGTCTCTGCCGCGATTTTTCCTCGATTCAGGAAAGCCGCGACAGCACCGCGGTGGCCGGCCTGGCCAGGTTGAGCGTGTAGAAGTGCAGCCCGGGCGCACCGCCGTCGAGCAGGCGCCGGCACAGCTGCGCGACCACGTCGGCGCCGAACGCCTTCACCGAATCGGCATCGTCGCCATAGGCCTGCATGCGCCTGTCGATCCAGCGCGGGATCTGAGCCCCGCACTGTTCGGAGAAGCGCCGCAGCTGGCTGAAGTTGGAGATCGGCATGATGCCGGGCACGATCGGCACGTCCACGCCGAGCCGGCGCGCGTCGTCGACGAAGCGGAAATAGGCGTCGGCGTTGTAGAAGTACTGGGTGATCGCGGCATCGGCACCGGCATCGACCTTGGCCTTGAAGTGGCGCAGGTCGGCGAGCGCGTCGCTGGCCTGGGGATGGGTTTCCGGGTAGGCGCCGACCTCGATGCGGAAGGCGTCGCCGTGCTCGGCGCGGATGAAGGCGATCAGGTCGGCGGCATAGCGCAGGTCGCCGGGATGGCCCATGCCCGAGGGCAGGTCGCCGCGCAGGGCGACGATGCGGCGGCAGCCGATGGCGCGGTAGAGCTTGAGCAGCTCGCGGATCTCCTCGCGGCTGCCGCCCACGCACGACAGGTGCGGCGCGGCGTCGAAGCCGTGGTGCTGCTTGAGGTGGCGCACCGTCTCGGAGGTGTAGCTGAGGGTGGAGCCGCCGGCGCCGAAGGTGCACGACACGTACTCGGGAGCGAACTTGCCGAGCCGGCTGGCGGTGCGGTCCAGCTGCGCGCGCTGCTCGTCGGTCTTGGGCGGGTAGAACTCGAAGCTGATCTGGGTCATCGCGGCGGCGGCCGTGGCGGGGTGCGAATCATATCTCTTTATCGCGATGGATGTGAAATGAAGTGTCGGATGCAACCGCCGTCCTGGCGATAGGTTTGATAACTATTCTCATTTGCAGGACAATCCGCGCCGGCCAGCGTGGGCGAGCCCGTTCCCGCGCTTCGTTTCGATACACCGAGGTCCCGTCATGTCCCGTTGCAGCTCCCTGCGTGCGCCGCGCCGCCGCCGTCTCGTCCTTCTCCTGTCCTGCGCGCTGCTGTCCGGTACCGCCGTGGCCGAGCAGTCGCCGTCGGCCGCGCGCGGCGATGCCGACCCGGTCGATCTCGACGCGGTGCGGGTGAACGCCTACCGCGCCACCACCAGCGCCAGCGGCGCCACCAAGACCAACACCCCGGTGGCCGAGACGGCGCAGTCGCTGTCGGTGATCGCGCGCGAGGAGCTGGATGCGCGCGGCGTGCAGAACCTCAACGAGGCCATGCGCTACGTCGCCGGCGTCAGCCTGGAGAGCAGCGGCATCGACAACCGCGTGGACGACTTCCGCATCCGCGGCTTCGACGCCGGCAGCTGGTCCAACAACGTCACCCTGGACGGCATGCGCGCGCCGCAGGGCAGCCAGTGGAACCGTTCCATGTTCGACAGCTGGAACCTGGACCGGGTGGAGGTGCTCAAGGGACCGTCGGCGGTGATGTACGGCCAGGTCGCCCCGGGCGGCATGGTCAACCAGGTCAGCAAGACGCCGACGCCGGACCAGGAGCAGCAGCTGCGGCTGAACGTGGACGGCAACGGCCAGTACGGCACCGCCTTCGACGTCGGCGCCGGCAGCACCGGCGACGACCACCTGTTCCGCCTGGTCGGGCTGTACCGCGACGGCGACACCCAGATCAAGCACACCGAGCAGAAGCATTGGTTCCTGGCGCCCAGCTACACCTGGCAGATCGCCGAGCGCACCCGCCTGACCCTGCTCGGCCTGTACCAGAAGGACGACGGCGGCTCGACCTACCAGTTCCTGCCGATGGCCGGCACCCTGGTGGCCACGCCGTACGGGCGGATGAAGAACACCACCTTCATCGGCGAGCCGAACTGGAACACCTTCGACCGCACCCTCTGGACCGCCGGCTGGCTGTTCGAGCACGGCTTCAACGAGCACTGGACGCTGAGCCAGAGCGCGCGCCGCACGCATGTGGACTCGCTGTTCCGCACCGTGGTGACCAACGGCGGGCTCAATGCCGACGGCCGCACCCAGAAGCGCCGCGCCACCTGGGGCACCGGCGACTCGGACGGCGACACGCTGGACACCCGCCTGACCGGCCGGTTCGCCACCGGCGCCGCCGAGCACACGCTGCTGTTCGGCGTGGACTGGCAGAGGGCGGACTGGGACGGCGCGCGCGGCGCGATGAACAGCCCGCTCGACATCGACATCTTCAACCCGGTCTACACCGGCTACGTCCCGGTCACCACCAGCATCGCCTACTCCGGCGGCGTCAACCGCCAGACCGGCGTGTACCTGCAGGACCAGATCGCGCTGGACAAGTGGCGCCTCACCCTGGGCGGGCGCTACGACTGGACCAAGGACGACACCTGGACCCGCTCCTACAACGCGGTCAGCGGCGTGTACGGGGCGCGCGTACCGACCCGGATCGACAACAAGGCCTTCAGCGGCAATGCCGGGGTGCTGTACGTGGCCGACAACGGCCTCACCCCCTACGTCAGCTACGCCGAGTCGTTCCAGCCGGCGGGCACCGATACCAACATGAGCTACGCGCGCACGCCGTTCGACCCGATCACCGGCAAGCAGTGGGAAGCCGGCCTGAAGTACCAGCCGGCCGGTTTCGACGGCCTGTTCACCGTGGCCGCCTACGACCTGCGCCAGCAGAACATCCTGACCAACGACCCCGACCATGCCGATGGCTGCGGTGCGAGCGGCAGCAGCCAGTGCCAGGTCCAGGACGGCGAGGGCCGCGTGCGCGGCGTCGAACTGGAGGCGCGCATCACCCCGTTCGACGGCTTCAGCGTGATCGGCGCGGCGTCGTGGATGGATTCGGAAGTCACCCGCAGCAACAACGGCTACAAGGGCAGGCAGCTGGCGATGGTGCCGGACTGGACCGCCGCGCTGTGGGGCGACTACACCTTCCAGGCCGGTGCATTGGCGGGCCTGAGCCTGGCCGCCGGCGTGCGCTACAACGGCGAGAGCTATGGCGACAGCGCCAACCTGTACCGCATCCCGTCCTACACCCTGTTCGACGCGGCGATCCGCTACGACGCCGGCCGCTTCGGCGCCACGGCCGTGCAGCTGGCGCTCAACGCCAGCAACCTGGCCGACAAGACCTATGTCTCCACCTGCGGCGGCGTGTCCTCGTGCTACTACGGCAGCGGCCGCGTGGTGACCGCCACGGCGCGCTTCATCTGGTGATGGTGGGCGCTGGCTGGATTGCGCTGCTGGCCGCGCTGGCCGGCACGCTGGGGACGATGCTGCTGTACGTCGCCTCGCCCCAGCAGCAGTGGCGCGCGGCCGGGCCGTGGCCGTCGCGCCGGCGCTGGCTGCCCGGCAGCGCCTGCCTGGCACTGTCGCTGGCGCTGCTGCTGCCGGTCATGGGCTCGGGCGCGGCCGTGTTCGCCTGGCTGACGCTGCTGATGCTGGTGGGGTCGGCCGCGCCGTTCCTGGGCGCGTGGCGGGCGCGGCGGCGGAGGGCGCGATGAGCGCCGGGCCGGCCAGGCTGCAAAGCCGCCACTGGCTGGGCAAGACCTGCGCCGGCGCGGTGCTGGGCTTCGGCCTGGCGCTGGCGGCATCCGGCCTGTTCGCCTGGCTGGGGCCGGGCGGCATCGGCGCCGGCGGCGGCAAGGCGCAGTTCAACATGTGGCTGATGGCGCCGGTGTGGGCCGGCGTGCTGAGCTTCGTGTTCCTGTTCCGCGACAGCCTGCGCGCGTGGCTGTGGCTGGGCGCGGCCAACGTGCTCGGCTTCGCGCTGCTGTGGGCCGTGCGCACGGCGCTGGGATGAGGGCATGAAGCTGCGCAGCGACATCGTCAAGGTCTACAAGGACGTGCACATCTGGGTCGGCATCGTGACCGGGCTGATGCTGTTCGTGGCGTTCTACGCCGGCTCCATCACCATGTTCGAGAAGCCGCTGGAGCGCTGGGCCACGCCGCCCTCGGCGCTGGGCGAGCCGGTGCCGCTGCAGCGCGCGCCGGAGCTGGTCGCCGCGGTGCTGGCCGCACATCCGCAGGCGGCGCGCAACCATTCGGTGGTGGTGGACATCACCCCGGACCAGCCGGCGCGGGTGATCTGGCGCGAACGCGGGCAGGGCCGGCGCCAGTTCACCGAGTACGGCGCCAACTTCGCGCCGGACGGCAGCCTGAAGGTGGAGAAGCTGCGCAAGGCCAGGGCCGCCGAGCTGGTGGACCGCCTGCACCAGTACGTCGGCCTGCCGTTCCCCGACGCGGTGTCGCGGCCGATCATGGGTGCGGTGTCGCTGGCCTACGCGGTGGCGCTGGTATCGGGGCTGATCGTGCTGCTGCCGACGCTGGCCAAGGACTTCTTCGCCCTGCGCATCGGCAAGAACCTCAAGCGCATGTGGCTGGACGCGCACAACGCGCTGGGCGTGGTCAGCCTGCCGTTCCACCTGATCATGGCGCTGACCTGCGTGGTGTTCGCCTTCCACGACCAGTTCTACGAGGTGCAGGAGAAGGCGGTCTACGACCAGCGCATCGAATGGGGCGAGCAGGCCGAACCGGCACCACCGCCCGGCGCGGTGCCGCTGGCGCCGGCCGAGCTGCTGCAGCGGGTGCGGCGGCAACTGCCGGGCTTCGAGGTGCACAGCCTGGGCTTCGCCGAGGACCACGGCCGGCTGGAGGCGCGGGTGACCGGCCTGGACATCCGCTACGGCACCCGTGCGCGCACCTATGCCAGCGCCCACCTGGATCCGTACACGGGCGAGGTGGACCCGCACGACCTGCCCGGGCATATGGATGGCTGGGACACCGCGGTCAACAGCTTCTTCATGCTCCATTTCGGCAGCTTCGGCGGCAATCCGGTGCGCTGGATGTACTTCGCGCTCGGCCTGGCCGGGGCGATGCTGTTCTACACCGGCAACCTGCTGTGGATCGAGTCGCGGCGCAGGAAGGCGCGCCACGGCACGCCGGTGGCGCAGAAGCGCTCGGCCCGGGTCATGGGCGCGCTGACGGTGGGCGTGTCGCTGGGCTGCGTGGCCGGCATCTCCGCCACGGTGGCCGCGGCCAAGTGGCTGCCGGCGCAGGTGCAGGACCTGATGGCCTGGCATACCGGCATCTACTACGCCGTGTTCCTGGCGGCCACGGCCTGGGCGCTTTGGCGCGGTGCCGCGCAGGGCGCCTGCGAGCTGCTGTGGCTGTGCGCGCTGGCGGCGCTGCTGGTGCCGCTGTCCAGCCTGGCCGGGGTGTGGGGCATCGGCGGCAGCTGGAATCACCCCGGCAGCGGGATCGTCGTCGACCTGGTGGCGCTGGCCGCGGTGCCGGCGTTCGTGCTGATCGCCCGCTACACGCGCCGGCGCATGCGGCACGGTGCGGTCGACAGCATATGGACCGGCCGGGATGCGGAGGACGTGGCCCGCGGCTAGGAGCGCGGGCGGCGGAAGCCGTCAGGGCTGCGAAGCCCGCCGTGCGGTCCATATCCGCACCGCTTCCTGGCCTATAGCGCGGCTACAGGCGAATCGTCACGAATCTGGCTTCGCACGGCGAACTTCGACCCGCTTCGCTGTGGTGAAGCGCTTCGCCTCGAACATCTCTGCCGCCCACGCTCCCGGGGCAGGCTCGCCGCAGGCATCCGCGGTGCCGCGGTTTCCGCGCGGGGCATTGCTGCCCGGGGAAACAATCGTCGCTCCCGCGCAGGTGGGGCGCCCATGGACGTTGCGTCCTCGACCGAGCAGTGCCGCTGCAAGGGGCGCGACGGGCCAAGGCGAATGCTGGCGCTCGGGCCTGCCATGGGTCCGCGCCGCGACGTGGCCTGCGCAGGTCCGCAGCGATGGCGGATGCGCCAAGCGGCAATGGCCGGCACCGGTGTAAAGTCTCGGGCCTTCCGTTCCATGCCCGAGCGAGCACCGTCATGAACATCCCGTCCTTCTATCCCGTCGGCACCCCCGGACAGCCCTGGGGCGATGCGGAGAAGGCGCAGTGGTGCGCGCGGCAGCGCCGCCAGCGCAGCCATGCCATCGACGTGGTGGCGGCGGTGGAGCGGCTGGGTTCGCACTGGCAGGTGCACGAGTACGGCGAGCTTGCCTATGGCCAGGAGCGTTACCCGCTGCTGGCGCTGCGCAGCCGCGGCTGGGACGACGCGCTGCCGACCGTGCTGGTGACCGGCGGCGTGCACGGCTACGAGACCAGCGGCGTGCATGGTGCGCTGCGCTTTGCCGGCGAACACGCGGGCGACTACGCCGGCCGTGCCAATGTGCTGCTGGTGCCGTGCGTCAGCCCGTGGGGCTACGAGCACATCCAGCGCTGGAACGCCGACGCGCTCGATCCGAACCGCTCGTTCCGCGCGGACAGCCCGGCGCAGGAATCGGCGGCGCTGATGCGGCTGGTGGCGCCGCTGCGCGACACCGTGCTCATGCACATCGACCTGCACGAGACCACCGACAGCGACGAGAGCGAGTTCCGCCCGGCGCTTGCCGCGCGCGACGGCAAGCCGTTCGAGCCGGGCACGATCCCCGACGGCTTCTACCTGTGTGCCGACAGCGCCGCGCCGGAGCCGGCCTTCCAGCAGGCGGTCAACGCCGCCGTCGCCGAGGTGACCCACATCGCCCCGGCGGACGGCGAGGGCGAGATCATCGGCTCGCCGGTGGTGGCGCCGGGGGTGATCGAATACGACTGCACCGCGCTGGGCCTGTGCGCCAGCATCACCCCTGCCCGTTACCGCACCACCACCGAGGTCTACCCGGACAGCCCGAGGGCCACGCCGGAGCAGTGCAACGCCGCGCAGGTGGCCGCCATCCGCGCCGCCATCGACCACGCGCTGGCGCACGCCGCCTGAGCCGGTCCGTGCCTGCCATGTCCATCGTCCTGACGCCGTTCGCCCGCAGCCGCCTGTTCCCGCGCGACGGGCGCCGCACCGCCATCCAGGACTGCGGCGCCGAGCAGTTCGAGCGCCACCTCAACGAGCACGCGCCGCTGCAGGTGCTCGACGGCTACGCACCGTTCTGCAAGCTGCACGTGCACCGCAACTGGACCTCCACGCGGTGCTCGGTGGTGGCGATCGACGACGGCAACCGCCAGCTGCTGCGCAGCGCCTACGAGGCGCGCAGCCGCGAGGAACTGCCGGTGCTGGTGCGCTGGTTCGAGGGCGTCGAGCCGCCGGTGGCCGGCTACCTGCTGCCGATCCTGTACAGCCGCGAGCAACTGGCCAAGGAGGGTTCGCCGATCGACGCCGACTGGGGCGTGGTCGGCTGCCTGTACACGATGACGCCGGAGGAACTGCCGATGGCGCCGATCACGATGATGCGCAACGCGCTCGGCGTGGAGGAGGGCGGCTCGGGCGTGCCGCTGGACCGCGAGGCGTACAGGCGCAGCGTGGCGTTCTGGGAGCGGCACGCCAACTGGCGGCCGTAGCGCCGACGCGAGCCGGCCGCACCGTTCGCCCGGGCGTGTGACAGGCGACAGCCGCCGGCACGGCGCGAGCCGGAGCGGGAGCCGGCTGCGATGGACGGCATCCCGCCGGCCTGGCCTTCAGTCCCCGTGGGCGTCGTGCTTCCGCGCCGGCAACAGCCTGGCCATCGAGGCGATGGCGCCGGCGACGGCGAGCAGGCATCCGACCCATAACGCGGCGCGCGCGCCGGCGGTCCCGGACAGCGTCAGCCACAGCGCGACGATGGCCGCGCCCAGCGCCTGGCCCAGCAGCCGCGCCGTGCCGAGGATGCCGCTCGCCGCGCCGGAGCGCCGGGCCGGCGCGCTGGCCATGATCGATCTCTGGTTCGGCGACAGGAACAGGCCGAACCCGAATCCGCACAGCGCCATGCAGCCGACGATGGCCGCGGTCGAGGTGGCGGCGGGCAGCAGCGCCAGCAGGGCGATCCCGGAGGCCAGGCACAGCAGCCCGGCGCCGCCGAGCAGGCCGGCGGGATAGCGGTCGGAGAGCGACCCGGCGACCGGGGCCATGGCCGCGCCGAGCAGCGGCCAGGGGGCGATCAGCAGTCCCAGTTCCACCTGGCCTCGCCCCAGATCGGCCATGAAGTGGAAGGGCAGCGCCACCAGCGCAAGTCCCTGCGTGGCGAACGCACACACGGCGACCGCCGACGACAGGCCGAACAGCGGGATCCGCAGCAGGTCCACGGGCAGGATCGGGGACGATCCGCGCCGCTGCCGCCTCGCCAGCAGATACCCGCACAGCAGCGCCAGCGCCCATTCCGCGGCCACCAGTGCCCACGCGCCGCGGTGGCTGGCTTCGCCCAGGCCGTGCACGAACAGGGCGAACATCGTGAAACACAGCAGTGCCGCCACGCCATCGAAGCCGGCGGCGGTGCCGGCCGGGCGCGGCAGCATCCGCAACGCCATCGACAGCGCGAGCAGGCCGGCTGGGACGTTGACCAGGAACAGCCAGTGCCACGTGGCGACCGCCAGGATCGCCGAGGCCAGCACCGGCCCGGCCGCCAGCCCGAACGCGATCACCAGCGCGTTGAGGCCCAGGCCCCGGCCCAGGTTCGCCTCCGGGTAGATGTGCCTGACCAGCGCGGTGTTGGCGCTCATGATCGCGGCCGCTCCCAGGCCCTGCAGCGCCCGGGCGCCGACCAGGACCTGCAGCGACCGCGCCAGCCCGCACGCCAGCGAGGCCGCCGCGAACACCGCGATGCCGGCGACGAAGACCGCGCGCTGCCCGAACCGTTCGCCCAGCGAAGCCAGCGGCAGCATCGCGGCGATCATGACCAGCTGGTAGCTGGTGACGATCCAGATGGTGTCGGCCGGTCCGGCCGCGAACTCCCGGGCGATCGTCGGCAGTGCGGTATTGGTGATGGCGGTGTCCAGCGTCGCCAGGCATACCGCGATGGACAGCGCCGCCATCGCCCACAGGCGCGCCGGCGGCGGCAGGCCCGTTTGTGTGGATGGCGTCATTGCGTCTCCTCGGGAAGCGGACCTCGCCACGGGCCGGCCATTGTCGCCCGCGTCCGCATGGCAGGGGGACGATACGCCCGGATGGCGCACTTGGAACCGCCGTGCGGCGGCGCCGGTCACGCCCTGCGACAGGCGGGACGACCGCGGCTGCTATCATGCGCGCCGGTTTTTCCCGGCACACGCCATGTTCCGCCCCGTATGAACCAGTCCTTCGAACGCATCCTGCCGCGTACCGCCCTGCTGTACGTGGCATGGGGCCTGGCCCTGGCCTACCTGTTCCTGGCGATGCTGCTGGCGCCCCTGGGCGTCGCGCTGCTGCCGCATGCGCTGACCTCGCAGCTCCTCCACTACCGCGCCGCCGCGCTGGTGTTCTTCCTGGCGCTGCCCACCGCGGCCTACCTGATCTTCTGGAAGGGCGCGGACCTGTTCGCCTGGCTGCGCGCGCCGGCGACGCTGCGGCTCGACCCCGGCGGCATCGACGACGGACGCACGCGGCTGCCGTTCGCCGAGGTCACGCAGGTACGCCAGCTGCACGCGCGCGGGCACCTGCTGCTGTGGCTGCGCGGCGGCGGCCGGCGGCGCATCCGCCTGGCACTGTGGCGCGATGGCGACGCGCTGGCCGCCGGCGTGCTGGAGGCGGTACGCGCGCAGCTGCTGCAAGACGCCCGGCGGCGCCTGGATGCCGGGGAAGTGCTGGACTTCGGTCCGCTGCGCGTGTCCGGCAGCGGGCTGTGGATCAAGCGCACGCAGCTGGCCTGGGACCAGATCGAGCGCATCCGCACCCAGACCGAACACGAGGGCGTCGATACCGACGAAACCCTGGTCATCACCGCGGCGGGCAGGCACTACAAGCTTGACCGCTCGCGCATCCGCAACGAGCCGGTGCTGCTGGCGGTACTGCAGCAGCGCCTGGGTGCCTGATCCCGCATTCACAAGGAGTCATCGATGGATATCTACCGTTCCCCCGGCGAACAGCAGCAGGCGCTGAGCGATCATCCGGTGTTCTATTCGCGCAGTCGCCTGCTGACCGGCGTGGTGATCTGGTCGCTGGCGGCCTGCATCTTCGCCGCGCTGACGTGGAGCGTGCGCCACAAGACCATGGGCATGCTGTTCTGCGGCGCCCTGGTGGTGATAGCGGTCTTGCTGGCGGTGAACTGCATCCGCCAGCTCGGGCGCCTGCAGCGTCCGGTGCTGGTGTTCACGCAGCAGGGCCTGCGCCTGGACGACGGCAGGCTGGTGCCGTGGGAGGCCATCACCGAGAACAGGTTCATCGTCCAGCAGTACGTGGGCATCACCACCGGACGCCTGATCCGCATACACACGAACCGGTCGGACATGCCGCTGCTGATGCTGCGGGCCGGCGCCATGGCGATCGGCGCCGACGAGTACCTGGCGCTGTGCGACCGCTACGGCTCGGCCGGCTGAGCGGGGAAGCATTGCGGCAGGCCCGGGCCGCGTCCGGATGCCTGCCGATGGCCTGGTCCGGGTAAGGCCCGGGCAAGGCCATCGGCCGCAGCCGGGATGGCATGCACCGGGTGCGCTTCGCTTGCCCGGGTTGTGCGCGGTTGCCCGCCACTGCCGCCTCCATGGCGTGGCGGACATCGCCAGGGCCTGCGGGCGATGCGTGCGCCCGGATCAGCTCGCCTGGTCGCTGAAGTCGGCCATCCCGGTCCGCTGCAGCATCGCCTCGTACCACGCACGCGCCTTCGGGCCGAGCCGCACCGCCGCGACGATGCTCAGCGAGCGCAGGATCGGGAACAGCAGGAAGTCGCTGTCGCCGATCGCGCCGCCGGGCGCCGGGACGATGCCTTCCAGCTCGTCCAGCAGCGGCTGCAGCGCCGCCACCTGTTCGCCGGTGCTGTCCAGCAGCGCCTGCAGGTCGCCGAAGGCGCGGGTCTCGCGCTCGGTGTAGGCCGCGCGTGCCTGCGGCGTGGCCAGTTCGGCGAAGCGGCCGCGGGTGAAGCGCGGCACCGCCAGGGTGATCGCCGGCTTGAATGCCCGCGAGGCCCAGTCGTCGATCGCCGGCACCGGCGCGGCGGTGATCGCCCTGGGCGGGAACGCCTCGTCCAGGTAGTGGACGATGTCCATGCTCTCGGTCATGTGGCTGCCGTCGCGCTTGCGCAGGATCGGCACCGCCTTCTTGCCGACCAGCCGCGTGGGCGTTTCGGCATCGCCTTCCATGATGACCTCGACCGGGAGGTCCAGTTGCTTCAGGCCGCGGATCATCAGCGTGCGGCAGCAGAACGGGCAGTGCTGGTAGATGTAGAGCTTCATCGAGGCATCGGGATCGCGGACGGGTCCG
This sequence comes from Stenotrophomonas sp. MMGLT7, assembly GCF_021168555.1. Lineage (GTDB taxonomy): Bacteria > Pseudomonadota > Gammaproteobacteria > Xanthomonadales > Xanthomonadaceae > MMGLT7. The sequence continues at coordinate 169,719 of NZ_JAJOZS010000004.1, read as the reverse complement.
CCATCATGCCCCGGTTGCGATGGCATGCCCAACGCATCCGCGGGTGGGCGCGGACCGGGGCGTTCAGGCGTCGAGGGCAGCCGATGCCTGCGCGACGGCGCGGGCGCGGGCGGCGTGGCGTTCGCGCCCGGCGTCCAGGCAGCGCTGCACGATGCGGTCCGGCGACGTGCGCGGCGTCCCGCCGGGAAACGGCGGTTGCGGGTCGTATTCGATCTGCAGCTGGATCTGGCGTGCCGCATCCTCGTCGCACACCAGCGCGACCGCCTTCAGCGCCAGGTCGATGCCGGACGTCACCCCTCCCGAGGTCAAGATGTTGCCGTCGATGCACATGCGCGACTCGTCCGGTGTCGCAGCGAACGAGGCCAGGAACTCACGCGCCTGCCAGTGACAGGCGGCGCGCCTGCCGCGCAGCAGTCCCGCCGCGCCGAGCAGCAGGGAGCCGGTGCAGATGCCGAGGACGAACCCGGCACCGGCGGCCTGGCACGCGGTGAAATCCAGCCATCGCCGATCCAGCAGGGCCTGGTCCGTCCCCGGCCCGCCGGGTACCACGAGCAGCTCGCAGGGCGCGGCGGTGGCGAAGGTGGCGGTCGGCAGCAGCGTCAGCCCGCGGTCCGAGCGCACCGGTTCCATGGAAGGCGATACGAGGTCGATCGTGAAGCCGGGAGCACGGGCGAGCACCTCGTAGGGCCCGGTCAGGTCGAGCTGGGTCAAGTCGGGAAACAGCAGGAAGTTGACGTGCATGAAGGGTCTGCGTGGAAGTCCGGCGGCATCGGCACGCCGCGCCAGCGATGGGTACCCACTACCACCGTCGGTTCTCGGCCGACAGTGATGCAGAAGCGATCGACGGGAGCGGGGCATCGCCACGATGGCGCATCGCAGTCGCGGAAACGCCGGTCGCCGCTCCGGCGCGGGCGGGCGATCCGGGGAAGGACGGGGCTCATGACTGCCGGCACCTCGTACCGGACAGCCGGCGGCAGACACGGTGCGCGCCCTGGCCGCACGCACTACACTAGCACGCAACATCAAGGTTCTGCGGCGGTTCGCTTGTGCCGCCGCAGCTAAGAGGGAAACCGGTCGATGCCGGTGCTGCCCCCGCAACTGTAAGCAGCGAGCCACCCGCCAATGCTCACTGGGGTCGATCCCTGGGAAGAGGGCGCAGTGGCGTCGACCTGCGAGCCAGGAGACCTGCCTGGATGTTCATCGACCTTCCGACGGGGTGTTCGGGCCGGGTGCATGTCCAAGGTTGTGGCCTCCGCCGCAACCGCGGCTGTGCCGTGCCGGTCCGACTTCCGTCCAGACAACCCAGGACCCGCCATGACCGCCCCCGCAACCCGCCTCGTCCCTCCCTTCCGCGCCGACGTCGTCGGCAGCTACCTGCGCCCCGACTACCTGCATGCCGCGCGTCGCCGCTTCGCCGCCGGCGAGATCGATGCCGCCGCGCTGGAGGCGGTGGAGGACCGCGCCATCACCGACCTGGTCGCCAGGCAGAAGGCGGCCGGGCTGCAGGCCATCACCGATGGCGAGTTCCGCCGCAGCTGGTGGCACCTGGACTTCATGTGGGGCCTGCAGGGCGTGGAGAAGGCGCAGCTGGAACACGGCTACCGCTTCGCCGACATGGAAACGCGCCCGGAGACGGCACGCCTGACCGGCAAGCTGGGCGGCGCCGACCATCCGTTCCTCGCGCACTTCCAGTTCATCCAGGGGCTGGCCGACGCCAGCGTGCTGCCGCGCCTGACGGTGCCGGCGCCGGCGCAGTTCTTCAAGGAACTGCACCGTCCGGAGAACCTGGCGGCGACCGAGGCGATCTATCCCTCGCGCGAGGCGCTGATCGAGGACATCGCCGCGGCCTACCGCACCTTCATCGCCGAGCTGTACGCCCTCGGTTGCCGCAGCCTGCAGTTCGACGACTGCACCTGGGGGATGATGGTGGACCCGCGCTACAGCAACGCCGGCATCGCCGCCGCCAACAGCGACGGCAGCTGCTGCGAGCACGGCCCGGCCACGGTCATCAGCGACAGTGTCGAGGCCCTCGCCAACGAGTTGCTGGAGGTGAACAACCGCGCCCTGGCCGGTGCGCCGGCCGACCTGGCGATCACCACCCACGTGTGCCGCGGCAACTACCGCTCCACCTGGGCGGCGCAGGGCGGCTACGACCCGATCGCGCCGTTCCTGTTCGCCAGGGAGAACGTCTCGGCGTACTACCTGGAATTCGATACCGACCGTGCCGGCGATTTCTCGCCGCTGGCGCAGGTCTCCGGCGACAAGAAGGTCGTGCTGGGGCTGGTGTCGTCCAAGGTCGGCGAGCTGGAGGACCGGGAGGCCGTCGTCGCCCGCATCCGCGAGGCGAGCCGCTACCTGCCGCTGGAGCGGCTGTGCCTGAGCACCCAGTGCGGCTTCGCCTCGACCGAGGAAGGCAACGCCCTCACCGAGGAGCAGCAGTGGGCGAAGATCCGCCTGATCGGCGAGGTCGCGCGGGAAGTCTGGGGTTGAGCCGGCGATAGCGACGGAGATGCGGGCATGAGCGCAACACGCGAGAAACTGGCCCTGCCGGACGGCGGCAGCCGCCTGCTGCTGCATTCGTGTTGCGCTCCCTGCTCGGGCGAGCTGATGGAGGCGTTCGTGGCGTCGGGCATCGACTACACGATCTTCTTCTACAACCCGAACATCCATCCGTTGAAGGAGTACGAGCTGCGCAAGCAGGAGAACATCCGCTTCGCCGAGAAGCACAGGGTCCCGTTCGTCGATGCCGACTACGACACCGACAACTGGTTCGCCCGCGCCAGGGGCATGGAGGACGAGCCCGAGCGCGGCATCCGCTGCACCATGTGCTTCGACATGCGCTTCGAGCGCACCGCGCTGCATGCCCACGAGCACGGCTTCACGGTGATGACCAGTTCGCTGGGGATCTCGCGCTGGAAGAACATGGCGCAGATCAACGATTGCGGGCATCGCGCCGCCGCGCCCTACGAGGGCCTGGTCTACTGGGACCACAACTGGCGCAAGGGCGGCGGCAGCCAGCGCATGATCGAGATCAGCAAGCGGGAGAACTTCTACCAGCAGGAGTACTGCGGCTGCGTGTACTCGCTGCGCGACAGCAACCGGCACCGGCGCGCGCAGGGCCGCGAGCGGATCCGCCTGGGGGTGAAGTTCTATGGGGACGGGGACGCGGAATCCTGATGGCCGGTCCGCGATCGCGGTTGCGCGTGCCGATCGCTGGCGCACGAGTGGTTCGAAGGTGGTCCATCCGCAGGCGCACCCGGTAGGAGCGACTTAAGTCGCGATGGGGCTCTACCGGTAAAGCCCATCGCGACTGAAGTCGCTCCTACGGGGGAAGGGGATTTGTGGGCGGCCATTGCGCGCCGGATCCGCGGCAATCCAGAAGAAAACGGGCGCCTCGCGGCGCCCGTCCTTGGTCCGGCAACGAGCCGCCGGCGGCTCAGTAGCGGTAGTGCTCCGGCTTGAACGGGCCGTCCACCGGCACGCCGATGTAGTCGGCCTGGGCCTGGCTCAGGGTGGTCAGCTTCACCCCGATCTTCTCCAGGTGCAGGCGCGCGACTTCCTCGTCCAGCTTCTTGGGCAGGCGGTAGACCACGTTCTCGTAGACGTCCTTGTTCTGCCACAGGTCGATCTGCGCCAGGGTCTGGTTGGCGAAGCTGTTGGACATCACGAAGCTGGGGTGGCCGGTGGCGCAGCCCAGGTTGACCAGCCGGCCCTCGGCCAGCAGGAACAGCGCGTTGCCGTTCGCCAGCACGTACTTGTCCACCTGCGGCTTGATGTTGATCTTCTGCACACCGGCCAGGGCGTTGAGCGCGTCGACCTGGATCTCGTTGTCGAAGTGGCCGATGTTGCAGACGATGGCCTGGTCCTTCATCGCGGTCAGGTGCTCGATGCGGATGATGTCCTTGTTGCCGGTGGTGGTGACGTAGATGTCGGCCTGGCCCAGCGAGTCCTCGACGGTGGCGACCTCGTAGCCTTCCATCGCCGCCTGCAGCGCGCAGATCGGGTCGATCTCGGTGACGATCACGCGGGCGCCGTAGGCGCGCAGGCTGGCGGCGCAGCCCTTGCCGACGTCGCCGTAGCCGCAGACCACCGCGACCTTGCCGGCCAGCATCACGTCCATCGCGCGCTTGAGGCCGTCGGCCAGCGACTCGCGGCAGCCGTAGAGATTGTCGAACTTGCTCTTGGTGACCGAGTCGTTGACGTTGATCGCCGGCACCAGCAGCTTGCCCTGCTCGGCGATCTGGTAGAGGCGGTGCACGCCGGTGGTGGTCTCCTCGGACACGCCCTTCCAGTCGGCGACCACGCGGCTCCAGTAGCCGGGGCGCTCGCTGGCCACGCGCTTGAGCAGGTTCTTGATCACCTGCTCCTCGTGCGAGGCGGCCGGCTCGTCCACCCACTTCGAGCCGTTCTCCAGCTCGTAGCCCTTGTGGATCAGCAAGGTGACGTCGCCGCCGTCGTCGACCACCAGCTGCGGGCCGAGCAGGGTGCCGTCGGCCGCGGTGAAGGTCAGCGCGTCCAGGGTGCAGTCCCAGTATTCCTCCAGCGTCTCGCCCTTCCAGGCGAACACCGGGGTGCCAGTGGCGGCGATGGCGGCGGCGGCCTGGTCCTGGGTGGAGAAGATGTTGCACGAGGCCCAGCGCACGTCGGCGCCGATGTCCTTGAGGGTCTCGATCAGCACCGCGGTCTGGATGGTCATGTGCAGCGAGCCGGTCACGCGCACGCCCTGGAGCGGCAGCTCGGCGGCGTACTTGCGGCGGATCGACATCAGGCCCGGCATCTCGTGCTCGGCGATGTCCAGCTCCTTGCGGCCCCAGTCGGCCAGGCCGATGTCGGCGACCTTGTAGTCGGTGGCGGGGGCGGTGTTCTTGGCTACGGCGTTCATGGTGGTACTCCGGTCAATGGCGAGGGATGTGCTCGCGTTGCCGGGCGCCGTTGACGTGTGGCCTGTGACGAGCCTGGCCAGGTCGGCGGCGGTGATCCGCACATCGGCGATCACTCGCGCCCTGGTCGCAGCGCCCCTCGGCACAGGCCGGCGATTATATCGGCTGGGCCGGCCGGGGGCATGAATCGTGCGGATTCCAACGGTGTCCTGCCCGCCCCTGTCGTTTCGTCCCGAGGCATGGCCGTTTCCTTCCCCCGCACGCGGGAGAAGGGAACCGGCGCTCGCTGAGATGATCTCTCGCCGGCAGGGGCCGCCCCAACCAACGGCACGTCGCCGTGGCGCCGTGCGCTGCTATGGTCGCCTGCTGGCCTAACGCGGAAACCGACGATGTTCCATCCACTTACGCAGGCGCGCCGCCGTGCGCTGCACCTCATCGCCGTGGTCGGCCTGTCGCTGGCGGCCACGCACGCGGGCGCGCAGCAGCCGCAGGACCACTACCAGCTGCCGCCGCCGGAGCTGCAGGCCATCGTCGATGCGCCGCGTGCGCCGCAGCTGTCGCTGGGGCCGCGGCGCGACCTGGCGGCGCTGCTGCAGGTGCCGGCGCTGCCGGGCATCGCCGAGGTGGCGCAGCCCGAGCTCAGGCTGGCGGGCGTGCGCATCCACCCGCGCACGCATTCGGCCAGCCGCTTCGCCTTCGGCAACCGCCTGTGGCTGCTGCAGGTGGGCGACGGCCGCGAGCTGCAGATCGAAGGGCTGCCGCAGCCGCTGTCGGTGGCCTCGCTGGCCTGGTCGCCGGACCAGCGCTACCTGGCGTTCAACCAGGTCGATGCGCGCAGCGGCGGCAACGAGCTGTGGCTGGTGGACATCGCCTCGCGGCAGGCGCGGCGGCTGGCGCAGGGCCTGAACACCGTGGTCGGCAGGGGCTATGCGTGGATGCCCGACAGCCGCCAGCTGCTGGTGCAGCTGCAGCCGGCCGGGCAGGGCGAGCCGCCGGCCGGCGACGGCATTCCCGCCGGTCCGGCGACGCAGCAGACCGAGGCCGGCGCCGGGGTGCGCTCGATCCGCACCTACCAGGACCTGCTGAAGAACGAGGCCGACGCACGCCTGTTCGAGCACTACCTGCGCGCGCAGCCGGCACTGCTGGGCGTGGACGGCCGCCGCCGCGACATCGGCGCCCCCGGCCTGTACCTGGGGCTGGCGCCGTCGCCGGACGGCAGGCTGCTGTTGGCGCAGCGGGTCGAGCGCCCGTTCTCCTACTTGGTGCCGCTGATGCGCTTCCCGCGGCGGATCGAGGTGCTGGGGCTGGATGGCCGGCTGGTGCACGAGGTCGCGCGGCTGCCACTGGTCGACGGCCTGCCGACCGGCAACGATGCGGTGGCCCCTGGCGTGCGCCGCATCGAGTGGCGCGCCGACGCCCCGGCCACGCTGGTGTGGGCCGAGGCCCGGGACGGCGGCGATCCCGCGCGCGAGGCGCGTATCCGCGATGCCGTGCTGATGCAGGCCGCGCCGTTCGATGCGCCGCCGACCACGCTGGCGACGCTGGCCAGCCGCTACGCCGGCGTCACCTGGGGCCGCGGCGACCTGGCGCTGGTGGACGAATCCTGGCGCAAGACGCGCCAGCTGCGGCAATGGCGGATCGCGCCCGACCATCCGGATCGCGCGCCGCAGCTGCTGTCCGAGCGCTCCTACGAGGACCGCTATGCCGATCCCGGCACGCCGGTGACCGAGGCCGATGCCGCCGGCAACCGGCGCCTGAAGTTCACCGCCGACGGCAACGCCATCTTCCTGCTGGGCGCGGGTGCCTCGCCGGAGGGCGACCGGCCGTTCCTGGACCGGCTGGACCTGTCCAGCGGCCGCAGCACCCGGCTGTTCCATTCGCAGGCGCCGTACTACGCGGTGCCGCAGGCGCTGCTCGACGATGCCGGCACGCAACTGCTGATCACCCGCGAATCGCCGAACGAGCCGCGCAACTTCTATCGCCTGGACAGCGCCGCGCCGCAGTCGCCGCTGGCGCTGACCCGGTTCCCGCACCCGACGCCGCAGCTCAAGGGCGCGCGCAAGGAGCAGATCCGCTACAAGCGCGCCGACGGCGTGGACCTGACCGCCACGCTGCTGCTGCCGCCCGGCTACGACGCCGGCCGCGACGGCCCGCTGCCGCTGCTGATGTGGGCCTATCCGGCCGAGTTCAAGTCCGCCGAGGCGGCCAGCCAGGTCACCGACTCGCCGTACCGCTTCAACGCCATCGGCTACTGGGGGCCGCAGGCGTTCCTGGCGCGCGGCTACGCGGTGCTCGACGATCCCTCGTTCCCGATCGTCGGCGAGGGCGATGCCGAGCCCAACGACAGCTACATCCCGCAACTGGTCGCCGATGCCCAGGCGGCGGTGGACGAGGTGGTGCGGCGCGGCGTGGCCGACCGCCACCGCATCGCCGTGGGCGGGCATTCCTACGGCGCCTTCATGACCGCCAACCTGCTCGCGCATACCCGCCTGTTCGCCGCCGGCATCGCCCGCAGCGGCGCCTACAACCGCTCGCTGACGCCGTTCGGCTTCCAGGCCGAGGAGCGCAACTACTGGCAGGCGCAGGACGTCTACCAGGCGATGTCGCCGTTCAACTACGCCAACGACATCAAGGCGCCGCTGCTGCTGATCCACGGCGCCGACGACAACAACTCCGGCACCTTCCCGATCCAGAGCGAGCGCCTGTACGCGGCGATCAAGGGCCTTGGCGGCACCGCGCGGCTGGTGATGCTGCCCAACGAGTCGCATGGCTACCGCGCCCGCGAGTCGGTGCTGCACATGCTCTACGAGCAGGACCAGTGGCTGCAGCGCTACGTGAAGGACGCGAAGCCGGACAGCGGGTCCGGGCGCTGAGGCCAAAGCCATTCAACGTCGTTGGTTTTTCCTGATCCGCCGATGATGCCTCTTTGGACAGGAAACCTTGCGAGCCGCGCGCCTTCGTAGCGCCGAGCTTGTTCGGCTGGGGCGGTACCGGGAAAGCTCCAGCCGAGCGAGCTCGGCTCTACGAGGGGGCCGGGTGGGTCATCAAGGGAATCGAGAAAGACAACGACGTTGAAGGCAATGTCGGCAAGGCCCCATCGCGACTGAAGTCGGCCTCGTCCTCGCGGCCGCCCCGTAATCCCGCCCCCAAGATGCCCGCCCGGGCACAGCAACCGCGGTGGGACTGAGCCACGGCCCCGGTGCTCCATGAAATCGCGTCGGCCCGCACGTCGGCCCGACCCGCACCGCGAAAGTTGCGCCTGCAAGCGTGGCGGGAGTGCCGGCCGGCTTCGGTTAGGCTGGGGGCAATCCCACCCGTGTGCCGCCGATGAACGAGTCCCGCAGCAGCCTGGAGTTCGCCACCCCCGACCTTCCCCTGCGCGACGACGTGCGCCGCCTGGGCGCGCTGGTGGGCGACATGCTGGCCGAGCAGGTGTCGCAGGAGTTCCTCGGCGAGATCGAGCGCATCCGCACCGCCGCCATCGCCCGGCGCGAGAGCCAGGCCCCGCCGCAGGCGCTGAGCGGGCTGCTCGACGGTCGCGCGCCGCGCCAGGCCGAGGCGCTGGTGCGCGCGTTCAGCGCCTACTTCCAGGTGGTCAACATCGCCGAGCGGGTGCACCGCATCCGCCGCCGCCGCGACTACCAGCGCAGCGGCATCGACACCCCGCAGCCGGACGGCCTGCACGACGCGCTGCAGAAGCTGCACGCCCAGGGCGTGGACGCGGACGAGCTGGCCGGCTGGCTGCCGCGCATCGACATCGAGCCGGTGTTCACCGCGCACCCGACCGAGGCGGTGCGCCGCGCGCTGCTGGAGAAGGAGCAGCTGATGGTGGCCGCGCTGGTCGACGACCTGGACGGCCAGCGCACCCCGCACGAGCGCGAGGTCGACCTGGCGCGCTTCCGCATGGCGCTGACCGCCGCCTGGCAGACCGCCGATTCCTCGCCGGTGCGCCCCACCGTGGCCGACGAGCGCGAGCATGTGGGTTTCTACCTGACGCGGGTGCTGTACCGCATCGTGCCGGCGCTGTACGAGAGCCTGGAGCACGCGCTGAAGCAGACCCATGGCCGGTGCCCGCCGTTGCCGCGGCTGCTGCGCTTCGGCACCTGGGTGGGCGGGGACATGGACGGCAACCCCAATGTCGATGCCGCCACCATCCGCGCCACGCTGGACGCGCAGCGCGCGGCGATCATCGAGCTGTACCTGAAGGAACTGGAGCAGCTGGCCGGCCTGCTGAGCCAGTCCACCTCGCTGGTGGATGTGAGCGGGCAGGTGCTGGCGCGGATCGAGCACTACCGCGCGCTGCTGCCGGAGGCGGCGGCAGGCTCGCGCCCGCGCCATGCCGACATGCCCTACCGGCTGCTCAACGACCTGATGCGCGCGCGCCTGCGCGCCACCGCCGCGGACGCACCCGGCGGCTATCCCGGACCGGCGGAGCTGGAGGCCGACATCGCGCTGGTCATGCGCAGCCTGGAGGCCAACCGCGGCGTGCACGCCGGGCTGTTCGCGATCCGCCGCCTGGCCTGGCGCGTGCGTACCTTCGGCTTCCACCTGGCGCGGCTGGACGTGCGCCAGGAGTCCGGCGTGCATGCGCGCGCGGTGGCCGCCGCGCTGGGAGTGGACGACTGGGACCGGCTCGACACCGCGGCCCGCGCCGCGCGGCTGCAGCCCTGCGCCGGCGGCGAGCAGGCGCTGCCGGGCGCCGGCGACGAGGGCAACGCGCGGCTGGACGCGGTGTTCGCGGCGCTGGCCGACGCGCGCCGGCGCCACGGCGCCGATGCGCTGGGCAGCTACATCATCTCCATGGCGCACGACCGCGCCGACGTGCTCGCGGTGCTGGCGCTGGCCCGCCGCGGCGGGCTGGTGGACGCGCACGGCGTGGTGCCGCTGGACATCGCGCCGCTGTTCGAGACCATCGAGGACCTGGGCCACGGCACCGAGGTGCTGCGCGACCTGCTGGCCGACCCGGTCTACCGCGCCCACCTGGCCGCGCGCGGCAACGTGCAGATGGTGATGCTGGGCTATTCGGACAGCGGCAAGGACGGCGGCATCGCCGCCTCGCGCTGGGGCCTGCAGCGCGCGCAGGTGGAACTGGTCGAGGCCGCGCACGCGCTCGGCATCGCCCTGACCTTCTTCCACGGTCGCGGCGGCTCGATCGTGCGCGGCGGCGGCAAGACCACCCGCGCGCTGGAGGCGGCGCCGCGCGGCAGCGTCGACGGCCGCCTGCGGGTGACCGAGCAGGGCGAGGTGATCCACCGCAAGTACGGCATCCGCGCGCTGGCGCTGCGCTCGCTGGAGCAGTCGCTGGGCGCGGTGCTGCGTTCGAGCATCCGCCCGCGCCCGCCCGAGCCGCGCGAGGAAATCTGGAAGCCGGTGATGGAACTCGTGGCGCAGGCCAGCTCGCAGGCCTACCGCGGCTTCGTCGGCCAGCCCGGCTTCATGGCCTACTTCCGCCAGGCCACGCCGATCGACGTGATCGAGCGCATGACCCTGGGCTCGCGGCCGTCGCGCCGGCTCGGCGAGGATGCCGCGCTGTCCAACCTGCGCGCGATCCCGTGGGTGTTCGCCTGGAGCCAGGCGAGGGCGGTGATCCCGGGCTGGTACGGCGTCGGCAGCGGCCTGCGGGCGGCGGTGGACGCCGGCCACGAGGACATCCTGCGCGAGATGGCGCACGACTGGCCGTTCTTCCGCACCTTCCTGGACGACGCGGCGATGGTGCTGTCCAAGGGTGACCTGGCCATCGCCGAGCTGTTCTCGCGCCTGTCCGGGCCGCTGCACGCGCACTTCTTCCCGCAGATCGCCGCGGAGCTGGCGCTGACCGGGGACTGGATCGAGGCGCTCACCGGGCAGCGCTCGCTGCTGCAGCACGACCCGCGGCTGGCACTGTCGATCCGCCTGCGCAACCCCTACATCGACCCGATGAGCGTGCTGCAGGTGGACCTGCTGCGGCGCTGGCGCGAGGGCGGCAGCGGCGACGACGAGCTGCTGCGCGCGCTGGTGGCCTGCGTCAACGGCGTGTCGCAGGGGCTGCAGAACACCGGATGAGGCCTCGCGGCGGGCACGGCGCCCAATCCGGACAGATTTGTCCGATAATGCCGGCATGAACGCCCCCCGCCCCGATGTCCTGCAACGCCGCCGCCAGATCCTCGACGCCGCAGACGAGGTGTTCTGCGAACACGGCGTGCATGCCCCGCTGGAACTGGTGGTGGAGCGCGCCGGGCTCGGCCGCGCCACGCTGTACCGCAACTTCCCCGATCGCCGTGCGCTGCTGGCGGCGCTGCTGGACCGTGCGCTGCAGGCGCTGGAGCAGTGTGCGCGCGACAGCGCCGCTCGCCCCGACGGCCTGTTCGTGCTGATCCGGGACCTGGCCGAGCACACCGCCGTGTGTGCGCCGCTGGCCGACTACTGGCGCTCGGTGGGGCGCGCCGACCCGCTGGTGGAGCAGGCGCACCAGCGCATCATGGATTCGCTGATGCCGCTGCTGCGTCAGGCGATCGCGGCCGGGCTGTGCCGCGCCGACGTGGGCGAGCGCGACATCGCCATCGTCGTCGACATGCTGGCCGTATGCCTGCGCGGCGGCGACGAGCAGGAGCGCAGGTCGCTGGCGGCCGATTCGGCACGCCTGGTGGCGCAGGCGCTGGAGGCGCCGGGCCGCGCCGGCGGGCGCCGCCCGCAGACGGTGCAGGCCGCCACTGCATGAGTCCCCCGGTATCGCCTGGATCCTCGCCCTGGCGCCGCCGCGGCCGCCGGCTGCTGCGCTGCGCGGTGGCGGCCGCGACGCTGTGGGCCGCGATGGCGCTGTTCTACCTGCTCGACAGCAACGCGCTGGTACGCACGGCGATGCTGCTGGTGTGGCTGGGGATGGGCGCCGCGGCCTGGTGGAGCCTGCGCGAGGGCGGGCGCAACCGGGTGGTGGCGGCGATCTTCGGGCTGGGCTTCGCCGGGCTGCTGGCCGGGTTCCTGTGCATGCAGCCGCAGCAGGACCGCGACTGGGCCGACGACGTGGCGCGGCTGCTGCGCCCGGAGGTCGACGGCGACCACGTGGTCCTGCACAACGTGCGCGACTTCGACTGGCGCAGCGACAGCGACTACGAGGTGAACTGGGAAACGCGCAGCTACGACCTGTCGCAGCTGCAGTCGGCCGACCTGGCGATGTCGTACTGGATGGGCCCGGCCATCGCCCACACGCTGGTGTCGTTCGGCTTCGCCGACGGCCAGCGGGTGGTGTTCTCGCTGGAGATCCGCAAGGAACGCGACGAGAAGTTCTCCGCGCTGGGCGGCTTCTTCCACAAGTTCGAGGAAGTGGTGATCGCCGCCGACGAGCGCGACATCCTGCGCGTGCGCACCAACGCGCGCGGCGAGGACATGTACCTGTACCGGTTGAACATCCCGCCCGCGGGACTGCGGCAGATGTTCCTGGGCTACCTGGACAAGGCGCGCCAGCTGCAGCGCGCCCCGCGCTTCTACAACACCCTGACCAGCAACTGCACCACCATCGTCTACGAACTGGCGCGGCTGATCGATCCGGGCCTGCCGCTGGACTGGCGCCTGCTGCTGTCCGGCTACGCGGCCGAGTACGCCTACGACCATGGCGGGCTGACGCCGGGCTACGACTTCGCCACGCTCAAGGCGCGCGGCCACATCACCGCGCATGCGCGCGCGGCCGACGCGGCGGTGGACTTCTCCCGGCGCATCCGCGTCGGCGTGCCCGGCGACGACCCGCGGGTGCGGCCATGACCGCGGTGCGCGCCCGTGTGCGCGTGGCGCTGGCGGCGGTGCTGCTGCTGGCGCTGTCCGGCTGCGCGATGGTCACGGTGCAGTCGCGCGGCCCCGGCGACTACATCGCCCAGACCCGCGGCGACGTGCTCAGCACCGGCAAGCTCAGCGAGGCCGGGGCGGAGACCCTCAAGGTCGCCGGCATCGAGCCCAAGCCGTGCCAGGCCGATGTCGCGGCCTGCTCCGCGCAGCTCGACGACATCGCCGGGCTCGATCCGGAACGGCGGCTGGCCGCCCAGGCCGAGCTGTGGACCGGCGCGGCGCTGGCGCTGGGTGGCAAGAGCAAGCCCGGCGTGGCGCTGGGCGATGCCGCCATGGATGCCTGGCTGGAGGCCGCGCAGCACGCCTACGCCTACCTGTTCTTCACCGAGCGCACGCCGGGCGAGCGCGCCTTCGAGAACCGCCAGACCCAGGTCAGGGACTACTACAACTACGCCGTGCAGCAGGTGGTGGAAAGCCTCTACACGCGCTGGCGGCAGGCGCCCGACGACGCCGAGGGCGCGTTCGCGGTGGGACCGTGGCGGCTGTCCGTGGACCTGTCCGGCTTCCGCCTGCCGGGCGACGCCGGCCAGCCCGAGGCGCTGATCCCGGCCTCGTCGCTGCGCTTCGACGGCCTGCGCAGCACCTATCGCCGCGACGGCTTCGGCGCCGAGCTGGTGGCCGAGGTCTCGGCCGAGACGGTCGGCGACCCGGCCGGCCTGGCGCGCCTGCCGGTGGCCGAGGGCAAGCGCCGGCAGACGCCGGACTTCAGCGAGGTGCCCTTCGCCCCGGCCACCCTGCTGCTGCGCTTCGAGGGCCAGGACCAGGCGCAGGTGCTGGCCACCCGCAAGGTGCAGTTGCTGCCCTACGACCCGTACCGCAGCGACGAGGTCGTCCTGCACGGCCAGCGCGTGCCGCTGGCCGGCAACTTCACCGCCGCCTACGGCCTGTGGCTGGCTCGCTCGGGCTTCGCCGCGCAGTCGCTGCGCTCGATGCTCGGCCGCGACAACGGCATCGACCGCCCGCACCTGTACCTGATGCAGCCGTTCGACCCCGACCGCCGCATCATCCTGATGCTGCACGGGCTCGCCAGCAGCCCGGAGGCGTGGGTCAACGTCGCCAACGAGATCGCCGGCGACGAGCAGCTGCGCGGCCACTACCAGATCTGGCAGGTCTACTACCCGACCAACATGCCGATGGCATGGAACCAGGCGCAGATCCGCTCGCTGCTGACCCAGGCGCTGCAGCGCTTCGATCCGTCGGGGCAGGCGCCGGCCTCGCGCGACATGGTGCTGATCGGCCACAGCATGGGCGGGGTGCTGGCGAGGCTGCTGGTGTCTTCCTCCGGGGACCGCTTGTGGGACAGCCTGATGGCCGACCGCAAGCTCAGCGGCGAACGCGGCCGCCGCGTGCGCGAGCGGCTGCAGCCGCTGCTGCACTTCCAGCCGCTGCCGGAAGTGGACCGGGCGATCTTCATCGCCGCCCCGCACCGCGGCACCAGCGCCGCCGGCGGCCGCCTGGGACGCCTGGTCGGGCGCCTGGTGCGGCTGCCGGTGACGCTGCTGGAACGCTTCGGCGACGTGCTGCAGGACCTGGCCGGCGACGACGACAAGGGGCGTCCGCGCAAGCTGCTGCCGCCCAACAGCATCGACAACCTGCGCGACAGCGACCCGTTCATCCGCGCCGCCGCCGACCTGCCGATCTCGCCGGGCGTGCGCTACAACAGCATCATCGCCCGCCGCGATCCGAAGGTGCCGCTGGCCGAGTCCGACGACGGGTTGGTGCCCTATGCCAGCGCGCACCTGCCCGGCGCCGAGTCGGAGAAGGTGGTCACCTCCTGGCACAGCGTGCAGGAGACCCCGCAGGCGATCCTGGAGATCCGCCGCATCCTGCACGAGGAGATGGCCGCCAACGCGGGGCGTTGAGCGGTTGCGCGACCGTCTTGCGAGGGGCGGTCCCTGCTGCCGGATTTCGAAGGGGAGGCTCCCTTCTCCCGCAAGCGGGAGAAGGGAACAGCGGTCGGCCATCCGGAATCGCCGCGAAGCTCCCTTCTCCCGTTCACGGGAGAAGGTGGCGCGCAGCGCCGGATGAGGGGGCTTCTGCGGCGGCTTTCCCAATGCTCCCGGCAGCCCCCCATCCGCCCTTCGGGCACCTTCCCCCGCAAGCGGGAGAAGGGAACAGCGCTCATCTGGAATCGCCGCGAAGCTTCCTTCTCCCGTTCACGGGAGAAGGTGGCGCGCAGCGCCGGATGAGGGCGCTTCTCCGGATGAGGGGGCTTCTGCGGCGGCTTTCCCATGCTCCAGGCAGCCCCCATCCGCCCTCCGGGCACCTTCCACCCCGAGGGTGCCCAGCCCCGCAAGCGGGAGAAGGGAACAGCGGTCGGTCATCTGGAATCGCCGCGAAGCTTCCCTTCTCCCGTTCACGGGAGAAGGTGGCGCGCAGCGCCGGATGAGGGCGCTTCTGCGGTGGCTCTCCCATGCTCCAGGCAACCCCCATCCGCCCTTCGGGCACCTTCCACCCCGAGGGTGCCCAGCCCCGCAAGCGGGAGAAGGGAACAGCGGTCGGTCATCTGGAATCGCTGCGAAGCTTCCTTCTCCCGTTCACGGGAGAAGGTGGCGCGCAGCGCCGGATGAGGGCGCTTCTGCGGTGGCTTTCCCAATGCTCCCGGCAACCCCCATCCGCCCTTCGGGCACCTTCCACCCCGAGGGTGCCCAGCCCCGCAAGCGGGAGAAGGGGGCTGCCTCGCACTATCCTTGTCCCGGATAGGCTGCGCCTACCGGGTCATGGCCGTTTCCGCCTCAGACCATCTCGAACGCGGCCGGGTCCGGGCCCAGGCGCTTGCCGGCATCCAGCGCGGCGATGGCGGCCATGTCCTGGTCGGACAGCGCGAAGTCGAAGATGTCGATGTTCTCGGCGATGCGTGCGGGCGTCACCGACTTGGGGAACACCACCAGGCCGAGCTGGATGTGCCAGCGCAGGATCACCTGCGCCACGCTCTTGCCGTGGCGCGCGGCGATGGCCTGCAGCGCCGGGTCGTGCAGCAGCTCGCCGCCCTGCGCCAGCGGGCTCCACGACTCGACGACGATGCCGTGCGCGGCGGCGTAGGCGCGCAGTTCGTCCTGCTGCAGCAGCGGATGCAGCTCGATCTGGTCGACCGCCGGGGCGACCCCGGTGGCCTCGACGATGCGGTCGATGTCCTGCGCGCGGAAGTTGGACACGCCGATCGAGCGCGCCTTGCCGTCCTTGCGCGCCTGCACCAGCGCCTTCCAGCTGTCGACGAAACGGTCCTGGGCCGGGCACGGCCAGTGAATCAGGTACAGGTCCACGTAGTCCAGCCCCAGCTTGGCCAGGCTGGTGTCCAGCGCCTTCAGCGCGCTGTCGTAGCCCTGGTCGGCGTTCCACAGCTTGGTGGTGACGAACAGCTCGTCGCGGGCGATGCCGGAGGTGGCGATGGCCTGGCCGACGCCTTCTTCGTTGCCGTAGATGGCGGCGGTGTCGATGTGGCGGTAGCCCAGCTCCAGTGCGGCGGCGACCACCTGCGCGGTCTGCCCGGCCGGCGTCTGCCACACGCCCAGGCCGAACTGGGGAATGCGATGGCCGTCGGAGAGAGTGAGGAAGGGAACGTTGGACATGGGGTCGGTCACTCGGGAAAGGGGAGCGAACACTGTAGGCCAGCCCCGCGGGCCTGGCCACGGGCCCGCCGGAACTCAGCATTCCCCGGCGCGTCCGCCGGGGTGCGTGCGCTCAGGTCTCGTCGGCCACGCCGGCCGGGGTGGAGGCCAGCAGCGCGAGTTGGTGCCGTTCCATCTCCTGGCGCAGCGTGCGGCGGATCTGCGCGGCCGCGTGGCGGCGCTTCTGGTCCGCGGTCTGCGGCAGCAGCGGCGGTACCGGCGTGGGGCGGTCGTCGTCGTCCACCGCCACCATGGTGAAGAAGCAGCTGTTGGCGTGGCGCACGCTCTGCTTGCGGATGTCCTCGGCGACCACCTTGATGCCCACCTCCATCGACGAGGTGCCGGTGTAGTTCACCGAGGCCAGGAAGGTGACCAGCTCGCCGACGTTGATCGGCTCGCGGAACACCACCTGGTCCACCGACAAGGTGACCACGTAGCGGCCGGCATAGCGGCTGGCGCAGGCGTAGGCGACCTGGTCCAGCAGCTTGAGCACGGCGCCGCCGTGCACCTTGCCGGAGAAGTTGGCCATCTCCGGCGTCATCAGCACGGTCATGGTCAACTGGTGGGACTGGAAGTCGGGCATCGTCGGATCGCCGGGGGAGGGACGGCAAGATTACCTGCCCGGCGATCCGACGGTTCAGGGGCCGGCGGCGGCGCGGTCGTGCAGCCTGACCAGCGCGTGCAGCACCCGGTTGGCGGGCACGGCGATGCCCAGCCGCTCGCCCTCGCGCACGACGTGGCCGTTGATGTAGTCGATCTCGCTGGGCTTGCCGCGTGCCACGTCCTGCGCGGTGGAAGAGCGCTGGCCGGCCATGCTGCGCGAGATCGACAGCACGTCGTCCCACAGCGTCTGCGGCAGTGCCACGCCCTGCGCGGAAGCCACCGCCCGGCATTCGTCCACCACCTCGCGCATCGTCGCCACGATGCCCTCGCCGCGCACCAGCTCGCCGTAGGGCAGCTGGCTCAGCGCCGACAGCGCGTTGTAGACGCAGTTGATCACCAGCTTGGTCCACAGCGCCTCGGTCACGCGATCGGACACCTGCGTGGGCACGTTGCCGGCCGACAGCGCCGCGGCGATGGCGTCGCTTGCCGCGGAAGGACCGATCACCAGCTCGCCGCGGCCGTGGTGGACGACGTGCGCCGGCCCCTGCGTGGCGGCGGCGACGTAGACCACGGCCGGGATTGCCTCGCGGCCGAGCACGCGCGACAGCCGCGGCGCGTTGTCCACGCCGTTCTGCAGGCTCAGCACGGCGGCGCCGGCGGCCAGGTGCGGGGCGATCGCCGCCCCGGCGGCCTCGGTGTCGCCGGACTTGACGCAGAACAGCACCAGTTCCGCCCCGCGCACCGCCGCCGGATCGCTGCTGGCCTGCAGCGGCAGCCGGCCGTCGAAGTCCGCCGCCTGCAGGCGCAGGCCGTCCGCGCGCACCGCCGCCACCATCGGCGCGCGGCCGATCAGCACCACCTCGTGGCCGGCCTGGTGCAGGCGCGCACCGAAGTAGCCGCCCACCGCGCCGGCTCCCATCACCGCGATCCTCATTGCGCTCGTCTCCTGCAGGGCATGTGCGGCCATGTTAGGGCCTGGCGGCGATCCGTCCATGGATGCCCGCGCCGTCGATCGCTCTGCCGTAGAAGCATGGAGGAATGATGCAGGACGGATGTAGGGGGATGTAGGAACGATGTAGGAGCGACTTCAGTCGCGATGGGGCTGTACCGGTAAATCCCCATCGCGACTGAAGTCGCTCCTACATCGCCCTATAGGTCCCATGGCGGGGCCCGCACCCGTGTCCGCGCGGGGGGGGCGGCGAAGGATAGCGGGAAAACCGGGTGCGGCAGGCCCGGATTGTGCGGATTCCAGCGTCGGTTGCGGGATATTCCGCACAATCATGCGGAAAGCCCGCCGTTGTCACCGGCGTGAAAAGTGACCGGGCCCACAATCTGCCGCACATGGACGGAGTCGACGCCGGCCATGTGCACAACGACCAATCGAATCGACTTCCTTCTTTCATTTTTTCTTGCGCGATCTCGCGGGAGCGGGCCGGCGTGCCCGGCCGTGCGCCACGACATCGTCTTTCGGGAACAGACAATGCGCTCCAATCGCACCACCATGCGCCGGGACCGGCTGGTCCACGGCATCGTCCTCGCACTGGTCGCGCTGGCCACCGCGCCGGCACTGGCGCAGCAGGGCGACGACGCCCCGGCCGCGGCCGACCAGCAGGCCGTCACCCTGGACAAGGTCACCGTCGCCGCCACCCGCTACAGCGCCGCCGACATGCAGATGGCCGCCAGCAACACCGCCAACGTGCTCTCGGCCGAGGACCTCAAGTACACGGCGGTGCACAACATCGCCGAGGCGCTGGGGCTGATGCCCGGCGTCAACGTCATCAACACCGGGCAGTCGTACTTCGGCGGCATCGACGGCGCCGCGCGCGGCGAGGGCATGTTCGCCTCGGTGCGCGGTCTCAACGCCGAGTACAACGTCAACCTGGTCAACGGCGTCAACGTCGCCCAGGGCATGCCCTACAGCCGCAGCGTGCAGCTGCGGCTGCTGCCGCCGTCGGGGCTGCAGACCATCGTGCTCAACAAGACCTCGACCGCGGCGATGGACGGCGACGCGATCGGCGGCACCATCGACTACCGCACCCCCACCGCGTTCGACTTCGGCGCGCATAGCGGCGGCAGCGTCAGCCTCAGCGGCCGCATGGAGAGCCGCGCGCGCGACTACGGCGACAGCGGCCTGGGCGGCGGCGTGGCCGGCGAGTGGCACGGCCGCTTCGGCAGCGACAACCAGTTCGGGCTCTACGTGAGCGGCTACTACGACACCCGCGACTACGTGAACAGCCAGTACGCCGGCGCCACCGCCGCCGGCAGCGACGGCACCTGGGAGTTCGCCCGCACCGATGCCGAGGGCAACCTCGCCGCCGGCTACGACCCGCAGCAGTCGCTGCTGGGCACCGGCATGTACGCAGGTTATTCCGAGGGCCGGACCCGCCGCTTCGGCGGCAACGTCTCGTTCGACTGGCGGGTCGATCCGACCCTGCTGGTGTACGCGCGCGGCACCTTCTCGCGCGCCTTCACCGAGCAGAACACCGGCTACTCGCAGCTGATCCCGCAGAACGTCAGCTATGAGCCGACCGGCGTTGACGGCGTCTACCAGCCGAAGATCGGTGCCTACGCGGCGCGCTACTGGTACGAGACCAACCCGGAGATGGCCGACCTGGCCACGATCCAGTTCGGCGCCGACAAGGAACTGGGCAACTGGACGATCTCGCCCAACGTGTTCTACGGCTTCGGCAACAACGACCGCCCGGACCACATCGAGATCTCGGCGCGCACCGACCAGTACAGCGACCGCGGCGGCAAGTTCGCCTACGGCGCCGGCCAGTTGCTCGGCCAGGACTCCGATGGCTACCCGGTGCCGCTGCTGACGCCGGAGATGGCCGCCGCGATCGACGACATCGGCGGCATGTACGTACGCCGCGCCGGCCAGCTCACCAGGCAGTACAGCGGGCAGAAAAAGGGCGGCCTCAAGCTCGACCTGCGTCGGGTGTTCGACGACGGCGCGCTGCAGGAACTGCAGTTCGGCATCAAGCACGTGGTCAGCTCGCGCAGGTTCACCGGCCGCAACTGGACCACCGGCTACTACGGCGGTTACGCGCTGCTGCAGGACATCGGCCTGATCGACGGCCACTACGACGCCGCCTTCCCGGGCAAGTACGACTGGGACACCGTGCACCTGAGCAACGACGCGCTCAAGGCGCTGATCAACGAGCGGCTCACCGAGAGCAGCTTCGATACCTGCGGCAGCGAGTACGTCAACAACTGGAACTGCAACACCATGCGCGGCACCGAGGCGGTGTCGGCGGCCTACGCGATGGCGACGCTGCGCTACGGCGACCTGGAGATCATCCCCGGCCTGCGCTACGAGTACACCCGCATCCGCAACACCTACTGGGCCACGGACGACCAGCCCATCGGCCACTTCGAGAACAACCACAGCCGCTACCGCGTGCCGCTGCCCAGCGTGTTCCTGAACTGGCGCCCCGGCGACGGCGACAGCGTCTACCGCGCCGGCCTGTGGACCAGCTACACCCGCCCGGCCTTCGTCCAGCTCGGCGGCGGCTCCTCGACCAGCATCTCGGCCGACACCGGCCGGATCACCATCACCGAGGGCAACCCGGACCTGGACCCGATCAAGTCGCTCAACCTCGACCTGTCCGGCGAGTGGCGCAACGACCGCGGCGGCCATGCGATGCTGGCGGCGTACTACAAGCACCTGAGCGACTACATCTACGAGAGCGGCTCCAACGCGGTGAACCAGGGCGAGAGCGGCGAGGGCGAGACCATCTACCGGCGCCCGCAGAACGGCGGGGACGGCGAGGTCTACGGCCTGGAGCTGGCGCTGCGGCAGAAGTTCCAGGACCTGCCCGAACCGCTGGACGGCCTGGGCATTGGCATCAACGCCACCCGCCAGAAGACCCGCGTGGACCTGGGCATGGACGGCTTCCGCCGCGAGCGCATCCAGAACGCGCCGGACCTGCTGGCCAACGCCGAGCTGTTCTACGAGAAGGGGCCGCTGTCGGTGAACCTCAGCTGGCACCACTCCGGCGAGTACGTCGCGGTGTACGACTACCTGCGCCAGGGCGCGAGCTGGGACAACCTGTGGGTCAAGCCGTCCTCGCGCATCGACCTGCACGTCGGCTATGCCCTGGGCGAGAGCTGGCGCGCCGACCTTTCGATCGCCAACCTGACCAAGCGCGAGAGCTACCGCGCGCACGTGGGCCACAACAGCACGGCGCTGCAGGACATCGTCGATTCCGGCATGACCAGCCTGCTGACGGTGCGCTATGCGTTCTGATGCCGGCTCGACGATACGCGCGCCGCAGCCTGCACGCGGCGGCGCCATGACGATGGTGCGGGCCATGGCGCGGCGGTCGTGCCGCGCAGGGCTCCGCCGCCTGCCGGCGCTGTGCCTGGTACCCATGCTGGCGGCTGGCGTGCCGTCGCCAGCCGCCGCCGCGCCGCGACTGGAGCAGGTGGTGCTGGTGGTGCGCCACGGCGTGCGCGCGCCGCTGCCGGGCGAGGTCGCCGCCGCGGCCTATGCCGACGCGCCGTGGCCGCAGTGGGACACCCCGCCCAGCCAGCTGACCGCGCACGGACGCGAGGCGGTGCGGCTGAGCGGCGACTGGCTGCGCAGGTGGCTGAGCGGGCAGGGCGTGCTGCCGGTGCAGGGCTGCCCGGCACCGGGCAGCGTGGCGGTGCGCGCCAACACCGACCAGCGCACCATCGACAGCGGCCTGATCCTGGCCCAGGCGCTGGCGCCGGGCTGCGGACTGGTCGCCGAGCATCGCCCGGAAGGCACCCACGACCCGCTGTTCCGGCCGGTCGAGGCCGGCGCGGTGGACTTCGACGCGCGCGCCGCGGTGGCCTCTATCCTGCGCGAGAACGGCGGCCCGGCGGCGCTGGTCGCCGCGCACCGGCCGGAACTGGAGGCGATGCGCGAGATCCTCGGCTGCACCCGCACGCCGTGCGACTTCGCCGCGATGCCGTCGTCGCTGGTGCCCGGGGAGGACGGCCGCGGGTTCGCGCTGAAGGGGCCGGTGGACCTGACCTCCGGCACCGGCGAGGTGTTGCTGCTGCAGTACGCGCAGGGCATGCCGCTGGACCAGGTCGGCTGGGGCCGCGCCACGTCCGAGCGGCTGGAACAGGTCTCGCGCCTGCACGCGCTGCTGTTCGACATCTACGCCCGGCCGCGCTACATGGCCGTGCGTTCCGGCGGACCGCTGGCCGGGGAACTGCTGCGGCGTCTGGGCGATGCGGGCAGCCCGCGGGTCTCGCTGTTCGTCGGCAGCGACAACCACATCGCCGCGTTGAGCAGCCTGCTGGGCGTGCATTTCCACCTGCCCGGCTACGGCGCCGACGACCCGCCGCCGGGCGGGGCGCTGATGGTGGGGCTGTGGCGCGACCCGGCCAGCGGCGAACGCAGCGTGCGGGTGGAGTACCTGGCGCAGTCGCTGCAGCAGCTGCGTACGCTGCAACCGCTGGACCTGGAGCATCCGCCGCTGCGCCAGGCGCTGTCGCCGTCGATCTGCACCGACGCGGCGACGCCGGACGGCTGCCCGCTGGATGCGTTCGTGCGCGGACTGCGTGCGTCGGCGCGGCCATCCTGCGGCAAGGACGCGCCTGCCGATGCCGACTGCCCGCAGTGGCGCCGGGATTGAGGTCGCCGCCCATCCGCCCGCCCTGCGGGCGGTTCCGCCTCGTTGCGTTGGCGGGTCCTTGGGAAACCAGCGCCGCCGGGCGCCTTCCCGGGAAGTCCGATTCCCGGCCCAGCGGCACGGCGGCTGCGAGGGAATGCGGCATCGGTCGTACCGCACCGCAGCAGACGGCCGCAGCAGCCCTGGCCTTGACCGAAGATGCGTGATGCGTGATGCTCGGTGCCGATACGGACCCGCGGGAAGCCCTGCGATGCGCACGACCCTGGCAATCGACGACGACATCCTCGCGGCGGCGCGTGCCCTGGCCGAGGCCGAGGGGCGCAGCCTGGGCGAAGTGATCTCGGACCTGGCGCGCAAGGGGCTGGCGCCGGTGGCGCAACCGCCGCAATACCGCAACGGCATCCGCCTGCTGCCTGCACGCCCCGGCGCCGGCTCGGCCACGCTGGAACTGGTCAACCGCCTGCGCGACGAAGCGCCGTGAGTCCGGCGCGACTGGCCGAGCCAGCGCTGCGCTGGCCGCCCGGCGAGCCCGTCTACCTGCTCGACGTCAATGTGCTGCTGGCCCTGCTCGACCCGCTGCACAGCCATCACCCGCGGGCGCACGCCTGGTTTGCCGCGCATGGCGCGCGGGCCTGGGCCTCGTGCGCGGTGACCCAGAACGGCGCGCTGCGGATCATGGCCCACCGTTCCTATCCCAATCGCGTCGCCTCGGTGGCCGAGGCGGCCGAGGTGCTGGCCGAGTTCTGCGCGCAGCCGGCGCACCGCTACTGGCCCGGCGAACTCAGCCTGCTCGATTCGCCGCTGGTCGAGCGCGGGCGGCTGCTGTCGCCCGCCCAGGTCACCGACACCTGGCTGCTGGCGCTGGCGGTCCGGCACGGCGGCAGGCTGGCCACGTTCGACCGGCGCCTGGTCACCGACGCGGTGGCGGGCGGTCGCGAGGCGCTGCAGCAGATCGATTGAGGCGGGGTAGCGGCCCTGGCCTGTCGCACGGCGCCCGTAGCCGCCGGCCGCATGCGGCCCGGCCTCGACGTTGCTGGCGTGTTGTCGGTCCGTGGCGTCGTCGCCTCGGCGCTCGCGGCGGACTCCGCCGGGGTGGGCCGAGGCCCACCTAGTGACTCTGCAGCGCGACCTGCCCGCGCGATTGATTTTGTAGGAGCGACTGTAGGAGCGACTTCAGTCGCGATGGGGCTTTTACCGGTAAAGCCCATCGCGACTGAAGTCGCTCCTACAGTCGCTGCTGCGGGTCGCTCCGCGAGCGCTGCCATCCCCGTGCACCGGCACCAACGCAAACGGGCCGCTCGCGCGGCCCGTTCGCAACTGCAATGCAGCGCGCTGCCCTACTTCAGCTTGGCGTCGGCGCGCAGCGCCTCGGCGCGGTCGGTCTTCTCCCACGAGAACGCGGTGGCGTTGACCTCGGTGCCGCTGCCGTCGGTGTAGCTGAACGCCTTGGGCTTGCGGCCGAAGTGGCCGTAGGCGGCGGTCTGCTGGTACATCGGGTGGACCAGGTCGAGCATCTTGATGATGCCGTACGGGCGCAGGTCGAAGTGCTTGCGGATCAGCTTCTCGATCTTGTCGTCGCCGATCTTGCCGGTGCCGAAGGTGGTCACCGAGATCGAGGTCGGCTCGGCCACGCCGATGGCGTAGGACACCTGCACCTCGCAGCGGTCGGCCAGGCCGGCGGCGACCACGTTCTTGGCGACGTAGCGCGCGGCGTAGGCGGCCGAGCGGTCGACCTTGGACGGATCCTTGCCGGAGAACGCGCCGCCGCCGTGGCGGGCCCAGCCGCCGTAGGTGTCGACGATGATCTTGCGCCCGGTCAGGCCGCAGTCGCCCACCGGCCCGCCGATCTCGAACTTGCCGGTCGGGTTGATGTGGAACTTGGTGCCCTTGTGCAGCCACTTGGACGGCAGCACCGGCTTGATGATCTCCTCGCGCACCGCCTCGATCAGGTCCTTCTGCTTGATCCCCGGCGCGTGCTGGGTGGACAGCACCACCGCGTCGATCGCGCCGACCTCGCCATTCTCGTAGCGCAGGGTGACCTGGCTCTTGGCGTCCGGGCGCAGCCACGGCAGCGGCGAGTGCTTCTTCTTGCGCACCTTGGCCTGCTGCTCGACCAGGCGGTGCGAGAGGTGGATCGCCGCCGGCATGTAGCTGTCGGTCTCGTTGGTGGCGTAGCCGAACATCAGGCCCTGGTCGCCGGCGCCCATTTCCTCGGGCTTCTTGCGGTCCACGCCCTGGGCGATGTGCGGGGACTGCTTGCCGATCAGGTTCAGCACGCCGCAGGTGGCGCCGTCGAAGCCGACGTCGGAGCTGTTGTAGCCGATGTCCAGGATCACCTTGCGGGTCAGCGCCTCCAGGTCGATCCACGCCGAGGTGGTGATCTCGCCGGCGACGATCGCCACGCCGGTCTTGACCATCGTCTCGCAGGCCACGCGCGCGCGCGCGTCCTGGGCCAGGATGGCGTCCAGCACTGCATCGGAGATCTGGTCGGCGATCTTGTCCGGATGGCCTTCGGAGACCGATTCGGAAGTGAACAGGTAGCTGGACATTCGGCTTATATCCCTTGATTCGGATGAAAAGATGGGCGCGCATGATACACGCGCCGGGGTGACCGTGCATTGTGCCCGCCGCGGGGTTGCCCGGAGTTAAGCCCGCGGCCCGTCACGCAACTGCCTTGCCGCTGCCACATGGCCGTCGCCGCCGCTGCGCAGCATTCGCGCAACGGGAACGGAGAGTCCGTGCATGGCGACACTGCTCGAGCAGACCCTGCAGCAGCAGTATCCGGGGTTGTTCAGCGGGCGCAGGGCGAAGCTGGTCAGGCCGCTGCTGCGCGGTTTCGGGCGCTGGTCGGGGCTGGGCCGGGCCGAGCGCTTCCTGGCCGGCGTGCCGGGGCTGCGCGGGCTGGAGTTCGTGCGCGCCGCGCTGGATTTCCTGCAGACCTCCTGCGAGGTGGCCGCGGCCGACCTGCAGCGCATCCCGCGCCAGGGCCGGGTGCTGGTGCTGGCCAACCATCCTTCCGGGGCGCGCGACGCGCTGGCGCTGCTGGAGGCGGTCGGGCGCGTGCGCGGCGACGTGTGCATCGTCGCCAACGACTGGCTGCAGGTGATCGAGCCGCTGCGCGAGCTGCTGCTGCCGGTGCGCATCCTCGGCGGCCAGCCCTCGCGCGCCAGCGTGATGGCGGTGGAGCAGGCGCTGCGGCAGGAGCGCTGCGTGATCGTGTTCCCGGCCGGGGAGGTCTCGCGGCTGGGCTGGCGCGGCGTGCGGGACGGGCGCTGGCGCCGCGGCTTCCTGCACTTCGCCCGCCGCACCGGCGCGCCGCTGCTGCCGGTATGCGTGCAGGCGCGCAACTCGGCACTGTTCTACGGCGCCTCGGCACTGTTCCGGCCGGCCGGCACCGTGCTGCTGGCGCACGAGACGCTGGCGCGGCAGCGCCCGCAGCGGGTGAAGCTGCATATCGGCCAGCCACGCCGGCTGCCCGCGGACGGCAGCGACGACCAGCGCGAACTGCATGCGCTGCGCCGCGAGCTGTACGCGCTGGGCAAGCTCGCCGGCGGCTGCCGCGCCGAGCCGCTGGCGGCGCCGCTGCCGCCGCAGCGGCTGGCCGAGGACGTCGCCACGCTGGAACTGCTCGGCCACACCCTCGACGGCAAGCAGGTGCGCTACGGCACGCTGGCCGAGGACGCGCCGCTGCTGCTGGAGATCGGCCGGCTGCGCGAGCTGACCTTCCGCGAGGTCGGCGAGGGCAGCGGGCTGTCGCGCGACCTCGACCGCTACGACGCCTGGTACGAGCACATCGTGCTGTGGGACGGCGCCGCCGGCCGCATCGTCGGCGCCTACCGGGTCGCGCGCTGCGCCGGGCTGCTGGCGCGGCGCGGGCTGGCCGGCCTCTACAGCGCCAGCCTGTTCGACTACGACGATGCGATGGTGCCGCGATTGGCGCAGGCGCTGGAGCTGGGCCGCAGCTTCGTGGTGCCGGACTACTGGGGCAGCCGCAGCATCGACTACCTGTGGCAGGGCATCGGCGCCTACCTGCGCCGGCATCCGCAGATCCGCTACCTGGTCGGCGCGGTGTCGATCAGCGCCGCGCTGCCGCCGGCCGCGCGCGAGCAGATCGTCGCCTACTACCGCCGCTACCACGCCGGCGGCAGCGACGGCGTCGCCGCACGGCGTCCGTTCGCACCGCAGGTGCCCGAGGCGCTGTTCGGCGAACTCGACGCCGCCACCGCGATGCGCGTGCTCAAGGACAACCTCGATGCGCTCGGTGCCGCGGTGCCGATGCTCTACAAGCAGTACACCGAACTGTGCGAGCCGGGCGGGGCGCGCTTCCTCGCCTTCGGCGTGGACCCGGATTTCAGCGACACCGTGGACGGCCTGATCGAGGTCGACCTGCAGCGGCTCAAGCCGAAGAAGCGCGAGCGCTATCTCGGCGCCGCCGCAGCGCGCGAAGCTTCCATCACCAGCACCCGGGAGGTGCCGGCATGAGTATCGCCACGCTCCATCCGCACCGACGCAGCCTGTTCGTCTCCGACCTGCACCTGGGCGCGCCGTACTGCCATGCCGCCGAGTTCGCCGACTTCCTCGCCCGGCAGCGCTGCGACACCCTGTACCTGGTCGGCGACATGGTCGACCTGTGGTGGCTGTCGCAGCACCGCGCCACCTGGGACGCGGCGCACCAGCGGGTGGTCGAGGCACTGCACGACAAGGCCCGCGCCGGCACCGCGCTGGTCTACGTGCCGGGCAACCACGACCGCGCCATCCGCCGTTTCTGCGGCCTGGCGGTGCCGGCGATGCAGGTGCGCCGGCGCGCCATCCACGCCACCGCCGACGGCCGCCGGCTGCTGGTCACGCACGGCGACGACTACGACGCGCTGACCCAGTTCGGCGGGTTGCAGGAGCGCTGCGGCGACTGGCTGTACGGCCGCATCCTCGGCGGCAACCGCCTGGTCAACCGGCTGCGCCGGCGCATGGGCCTGCGCTACTGGTCGCTGGCCGAGTTCCTGAAGCGGCGCAGCGGCGCGGCCGAGCGCTACATCGCCCGCTTCGAGCAGGCCGGCCTGGCCGACGTGCGCCGGCGCGGCCTGGACGGCATCGTCTGCGGCCACATCCACCGTGCCGGCCTGTTCGAGCACGACGGGCTGGTGTACGCCAACGACGGCGACTGGGTGGAAAGCCTGACCGCGCTGGCCGAGGCCGCCGACGGCAGCCTGTCGCTGCTGTCGCACGACGGCCGCACCCTGGCGCAGCTGCCGGTCAGGGCACCGCTGCGCAACGCGGCCTGACGTCGACGGCGCGTGACCGCGGGCGGGCGGCCGCCGCGAGGCCGCCGGGCGCCGAGTGCCGCACGCCGTGGCGGGTGAGGACATCCTTGTCCGCATGCCGCTATGCTGGCGGCATTGGATGGAGTTTTCCCGAGGGAACATCGTGCGGTCGAGACATGGGGTGCTGGTGCGGTCCGCGGGCCGGTCGTGGAAGCGGCGGGCCGCCGCAACGGCGCTGTCGCTGCTGCTGGCGACCGGCCAGGCGCCGGCGCAGCAGCTTCCCGCGCTGACCTACGCGCAGGCCAGCGAGCGCCTGCAGCAGGTGTCCGACGCGCTGGCCGCGGCCGACGCCGGGGTGCGCAACAAGCAGGACCTGCAGGACGCCACCCGCTACCTGCGCCTGCCGGAGATCACCGGCGAAGTGCGGCGGCTGCAGTTCCAGAAGACGCTGACCATCCCGCTGGGCTCGCTGGCACCGGTGGCCGAGGCGTTCGGCATCGAGTCGCCGCTGGAGTTCATCGAGCGCGACTGGCGCACGCGACCGGTGGTGACCGCGACCCTGCCGCTGTACACCGGCGGGCTGATCCCCGCCGCCCAGGGCGCGGCCGAGGCCGCCACCCGCCAGGCCAGCGCCGAGCGCGAGTCGCAGCGGCAATCGCTGGCGGTGCAGCTGGTGCAGGCCTATTTCGGCCAGCAGCTGGCCGAGCAGGCGCTGCAGGTGCGGCGCGAGGTGCGCGACGGCCTGCAGCGGCACCTGGACGATGCCGGCAAGCTGGAGCGCGAGGGCTTCGCCACCCGCGCCCAGCGGCTGCAGGCCACGGTGGCGCGCGACAAGGCCGAGCGCGACTACCAGAAGGCGCTCAACGACCTGTCCACGCTGCAGTCGGCGCTGTCCACGCTGCTGCGCAGCGGTGGCGAGGTGCAGGCGCTGACCCCGCTGTTCGTCGCCACCGCGCCGGTCGGCAGCCAGGCCGAGTTCGAGCAGGCGGCACTGGGCCGGCATCCGCAGATCGAGAAGCTGCGCGCAATGGCGGCGCAGGCCGAGCAGGGCGTGCGCGTGCAGCAGGCCAAGTTCAAGCCGCAGGTCTACCTGTTCGGCCAGTACGACTTCCGCCGCCGCGACGAGCTGATCGCCGATCCCGACTGGGCCTTCGGCATCGGCCTGCGCTACACCTTCCTGTCGCCGAGCATGCGGCCGCTGCAGCTCAGCGCCGCGCGCGCGCAGCTGGACCAGGCGCAGGCCGGCATCGGCGAGGCCGAGAACCAGGTGGCGCTGGGCGTGCGCCGTGCGTGGAACGAACTGGACACCGCGCGCCGGCAGTTCGGCCTGCTCGACAGTTCCATCGCCCAGGCCGAGGAGAACCTGCGGCTGCAGGAACTGTCCTTCCGCGAGGGCCAGGCGACCTCGCTGGACGTGATCGACGCGCGGCTGGCGCTGGGCGGGGCGCGCATCGAGCGCGCGCAGGCGGCCTACCAGTACGACGTGGCGCTGGCGCAACTGCTGGAGATGAGTGGACAGATGGACCGATTCGACGAATTCCGCCTGCGCGCGGACAAGGTGCTGGCATATGAGTGACTCGCTGCTTGCGCGAGAGCAAAGGGACGCGCGCCGGTCCGGGCGCGGCAAGCGCATCGCGCTGCTGCTGGCGGCGATCGTGCTGGTGGCGCTGGGCCTGTGGCTGGGCTTCCGCACCCCGGCCGGGCAGGTACAGGGCATGGCCGATGCCGACAACGTCAACGTCGCCGCCAAGGTGACCGCGCGGGTGTCCCGGCTGCTGGTGCACGAGGGCGACCGGGTGCAGGCCGGGCAGGCGCTGTTCGAGCTGGACAGCCCCGAGGTCGCGGCCAAGGAACGCCAGGCGCACGCAGCGCTGGATGCGGCCAGGGCGGTGGCCGCCAAGGCCGAGGAAGGCGCGCGCAGCGAGGACATCCGCGCCGCCGAGGCCAACTGGAAACGTGCCGTGGCCGGCGCCGAGCTGGCGCAGAGCACCTACCGGCGCGTGGACAACCTGTTCAACGAGGGCGTGGTCACCCGGCAGAAGCGCGACGAGGCGCTGGCGCAGTCGCGCAGTTCCACCGAACTGGCGCGCGCGGCGCGCGCGCAGTACGACCAGGCGCTGGCCGGCGCCCGCGCGCAGGACAAGGACGCGGCGCAGGCGCAGGTGCGCCAGGCCGAGGGCGCGGTGGCCGAGGTCGATGCCGCGCGCGAGGAAACCCTGGGCCGGGCGCCGCTGGCCGGCGAGATCAACAAGCGCATGGCCGACGTCGGCGAGCTGGTGCCGGCCGGCTATCCGGTGTTCACCCTGGTGGACATCGACCGCATGTGGGTGTCGGTCAACCTGCGCGAGGACCAGGTCGACGGCCTGAAGGTCGGCAGCCGCCTGCGCGGCAGCGTGCCGGCGCTGGCCGAGCGCGAGGCCGAGTTCGAGGTGTACTTCATCAACCCTGCCGGCGACTACGCCACCTGGCGCAGCACCCGGCAGTCGTCCGGCTACGACGTGCGCAGCTTCGAGGTGCGGCTGCGGCCGGTGCGCCGGCTGGAAGGCTTCCGCCCGGGCATGAGCGTGCTGTTCGCATGGCCGCAGGGTTGAAAGAATGGCAGCACAGCCGTTTCCCACGGCGAGGCGGCCCGCAGGGCGACGCACGTGGTGGTGTGTCATGAAAAAAAGGCAGCACAGCCGTTTCCCCCGGCGAAGCGGCCTGCAGGGTGGCGCACACGGAGGTGCGTCATGAAAAAACGGCAGGACAGCCGTTTTTCACGGCGGAGCCGCCCGCAGGGTGACGCACATGGAGGTGCGTCATGAAAACCCCGCCCGATGGCTTCTGCGCCTCGCTGCGGCGCGAGCTGCGCCACCTGCGCGGCGACCTCGGCGACCTGGGGCTGGTGACCGTGCTGCCGTGGCTGATGATGCTGGCGATGGCCTGGCTGTTCTCCGGCTCGGTGATGCGGCAGGTGCCGATCGCGCTGGTGGACCTGGACAACAGCGCCGACAGCCGCCTGCTGGCGCGGACGATCGACGCCAGTGCCGGCGTGGCCATCGTCAGCCAGCCGGCGTCGCTGGCGCAGGCGCAGTCGCAGCTGCGCTCGCTGCAGGTGTTCGCGGTGGTGCTGGTGCCGCGCGATGCCACCCGGCTGGCGCTGCGCGGCGGCGAGGGCACGGTGTTCTCGTACTACAACGCCAGCTACCTGACCACCGGGCAGTCGGCTGCGCGCGACATCGCCGATGCGGTGTCGGCCTTCAACGCACGCCTGCTGGCCGAGCGCATCGGCCAGCAGGTCGGCCCGGGCAAGCTGCGCGCGGCACCGGTGACGGTGCAGTCGGACATCCTCTACAACCCGGCGCGCAGCTACGAGCTGTTCCTGCTGCCGCTGATCCTGCCGGCGCTGCTGTCGCTGGCACTGGCACTGGCGGCCGGGTCCGCGTTCGGCCGCGAGCTGCGCGACGGCACGCTGGCCGGCTGGCTGGGACAGCGCCCGTGGGCGGCGATCGCCGGCAAGCTGGCGCCATACATCGTGCTGTTCTCGCTGTACGGCGCGCTGGGCGTGCTGTACCTGGCCTACCTGCGCGGCGACGGCGTGGCCGGCAGCCTGGCGCTGCTGATGCTGGGCCAGCCGCTGCTGTACCTGGCCAGCGCCGCGGTGGCGCTGCTGTTCGTCGGCGTCACCCGCGACATGGGCACGGCGCTGTCGGCGGTGGGCCTGAGCATCGGCACCGCGCTGGCGTTCTCCGGCGCCACCTTCCCGGTGATCGACGCGCCGCTGTTCACCCGCGTGTGGAACCTGCTGCTGCCGCTGACCGCCTACATCAAGCTGCAGACCCAGCAGCAGTTCATCGGCTCGGCATGGACGGTGTCGCTGTGGCCGCTGGGCACGCTGGCGCTGATGATCGTGGTCGCCGGCGGCATCGGCGGCTGGCGGCTGATCGCCGCCGCGCGCGCGCCGGCGGTCGCGGCCGCTGCGGCGCCGGCGCGATGAAGACGGTGACGCCATGAAGAAGATAGGGGCCGCCTTCGCGCAGACCCTGCGTGCGGTCGCCGGCGACCGCTACGCGATGATCGTGATGGTCGGCGCGGTGGTGCTGTACTCGTTCTTCTATCCGGCCGCCTATCGCCACCAGGTGGCCGGCAACCTGCCGGTGCTGGTGGTCGACGAGGACCACAGCGCCAGCAGCCGCGAACTGCTGCGGCGCATCGATGCGTTGCGCGCGGTGCGCATCGCCGGGCAGCCGCGGACGCTGGCGCAGGCGCGCGCCGAACTGGAGGCCGGCCATGCCGAGGGCATCGTGCTGATCCCGGCGAACCTGGAGCGCGACATCCTGCGCGGCGGCGCCGGGCAGCTGGTGCTGCTGGGCAACGGCGCCTACCTGGGACGCGCGAGTTGGGTGCTGGGCGGCGTCGCCGATGCGCTGACCGCGTTCGCGCGCGAGTCGGCGGTGCGCCAGGCCGCGTTCATGGGCGCGCCGCAGGCCGCGCCGATCGCACTGGTGCAGCGGCCGCTGTTCAACACCCGCGAGGGCTACGGCAGCGCCATCGTCCCGGGCGTGGCCGAGCTGATCGTGCACCAGACCCTGCTGATGGGCATCGGCGTGCTGCTGGGCACGCGGCGCAAGGCGCTGGGCCGGCGCCTGCACTTCGACCTGCCCACGCTCGCCGGCATGGCCCTGGGCTTCGGCGTGGTCGGCCTGTGCGGGCTGCTGTACTACGCCGGCTTCACCTCCTGGGTGCAGGACTACCCGCGCGGCGGCAACCTGCCCGGGCAGCTGCTGGGCGGGGCGTTGTTCATCGCCGCCACGGTGGCGTTCGGGCTGTTCGTCGGCAGTTTCTTCGCCACCCGCGAGCGTGCGTTCCAGTACGTCATCGCCACCTCGATCCCGATGTTCTTCCTGTCCGGGCTGTCGTGGCCGGCGCACGCATGGCCGCCGCTGCTGGTGGAGCTGGCGCGGCTGCTGCCGACCACCTCGGGCATGAACCTGATGGTGCGGCTCAACCAGATGGATGCCGGCCTGGCCGAGGTCTCGCGCGAGCTGGGCGCGCTGGCGCTGCTGACCGTGCTCTACGGCGCGCTGGCGCTGTGGCGCTACCGCGCGATGCCGGCGATCCGGCAGGGCGCGCACTGGTGAGCGCGCGGGGCTGAGCGGCGGACTCCGCCGTGGTGGCCAGGGCGCCCCTATGCTGGAGCTACCCCTGTAGGAGCGATTTCAGTCGCGATGAGGCTCTGCCGGTAAAGCCTCATCGCGACTGAAGTCGCTCCTACGTCGCTCCTGCAACGGTGCCGCCAATGGTCCCGGCAACGCCGCCGAGGGCGGGCTCAGCTGCGCGGCATGCTGCCGGAGCGCACCGTCGCCTTGCCCTGCTCCACCTCGAAGGTCAATGCGCCGTTCCGCGATCGTGCGCGTCGGCCGATCGCCAGATGATTCCCGATCGTCCCGGCCTGCCGCAGCCGCCGTGGTCGAGCTGCGGCTGCCCGACGGTGCCTGCCCGGGGCGGCGGCCACCGGTCCGGTCGAGTGCGCGTCGGCGCCCTGGCACCGGCGGGCGGGCCGGGCCGCGAAATGTGTCATTCCGATGGCAGAAGGCTGGGATTTTTTTCGCGCGGCGTGTCGGCCGTGGCAACGAATGCGAAGCGCCGGGCAAATCGGCGAGACGAGGATGAACTAGCGTTAAGCGACCTGCAGGACGTGCCCGGATCCGAACGCGCTCCGGGGCGCGCTGCCATCCGCAGGCCATGTCCGTTCGCCAGTTCCCGTCCGTCACCAAAGGTTCCAGATGAAGCCCCAGCCTCTCGCCAGGATGTCCCTGTTGAGCGTTGCGCTTGCCAGCATCCTCGCCGCTCCCGCCCATGCGCAGAGCACCACCGCCGCCGAGGACACGACCGCCACCGGCGGCAGCCGCGTCACCGCCTCCAGTACCTCCAACACCACCTCGGCCTACGACACCCGCCGCATCCAGGAACTGGACAAGATCGACGTCACCGCCCAGAGCCCGGTGCTCGGCGGCGGCAGCATGCTGATCCAGACCGCGCCCAAGGCGATCTCCACGGTCACCCGCGAGGCCATCGCCGAGGAGGCCGGCGGCAGCAACTTCACCCAGCTGATCGATTCCATCCCGGGCGTGGACGCCTCCACCGACGACCCGTCCGGGCTCGCCAACGGCAACTACAGCCTGCGCGGCTTCGATTCCTCCAGCATCGGCATCACCGTCAACGGCGCACCGATCACCGATACCGGCAGCTACTCGGTGTACGCGACCGAGTACGGCGATGCCGAGAACTACAACGACATCACCGTGATGCAGGGCACGCCCAACGTCGACCAGCCGGAGATGGGCGCCGCCGGCGGCCAGATCGCCTGGTCCAGCATCGACCCGACCCACGACTTCGGCGTGGATTTCGTGCAGAGCTTCGGCAACTACGACTACAAGCGCAGCTTCGTGCGGATGAACACCGGCGACCTCGGCCCGGTGCGCTCCTGGATCTCGATCTCCAAGAACACCAAGGACAAGTGGAAGGGCGCCGGCGACATGGACGTCACCAAGATCGACGGCAAGTCGATCTGGCAGATCGACGATGCCAACTCGATCAGCCTGTCGTTCCAGTACAACCGCCAGAGCAACTACAGCTACGCCAACGGCACCAAGCAAGACATCCAGGCGGACTACGAGTACGACTACAACACCGATTGGTACGGCAGCCAGAGTGCCGGCGCCAGCAACAATGCCTACTACTACAAGCTGCGCCGCAACCCGTTCCGCAGCCTGATGGTGAGCCTGGACGGCGAGTTCGCCTTCTCCGACGACCTGCGCCTGTCGGTGGTGCCCTACCTGTGGTGGGGCGACGGCGGCGGCTCCAGCGGCAGCAACTACTTCCGCGAGACCGCCAACACCGCGGTCAACCAGTTCGACTACGCCAACCAGGACCTCAATGGCGACGGCGTGATCAGCAACGGCAGCGCGGCTTTCACCGGCTACCAGTTCTCGCACAGCAAGACCCTGCGCCCGGGCGTGGTCGCCAAGTTCATCCAGAACGTCGGCCTGGACCACACCCTGTCCTACGGCGCCTGGTTCGAGCGCTCGCGCAAGAGCCAGACGCAGGACTACTCGCTGGTGGACCAGAGCACCGGCGAGGCCTGCGACGTGTGGGCCGACAGCGACGGCTGCCTGATCTACTACCCCGACGGCACCCCGCAGCAGGGCTACCGCACCTACACGGTGACCACGGTGCAGAAGTACTTCCTGCAGGACAACTGGACGCCCAGCGACAGGTGGCAGTTCAACCTCGGCGTGGCCTACCTGAAGGCCACCCGCAAGGGCCACAACTACCAGTGGCCGGGCGCCGACTACGCCAGCAGCTACTACACCGGCCTGGGCCGCTACCTGGAGACGGAGACGCTGTTCGACAACGACTACAGCGAGTTCCTGCCGGCGCTGGGCATCAAGTTCATGCCCGACGACCGCAACCAGTTCTTCTACGGCGTGGGCAAGACCTTCCGGGTGCCGTCGACCAACTCGATCACCCTCAACACCGTCACCGGCAACACCACCAGCCAGCCGGAGACGGCGATCACCCACGACCTGGGCTGGCGCTTCTACGGGGACCGCTTCGGGATGGCCGCGATGGTCTACCAGAGCGACTACAAGAACAAGCAGATGTCCAGCTACGACAACGACCTGGCGCTGACCACCTATGTGTGGATACCGAAGGTGCGCATGCGCGGCGCCAACTGGGAGGCCAGCTATGCGTTCGACCAGCACTGGAAGGCCTACCTGTCCTACACCCGCACCGAGGCGCAGGTGCGCAGCAGCATCGTGGACACCGGCGACGACGGCGCCTATCCGATCAAGGGCAAGCAGCTGGCCGATACGCCCAAGGACATCGCCTCCGCGCGCCTGAGCTGGAGCAACGGCGAGTTCTGGGCGTCGCTGAAGGCCAAGTACTCCGGTTCGCGCTACGGCGACTACATGAACACCGAGAAGGTCGGCGGCTACACCGTGGTGGGCCTGAACGCCGGCGTCAACCTGCCGGACATCGGTGCGGTGAAGAAGCCGGTGCTCAAGCTCAACATCTCCAACCTGTTCGACCGCAAGGCCTACACCTACGTCAGCAACGCGCCGTGGGTGTCGGAGAAGGGCTACTACGAGAACCAGGCCGCGGCCGAGAGCTACGACTGGTACTACGACCAGCCGGAGTACGGCGTGCTGGCCCCGCGCACGATCATGGTGAGCTTCGGCGGCTCGTTCTGAGCCTGCGCAGAGCATAGTTCGCTGCACCCCGG
Organism: Stenotrophomonas sp. MMGLT7; assembly: GCF_021168555.1. Taxonomy (GTDB): domain Bacteria; phylum Pseudomonadota; class Gammaproteobacteria; order Xanthomonadales; family Xanthomonadaceae; genus MMGLT7. The sequence continues at coordinate 133,674 of NZ_JAJOZS010000004.1, read as the reverse complement.
GCCCGGGACGCATGTCCCGGGCCCGTTCCTTTCCCCGCCGGCCGCCGACGCCTTGCGCCGGCCGCGGCCGGCCAGATTTCCGGAATCGCGCATGATCTCGCTGTCGCGTCGTATCTCCCCATGCCTGGGCGCCGCCGCGCTGTCGCTGCTGGTCCTGGTGCTGCCCTCCTGCTCGACCCCGCCGGCCAGGCCGGGCTCGCCCGCGGCGGCGGCGGTCCTGCGCGTCGCCACCTGGAACATGGAGCACCTGGCCGAGTCCGACGGCGTCGGCTGCCGGCCGCGCAGCGAGGCCGACTATGCGCGGATGCGCGACTACGTCTCCAGGGTGAACGCCGACGTGTTCGCCATCGAGGAGGTGGAATCGGCCGCCGCCGCCGCGCGCGTGTTCGCGCCGGACAGGTACCGGATCGTGTTCGAACAGCGCCCGGCCAGCGGCCGCGGCGGCGACTGCCGCGGCGAGCCGGGCCTGAAGATCCGCAACCAGGGCGTGGGCTTCGCCGTGCGCAAGGACCTGGACGTGCAACGCAATCCCGACCTCGCGGCACTGGCGCTGGGCGATCCCGACCTGCGCTGGGGCGTGGACATCACCGTCCGCGACCGTGCCGGCAATCCGCTGCGGCTGCTGGCGGTGCACCTCAAGAGCGGCTGCTTCGACAGCAACGATCCCACGCCGGTCTGCAGCACGGTGTTCAGGCAGGCCGACGTACTGCAGCACTGGGTATCGGCGCGCGAGGCCGACCCTTCCGTGCCCTACGTGATCCTCGGCGACTGGAACCGCCGCCTGGCCAAGCGGGACGACAAGCTGTGGTGGGAACTCAGGCACAGCACCCGGGCCGGCGTGCCGCTGAAGGACATCCCGGGCGCGCGCCGGCCGGCATGCTCGGACTTCGATGCCTACATCGACCACATCGTGCTGAGCGCGAAGGGCGCGCGGGGCTATCGCGACGGTTCGTTCGTCGAATACACCTACGAGAAGACCGGACAGCCGGCGCACCTGTCCGACCACTGCGCGATCTCGGTGGACCTGTCTCCGGCCGGGTGACCTGATGACCGCCGGTCGCCGCGGTAGGGCGCGGCGCCGGACCGGTTTACCATCGGCCGATGGATTCCCTCACCCAGATCGTCCTCGGCGGCGCCGTCGCCGCCGCCATCGCTCCCGCCGGCCACCGCCGCGCCGCGCTGCTGGCCGGCGCCGCGCTGGGGACGCTGCCCGACCTCGACGGGTTGCTGATGCTGCCGTTCACCCGCGATCCGGTGACGCTGATGACCGTGCATCGCAGCTTCAGCCACTCGCTGCTGGTGCTGCCGCTGCTGGGCTGGCTGGTCTGGTGGCTGTTCCTGCGCTACGGCCGCGGGCGCGTGGTGCAGTCGCCGCGGCGCTGGTTCTGGGCGATCGAGCTGGCGCTGGTCACCCATCCGCTGCTCGATGCGTTCACCGTCTACGGCACCCAGCTGTGGTGGCCGTTCCATCCGCATCCGGCGATGTGGTCGAGCATGTTCATCATCGATCCGGCCTACACGCTGTGGCTGCTGCTGGCCTGCGTGGTGGCCTGGTTCGCGCGGGCGCGGCCGCTGGCGCAGCGCGCGCTGGTGGCCGGGCTGGCGCTCGGCAGCGCCTACCTGGGCTGGTCGCTGCTGGCCAAGCAGCTGGTCGAGCGCGAGGCGGCGCGTTCGCTGGCGGCGATGGGGCTGGCCGACGCGCCGCGCTTCTCGGTGCCGATGCCGTTCAACACGCTGTTGTGGCGGGTGGTGGCGATGACGCCGGGCGGCTACGTGATCGGCGAGCGTTCGCTGGTGGCCGACCGCGGGCCGATGCGTTTCCACGGCCATGCCTCGAACGTGCAGGCGCTGGCGCAGGTGCGCGAGCTGCCGGCGGTGCGGCGGCTGGCGTGGTTCAACCGCGGCTTCATGCGCGCGCAGGTGGTGGACGGCGAGCTGGTGCTCAGCGACCTGCGCATGGGCCTGGAGCCGCAGTACAACTTCAACTTCGTCGTCGCCCGGCAGCGCGGCGCGGGCTGGGAGGAACTGCCGCCGCGGCAGGTCGAGGCGGCCTATCGCGCACCGGTCGCGCGCGGGCAGCTCGGCGACGCGCTGGCACGCATGTGGTGGCGGATCTGGCGGCAGCCGGCGGACGATGCCGCCATCATCGGCATGGATGCCTCCGGCGCGCAGCGGACCTCGCCGTAGTTCCCTGCACGGGGGGGCGACGACCGCTGGCGCGAGGGGAGCCGTCCAGCTTGGCGCCGCTGCGCGACCGGCGGCGGCGACGATCGTCGGCGGCCTTCCCGGACAGTGGGTTTCATCCGCAACGATTTCGCCGCGGGCGGAAGCTGCATTCCGATTGTCAATTCCCTGTCGCCCAGGCATTACTCCAGTTAGCGGCAATCGTGTCCGCATCCGTGGCCGTCCCGCCGGGCCGGTCATCGCCGACGTCAGCCAGGAGAGATGCTTTGAAGCGTGGTCTTTCAGTTTGCCTGTGGGTGGTCCTTGGATTTCTGGCAGTGCCGGCGACGGCGCAGGACATCGCCACGATGCCGCAGGACCTCACCGTCGGCGCGATGTTCCAGCGCGCCGACTGGGTGGTGAAGGGGGTGATGGCGATCCTGGTGCTGGCCTCGGTGACGACCCTGAGCATCTGGATCTACAAGACGTGGGAAATCCTGGCCCAGCGCCGTTCGATCGCCGCTGCGCTGGAGGCACTGGCCGCGGCGCCCGCGCTGGGGACCGCGGCCAGGCTGCCCGACCCGGCGGCCGCGGCGATGGTGGGCGTGGCGCTGCAGGAACTGGAGCGCTATCCGTCCGCGGCGTGGTACCCGCTCGCCGATGGCATCAAGGAACGCGCCGCGGCGCTGATCCAGCGGGTGGAGGCCGGGCAGCAGCGCAGGCTCTCGCGCGGCGTCAGCGTGCTGGGCAGCATCGGCGCCGCGGCCCCGTTCATCGGCCTGTTCGGCACCGTCTGGGGCATCATGAACAGCTTCATCGGCATCGCCCAGGCACAGACCACCAACCTGGCGGTGGTGGCGCCGGGCATCGCCGAGGCGCTGCTGGCCACCGCGTTCGGCCTGGTCGCGGCCATTCCCGCGGTGCTGGTCTACAACCTGGTGACGCGGGCGATCGCCGGCTACCGGGTGCGCATGAACGATGCCGCTGCGCAGGTGATGTGTCTGCTCAGCCGCGAGCTGGAGTCCGAGGCCGTGGTGCCGCCGCGCAAGGCGGGAGGGCTGCATGGCGTTTAAGCTCGAGTCCGGCGACGACGCCGAGGAAGGCCTGCACGAGATCAACGTTACCCCCTTCATCGACGTGATGCTGGTGCTGCTGATCATCTTCATGGTGGCCGCGCCGCTGGCCACGGTGAACGTGCCGCTGGACCTGCCCGTTTCCAGCGCGCAGGCGCAGCCCGAGCCGCGCGAGCCGGTGGTGGTCAGCCTGCAGGCTGACCTGCGGGTGTTCGTCGGCGAAGAGGAGGTGGATCGCGCGGCGCTGGCCGGCAGGCTGGACGGCCTGCTCGGCGGCGATCGCGAATCGCGGATCTTCCTGCGCGCCGACAAGACCGTGCCCTACGGCGACCTGGTCGGGCTGATGGACGAACTGCGCCAGGCCGGCTACCTGAAGGTGGCGCTGGTCGCCCTGAACCAGCAGGAGGCATAGCGCGGCCATGGCGGAACACACACCTCGCGTAGCGGGCACCGTGGAGCGCTCCCGGCGGGCCGAGTCGGTGCGCTGGGTCGGCAGCATCGCCGCCGCCGTGCTGCTGCACGCCGGGGCCGCGGCGGCGATGCTGGTGGACTTCGGGGCCAGGCCGGCCGAGTCCGCGGCCGCTCCGCCGCTGGCGGCGATGAGCGTGGAGCTGGCCGACCTGCCCTCGGCACCGGAGCCGCGCGCCAGCGAGACGCCGCCGGGGCCGGAGCAGGTCGAGCAGCGGGTCCAGCCCAAGCCGCAGCCGCGGCAACGCCAGTTCGATCCGCCGCCCGAGGCGAGGGCCGCACCGCCGCCGGATGCGCTGGCGGCCAGGCCGGAGGACGAGCCCGAGTCCGAACAGCAGGTCGCGGCCGATCGCACCAGCGCGGCGCCGTCCAGCATGGCGCAGACCCAGGACGCGCTGCAGGCGCCGGTCGAGGGTTCGCCCAGCGACCAGGGCGCGAGTGCGATCCAGACCTGGGAGAACACCCTGCTGACCCACCTGGAGCGGCACAAGCGCTACCCGGGCGGGGCGCAGATGCGCCGCCAGGAGGACGTGATCTACCTGCGCTTCACCATGGACCGCAGCGGCAAGGTGTTGCACTGGCACATCGCCCGCAGCCGCGGCTACGCCGCGCTCGACGAGGAGGTCAATGCGCTGATCCAGCGCGCCTCGCCGTTGCCGCCGCCGCCGGACGAGATGGGCGGCACCCTCATCGACATGGTGGTGCCGGTGGAGTTCTTCCTGCGCCGAAACCTGGCGCGGAGGGGACGCTGATGAAGTGGGGGCGCACGCAGGCCCCGCCGCCGGCACCGGCGGACGACGCGCTCGACCGGCGCCGCGCGGCCGGGCTGAGCAGCGAGGAACTGACCCGCATCTTCCTGGAGATCCGGCCGAACCTGGAGCGCGCCATCGAGCGCCGCATCCACGACCGCGACACCGCGCAGGACCTGGCGCAGGACATCTACCTGCGGCTGGACAGGATCTCCGACCTGCTGCCGGGCGAGGAGGACGCGCATCGCTACCTGATGCGCATGGCCGTGCACGCCGCGCTGTACCACCAGCGCACCGAGAGCCGGCACGTGCAGCTGCTGGCCGGGGCGCTGACCCTGTTCGAGGGCCACGTCGCCGATCCGGAGGAGCACGCCCACGCGCAGGACCGGCTGGACATCATCCACGACGCCCTGGCGGAACTGCCGGCCAAGTGCCGCGACGTGCTCTACCTGACCCGCATCGAGGGGCTGCCGCGCGAGGACGTGGCGCGCCGTCTCGGCGTGTCGCTGAGCCTGGTCAACAAGTACGTGCTGCTGGCGTTGAAGCACTGCGAAAAGAAGCTGGGCGAGAGATGAACGGATGCACGGCCGGCATTGTCATTCCGGGCATCGCCGGGCGTTAGGGACGATATGAACAACAGCGATGAAAAATGGATGGACAGCGAACCGGGCATGGATCCTGACAGCCCGAAGGACCAGGCATTGCTGTGGGTGTCCCGGCTCGCCACCGGCGAAGCCGATGCCGACATGCTCGCGCGGTTCGAGCGCTGGCGCGATTCCGACCCGCGCAACGAGAAGGCGCTGAACCAGGCGCGGCAGCTGTGGCTGCTGATCGGCGAACCGCTGGAGGCGCAGTACGCACCGACGATGGCCAGCCTGCCCGCGCGGCGCGGCGGCGACGGCGGCCTGCGCCGGCGCGGCCGCTGGCTGGCCATGGCCGCGGCACTGGTGATGGCCTGCGGCCTGTGGATGCAATGGCTGCTGGATTGGCGCCACGACCAGACCACCGCCACCGGCCAGCAGCGCATCGTCGCCCTGGCCGACGGCAGCACGATGTGGCTCAACACCGCCAGCGCCGCGGACGTCCAGGTGGACGCGCGGCAGCGCCACGTCCGGCTGGTGCGCGGCGAGGCCTACTTCGACGTGGCGCATGCGGCGGGGCTCCCGTTCACCGTCGATGCCGGCGCCGGGCAGATCCGGGTGCTGGGCACCGCGTTCGGCGTCCGCCGCGACGGCGGCGACGTCGTGGTCACGGTGCAGCGGGGCAGGGTGCAGGTCTCCGGCGGCGGCACGCCGGCGGTGGTCGTCACTCCCGACCAGGCGGTACGGGTGCACGAAGGCGACCGCGCCAAGCCGGTGCAGCAGGCCGATGCGGAACGGGCGCTGGCCTGGCACACCGGGCGGCTGATGTTCGAGAACCGGCCGGTGGCCGAAGTGCTCGGCGAGCTCAAGCGCTACGACCGCCGCATCGTCATCGTCAGCTACCCGGATTCCGAGCGGCTGCGGGTCAGCTCCATCGTCGACCTGGCGCGCATCGACGAGTGGTACGACACGCTGGGGCAATCGCTGCCGGTCCAGGTCAGGCGCATCGGCCCGTTCGTGTGGATCCGGCAATCGCCGGAGGTGCAGCGCACCGCAGCGCACCCGACTGACTCGGCTTCCTCCTCGGGCTGAGGCACAGGCGGCCGCCGCGCGTACGGGGGCGGCCCGTTGCGCAAGCAACGGATTCGGGAATGAGCAGCAGTTCCTCCTTCTTCCGCTTGCGGGGGAAGGTGCCCGAAGGGCGGATGGGGGCTGCCTGGAGCATGGGAAAGGCCACAGCGAAAGCCACCCATCCGGCGCTGTGCGCCACCTTCCCCCCAAAGGGGGCCGTGAGCCCCGCAAGCGGGAGAAGGGAACTGGCTATGCAGGGGCATCACCTATTCGCATCCACTCCATGCCGGGGGGCAGGGAACTCCCGCATTTCCTCACCGTTCGATATTCCGCAATTGAATGAACCGGGCTTTGTCAGATTCGGCTCCCCTGGGCATTACAGGAAGAAGACAGCATCGGGGGGGCGCTTGCCGGACCGCTGCGGTCTCGATTCGGGGACGGCCCGCCGGGCCAGGCGCCACTGACGAATACGACAACCAGGGGATACGGATGCGCTACACGAGATTGCATGCTTCGCTGGCTTCCATTCTGGGGGATGGATTGCGGCATTGCTCCAGGGCCATGGCGGCGGCCGTTGCCGCCGGCGCGTTGGCTGTTGCCGTCGTGCCGGCGGCGAGCGCACAACAGGGGCAACCGGGGCAGGGACAGGGGGAGACGCACGAGTTCGACATTCCCGCCGGTCCGCTGAGTTCGGCGCTGCTGCGCTTCGGCCAGCAGTCCGGGCTGCAGTTCAACGTCGACAGCAGGCTGACCGACGGCAAGAGCACCGGCGGCGTGCATGGCCGCCATTCGGCGCAGAGCGGACTGGCCGGGCTGCTGGCCGGCAGTGGCCTGACGTTCCGCTTCGCCGGCCCGCGCACGGTGGTGATCGAGGCGGCGCCGGACGTGGGCGATGCGCGCGTGCTGGGGCCGCTGCGCATCGAGGGGGCCGCCGGCGGCGCGGCGGTCAATGGCGTCAACGGCAGTTCCGACGTGACCGCCACCGAGGGCACGGGCAGCTACACCAGTGGCGCGCTGGGCGTCGCCAGCAAGATGCCGCTGTCGATCAAGGACACGCCGCAGTCGGTCAGCGTGGTCACGCGGCAACAGATCGAGGACCAGAACCTCACCGACTTCGCCGCGCTGATGAGTGCTTCCACGGGCATCAGCACTATCACCGGCAGCAGGGGCGCGCTCGAGTCCGAGTTCTACTCGCGCGGCTTCCGCATCCAGCGCCTGCAGCTCGACGGCGGCGCGCCGCTGGATATCCAGAACAGCAACTGGGGCTTGGTGCCGCAGTTCGATACCGCCCTGTACGACCACGTCGAGATCCTGCGCGGCGCCGATGGCCAGTACAACGCTTACGGCAACCCCGGCGGGGTGATCAACCTGACCCGCAAGCGTCCGCTGGACCACTACCAGGTGATCTTCGAGGCACAGGTCGGCAGCTGGAACAACTACCGCACGACGTTAGACGCCACCGGTCCCCTGGGTTTCGATGGCCGTCTGCGCGGACGTGGCGTGCTGGTCTGGCAGGACCAGGACTTCTTTTACGACGTTGCCTCAAGCGAGAAGGAGATCGCCTACGGGGTCCTCGAATACGACCTGACGCCATCGACCGTCGTTGGCGTCGGCGCCAGCCGCACCTGGCAGGACGCGGTACCGTTCACCAGTGGCCTGCCGCGCTACATCACCGGCGCCGCGCTGGACGTGTCCCGCAGCACCAGCCTGGCGTTTCCCTGGAACCGCTACGACTTCGATATTACCGAGGTCTTCGGCTGGGTGGAGCACAGCTTCAACGAGGCCTGGAGTGTGAAACTCAACGCCACCCGCACCGACCAGGAGCGGGATCTGACCGTGAGCACCGTCAGCGGCGCGGTCAACCCGGTGACACTGGCCGGACCGTACCTGTACCAGTCCAAGGAAGAACAGGCGAGCAAACAGACCACCGCGGACCTGACCTTGAACGGCAGCTTCGAACTGTTCGGGCACAGGCAGTTGCTGACGATCGGTGGCAACTACGCGCTCGCAGATGGCGGCGGGCACACCTACTACAGCTCGCCCTCGACCAGCTATCCCCCGGTCGACATCTTCGATTTCGACCCATCCGATCCGGCCTATGCCCTGGGCGATGCTGCGGTGCCCTACCAGACTTATCCCGAGTACCTGCGCCGCCAGACCAATGCCTACGCCAACCTGCGGTTGACGCTGTGGGAGCCGCTGCACGTGAACCTGGGCTTGCGCTACAGCACCTACAAGACCAAGAACCTGCGCCAGACATTGTGCAGCTATGACGCCTGCATCGCGGCTACCGGCGAAACCGTGGGCAAGGGCGAGTTGACCGGTTCCTATCCCGCCGGCTGGGATACCTATGACTTCAGTTGGCCGCCGACCGTATCGATCGTCTACGACTTCAATGATGCGTGGTCGGCATACGCCAGCTACAGCGACGTCTACCTCGAACAGTCCAACTACTTCGGCCGGGACGGCCGCATGGTCGACCCGATCACCGGCAGCAATTTCGAGGCAGGCGTCAAGTGGGCCGGGCGTGGCGGCCAGATCAACGCCAGCCTGGCGCTCTACCGCATCGAACAGAAAAACTGGGCCTACCTCGACGGCAGCTACTCGAACCCGGACGACTACTACCAGGTCGACAGCAACCACTACTGCTGCTACACCACAGATACCGACATACAACGCATCAGTCGCGGCATCGACGCCGAAGTGAGCGGAGAAATCCTGCCGGGCTGGCAGATCTCGGCCAGCTACACCCTCAACGAGAACGAGGAGAACGGCACCCTGTCCTATTCGCAGGGCTTGCCGCTGCAGAGCCGCCTGCCCAAGCACCTGTTCAAGTTGTGGAGTTCCTACCAGTTCCAGGGCGGCGCGTGGTTGAGCCGTTTGAGCCTGGGTGGCGGCGTCAACGCACAGAGCCGCGGCTACTACACCGGCACCGCGTGCCTGGCCTTCAACCAGATCAGCGGCGTGTGCAGCGGCGGCTACGCCGGCTACGAGTTCTCCCAGGGCAGCTATGCCGTGGTTTCGGCCCGCGCCGCCTGGCGTATCGACCATCGCTGGCAGGTCGCGCTGAACGTCAACAACCTGCTCGACCGCAGCTACTGGCAGACCGTCGCCAACACCTATTCCGGCAACTACTACGGCGAGCCACGCAGCTACACCCTGAGCCTGCGCGGACAGTTCTGATTCCCCGCCTGGCGGCTGCGCCCGGATCGCCATTGCCGGTCCGGGCCTGGCCGCCGCGGCATCCCTCCCCGTTACGGAGTAGACAATGCGACCTCGTTCCATCCTGCTCGCCCTCTGCCTGGCCTTGCCGGCAAGCCAAGGCGCGCTCGCTGCCGCGCAACCCGGCGCCGTCCTGCCGCCGGGCATCAGCGCCGGTCCCAGCGTGGAAGGCATCAGCGAGTACCGCCTGGACAACGGCCTGCGGGTGCTGCTGTTCCCCGACCAGGGCACGCCCACCACCACCGTCAACGTGACCTACTCGGTCGGCGCCGCGCACGAGAACTACGGCGAGACCGGCATGGCGCACCTGCTCGAGCACCTGCTGTTCAAGGGCACGCCGACGGTCCCGAACATCGCCGCGGAGTTCAAGAAGCGCGGCATCGTCTTCAACGGCACCACCGGCCAGGACCGCACCAACTACTACGGCTCGTTCCCGGCCAACGAGCAGACGCTGGACTGGCTGCTGCGCGCCGAGGCCGACCGCATGGTCAACTCCTTCGTCGCCAGGAAGGACCTGGACAGCGAGATGACCGTGGTCCGCAACGAGATGGAGATCGGCGAGAACAGCCCCGCCCGGGTGCTGAGCCAGCGCCTGCGCGCGCAGGCCTACCTGTGGCACGCCTACGGCGACAACGTGATCGGCAACCGCTCGGACGTGGAGAACGTGCCGATCGAGCGGCTGCAGGCGTTCTACCGCACCTGGTACCAGCCGGATACCGCGACCGTGATCGTGGCCGGCCGCTTCGACCCGCAGCGGGTGCTGCAGGTGGTCCACGACAGCTTCGGCGCGGTCCCGCGCCCGGCGCGGACGCTGCCGCCGCGCTACACCGTCGAGCCGGCCCAGGACGGCGAGCGCGAGATCAACATCCGCCGCGTCGGCGAGACGCCTCTGGTCGGGCTGGCCTACCACGCCCCGGCCTTCACCCATCCCGACTCGCCCGCCTTCGAGGTGCTCGACAGCATCATGGGCAGCGAGCCGAGCGGGCGCCTGTACAAGGCGCTGGTAGAGACCAAGCTGTCCCCCAGCATCGACAACGGCGCCGACGCCTTCCGCGACCCGGGGCTGGCGACGTTCTACGCATCGACACCGCCGGGCGGCGATCCTGCCCAGGTGGAAAAGGCGCTGCTGGAACTGGTCGAGGGCCTGGACCGGCATCCGTTCACCGACGAGGAGGTCGCCGATGCCAAGCGGCGCCTAGGCAACCGCTACCTGCGCGCCAACAACAACGTCAACGGCGTCGGCCACCTGCTGTCGGAGTACATCGCCGCCGGCGACTGGCGGCTGTGGTTCCTGCGCCGCGACCGCATGGAGCAGGTCAGCGCCGAGGACGTCAACCGCGTCGCGCGGACCTACCTGAAACCGAGCAACCGCACGCTGGCGCGCTTCATCCCGACGCCGAAGCCGGACAGCGTCGAGATCGCCCCGGCCCCCACCGTCGCCAGCCTGCTCGAAGGCTACAGCGGCCGTCCGCCGGAGGCATCCGGCGAGCGCTTCGACGCGAGCCTGGAGAGCATCAAGGCGCGCACCGAGTACCGGACGCTGGGCGACGGCCTCAAGGTCGCGCTGCTGCGCAAGCAGACCCGCGGCGAACTGGTGTCGATGGTGTTCATGTCGCACTTCGGCGACGACGCGTCCACCCAGGGACTGGACGATGCCGCCAGCTTCACCGGCATGATGCTGATGCGCGGCAGCAGGACCATGAGCCGCGAGCAGATCGCCAAGCGCTTCGACGAACTGGGCGCGCGGATATCGGTGACCGGCGGCGGCCGCTTCGCCTCGATCACGCTGACCGCCAAGCGCGAGAACTTCATCCCCGCGCTGCGCCTGGCCGCCGAGGTGCTGCGTACCCCCACGTTCCCCGAGGCCGAGTTCGAGCTGCTGCGTTCGCAGCGGATCGCCGGGCTGGAGAAGGAGGACCGCTCGCCCGGGCAGGTCGCCGACGAGGCCATGCGCAAGCACTTCGACCCGTGGCCGCCGGGGCATCCGGAGGCGTTCCGCAGCCGCGAGCAGATCCTGGCCGGGGTCAAGGCGGTGAAGCTGGAGGACGTGCGTGCGTTCCACCGCAGGTTCTACGGCACCGCCGACGCCGAGGCGGCGGTGGTCGGCGACTTCGACCCTGCGCAGATCGAGCGGGAGCTGCAGACGCTGTTCACCGGCTGGAAGTCGCCTTACCCGTTCAAGCGCACGTCGCGCCCGTTCTTCCAGCCCGACCAGGTCGTGCGGCAGACGTTCGAGACGCCGGACAAGGCCAACGCGGTGGTGGTCACCCGCGGCAACTTCCCGCTCAACGCATCCGATCCGGACCATCCGGCGCTGCTGGTCGCCAGCCGCATCTTCGGCAGCGGCGCGATGTCGTCGCGACTGGGCACCCGCGTCCGCGGCCAGGAAGGGCTGAGCTACTACGTCGGCAGCGGCGTCATCGTCGACAACCAGGACGACAACAGCGTCTTCTACATGCAGGCGACCTCGGCGCCGGAGAACATGCCGAAGGTGGAGACGGCGATGCGCGAGGAGCTGCAGCGCTTCGTCCGCGACGGCGTCACCGAGCAGGAACTGGAGGACACCAAGGCCAGCCTGCTGACCATGTACGAGGATTCGCGTTCCAGCGATCGCGGCCTGGCCGGCATGATGCGCATGGACCTGTACTTCGACCGCACCCTGCAGTGGTCGATCGACTTCGAGAACGCGATCCGCAACCTGACCCTGGAGCAGGTCAACGCCGCGATCCGGCGCCGCATCAAGCCCGACGCGGTGAGCACCTTCGTGGCCGGCGACTTCGCCGGCGTCGAGCGCAAGGCCGCGGCGGCGAAGTCGGTGGCCGCCGGTCGCTAGCGGATGGCTTCGCCTTCGCCGTCCGCCTACACGGCGGCGGCGAGGGCGACCGGGACAAGGTTTGTCCCGCATCCCGATGAAGCATCCTCGCCGCGATCCCGATATGGAATCTCGGCGAAGGACGACGTCCAAAGTGTAGGGCCGAGCTTGCTCGGCTGGGGCCGTACCGGGAACGCTTCAGCCGAGCAAGCTCGGCTCCTCGTGCAGGCTCGCGGCACCCGCCGCGGCCGACTTCAGGCCGCGTCGGCCAGCGAGGGCGGCACCCCGGCGATCAGCGCATCGAAGTAGTCGCCGGTCAGCGCGATCTGCGCCTCCGCCGTCTCGGCACGGTTGACCACGGCGCGGAACGCGGCACTCTCCGGGTGGTCCTTGGCGTACCAGCCCAGGTGCTTGCGGGCGATGCGCACGCCCTGCGGCTGCCCGTAGAAGGCGTGCAGCTCGTGCAGGTGGCCGAGCAGGGTGTCGCGCACGAATTCCAGCGACGGCGGCGGCAGCTCCTCGCCGGTGGCCAGGTAGTGCGCGATCCGGCCGAAGATCCACGGGTTGCCCTGCGCGGCGCGGCCGACCATCACCGCGTCGCAGCCGGTGTGGCGCAGCACCGCGGCGGCCTTGCGCGGCGAGTCGATGTCGCCGTTGGCGATCACCGGGATCGACAGCACCGCCTTGATCGCGGCGATGGTGTCGTACTCGGCCAGGCCGGTGTAGTGCTGGTCGCGGGTGCGCCCGTGCACCGCCAGCGCGGCGATGCCCGCCTGCTGGGCGATGCGGGCGATGGCCGGGCCGTTGCGGTGGTCGCAGTCCCAGCCGGTGCGGATCTTCAGCGTCACCGGCACCTCCACCGCGGCCACCACCGCCTCCAGGATCCGCGCCACCAGCGCCTCGTCGCGCATCAGCGCCGAGCCGGCCCAGGCATTGCACACCTTCTTGGCCGGGCAGCCCATGTTGATGTCGATGATCTGCGCGCCGTGGTCGACGTTGTAGCGTGCCGCCTCGGCCAGCTGGCGCGGCTCGGTACCGGCGATCTGCACGCTGATCGGCGCCGGCTCGCCGGCATGGTCCATGCGGTGCAGCGACTTGCGCGTGTTCCAGAAGCGCGGGTCGGAGATGGTCATCTCCGAGGCCGCCAGCCCCGCGCCCAGGCGCTTGCACAGCTGCCGGAACGGCTTGTCGGTGACCCCGGCCATCGGGGCCAGGAGCACGTTCGGGGCGATGTCGTAGGGGCCGATGAGCATGGGGGGGCGTGATTGGGGATTCGGGATTGGGGATTCGAAAAAGCGGTCAGGCGGTCTGCCGGCGTATCTTCTCGCGGAACGGGCTGCAGGCGGCATCCACGGGCTTGGGCGCCGAACCTGCTTCGAATCCCCAATCCCGAATCCCCAATCCCGGCCCTCACCCCACCCGCACTTCCACCTCGGCCAGCACCGGCATCGCCAGCGCCGCGCCTACGCGCTCGGTGGACAGCGCCGCGAACAGGTTGGCGAAGCGCACGTGGGTGGCGAACGGCAGGTCCGGCGCGCGCGCCATCGAGGCGACCAGGGCGCCGTTGAAGGCGTCGCCGGCACCGGTGGTGTCGATCGCCTGCACCGTCTCGGCGGCGATGCGGTAGTGCGGCTGGATGTCGCCGCGCTGCAGTTCCTCGGCGTGCGAGATGAAGGCGCCGACCGAGCCCAGCGTCACCACCACGGTGCCGCCCGGCAGCAGCTTGCGGCACAGCGCGTGCAGGCTGTTGCCGTCCAGCGCGGCGACGTTGTCCGGTTCCACCCGCTCGCCGACGTGGCGCGCCAGCAGCGCGGCGAACTCGGTCTCGTTGGGGGTGAGCACGTCGGCCAGCTTGAGCAGGCCGATGCTGGTGGGGGCGTTGGCCGGGGCGGCATTGAGCACGGTGGTCACGCCGGCCTGGCGCGCCAGCGCAAGCCCGGCCTCGACCGTGGCCGGCGGCGATTCCAGCTGCGCCAGCAGCACCCGCGCCGAGGCGATGCGTGCACGTTCGGCCTCGACGAAGGCCGGGCTGAGCGTGGCGTTGGCGCCGGCGCCGATGACGATGGTGTTGCGGCCGTGGGCATCGACGTAGATGCCGCCGGTGCCGGTGGGCTCGGTGCTGGCCTCGGCCACCAGCGTCAGCCCGTCCTGCGCGGCCAGCTCCAGCGCCATCGCGCCGCCGGCATCCTCGCCCAGCGCGCACAGGAACGTGGTCTGCGCACCGGCGCGCACCGCGGCGATGGCCTGGTTGAAGCCCTTGCCGCCGGGACCGGTGGCATAGCGGCCGGCGATGGTCGCTCCCGGCACCGGCAGCGCCTCGCAGCGCCACACGTGATCGACATTGAACGAACCGAGGACGACGACAGAACTCATAGGCTTCTACTTCTCTTGGTATTGCGGATGGCGGCCCGTCGGCGGCCTGGGAAAGCGGGCGCCGGAAGCTGTCCGGGGCCGCCGCGCGGTCGATGCCCGCGCCGCTTCTCGACCCGTAGAGTAGCTACCGGCAGGCCAATCGTCACGAACCGGGCCTCGCGCCGCGAACGCCGACCCGCCCGATCGTGGCGAAGCAAGCGCTCCGCCGCGGGCATCTCCATCGCCCACGTTGGCAGGAGCGTGGCCGGCGAAGGCCGCCCGGACTGCGAAGCCCGCCGATGCGGCCAGCGCTTGCGCCGCTTCCTGGCCTGCAGCGCGGCCGCGGGCCGGCGAATCGTCGCAGAACCGACTCGCAGCGAGTTCCCCGCCCCGCACGTTCCCGTCGCCCACGCTCCTATCCGAAGTGGGTGAGCACGCCGGCGATGGTGGCGGTCATGAAGGTGGCGATCGAGCCGCCCAGCACCGCGCGCAGGCCGAACTTGGCCAGGTCGTGGCGGCGCTCCGGCGCCAGCCCGCCGATGCCGCCGATCTGGATGGCGATGGAGCTGAAGTTGGCGAAGCCGCACAGCGCGTAGGTGGCGATCAGCCGGCCCTCGTCGCTGAGCACCGCGCCCGGGACCTCGCCGTTGACGATCCGGGCCAGCTCGCTGTAGGCGACGAACTCGTTGATCACCACCTTCTGCCCGATCAGCGAGCCCACCGTGGTGGCATCGGCCCACGGCGTGCCGATCACCCAGGCCACCGGCGCCAGCACGTAGCCGAAGATGGTGGACAGGTCGGTCGGCCGGCCGATCGCGGCGGCGATCCCGGTGACGTCGCCCAGCCAGGTCAGCGGCGCGTTGAGCAGCGCGATCAGGGCAATGAACGCCAGCAGCATCGCGCCGATGTTCAGCGCCAGCCGCAGGCCGTCGCCGGCGCCGGCGGCGGCCGCGTCGATGACGTTGCTGGTGTTCTTCTCCACTTCCATCTTGACCGTGCCGCGGGTCAGCGGGGTGCCGGTCTCCGGCACCAGCAGCTTGGCCACCACCAGCGTCGCCGGCGCGGCCATGATGCTCGCCGCCAGCAGGTGCTTGGCGTAGAACGCCTGCTGCTCCGGATCGCCGCCGCCGAGCATGCCCACGTAGGCCGCCAGCACGCCGCCGGCGATGTGCGCCATGCCGCCGATCATCATCGTCAGCAGCTCGGACTGGGTCATCTTGGGGATGTACGGGCGCACCGTCAGCGGCGCCTCGGTCTGGCCGATGAACACGCTGGCGCAGACGCTGGTGGTCTCCGCGCCGGACACTCGCATCACCTTGGTGATCGCCCAGGCCATCACCCGCACCACCGCCTGCATCACGTTCAGGTGGTACAGCACGCCCATCAGTGCCGAGAAGAAGATGATGGTCGGCAGCACCTGGAAGGCGAAGATGAAGCCGAACCGGGAGGTGTCCATCAGGCTGCCGAAGATGAAGCCCGAGCCCTCGTTGACGAAGCTCAGGATCTTGACGAAGCCCCGGCCGAGCCAGTCGAACACGTCGCGGCCGCCGGGCACCAGCAGCACCAGCGCGGCAAAGGCGATCTGCAGCGCGATGCCGGTACCGACCAGCCGCCAGTCCACCGCGCGCCGGTTGTTGGAGAACAGCCAGGTGATTGCGATCAGCACTGCCAGCCCGAACAGGCCGAAGCCGACTCTCCCCAAACCTTCGACCATCGGGATTTCTCTGCGGACAAAGAAAGGAAGCCTAGAGCAGGGGGCAACGCCCGGCAACAAGGATCGCCGCCGCGGCCGGCGATTCCCAGGGCATTCAAGCAATTGCGTCGCGCCGGCGGCGGCCGCGGGCTGGCTACAATGCCGCCTCCGCGGGCATGGCCCGCCCGCCAGCCAGGGAGCGACCATGCAGTATCGACGACTCGGATCCACCGGCCTGCAGCTCTCGGCGCTGTCGTTCGGGGCCTGGATCACCTTCGGCGACCAGGTCGACCGCGACGAGGCGCGCAACCTGGTGGCGGCGGCCTGGGACCACGGCGTCAACTTCTTCGACAACGCCGAGGTCTACGCCAAGGGGCGAGCCGAGCAGGTGATGGGCGACGTCATCGCCGACCTGCGCCTGCCGCGCGACGGCTATTGCGTGTCCAGCAAGGTGTTCTTCGGCGCCGTCGAATCGCCGCGGCCGACCCAGCGCGGGCTTTCGCGCAAGCACGTCACCGACGCCTGCCATGCCGCGTTGAAGCGGCTGCGGGTGGACTACCTGGACCTGTACTACTGCCATCGGCCGGACCCGGACACCCCCGTCGCCGAGACCGTGCTGGCGATGGATGCGCTGGTGCGCCAGGGCAAGGTCCTGTACTGGGGCACCTCCGAGTGGTCGGCCGCGCAGATCGGCCAGGCGCTGGCGGTCGCCCGCGACGGAGGCCTGTACGGCCCATCGATGGAGCAGCCGCAGTACAACCTGCTGCATCGCGACCGGGTTGAGCGCGAGTACGCGCCGCTGTATGCCGACCCCGGGCTGGGCACGACGATCTGGTCGCCGCTGGCCTCGGGCCTGCTCACCGGCAAGTACAACGACGGCATCGAGGCCGGCAGCCGACTGTCGCAGGCCGACAATGCCTGGCTGCGCGAGGGGGTGATCGGCACCGCCGAGGACCGCCGCGTCGAGCGCGCGCGCCGATTCACCGCGCTGGCGGCCGAACTGGGCGAGGCCCCGGCGCCGCTGGCGATCGCCTGGTGCCTGCGCAACCGCAACGTGTCCAGCGTGATCCTCGGCGCCAGCTGCGTCGCCCAGCTGCTGCAGAACCTCGGCGCGCTCCAGGTGCTGGCACGGCACGACGACCAGACGTGGCAGCGGGTCGAGCAGTCGGTGGCCTGAGCCGGAGACGCGCAGGCCGGGCCTTTCGCTCCGGCGGGCGAGGGGCTCGGCGCTGCCGCCGATGCCGGGGGCGGGTGAGACCTGGGGACAAGGCCGTCGGTGCCGGACTCTGCTGCCCGCACCTGCGCGCGGTGCTTCACGGGCCAAGCGCTTCATCGCAGCCGAACGGCCGGTCACGGCTGCTCCTCCAAGGGCGTCCGGGCACTTGCGGCAACATCCATGGGCGGGAACGACGATCGCTGTTTTCCGGGCAGCAGTGCGAAGGCGGGTACCCAGTGCCTTCAAGTGGAGACACAGTGTCCAGCGGTCACGAGTTCTCGAACCTGGTCCCCGCAAGGCGGCGGACAACGATCAGCCGCGCTACGACACCGGCGCCTGACTGCAGGCCCGATCCCCGGCTTGCGGGCAGGCCATCGATTTCTCAGGAAAATCGATTCAAGAGAATCGATCTGAAATTTGCATGTATACCGTACCGAAAAAGACGGGAATCGATGTTGCCAATGCACTGAGAATCATTATCATCTGTTGCCAACGAGACGCATGGAGACCCGACGATGTCCGCACAACCCGTTCTGCTTCGCCCCGAAGTCCTGACCCTGCGCAACCGTCCCGCGCCGCGGGTGGTGCCGGCCGAGGAGGTGCTCGACAGCGAGGCGCTGCTCAAGGGCCGCCGCGAGGTGCTGATCCAGCACGGCGACCGCGTCTACCGCCTGCGCCACACCAGCAACGACAAGCTCATCCTGACCAAGTGAGCGCGCGGCAACGCGCCATCCCCTGACCCGCGCACGGCGCGCGAGGCCAGGCCTGCCTGCTCCTACTCTCTCCCCCTCGGTATCCCGGCCGCGACGACCAGTCGCGCCGGTGCCGGGGGTTTTGTTTGTCCGCAGGGATCGGGGCCCGTCTCGCCCTGTCGTTTCCCATGCGGCGTGGCGCGGTTCGCCCGGCGTCCGCGCCGCCGGCCGGCACGCCGCCGATACCGTTCGGCGGGCGGCTCCGGCGATGTTCCCCTTCCCGCAGCACCGAAGACCCCCACCACCAAGAGAGCGACCATGAGATTCCAGGTAGCCATCGTTTCCCTCGTCCTGGCGTCGTCGGGCGCGGCTCAGGCGCAGCAGGCCGGCCCGCAGCGCGACCGCCAGTCCATCCTCGCCATGCAGGGCGAGTACGACGTCGATTTCGCCTTCGACGAGACGGTTCTGCTCAAGCCCGGCTACGAACGCGCCCCGGCCATGCGCAGCGGCGGCAGCGAGGTGGTGGTCGTGGTCGAGGACACGCCGGCGAGGATCGTGCTGCAGCACCTGCTGGTCGACCCCAGGAGCGGCCACGTCACCAAGCACTGGCGGCAGGACTGGACCTACGAGGCGCCACGGCGTTTCGAGTTCGACGCCGAGCAGACCTGGCATGTGCGCGAGATCCCCGCCGCGCAGACCAGGGGGGCGTGGACCCAGTGCGTGTTCGAGGTCAGCGATGCCCCACGCTACTGCGGCACCGGCCGCTGGGACTATGCCGAAGGCCACCCGAGCTGGACCAGCGACCTGAGCTGGCGGCCGCTGCCGCGCCGCGAGTACACCCGTCGCAGCGACTACAACGCGCTGGCGGTGATCAATCGCCACACGCTCACGCCCAACGGCTGGACCCACGAGCAGTTCAACACCAAGGTGCTGCGCAAGCCCGACGGCAGCCAGGAGAGCATCGCCCGCGAGTTCGGCTTCAACGACTACATCAAGACCACCAGCGTCGACTTCGAGCCGGCCTACGGCTACTGGAAAGCGACCGCCGGCTACTGGGCCAAGGTACGCGCGCGCTGGGCCGGGTACCTGGAGCGGCCGCCGGGCGTGCACCTGAAGACCAAACTCGACGGCATGGCGATGATCGTCCCGCTGTTCACCCAGGCCGAGGAGATCCAGTCCGGCAAGCCGGTCGCGGACACGCGGATCGATGCGGTGTTCGCGCAGTGGGTGGAGCCGGCGCCGCCGCGCTGAACCAGGGCCGCAACGGCACCGCTGCCCAATCCTCTCCGCTTCGCAAGCGCGCGGGCAACAGCGGGGCGGGTTTGCTGTTGTCCGCCAGGCGTGAGCGATGAAGACCTTCCCGGATCCGGAGGGCGCCGCCCATGGATGGGGGCCTGCCGTGATCGGGCATGTTCCGCCCGAGCCAGCGATGGCGAGTGGGAAAATCCCGATGACCCGTCAGCCGTAGGCCCTTGACGTTGCAGGAAAAGCGTTTTTCTCTGGTTCGTTTCTTTTTGCGCTTTCCAAAAGGAAACGAACCCGGCCGCGCCAGCGGACGGAAGCCTGCAGCTCCTCGCCCGGGCAACAGGATCCGCACGGCCTCTGGCCGCAGCGCTACTCCTTGAACATCAGCAGCGCCGCCACCAGGATCAGCGCGAACGCCGCCCAGTGGTTCCATTTCAGCGGCTGGCCCAGGTACAGCGCCGAGAATCCGGCGAACACCAGCAGCGTGATCACTTCCTGGATGCCCTTGAGCTGCGGCGCCGAGTACACCGCGCTGCCCAGGCGGTTTCCGGGCACCTGCAGGCAGTACTCGAAGAAGGCGATGCCCCAGCTGGCCAGGATCACCGCCAGCAGCGGCGCGCTGCGGTACTTGAGGTGCCCGTACCAGGCGAAGGTCATGAAGATGTTGCTGGCGATCAGCAGCAGCACCGGATAGAGGTAGGACGTAAAGGAGATGCCGGGCATGGGCGGTTTGCAGTCGAGGTAAGGTGCGCAGCCGTGGCCGGTGCGCGATCGGCAGTGAGGTGCGGCCCTCCGTTTCCCGGCGGGCCGCGGCTTGGCTGGTGGTCGCGCCGGATCAGTTCTCGCGCAGTGCCAGCGCCGGCGCCACCTTGAGGATGCGGCGCGTGCCCCACCAGCCGGCGAGCACGCTCAGCGCCACGCCGGCCGCGCCGCCCAGCAGCAGCGCCGGCCATGGCGGCGCCATCGCCAGTTCGAATGCCTGCCGCGACACCACCATGGCGATCGCCGCCGCCGCCGCGACCGCCAGCAACGAGGCCAGCAGCCCGAGCGCGCCGAACTCCACCAGTACCGCGCCGCGCAGCTGTCCGCTGCGGGCGCCGAGCGTACGCAGTACCGCGCTGTCGTAGCGACGCTCGCCGGCGGTGGCCTGCAGCGCCGCCAGCAGCACCAGCACCCCGGCCAGCAGGCTGAAGCCCATCACCAGCTGCACCGCCTGGCCGACCCGGTCGATCACCTCGCGCACCCGCTGCAGGATCGCGTCGATGTCCAGCAGCGAGATGTTCGGGTACTGCCGCACCAGCGCGGCCAGTTCGGTCGCCTGCGACGACGGCAGGTGGAAGCTGGAGATCAGGTTGTATGGCGCATCGCCGACCGCGCCGGCATTGAGCAGCAGGAAGAAGTTGACCCGGAACGAGTCCCAGTCGGCCTTGCGTAGCGAGGTGACGGTGAAGCTGTGTTCCTGCTCGCCCAGCGCCAGGGTGATGCGGTCGCCCAGCTTGAGCCCGTAGCGCTGCGCCCAGCCGTCCTCCACCGAGGCTTCGGCGGCGGTACTGTCCGCCGCCCAGAAGCGGCCGGCGGTGAGCTCGTTGGCAGCGGGGAAATCGTGCCGCCAGGAGAAGTTGACCGGGCGGTTGGCGCCGGCGCCGTCGTCGTCCGGATCCTGGTCGATGCGCTGCGGCGGGTGGCCGTTGATCGCCACCAGCCGGCCGGTGCCGAACGGTTCCACCGCCGGCGCCGGCACGTCGAGCCCGCGCAGCGTGTCCAGCACCGCATCGGCCTGCTCGGGCTGGATGTTCATCAGGAAGTAGTTCGGCGTATCGGTGGGCAGGCGCTCGCGCCACTGCCCGAGCAGCCCCGGGCCGACCACGGCCAGCAGCAACAGCGCGCACAGCGACAGCGACAGCCCCACCAGCTGCACCACGCTCAGTGCGCGGCGCCGGGTCAGCGAGGCCAGGCCCAGCTTCCACGGACCGCGCAGGCGGTGCTGGACCGCGCGCACCAGCATCAGCAGCACGCCGCCGAGGGCGCCGGCCACCACCGCCAGTGCCGCCAGCCCGCCCAGCACCCAGGTCGCCAGCAGCGCATCGCCGGCGGCGTACACCGCCAGCGCCACGGTCGCCGCCAGCGCCGCCAGGTACACCAGCAGCGAGGTCGGCGGCAGCGTGGCGAAGCTGCGGTTGAGCACCCGCATCGGCGGCACGTTGCGCAGCCGCAGCAGCGGCGGCAGGCCGAAGCCGAGCAGCAGCAACAGGCCGATGCCGGCCCCGGCCAGGGCCGGGGTGGCCTGCGGCAGCGGCAGGCGGTCGGGGATCAGGCTGCCCAGCGCCTGCACCAGCCCGAGCTGGGCCAGCATGCCCAGGGCCACGCCCAGCGCGCAGGCGGGAATCGCCAGCAGCACCAGCTGCAGCGCCAGGGTGCCGAGGATGTCGCGCTGGCGCGCGCCCAGGCAGCGCAGCACCGCCACGCTGTCGATGCGCCGCAGCGCGAAGCGGTTGGCGGCCAGCGCGGTGGCCACGCCGGCCAGCAGCACCGCCAGCAGCGCGGTCAGCGCCAGGAAGCGGCCGGCGCGGTCGAACGCGCCGCGCACGCCGCGCTGGGCGTTGTCCAGCGTCACCAGCCGGTACTCGCCGCTGCGCGGCTGCAGCCATTGCCGCAGGTCCTCGATGGCGGTGGCATCGCCGGCGAACATCAGCCGGTAGGAAGCGCGGCTGCCCGGCCCGAGCAGGCCGGCGGCGTCGACGTCGGCGCGGTTGACCAGCAGCGGCGGCGACATCTGCAGCAGGCCGTCGGAGGCGTCGGGCTCGGCGCGCAGCACGCGCGTCACCGTGAGCGTGCCGGCGCCGAACTCCAGGTCCTCGCCCGGCTTCAGGCCCAGCGCATCGAGCAGGCGCGGATCGGCATAGGCCTGGCCGCGCGGCGGCGCGCCGGCCGGCTGGCTGGCGGCCGCGGCGAGGTCGTCGGCCACCAGCAGCTGCCCGCGCAGCGGATAGCCGTCGCCGACCGCCTTGATGTTGGCCATCTGGCTGGCCTCGCCGTGGAACAGCACGCTGGGGAAGCTGACCATGCGCGTGCTGCGCAGGCCGCGCCGTTGCGCCTCGTCGGCGAACGCCTGCGGGATGTCCTGGCGACCGCTCACGCCCAGGTCGCCGCCCAGCACCTCGGCGGCGCTGGAGGTCAGCGCCAGCCGCACCCGGTCCACCAGCGTGCCGACCGCGGTCATCACCGCCACGCCCAGCACCAGCGCGGCGAACACGGTCATCAGGTCGCCGGCGAGGAACTCGCGCCGCAGCGAGCGCGCGGCATGGCGCAGGATGTTCATGGCGCGTCGTCCAGCGGATCGTGGCGCAAACGGCCATGGTCGATGCGGTAGACATGCCGGCAGCGCCGCGCCAGGCGCATGTCGTGGGTCACCAGCACCAGCGTGGTGCCGGCCTGGGCGTTGAGCGCGAACAGCAGGTCGCTGACCTGGTCGCCGGTGTTCTGGTCGAGCGCGCCGGTGGGTTCGTCGGCGAACAGGATGCGCGGCCGCGCCACGAACGCGCGCGCGATCGCCACGCGCTGCTGCTCGCCGCCGGAGAGCTGGCGCGGGTAGTGCCGCGCCCGCGGCGCCAGGCCCACTGCCTGCAGCACCTCGCGCACCCGAGCCGGGTCTTCGCGCCCGGCCAGTTCCAGCGGCAGTGCGACGTTCTCCTCGGCGGTCAGCGCCGGCAGCAGGTGGAAGCTCTGGAACACGAAACCGACCGCCTGCGCGCGCAACGCCGCGCGTGCTTCCTCGTCGAGGGCGTTGAGATCGGTGCCGGCCAGGGTCACGCTGCCGCTGCTGGGCAGGTCCAGCCCGGCCAGCAGGCCGAGCAGGGTGGTCTTGCCCGAGCCGGAGGCGCCGACGATGGCGATGCTGTCGCCTTCACCGACGATCAAGTCGACGTTGTCGAGAATGTGGACCTTACCCTCCGGTCCGCTGACGGATTTGCTGACGCCGCTTGCCTGGATGGCGACGCTGGTGTGGGGGGCCAGACTGTCGATGAGGAGACTCCGGATGCGTGGAAAGGGAAGGCGGTTCGCCGCGGGATGGTGGGTGTTGCTGGCATGCTGGGTGCTGCTGCCGGCCGTCGCCTGTGCCAAAGGTCCGGCCGCGCCGGCCGCGAAGGGGCCGGTGCTGGTGGTGGGCGACAGCCTCAGCGCCGCCCACAACATCCCTGTCCAGGACGGCTGGGTCAACCTGCTCGGCCAGCGCCTCAAGCAGCAGATGAAGGCACCGCCGGCGGTAGTCAACGCCAGCATCAGCGGCGAGACCACCTCCGGCGCGCTGACCCGGCTGCCCGGGCTGCTGGCGCGGCACACACCCTCGGTGGTGGTGATCGAGCTGGGCGGCAACGACGCCTTGCGCGGGCTCACCCCGGCGCAGCTGCACGGCAACCTGGAGAAGATGATCCAGCTCAGCCGTGACGCCGGCGCCAAGGTGCTGCTGCTGGGCATCGACGTGCCGCCCAACTACGGGCCGGCCTACCGCCAGCGCCTGCGTGCCAGCTATGCGGAACTGGCGAAGAAGTACGACGTCGCATTGCTGCCGTTCCTGCTGGAGGGCGTGGCGCTGCAGCCGGGGCTGATGCAGGCCGATGGCCTGCATCCCACCGCCGCCGCGCAGCCGAAGCTGCTGGACAACGTCTGGCCGGTACTTGAGCCGTTGCTTTGACGGCGGGGATTGGGGATTTGGGATTCGCAAAGGCGCGCCTTCCCGCACTGACGGATCCCCAATTCCAAACCTTCACGCCCCCTCGACCGGCGATCCGGCAAGCTTCACAAAGCTGAAGTCAGAGGAAATTCCATGCGTCAGACCAAGGAAACGTCAGGACTCGTCCTGATCGTGGAGGACAACCGCAACATCTCCGAGATGATCGGGGAGTACCTGGAAGGGCGCGGTTTCGAGGTGGATTATGCCTGCGATGGCCTTGACGGCTACCGGCTGGCAGCGGAAAACAGCTACGACGTGGTGATCCTGGACCTGATGCTGCCGCGACTGGACGGCATCGAGGTCTGCCGGCGCCTGCGCAACGACGCCCGCAAGTCCACCCCGGTGCTGATGCTCACAGCGCGCGACACGCTCGACGACAAGCTCACCGGCCTGGGCTTCGGCGCCGACGACTACCTGACCAAGCCGTTCGCGATCCAGGAGCTGGAGGCGCGCCTGCGCGCCCTGATCCGCCGCGAGCGGCGCCAGGTGGGTGCCGAGGTGCTCAAGGTGGCCGACCTGGTGCTGGACCCGGTGAGCATGCGCGCCACCCGTGCCGGCACCGAGCTGCAGCTCTCGCCGATCGGCCTGCGCCTGCTGACCATCCTGATGCGCGAATCGCCGCGCGTGGTCAGCCGCCAGGAGATCGAGCGCGAGATCTGGGGCAACGGCCTGCCCGATTCGGACACCCTGCGCAGCCACCTGTACAACCTGCGCAAGATCATCGACAAGCCGTTCGACCGCCCGCTGCTGCATACCGTGCAGAGCGCCGGCTACCGCATCGCCGACATCGCCCAGCCGATGGGCTGACACGGGCGCGGCCGCCCCTGCGGTGGCCGCACTGCCGCGACAGCGCAGCCGCGGCGTCGATGCGGAACTAACGGTGCGCGTTCCTATAATCGCGGCCTCCGATCACGGGAACCTCCATGCCGCACGGCCTGCCGCGCAAAGTACGCATCGCCTTCATCGTGCAGGCAGCCCTGGCGAGCCTGGCGCTGCTGGTCGCCGCCTACCTGGTGTGGATGATCGTGCGCCACAGCCTGGTGCGCGCCGCGCTGCAGGAGGAAGCGGCGCACTACTGGCAGCTCTACGAAGCCTCGCCGGCGCAGCCGCCGCCCAACACGGTGTACGTGCGCGGCTACATCGTGGTGGCCGGGCACTCGAGCCTGGTCCTGCCTGCCTCGCTGCGCCAGCTGCCGCCCGGCTTCCACCAGATCGGCGACGGCAACGTGGTGCTGGTGGACCGCCAGGCGCTGGGCACGCTGTACCTGATGTTCCTGCGGCCGCAGGTCGAACGGCTGTTCCTGTGGTTCGGCGCGGTGCCGATCGTGTTCATCCTGCTGGCGATCGCCATGCTCAGCTGGCTGGGCTACCGCGTGTCCAAGCGGCTGGTGTCGCCGGTGGCCTGGCTGGCGCGGCGGGTCTCGCACTGGGATCCGCGCCATCCCGAGGCCGACGAACTGGCGCCGGAACGATTGCCTGCCGACGTGCAGGGCGAGACCCGCCTGCTGGCTTCGTCGCTGCATGCGCTGGCGCAGCGGGTCACCGAGCACGTGACCCGCGAGCGCAACTTCACTCGCGATGCCAGCCATGAGCTGCGCACGCCGCTGACGGTGATCCGGGTGGCCAGCGACATGGCCCTGGACGACAACCAGCTTTCGCCGCGCACGACCCGCAGCCTGCAGCGCATCCAGCGCGCCGGGCGCGACATGGAGGCGATCATCGACGCCTTCCTGATCCTGGCGCGCGAGGCCGAGGTGGCGCCGCAGAGCGAACTGTTCGACGTCGGCGAAGTGGTGCAGTACGAGGCCGACAACGCCCGCGAGCTGCTGGGCGACCGTCCGGTGCGGCTGCACGCCGACATCGACGCGCCGGTGGTGCTCGACGCCCCGCCGCGGGTACTGCACGTGGTGATCGGCAACCTGTTGCGCAATGCCTGCAACTACACCGACGAGGGCGTCATCCGCATCGTCGTGGCACCCGGGAAGGTGAGCGTGAGCGACACCGGCATCGGCATGTCCAGCACGGCGCTGCGACAGGCGTTCGATCCCTTCTATCGCGCCGATCCGAACCGGCCGCAGGGAACCGGACTGGGGCTCTCGATCGTGCGCCGCCTGTGCGAGCGCTTCGGCTGGCGCATCGAGCTGCGCAGCGTGCAGGGCGCGGGCACCACCGCCACGGTGTACTTCGCCTGATCCGTGTCCGCGTTTGCCAGGGCCTGGCAGGGGGGCGGCAGGACCCGTGCCTGAGGTCGCCCGCACTGCCGTCCGGAGAAAACGCGGGATAGGAGCGGCTTTCAGCCGGAGTGGACAGCACATGCCCGGAAGTATCGACTCGCCGTCCCCGTGCAGGCGCTATGGTCCGGAGAAAGCTCAGGATCGGACCGTTGTCGGCTGAAGCGGCGGGGCTCACGTCCGGAAGAATTGAACTCGTCGTCCCCGCGCGGGAGGGGACCCGGTGCCTGCGCCTTGAAAGGCGGAGCTACCGGCAGACTGCGTGGCTGATCGATTCCACCGCGCAAGTCGCCGGGTCCCCGCGTTCGCAGCGACGACGATCACGGATGGCGGCCCACGGTCCGAGTCCCGCTGTTGCCGGCGATGCCGCAACGCTGCTGTCGCAAGCTCCGGCAGGACGGGGAAATTCCTCCGGACGGCAGTGCGGCTTCGCGGGAGGGGGCGCTCCCGTTTCCACTTCCGGCTTACGCTTCGCCAGACCGTGTCAACGCAACCGCCGCCGGCGCGTTGATGCGAAGGTATCCCTCCGCCAAGCCGACTTCATGTCCCAGCCCGCCCGCGCTTCCTCCCCCCGTCCTTCCCCACGTCGTATCCGCTGGCTGTGGCCGTCGCTGGCCCTGGCCGCGGTGGCGCTCGCCGGGCTGTTCTACTGGTGGCACGTCCGCAACGCGCAGTCCGACGGCGGCTACCGCACCGTGGCGGTGGAACGTGGCGACATCCGCGTGGCGATCTCGGCCACCGGCACCCTGAGCGCGATCTCCACCGTCACCGTCGGCAGCCAGATCTCCGGCCAGGTGACCGAGGTGCTGGTGGACTACAACGACCCGGTCAAGAAGGACCAGATCGTCGCCCGCATCGACCCCAGCACCTACGAGACGCAGATCCGCCAGGGTAACGCACAGATCAACGCCGCCCGCGCCACCCTGGCGCAGGCGCAGGCCACGCTGGCCAATGCCGAGCTGGATTGGCGCCGCAAGGCCGACCTCGGCACGCAGAAGCTGGTGGCGCAGAGCGATGTCGACCTTGCCCGCGCCACGCTCGACCAGGCGCGCGCGGCGGTGAACTCGGCGCAGGCGCAGATCGTCCAGCAGACCGCTTCCACCCAGACCACCCAGCTCAACCTGGAGCGCACGGTGATCCGCTCGCCGGTGGACGGGGTGGTGCTCACCCGCAGCATCGAGCCGGGGCAGACGGTGGCGGCCAACTTCTCCGCGCCGGAGCTGTTCACCATCGCCGAGGATCTTTCCAAGATGAAGATCGAGCTGGCGGTGGACGAGTCGGACATCGGCCAGATCGAGGTGGGGCAGGGCGTGAGCTTCACCGCCGACGCCTTCGCCGACCGCCAGTTCCGCGGCAAGGTGGAGCAGGTGCGGCTGTCGGCGACCACCACGAACAATGTCGTCACCTATCCGGTCATCGTCAGCGTGGACAACAGCGACGGCACCCTGCTGCCGGGCCTGACCGTCAATGCCGAGATCGAGGTGAGCAAGCGCGACAACGTGCTCAAGGTGGCCAACGCCGCGCTGCGCTACAAGCCGGCCGGCCAGGCCACGGGCGCCGCCGTGCCCGGCATGCCCGCCGCGCCGGCACCGGCGGGCGGCGCGCGTGCCGGCGGCGGCATCACCGGCGACCTGGCGCAGGTGGTGGCCGGGCTCAAGCCCAGCGCGCAGCAGCAGGCCGCCTTCGATGCCGCGGTCAAGGCGCTGGAGGAACGCCAGGCCACGCGCCGCGCCGCCGCCCCGCAGGGCGCCGCCGGCGGCATGGTGCCGCCCGGAGCGATGGTGATCCGCGGCAACAACATGGCCGACGTGCAGGCGCAGCTGCGCCAGCGCATGGCCGAGCGCTTCCGCCAGGACTTCGCCGACTTCCGCGCCACCCTGGACGAGGCGCAGCAGCGCCAGTGGGACGCGGCGCTGGCCGCGCTGGTCAACGCCAAGCGCGCCACCGTCTACCGGCTGGTGGACGGCAAGCCGCAGCCGCTGATGGTGCGGATCGGCGCCAGCGACGGCACCAGCACCGAGATCGCCGGCGGCGGCATCGCCGAGGGCGACGCGCTGGTCACCGGCGAGCGTGCCGCGCAATGAGTGCCGTCGAGCAAGCGGCCGCGGTGCCGGTGATCGAGACCCACGGGCTGGAGAAGATCTACTCGCCCGGCAGCGAGGCCGAGGTGGTGGCACTGCAGGCGGTGGACCTGCGCATCGCCCGCGGCGACTTCGTCGCCATCATGGGGCCGTCGGGCTCGGGCAAGTCGACGCTGATGAACCTGATCGGCTGCCTGGACAAGCCCACCGCCGGCACCTACCTTTGCGACGGCGTGGACGTGGCCACGCTCGATGCCGAGGAACTGGCTGTGCTGCGTCGGGACAAGATCGGCTTCGTGTTCCAGGGCTTCAACCTGCTGCCGCGGATGAGCGCGCTGGAGAACGTGGAGATGCCGCTGGGCTACGCGCAGGTGCCGGTGGCCGAGCGCAAGCAGCGCGCACTGCAGGCGCTGCAGGCGGTGGGCCTGGGCGAGCGCGCCGGGCACCGGCCGAGCGAGCTGTCCGGCGGCCAGCAGCAGCGCGTGGCGATCGCCCGCGCGCTGATCAACGAGCCGCCGATCCTGCTCGCCGACGAACCCACCGGCGCGCTCGACAGCCGCACCGGCGAGGAGATCCTGGCCCTGTTCAAGCGCCTGCGCGACGACGGCCACACGGTGGTGCTGATCACCCACGATCCCGATGTCGCCGCCCATGCCGACCGCACCTACGTCATGCGCGACGGCCAGCTGCATGAGGAGCCGGGATCGGGGAGCGGGGAATCGGGATTGGAGGTGCGTGCGCCATGATCACGGTCCCGGCAGCCCCTGCTCTTCCCGCTCCTGCCAATCCCAAATCCCCATTCCCGAATCCCGGCCTCTCATGAACCTCACCGACATCCTGCGCACCGCGATCTTCTCGCTGCGCGGCAACTGGATGCGCAGCGCGCTGACCTCGCTGGGCGTGATCATCGGCATCGCCGCGGTGATCGTGATGGTCTCGGTCGGGCAGGGCACGCAGGCGCAGATCGACAGGCAGATGTCCGGCCTGGGTTCGCAGCGGCTGGACATCTCGCCCGGCTCCGGCCGCGGCCCGGGCGGCGGCGGTGCGCGGCAGAGCGCGGCCAGCTTCTTCACCCTCAACGAAGGCGATGTCGAGGCGATCCGCGAGGAGATCCCCGAGGTGCAGTACGTGGCCGGCGTGCTGCGCGGCAGCGTGCAGGCGGTGTTCGCCGAGAACAACGCCTCCACCAGCTGGCAGGGCGTGCAGCCGGACTTCTTCGACATCAACAGCTGGACGATCGCCGAGGGCCAGGTGTTCGAGGCGGCCGACTACAGCGGCAGCGCCAAGAAGGTGATCCTCGGCGACACCGTGCGGCGCACGCTGTTCGGCGAGGACAGCGGCGTCGGCCAGACCATCCGCCTGGGGCGGGTGCCGTTCGTGGTGGCGGCCACGCTCCGGCCCAAGGGGCCGGGCAGCTTCGGCCAGGACCAGGACGACGTGGTGATGGTGCCGCTGGCCACCGGCCGCAGCAGGCTGATGGGCATGATGGGCCTGCCGCCGGGGGCGGTGATGCAGATCAGCCTGACCGTGGCCGACGTCAAGGATCTGGGCTATGCGCAGGGCGAGGTGGAGGCGCTGCTGCGCCAGCGCCACCGGATCAAGCCCGGCGACGAGGACGACTTCAGCGTGCGCAACATTTCCCAGATCGTGGCCGCACGCAACGAGACCACCAGCCTGATGTCGTGGCTGCTGGGCGCGGTGGCGACGATCTCGCTGATCGTCGGCGGCATCGGCATCATGAACATCATGCTGGTGTCGGTGACCGAGCGCATCCGCGAGATCGGCCTGCGCATGGCGGTGGGCGCGGGGCCGTCGGACGTGCGCCGGCAGTTCCTGGCCGAGGCGATGCTGATCTCGCTGGTGGGCGGCGCCATCGGCATCGCCATCGGCGTGGTCGGGGCGTTGCTGGTGAGCCGCTTCGGCGCGCTGCCGGTGGCGCTGAACTGGAAGGTGGTGGCGCTGGCGGCGGGGTTCTCGGTGGCCACCGGCCTGTTCTTCGGCTACTACCCGGCACGCAAGGCGAGCCAGCTCGACCCGATCGAGGCGCTGCGGCAGCAGTAGCCCGACTGCCTCTTTCACGGAAGGCAAAGGGGGCATTGTTGTTGCTGTTGCTGCTCTGCTCCCTCCCTTGCGCAAAGCGCAGGGGAGGGTTGGGGAGGGGTGCTCTGGCTCTTGCTCTTGACCTACCAGTTCCCTTCCGTAGCCGCGGTTCCGGCAGGTAAACCCCGCAGGGGTGGCGCACATGGATGTGCGCCGTTTTCGGCAGGGGCAGGATGCCCCTTCCGAAAATTCCTGCCGGATCCGCGAACCCGGAGCGCGTAAGCGCGGAGGGCGCGAAGGCAGGGCGTGCTTGACCAGCCTGCGGCTGTGGAAAAGCACTTCTTTTGGTTACCTTTTCTTTGCATGAGCAAAGACTTTTGATCTTGCTGGCGCAATAGCTGTTTTAGTCTCTCGCGGCAAGCAACAAAGGTAGAGGCAACGACAAAGTCAAAGGCTTTCGCCCTGACGGGCGAGCCACCTTTCTTTGCTCGTGCAAAGAAACGTGGCCCAAAGAAAGCACGCCCTGCCTACGCGCCTTCCGCGCTTACGCGCTCCAGGTCCGCTCCGCCAGCGGGAATTCGCGGAAGGGGCATCCTGCCCCTGCCGCCCCTGCGGGGTTTTACCCACTGGCTCCGCCGCTACGGAAGGGAGCCGGTAGGTCAAAAGCAAGAGCAACGGCAAGAGCACCCCTACCCAGCCCTCCCTTGCGCTTTGCGCAAGGGAGGGAGTGGAGCGGCAAGAGCGGCAGCGACGACGTACATGCGGCGTTGCCCGCGTTGAATCGAAGTTACCGCTGCAGATACGGCGCGACCAGATCGCGCCACAGTGCGTAGCCGGCCGGGGTCATGTGCAGCCGGTCGGGGCCGAACAGTTCCGGTCGCGGCTGGCCGTCGGCGCCGAGCATCGGCGTGTAGACGTCGACGAACTCGACGTTCTCCAGTGGAGCGATTGCCTGCCGGATCAGCCGGTTGGACTCGACCACCGCCGGCATCAGCCCGGCGCGCGCCGGGCTGGGCTTGATCGACAGGTAGACGATGCGAGTTTCCGGCAGGTCGCGGCGCACGCGCTGGACGAAGGCGACGACGTCGTCGCGGACCTGCTGCGGGCTGCGGCCGGCCTCCAGGTCGTTGTCGCCGGCGTAGAAGACGACGGTTCGCGGGGCGTAGGGCACCACGATGCGGTCGGCGTACCAGGTGCTGTCGCGGACCTGCGAGCCGCCGAAGCCGCGGTTGATGACGTCGGTGCCGGGGAAGTCGCTGGCCAGCGATTCCCAGAAGCGGATCGAGGAGCTGCCGACGAACAGCACGCCGCCCTTGGCCGGAGGATGCGTGGCATCGCGCGCGGCGAACGCGTCCATGTCCTGCGCCCAGCCGGCGCTGGACACCTGCTCGGGAACACGGGGGCCGGCCGTGGACGCGGCCCACGCCGGGGTGGCCGCCAGCCAGGCTGCCAGTGCCAGTGCACGCACGAACTTGTTCACTTGGAATCTCCTTGCGATGAAAGCGCGCATGGTGCCGCAAACGGCGGCGCTATTGCAGGCGGCAGTGCGTCGTCTGCGTAAAAAGGCGCCAAGGAGCGGCCCGGTCGGCCTCGGAATGCGACGTCCGGCAGCGCTGCACGGGCCGCCGCCGCCCCGGCGCGCAGCAGGCCCGGCTCACCGGCCATCGTGGCGGCGACCATCGACGTGAGCAGGCCGCGGCTTCCGCCGGCGAACTGTGTCCGCACATCGCGAACAGCCAAAAAAAGGGGCGGCCGAAGCCGCCCGAAGGTCTTGCTGCGGGAATGGGTGCCTCAGAACCGGTACGACAGCCCCATGGCGATGCCGTGCTGGACCTGTCGTGCCGAGCGCTCGCCGACGTAGTCGATCAGGACCGACAGCCGCTCGGAAGCATGGCTGGTCAGGCCCAGGTTCCACTTGACGAAGCTGCTGCCGGCATCCTGCCCGACCGCCAGGAAGCCCAGCGAGGGATCGGCACTGAAGGCCGGACGGAACACGCCTTCGCGGTCGCGGAACTCGTGCTGCCACAGCAGCTTGGCATGCGGCGTCCAGGTCTCGCCGTTGGCGGTGCGGTAGCTCTTGAACACCTGGATGCCGACGCCGCCGCGCAGGCTCTCGTAGGCGTCCAGGCGGCCCTGCAGCGGCGCCGAGCCGCCGGCCTTCTCGCGGATGTGCTCGCCGGAGAGCTTGACGTAGTCGACTACCGGCAGCAGCGGCTGCCAGGTGGCGCCGCCGGCGGTGGTGAAGCTCAGGGCGTGCTCGAGGCCCAGCGACACGGCGTCGCCGCCATAGCTGGCGCGGTTGGGCGCCTCCAGCCCGTCGATGCCGTCGATGCGGCGGCGGGTGTCGTGGTCGAGGTCGGTGTAGCGCGCGCTGGCGGCGACGAAGCCGCGGCCATAGTCCCAGTCCAGGTACGCGCTGGCGTCGATCGCATCGACATCGGCATGGAAGCCGCCTTGCTTGGCCGACATCGAGCCGAAGCCGAGCGCGGCGCCGAACAGCAGGTTGCCGGCCTCGCTGCGGCGGTCGGCACCCAGCATCAGGCCGCTGGCGTTGTAGTTCATCCGCGCCACGTCGCCCTGGCGGTCGCTGTGGCCAGTGCGGCCGAAGCCGCGCACCCAGAAGCGGGTGTCGCCGGCGCTGCCGGCCGCGTCCTCGGCCGGGCCGTCGGCCAGGTAGCGGACGATGCCGGGCAGGGCGGCCGCGATGCCGTTGGCGTTGAGGCCGTTGCCGAAGCTGGCCGGGGACAGGGCGGTGGCGGCATTGGCGCGGTCGCCGCCGGTGCCGCGCACGCTCAGCCGGTGCTGGTCGAGCACGTCGCCGAACTGGCCTGCCAGAGCCAGGTCGGCGCTGCGCAGGCTGGCATGGCCGTCGCCGCGCAGGGCGCCCGCCTGCGACCGGGCCACGTCGGCATCGGCGAACTGCAGTGCGCCCAGCAGCGGCGCCAGCGGCGTGCCTTCCTGGTAGGAGGCGGTGCGCAGGGCCTCGCCCAGGCCGGCGCCGGCGCGGCTGCCGGCGAAGATCGAGGTGTCCTCGAACGCCGGGTTGGCGACCAGCGTGATCGCATCGTCGGTCTGCACCACGTTGAACGACAGCAGCGAGTTCCGGAAGGGGTGGAACACCTGCTGCGAGGCGTCCAGCGTGCTCAGGTCGATGCGGGTGCCGGCGTCAGCGGCGCTGACCACGTACTGGAACCTGCCTTCGATGAACGGCACCGTGGCCGGGTCGCCCAGCTCGCCGAAGCCGAAGCAGTAGACGAAGCTGTAGTCGGTGCACAGGCCCTGGCCGGGGTCGTCGATCACGCTGCTGTCCACCGCGGTGCCGACCAGCGGGATCGCCTGGCCGCCGCGGTAGAAGCCGGTGGCCACGTTGAGCGCCAGCGTGCTGCCGTCGTAGATGCGCATCTGCCCGCGGCTGGTCTCCGGGAAGATCAGGTAGGCGAAGCCGATGTCGTTGAGCGTCCAGGTCTGCATCTCCCACAGCGTCACCGCCGGGGTGGTGGTCTGCGCGGTGACGTCGAACACCGCGGTGGAGCCTTCGATCAGGCCCAGCGAGCCATCGTTGTCGTAGGCGTCGCTGTAGAACGTCGGCAGCACGTGGAAGTCGCTCGGCGCGAAGGTGCCGAACACGTTGGCGATGGTGCCGGTGGCGCCGTAGCCTTCCAGCGTGGCGTCTTCCATGATCGTGGTGCGGCTGGCCAGCAGGCCGCCGCGCATGGCCACGGTGCCGCCGTTGTCGGCGAAGATGCGCTCGGCGCCGAGCACCGCGCCGCCGTCGACCAGCGTCAGAGTGCCGCCGTCGACCCAGGTCATGAAGTTGCTCGACAGCGTGTCCAGGGCCCAGTTGCCGCCCTGGCGCACGCGCACGATGCCGTAGGCGTCCTCGATGGACGGCCGGCTTAGCCCGTAGTTCGGGTTGATGTCGCCGCTCACCGCCGAGGTGACGTTCAGCGTGTCGTCGAGCGCCAGGTAGCCCTCGGTGTTGACGATGGTGTCGCTGCGGATGGTGACGTCCTCGTACACCGTGCACAGGCTGTAGTCGCCCAGCTGCCAGTCGCCGGTGGGACAGAAGCGGGTGGGTTCGCCGGTGGCCGGGTCGTGGTAGGTCAGGAAGCCCTGCGAATCCTGCAGCTGCTCGTGGGCCTGGCGGATGCGCGGCATCGCCACGGCACCCTCGGGGCCGAGCAGGCGGGCGATCAGGTCGATGTAGGGCTGCTGCTGCGGCGTGCTGACCGGCACCCCGCCCAGCGAGGCGCCGTGGTAGCCCAGTTCGGTCTTGGTGTACAGGCCGTAGGAGGGCAGGTCGAACTCGGTCAGGTGGCGCTCCACGCCGCCGGTGAAGGCCATCGCGCAGGCCGAGTAGCAGCCGCCCTGGAAGGCCGTGTCCAGGCCGTTGGCGCGGATGAACTGGGCCATGCCGGTGCCTTCCACCGCCACGCCGCCGGGCGAGTTGCGGAATACCACGGTGCTGATGGTCTTGCCGGCGGCGGTCGCGCGGGCATACAGGTCGGCCAGGGTCGCCAGGTCGCCGCTGGCGACGTCGCCGCTGGCGATGATCTGGTCGCCGCTGACGTGGAAGTCCAGCGCCTGGGCGTTGCCGGCGCAGACCAGCGACGACAGCGCCAGCGCGATGCCGGCGGCGAGCGAATGAGGGGAGGTGCGGGGAGGGACAACGGACGCCTTGCGGCGGGACGAGCATGACATGCCGGATGGAACTCCTGGACTGGCAAGACGCCACGGCCAGGCACGGCGGCCTGTCCATGGCGCGGGCTGAAAGGGCTGGGGGTGGCTGCGGTGGAATCCCTTCCAGGACCGTCCTGGTCCCCGCGCGCCACTCCCCAGGCATGAATACAAACGCAACGCAGCGGCATCCCCCTACCTGTCCGGGGAAGAAAGAATCGCTGGCGGAGGTAGGGTGGGGCGGTCCGGATGCGTTCCATAGGAGCATGACGGTCCTGCTCCTCCACTCCAGCCGGCGGCTGCCGCGACGGGCGACGCCCCGCGACGCCGGCGATGGTGCGGCCCGGTCCGCTGGGCTAGTATTGACAGCCGTATCGAAGGGCTGGATCGGCAGTCGCGTGGCCCAGAAGCATCCGTCAGACATTCCCGCGGACATCACCCCCGAAGTGGAGGTGCCAGATTCCGCCGCCGAGCCCGGTTTCGTCCGCCTGCTTGCCGAACAGCGCGAGCCGCTGCTGGCGTTCCTGCGCCGGCGCGGGGCTTCGCCCGAGGATGCGCAGGACATCGTGCAGGAGAGCATGGTCAAGCTGCTGCGCTATCGCACGCAGCCGCCCGAGGCGCTGAGGGTGCTGCTGTACCGCATCGCGCTGAACGGCTTCAGCGACCTGCTGCGCAGGAACCAGTCGCGCGGGGCGGGGCAGCATGTCAGCCTCGATGCCGAGTTCCACGAACTGCCCTCGTCCGATCCCGGGCCGGTGCAGCGGCTGGCGACCGAGCAGCAGCTGCGGCGCCTGCGCCAGGGGATCCAGTCGCTGTCGCCGCGGTGCCGGCAGGTCTACCTGCTGCATCGCGTGGAGAACATGAGCTATCCGCAGATCGCCCGTCATTGCGGGATCACGGTCAAGGCGGTGGAGAAGAACATCGGCAAGGCGCTGGCCTCGCTGCGATCGTGTCTCAAGGAGGAGAAAGGGCCATGAACCAGGCCGAATCCATTGGCGCCACCGCCATCGCACAGGCCCAGTCGTGGGTGGCGCGGCTGCGCTCGCCCGAGTGCCTGCCCGGGGAGCGTGCGGCCTTCGAGGACTGGCTGGCGCAATCGCCACTGCACGTGGAAGCCTATCTGGATGCCGAAAGCCTGCATGCGCTGGCCGGGGCGCTGGCCGACGACCCGTGGACGCGTGCCGCCGCACGGCAGCTGCGCAGCCAGCCGGTGCGCGGGCCGAAGCGCTGGCTGCCGCTGACGCTGGCGGCGATGGTGGCGGTGTTCGGGGTGGCGCTGGCCTGGCGCACCTCGCCGTGGAGTGCCGCCGGTCCGGCGCCGGTACAGTACTCGGCGGCGGTCGGCGAGGTGCGGCCGCTGCTGCTCGACGACGGCAGCCGGCTGGTGCTCGACACCGGCAGCCGGATCCGGGTGTCGCTGGGCAACGACGAGCGCCGGGTCGAGGTGCTTGGCGGACGGGTGCAGTTCGATGTCGCCGCCGATGCCGAGCGGCCGTTCCGGGTGCTGGCCGGCAGCGGCGTCATCCGCGACATCGGCACCGTGTTCCAGGTGGACAACCGCGACGGCAGGGTGCAGGTGAGCCTGCTGGCGGGCGGGCTGGAAGTGCAGCCGCAGCCCGGCGCGCGCGATACCGTGCTGCATCCGGGCCAGCGGCTGGACTACGACACGCGCGCTGTCGGCGTCCCGCAGTCGCTGGACGTGGATGCCGCCCAGGGCTGGCCGCGCGGCCAACTGGTGTTCAAGGAGCGCCCGCTGGAGCAGCTGCTGGCGGAAATGAACCGCTATTCGAAGGTGCAACTGGAACTGGGCGACGCCTCGCTGCGCGGGATCACCGTCAGCGGCGTGTTCGCGGTGGACGACCAGCAGGGGTTGCTTGAGACGCTGCGGCAAGGATGGTCGCTGCAGGGCACGGCCATCGGCCAGGACAGGATCGTGCTTCGCCGTCTGCATGATCGATGATCGCGGGTGTTGCAAGGCCGCGCCGCGGCGGCGCTGAGGCCGGCCTGCAACGCACTTGCGGTCATCGCGCGGTGCTGGCGGCGGCCGCGGCCCTTGCGGCGGTCGCGCCGCTGACTTGGACGTCGCCGGCGCGAGCCGGGGCGCCGGTGGCGACAGCGGCAGCGGTGCCGTTCGATATCGGCGGCGGCGCGCTGGACCCGGCGCTGAGGCGTTGGGCGCGCCAGGCCGGCATGCAGATCATGTATGCGCCGGAACTGGTGGCGGGCCGGCGCGTCCATTCCCTGCGTGCCAGGCTGGCACCGGCCCAGGCCCTGCAGCAGTTGTTGCAGGGCACCGGGCTCGCTGCGGTGAAGGTCAATGCCAACACCTACATCCTGCGCCGGCAGGAGCCCGAACGGCCGGCCAGGTCCAGGACCATGCCCGTCGCCGCCGCCGAACCCCCGATGACCGAACTGCCGGCGGTGTACATCACCGGCTCGCACATCCCGCGGCTGGGCCTGCTGGGCTCCTCGCCGCTGACGATCGTCAGCCGCGAGCAGATCGAGTCCAGCGGCTACTCGTCGCTGTTCGACCTGCTGCGCGTGCAGCCGGGAATGAACGGCCATCATCCGGTCGACGTGTCCAGCGAAAGCGGCATGTCCTACGTGCCCACCGGCGCGGCGGCCGCGGTCAGCCTGTCCTCGCTCGGCCCGCGGGCGACGCTTTACCTGGTCGATGGCCGGCGCATCGCCAGCTACGGCATGGTTTCCTCGGAACTGGGCGCGCTCAGCGATCTCAACAGCATCCCGCTGAGCCTGGTGGAACGGGTGGAGATCATGCGCGGCGGCGCCTCGGCGATCTACGGCGCCGATGCCATGGCCGGCGTGGTCAACATCGTGCTGCGCCACGACTACGAGGGCAGCGAGGTGGCGCTGCGCCACGGCATCTCCAGCCGCGGCGACGCCGCGCAGCATCGGCTGTCGGTGCTTTCCGGCTTCCAGGCCGGCGCCGGGCACGTGCTGCTCAGTGCCGACCGCGTGCAGCGGCAGGCCCTGTCCGGCGACCGTCGCAGCTGGCGCAGCTACGACCGCAGCGGCGACGGGCTGCTCGACCTGCGCATGCCGCTGGGCGCGTCCGTCGATGGCGCCATCGCCGCCTGGCCCTACTGCCGCGCACCGCAGTTGCAGCCCGATGGCCGCTGCATGCTCGATTCGGCGCGCTACGGCAGCCTGCAGCCGCAGACCGAGAGCACTGCGGCCTATGCCGCCTACCAGCGGCCGCTGGCCGGCGGCATCGACCTGCACGCCAGCCTGCGTCTGACCGATGTGCGCCAGCGCCTGCTCAGTGCCCCGACCTACGGATACCTGGCGCTGCCCGACGCACCGTCGGGCGAGCACTTCCCCGACGGCAACTACGCCTTCCTGGAGCTGGGTCCGGTGCGCAGCCGCAGCCATGCACGCAGCGACGATCTTTCGCTCGGCGTGGCCGGCGCACTGGACGATTGGAACTGGACGCTGGACATGTCGTGGAGCCGCAACGAGGTGGACAACCGCATCACCGGCACGGTCGACATCGCGGCGCTGGTGGCGGCGACCGCGCAGGGGCGCTTTCGCCCCGGCCAGGACATCTTGCCGGCCGGCGTTCGCAACGAGATCTCGCCCATGCTCGCCACCGGCGGTCAGGCCCGCCAGCGCGTGTTCTCCGCGCGGCTCGATGGCCCGCTGCTGGCCCTGCCGCACGGCGACCTGCAGCTGGCGATGGGCGCGGAGGCGCGCAACGAATCGCTGTACAGCCGTCCCGGCAGCCTGCTGCGGGAAGGCCAGGTGGCATTGTCCGACAGCTATTCCAGCCACGACCTCTCGCGCGATACCGCGTCCTTGTACGCCGAGTTCAGCCTGCCGCTGCACCGGCGCCTGCTCGCCGATGCGGCGTGGCGCCTGGACCGCAGTGCCGGCTATGCGGCGCGGCTGTCGCCCAAGTTCGGCCTGCAATGGCTGCTGGGCGAGCATCTGACCCTGCGCGGCACCTATGGCGGTGGCTACCGGGCGCCGACGCTGTACGAGCTGCGGCGTCCTCCCGGCTACACGAACGACTACGGCATCGCCTGGAACCCTCCCGCGGCCGATGCCTGCCGCTGGCAGTTCAGCGAGCAGACCTGCCTGGTCAAGGTCCAGACCAGCGAGAACGCCGCGCTGAAGCCGGAGACCTCGCGCAGCCACACCTTCGGCGTCGTCTGGGACCCGGGGACGGGCCTGCAGCTGGCAGTGGACCGCCACCGCGTCGTGCGCCGGCACGAGATCGTCATCGCCGATGCGCTGTCCAACCTGCAGGTGTATCCCGACGCATGGCGGCTCGACCACGACGGGCGCATCTATGCGGTGGATATCCGACTGGCCAATGCCGGCCTCACCGAACTCGATGCCTGGAGCCTGGATGCCAACTGGCGCTCCGCGGCCACGGACTGGGGACGGTTCGAGTTCAGGCTCTCCGGGTACTACCTGAAATCGCTGCGGCGGCAGGCCTGGCCGGGAGCGCCGGCGATCGAGCACGCCGGCTTCGAGCAGCCTCGCGGCAGCGGCCTGGGTTCGGCGCAGTGGCGCTATGGCGACTGGACGACCACGCTGGACCTGCGCCACGTCGGCCGCCTGCGTGCCTGGCGCGCAGGCGAGAGCTGTCCCGACTACAAGGTCGCCGCAGGCCGTTGCCGCACGCCCGGATACCTGCTGCCGGGGCTGGACGTGGCCTATCGCGGCTTCGAGCGCTGGGTGCTGGCACTGCACGTGGCCAACCTCACCGACCGCGCGCCGGTGGACTACCAGGAAACCGACGGCGGCTACCGCATCGGCAGCGACGATCCGTTCGGCCGCTACTTCACCTTCAGCGCCACCTACCGCTTCGACAGCCGCGCGCACTGACCGGTTTCGCCGCGACGGTGCGCCGCGGCGGGCATGCGCAGGCGGTGTGGCGGGAGACCCTATGCTTCGGGAAGCGGCCATGCCGCATGCGTCGGGGGATGCAGTCCTGCCGTGCAACGGATGCCCGCGTTTCGGCGACGATCGGCCCGTTGTGGCAAAATTCGCCGCATAACCCCGATCTGCGGCACTCCCCCCTCATGAACCTTCCCGCCGGATCCGACCTGTCCGTGCCGGTGCCCGTGCCAACGACCCGGCATGGCTGACGAGACCGGCCACCGGCCCCGTGGCCTGCGCCGCATGCTCATGGCCACGCAGTGGTCCTGGCAGGGCCTGCGCGCCGCCTGGCATCACGAATCCTCGTTCCGCCTGGAGGGCTACCTGTCGCTGCTGCTGGTGCCGCTGGGACTGTGGCTGGGCCAGGGAGCGGTGGAGAAGGTGCTGCTGGTCGGCTCGCTGCTGCTGGTGCTGGCCGTGGAGCTGCTCAACTCGGCGATCGAGGCGCTGATCGAGCGCTACGGCGCAGAGTGGAACGAGCTGGCCGGGCGCGCCAAGGACATGGGCTCGGCGGCCGTGTTCGTGCTGCTGCTCAACGCGGCCCTGTGCTGGGGCCTGATCGTGGTCCCGCGGCTGTTCTGAGCGCCGCCCCCAATTCGCTTACGCAATAAGGATCCAACCCGATGTCCTTCGAATTCCTGGCCGACCCCAATGTCTGGCTGACCCTGTTCACCCTGGCCGCGCTGGAGATCGTGCTCGGCGTGGACAACCTGGTGTTCATCTCGATCGCGGTGAGCAAACTGCCCGAGCATCGCCGTCCGCTGGCGCGCCGGGTCGGCATCGCCGTGGCCTGCTGCACCCGCATCGCGCTGCTGGTGTCGCTGGCCTACCTGGCGCACATGCAGCGCGACCTGTTCCACGTCGGCGGCATGGGCATCTCGGTACGCGACCTGGTGCTGATCGTCGGCGGCGTGTTCCTGCTGATCAAGGGCGCCGGCGAGATCCGCGAGCTGATCACCGGCGGCGATGATGCCGATCCCACCACCGGCAAGGCCTCGGGCGTGTTCGGCGTGGTGATCGCTCAGATCGCGGTCATCGACATCGTGTTCTCGCTGGACTCGGTGATCACCGCGGTCGGCATCGCCGACCACATCCCGGTCATGGTCGCCGCGATCCTGGTGGCGGTGGCGGTGATGCTGCTGGCGGCCAATCCGCTGGGCAACTTCATCGACCGCAACCCCACGGTCAAGATGCTGGCGCTGGCCTTCATCCTGCTGATCGGCGTGGTGCTGGTGCTGGACGGTCTCGACATCCACGTCGACAAGGCCTACATCTACACCGCGATGGGCTTCTCGGTGCTGGTCGAGGTGCTGAACCTGCTGATGCGCCGCCGTGCCGCGGCCAAGGGCGTGCCCGGCGCCGGCCAGTGGTGAGGATCGGGTGGGCGAGGGCCATCGGCATCGCCCGTTGACACCGGTCGTGGCATGCTTGCGCTCCCGTTTCCCCTGCGCCGGAGCTGTCCCATGCGCCTGCTGTCCCGTTCCCTGATCATCGCCGCCCTCGTCGCGTTGCTGTCCGGCTGTGGCTACAACGCCATCCAGCAGAAGGACGAGGCGGTCAAGGCCGGCTGGTCTGAGGTGCTCAACCAGTACCAGCGCCGCTACGACCTGATCCCCAACCTGGTCAACACGGTCAAGGGCTACGCCCAGCACGAGCAGCAGGTGCTCACGCAGGTCACCGAAGCGCGTTCGCGGGTCGGCCAGATCCAGGTCAATGCCGAGGACGCCAACTCGCTGCAGCAGTTCCAGCAGGCCCAGGGCGAGCTGGGCAGTGCGCTGCAGCGGCTGCTGGTGGTCAGCGAGAACTATCCCCAGCTCAAGGCCGACCAGTCCTTCCGCGACCTGCAGGCACAGCTGGAAGGCACCGAGAACCGCATCACCGTTGCGCGCGGCCGCTACATCCAGGCGGTACAGGACTACAACACCTACATCCGCCAGTTCCCGCAGTTGATCACCGCCAAGATCACCGGCGCCAAGGAGAAGCCGAACTTCAGCGTGGCCAACGAGGCCGAGGTCTCGCGCGCGCCGACGGTCGATTTCGGCAGCCCGCAGCCGCAGCAGGCGCCAGCGCCGGGCAATTGACCGGCATGACCCTCTTGCAGCAGTTGCTGTTCGGTGTGGGAATCGGCCTATTCATGGCCTTTGCCGCGCTGTTGCTGGTCGAGGATGCAAGGTACAGGCCATGGCGGATGTTGCTCGGTGGCGGCCTGGGTGGTTTGGGCGGTGTGTTCGTCGGTCCGTGGGCTGCGCTATCGGGATTGCTGGTGGGCTCCGTGCTGGCCTGGTCGCGCTGGATCGGGCCCG
This sequence comes from Stenotrophomonas sp. MMGLT7, assembly GCF_021168555.1. GTDB lineage: Bacteria > Pseudomonadota > Gammaproteobacteria > Xanthomonadales > Xanthomonadaceae > MMGLT7. Next base: position 91,365 of record NZ_JAJOZS010000004.1, on the reverse strand, counting down.
TCGGCCGCCTCGTGATCTCGATTTTGGCGGCTGGCTCCGCAGGGCTTGGCGGATCCGCCCGTCGTTCGAGGCGGCACAGCCGTCCGCGCAACCGGCCAAAGGGATGGTTCGGCGGCGGCGGGCGCAGCGGAGGCGGTGGTGCCTCGGGGAGGTGGTAATGCGGCATCGGATGATGCGTTTCCTGCTGGCCGTGACATGTCTGTGTCTGCTGGCGTCTGCTAGCGTTGCCTGGGCGCAACAGCTGGCCGCCATCCCGGCGCTCGATTCGCCGGTGATCGACACCACCGGCACCCTGGACCAGGCGCAGAAGCAGCAGCTGGTGCAGCAGGCGCTGGAACTGCAGCAGCGCAAGGGCAGCCAGCTGCAGGTGCTGATCGTGCCCAGCACCGAACCGGAGACCATCGAGGAGTACACCCAGCGGGTGTTCGATGGGTGGAAGCTGGGCCGCAAGGGCGTGGACGATGCGGTGATCCTGGTGGTGGCCAAGGACGACCGCCGCGTGCGCATCCAGCCCGGCTACGGCCTGGAGGGCGCCATTCCCGATGCCATCGCCAACCGCATCATCTCCGAGTACCTGGTGCCGAAGTTCCGCGCCGGCGACTACGGCGGCGGCGTGATCGACGCCACTGCCGTGCTGGCCAGGCTGATCGAGGGCGAGCCCCTGCCCGAGCCGGTCAGCGCGCATCGATCCGGCGACAGCCCCCCGGCGCCGGTCGGCTGGTTGGTTGCACTGTTCGCGGGCTTCGTCGCGGCGATGTTCGCGCGGACCGTTTTCGCCCGCGTGCCGCGGCCGCTGCGGGCGCTGCTGACCGCCGGCGCCGCCGGCGCCGCCGCGCTGGTGATGACCTCGCTGCTGTTCGCCAGCCTCGGCGCCGGCCTGCTCGGCCTGCTGCTGGGCCTGGTCTCGGTGTCGCCGGGCCGCTTCGCCAACCATGGTGGCTGGGGTGGTGGCGGTTGGGGCGGTGGCGGGTTTGGCGGGGGTGGTGGCTTCGGCGGCGGTGGCGGCGGCTGGGGCGGCGGCGGTGGCATGTCGGGAGGCGGTGGCGCCTCGGGGAGCTGGTGATGCGCTGGTTACGCCATGTGTTCGCGCCCTCGGCGCGCAAGCTGTTCCCGCCGGCACGCATGGACCGCATCGCCGCGGCCATCGTCGAGGGCGAGCGCCGCCACGGCGGCGAGGTGATGTTCGCGATCGAGGAAGAGCTGTCGCTGGCGGCGCTGTGGCAGCGCACCTCGCCGCGCGATCGCGCGCTGCATGCCTTCGCGGTGCTGCGCACCTGGGATACGCGGGCCAACAACGGCGTGCTGATCTACCTGCTGCTCGCCGACCACGCCATCGAGATCGTCGCCGACCGCGGCCTGGACGGGAAGGTGACCGCGGCGCAGTGGCACGAGGTCTGCCGGCGCATGCAGGAGCGCATGCGCGCCGGCGATCCGGAGCAGGCCGCCATCGGCGGCATCGAGGCGGTGTCGGAACTGCTGGCCGAGCACTTCCCGCCGGGCCCGGATACGCCCGAACAGGACGAGTTGCCGAACCGTCCGCAGCTGCTCGGTTGATGGCGGCTCAGGTCATCGCGGGCCGGGGATGTCAGAATAGCGGCCCCGCCCCCGGGCCGACGCCTCGCACATGATCCATCTCCACCAGATCGACCCCATCGCCTTCTCGCTCGGTCCGGTGCAGGTGCACTGGTACGGCCTGATGTACCTGCTGGCCTTCCTCTCGGCCTGGTGGCTGGGGCGCCTGCGCATCGGCGCCGGCCGCCTGCCCGGGGTGACGATGGACGGCTTCTCCGACCTGCTGTTCTATTCCATGCTCGGCGTGGTGCTGGGCGGGCGCATCGGCTACATGCTGTTCTATGCCTTCGGCGAGCTGGTGGCGAACCCGCTGGTGCTGTTCAAGGTGTGGGAGGGCGGCATGAGCTTCCACGGCGGGCTGATCGGCGTGCTGGTCGCCGCGGCCTGGTGGACCCGCAAACACCGGCTGCACTTCTTCGACGTAATGGACTTCATCGCCCCGCTGGTGCCGCTGGGGCTGGGCTTCGGCCGCCTGGGCAACTACATCGGCGGCGAGCTGTGGGGCAAGTTCACCCATGCCGGCTGGGGCATCATCTTCCCGCACGCGCCGGAACTGGCCGATCTGCCGCCGGAGCAGCTGCAGTCCCTGTATGCGCAGGGCCTGCTCGACCGCTTCGCCCGCCATCCCTCGCAGCTGTACGAAGCGCTGCTGGAAGGGCTGGTGCTGTTCGCGGTGCTGTGGGTCTATTCGCTCAGGCCGCGCCACCGCTACGCGGTGTCCGGGCTGTTCGCGCTGCTGTACGGGGTGTTCCGCTTCCTGGTCGAATTCGTGCGAGTGCCCGACAACGGCCTCTACGTCGCCTTCGGCTGGCTCACCCGCGGGCAGATCCTGAGCACGCCGCTGATCGTGCTCGGCCTGGCGCTGCTGGCGCTGTCGCGGCGCGCGCCGGTGCTGCAGCCGCAGCCTGCCGTGGAGGCCGCCAGGTGAAGCCCTTCGCCGGAGGCGAACCATGAAGCAATACCTCGACCTGCTGCGCCACGTGCTCGAGCACGGCGCCGAGAAGTCCGACCGCACCGGTACCGGCACGCGCAGCGTGTTCGGCTGGCAGATGCGCTTCGACCTCAACGACGGCTTCCCGCTGGTCACCACCAAGAAGCTGCACCTGCGCTCGATCATCCACGAGCTGCTGTGGTTCCTGGCCGGCGATACCAACATCGGCTACCTGAAGGACAACAAGGTCGGCATCTGGGACGAGTGGGCCGATGCCAACGGCGACCTCGGGCCGGTCTACGGCAAGCAATGGCGGCGCTGGACCGGCCCGGACGGCCGGCAGATCGACCAGATGCAGTGGCTGGTCGACGAGATCAAGCGCAATCCCGACTCGCGCCGGCTGGTGGTCAGCGCCTGGAACGTGGCCGAGCTGCCGCAGATGGCGCTGATGCCGTGCCACTCGCTGTTCCAGTTCTACGTGGTCGACGGCAGGCTCAGCTGCCAGCTGTACCAGCGCAGCGGCGACATCTTCCTCGGCGTGCCGTTCAACATCGCCAGCTACGCGCTGCTCACCCACATGGTGGCGCAGGCCACCGGGCTGGGCGTGGGCGACTTCGTGCACACCCTGGGCGATGCGCACCTGTACTCGAACCACTTCGAGCAGGCCCGCGAGCAGCTGGCGCGCACCCCGCGCGCGCTGCCGACGCTGCGGCTCAACCCCGAGGTGAAGGACCTGTTCGCCTTCGCATACGACGACATCGCCATCGAAGGCTACGACCCGTACCCGGCCATCAAGGCGCCGGTGGCGGTGTGAGGAGCGGGGATTCGGGATTGGGGATTTGGGATGGCCAGCCTGCGGCTTTCCAAAAGCGGTCGGGAAAGCGGCGCGGCGAGGGCGGAGAACCATCGACGGAAGCCGTTGGCGAATCCCCAATCCCCAATCCCGAATCCCGGCTCATCCTGATCGCCGCGCTCGACCGCCGCAACGCCATCGGCCGTGGCAACGACCTGCCGTGGCGCCTGCCCGACGACCTCAAGCGGTTCAAGGCGTTGACCCTGGGCAAGCCGGTGCTGATGGGGCGCCGGACCGCCGAATCGCTGGGGCGGGCGCTGCCGGGGCGGCTCAACCTGGTGCTCACCCGTTCCGGGCGGGTGCCGTTCGACGGCATGCAGGCGGTGGCGAGCCTGGAGCAGGCGCGGGCGCTGGCCGCGGCGGCCGCTGCGCGGGAGCTGTGCGTGATCGGCGGCGGCGAGATCTATGCCCTGGCGCTGCCGCAGGCCGACGTGCTGCACCTAACCCACGTCGATACCGTGGTGGACGGAGCCGATGCGCATTTCCCCGCGTTCGATCCTGCGCAGTGGCAGGTGACGCAGCGGCAGCCGCATGCGGCCGACGCGCGGCACGCGTTCGCCTTCGAGTTCGTCGATTACCAGCGCCGCGCGTAATGGGTGGGGCGCCGTCCCCAGGCTCCGTGCGGCCGCATCCGCGAGCGCGTCAGGCCTGAAGGGCGGGCCCAGGCCCGCGCCATGCTTGTTGCCAGTCGCGGGTGGCGAAGGTCTCGCCAGGCCTGGAGGGCGCCGCCCCTGGATGGGCGGCCTGCCGTGATCAGGCATGTTCCGACCGGGCCACAGATGGCGAGTCGGAGAATCCCGGTAACCCTTCAGGCGTAGGCTCTCGCCGTTGCCGGGAAAGCGGTTTTCCTCGGTTCCGTTTCTTCTGGCGCTTTGCAAAAGGACGAACCCGGCCGCGCAGCGGACGGAGGCCTTTGCTTCCTGCCTTCGCAATGGCCCGATACGCCCCGCAACTCCGACCACCACGCAGGTCGGCCGCGTGGGGCCGACCTACGATTTCGAGGCTGGGCCGGGGGGCGGCGGGCTTGCCGGTCCGCGCTGCGGAGGCCTGCCGGAGCGGCGGCGTCTGGGCGGCCGCGGCGGCTGCGGCGGGCCCTGCACCTCGCGGCCGGGAACCTGCACCACGCGCAGTTCCTCGCTGTCGAGCTGCAGCGCGGTGAGCTTGCCGCCCCACACCGCGCCGGTGTCGATGCCATGCACGCCCTGGGTGATGGTCAGCCCCAGCGATGACCAGTGGCCGAACACGATCTTCAGGTCGCGCTCGACCCGGCCGGGCACCTCGTACCACGGGTACAGGCCCTGCGCCTGGGTGCCGGGCGTGCCCTTGTCCTCCATGCCGATGCGCCCGCGCGGGGTGCAATAGCGCATGCGGGTGAAGAAGTTGATGATCGCGCGCGCGCGGTCGTAGCCGGTCAGCGCCGGCGACCATGCCGGCTTGTCGCCGTACATGTTGCGCATCAGCTTGCGGTAGCCGTTGCCGTGCAGCAGGTGCTCGATCTCGCGGGCATGCTTCTCGGCCAGCTGCGTGGTCCACTTCGGCGCCAGCCCGGCATGCACCATCATCCAGCCCAGCTCGCGGTCCACGTGCACCAGCTTGCGCAGGCGCAGCCAGTCCAGCAGCTCGTCGCGGTCCTCGGCCAGCACCACGCGCAGCAGGTCCGGGTTGACCTTGCGCTGTTCCTCTTCCGAGCGCGCGCCGATGGCCAGCAGCGACAGGTCGTGGTTGCCCAGCACCACCTCGCTGCAGGCGTCCAGCGAACGCACCAGCCGCAGCGTCTCCAGCGACTGCCCGCCGCGGTTGACCAGGTCGCCGCAGAACCACAGCCGGTCGGCCGCCGGGTCGAAGTTGATCTTCTCCAGCAGCCGCTGGGTGATGTCGTAGCAGCCCTGCAGGTCGCCGATGGCCCACACGCTCATGGCCTGCGCTCCATCAGTGCAGCGTCCGGGGGAGGGTCAGCACGAACGGCGGCACCGGCGCCGGGAATACGGTGCCGTCGTCGGCCTGCATGTCGTAGTGGCCCTGCATGCTGCCATGGTCGGTCTCCAGCAGCACGCCGGAGGAATAGCGGAAGGCCTCGCCCGGGCGCAGCCGCGGCTGCTCGCCGACCACGCCCTCGCCGTCGACCCGCTCGATGCGGCCGTTGCCGTGGTCGATGCGCCAGTGGCGCGACAGCAGCCGCGCCGGGACGTCGCCGTGGTTGCGGATGTCGACGGTGTAGGCGAAGGCATAGCGGCCCTGCTCGGGTTCGGATTGTTCTTCCAGGAAGCGTGGGGAGACTTCCACGTCGATCCGGTAGCGGGGCTCATCGTCCATTGCGACAGTTTAGGGCGCGCGCGCGGCCGCGGACAGATGTCCGCGCGCATTCGTTGGCCGCGGTACCGCCGAAGACGCGCGCGGGCTAGCCTGGCGCATTGGCCAGGCGCACGAACTCGGCCACCTCCAGCTGTTCGGCGCGCGCGTCCGGGCGTACCCCGGCAAGCTCGAACTGGCGCGCATCGCAGACATTGTGCAGGGCGTTGCGCAGGGTCTTGCGGCGCTGGCCGAAGGCGGCGCGCACCACGTCGGCAAAGCGCCTGGGGTCGTCGATGCCGACGCCGGCCGGATCGCGCGGCACCAGCCGCACCACCGCCGAGTCGACCTTCGGCGGCGGCCGGAACGCGCCTGGCGGCACCACGAACAGCGACGTGACCTCGCACCAGGCCTGCAGCATCACGCTCAGGCGGCCGTAGACCTTGCTGCCGGGCGCGGCGGCCATGCGGTCCACCACCTCCTTCTGCAGCATGAAGTGCATGTCGGCGACGACGCCGGCGTGCTGCAGCGCGTGGAACAGGATCGGCGAGGAGATGTTGTAGGGCAGGTTGCCGACCAGGCGGATGCGGCGGCCGGCGGCCAGTTCGGTGAAGTCCACCGACAGCACGTCGCGGTGCACGATGGTGAGCCGGCCCAGCGGTTCGGCCGCGGCGGCGAGCGGGCCGACCAGGTCGCGGTCGAACTCGATCACGGTCAGTTCCGGGTGCTCGCGCAGCAGTGGCAGGGTGATCGCGCCCTGGCCGGGACCGATCTCCACCAGCGTGTCGCCGGGCTTGGGATTGATCGCCCGCACGATGCGGTCGATGTAGTGGCGATCGGCAAGGAAGTGCTGGCCGAGCGATTTCTTGGCCGGCGCGGAGAAGCCTGGGGAGGAGCGGTTCATCGACGCATTTTACAGGAGCGGCGGGGGCTGCCCCTGGCGCTTGCGCCGTGTTGTAGGAGCGACTTCAGTCGCGATGGGGCTTGCCCGGGAAAGCCCCATTGCGACTGAAGTCGCTCCTGCGGCGTTCCTGCAGGGCGATCCCACGGGGAGCTGCTACGAAGGCGGGTTGGCTCTCGCCGCCGCCAACCGGGTACACAGTGCCGCGGCGGCGAACAGGCTCGACGGATCGGCGATGCCGCGCCCGGCCAGGTCGAGCGCGGTGCCGTGGTCCACCGCCACGCGCGGGTAGGGCAGGCCCAGGGTGATGTTGACCGCCTGCTCGAAGCCGCTGTACTTGAGCACCGGCAGGCCCTGGTCGTGGTACATCGCCACCACCGCGTCGAAGCCGTCCAGCTTCCGCGGCAGGAACGCGGTGTCGGCCGGCAGCGGCCCGACCAGCTGCATGCCCTCGCCGCGCAGGCGCTCGAGCACCGGGATGATCGTGTCCAGTTCCTCGCGGCCGAGATGGCCGTCCTCGCCGGCATGCGGGTTCAGCCCCAGCACCGCCAGCCGCGGCCGTTCGATGCCGAAGTCGCGGCGCATGGCGGCATCGACGATGCGCAGGCAGCGCACCAGCGCCTGCGCGGTGATCGCGTCGGCGACCGCGCGCAGCGGCAGGTGGGTGGTGACCAGGGCGACGCGGACGATGTCGTTGGCGAGCATCATCACCACCTCGCAGCCGGCATCGCGCGCCAGCAGTTCGGTGGTGCCGGTATAGGCGATGCCGCCCTGGTTGATCACCGCCTTGTGTACCGGCCCGGTCACCAGTCCGTGCAGCCGGCCCTGCCGGCAGGCTGCGGCCGCCAGCTGCAGCGCGCCGGTCACGGCGCGGGCGTTGGCGGGGTCGGGATGGCCGAATTCGACCGGCGCGGCGTTGGCCACTTCATGCACCGGCAGGTCGCCTGCGCGGGTGGCGGGGCGGTCGGGCGGCAGCAGCCGCAGTGGCAGCGACAGCGCGGCCGCTGCGGCCTGCAGGGTGGCCGGGTCGCCGAAGGCGACCAGCCGGCGCGATGGATCGGGACGCTGGACGAGCCGGACGCACAGCTCCGGCCCGATGCCCGCCGGCTCGCCCGGTACCAGCGCGAGCGAGGGGATCATGCTCAGTTCTGCGGCTGGGTATCCGCCGGCGCGGCCTCCGGCGCCGGGGTCGCCGAGGCGTCGCCATCTGCGCGGTCGCCGCTGCGGAAGCTGACATAGGCCTCGCCACGCAGTTCCTGCAGGAAGCGGTTGTATTCCTCTTCCAGCTTGCGGCGGCCGATGGTCTCGCGGATCTGGGCGCGCTTGCTTTCGTCGGTGACGTCGGTCTGGCGCGTGCCCACGCGCTGCACGATGTGCCAGCCGGCGTCGGTGCGGAACGGCTGCGACACCGCGCCGTCGTCGATGCCTTCCACCTGGCGGCCGAAGTCCGGGCCGAAGGCGTCTGCAGGGAACCAGCCCAGGTCGCCGCCCTGGCCGCGGCTGTTGGTGTCCTCGGAGGACTCGCGCGCCACTTCCTGGAAGTCGGCGCCGCCGGCGATGCGGGCGCGCAAGGTGTCGATCTTGGCCTTGGCGGCGGCATCGTCCTGCTGGTCGCCGATCCGCACCAGGATGTGGCGGGCGTGGTACTCGGTGACCGTGCGGGTCTCGCCGGAGGCGCTGGCGTCGCGGACCTCGACCAGCTTGAGCAGCTGGAAGCCGCTGGGGCCGCGCAGCGGGCCGACCACCTGGCCGGCCTGCATGCCGCTGATCAGCTGCGCGAACGCGTTGGGGATCTCGTCCAGGCTGCGCCAGCCCAGGTCGCCGCCTTCCAGCGCGTTGGGGCTGTCGGAGTAGCGCACCGCGGCGGCGGAGAAGTCCAGCTCGCCCTTGTCCAGCAGGTTCTTGATGCCCTCGACCTTCTGCTGGCCGGTGGCGATCTGCTCGGCGGTGGCGCCTTCGGGCAGGCCGACCAGGATGTGCGCCAGGTGGTACTGGGCGCCGGAGGTGGCCTGCTGCGTCAGCGCGGCGTCGACCTCGCCCTCGCTGACCACGATGCGGCTCTGCGCGAAGCTCTGGCGCAGGCGCTGGACGGTGATCTCGTCGCGCACCGAGCTGCGGAAATCGTCGAACGACATGCCGTCGCGGGCCAGCTGCTGGCGCAGGCCGTCAACGGTGGTGTTGTTCTGCTGGGCGATGCCGGCGATGGCACGGTTGAGCTCCTCGTCGCCGACGCGGATGCCGCTGCCCTCGGCGCGCGCCACCTGCAGCTTGACCAGGACCAGGCGCTCGAGCACCTGGCGTTGCAGCACGTTGTCCGGCGGCAGCTGGTTCTCGCGGCCGGCGTACTGGGCCTTGACGTTGTGGACGGCGCGGTCGAGCTCGCTTTGCAGCACCACGTCCTCATCCACCACGGCGGCGATACGGTCCAGCGGCTGGGTGGTCTGCGCGTGGGCCGGAACGGCGGCCACGGCGGTGAACGCCATCAATGCGGCGAGAAGAACGGGGAGGATTTTGGTCATGGAATCAGGTTCGGATCGTAGTCGTCCGGATCGGTCGAGGTGTTGCTCGGAGGGACGAGATAGAGGTCGTCTCGGTTGTAGCCGAGAATAGCACGGCGCAAAGTGCGGTCCGTGTCCTGTCCGGCCGAGCCCAGGCCCTTGAGCACGAACTCCAGCTGGAACGAATTGTTCAGGTCGCCCTGGCGGTTGCGCACGTAGCGGCGCACCAGTGCGCGCACCGCCAGGCAGCAGCTGTCCCACTGCACGCCGGCGATGGCCTCCAGCGGCTTGCTGTCCATGATCGAGTAGTAGTAGCGGCCGACCACGCTCCAGCTGGGGTTGATCGGGTACAGGAACGAGAGGTCGGCCTGCTCGAGCTGGTCGTCGCCGGTGGACGGGTTGCGGCGGTAGCGGTAGGACAGGTTGACGATGCCGTCGTTGGACATCAGGTAGCGTGCGCGCACGCTGGCCAGGTCTTCCCGGCGATAGCGCGGGTTCCACTGGTAGCTGGTGCCCAGCGACCAGCGGTCGTTGATCATGTAGTTGGCGTCGACGACCCAGGCCGACTTGCCCTGGCCGATGATGTTGTCGTTGTCGTTGCCGCTCTCGTTGCCGGTGTCGCTGTTGCTGAGGTTGACCCGCGAGTCTTCGAAATAGGTGATCTGGCCGAGGCTGACCGAGAGCTTCTCGCGGCCGTCGTCCTGGCGCAGCAGGCGCGAGGTCAGCGCCAGCGTCATCTGGTTGGCATCGTTCTGGCGGTCGGCGCCGGTGTAGCGGCTGTCGCGGAACAGCTGGCCCCAGCTGAAGGTGAAGGCGCGGGTGTCGAACAGCGGCAGGTCGCTCTGGTCGCGGTACGGGGTGTACAGGTAGAACAGCCGCGGCTCCAGCGTGTGCAGGTAGGACGTGCCGCCGATGGTGGTCTCGCGGTCGAAGAACAGGCCGGCGTCGACGCTGGCGATGGGCAGGCTGCGGGTGGGGGTGCGGTTGCCGCCGAGGGAGTCGGCCAGCTCCTTGTCCAGCTGGTAGGCGGTGTAGCGCCACGCCAGGGTGGGCGTCAGGAACCAGGCCGCGCCGGACAGCGGCATGGAGACATAGGGCTTCACGTCCAGGCGCGAGCCGCCGTAGTAGCGGGTCACATCGCCGGTGCGTTCCCAGTCGCCGTCCTCGGTCTGGTACACCGGGTAGGCGTCGTCGTGGGTGAAGCGCACCGCCTCGGCGTAGACGCCGGCCTCGAACCAGCGGCCGAACGGCTGGTCCCAGGTGAAGTAGGCCCGCGGCTGGCGGTTGTAGGCCAGCGAGGACTTGTCCAGGGTGTAGTCGGTGAGCTGCCAGCGGTCGGCCATCAGCCCGGCGGTCCAGTTCCTGCCGGTGCCGTAGATGCCGACCGTGCTCTGGATGCTGGACGAGGAGGACAAGCCGTTGAGGCGGCTGGAGAAGTCCTCCACGTAGCGGGTGTCGCTGACCCAGCGCAGGCTGGCGCGCGCCTGCCAGTGCGAGTCGATGTTGTGGTAGCCGTCGTAGCCCAGGCTGCCGCGGTCGCGGTCGCGCAGCTTGTCGTTGGGCATGTAGGTGGTGGTCAGTTCGCCGCGGCCGCCGTCGTACAGGTAGCGGAACTCGTTGCCGAGCATGAAGCCGCGCTTGCTCATGTAGCGCGGGTACAGGGTGTCGTCGTAGTTCGGCGCCAGGTTCAGGTAGATCGGCTGGGTGTAGTCGAAGCCGTTGCGCCCGGAGATGCTCAGCTGCGGGTACAGCAGGCCGGTGACGCGGCGGTCGTCGATCGGGAACTTGAACCAGGGCGCGTACAGCACCGGCACCTTGCCGATGCGGATCACCGCGTTGCGCGCGGTGCCGAAGCCCTCGTCGTTGTCGACGTCGATCTCGTTGGCGTGCAGCTTCCAGATCTGCTGCGACGGGTCGCAGGTGGTGTAGGTGGAGGTGTGCATCTGCCCGATCGCGCCCTGCAGGTCGATCGAGTCGGCGCCGCCGTTGCCGCGGCGGTCCACCAGCTGGTAGCGGATGTTGGTGATCTTGTGGGTGTCGGTTTCCTGGTTGCCCTCGGCGCGGTCGGCGAGGATGCGGATCGAGGAATCCTGGTAGCGCACGTTGCCCTGCGCCACGTAGTTGCCCGAGTCGGTGTCGAACCTGAGGTCGTCGGTGCCCAGGAACTGGTCGCCGCGCTTGAGCGCGACGTTGCCCTGGTACTGCGGCACCACGGTGGTGCCGGAGAGCTGGTCGCCCTCGATGTCGGTGGGCAGCTGGTTGCGCTCGGCGGCGGCCTTGGGATCGGCGGCGGGAGCGTCGTCGAAGCCCGGAAGCGTGTCGCCCACCGGGCACAGTCCCCAGTTCAGGGGCTTGTCGGCAGCCATGGCCGGCATACAGATGGCGATGCCGAGCGGCAACGGCAGCAGGCGGAGGACTCTTCGCACGCGGATAGGGAGGCTGAGCGGAAAACGGCCGCTAGCTTGCCCCATTGGCCGCATACGGGCAATGAAGAGGCGCAGCCGGGTGCGGGCGGGGTTCAGCGCAGTGCGTCGACGTGGGCGACGCTGCACTCGCGCAGCGCCTGCAGGTCGTAGCCGCCCTCGAGCATCGAAAGCACCCGCCCGCCGGCATGGCGCTCGGCGATCAGGCGCAGCTCGGCGGTGATCCAGCCGAAGTCCTCGGTGTCCAGCATCAGGTCGGCCTGGGGGTCGCGCATGTGGGCGTCGAAGCCGGCCGAGACCATCAGCAGCTGCGGCTTGAAGGCGTCCACCACCGGCAGCATCTGGTCGGCCCAGGTGTTGCGGAAGCGGAAGCCGCCGCTGCCCGGCGGCAGCAGGACGTTGTGGATGTTGCCGATGCCGCGCTCGTGCACGCCGCCGGAATAGGGGTACAGGCCGGACTCGTGGCTGCTGAAGTACTGCACCCGCGGCTCGCGCTCGAAGATGGCCTGGGTGCCGTTGCCGTGGTGGACGTCGAAGTCGACGATCGCCACCCGCTCCAGGCCGTACTTGTCGCAGGCGTAGGCGGCGGCCACGGCGATGTTGTTGAACAGGCAGAAGCCCATCGAGGCCTGGCCGGTGGCGTGGTGGCCGGGCGGGCGCACCGCGCAGAAGGCGGTGCTGTCCTCGCCCAGCATCAGCGCATCGACCGCGGCCACGCCGGCGCCGGCCGCGCGCAGGGCGGCGGTGGCCGAGCCGGGCGACATCACCGTGTCCACGTCGAGCATGCGGTGGCCCTCGAACCTGGCCTCCAGCACCGCGTCGATCTGCTCGCGCTCGTGCACCCGCGCCAGTTCGCCGAGCATGGCCAGCGGGGCTTGCCGCCATTGCAGGTCGTCGAAGGCGGCATGCAGTGCCTCGGTCACCGCGCGCAGGCGCTCGGGCGATTCCGGATGGTCCGGACCGGGATCGTGCCCGAGGCAGTCGGGGTGGGTGAAGACGAGCATCGGCGCACTGTAGCGTCTCCGCCGCGCCTTTGCCGTCAGCGGAAAGTCGAAGATCAGCCCGGGGCGTCGCGGCGCTCGCGCCGCCACAGCACCTCGCCGTGGCCGTCGGCCCGGGCCAGTACCCGCGCCAGCACGAACAGCAGGTCGGACAGCCGGTTGAGGTAGCCGATGGCCTCGGTGCGGACCGGCTCGACGCGCGCCAGCGCCACGGTCTCGCGCTCGGCGCGGCGCACGACGGTGCGGGCCAGGTGGCAGCGCGCCGCGGCCTCGCCGCCGGCCGGCAGGATGAAGTCCTTCAACGGCGGCAGCGGCGCGTTGTAGCGGTCGAGCTGGCGCTCCAGCGCCTGGATGTCGGCCGCGGCGATGGCGGCATGGCCGGGAATGCACAGCTCGCCGCCGAGGTCGAACAGCTGGTGCTGGACGGCGGTCAGCAGCTCGCGCACGTCCTGCGGCAGCTGCGCCGCCAGCAGCAGGCCGATGGCCGAGTTGGCCTCGTCCACGGTGCCGTAGGCGGCCACCCGCGGCGCGTCCTTGCCGATGCGGCTGCCATCGCCCAGGCCGGTGCTGCCGTCGTCGCCGGTGCGGGTATAGATGCGGGAAAGACGATGGCCCATGGCCTCAGCCCGCGGTCCGGTCCCCGCCGTGCGGCAGCAGCGGCGCGATCCGCTCGGCGCCCAGCTGCAGGGCGGCGGCGATGCCGACGTAGGCCGCGGCGGTGCCCAGGTACGGCAGCAGCCAGTCGCTGTAGTTCTTCCACCAGCCGGCCAGGGTGGGCTCGGCCACGTTGCGGCTGATCCAGTAGAAGCTGCCCTGGGCGATCAGCTGGCACACGGCGACCGCCGCCAGCAACGCCACCGCCAGCCGCGCCAGCGCGCCCAGGTCGGCGCGCACGTAGCCGCGCCGCAGCCAGGCGCCGCCGAGCCACAGCACGAGGTAGGCGGGAACCAGGCACCAGTAGGCCGGCGAGACGCAGTAGTGCTGCCAGAAGCTCAGGCCCTGGGCCTGGATCGCGTACACGTCGATCGCCACCGCCAGCGCCATCAGCAGCGGGAACGCCCAGCGCGACCAGCCGCGCAGGTAGAAGCCGCCGATGAAGAATGCCGCCCACGACGCGTCCGGCGGGGTGAAGTGCTCGAACGGGTGCGCGCGGCTGGCCATCATCAGCAGGGCCAGCACGGACAGGACGAAGACGCGTTGCGCAGTGGCGGTCATGGGGGCGGCGTGGGAAAGCGACGGGCCATTCTAGTCCAGCCGCCGGTGCGCGTCCGGCTGCGCGGCAGCGGCCCGTGGGGGCGACGTGGGGACGACGTAGGAGCGGTTTCAGTCGCGATGGGGCTTTGCCGGCAAGGCCCCATCGCGACTGAAGTCGCTCCTGCAGGCCGTTCCAGCAGCCGCTCGCGCAGCGAGAACCGCCCGCCCCGGTCCCGCGGCGTGGCGCGAGGAAGCCGGCGACATCCGTATCATGGCGGCATGAACGCACCGCAAGACCTGCAAGTACACGATGTCGCGATCGTCGGCGGCGGCCCGGTCGGCGCCAGCCTGGCCATCGCCCTGGCGCGGGCCGGCACGGGCGTGGCACTGGTCGAGGCCAGCCCCGCCGGCGCGCTGCCGCCGGTGTTCGACCAGCGCAACCTCAGCTTCGCCGCCGCCACCGTCAACGCGCTCGCCGCGCTGGGGGTGATGGCGCACCTGCGCGCGCCGGCAGGGCCGATCCGCCGCATCCACGTCAGCCGCGCCGGCGATTTCGGCCGGGTGCTGCTGGACGCGGCCGACTACGACCGCGCGTGGTTCGGCCAGGTGGTGGTGGCGAGCGACTTCGGCCAGGCGCTGGAGGCGCGGCTGGCGGAGCTGCCGGGGATCGTCCGCTACCGGCCGGCGCGCTTCGTCGGCCTGGACGGCGTCGAGGACGGCCTGCGCCGGCTGCGCATCGCCGATGCGCAGGGCGAGCGTGTCCTCGCCGCGCGCCTGCTGGTGGGGGCCGACGGCGCCCGCAGCGCGGTGCGCGCGGCGCTGGCGATCGGCAGCGACGAGCACGATTTCGGCCAGACCCTGTTCGTGGCGCGCCTGCGCGGCGAGCGCGCGCCCGACGGTACCGCCTGGGAGCGCTTCGGCGACCACGGCCCGACCGCGCTGCTGCCGCGCGGCGACCGCCACTACGGCGTGGTGCACGGCGTGGCCAGCGGCGATGCCGCGGCGGTGGCGGCGCTGGACGAGGCGGCCTGGCTGCAGCGCCTGCAGCGGGCCATCGGCTGGCGTGCCGGACGGCTGCTGGCCAGCGGCGAGCGCAGCGCCTACCCGATCGTGCAGGTGCTGGCCGCGGCGCTGGTCGGCGAGCGCGCGGTGCTGCTCGGCAACGCCGCGCAGAGCATCCACCCGCTGGGCGCGCAGGGCTTCAACCTTGGCCTGCGCGATGCGCTGACGCTGGCCGAGCTGATCGAGGACGGCGGCCGCGACGATCCGGGCGCCGACGCGCTGCTGCGCGAGTACGCGGCGCGGCGCGGTCCCGACCGCGAACAGACCCTGGGCTTCTCCGGCGGCTTGGCGCGACTGACCGGCAACCCGGCGCCGCTGCTGCGGCCGCTGCGCAGCCTCGGCCTGCTGGCCGCCTCGCAGGCCGCGCCGCTGCAATCGATGCTGGTGGGCGGGGCGATGGGATTCCGCGGCCAGGTGCCGCGTCTTTGCCGGAGCCAGGGCGCATGAGCCGGCGCGGGATGCACGACGTGGTGGTGGCCGGCGGCGGCGTGGTCGGCGCGGCCTGCGCGCTGGCGCTGGCCGATGCCGGGCTGGACGTGCTGCTGGTGGAAGGCCGCGAGCCACCGCGCTGGTCGGCCGCGCGGCCCGACCTGCGGGTCTACGCGTTCGCGCCGGACAATGCCGCGCTGCTGGATGCGCTCGGGGTGTGGCCGGGCGTGCGCGAGCGGCGCGCACAGCCCTACCGGCACATGCGCGTATGGGATGCGGCCGGCGGCGGCGAGTTGGCGTTCTCCGCCGATGCGCTCGGGCGCGAGCAGCTCGGCTGGATCGTCGAGAACGACCTGCTGGCCGAACGGCTGTGGACGGCGCTGCCGGCGGCGGGCGTGCAGCTACGCTGCCCGGCGCGGGTGCAGGCGCTGGAGCAGGACGAGCGCGGCGTGCGCCTGCGCCTGGACGATGGCAGCCGCGTGGAGGCGGCCATCGCGGTGGCCGCCGACGGTGCCGAATCGACGCTGCGCACGCTGGCCGGGCTGCCGGTCCTGCGCCACGACTACGGCCAGCGCGGGCTGGTCGCCTTCGTTCAGACCGAACGGCCGCACCAGGACACCGCCTGGCAGCGCTTCCTGGCCACCGGCCCGCTGGCGCTGCTGCCGTTCGCCGAAGGCCGCAGCTCCATCGTCTGGACCCTGCCCGAGGACGAGGCGGCGCGGATGCTGGCGCTGGACGACGAGGCCTTCGCGGGCGAACTGACCGCCGCCTTCGGCGCGCGCCTGGGAGCGATCCGGCCGGTGTCGGCGCGGGCGGCGTTCCCGCTGCGGCGGCAACTGGTGGCCGACTACCTGAGCGGCCGCGTGCTGGCGCTGGGCGATGCCGCGCACGTGGTGCATCCACTGGCCGGGCAGGGCGTGAATCTGGGCCTGCGCGACGTGGCCGCGCTGCGCGCGCTGGTACGCGATGCCGCCGGGCGCCGGGTGGAGTGGAGCGCGCCGCAGCGGCTGCGGCGCTGGGCGCGCACGCGCCGCAGCGAGAACACGGTGGCCGCCTACGGCTTCGAGGCGATCAACCGGGTGTTCTCCAACGACGAGATGCACCTGACCCTGCTGCGCGGGCCGCTGCTCGGCGTGGCCGGCCGGCTGCCGCCGCTGCTGTCGGCGTTCTGGAAGCGCGCCTCGGGCCTGTAGCGCAGGCGGCATAGCCCGGGTGAGCGCAGCAGCCGGGGGCAGCGACGGCTATTCCCGGACCTGATTCCCCAGCAATCGCATCCGGACAGCAACGGCCCCTCCCTAACCCTGCCTGTTTCGCAAGGGAGGGGGCAACAGCAGAGCATCCAGGTTCGCATGACGGCGCTGTTGCTGTTGCAGCCAAGCGTGAGCAGCCAAGCTCTCCCCAGACCCGGAGGGCGCCGCCCATGGATGGGCGGCGTTTTCCGACCGAGCCAGGGATGGCGAGTCGGAAAATCCCGATAGCCCATCAGCCGTAGGCTCTTGACCTTGCAGGGAAAGCGTTTTTCTTTGGTTCGTTTCTTTTTGCGCTTTCCAAAAAGAAATGAACCCGGCCGCGCTAGCGGACGGAAGCTTTTGCTTCTACGGTTCCTTGCCAAGTCCAGGAACCTCGAAGGAGTTGGATGCGACTGATGGGGAATCGGGTTCCCCGCGAAGGCGGGGACACTGATGCCTTTCGTCCAGATCGCGCCAAAGTCGCTGGGTCCCCACCTTCGCGGGGACGACGATTGCAGGGGCCTCAGCGCAGCCAGCCGGCCAGCTGTTCGCGGCTCAGGCGACCGCTGCGCGCCGTATCGAGCGCGTCGAACTCCGCCGCCAGCGACGGGTTGGCCTGGGCCTCGGCGCGGCTGATGAAACCGTCGCCATCGCTGTCGAGGGCATCGAAGTCGATGCGGTAGTCGCCGATCACGCTGTCCGGCTGGATCGAGCGCACGGTGACCGGGGCCTGCCCGGCCGGCACCTGCACCTGCGCCTGGTGGGTGACCGGGGCGCTGGCCAGCGGCTGCTGGCGCACGTTGGCCGGCACCTCCTGCAGCGGCGCGCTGGTGGCGGGCGTCGGCGTGGGCCGGGTCTGCGCGGCGGCGGGCAGCGCCATCAGCGCGATCGGCAGGATCAGGGCGTGGATTCGCACGGCAGGTCTCCTTGGCAAGGCGGCGCCATCGTACGCAAACGCGCCGCCGGCCGGGTAGGGCGCGGCACCGCGCCGTGATGGCGAGGGCCGGCAGCGGTCGCCGGGACCTGCCCGGCGCAGTGGCCGTTCATCCCGGGATGAACGGGAACACCAGCTTCAGCAGGCCCTTCAGGCCGCCCTCGGCGGTGCTGGCAATGGCCTTGGCGCCGAGGCTGTTGAGCGCGCGGCGCACGTCGTCCCAGCGCAGCTGCTTGAGATCCTTCTTCAGCAGGTCGGCGACCTCCTCGGCGGTGGGCGCCAGCTTGTTCAGCTCGCGCGCGATCTTCTCCGGCTCCGGCTGCAGGTAGCCCCAGCGCTCGGCGATCTTGAGCAGGGTGTCGAAGCGCACCGCCACCACCTCGCGGTTGCGCTCGTAGACGGGCAGTGCGCCGACCTCGAGGATCGCCTGCTCGAAGCGCTGCGCATCGTCCGGGTGCTCGATGCGGATCGCCAGGAACCCCTCCTTGCGGCTGCGCTCGCTGACGTGCTTGGCGCCCGAGCGCAGGTTGGCCTCGGTCAGCACCGTGGCGACGATCCGCTGCAGCGCCGCGTCGGCCTCCTCGGGCACCAGCGCGCGCCAGCGCGCGTAGCCGTCGCGGCGCAGGCCCTTTACCTTGGCCGGGGTGACGCGCAGCATCAGCGCCACCGCGGCGTTGGAGTCGCTGCGCGCGATCGCGCCGTCGCGTTCGAGCAGCACGAAGATCAGCAGTTCCAGGTCGCGCTTGGTCAGCGACTGGAAGCCCTGCAACAGGGTCAGCCGCAGGAATTCGTTGGCGAATCCGGCCGGGTCGTGGAGTTCGAGTTCCTTCATGGCGGTCTCCTTCGTGTCCAGACAGTATCGCCTGCCGCGATTGCACCGGCTGAGACCGCCGTCGCCGCGCGGCGGGGATGCATGCACCGTCCGGCACGGGCGTGGCCGGTGGTATACCGGACACCCTTCACCAACAGGGAGTCGCATCATGGCAACGCAATCGCCCAGGCCCGTGGTGGCCGTGCTGGGCCTGGGGATCATGGGCTCGGCCTTCGCCCGCAACCTGGCCAAGGCCGGGTTCGAGGTGCACGTGTGGAACCGCTCGCCGGAGCCGGCGCGTGCGCTGCAGGCCGCCGGCGCGCGGGTGCACGCCGATGCCGCGGGCGCGGCGGCACCGGCCGACGTCGTCCTCTGCGTATTGACCACGGCCGAGGTCAGCCGTGGCGTCATCCTCGGCGAAGTGGCAGGCGACGCGCCGGCACCGGCCTCGGTCGCCGCCGCGCTGCGCCCCGGCAGCGCCTTGCTGCAGATGGGCACCATCGGCATCGACGGTACCCAGGCGCTGGCGCGGGCGCTGCAGGCCGCGCGGCCGGACGTGTTCTTCGTCGATGCGCCGATCTCCGGCTCCAAGGGGCCGGCCGAGAACGCCGCGGTCACCATCCTCGCCTCCAGCGACACGCTGGGCAGTTCGGCGCCGCAGCCGGTGCGCGGCGCCCGCGCAGAGGCGGCGGACGCGGCGGTGGCGCAGGTGCTCGAGGCGATCTCCCGCGCCACCGTCTGGCTCGGCGGTGCCGGTGCCGGCACGCGCATGAAACTCGTGGTCAATGCCTGGCTGGTGGCGGTGATGCAGGGCGTGGCCGAGACCGCGGTGCTGGCGCGTGCGCTGGGCTTCGACGCAGGCCAGGTGTGGGCGGCGCTGGAGGGCGGCCCGCTGGCCGCGCCCTACGTGAAGGCCAAGCTGGCCAAGATCGGGGCGCAGGACTTCTCCACCGAGATGGCGCTCAAGTGGGGCGCCAAGGATGCCGGGCTGGCGCTGCAGGCGTATCGGCAATCGGCCCCGGCCGAACTGGAACTGCCGGTGATCGCGCAGATCGCCACGTTGTGGCAGGCCGGCGCCGAGGCCGGCTATGCCGAACGCGACATCTCCAGCATGTATGCCTACCTGCTCGGCGAGCCGGCGGACGGCCGCCCCGCCTGAGATGCCGGACCGGGCGAGCGCCCGGCTCAGCCGGCGCGCGCGCTTCCGGCGAAGACGGTGATCTCCTCGCGGTCGTGGTAGAGCTGGCGCGCGCGCAGGGTCAGCGGGCGCTGCGCCTGCTCGGCGAACAGGTCCAGGCACAGCCGGGTCTCGTCCCAGCGCTTCTTCATCGGCAGCTTGAGGTTGAAGATGGCGTTGCGGCACCAGCCCTCGCGCAGCCAGGTGGCCATGCGCGCGGCGACCCGGCGCGGCTGCTCGACCATGTCGCAGACCATCCAGTCCAGCGGCTGCGGCGGCTGCCAGTGGAAGCCGTCGGCGCGCAGGTGCTCGACCAGGCCGGTGTCGAGCACGTGCTGGCGCAGCGGGCCGTTGTCCACGCTGGTGACGTGCAGGTGCTCGCGGGTCAGCACCCAGGTCCAGCCGCCGGGCGCGGCGCCCAGGTCGGCCGCGCGCATGCCCGGCCGCAGCAGCGCCGCCTTCTCCTCCGGCGAGAGCAGCGTCAGCAGCGCTTCCTCCAGCTTGAGCGCCGAGCGCGACGGCGCGTCGGCCAGCAGCTTCAGGCGCGGGATGCCCAGCGGCCACGGCGCGCCGTCGGCGGGATCGCCCTGCGCCAGCAATGCGTGGTCGCCGGCGACGAAGCACACGTGCAGGCGCGGCAGCCGCGCTTGCGGCTTGTCGCTCAGCAGCCCGGCCTTGCGCAGTGCCGGCCGCAGCGCGTTGCCGAAGCTGCGCGCCAGCCCGGCCAGCGGCTTGCCGGCGTCCGAGTCCGGATGCTCCACCCACAGGTCGCCGAAACGCGGCCGGCCCTGCAGCGCGGCCAGCATCGGCGCGATGCGGTCCTTCGGGTCCAGGCCTTCCAGTTCGGCCAGCAACTGCAGCTTCTGCCGGGCGAAGATCAGCCCGCGCCAGTGCAGCCGCTGCGCCAGCGCGGCGCCGTCCTCGCAGTGGAACAGCACGTAGCCGTCGTTGCGCCGGGTGCGCGCATAGCCGGGCAGGCCGGCGGCCGCGGCGCGCTCGCCGAGCTCGGCGGCCAGTTCCGGCTCGAAGCCCTGGCGGCAGTAGCCGAGCACGGCGCTGCCGGCGTCAATAACGGTCACCGCCGCTCTCGCCATAGCGGCGCAGCACCTCGCGGGCGTCCTGGCGATGCAGGTCGCGCACCACCTCGATGCCGCGCTTGTTCAGTTCGCCGACCCAGTCCGCCGGCAGCGGGCCTTCGTCGAACTCGGTCAGCTCCATCACGTCCTCGGCGCGGGCGCCGATCAGCAGGCGGTCGATGCCGGCCCAGATGGTGGCGCCGTAGCACTGGCAGCATGGCTGCGCCGAGGTCGCCAGCGTCACCGGCGCGCGCGCTGCGTTGAGCCGGCAATCCTGCACGCGCTGCTGGGCCAGCATGTAGGCCATGTTCTCGGCATGCGCCAGCGAGGTGTGCTGCGGCACCACGCGGTTGACCCCGGCGGCGATGATGCGGTCGTCCGGGCCGAACACCACCGCGCCGAACGGGCCGCCGCTGCCGTGCTCCACGTTCAGGCGCGCCAGTTCGATCGCCAGTGCCACCTTGTCCGCATCGCCGGGATAGGCGCGGCCGTGGTCGACGGCATCGTGGACCCAGACGGGCAGGGTGATGTGGACTTGGGCGTTGAGCATCGGCGGATCGGTTCCTGGGTTCGCATGGGGCGGCGCAGTGTATCCGCGCCGGCGGCGCTTGCGGCGCATTGCCCCGCTACGCTGCGACAGCCGGCGATCGCGCGCAAGCCACCCGTGCCCATGCGCCGGCTGCCGCGACGACCCGCCGGCTGCGGTTCACGCCTTCGCCCGCCGCGGCAGGTGCGCCGAGGCGCACCACACCACGCCGACCAGCAGGCAGGCGATGGCCGCCAGCTCCAGCGAGGTCGGCCAGCGACGTTCCCAGGCAAAGCCGTACAGCAGCGCGAACACGGTCTCGAACACGATCATCTGCCCGGCCAGGGTGAGCGGCAGCAGCCGGCTGGCCCGGTTCCAGCAGGCGTTGCCGATCACCGAGGCGAACACCGCCAGCAGCGCCGCCACGCCCCAGAAGCGCGCCCAGTCGGCCGGCGCATGCGGCGCCGAGGCACCGAACGCGGCCGGCGCCAGCAGCAGCGCCAGCGCACCGGTGACCACGCCGGTCAGCAGCGACCAGTCGCGCCCGGAGATGTCAGCGCGCCGCGACAGCCAGCGCGCATTGCCCACCGAGTAGGCCGACCACGACAGCAACGCCGCGAACGCGCACAGCAGGCCGGCGATGCGCAGCCCCAGGCCCTGGCCGCCGCTGCCCTCGCGCGACAGTGCCTGCCAGCCGATCAGCGCCACGCCGGCCAGGCACAGCGCGCAGGGCGCGGCCAGCGCCGACAGCCGCATCGCGCCGGCCGCGCGCGAGCCGGCCGCCATCACCACCACCGGCACCAGGCCCACGATCAGCGCGGTGGCCGGCCCGCCGGCCCAGTGCACCGCCGCGCCGACCAGCACGTAGTAGACGAGATTGCCGAGCAGGCTCAGCCGTACCAGCGCCCACCATTCGGCACGTCCCAGCGATGCGGTGGCGCGGCGCCAGCGCGGTGCCAGCACTGCCGCGGCCACCAGCCCGTAGGCCAGGTAGCGCGAGGCCGACAGTTGCAGCGGGGTGAAGTCGCGCAGCAGTTGCGGTGCCAGGAACACCAGTCCCCACAACGCGCCGGCGGCCATGCCGGCGCCGATCCCGGCCAGCCATCTCTCGTGCATCGGTGTCCTTTTCGAGCCGGATCTTCCTGGTTGCCGGTGATGGCGGAACCGCCGCCCTCGGCGGCGCTGTCGTGCAGGCAGATCGTCGTGCCGAAGGATAGCGTTTCGCCGTCCACGCGCCGGCGGGCCTGTTCATCGCCAATCGGAATGGGCAGATTCCCGCGCCGGCTTGCGCGGGCCCGATCGATGCCAGGTGCCCGTAGTCCCTTCTAGCGCACCTGTCTCCACTGCGCCTCCCAGCCCGCGCCTTGGAATCCATCCGCTGGGAAAGGGCACCCGATGCCAGGCAGGTGCGCGCAAGGCGTCGACGCGACGAAACGGAAAGCCGGCAGCAGGCCGGTGGTCCCGGCCCCGCGCAAGTCGAGCTGTCTACTGCGCGGAAGTGGCGGTCGCCATGCGATGCCCCGCGACCCTCGGCCCCGGAGGCACCGCACGGGACATCACCTTGCCCAGGTATCGCGCAGTGTCACGCTGCGGTTGAACACCGGGGTTTCCGGGGTGTGGTCGCGGCGGTCGGCGACGAAATAGCCGCTGCGCTCGAACTGGAACGACTGCTCCGGCACCGCCAGCGCCGCGGCCGGCTCGACGAAGCCGCGCACCACCTTGCGCGATTCCGGGTTCAGGTAGTCGCGGTAGCTCTTGCCCTCGGACTCGTCGTCGGGCTTCTCCACCGAGAACAGGCGGTCGTACAGGCGGATCTCCGTCGCCACCGCGTGCGCGGCGCTGACCCAGTGGATGGTGCCCTTGACCTTGCGGTTGGCGCCTTCCATGCCCGGGCGCGATTCCGGGTCGAGCCAGCCGCGCAGCTCGACGATCTGGCCGGCGTCGTCCTTCACCACCTCGTCGACGCGGGCGATGCCGGCCCCGCGCAGGCGCACTTCGCCGCCCGGCACCAGCCGCTTCCAGCCCTTGGGCGGGACCTCGGCGAAGTCCTCGCGCTCGATCCACAGCTCGCGCGAGAACGGTACCTGGCGCTCGCCGAAGGCGGCGTCCTTGGGATGGTTGGGGAAGGTCAGGCTTTCCTCGTGGCCCTCGGGCAGGTTGGCGAGCACCAGCTTGAGCGGCTCGACCACCGCCATCCGCCGCGGCGCGTGCGCGTCCAGGTCCTCGCGCAGGCAGCCTTCCAGCACCGAGAAGTCGATCACCGAGTTCTGCTTGCTGATGCCCACCCGGTCCACGAACAGGCGCAGCGCCGCCGGGGTGTAGCCGCGCCGGCGCAGGCCCTGCAGCGTGTACATGCGCGGGTCGTCCCAGCCGTCGACCAGCCCGTCCTCGACCAGCGCGGTGAGCTTGCGCTTGCTCATCACCGTGTAGTTGATGTTGAGCCGCGAGAACTCGATCTGCCGCGGCTTGCCGGCCTCGCGCGGCAGGCCCTTGTCCAGCAGCGGCTGCAGCAGTTCCGGGTGCGCGGCCAGGTCGACGTTGTCCACGCACCAGTCGTACAGCGGGCGGTGGTCCTCGAACTCCAGCGTGCACAGCGAATGGGTGATGCCCTCGATGGCGTCGCCCAGCGAATGGGCGAAGTCGTACATCGGGTAGATCGGCCAGGCGTCGCCGGTGTTCTGGTGCTCGACGTGCTTGATCCGGTACAGCGCCGGGTCGCGCAGGTTGATGTTGCCGCTGGCCATGTCGATCTTCGCCCGCAGCGTGCGCGCCCCGTCCGGGAACTCGCCGGCGCGCATGCGCCGGAACAGGTCCAGGTTCTCCTCGACGCCGCGCCCGCGGTACGGCGAGTCGCGGCCGGGCTCGGTCAGGGTGCCGCGGTACTCGCGCACCTGTTCGGCGCTCAGGTCGCAGACGAAGGCCTTGCCGTCGGCGATCAGCTTCTCGGCGGCCAGGTAGTACACCCCGAAGTAGTCCGAGGCGTGGCGCAGGTCGGCCCAGTCGAAGCCCAGCCAGTGCACGTCGTCCTGGATCGCGGCGACGAACTCGGGGTCCTCCTTGGCCGGGTTGGTGTCGTCCAGGCGCAGGTTGCAGCGCCCGCCGAACTCGGCGGCGATGCCGAAGTCCAGGCAGATCGCCTTGGCGTGGCCGATGTGCAGGTAGCCGTTGGGCTCTGGCGGGAAGCGGGTGCGGATGCCCTGGTGCTTGCCGCTGGCCAGGTCCTCGCGGACGATCTGGCGGATGAAGTCGCGCTTCTCCGGCAGGGTGTCGGCGCTGGCGGTGGTGGGGGCCGGATCGGCGGCGGGGGTCTCGGAAGGCGTGGTTGACATGCCGGAACTGAATGCAGAAGGACCGGCAGTTTATCGCGCCGGGCCGGCGGTCGTATGCTCGCGGACGACCGTTGCTGGAGCCGTGCCCCGTGAAAGTCGCCTACCGAGCCGAGAACCTGATCGACGCCCACCTGGTCAAGCATGCGCTGGAGGACGCCGGCATCCCCGCGTTCGTGTTCGGCGAATCCCTGCTCGGCGGCATGGGCGAGCTGCCGCTGTTCGGCGTGCTGCGGGTATGCGTGGCGGATGAATCGCTGCCGGCCGCCGAGGCCGCGGTGCGCGCGCTGGACTTGGCCGGGCCGGGCGATGGCCCCATCTCGGTCGAAGACTCCGACCCCGGCCTCCTGCCGGCCTGAGGGCTCCACCATGCTGGGAATGGGAACCGGACTGAAACTGGGCATCGGCGCGTTCAAGCAGCGCATGCCCTCCCGCGAGGACGCGCTGCCCGGCCGCAGCCAGCCGCTGCCGCTGCACAACGCGCACTTCGTCAACGGCCATCCGCTGCGCGACGATGCCGGATCGCCGCCCGCGGCGGGCTTCGCCGGCCTGGAGGTCATCGACCTCGGCCTGGGCTGCTTCTGGGGCGCCGAGCGCCGCTTCTGGCAGCTGCCGGGGGTGGTGGTGACCGCGGTCGGCTATCAGGGCGGCCATACCCCCAACCCGACCTACGAGGAAGTCTGCTCGGGCCTGACCGGCCACACCGAGGTGGTGCGGGTGGCGTTCGACCCGGCCCGGGTGTCGCTGGACACCGTGCTGCGCACCTTCTGGGAAAGCCACGATCCCACCCAGGGCATGCGCCAGGGCAACGACCGCGGTACGCAGTACCGCTCGGCGATCTATTGCCACGACCCGGCCCAGTACGCCGCCGCCATCGCCAGCCGCGATGCCTACCAGCAGCGCCTGCACGCCGCCGGCCTGGGCGAGATCACCACCGAGATCGTCCAGCCGGCGCCGCCGTTCTACTACGCCGAGGACTACCACCAGCAGTACCTGGCCAAGAATCCCGGCGGCTACTGCGGCCTGGGCGGTACCGGGGTGAGCTGCCCGATCGGCGCCGGCGTGCCGGCGCAGCGGAGTTGATGCAGAATGGCCCTGGCGCGGCGCGTGTCGAACCGTGATCGCCGCCGCTGCGCAGACGGGCCCCGTGGCCCTTCGTCCACATCGCCGCTCCCCGCCTGAACCGGTGCGACGACGCGGACGGGGCCGTGTCCCGCCGTCCGGCCCGACTGCCATGAAGAGCCTGCCATGAAGATCCTGCTGTTCCCGCTCCTGGCCGTGGTGGCCGCCATCGCCCCGGCCGGCGCCCGCTCGCCGGAGGCGCGCCCCCACGGTGCCTCCGTGCTGCCGCCGCCGCTGGCCCAGCCGCCGCGGTCGCTGGCGGCACAGGACCTGGCGCGGCTGGCCCCGGCGGCCGACCCGCAGGTGCTGGCGCTGGGGCTGTCGGCGATGCAATGCGCGCAGGCGCACGGCACCGGTGCCGACGCCCGCCGCCTGGCGGTGATCGACTACAGCCGCTCGTCGCTGAAGCCGCGGCTGTGGGTGTTCGACCTGGCCGCCGGCCGGCTGCTGTACGAGGAATGGGTGGCGCACGGGCAGGGCTCGGGCGAGGACGTGCCGCATCGTTTCTCCAACGACGAGGGCACCCACGCCTCCAGCCTGGGCCTGTTCTACACCCGCGACACCTACCAGGGCCGCAACGGCTATTCGCTGCGCATGGAAGGGCTGGACCCGGGCTTCAACGACGCCGCGCTCAGCCGCGCCATCGTCATGCACGGCGCCGCCTACGTGAATGCCGACAACGGCCGCCGCATCGGCCGGCTCGGCCGCAGCTGGGGCTGCCCGGCGCTGCGCACCGCGGTGGCGCGGCCGGTCATCGACCAGCTCAAGGACGGCCAGTTCGTGTTTTCCTACTATCCCGAGCAGGCCTGGCTGACGCGCTCGGCGCTGGCGCGCTGCGCGCAGGCACGGCTGCAGCAGGCGCCGAGCCAGCTGGCCAGCACGCACTGAGGTTGCGCCGGCACGGGGATCGCCGTGCCGGCAAGTGCAGGTCAGGCCGAGAACGCCAGCGTGGTGCCGACGTAGGCCCGGATCAGGCGCTCGGGGGCGGTGGCCCGGGCAAGCTCGTAGAACGGTTCCCCGCTGCAGTGCAGCGGCACGATGTGGTCCACGCCGAGGTCGAGCAGGCTGTTCAGCGTGTCGGCGACGTAGGCCTCGCCGTGGGGCGCCAGGTGGAAGCCACCGATGACCGCATGCACCTTGTCCACCCCGGAGACGGCGCGGGCGCGCCTGACCGAGTTGATCACGCCGCGATGGCCGCACGAGGTGAGCACGACCAGGCCCTTGCCGCGGACGTGGTAGGCGGTGGCGATCTCGTGGTGGAAATCGTCGGGGACGTCCCCGGCCTCGCCGCGCGCGCCCGGCAGGTGGTCGGGCCGGCAGCCGTTGCCGTGCGCGTCCAGGCCGGCCTGGAACTTCGTCGGCGACAGCACCTTCTCGAATCCTTCCTGTGGGATCAGCCCGGTGTTGAGCGCATGGCCGGCGACCAGCGTCGCCGCGTCGGACGAGACGACCCTGACCCGCGCGGCATCGAGCGAGGCACGGTCGATCACGCCGTAGTTCTTGCCGTTGCTGGCGTAGCGGCGCGAGCAGAACGCCTCCTCGTCGCCCAGGTAGAGCGGGGTGCCCGGTTTCAGGCTGGCGCGATGCCGTTCGAGGAAGCCGGCCAGTCCGCCGAAGTGGTCGTAGTGGCCGTGGCTCAGCACCAGGGCATCGATCCGCGACACGTCGATCCCCAGCAGTTCGAGGTTGTTGTTGATCGCCTCGGGGGTGTGGCCGAAATCGACCAGCACGCGCCGCGTCTCCGTCCCGCGCGTGGACTCGGCGTGCAGCGACAGCCCGAACTCGCCGATCAGCGCCTTGTCCGGCGGCGCGTCCTCGGAGAGGAAATGGCCGGGGCGGGTGACCTCGACATCGCCTTCGCGGCCGCTGCCGGCCAGCGCGTAGGACAGGCCGTCGGTGACCACGCGGATCGTCAGCGCGTCCACCTGCGGCACCGCCAGCGCGGCCGGCGGGTTCTGGCCGCGGACGGCGGCGGGAAGCAGCAGCGAGGCCAGGCCGGCACCGGCCCCTCCAAGGAAGACGCGGCGACTGAAACGGGCTGTGGTCATGGTCGTGGCGGCCAAGCAGGGACGAGCCGCGAAAGTAGACGCAGCGGCGGGACCGGCGTCATGGCCGCTGGCAATGAAGACATGGCGATGACGCATCTGTGCGCCCGGCACCCTAGACTGTCGGCCATCTCCGCGACGGAAGTTCCGCATGTCCCGACCCGTTCCCGCGCGCTGGCTGCTCGCCTTCGTCCTGGCCCTGACCGCCTGCCCGGCACTGGCGGTACCGACCTGGGGCGCGCGCCAGTCCAGCAGCGTGGACACGCCGCCGGCACAGCTCAAGCCGGGCCAGTGGATCTGGGGCGGCGACAGCAGGACGCTGGGGCCGATGGCGGTGGTGGTCAGCCTTACCGAGCAGCGGGCCTACGTCTATCGCAACGGCATCCTGGTCGGGGTGTCCACGATCAGCAGCGGCAAGAAGGGCTACGAGACCCCGACCGGCGTGTTCACCATCCTGCAGAAGGACAAGGACCACCGCTCCAACCAGTACAACAACGCGCCCATGCCCTACCAGCAGCGCCTGACCTGGGGCGGGGTGGCGCTGCACGCGGGCGGCCTGCCGGGCTACCCGGAGTCGCACGGCTGCATCCACCTGCCCACCGCGTTCGCCGAGAAGCTGTTCGAGGCGTCCAACATGGGCATGACCGTGGTGGTGTCCGAGGCCGGCAAGGCGCCGGTGGACCTGGTGCATCCGGGGCCGCTCAGCCCGATCGATCCGGCCACCGGCAAGACCGTGGACCTGCTGCTGGAGGATGGCCGGCCGTGGCGCTGGGAGCCCGAGCGCGCGCCCAAGGCCGGGCCGCTGTCGATCGTGCTCAGCCGCAGCGACCGCATCGCGTTCGTCTACCGCGACGGCATCGAGATCGGCCGTACCCGCATCCAGCTCGACGAGTCGCAGCCGCGCACCGGCACCCGTGCCTACATCGTCGCCGACGGCTACGTGCCGCCGGCCGATGCCGCCGCCGCGGCCAACGCGCCGCTGCCGTCGTGGATCGCCATCGGCGTGCCCGGGCACGAGGACGATGCCGGGCAGGTGCTCAGCGCGGACGAGGCCGAGCAGATCGTGATCCCGCAGGCGTTCAAGGCGCAGGTGCTGCCGCTGCTGGCGCCGGGCACGGTGATGGTGGCTACCGACGCGCAGGTGCTGCCGCAGACCACCGGCCAGCCGATCCAGGTGATCGACTCCGACCCGCCGGAGGCGCCGCACTGAGGCGCCGGGCTCAGCGCTTGCCGGCGAACTCGGCGGCGAACTGCGCGCGCACCCGCTCGATCTCGCTCCCGCGCTCGGGATGCAGCCACTGCAGGCAGGCGCAGGCGAAGGACGCCGGGCTGGTGCCCGGCGCCGTCACCAGCCCGGCTTCGCTCACCACCGGCAGGTCCCGGTACCACGCCTGGCCGGCGTAGCCGGGCAGGTGCTGCTGCAGGAACTGCAGCGAGTTGCTCGTGTGCGGACGCTCGTCGAGCAGGCCGGCATAGGCCAGCGCCAGCGTGGCGCCGCAGATCGCGGCCACCGCCCGGCCCTGCCGCACGCGCTGGTCCAGCAGCGCGCTCAGCCCGGGGATCTCGCCGGCCTGCCAGCGATCGCTTCCGGGCAGGATCCACAGGTCGGCCTCGAGCGGGTCCAGGTCGGACAGGGCGAACTGGGGGGCGATGCGCAGCCCGCCGATCGAGTCCAGCGGGCGGCCGTCGATGCTGGCGGTGACCACCTCGTCGCCGAACCATTCGCGCGCGGCCGGCAGCACCACGCCGATCTCCCAGTCCGCCACGCCATCGACCATCACCGTCGCGATCTTCGCCATGCCTCGTCTCCGTGCCACTGCCAGGGGCAGGCGATCATGCCAGCGGCGATGCTGCGGCCGCGCGAAGACGGCGTTGCCGGCGCGTTGCGCCACGGATCGGCGGTGGCGCAGCCCGGGTAAGCGAAGCGCAGCCGGGTCGGCGGTCGTCGCGGCTGCGCTTCTTCGCTTATCCGGGCCACATGATTGCCGGTCGAGCCGGGCACGTGTGGCGGAGACTAGCCTTCGCGCGCGGGGCCTTGCGGCCCCGGCCGGCGCACCGCCCCGCTACGCGGCCAGCCGTTCGGCGATCAGCGCGCGCAGCGCCTGCAGGTCCTGGGCGAAGGTGGCGATGCCGCCGGCCAGCTTCTCGCTGGCCATCGGGTCGGCGGCCAGGGCGGCGGCGAAGCGGGCCGCGTCCACCGGCGCCTCCTCCCGCTTGTCCACCTCGCCGGGCGCCAGCTTGCGCGGCAGCGGGCCGCAATCGGCGTCGAGCTTTTCCAGCAGTTCCGGCGAGATGGTCAGGCGGTCGCAGCCGGCCAGCGCCTCGACCTGCGCGGTGGAGCGGAACGAGGCGCCCATCACCACGGTGGCGAAGCCGCGGCGCTTGAAGCCGGCATACACCGCGCGCACGAAGATCACCCCGGGGTCCTCGTCGATGCTGGCCGGGGTCTGCCCGCGGGCCACGTACCAGTCGAGGATGCGGCCGACGAACGGCGAGATCAGGAACGCGCCGGCCTCGGCGCAGGCCAGCGCCTGGGTCGGGTTGAAGATCAGCGTCAGGTTGCAGTCGATGCCCTCGGCCTGCAGCTGCCGCGCGGCCTGGATGCCTTCCCAGGTGGCGGCGATCTTGATCAGCACCTTGTCGCGCGGCACGCCGCGTTCGGCGTACATGGCGACGAACCGGCGCGCCTTGGCCACGGTGGCGGCGGTGTCGTGGGACAGGTCGGCGTCGACCTCGGTGGAGACGCGGCCGGGCACCAGCCCGGCGAGCATGGCGCCCACGCCGACGGTGAGGCGGTCGGCCACTTCGTCCACCACCGCGCCGCAGTCGCCGGCCTGCTGCCGGCCCCAGGCCAGCTCGCGCTCTATCAGTCCGGCGTAGACCGGCAGGTCCAGCGCCTTCTTCACCAGCGTGGGGTTGGTGGTGCAGTCGACCGGCTGCAGGCGCTTGATGGCCTCGTAGTCGCCGGTATCGGCCACCACCACGGACAGTTCGCGCAGCTGCGCCAGCTTGGAAACGGGGGTTGTCATGTGCTTGGTCACTCGTGTTCGGCCTCGCCGCTAAGGTAGCGTGCTCAGCGGTGCAGGTCGCCCGCTGCCTCGGGCTGGTAATGGATGGCGCTCACGCGCAGTCGCAGCGGGCGTCCGCCCGGCGCCTGCCAGTCGATCGACTGGCCCACGCTCAGGCCCAGCAGCGCGCTGCCGACCGGCGCCAGCACCGATACGCGGCCGCGCTCGACGTCGGCCTCGTGCGGATAGACCAGGGTGAGGCTGTGCCGTTCGCCGTTGAGCTCGTCCTCGCAGTCCACCCGCGAATGCATGGTGACCACGCCTTCGGGGATCTGCTCGGGCGGCAGGACGTTGGCGCGCGCCAGTTCGCCCGACAGCGCGATCGCGGCCGGATGCCGGCTCAGCGCGGGGGAGTCGAGCAGGGCTTCCAGGCGGGCGAGGTCGCGGCTGGAAATGGTCAGGGGCGGGGCGACGGCCGAAGGCGGCAGGCCACTGCGGTGTTGCGATGTCATCGGAATCCTCCTGGATGGCGCATGCCCGTATCGGGCATGCCGGCATGGAGCGTGCCCCGGAGGGAACGCGCAAAGGGCGGCGCCGACGGCGTCGCCCTGCTTCCATTGTCCGGACAATCGCGCGCGGATGCGACCCCGCGCGATCAGGCGGCGGCGATCCTGCGCGATTGGCCTTCCTCGCCGGCGGCATCCAGGCTGAGCAGTTCCGGCGGAAGCGCGCGGAACACCTGCGCCAGCCGCTCCAGGAACGCGGCCATCGCCGAGCTGCGGCGCCACGCCATGGCGATGCGGCGGTTCGGGCGCGGGCGGTCGCGGAAATCGAGCAGGCGCAGGTTGGGCGAGGGCGCCACCGGCGGCTTGACAGCCAGCATCGGCAGCAGGGTCACGCCGACGTTGGCGGCGACCATCTGCCGCAGCGTCTCCAGGCTGGTGGCCTGGAAGCCGGACTTCTCGCTGGTGCCGGCCAGGTGGCACACGTCCAGCGCCTGGTCGCGCAGGCAGTGGCCGTCCTCGAGCAGCAGCAGGCGCAGGTCGTGCAGTTCGGACAGGTCCAGCGCGCCGCGCCGGGCCAGCGGGTGTTCCTCCGGCACCGCCAGCACGAACGGCTCCTCGAACAGGAACTCGGTATGCAACTGGTCGTCGTGCAGCGGCAGCGCCAGGATCGCCGCGTCGAGCCTGCCTTCGCGCAGCTGGGTCAGCAGCAGGTCGCTCTTCTCCTCCACCAGCAGCAGTTCCAGTTGCGGGAAGCGCTGGCGGATCTGCGGGATCACGTGCGGCAGCAGGTACGGGCCCAGGGTGGGGAAGATGCCCAGGCGCACGCTGCCGGCTTCCGGGTCCTGGCTGCGGCGCGCGGCCTCCTTCATCTGCTCGACCTCGGCGACGATGCCGCGCGCGCGTGCCGCCGCCTCGCGGCCGGCCGGGGTCAGCATCACCTTGCGCGGGGCGCGCTCGACCAGCGGCACGCCCAGTTCGTCCTCCAGCTTTCTGATCTGGGTGGACAGCGTGGGCTGGCTGACGAAGCACGCCGCTGCGGCGCGACCGAAGTGCTTGTGGTCGGCCAGGGCCACCAGATACTTGAGATCACGCAGGTTCATTGGTCTCGGCCTCGGTCACGGTCACGGTCTAGCGGAACGGATGCACGGACGACGGCTTCCCGGTCGATGGCAGCTTACGCCACCGCGGAAACGGCGCCGTCGATTTCCCTTCCCCCGCAAGCGGGGGAAGGTGGCGCGCGCCAGATGGGGGACTCTTGCTGTTGCTTCCCGATGCTCCAGACAGCCCCCATCCGCCCTTCGGGCACCTTCCCCCGCAAGCGGGAGAAGGGAGTCTGCGCGTGCCTTCAGGCCGCCTCGGCCACCGCGCCGGTGGTCGGTGCCGGGGCGCTGGTGCGGATCAGGTGGTCGAACGCACTCAGCGCGGCGGTGGCGCCCGCGCCCAGCGCGATCACGATCTGCTTGTACGGCACCGTGGTGGCATCGCCGGCGGCGAACACGCCCGGCACGCTGGTCTGGCCGCGGTCGTCGATGACGATCTCGCCGCGCGGGCTCAGTTCCACCGCGCCCTTGAGCCACTCGGTGTTCGGCAGCAGGCCGATCTGCACGAAGATGCCTTCCAGCTCGACGCGGTGCACGTCGCCGCCCTCGCGGTCCTTGTAGACCAGGCCGGTGACCTTGCTGCCGTCGCCCAGCACCTCGGTGGTCTGCGCGCTGGTGACGATGCGCACGTTGGGCAGGCTCTTGAGCTTGCGCTGCAGGACCTCGTCGGCGCGCAGCTTGCCGTCGAACTCGAACAGGGTGACGTGGGCGACGATGCCGGCCAGATCGATGGCCGCCTCGACGCCGGAGTTGCCGCCGCCGATCACCGCCACGCGCTTGCCCTTGAACAGCGGGCCGTCGCAGTGCGGGCAGTAGGCCACGCCCTTGTTGCGGTACTGGTCCTCGCCGGGCACGTTCATCTGCCGCCAGCGCGCGCCGGTGGACAGGATCACCGTCCTGGACTTGAGCGAGGCACCGTTGGCCAGCTTCACCTCGATCAGGCCGTCGGCGCCGGCCGGCACCAGATGCTCGGCGCGCTGCAGGTTCATGATGTCCACGTCGTACATGCGCACGTGGGTCTCCAGCGCCGCGCCCAGCTTCGGGCCCTCTGTGTACTCGACCGAGATGAAGTTCTCGATGGCCATGGTGTCGAGCACCTGGCCGCCGAAGCGCTCGGCCGCCACGCCGGTGCGGATGCCCTTGCGCGCGGCGTACACCGCCGCCGCCGAGCCGGCCGGGCCGCCGCCGACCACCAGTACCTCGAACGGCGCCTTGGCGGCGATCTTCTCCGCTTCGCGCGCGGCCGAGTTGGTGTCCAGGCGGGCGACGATCTGCTCCAGGTTCATGCGCCCCTGGTCGAACAGCTCGCCGTTGAGGTAGACGGTGGGCACCGACATGATCTGCCGTTCATCGACCTCGGCCTGGAACAGCGCGCCGTCGATGGCGGTGTGCCTGATGCGCGGGTTCAACACCGCGGCCAGGTTCAGCGCCTGCACCACGTCCGGGCAGTTCTGGCACGACAGCGAGAAGTAGGTCTCGAACTCGTAGTCGCCGTCCAGGCCCTTGACCTGCTCCAGCAGCTCGGGCGCGGCCTTGGACGGGTGGCCGCCGACCTGCAGCAGCGCCAGCACCAGCGAGGTGAACTCGTGGCCCATCGGGATGCCGGCAAAGCGCAGGTGGATGTCCTGCCCGGGCGTGCTCAGGGCGAACGACGGCGCGCGCACCCCGTCCTCGCGGCGGGTCTCCAGGCCGATCTTGTCCGACAGCGCGGTCAGCTCGTTCAGCAGTTCCAGCATCTCCTGCGACTTGGCGCCGTCGTCGACCGAGGCGGTGATCCGGATCGGGCGAGTCACCTTCTCGAGGTAGGCCTTGAGCTGGGTTTGAAGATTGGCATCCAACATGGTGCGGACTCCTTGGGAGAGGCAAAGGGGGAGCGTGGCGTCGCTGCCTGCGGGCAGGATGCCGGGTCGACAGGGGTGAACCGCAGCCGGCGCGCAATCGAGGCGGGCGGGCGAATGCTGGCTGGCGCGCGGCGCCGGCTCCGGTTCACCCCCGGCCGCCGCCGCAAGGGCGGGGCGGGGGCGAAGGGACGGCTTAGATCTTGCCGACCAGATCCAGCGACGGGGCGAGGGTCTTCTCGCCTTCCTTCCACTTGGCCGGGCACACCTCGCCCGGGTGGGCGGCGACGTACAGCGCGGCCTTGACCTTGCGCAGGGTGTCGCCTGCCTCGCGGCCGATGCCCTCGGCGGTGATCTCGACCGACTGGATCACACCGGCCGGATCGATGATGAAGGTACCGCGGTCGGCCAGGCCGGCCGGGCGCAGCACGTCGAAGTTCTTCGAGATCTGGTGGGTCGGATCGCCGATCATCGCGTACTTGATCTTGCCGATGGCGGCCGAGCTGTCGTGCCAGGCCTTGTGCGAGAAGTGGGTGTCGGTCGAGACCGAGTACACCTCGACGCCGAGCTTCTGGAACTCGGCGTAGTTCTCGGCCAGGTCTTCGAGCTCGGTCGGGCAGACGAAGGTGAAGTCGGCCGGGTAGAACGCCACCACGGACCACTTGCCCTTCAGGTCGGCGTCGGAAACCTTGATGAACTCGCCGTTCTTGTAGGCGTCGGCTTCGAACGGCAGGATTTCGGTGTTGATGACAGACATTGGATTTCCTCTGTTGGCAAAGGGGGAGCGGGGGGATGGAACGAGGGGCCATGCTAGACGGCATCGATAGATATCTCAAATCGATTGATGGAATTGAATAGATAGTCTTTGCCTATCGATATCCAAGCCGCGCTCTTTGGTGCGGCGCGGCAGCCCGTCCGCACCGGATAATGCGCGGCCCACGTTGCGCAACGGTGAAGTCCCTGTCCACGCCCTGCCTCCTGCTGCCCGAGCAACTGTTGCGCGAAGCGGCCGCGCGTATCGGCCGCATCGACGCCGAGCCGCTGCTGCTGCATGCCCTGGGCCGCGACCGCGCCTGGCTGTTCGCCCACGGCCGCGACCCGGTGGACGCCGCGGTGGCCGCGCGCTTCGCCGAACTGGTGCAGCGCCGCCAGGCCGGCGAGCCGGTGGCCTACCTGACCGGGCGCCGCGGCTTCTGGACGCTGGACCTGGAGGTCGGGCCGGCGACGCTGATCCCGCGCCCGGAGACCGAACTGCTGGTGGAACTGGCGCTGGCCCGGCTGGACGCCGCGCCGGGCCGCCGCGTGGCCGACCTGGGCACCGGCAGCGGCGCCATCGCCCTGGCCATCGCCAGCGAGCGGCCGCAGGCCGAGGTGGTGGCCACCGACTCCAGCGCCGCCGCGCTGGAGCTCGCGCGCGCCAACGCCGCCTCGAACCGGATCGGCAATGTCGCCTTCCGCCACGGCAGCTGGCTGCGGCCGCTGGCCGGCGAGCGCTTCGACCTGCTCGCCAGCAACCCGCCGTACATCGCCGAGGACGACCCGCACCTGGGCCAGGGCGACCTGCGCCACGAACCGCCCAGCGCCCTGGCCTCCGGCGCCGACGGCCTGGATGCGATCCGCGAGATCGTCGCCGGCGCGCCGGCGCACCTGCTGCCCGGCGGCTGGCTGCTGCTGGAGCACGGCTGGGAGCAGGGCGAGGCGGTGGCCGGGCTGCTGCGCGCGCGCGGATTCGCCGAAGTGGCCACCCATCGCGACCTGGAGCAACGCGATCGCGTCAGCGCCGGCCGCTGGTTGCCCTGACGCCCCGCCGGGACCATCCGGATGACCCGTAGGAGCGACTTCAGTCGCGATGAGGCGTTACCGGCAAAGCCCCATCGCGACTGAAGTCGCTCCTACGGTCGTGCCGGGGGTACGGCGGGAACGGCCCGCACCGCTGCCGATACAATGCGGGTTTTCCCCTGCAGGACCGCCGCATGCGCACCCTCTATCCCGAGATCGAGCCCTACAACACCGGCACGCTGAAGGTCGACGATCGCCATACGCTGTATTTCGAGGAATGCGGCAACCCGGACGGCAAGCCGGTGGTGCTGCTGCACGGCGGCCCGGGCGGCGGCTGCAGCGCCAAGATGCGGCGTTTCCACGACCCGGCCAGGTACCGCATCGTGCTGTTCGACCAGCGCGGTTCCGGGCGCTCCACGCCGCATGCCGACCTGGTCGACAACACCACCTGGGACCTGGTGGCCGACATCGAGAAGCTGCGCGAGAAGCTGGGCATCGCGCGCTGGCAGGTGTTCGGCGGCAGTTGGGGCTCGACGCTGGCGCTGGCCTATGCCGAGACGCATCCGGACAAGGTCACCGAACTGGTGCTGCGCGGCATCTTCCTGCTGCGCCGCTGGGAGCTGGAGTGGTTCTACCAGGAAGGCGCCAACCGCCTGTTCCCGGATGCCTGGGAGCACTACATCGGCGCGATCCCGCCGGTGGAGCGTGCCGACCTGATCTCCGCCTTCGGCCGCCGCCTCACCAGCGACGACGAGGCCACCCGCCTGGCCGCCGCGCGTGCCTGGAGCGTATGGGAAGGCGCCACCAGCTTCCTGCACGTGGACCAGGACTTCATCAGCGGCCACGAGGATGCGCAGTTCGCGCTGGCCTTCGCCCGCATCGAGAACCACTACTTCGTCAACGGCGGCTTCTTCGAGGTCGAGGACCAGCTGCTGCGCGACGCCCACCGCATCGCCGACATCCCCGGCGTGATCGTGCACGGCCGCTACGACGTGGTGTGCCCGCTGCAGAACGCCTGGGATCT
The DNA here is from genome assembly GCF_021168555.1 of Stenotrophomonas sp. MMGLT7. Classification (GTDB taxonomy): domain Bacteria; phylum Pseudomonadota; class Gammaproteobacteria; order Xanthomonadales; family Xanthomonadaceae; genus MMGLT7. The sequence goes on along the minus strand of NZ_JAJOZS010000004.1, from coordinate 54,711 downwards.
GCACAAGGCCTGGCCGAAGGCGCAACTGCACATCTCGCCGGGTTCCGGGCATTCGGCGTTCGAGGCCGAGCACGTCGATGCGCTGGTGCGCGCCACCGACGCCTTCGCCGGCTGAGGGCGGAGAAGCCGGCCAAGGGCGGAGAAGGAGGAAAGCCGACTTCCTTCTCCCGCTTGCGGGGCTGGGCGCCCTCGGGGTGGACGGTGGCGCGCAGCCCCGGATGGGGGAGCTTTTGCTGTGGCTTCTCGATGCTCCAGACAACCCCCATCCGCCCTTCGGGCACTTCCACCCCGAGGGCGCCCAGCCCCGCAAGCGGGAGAAGCAAGCTCCGGAAATTTGGAGCGGAGGATGCGCTTCCCGCGGAGATGACACCGGATCCCGTCACCCGGCTCAATGCGGGTGCGGCTACTTGGCAGTGACGCGGCGGTAGACGCGTTCGACCTGGTAGCGCCCGCCCGGCCCGTGGGCCTCGATGGCCACCTTCAGCGAGGACGGGTCGGCCGGGTCGGGCCGGTAGCGGTAGTCGACGTGGATGTCGTTGCTGGTGACGATCTCCACCCGCAGGTCGCCGCCGGCCTGGCGGACGAAGGCCTGCACCCCGGGAGCGATGCGGGTGCCGTCGCCGGAAAGCGGCAGGATGACCACGTCGGCGCTGTCGCTGCGGCCGAACACGATCGCCTCGCGGGTGCGATAGAGCACCAGCGAGTCGCTCAGCGGCGCGGCGAACTCCATCTCCGGGCGCAGCATCGCCGCCGGGCTCGCCGCATGCGAGCCTCCGCCGCCGCCGGGGCCGCCCGGCCCGCCGTGGCCTCCCGGTCCTCCGGGGCCGCCGCCCGGGCCACCGCCCATGTCGCCCATGCCGCCTTCGGGCGGCTTGCCTCCTTGCGGCGGCGCTTCCCTGTCGCCATCGCCGCCACGTTCCCCGTGCGCCGGCGCCGGCATGGCCTTGCGCGCGGCCTTCTCGGCCTGCTTGGCCAGCCGCTTGTTCTGCCTGGCATCGGCCTGCCAGCGCACCGGCGGGTCGCCGGCGATGTCCTGCGCCGCCAGCGGGGCGTGGGCTGTGAACAGGCAGAGCAACACGGGCAGGGTCCAGCGCAGGCGGGTCATCGGGCGTTCCGGAAGGGGGGCCGGGCCGATGCTAAGGCGGCGATCGTGCCGGCCGATGCCGGCGCCGACACATGGGCGTCGGCATGGAGCTAATGCCGTGGCGGCTGCGGCCATCGTGGCGACCGCCGATCCGGCCCGCCGCGCCGCGGATGTCCGGCGGGCGGGTCAGCCGCCGCGCGGGGTCAGTTCCGCCGTTTCGGTCTGGTCGGTCCACACCTGGAACGATTCGAGCGTGTTGTAGCCGAAGGTGTTGGTGATGGCGATGTCGGCGGCGTCGCGGCCGCGGGCGATCAGCACGCGGCCGATGCGCGGGACGTTGTGGCGCGCGTCGAAGGTGTACCAGCGTCCGCCGACGTAGGCCTCGAACCAGGCCGAGAAATCCATCGGCGCATCGACCGGGTCGATGCCGATGTCGCCGAGGAAACCGGTGCAGTAGCGCGCCGGGATGTTCATGCAGCGGCACAGCGCCACCGCCGAATGGGCGAAGTCGCGGCACACGCCCTGGCCTTCCTGCAGCGCCTGCGCCGCGGTGCGGGTGTTGCGGGCGAACGGGTAGCCGAAGCGGATGCGCTGGTGGACGTGGTCGCAGATCGCCTGCACCCGCTGCCAGCCGCCCTCGATGCCGCCGAACAGGCTCCAGGCCTGGTCGCTGAGCAGGTCGGTCTCGCAGTAGCGGCTGCCCAGCAGGAACAGCAGGGTATCGTCGGGCAGTTGCTCGACCGGGGTCTGCCAGGCCTGCGCGGCGACCTCGTCGGGCTGGCCGCTGTCGCGCACCACCGCGTCGGCGCGCAGGGTGAACAGCCCGGACGGTGCCAGCAGGCGCCGGCAGGTGTTGCCGAAGGTATCGGTGTAGTGGTGCAGCGGCACCATCGGCTCGCTCTGCAGCGGCTCGGCGACGACGATGTCCTGCTGCCGCGACGGATGGATGTCCAGCATCGCCATCACCGCGGTGGGCTGGGTGAAGCGGTAGCTGATCTCGTAGCCGAGACGGATGAGCATGTCGGGAGTCCGGGGCGACGCCGGCGCACGCAGCGTGTCCGGTCCAACGACGACAATGTCGCGCGCGGATTCAGTTCTGCGTGAAGACGCGTACATTCCCCATTCATTTTTCTGAACATGGCCGCCGGCCCGCGCGCATGCTCACCAGCGCGCGGCGGCCAGCGCATCGACCAGCGCGCGCAGCTTCGGCGAGCACTGCCGCGAGGGCGGATAGAGCAGCGACAGCGGCCGGCTGCGGCCCTCGTAGGGCGCCAGCAGCCGCTGCAGGCGGCCGTCGGCCAGGGCACCGGCCACCGCGAACTCCATCACCTGGGCGATGCCGAGGCCGGCGAGGGCGCCGTCGACCATCGGGTCGCCGCTGTCGAAGGCCAGCCGTGCCGCCGGCGTGCGCTCCTCGAGCCGGCCGTCGACGACGAACTGCCAGGCCACCAGCCGCCCGCTGCGCAGGTTGCGCACCGCAAGGCAGTCGTGCCCGGCCAGCGCGTCCGGCGTGGCCGGCGTGCCGCGGCGCGCCAGGTAGGCCGGTGCGGCGACCGTGACCCAGCGCAGCGGCGGCAGCGGCCGCGCGATCATGCGCAGGTCGTCGACCGGGCCGATCCGCAACGCCGCGTCGTAGCCTTCCTCGACCAGGTCGGCGACGCGATCGCTGAGCACGGTGTCGAACGACAGCGCCGGATGGCGCCGCATCAGTTCGCCCAGCAGCGGCAGCAGCACGACCCGGCCGAACATCGACGGCGCGGTGAGGCGCAGGTGCCCGGACGGCACCGCCGGCACTTCGGCCAGTTGCCGGCCGGCGTCCTCCAGCCCGGCCAGCAGCGGCGCGCAGCGCTCGACGAAGGCGCGCCCGTCGGCGGTCAGGGCGACGCTGCGGGTGTTGCGATGGAGCAGGCGCACCCCCAGCGCGTCCTCCAGCCGGCCCATGGCGCGCGACAGCCCGGACTGGCTCATGCCCAGCAACGCCGCCGCCGCGGTGAAGCTGCGCGCCTCGGCGATCCGCACCAGCATGCGCACCGCGTTCAGATCCAGGATCGACTCATGCATGGATGCATTACTGATTTGCCCGGATCCATATTCAAATGAAACTTCGCATGAGTAAAGCTTGCGCATCCTCATCCATGCGGACATGACGCCTTGAACTCGATTCCCGATTCCTCCTGCCGGGCCCCGGCGCGCACCGGCCTGCCTGTCGCGGTCGCCCTGCTGGGAATGGCGATCTTCGCGGTGACCACCGCCGAGTTCGCGGTGGCCGGGCTGATCGACGGGCTGGCGCGCGACCTCGGCGTCCAGGTGACCGCGATCGGCTACCTGGTGTCGATCTACGCCGCCGGGATGATGCTCGGCGGACCGGTGGTGGTGCTGGTGCTGGCGCGGCTGCGCGAGCGCACCGCGCTGGCGCTGGTACTGGCGGCGTTCGCGCTGGCGCAGCTGGTCGCCGCGCTCGCCCCGGGCTATCCGCTGTTGGCCGCCAGCCGCTTCGTGCAGGGCTTCGCCGGCGCGGCGGCGTTCGGCCTGGCGCTGTCGATCGGCGGCCGCATCGCCGGTCCGGGCCGGCAGGGCCAGGCCGCGGCGCGGATCATGGGCGGACTGATGATCGGCACCGTGCTCGGGCTGCCGCTGGCCACCTGGGCCGGCACCCAGGTCGGCTGGCGCGGTACCTTCGCCGGGCTGGCGCTGGTGGCCGCGCTCGCCGCGCTGGCGGTCTGGCGCGGGGTGCCCGGCGACGATGCCCGCCACGACGGCGCCGCGGCCACGGCGGCGCTGCGCAGCCCATGGCTGTGGGCGGCATTCGCCACCAGCTTCCTGCTGATCGGCGGCACCTTCGCCGCCTTCACCTACTTCGTGCCGCTGCTGCGCTTGCTTACCGGCGTGCCCGCCGCGTGGATCCCGCCGCTGCTGGCGCTGTACGGGCTGGCCACGGTGGTGGGCAACTTCGCCTGCGGCCGCCTGAGCGACCGCATGGGCGCGCTGCCGGTGCAGCGCGCAGGGCTCGTCGTGCTGGTGCTGGCGCTGGCGGCGTTCGCGCTGGCCGCCACGGTGCCGGCACTGGCGCTGTCGGCCCTGGTGGCGATCGGCCTGACCGGGGTGGCGCTGAACCCGGCGATGGTGGCGCGGGTGATGGCGATCGACGGCTCGCCGCTGGTGGCCGCGGTGCACACCGCGGTGATCTCGGCCGGGCTGCTGTCCGGCTCGGCGCTGGCAGGCGTGGCGATCGAGCACACCCGCAGCATGGCCGCGGCGCCGTGGGTGGGCGCGGCCATGGCGGCGCTGGCGCTGGCCTCGACGCTGCGCGTGCGCGGATAACGCGCAGGGCGTCGGCACGTTCCGAAGCCCGGATCCTGCTCTTGGACGTCCGGTCATGGAGGGACGCATCTGTCGTTCGGCTTTCCTGGCGGCCCCAGCGCTGCAGTCCTGATACGGAGACCTTGCCGGAGGCGGCTGCGTCATCGCGGGCGAGCCGGAAGCAAGAAGCCGAAGCTTCCGCCCGCTGACGCGGCCGGGGTCACCCTCTCGGAAAGCGCCAAAAGAAACGGAACCAAGGGAAAACGTCTTTCCTGCAAGGTCAGGATCCTGCGCCTGAAGGGCTATCGGCATTTTCCGACTCGCCCTCCCTGACTGGGTCGGAACATGCTCGATCACGGCAGGCCGCCCATCCATGGGCGGCGCCCGTCGGGTCTGGACATGTCCCCGTCGCTCGGGCTTGCCAGGCACAGCGCTGTACTGCGGCTCTCAACGCGCTGCGGCCGGCAGCCTCCAGGCAGCTCGACGACCTTGAAAGATGAAGGGGGCTCAGCCGGCGAACTGCGGGGCGAGGCGCTCGAACAGCGCGTGCAGGCGCTGCGCCCAGGCGCGTTGGCCGGCGCCATCGGCGATCAGGTCCTGGCGGATCTCCAGCTCCACGTGGGCCAGGCCGAGCCGCTCGCCGTACACCGGGATGGCGTAGTCGGTGGCGTCGCTGACCGAGTACGGCTGGTTGTCGCCGACCACCAGCGCCGGGTCGGCGCGCAGGCCGTCGCGCACGGCATGCGCCAGCCGCGGGTCGCGCTGGTACAGCACGCCGGCGTGCCAGGGGCGGTCGCGGCCGTCCATGCGCGGGGTGAAGCTGTGCATCGCCACCAGCAACGTCGGCTGGCCGGCGGCGCGGCGGCGTTCGAGTTCGGCGGCGATGCGGCGGTGGTAGGGCAGGAAGATCTCGTCGATCCGCGCCTGGCGCGCGGCCGGCGCCAGGCCTAGGTTGCCGGCGATCTCGGTGCCGTCGCTGAGCGGCGGGATCGAACTGGGGGCGTCGAGCGGGCGGTTGCAGTCGATCACCAGCCGCGAGTAGGTCTGGGTGATGGCCCAGGCGTCGAGCAGGCGCGCAAGCTCCGCGGTGACGCCGGCGATGCCGATGTCCCAGCCGATGTGCCGGTCCAGCTCGGCCTGCGGCAGCCCCAGCTGCGCCAGCGAGCGCGGCACCCGCTGCCCGGCATGGTCGGCGATCAGCAGCCACGGCGAGCGGCCGCGTGCGTTGAGCACCTCGAATGCCGGCGGTTCGTGCGGGCCCAGCAGGGTGCCGGAGGGGGGCGAATCAGCCACGGACGCTGCCGTCCAGGTCGTGCTCGATCATCCACAGCCCGGCCCACAGCTTGGGATCCATCTGGTAGCCCTTGGCGATCATCTGTACCAGCCAGGCGGCGGCCTCGGTGCGCGGGATCTCGTGCACGGTGATGTCCTCGCTGTCGTCGCCGCCGCCGGGGCCGACCTTGCGCAGGCCGCTGGCGCGGACCATGGCCACCCGTTCGCTGCTGGCGCCCGACGAGGTCGGGCCGACCACCAGCACCTCGGCGCGTTCGGCGGTCCAGCCGGTCTCCTCCTCCAGCTCGCGGATCGCCGATTGCTCGATCGACTCGCCGGCATGGATGTCGCCCACCAGCCCGGCCGGCATCTCGATGGTGCGCGCCTGCAGCGGCACGCGGAACTGCTCGACGAACAGCACCCTGTCCTCCGGCGTCACCGCGATGATGATCGCGGCCAGCCCGCCGGGATTGGTGCGCTCGGAGTATTCCCAGGTCCCGCGCACCACCATGCGCTGGAACTTGCCTTGGTAGACGATCCGGGGTTGTGCGTCGTTGTCGTTCATGGGTAGGAGCCGGGATTGGGGATTCGGGACTGGGGATCCGGGGCGGGACCGGGGCTTCGCTCCTGCGAATCCCGGATCCCGGATCCCGGATCACAGATTTCCAGCAACCTGCGCCGGGTCAGCGGGCCGAAGCGCAGCGCCTCGCACAGTGCGGCGAGCATGTCGGCATCGGCCGGGCCGCGGGCGAAGCCGTGCGCCGGCAGGTCCAGCGGCGCGTCCAGGGCGATGGTGGTGAGCTGGCGCCACAGCAGGGCGTGCTCGCGCTGCTCGCGCAGCCGCACCGCCATCTGCGCGGCGCCGCGCAGGCGCAGGAACGGCACCTCGTCCACGCGCGCCAGCAGCGCATCCAGGCTGCCGAAGTGCGCCAGCAGCACCGCCGCCGACTTGGCGCCGATGCCGGTCACCCCGGGGATGTTGTCGATCGCGTCGCCGCACAGCGCCAGGTAGTCGGCGATCTGGTGCGCGTGCACGCCGTGGCGCGCCTTGACCCCGGCCGCGCCCCAGCGCTGGCCGCGGGCGAAGTCCCATTGCTCGTCGTGCTCGCCCAGCAGCTGCGACAGGTCCTTGTCGGCCGAGACGATCACCCCGCGCAGTCCTTGCGCACGCGCCGCGTGCAGCGCGCTGCCGATCAGGTCGTCGGCCTCGTAGTGGTGGTGCGCCAGCACGCCCAGCCCCAGCGCCGCGCACAACGCCTTGCAGTGCGCGAACTGGCGCCGCAGCTCGTCCGGGGCCGGTTCGCGGTTGCCCTTGTAGGCCGGGTACAGGGCGTGGCGGAAACAGCTGTCCAGCGCCTCGTCGAAGGCGATCAGCACGTGCGCGGGGCGTTCGCGTTCGAGCAGTTCCAGCAGGAAGCGGGCGAAGCCGTGCACGGCGTTGGTCGGCCAGCCCTGGGCGTCGTGGAACTCGTCGGGTATCGAATGCCAGGCGCGGAATACGTACAGGCTGGCATCGACCAGGTGCAGCGTCGGCCGGGCCGTGACGGGAGGACTCATCGGCGCGGCGGCCTCATGGCGTCCAGTCCCGCAGCAGCGCACGCACGTCCGGGCGCTCGCGCTCGGGCGCCTGCAGCGAGGCGGTGCCGATATGGACGAAGCCGGCCACGCGCTCGTTCTCGGCCAGTCCCAGGTGCCCGGCCACTTCCGCGTCGAAGGCGGCCCAGCCGGTCAGCCACTGCGCGCCGAAGCCGCACGCCTGCGCCGCCTGCAACAGGCCGAAGCAGACGCAGCCGGCGGTCAGCCACTGCTCCAGTTCGGGCACCTTGGGGCTCGGTTCCAGCCGGGCGACCACGACGATGACCAGCGGGGCGTGCGAGAAGCGCCGGCGGTCCTTCTCGATCGCCGCCTCCGCCGCCTGCGGGTCGCGTGCGCGGCTGCGCTCGGCCAGCAAGGCCCCGAGGGCGTGGCGGGCGTCGCCGGCGATGCGCAGGAAGCGGAACGGCACCCGCTTGCCGTGGTCGGGCACGCGCACCGCCGTGCGCAGCATCCTCAGCAGCGTGGCCTCGTCCGGGCCCGGCTCGCCGAGCTGACGGGAGGGAACCGAGCGCCGCTCGTCCAGCGCCTGCAGCGAACAGAAATTGGGCATGGTCACGCTATATTGGTGTACGGCCCCGGATTATAGGCGCGTGCGACAGACACCCGAGCCAGGGAGCGGCATGCGGAAGTCCAGGAAAGCCCGCCTATCTCTCCATTGGGATGACATGACCAACGCGTTACCTGTCGCCTTCACCGGATCGAAGCGCCGATGCCCGCACTGCGACCCCGTGTCGCCGGCAGCACCGGATCGCCCGCCCGGTGGACTGCGCATGCCGTCACACCGGTCCGCCGCGCCGGCGACCTATCATCGGCCGATGCCCGCTGGGGGCATGCACGCCGTTGTATTCTGTTTTTCCTCGGTTCGTTCTTTTTCGCCTGCAAGGGTGGGGAGCCTTTGCGCATGACCGCCACGTCCACCACGCCCGGGCCGTCCGGCCGCGACCCGCGCCTGCTCGCGCAGGCGTACGAGACCGTCGTGCCCGTGCTTGCGCAGGGGTTCGCCGGGGCGGTGGCGCATTTCGACGACGTGCTGTTCGACCGTGCCGAGACCGCCGGGGCGTCGCAGCTGCTGTTCCTGGACGGCATGCGCGAGCTGCGGCGCCGGCGCGAGGAGATCGGCCGCCGCTTCCGCGCCCACCTGGACGCGGCCTGGAAGGCGCTGGAGGCTGGGGCCCCGTCGTCCGCCGAGGCGGCGCTGTCCGGCACCGCCGCCGAGGGCCTGGCGCTGGTGCCCGAACACGAGCTGGAATCGCGGCTGGCCGTGCGCAACCTGGCCTCGGTGCTGGCGCGCGAATGCAAGCAGGTGCTGGCGCGGCTGGACCGGCGCCTGGGCTGGATCGCCGGCGGCCTGGAGCTGGACGCGGACAACAATCCCATCGGTCCCGAGCACATCGGCGTGGCCGTGCACGAAGCCTTCGCCACCAGCGACCTGGCCCCGGAAGTGCGGCTGGTGCTGATCAAGCTGTGCGAGCGCGACCTGCTCGGCATCGTCGGCAAGCTCTACCAGCAGTTGGACGAACGACTGGCGCAGGCCGGGGTGATGCCCGCCATCTCGCAGCCGCGGCGACCGCCGCCAAGGCCGGCGCCGTCGCAGGCAGCGGACCCGACCGGCCCGGCGGCGGATGCCGCCGAGGCCGGCCAGGACGAGCAGTCCGCGCCGGCCTGGGCCGAGCGCTTCGTCAGCCGCTGGGCGGAAAGCCGCGGCGGGATGCAGGGCGCCGGCGAAGCGCCGGGCGCTGCGCGAGGTGCCCATGCCGGCGCCGCCACCGCCGGCGATGCCGTCGGCGGCAGCCAGGGGCTGCTGCTGGAAGCCCTGCACGAACTGCTGCAGCAGACCCGCAGCGCCCGCGAAAGCGCGTCCGCCGCGGCGACGGTGGCGGTGGACCAGCAGCGGCCGCTGACCCAGCGCGAGATGCTGTCGGTGCTGTCGCTGTTGCAGGCCACCCCCAGCGCCACGCTGAACGCGGCGCTCGGCAACGAGGGCGAATCGCTGGGACAGCGGCTCAAGAGCGAGGTGCTGTCCAACGCCACCCAGCTCGGCGTGGATCCGGCCAATGCGCGCCTGGACCCGATGGACGAGGACGCCATCGACCTGGTCGGCATGCTGTTCGACGTCATGCTCGACGAGCGCGACCTGGAAGGGCGCTCGCGCGAGCTGATCGGCCGGCTGGTGGTGCCGTTCGTCAAGGTGGCCATGCTCGATCGCAGGATGTTCGTGCAGAAGACCCATCCGGCGCGGCGCCTGCTCAACTCGCTGGCCGAGGCCTGCGAGGGCAACACCGGCGAAAGCCCGGCCGAGCGCGTGCTGATGGGCAAGGTCGAGGAGGTCGTGGACCGGCTGGTGGCCGAGTTCAACGAGAACCTGGCCATCTTCCTCACCTTGGAGGAGGAGTTCCGCGAGTTCCTGGCCAAGCACCGCCGCCGCATCGAGATCGCCGAGCGCCGCGCCGCCGAGACCCAGCGCGGCCAGGAGAAGCTGGAACTGGCCCGCGCCCGCGCCGCCGCCGAACTCGACGGCCGCGTCGGTACGACCGTGCTGCCGCAGGCGCTGGAGGACTTCCTGCGGCAGCCGTGGCTGCACCACCTGACCATGGCGATCCTGCGCGAAGGCGACGACGGCGCCGGCGTGCAGGAGGCGCTGGCGCTGGCCGACGGCGTGCTGGAAGAACTGGGCCAGGCCCGCCGCCACGTGGTCGGCAAGCCCTGGCTGCAGGCCTGGCAGCCCGGCCTGCACAAGGTCTTCGCCAGCGTGGGCCTGCATGGCGATGCGGTGTCCGCCGCGGTGGATGCGCTGCACGACACCCTGCAGGCGGTATCCGAGCGCCGGCCGGAGGCCGAGAAGCCGCTGCCGGAACTGCCGCAGGTCGGCCTGCCGCCGCCGCCGCAGGAGAACCCGGCGATCCAGGTCGCCGCCGCCCCCGGCGAAGGCCAGGAGTTCGACAGCGGCGACGCCGAGCGCTTCCGCAGGATGCGCGTCGGCACGTGGCTGGACTTCATCGAGAAGGACGGCAAGGTACAGGCCGGCAAGCTGTCCTGGGTGAGCCCGATCTCCTCGCGCCTGCTGTTCGTCAACCGCCGCGGCGTGCGCTTCTGCGTGGCCTCGCCCGAGGAACTGGCGGTGATGGTGCGGCTGGGACGGCTGCGCCCGCACGCCAGCGACGGCGCCTTCGACAGCGCCATGCAGGGCGTGCTCGACCGCCTGGACCCGCGCAACACGACCCTGCACTGAAGCCACCGGTCCCCGCGATGCTTCCCGGTTGCGTCCCGTAGGAGCGACTTCAGTCGCGATGGGGCCCTACCGGCAAGGCCCCATCGCGACCGAAGTCGCTCCTACAGGTCCCCGGTACAGGCTCCGGTCCGGCACAGGCCCGGTCGTGCCGTGTGCTCTGCCGCCCCCGCGCCGCCGGCTCAATCCCGGTCGGTGTCCTTGCCGCCGTTCTCGCGCAGCCATTGCTGGCGTTGCTCGGGCGTCATCTGCTGCCAGCGCTCGAACCATTGCTTGCGCTGCTCCGGCGGCAGGTCGCGGGTCTTGGTGAAGATGATGCGGGTGCGCTTGCGCTGCTCCGGCGACATGTGCTCGTAGCGGCTGATGCCGGCGCGCGCGCGCGCGCGCTGCTCGGGCGTCATCTGCTGCCAGCGCCGGGCGTGCTCGTACAGGCGCGCGCGCTGCTCGGGCGAGGAATCCCAGCGTTCGCGCACGGCGCCGATCAGTACCTCGCGCTGTTGCGGGGTGAGCTGCTCCCATTCTGGCAGCGTCGCCGGCGCCGCCGATCCGCGTTTGGCTGCGGCGGTCGCCGCCGGCGGCGCGGCCAACACCGGCGCGGCGGCCGCGGCCAGCAGCAGGGAGAGCAGGAGGGTGGACGGTTTCATGGGCATCATTCCATCGCCAGCGAGGTGGAACCCAGCCAGACATAGAGATCGGGGTTTTCTTCCAGCGGCAGCGCATCGGGGTCTTCGAACGCATCGGCCGCCACCGCGGCCTGCAGGTTGCCGGGCGCCGGCGGCACGACGGCCGGGCGCAGCGACAGGTGCAGGCCGAAGGCGACCGCCAGCACGGCGGGCAGGGCCGCCAGCAGCCAGCGCGGGCCGTGGCGCGCCGGTGCCGCCGCGCTGGCGTGCTGCCGGGCCAGACGCAGGCGCGCCAGGGTCTGCGGCGATGTCGCGCCCAGCGCGGTGGCATGCAGGGCGCGCAGGCGGTTGTCGAAGTCGTGGTCGTCGTGTTCGCGGTTCACCGGAATTCCTCCAGTTGTTGCTTCAGCGCATCGCGGGCGCGCGAAAGATGGGTCTTGACCGAGCCTTCCGAGCAGCCCATCGCCTTGGCGGTGGTGGCCACGTCCAGTTCCTCCAGCACGCGCAGGGTGAAGGCCTCGCGCTGCCGGGCGGGCAGGGTGCGCAGCGCCTGCACCAGGCGCGCATACGTCTGCTGCTGCTCGTGGCGCTGGGCCGGGCCGGCGCCGCCATCGGCCCAGTCCACCGGGTTGTCGTCGGCATCGTTGGCCGGCGCCCAGAAGCGCAGGCGGAAACCGCGCCGGCGCTGCACGTCGATGATGCGGCTGCGCAGGATGCTCCAGAACAGCGGCGTCCATTCCGCGGCCGGGCGGTCGCGGTAGGCCAGCAGCTTGACCATCGCATCCTGCACCGCGTCCAGCGCGTCCTCGCGCTGGCGCAGGCCAGCCTCGGCAAAGCGGAAGGCGCGCGGGCCGATGCCGGCCAGGAACGCCTCCAGCGACACGGCGGTGGCGGTCGCGGCGGTTTCCTCGGATTCCAGGGTGGGTGGGCTCACCAGCACAGCATAGCTTCCCGGTCGGTCATGCCATGGTCAACGCATGACCGCCGCCGCGGTTGACGCGGCGGCGCAAGCGGATTCCGGGCCCGGGTTCAGCGTGCGGCGAAGGCGGCCACGACCAGCGCCACCGGCACCCACAGCAGGTCCAGCGGGGTATTGGCCAGGGCCGAGAGCGTCCAGGCGTAGTACGGGCCCATCTTCAGCAGCGAGCTCCACAGGTCCAGGCCCATGGCGCCGCCGATGTAGGCCGAGGCGATGCCCCAGTTGGCCGCCACGACCACCGCGGCGGTGGCCGCCATGGCGACCGCGATGCGTGCGCCGCGCCGGCGCAGCCCGCCCAGGCGCAGCATCCAGGCCGATTCAAGCGCGGCCACGAGGGCCATCCAGCCGGACTGGCGGCCGCTGGCCAGGGCGAGCATGATCCAGGCAACGGTGATGGTGACGGCGCCCAGCAACAGCAGCAGGGGCCAGAGCCAGTGGTGCGATCTGGCCGAAGCGGGGGAGGCGGACATCGGGGATTCCTGGAGAACACGTACAGGATAAGGTCTATTTCGTGCAGGAGGGATAAAATGCCCGCCTTGCCCTCGCCCCGATCGCCCCCGATATCGTCTCCATGTACTCACGCAGCAGCGAACCCATCCAATTCGAACGCGATTGCGAGGCCGTGATGGTGCCGCAGGGCGACACCGTGACCCTGCCCGCCGGCAGCTACGGCTACATCACCCAGGCGCTGGGCGGCAGCTATACCGTCTTCGTGGAAGGCAACCTGTTCCGCATCGCCGGAAAGGACGGCGATGCCATCGGCAAGGAGCCGCCGCCCGGGCTGGAACTGCCGGACGGCGCCGGCGACGAGGAGGTCGAAAGACTGGTGTGGCAGCAGCTTCGCACCTGCTTCGACCCGGAAATCCCGTTCAACATCGTCGATCTCGGGCTCATCTACGACGCCAACGTCGAGCATGGCGACGACGGCCTGCGCAAGGTGTCGGTGCGCATGACGCTGACCGCGCCCGGCTGCGGCATGGGCGAGATCCTGGTCGACGACGTGCGCGCCAAGCTGGAAATGATCCCCACCGTGACCGAGGCCGACGTCGAACTGGTGTTCGACCCGCCCTGGGGCCGGCACATGATGTCCGAATCGGCCAAGCTCGAGACCGGAATGATGTGAACCGGCCGGCGTACCGGCCCGCCGACGATCCCTAGATCCGCTGCACCTCTTCTGGAAGGAGTTCGATGAACGCTGTCGCTGCCGCTCCACTGAATTACCGGGTGATCCGGTCCGATCACGCCAAGACCGCCGCCGAGCGCGAGCTGGTGCTTTCCGCGCCGGGCTTCGGCCTGCATTTCACCGACCACATGGTGGCCATCGACTGGGACCGCGAGGCCGGCTGGCACGACGCCCGGGTACAGCCCTACGGGCCGCTGGCGCTCGATCCGGCAGCCTCGGTGCTGCACTACGGCCAGGAGATCTTCGAGGGCATCAAGGCCTACCGCCATGCCGACGGCTCGATCTGGACCTTCCGCCCCGACGCCAACGGCGCGCGCCTGCAGCGCTCGGCCGCGCGCCTGGCGCTGCCGCAGCTGCCGGTGGCCGAGTTCACCGAGTCGCTGCGCCAGCTGATCGCGGTGGACGCGGACTGGGTGCCGGCGGCGCCGGAGACCAGCCTGTACTTCCGTCCGTTCATGATCGCCACCGAGGCCTTCCTCGGCGTGCGCGCGGCGCAGAAGGCCGGCTACTACGTCATCGGCAGCCCCGCCGGCCCGTACTTCGCCAAGGGCGTGGCGCCGGTGTCGATCTGGCTGTCCACCGACTACGCGCGCGCGGCCAAGGGCGGCACCGGCGCGGCCAAGTGCGGCGGCAACTATGCCGCCTCGCTGCTGCCGCAGCAGGACGCCTACGCGCAGGGCTGCTCGCAGGTGCTGTTCCTGGACCCGGTCGAGGGCAGGTACCTGGAGGAACTGGGCGGCATGAACGTATTCCTGGTCCACAAGGACGGCACCCTGGTCACGCCGGAGCTGTCGGGCAGCATCCTGGAGGGCATCACCCGTTCCAGCATCCTGCAGCTGGCGCGCGACCGCGGCATGAGCGTGGTCGAGCGCAAGGTGTCCATCGACGAGTGGAAGCAGGGCGTGGCCTCGGGCGAGATCGCCGAGGTCTTCGCCTGCGGCACTGCCGCGGTGATCACCCCGATCGCCGAGCTCAAGGGCGAGGGTTTCTCGGTCGGCGACGCCACCGCGCCGGCCGGCGAGGTGACGATGGCCCTGCGCAAGGAACTGACCGACATCCAGTACGGGCGCCTGCCCGACCGCCACGGCTGGCTGGTGCGCCTGGGCTGAGGAGGCCTGGCCAGCATTGGTCGATCCGGCAAGGCCCCGCGCGCGAGCGCGGGGCCTTTTGCGTTCCTGGCCGTGGCGATGCCGTGGGGCGAGCGCCGGCATCAGGTGGGGGTAGGGGGCTTCGGTCGTGCTGCGTTATGTGACAAGGACGACCGCCGTCGATGAATGCCGGCTGTCGTCACAGATCGGGCAGCAGGCGACCGAAATCTCCTGCGGCCCGTTGTCAGGTGCCATTGGTCTGGCTGGCTTCGGCGAACGGACGGGTAACAGGGGCCCGTCCACACGCTCCGGACGCGGCGTGCTTCCCTTGCATGGATGCAGCTCGTGCCGGAGTCATTGCCGCCCAACGGCTATTCCATCAACGAGAGAAAAGGAAATCCGATGTCCGACGATCGACTCAGCATGCGTCCGCATGCATGGATGGTAATTGGCGCTTCCGCACTGACGTCCCTGCTCCTGACGGTCCCGGCCTTCGCCGGCGAGGTGTTCCTGGACGGGCTGGATTCCGCGCCCACCCACCAGCGCTTCATCGTGACCTACCGCGACGGCAGTACCCAGGTCACCAGTTCCGCCGCGCTGGACTCCTCGCTCAAGTCCGCCGCGCGGGCGTTGCCGGCCAGGAACGGCAAGGCGCTGGGCCTGAACAAGCTGCGCCGGCTGGCGCTGGGGCCCGAGCTGGTGCAGGCCGACCGTCCGCTGGACCGTGCCGAAGCCGAGGTCCTGATGCGCCAGCTGGCGGCCGATCCGGCGGTGGCGAGCGTGGAAGTGGACCAGCTGATGCGGGCGACGCTGACCCCGAACGATCCGCGCCTGTCCGAGCAGTGGGGCTTCGGCACCACCAGCGCCGGCATCAACGTACGCCCGGCGTGGGACCAGGCCACCGGCAACGGCGTGGTGGTCGCGATCATCGACACCGGCATCACCTCGCACCCGGACCTGAACGCCAATGTCCTGCCGGGCTACGACTTCATCAGCGATGCGGCGATGGCCCGCGACGGCAACGGCCGCGACAGCAACCCGGCCGACGAGGGCGACTGGTATGCCGCCAACGAGTGCGGCGCCGGCTACCCGGCCTCCGACTCCAGCTGGCACGGGACCCACGTCGCCGGCACGGTCGCCGCGGTCACCAACAATTCCACCGGCGTGGCCGGCACCGCCTACAACGCCAAGATCGTCCCGGTGCGCGTGCTCGGCAAGTGCGGCGGCTACACCTCCGACATCGCCGACGCCATCGTCTGGGCCTCCGGCGGCACGGTCAGCGGCGTGCCGGCCAATCCCAACCCGGCCGAGGTGATCAACATGTCCCTGGGCGGCAGCGGCAGCTGCTCGGCCACCTACCAGAACGCGATCAACGGCGCGGTGTCGCGCGGGACCACCGTGGTGGTGGCGGCCGGCAACAGCGCCACCAACGTCTCCAGTGCGGTGCCGGCCAATTGCGCAAACGTGATCGCGGTGGCCGCGACCACCTCGGCGGGGGCCAAGGCCAGCTTCTCCAACTACGGCACCGGCATCGACGTCTCCGCGCCGGGCCAGGGCATCCTGTCCACGCTCAACACCGGTACCACGGTGCCGGCCAGCGCCAGCTACGCCTCCTACAACGGCACCTCGATGGCGGCGCCGCACGTGGCCGGCGTGGCCGCGCTGGTGCAGTCGGCGGCGGCCACGCCGCTGACGCCGGCCGCGCTCGAGACCCTGCTGAAGAACACCGCCAGTGCGCTGCCGGGCAGCTGCAGCGGTGGCTGCGGCGCGGGCATCGTCAATGCCGGGGCGGCGGTGGCCGCCGCGATCGGCGGTGGCGGCGGCGGCGGTGGCGGCGACACCGGTACCACGCTCACCTCGGGCGTGCCCAAGACCGGCCTGGCGGCCAGTACCGGTGCGTCGCTGAACTACACCATCGCCGTGCCCGCGGGAAGGAGCTCGCTGACGGTGCGCATAAGCGGCGGCAGCGGCGATGCCGATCTGTACGTGCGCCAGGGCAGCGCGCCGACCGACAGCAGTTACGCCTGCCGGCCGTACGTGAGCGGCAACGCCGAGACCTGCACCATCAACGCGCCCGCGGCCGGGACCTGGTACGTGCGGGTCAAGGCCTACAGCACCTTCTCCGGCGTCAGCCTGGTGGCGACCTACTGACGATTCGGCGCCTCCGCCGCGTCCGCAGGCAGCGGGCGCGGCGGGGCACGCGCCGTGCTCCATCGCGCCATGCACATGGCATGGCGTGTTCCGTCAGCCACCACGTCGAGCGGCATCGCGCCGCTCGGCTTTTTCCCCACACGGCATGCGATGCACGGCCGCAGGCGGCCGAAGGCCGACGCGCGGATGCTGCGTCATCGCCTTCATTCGGCCATTGCCGGGCGTGGGGCATGCGGTGCTCGCGCATGGGGACGTGACGGCGCATTCCGCGGTCCGGTTTATCCTTGGCGGTTCGCTTTCATCGAGGAGACACCGTGACCGAACTCAACGCCAGCACGCTGTCGCAGCTGCCGCCGCAACTGGCGGCGCCGACCTACGACCGCGGCCGGCTCAAGCGCGGCATCGCGCATTTCGGCGTGGGCAACTTCCATCGCGCCCACCAGGCCTACTACATCGACCGCTGCCTGGCCCTGCCCGGCCAGCAGGACTGGGGCATCGTCGGCATCGGCCTGTCCGCCGGCGAGCGCGGGCGGCACAAGGCCGCTCAGTTCCGCGCCCAGGACTGCCTGTACTCGCTCACCATCGCGCCGCCGCATGGGGAAAGCCGCGTGCGCGTGATCGGCGCCCAGCTCGACTACCTGCTCGCCCCCGAGCAGCCCGAGCAGGTGCTGGCGCTGCTGGCCAGCCCGGAACTGCGCATCGTGACGCTGACCATCACCGAGGGCGGCTACCACGTCGACCCGCATACGCGCGCCTTCCGCACCGATCATCCCGACGTGGCCCACGACCTGGCCGGCGAGGGCGCGCCGCGCACCGTGTTCGGCTTCGTCGCCGAGGCGCTGGCGCGGCGTCGCGCGGCCGGCCTCAAGCCGTTCACCGTGGTCTCGTGCGACAACCTGCGCCACAACGGCGAGGTGGCGCGCGCCGCCTTCGTCGGGTTCGCCCGCGCCCGCGATGCCGGGCTCGGCGACTGGGTCGAGGCCAACGTGGCTTTCCCCAACTCGCTGGTGGACCGCATCACGCCTGCGGTGACCGCCGCCGACGCCAGGCGCCTGAACGCGGCCAGCGGCCTGCACGACCGCGTCCCGCTGGTGGCCGAGGAGTTCACCCAGTGGGTGATCGAGGATCGCTTCAGCGACGGCCGTCCGGCGCTGGAGCAGGTGGGCGTGCAGATCAGCGACGAGGTCAAGCTGTGGGAGCAGGTGAAGGTGCGCGTGCTCAACGCCGGCCACCTGACCCTGGCCTATCCGTCGCTGCTGCTGGGCCTGCGCGAGGTGGCCGAGGCGATGCGCGACGAGCACGTGCCGGTGCTGCTGGAGCGCTTCCTGGGCCGGGACGTGCTGCCGCTGCTGCAGGCGCCGCGCGGCGTGGACCTGCAGGACTACAAGGACACCGTGCTCGAGCGCTTCCGCAACGAGGCGACGCACGACCAGCTGACGCGCATCGCCTCCGACAGTGCGTCAAAGGTGCCGGTATACCTCGTCGCCACCTTCAAGCAGATGCTGGCCGGCGGCGCCGACCGCCGCATCCCGGCGTTCCTCCTGGCGGCCTGGAGCCGCGTGCTGCAGGGCAGCGACGACAACGGCGAGGCATTCAAGGTGTCCGAGCCGCACCTGCGCGCCAGCAGCCGCCAGCAGCTGGCCCATGCCGCGGCGTCCGAGGCGCTGCGCATCGCCCCGCTGCGCGCCAGCGGCGTCGCCGGGGACGCGGCCTTCGCGGCGGCGTTCGACCGCTACCGCCGCGCGCTGGAGCGCGACGGCACCCGGGCCACGCTGCAGGCGCTGCTGGAGGAGACCTCGGGCTGAGGGGCTGGCGTCGCACCTGACGGCGCGCGGCACGGCCTGCCTTCCCATACCTGGAGGACGTCGCCCGAGGAGGGCGGCATCCGCCCATGCCTTCTCGCTGCGCAGGGAAGGAGGTTTGAATCGCTGGCGCCCGGTGCTTGCCGGGGTCCGCCGATCCCGGCCGCCGCCGGAGCCCGGCGGCCATCATGCCGGCGTAGCCGCTCAGGCCACGATCGGCGCCAGCGTCGCCGCGGTGGCGTCGAGCAGCGCCTGCGGTGCCAGCTTCGCCAGCAGCCCGCGCTGGCCGGCGTTGACCAGTACGTAGGGATGCGCCGCGGCGGCGGCCTCGACCACCGTGGGCAGGCGCTTGCGCTGGCCCAGCGGACTGATGCCGCCGACGTGGTAGCCGCTGGAGCGCTCGGCCTCGGCCGGCGGCATCATCTGTGCCGACTTGCCGTGGAAGGCGGCGGCCAGCTTCTTCATCGCGATCTCGTGGTCGGACGGCACCACCACGCAGACCGGCTTGCCGTCGACGTAGGCCAGCAGCGTCTTGAGCACCTGCCCGGGCGGCTCGCCCAGCGCCTGCGCCGCCTGCAGGCCCTTGTGGTCGGCGTCTCCGGCGTAGTCGTAGTCCACCAGCTCGAAATCGATCCCGGCCTGTGCCAGCGCGCGGGTGGCGGGGGTTGCCTTGGACATGGCCTCACTCCACCGGTTCGAAGCGGTTGGCGGCCACGTTCTTGCGCACCCTGGCCGGGTCCCAGATGCGGCCGTTCATGGCGATGTACACGCCCGGCGGCAGCGATTGCGCCGCGCCGATCGCGCAGCCGATGTTGAACTCGGCATCCGAGCCGCGGAACCGCGCCGGGCTCAGCGCGCCGGTCAGCACGATGGTCTTGCCGGGGATCGAGCCGAGCACCGCCGCGGTCTTCACCATGCTGTCGGTGCCGTGGGTGACCAGCACGTGCGCGGTCGGCTGCGCGGCGATGGTGGCGCGGATCAGTTCGCGGTCGGCATCGGTGATGTGCAGCGAATCCTTGCGCAGGATCGGGATCACGTTGAAGCGCAGCGTCACCCCGAGCTCGCGCAGGATCGTGCCGATCTGCGGATCGCCGATCTGGTAGTCGGACTTGTCGTCGAAGTAGATCTTGTCGATCGTGCCGCCGGTGGTGACGATCAGGAGTTCTTCCATTGCCTCGGTCCTGGTTGCAGGGCGCGCGGGCGGGCTGCCGCGCGCGAGGCGCACATGATAAGTGGTGCATCCTGGCGGCAGTGGCTGCGAGGCGAGGCTGCGGCCCCGTAGGAGCGACCCGTAGGAGCGACTTCAGTCGCGATGAGGCCTTCCTAGTAGAGCCCCATCGCGACTGAAGTCGCTCCTACGGGGCGCTTCTTCAACGTTCCTGACCCGGGATCAGCGCCGCTCCCGGCGGCGGCCGAAGCGCGCCTGCAGCCCCGGCGCACTGGCCGCGGCGACCACCAGCAGCGCCAGCACGATCGCGGCCCAGGCATTGCGCGCCGATTGCGGCTGGCTCCAGGCGCTCATCACCCCGTGGCTGAACCACAGCAGCGCCAGCACGCCCGACCAGAACCGCGCGCTCGGGCGCCGGGCCAGCACCGCCGCCAGCATCAGCAGCGGCGGCAGCGCGAACACCAGCAGCGCGGCGACGCGGTGGCGGTCGTCGTGGAACCAGGCCACGTAGAGCGCGCACAGCGCCGCCAGCGCGACGGCCAGCACGGCATGTGCGGCCCGCCCGGGCATCAGCCCGCCAGCCGCCGCGCGATGTCGGCCACGCGGCGCCCCAGCGCCCGTGCCAGCAGCGCTTCCTCGTCGCTGGGCTGGGGATCGTCGCCGGCACCGGCGACATGGCTGGCGCCGTAGGGCGTGCCGCCGCTGCGGGTGTGGCTGAGCGCGGGCTCGGTGAACGGGATGCCCACCAGCAGGCAGCCGTGGTGCAGCAGCGGCAGCTGCATCGACAGCAGCGTGGATTCCTGCCCGCCATGCAGCGAGGCGGTGGAGGTGAACACCGCCGCCGGCTTGCCGGCCAGGGTGCCGCTGGCCCAGTCCGCGCCCAGGGTGTCGACGAAGTACTTCAGCGGCGCGGCCATGTTGCCGAAGCGGGTGGGGCTGCCCAGCAGCAGCCCGGCGCATTCGGCCAGGTCCTGCGCCTGCACGAACGGGGCGCCGTCCTCGGGCACCGGCGGCATCGCGGTCTGGGTGACCGGCGCCACCGGCGGCACCGTGCGCAGCCGCGCCTGCATGCCCTCGACCTCGCCGACGCCGCGCGCGATCTGCCGCGCCAGTCGCGCCACCGAGCCGCCGCGGCTGTAGTACAGCACCAGGATGTCCGCCATCGTGTCCGGTCCGTTGGATGTTGGAAGCGGGCAGTATCGGCGATGCGGGCATGACCGCGCATCGGGTACGCTTGCCCGATGAAGCTGCCGGACTGGTCGCAAAACCTGCTGCACCGCCTGCGCGACCGCCATCGCGCCGCCAGCTTCGGCCGTTTCGTGTGGGAGCGGTTCCTCGACGACCGCCTGTTCCAGGCTGCCGGCTCGCTGGCCTACACCACGGTGTTCGCGCTGGTGCCGCTGGCGATCGTGGTGTTCGGCGTGCTCGGCGCGTTCCCCATGTTCGGCAGCTGGAGCAGCCAGCTCTCGGACTACGTGTTCTCCAACTTCGTGCCCGGCGCGGCGCGCGCGGCGCAGCAGTACCTCAACCGCTTCCTGGCCGGCGCCGGGCAGCTCACCGCCGCCGGCGTGATCGCCCTGGTGGTGTCGCTGCTGATCACCCTCAACAGCGTCGAGCAGACCTTCAACCACATCTGGCGGGTGGCCTCGGCGCGGCCGCGGTTGACCCGCTTCCTGGTGTACTGGACCGTGCTCACGCTGGGGGCGATGGTGGCCGCCGCCTCGCTGGCGGTGTCGGCGCGGATCTTCGCGCTGCCGCTGTTCCGCACCGCCGAAGGCCAGGCGCTGGCCAACGTGTCGCTGACGCTGGCGCCGATCCTGATCGAGTTCGTCTGCATCGTGATGATCTACCGGGTGGTGCCGCACCACACGGTGAAATGGCGCCACGCCGTTCCCGGCGGCCTGCTGGCGGTGGTGCTGCTGGAGCTGGTGAAGTGGGGGCTGGGCGTGTACCTGGGCAATTTCCAGTCCTACCAGCGCATCTACGGCACCCTGTCGATCCTGCCCATCCTGCTGCTGTGGATCTACCTGAGCTGGGTGGCGGTGCTGTTCGGCGCCTCGCTGTCGTCGGCGATCGCCGCCTTCCGCTACCAGCCCACGTCGATGCGGCTGCCGGCCGGTTACGAGATCTACGGCCTGCTGCGGCTGCTCGGGCGTTTCCAGCAGGCCCGCGCGCACGGCCAGGGCCTGGACGAGGACCGCATCCAGCGGCTGGAGCCGCTGCTGACCGATTCGCTGGTCCAGCAGCTGCTGTGCGAGCTGCAGCGCATCGGCCTGGCGCGGCGCGACGACCGCGGCGAGTGGCTGCTGGCGCGCGACCTGGCCGACGTGAGCCTGCTGGAACTGTACGAGAGCTGCCAGTTGCGCATCCCGGTCTCCGGGCAGCGCCTGCCCTGCCACGACGATCCGCTCGGGCAGGCCGTGAACGCGGCGCTGGATCGCCTGCGCCTGCCGCTGCGCGAGCTGCTCGAACAGCGGGTGGGTACCATCTACCAGGAACTTCCCGGAGAAATCGCCTCATGAAACCGTCCCTGCCGTTGCTCGCCGGCGTGCTGCTGGCCATCGTGTCGAGCGGTTGCAACCGCCCCCCGTCCGAGCCCGCGGCGCCGGCGCCGCCTGCCGCGCCGGCCGCGGAGCGCGATGCCGGCGAACCGCCGCAGCAGCCGGCGGTGGTGCAGCAGACCGCCGAGGTCCCGCAGCTGGACCTGCCCACCGTCGACGGCGGCCGCTACGACCTGGCCGCGCACCGCGGCAAGTGGGTGGTGGTCAACTTCTGGGCGACCTGGTGCGCCCCGTGCCTCAAGGAGATGCCCGAGCTGTCGGCGCTGCACGCCATGCGCGAGAACGTCGAGGTGGTCGGGCTGGCCTACGAGGACATCGAGCCGGCCGACATGCAGGCGTTCCTGCAGCAGCGCCCGGTGGCCTATCCGATCGCCATCCTCGACACCTTCGCCCCGCCGAAGGACTTCGCCACCCCGCGCGGGCTGCCGATGAGCTACCTGATCGCGCCCGACGGCAAGGTCGCCAAGCAGTTCCTGGGCCCGGTCAGCGCCAGCGAGATCGAGCAGGCGATCGTGGCCGCCGGCGGCAAGGTCGCCTGAGATGGCCGCCGCCCGCTTCCTGGTCAGCGGCAAGGTGCAGGGCGTGTTCTATCGCGTCCACACCCGCGAGCGCGCGCAGGCGCTGGGACTGCACGGGCATGCACTGAACCTGGACGACGGCCGCGTCGAGGTGGTCGTGGCCGGCGCGGGGGAGGCGATCGACCGGCTCGAGGCCTGGCTGCACGAAGGGCCGCCGGCCGCGCGCGTGGCCGGCGTCGAGCGCCATGGCTGGGACGGCGCGGCGGAGCCGGGGTTCGTCGTCGGCTGAGTGGCGGGCGGGGTCCATGCGCCCGGGATCGTCGGGGGCAGCTGGGAGCGGCGTGGCCCGGGCAGGCGAAGCGCATCCGGGACACCGCGATCCGCAGGTGCGCTTCGCCTGCCCGGACTACGGTTTCGTTCAATCCGCCCGGTAGGGCGCGATCGGCTTGAGCACGCCGTATTTCTCCTTGTGGAGTCGGCCCTCGAGTGGCGGCAGGTCGAGCAGGTCGGCGCGCGGGTCGTCGGTGTCGGGCAGGCGGTCGAGCAGGTCGCGGATCAGCGTCAGCCGTCCCAGCTTCTGGTCGTTGAAGTCCACCAGGGTCCACGGCGCCTGCGCCGTATGGGTGGCTTCCAGCATCGCCTCGCGGGCCTGGGTGTAGGCCTCGTACTTCTCGCGCGACTGCAGGTCCACCGGCGACAGCTTCCAGCCCTTGAGCGGGTTTTCGCGGCGCTCGGCGAAGCGCTTTTCCTGCTTGTCCTGGTCCACGCACAACCAGTACTTGAACAGCACGATGCCGTCGTTCACCAGCAGTTGCTCGAACAACGGCGCCTGCTGCAGGAAGGCGCGGTACTCGGCGTCGCTGCAGTAGCCCATCACCTTCTCCACGCCGGCGCGGTTGTACCAGCTGCGGTCCATCAGCACGATCTCGCCGGCGGCGGGAAGGTGGGCGACGTAGCGCTGGAAATACCACTGCGTGCTCTCGCGGTCGTTGGGTTTGGGCAGCGCCACGTTGCGGCACTGGCGCGGGTTGAGATGCTCGGCGATGGCCTGGATGGCGCCGCCCTTGCCGGCGGTGTCGCGGCCTTCGAACAGCACCAGCACGCGCTGGTTCCTGCGCTGCAGCCAGCGCGCCATGCCGGCAAGTTCCAGCTGCATGGCCTGCAGCTGCTGGCGGTAGCTGTCGCGGTCGATCTTGCTCAATGTCTTGCGTCCTTGTGCAGATGCCTGCACGCCAGCGTAGTGGCCCGGCAGGATGCAGGACGTGATGCCGGCGCCGGGCCGCGAGCTCAGCCGCGGGCGGCCACGAGCCGCCCGCACAGCTCGAGGAAGTCGCCGGCGAAGCCTTCCATGTCGAACAGGCCGCTGTCGTCGCGGCGGCGGGCCAGCTCCTGGCGCAGTGCCTGCAGCGCCGCCGGATCGCGGGCCAGCTGCACCGCCTGCTCGACGAAGGCGGCATCGTCGGCGGCGTTCATCCGCGCCAGGCCGAGGTGGTGGTTGAGGCTGCCGGCCACGCGCGAGGCGAAGGTGCGGCCGGGCACGGTCAGCACCGGGCAGCCGGCCCACAGCGCGTCCGAGGCGGTGGTGTGGGCGTTGTACGGGCTGGTGTCCAGGAACAGGTCGGCGTGGCGGTAGCGGGCCAGGTAGTGCGCATGCGGCAGCTTGTCCATGAACAGCAGCCGCTGCGGCGCCACCTGCTGCGCCGCGGCCGCCGCGCGCAGCCGCTCGTCGGCGCGGCCGGGTCCGGACAGCAGCCACAGCACGCTGCCCGGCACCCGCCGCAGCACCGCGAACATGCGCGCGGTGCTGCGCGGGTTGAGCTTGTAGCTGTTGTTGAAGCAGCAGAACACGACGCCGCGGCCGTCGTCGCCGCGCTCGGGCAGGCCGCAGGCCGCGCGCGGCGGCGGCTGGCCGACCTCGCGGCTGCAGTCCGATGGCTGGAACGCCCGCGGCAGCCGCAGCACGTGCTCGCTGTAGTGCGGCTCCAGCTCGGGCGGCAGCGCGAACGCATCGCCCAGCACGTGGTCGATCCACGGCGCCCCGGAGGTGCCCGGGTAGGCCAGCCAGTTCACCTGCACCGGCGCCGGGCGCATCGCCAGCACCTCGGGCGCGCCGCCGCCGCCCCAGCCGCGCAGGTCGAACAGCACGTCGATGCCGGCCTCGCGGATGCGCGTGGCGACGGCCTGGTGCGGCAGGGAGGACACGTCATGAAGCGTGGCCGCGGCGGCCAGCCGGTGGCGGATGTCGCTGCCGTCGTCGCGGTTGAGCGCGAACAGGTGCAGCGCCGCGCCGCCGCGTCGATGCAGCGCCTCGAACAGCGCCACCGTCAGCAGCCCGGTCGGGTGCGCGCCGAAGCCGTTGGACAGGAAGCCGAGCCGCGGCGGTCCGCCGGTCCGCGGCGCTGCCGGTGGCAGCGGCCGCACCGCCTGCGCGAGCGCCCGCGCGCGCAGCCGCGCGCAGGCCAGCTGCTCGTCCGCGCCGGCGTCCTCGCCGAGGAAGGCGAACGGTTCCACCGCCGACTGCCCGTGCGCCACCGCCGCGCGCACCTGCCGCGCCAGCGCTTCCAGGCCGCGCCAGTCGCACAGCCGGCGCCGCCAGTTCAGCAGCTGCGCGGCGATGTAGGGCTCCTGCGGCAGCAGCGCGTGCGCGCGCTCGTAGGCCTGCGCCGCCGCCTCGGCCTGGCCGGCGTCCTCCAGCGCATGGCCCAGCCACAGCGCGATGCCCGGATGCTGCGGTGCCAACGCCGCCGCCTGCTGCAGCGCCTGCGCCGCCTCGGCGTGGCGGCCCTGCATCCAGCGCAGCCGGCCCTGCCGCGCCAGCGCCTCGGGATGGCCGGGGCGCAGCGCGCCGCCGCGCCGCAGCGCCGCCTCGGCGCCGGCGATGTCGCCGGCTTCCATCTGCGCGTCGGCCAGCATCAGCCAGGCGACGAAATCCTGCGGCTGGCGTTGCACCTGTCCGCGCAGGCGTTCGAGTTCGGTCATCGGCAGGCTGGTGTCGTGGAGGCGGGACGGTTCGCCAGGCAGGGTTCCGCGTGCGGCGGGCCAGGTCAAGCCGTGCCGCGATCGGCGACGGCCCCGCGGGGACCGAGCTCCGCCCGTGGGGGCATGGGGCGGACCGGAGTCCGCCGCGCTCTCCGCGCAGGGACGGCTACGTTCCCTCGGCCAGCCGCGCCAGTTCGTCGGCCTGGTGCTCGTGCTGCAGCCGGCCGATCAGCGCGTCGAGGTCGCCCTCGATGACGTTGGGCAGGTCGTACAGGGTCAGGCCCTCGACGCGGTGGTCGGTGATCCGGCCCTGCGGGAAGTTGTAGGTGCGGATGCGCTGGCTGCGGTCGCCGCTGCCCACCTGCAGCTTGCGCGTCTGCGCCTCGGCGGCGGCCTGCCGGCTGCGCTCGGCGTCGAGCAGCTGCGCCTTGAGCCGCTTCATCGCCTTGTCGCGGTTGGCGTGCTGGCTGCGCTCGGTCTGGTTCTCCACCACCAGCCCGCTGGGGACGTGGGTGATGCGGATCGCCGATTCGGTCTTGTTGACGTGCTGGCCGCCGGCGCCGGAGGAGCGGAAGGTGTCGATCTTCAGGTCGGCCGGGTTGAGCTCGATGTCCTCGACGTCGTCGGCCTCGGGGATGATCGCCACGGTCGCCGCCGAGGTGTGGATGCGGCCCTGCGACTCGGTGGCCGGCACCCGCTGCACGCGGTGGGTGCCGGACTCGAACTTCAGCCTGGAGTAGGCGCCGCGGCCGACGATGCGCGCCACGATCTCCTTGTAGCCGCCGTGCTCGCCAGGGCTGTCGGACTCGATCTCCACCTTCCAGCCCTGGCGTTCGGCGTAGCGGGCGTACATGCGGAACAGGTCGCCGGCGAAGATCGCCGCCTCGTCGCCGCCGGTGCCGGCGCGCACTTCCAGGAACAGGTTGCCGTCGTCGCGCGGGTCGCGCGGCACCAGCAGCAGCGCCAGCTGGTCCTCCAGTTCGGCCAGCCGCGCCTGGGCGGCGGCGATCTCCTCCTCGGCCAGCTCGCCCAGCTCGGGATCGCCGCGCATGGCCTCGGCCGCGGCCAGGTCGGCCTTGGCGCGGGCCTCCTCGGCCAGCGCGGTGGCGACCGGTTCGAGCTGGGCGAACTCGCGCGAGAAATTGCGGAAGCGCGCGTTGTCGGCGACGACGTCGGGGTCGGACAGCAGGCGTTCGAGTTCTTCGCGGCGCTCGGCCAGCGCTTCCAGCTTACGGCGCAGGGTCGGCGTCATCGGCTCTCGTGATAGGTGTATGGGGCTGCACAGTGTGACGGTAGCCGGGCTTGTCCGGGAACAGCCGCTCGGCCGCGCGCGCCAGTTCCAGGTCGCCGTTGAGCGTGGCCTCGCGCAGCGCGGCGGTGGGCGGGTGCAGCAGCCGGTTGGTCAGGGTATGGGCCAGCAGCTCCAGCACTTCCTCGGCCGGCTTGCCGTGCGCCAGCTGCTGGCGCGCGCGTGCCAGCATTTCCTCGCGGGTGGCCTCGCCGTAGGCGCGCAGGCGCTTGAGCGGGGCGTGGTGGGCGCGGGCATGCAGCGTCTCGACGTAGCGCTGGACCTGCAGGTCGATGATGGCCTCGGCCGCGTCGGCGGCCTCGCGCCGGCTGCGGCGATTGTCCTCGACCGCGCGCTCCAGGTCGTCCACCGTGTACAGGTAGGCATCGGGCAGCAGTGCCACGCTCGGCTCGATGTCGCGCGGGACCGCCAGGTCGAACAGCAGCATCGGCTTGTGCTTGCGCTGCTTCAGCGCAGCGTCGACCTGGCCGCGGCTGATCACCGGCTCGCGGCTGGCGGTGGCCGAGAACACCACGTCGGCCTCGGCCAGGTGGCGGTCCAGCTCCTCCAGCGGCAGCGCGTAGCCGCCGTGCTGGCTGGCCAGCGTCTGCGCATGGGCGAGGGTGCGGTTGGCGATCAGCATGCGCTTGGCGCGGCCGTCGCTCAGGTGCCTGGCGGCCAGTTCGATCGTCTCGCCGGCGCCGACCAGCAGCACCGTCGATTCGCTCAGCCGGGTGAACAGGTCCTGCGCCAGCCGCACCGCGGTGGAGGCCACCGAGACCGGGTTGTTGCCGACGTGGGTGTCGGTGCGCGCGCGCTTGGCCACCGAGAAGCTCTGCTGGAACAGCCGGTCCAGGCGCTGGCCGAGCGCACCGTGCTCGCGCGCCAGCGCCCAGGCGTCCTTCACCTGGCCCAGGATCTGCGGCTCGCCCAGCACCATCGAGTCCAGCCCGGTGGCCACGCGGAACAGGTGGCGCACCGCCTCGGCCTCGTGGTGCTGGTACAGGTAGTCGCGCAGGCCCAGCGCATGGGCGTCCAGCCAGTCGGCCAGCGGCGCGGGATTCTCCGCCACCGCGTACAGCTCGGTGCGGTTGCAGGTGGACAGCAGCGCGGCCTCGGCCACCTGCGGCAGCGCGCGCAGCGACGTCAGCGCCGCGGGCAGGCGCTCGCCCGCGAACGCTGCGCGCTCGCGCAGCGCCACCGGCGCGGTCTGGTGGTTCAGTCCGAGCACCCACAACGTCATCTGTTCAGTTGCTTGCGATAAGCTGCTGGCCATTGAACCCCCTATTTTACGGCCCCGCCGCCCCCGATGCCCGCATTGATTCGCATCTTTACGTTCTATCTGGCCATTGCCCTGGCGATGCCGCTCCCGGCGCTGTCCAAGTCGCGCGTATCACCGGCTCCTGCGACAGGTGCCGGCCAGTCCTCGCTCGAGCCGGCGCTGGCCGGCGAGTTCGCCCTGCAGGCCGGCCGCCTCGACGATGCCGCGAGCTGGTACCTGCAGGCTGCGCAGGACGAAACCGGCGATGCCGGCCTGGCCGAGCGCGCCACCCGCATCGCCATGCTCGCCAACGACGACGAGCGTGCCGCTCAGGCCTTGAAACTGTGGCACCAGCGTGCGCCCGAGTCGCTGGCCATGCGCAGCTCCGAGGCTTCGCTGGCGCTGCGCCGCAACGATGTGCGCAGCGCGCGCCGGCAGCTGGTGGCATTGCTGCGCGATCCCGACCCGCGCGGCTGGCGCTTCGCGCTGGTGGCGCTGGCCAGCGGCGGCCGCGATCCGCAGGCCTCGGCGCGGGCGCTGGGCGCGCTGGTCGATGCCGGCGCCATCCCAGACCAGCTCGAGGTCTGGCAGGAATTCGGCCGCCTGGCGCTGCGCATGGACCAGCCGGCGCTGGCCAAGCGCATCGTCGACCAGGTGGTCGAGCGCTTCCCCGACGAGCCGCGGGTGGCGCTGTTGCACGCCACCCAGCTGTTCCAGAGCGGGCATCGCGACCAGGCGCTGGTGCTGCTGAAGGAGGTCGAGCCCAAGGCCACGGCCGATTCGGACCTGCGCGGTGCGCTGGCCTTCGCCTACGACGCGATGGGCGACTCGGCCTCGGCCGGGCGCGTGCTCGCGATCGGCCCGCAGGACACCCAGACCTACGGCCTGCGCGCCTCGATGCTGGCCAAGGACAACGACGACGCGTCGCTGAACGCGCTCTACGACGAACTCAAGCGCGACTCGGCCACGCCCGATCCCGAGCGCCGGCTGCTGCTGGGCAAGATCGCCGAGTACCTCAAACACTACGCCGAGGCGGTGGACTGGTACCGCGGGGTGCCCGGCGGGCCGCTGCGCAACGAGGCGCGGCTGCGCGCGGCCAACGCGCTGTACGAACTGGGGCGCAAGGACGATGCGCTGGCCGAGGTCCATGCCCTGCAGGCCGACGCCAGCGCGGACGACGACGCCCGCCGCGACGCCTACGTGCTCGAGGCCGAACTGCACCAGCGCGACGGCGACGACAGCGGCGAGCTGGACGTGTTCGCGCGCGGCCTGGCCGCCTATCCCGACGACAACGCGCTGCTGTACGCCCGCGCCCTGGCCTGGGAGCGCCGCGACCGCATCGATCGCGCCGAGGCCGACCTGCGCAAGGTGCTGGTCACCGAGCCGGAGAACGTGGCCGCGCTCAACGCGCTGGGCTACACCCTGGCCGACCGCACCACCCGCTACAAGGAGGCGCTGGAGCTGATCGACCGCGCCCGCACCGCCGAGCCCGACAACCCCGCCATCATCGACAGCTACGGCTGGGTGCTGTATCGCCTCGGCCGCAACCAGGAAGCGCTGGTGCAGCTGCGCCGCGCCTGGTCGCTGGTCAAGGACCCGGAGATCGCCGCGCACGTGGGCGAGGTGCTGTGGCACAGCGGGCAGCAGGAGGAGGCGCGC
Organism: Stenotrophomonas sp. MMGLT7; assembly: GCF_021168555.1. GTDB lineage: Bacteria > Pseudomonadota > Gammaproteobacteria > Xanthomonadales > Xanthomonadaceae > MMGLT7. Next base: position 24,973 of record NZ_JAJOZS010000004.1, on the reverse strand, counting down.
CGCTTCTTCGACGAGGCGCGCAGGCTCGACCCGGACAACCGCGCGCTGCAGCGGGCGATGGAGAAGGTGGGCGCATGAGCCGTCGCGGCTGTTTCAGGATCGCGCTGCCGCTGTTGCTGCTCGCGCTGGCCGGGTGCCGCTCCATTCCTTCCGGCGACGCGCCCGCGCCGGTCGCGGTGGTCTCGGCCGCCGCGCGCCAGGCCGAGGCCGAGCGCACGGATTGGCTGCAGGCACATCCGGACTGGTCGTTCCAGGGCCGGGTGGCGGTCACGCGCGGGCGCGACGGCGGCAGCGGCCGCATCGACTGGCAGCAGCACGGCCAGCGTTATGCCACCGAGCTGAGCGCGCCGGTCACGCGGCAGAACTGGCGCCTGGAAAGCGACGGTGCCGGCGGCGGGCGCCTGGAAGGCCTGTCGGGCGGCCCGCGCGCCGGTGCCGACGCGCAACAGCTGCTGCGCGAGGCCACCGGCTGGGAAATACCGGTCAACCAGCTGGGCGACTGGGTGCGCGGCCTGGCGGAAGAGGGGCGGGCGGACATCGGCTACGACGCCGAAGGCCGGCCGCGCACGGTTTCCCAGCAGGGCTGGACCATCCAGTACCAGGAATGGGCGCCCGCGCAGGACGGCCGTCCCGCGCTGCCGCGCCGGATCGAGGCCGCCAGCGGCGATGCCCGGGTACGGCTGATGCTGGACCAGTGGCAGTTCGGGCAGCCATGAGCGGTGGGGTCGATGCCGGGGGCGAAGGCTGGTCGCTGTGGCCGGCACCGGCCAAGCTGAACCTGTTCCTGCGCATCACCGGCCGTCGTGCCGATGGCTACCACGAGCTGCAGACCGTGTTCCGCCTGCTCGACTGGGGCGATCGCATCGCCTTGCGGGTCCGCGAGGACGGCCGGGTCCACCGGCTCGGCACCAGTGCGGTCGGGGTCGGCGAAGACGACGACCTGGCGGTGCGTGCCGCGAGAATCCTGCAATCGTCGGCCAATGTCGCCAAAGGTGCCGACATAAGCATAGAAAAGCGTATTCCGGCGGGCGGCGGTTTCGGCGGTGGCTCGTCCGACGCGGCCACCGTGCTGGTGGCGCTCAATGCGCTGTGGGGGGCGGGGCTGGAGCTGGCCGAGCTGGCCCGGCTGGGCCTGCAGCTGGGCGCGGACGTGCCGGTGTTCGTCTGTGGCCGCAACGCCTGGGCCGAAGGGGTGGGTGAACGGCTGACGCCGCTGGAGCTGGCGCCGGCCTGGTACGTGCTCGCCGACCCCGGGGTCCACGTGCCCACCGGGCCGCTGTTCCAGTCCGCCGATTTGACGCGCGATGCTGCGCCCGCGAAAATAGCCGACTTCGTTTCCGGATCCTTGCTCGACAACGCGTTCGAGCCGGTCCTGCGTCGCCGCGAACCCGCCGTCGAGGTCGTGTTCCAGGCGTTGTCCAGGATCGGTACGCCGCGCTTGACCGGCTCGGGTAGCGGCTGTTTCGTCGAGTTCGCCTCCAGTTCCGCCGCCGAGCGGGCGCTGACGAAGTTGCCGGACGGCCTGCGCGCGTGGGTGGCGGGCGGCGCTTCGCGGTCGCCGCTGCTCGATGCGCTGGCGGCGATGAAGGTTTGATGCAGGGGCGTCGCCAAGTGGCCCAAGGCACCGGGTTTTGATCCCGGCATTCGCAGGTTCGAATCCTGCCGCCCCTGCCATGTGCAGGTCCCTCTGCAAAAGCCCGCACATCCTTGTGCGGGGATTAAAATTAAGGCGCCGCTTCGATCGGGCGCTGCTTCGATGCCCGTCGTCGAAGTGCCGCCCACCACATTGCCGCCGCAACCGCTTCACGCACATCGCCGCCGCCCGGACCCCCCAATGAACATGCGAGACGAACGGAACCTGTTGATCTTCACGGGTAACGCCAACAAGCCCTTGGCCCAGAGCATCTGCAAGGAGCTGGGGGTCAGGCCGGGCAAGGCGCTGGTGTCCAAGTTCTCCGACGGCGAGGTCCAGGTCGAGATCGAGGAGACCGTGCGCAAGCAGGACGTGTTCGTGGTCCAGCCCACCTGCGCGCCCTCGGCCGAGAACCTGATGGAGCTGCTGGTGATCATCGACGCGCTCAAGCGCGCCTCGGCCACCACCGTCACCGCGGTGGTGCCGTACTTCGGCTACTCGCGCCAGGACCGCCGCATGCGCTCCTCGCGCGTGCCGATCACCGCCAAGGTCGCGGCCAAGATGTTCAGCGCCGTGCATACCGACCGCGTGCTCACCGTGGACCTGCATGCCGACCAGATCCAGGGCTTCTTCGACATCCCGGTCGACAACGTCTACGCCTCGCCGCTGCTGCTGGCCGACATCTGGCGCGCCTACGGCACCGAGAACCTGATCGTGGTCTCCCCGGACGTGGGCGGCGTGGTGCGCGCGCGCGCGGTGGCCAAGCGCCTGGACGACGCCGACCTGGCGATCATCGACAAGCGCCGCCCGCGCGCCAACGTCTCCACGGTGATGAACATCATCGGCGACGTGACCGGCAAGACCTGCGTGATGGTCGACGACATCGTCGACACCGCCGGCACCCTGTGCGCCGCCGCGGCCGCGCTCAAGGAGCGCGGCGCCACCAAGGTCGCCGCCTACTGCACCCACGCGGTGCTGTCCGGCCCGGCGGTCAACAACCTCAACAACTCGCAGCTGGACGAGCTGGTGGTCACCGACACCATCCCGCTTTCGGATGCGGCGAGGGTATGCACCAAGATCCGCCAGCTCAGCGTGGCCGAGATGCTGGCCGAGACGATGCGACGCATCGCCTTCGGCGAGTCGGTCAGTTCGCTGTACGTGGATTGAGGTTGGGATCGGGGATTCGGGATTGGGGATTCGCAACGGCGCAGGGGCGCAAAGTTCTTCGAATCTCCAATCCCGAATCCCCAATCTCACTGTTCCACCGTCTCCCCTGGTCGCGGGGGAGTCGCCCAAGCCGCCGCGAGGTGGCTCATCAACCTAGGTAGTGAAAACACAATGTCGAAGAATCATGAAATCAAGGTCGAGCGCCGCGAGGACGAGGGTAAGGGTGCGAGCCGCCGCCTGCGTCACGCGGGCAAGGTCCCGGCCATCGTCTACGGCGGCGAACTGAAGCCGGTCAGCATCCAGATCGAGCACGAGACCATCTGGCTGGCCAGCCAGAACGAGTGGTTCTACTCGTCCATCCTCGATCTGAGCCTCAACGGCGACGTGCAGAAGGTGCTGCTGCGTGACCTGCAGCGCCACCCGTACAAGCAGCTGATCATGCACCTGGACTTCCAGCGCGTGAGCGACAACGAGTCGCTGACCGCCTCGGTGCCGCTGCACTTCGTCAACGAGGAAACCTCGCCGGCCGGCAAGTCGGCCGAGGTCGTGGTCACCCACGAGCTGAACGAAGTGACCGTCTCCTGCCTGCCGAAGGACCTGCCGGAGTTCATCTCGGTCGACCTGGGCGCGCTGGAGCTGGGCCAGGTGGTGCACCTGTCCGAGCTGAAGCTGCCGGCTGGCGTCGAGATCCCGCAGCTCAAGCTGAGCAAGGAACACGACGTGGCCGTGGCCATCGCCAAGCACGCCCGCGAAGTCGAGCCGGAAACGCCGGCGGCGACCGACGAGGCGGCTCCGGCGGCCGAGGACGCGTCCAAGGACGAGTCCAAGTAATCGCCGTGCAGGACCTGCCCATCCACGGATGGGCAGGTCCGCGGCGGAGTGCGGCAATGACTGGCCTGAAGCTTATCGTCGGACTGGGCAATCCCGGTGCCGAATACGCCAACACCCGGCACAACGCCGGGTTTCGTTTTGTCGACGAGCTGGCGGCCCACGCCGGCGCGCGCTGGAGCGTGGAGTCCAAGCTGTTCGGCGAGGCGGCCCGTGCCGACGTCGCCGGGCGGTCGCTGTGGCTGCTGCGGCCGGCCACGTTCATGAACCTCAGCGGCAAGTCGGTCACCGCCGCGCTGCGGTTCTGGAAGATCGAGCCGGAGCAGATGCTGGTCGCGCACGACGAACTGGACCTGGCGCCGGGCGTGGCGCGGCTGAAATTCGACGGCGGCCATGGCGGGCAGAACGGATTGCGCGACATCATGCGGTTGCTCGGGCATGGGCGCTTCCATCGCCTGCGCGTGGGCATCGGCCATCCCGGCGACCGGGACAAGGTGACGCCGTGGGTACTGGGCCGGCCGGGCCGCGATGACGATATCCTCATCGGCCGTGCGATCGACGACGCGATGGCGGTACTGCCGCTGGCGGTGGAGGGCAATTTCAGCGAGGCGATGAAGCGCCTGCACACGAGCAAGGATTAGAGATTGGGGATTCGGGATTCGATGAGGCGGCTCTTGCCTTGCGAATCCCGAATCCCGAATCCCCAATTCCGGATCTCAACATGGGTATCAAATGCGGCATCGTCGGCCTGCCCAACGTCGGCAAGTCGACCCTGTTCAATGCGCTGACCAAGGCGGGCATCGCCGCGGCCAACTTCCCGTTCTGCACCATCGAGCCCAACGTCGGCGTGGTGCCGGTGCCCGACCCGCGGCTGGCCGAGCTGGCGACGATCGTCAAGCCCGAGCGGGTGGTCCCCACCGCGGTCGAGTTCGTCGACATCGCCGGCCTGGTCGCCGGCGCGGCCAAGGGCGAGGGGCTGGGCAACAAGTTCCTCGCCCACATCCGCGAGGTCGATGCGATCACCCACGTGGTGCGCTGCTTCGAGCACCCCGACGTCATCCACGTCAACAACCGGGTCGATCCGCTCTCGGACATCGACACCATCGACACCGAGCTGGCGCTGGCCGACCTGGACAGCGTCGAGAAGGCGCTCAACCGTGCCGAGCGCGCCGCCAAGGGCGGCGACAAGGATGCGCAGGCGCGCAAGCCGGTGCTGGAGAAGCTGCAGAAGGCGCTGGCCGACGGCAAGGCCGGCCGCGCCGCCGGGCTGGACGAGGAGGAGAAGGCGCTGGTGCGCGACCTGTTCCTGCTCACGCTCAAGCCGGTGATGTACGTGGCCAACGTGCTCGAGGACGGATTCGAGAACAACGCCCACCTCGACGCGGTGCGCGCGCGCGCGGCCACGGAGGGCGCCGAAGTCGTGCCGGTCTCGGCGGCGATCGAGGAGGAGCTGTCGCAGCTGGACGATGCCGACCGCGATACCTTCCTGGCCGACCTGGGCCTGGACGAGCCGGGGCTGAACCGGGTGATCCGCGCCGCCTACAAGCTGCTCGGCCTGCAGACCTACTTCACCGCCGGGGTGAAGGAAGTGCGCGCCTGGACGGTCAAGGCCGGCTCCACCGCGCCGCAGGCGGCGGCGGTGATCCACACCGACTTCGAGAAGGGCTTCATCCGCGCCGAGACCATCGCCTACGACGACTTCATCAAGTACAAGGGCGAGGCCGGTGCCAAGGAAGCCGGGCGGCTGCGCCTGGAAGGCAAGGAGTACCGGGTGCAGGAAGGCGACATCCTGCACTTCCGCTTCAACGTCTGACCTGGCAGCGGCCCCAGGGGCTGCACGAGCAACCCGCAGGAGCGACTTCAGTCGCGAAGGGGCTTACCGGGAAGGCCCCATCGCGACCGAAGTCGCTCCTGCGGGGCGGCAGACAGGGCTGGATGCATCGCCGCGGGGCCAAAAAAACTGTTGACAGCATCGGCCCGGCAGAACAAAATTGCGGGCTGTTTCACCCCGGTCCTTTCAGGCCTTCGCGGCCCGACTGGAACGGACTCCGGAGGGATACCCAAGCGGCCAACGGGGGCAGACTGTAAATCTGCTGGCTTACGCCTTCGGTGGTTCGAATCCACCTCCCTCCACCAGTTTCATGTTGTGACATTGTGGTGCCCCGGCGCGGGAGTAGTTCAATGGTAGAACCTCAGCCTTCCAAGCTGATGGTGCGGGTTCGATTCCCGTCTCCCGCTCCATTGGACGCTTTTACGTGTCACAATAGACAACTCACGCTCACGTAGCTCAGTCGGTAGAGCACCTCCTTGGTAAGGAGGAGGTCGATGGTTCGATTCCATTCGTGAGCACCACTTTGAACGGCGCGTCCTGTCGCCAGAACATTCAACGATCACCGAGAAGAAGCAGCCATGTCCAAGGGTAAGTTCGAACGCACCAAGCCGCACGTGAACGTAGGCACGATTGGTCACGTGGACCACGGCAAGACGACGCTGACGGCCGCGCTGACGAAGGTGGGCGCGGAGCGCTTTGGTGGCGAGTTCAAGGCGTACGACGCGATCGACGCGGCGCCGGAAGAGAAGGCGCGCGGCATCACGATTTCGACGGCGCACGTGGAATATGAATCCCCGACGCGCCACTACGCGCACGTGGATTGCCCGGGGCACGCGGACTACGTGAAGAACATGATCACGGGTGCGGCGCAGATGGACGGCGCGATCCTGGTGTGTTCGGCGGCGGACGGCCCGATGCCGCAGACGCGCGAGCACATCCTGCTGGCCCGCCAGGTGGGCGTGCCGTACATCGTCGTGTTCCTGAACAAGGCCGACATGGTGGACGACGCCGAGCTGCTGGAGCTGGTGGAGATGGAAGTGCGCGAGCTGCTGAGCAAGTACGACTTCCCGGGCGACGACACCCCGATCATCCACGGTTCGGCGCTGAAGGCGCTGGAAGGCGACCAGAGCGACATCGGCGTGCCGGCGATCATCAAGCTGGTGGACGCGCTGGACACCTACATCCCGGAGCCGGAGCGCGACATCGACAAGCCGTTCCTGATGCCGGTGGAAGACGTGTTCTCGATCTCGGGCCGCGGCACCGTGGTGACCGGGCGTATCGAGCGCGGCGTGATCAAGGTGGGCGACGAAATCGAGATCGTGGGCATCCGTCCGACGCAGAAGACCACGGTCACCGGCGTGGAGATGTTCCGCAAGCTGCTGGACCAGGGCCAGGCGGGCGACAACGCGGGCCTGCTGCTGCGCGGCACCAAGCGTGACGACGTCGAGCGCGGCCAGGTGCTGTGCAAGCCGGGTTCGATCAAGCCGCACACCGAGTTCGAGGCCGAGGTGTATGTGCTGTCGAAGGACGAGGGTGGCCGTCACACGCCGTTCTTCAAGGGCTACCGTCCGCAGTTCTACTTCCGCACCACGGACATCACCGGCGCGGTGACGCTGCCGGAGGGTGTGGAGATGGTGATGCCGGGCGACAACGTGAAGATGGTGGTGGACCTGATCAACCCGGTGGCGATGGACGAGGGCCTGCGCTTCGCGATTCGCGAGGGCGGCCGCACGGTCGGCGCCGGTGTAGTGGCCAAGATCATCAAGTGACGAACCGGCCCGGGCGCGCCTGCGCGCCCGGGCTTGCCGCATCGCCATCCCCGCGCAGGCGGGGATCCGGCGACTTGGGCTCTGGGGTTTTGCCGGTTCGCCATCCGGGCAAGCAGGATCCAGCGGCCGGCGGCAAGGCCGGCAGCCAGGCGGGCCGGGAACCTCGGTCCGCCTTTGCTGTCTAGGGCGTGCGGTAGACAAGACATACGCCAGTAGCTCAATTGGCAGAGCAGCGGTCTCCAAAACCGCAGGTTGGGGGTTCGAGTCCCTCCTGGCGTGCCATACAAGTGTCAGGCGATCGTTGGACGATCGCTGAAAATCCATTCAGAGCATTGAGAAGTCCGCACATGGATGTACGGGCTCTTGCGAGGGACTCGCATACATGAACAGCAAGATCGAGCACTCCAAGGATTCCGCCGCATCCGGTGGCGATATCGTCAAGTACGTCGTCTCCGCGCTGCTGGTGGTGGCCGGGTTGTTCGTCTGGTTCTGGTTCTCCGCTCCCGAGCGTGCCGCCCAGCTGGGTTCGTGGACGCCGCAGCTGCGCGGGCTGGCCGTCGTGGTCGGCCTGGTGGCCGGCGCCGCGATCTTCCTGACCAGCGGCAAGGGCCGGGATACGCGCGAGTTCCTGTCCGAATCGCGGTTCGAACTGCGCAAGGTGGTCTGGCCGACTCGCCAGGAGGCCATCCGCACCACATGGGTGGTGATCGTCGTGGTGATCATCTTGAGCCTGCTGCTGGGCGGGTTCGATTTCGTGATCCAGAAGCTCATCCAGTGGTTCCTGGGTCGTTGAGGAGGCTGCAACAGTGAAGCGTTGGTACGTGGTTCATGCCTATTCGGGTTTCGAGAAATCCGTGGCCCAGGCCCTGCGCGAGCGGATCGTGCGCGACGAGATGCAGGAGCGCTTCGGCGACGTGCTGGTCCCCACCGAAGAGGTGGTGGAGATGCGCTCCGGGCAGAAGCGCCGTTCCGAGCGCAAGTTCTTCCCGGGCTACGTGCTGGTGCAGATCGAGACCCGCGACGAGTCGGGCATCCCCCGCATCGACAGCGAGAGCTGGCACCTGGTGAAGGAAACCCCGAAGGTGATGGGGTTCATCGGCGGCACCGCCGACCGCCCGCTGCCGATCCGCGACGAGGAGGCGGCCGCCATCCTCGACCGCGTTCAGGAAGGTGTGGAGAAGCCCAAGCCCAAGGTGCTGTTCGAGGCCGGGCAGATGGTTCGCGTCACCGATGGCCCGTTCAACGACTTCAACGGCGTGGTCGAGGAAGTCAACTACGAGAAGAGCCGCCTGCGCGTCGCGGTGCTGATCTTCGGCCGTTCCACCCCGGTGGAACTGGAGTTCGGCCAGGTCGAGAAGGCCTGAGCCTGAACCGCGGCTGCCCATGTCGGCAGCCGGTGAAATTTGCTGGTATACTGCGCGGCTCGCTTTCGGCGTAGCCGGGCAGAAGCGACGGCCGCCCCTGGGCGGCCTGTCGCGTGATGGCGGCAACGCCCGAAAGCGGCAAAGGTTGTACGACGCGATGCCGGGACGCGTGATTCCCGGTCCGATGGGGAGCTTCGAGTCTCGAGGCGCTGGTACCCGGAGAGCATCCAAATGGCAAAGAAAGTAATTGGCTACATCAAGCTGCAGGTGAAGGCCGGCCAGGCCAACCCCTCGCCGCCGGTCGGTCCTGCGCTGGGTCAGCGCGGCCTGAACATCATGGAGTTCTGCAAGGCGTTCAATGCCGCCACGCAGAAGCTCGAGCCGGGTCTGCCGATCCCGGTGGTGATCACGGCCTACTCGGACCGTACCTTCACCTTCATCACCAAGACCCCGCCGGCGACGATCCTGCTGAAGAAGGCAGTCGGCATCCAGTCCGGCTCCAAGCGCCCGAACACCGAGAAGGTGGGCAAGGTCACCCGCAAGCAGCTCGAGGAGATCGCCAAGGCGAAGGAACCCGACCTGACCGCGGCCGACCTGGATGCGGCGGTGCGCACGATCGCGGGCTCGGCCCGTTCCATGGGCCTGACGGTGGAGGGTTAAGCAATGGCACAGACCAAGCGACAGAAAGCGATCCTCGCTGCCGTGCAGCCGGGCAAGGCGTACTCGATCGACGAGGCGCTGCAGATCATCAAGAACACCGCCAAGGCCAAGTTCGTCGAGGCCGTGGACGTGGCCGTGCGCCTGGGCGTGGACGCCAAGAAGTCCGACCAGCAGGTGCGCGGCTCGACCGTGCTGCCCGCCGGTACCGGCAAGAGCGTGCGCGTGGCCGTGTTCGCCCCGGCCGGTGCCAAGGCCGATGAGGCACTGGCCGCCGGTGCCGACGCCGTCGGCATGGACGACCTGGCCGAGAAGATGCAGGGCGGCGACCTGAACTACGACGTGGTCATCGCCACCCCGGACGCGATGCGCGTGGTCGGCAAGCTGGGTACGGTGCTGGGCCCGCGCGGCCTGATGCCGAACCCCAAGGTCGGCACCGTGTCGCCGAACCCGGGCGAGGCGGTCAAGAACGCCAAGTCGGGCCAGGTGCGCTACCGGACCGACAAGGCCGGCATCATCCACTGCACGATCGGCAAGGCCAGCTTCGAGGACGAGGCGCTGAAGACCAATCTGCAGGCGCTGCTGGGCGACCTGATCAAGGCCAAGCCGGCCACCTCCAAGGGTACCTACCTGCAGAAGGTGTCGCTGAGCTCGACCATGGGCCCGGGCGTGACCATCGACCAGTCCTCGCTTTCGTTGAAGTGACGATTTGGCCCGGTGCCGCCTCGCGGCGCCGGCTTTGCCGAATCGTCATCCCCGCGCAGGCGGGGATCCAGCGACTGAGCGCTCTTGCCTACGATCATCAGGCAGCAAGCTCGAGTCGCGACGACAAAGTGAAACATTGCGGTAGTTAAGTAGAAGCATCCACTGGCGGCACCGGCAACACGCCGCCAGGCAATACATTTGAAGGCGTCGCCGAGGGGCAACCCGAGGCGGAGCCGTCAAAGACCGCAGGCGCGGTCGGCGCACATCGGCGACGGGCACGGAAGCTCGCGTTCTGGCAGGGAATCGCCGCCGATGCAGCGAGGGCGCTTAATCCCATCCGGCAACGGATGGAGCCTGCGTAGATGGTGTCGTCCTTCTGGAGTCTTTCTGGTTTTGCCGGTCCGGGACATCCCGGCCAGCGCGCTCCACCAGGTCCAGTCGGCCACCAACGGAATGCCGCGAGGCGTTCCCGGCATCCAGGAAGGAAGCCGCCCAGGACCGCAAGCGGCAGGAGCCGCGAGCGGAATTGTTTGAAGCAGGGATCGCATGTTCGAGATCGGGAGTTCCGTCGGGCCGCCGTATGCGCTTCTGACGAATCCCCAGTCCCGAATCCCCAATCCCGGCTTTAACGGAGGAGTGCAATGGCTCTCAATCTGTCCCAGAAGCAAGAAGTAGTCGCCGAGCTGGCAGACGTCGCCGCCAAGGCCCACTCCCTGGTCGCTGCCGAGTACGCGGGCACCACGGTCGCTCAGCTGACCGCGATGCGCAAGAAGGCCCGCGAGAATGGTGTGTACTTGCGAGTCGTCAAGAACACGCTGGCCTCGCGCGCCGTGGCGGGAACCGAGTACGAGTGCGTCCAGGACGCGCTGGTCGGTCCGCTGCTGTACGCGTTCTCGACGGAAGAACCCGGCGCTGCCGGGCGTCTGATCAAGGAATTCGCCAAGGGTAACGACAAGCTGCAGCCCAAGGTCGTCGCCATGGGTGGCCAGCTGTATCCGGCCAGCCACGTCGACGTCCTGGCCTCGCTGCCGACCCGCGAACAGGCGCTGGCGATGCTGGCCCGCGTGCTGGCCGAGCCGGCCGCGATGTTCGCCCGTGCGGTCAAGGCGGTCGCCGACAAGCAGGGTGGTGGCGAAGAAGCCCCCGCCGAAGCTGCGGCCGAGACGGCTTGATTTCGAAATCCGAGTGGTTCGCTAGAACCTAAACCCAGAAAAGTATCCAAAGGTAATCACAATGTCCCTGTCCAACGAACAGATCGTCGACGCCATCGCCGAGAAGACCCTCCTGGAAGTGATGGAGCTGGTCAAGGCGATCGAAGAGAAGTTTGGCGTCTCCGCCGCCGCCCCGGTCGTCGCCGCTGCCGGCCCGGCCGCCGCCGCCGCCCCGGCCGAGGAGCAGACCGAGTTCACCGTCATCCTGAAGGCTGTCGGCGAGAAGAAGGTCGAAGTCATCAAGGCCGTCCGTGCCATCACCGGCCTGGGCCTGAAGGAAGCCAAGGACCTGGTCGAAGGCGCGCCGAAGGAAGTCAAGGAAGCCGTGTCCAAGGAAGACTCCGAGAAGTTCAAGAAGGACCTCGAAGCCGCCGGTGCGACTGTCGAAGTCAAGTAAGCGATACCTTGCATCGCCGGCCTTTCAGGGCGATGCATCCGAGGCTGGGGGCGAAAGCCCCCGGCCTTTGGCCGTTGTAGAAAAGCCGGGATTGGAGATTCGGCGTTTGGGATCCGGTGGTCGTTGAACCCCATCCCGAATCACGTCATCCCCAATCCCCGCCTCATCGAGCTGGTAGTTGGAAGTAGCGGGAGAAGGCGTGCTGGTGCCGGCAATACCAGCGACTTCCAACTGACAGCTTTTGTTCTCCTCCGGCCGCGGACGCGCGGCCTGCACAGCGAAGGGTGAAGACCTCATGACGTCATACTCGTTCACCGAGAAAAAGCGTATCCGCAAGGATTTCGGCAAGCAGAGCTCGATCCTCGAAGTTCCGTTCCTGCTCGCCATCCAGGTGGATTCCTATCGCGAGTTCCTGCAGGAAAACATCGATCCGGCCAAGCGCAAGGATCATGGCCTGCACGCGGCTCTGAAGTCGGTGTTCCCGATCTCCAGCTACAGCGGCAACGCCGCGCTGGAATACGTCGGCTACAAGCTGGGCGAGCCCGGATTCGACGAGCGCGAGTGCCGCAACCGCGGCCTGTCGTACGGCGCCCCGCTGCGCGTGACCGTGCGCCTGGTGATCTACGACCGCGAGTCGTCCACCAAGGCCATCAAGTACGTGAAGGAGCAGGAGGTCTACCTCGGCGAGATCCCGCTGATGACCGACAACGGCACCTTCATCGTCAACGGCACCGAGCGCGTCATCGTCTCCCAGCTGCACCGCTCGCCGGGCGTGTTCTTCGACCACGACCGCGGCAAGACCCACAGCTCGGGCAAGCTGCTGTACAGCGCCCGCATCATCCCCTACCGCGGCTCCTGGCTGGACTTCGAGTTCGACCCGAAGGACGCGCTGTACACCCGTATCGACCGTCGCCGCAAGCTGCCGGTGTCGATCCTGCTGCGCGCGCTCGGCTACTCCAACGAGGAGATGCTGAACGAGTTCTTCGAGATCAACACCTTCCACATCAACCCGGACGAGGGCGTGCAGCTGGAGCTGGTGTCCGAGCGCCTGCGCGGCGAGACGCTGAACTTCGACCTGGCCGATGGCGACCACGTGATCGTGGAAGCCGGCAAGCGCATCACCGCGCGCCACGTCAAGCAGCTGGAGCAGTCCGGCATCGCCGCGCTGGCCGTGCCCGACGAGTACCTGGTCGGCCGCATCCTGTCGCACGACGTGGTCGACGCCTCCACCGGCGAGCTGCTGGCGGTGGCCAACGACGAGATCACCGAGGACCAGCTGGCCGCGTTCCGCAAGGCCGGCGTGGACGCGGTCGGCACCCTGTGGGTGAACGACCTCGACCGCGGCCCGTACCTGTCCAACACCCTGCGCATCGACCCGACCAAGACCCAGCTCGAGGCCCTGGTCGAGATCTACCGCATGATGCGCCCGGGCGAGCCGCCGACCAAGGACGCCGCGCAGAACCTGTTCCACAACCTGTTCTTCACCTTCGAGCGCTACGACCTGTCCACGGTCGGCCGGATGAAGTTCAACCGCCGCGTCGGCCGCAAGGAAGTCACCGGCGAGTCCGTGCTGTACGACCACAAGTACTTCGGCGAGCGCAACGACGAGGAGTCCAAGCGTCTGGTCGCCGAGCTGGGCGAGACCTCCGACATCCTCGACGTGATCAAGGTGCTGACCGAGATCCGCAACGGCCGCGGCACGGTGGACGACATCGACCACCTGGGCAACCGCCGCGTGCGTTCGGTCGGCGAGATGGCCGAGAACGTGTTCCGCGTGGGCCTGGTCCGCGTCGAGCGCGCGGTCAAGGAGCGCCTGTCGATGGCCGAGTCCGAGGGCCTGACCCCGCAGGAACTGATCAACGCCAAGCCGGTGGCCGCCGCGATCAAGGAGTTCTTCGGCTCCTCGCAGCTGTCGCAGTTCATGGACCAGAACAACCCGCTGTCGGAGGTCACCCACAAGCGTCGCATCTCGGCGCTGGGCCCGGGCGGCCTGACCCGCGAGCGCGCCGGCTTCGAGGTGCGCGACGTGCACCCGACCCACTACGGCCGCGTCTGCACCATCGAAACCCCTGAAGGCCCGAACATCGGCCTGATCAACTCGCTGGCGGTGTTCGCCCGCACCAACCAGTACGGCTTCCTGGAGACGCCGTACCGCAAGGTCGTGGACGGCAAGGTCACCGACGACGTCGAGTACCTGTCGGCGATCGAGGAGAACGAGTACGTCATCGCCCAGGCCAACGCGCTGACCGATGGCCACGGCAAGCTCACCGAGCAGTACGTGCCGTGCCGCTTCCAGGGCGAGTCGCTGCTCAAGCCGCCGGCCGAAGTGCACTACATGGACGTCTCGCCGATGCAGACCGTGTCGGTCGCCGCGGCGCTGATCCCGTTCCTGGAGCACGACGACGCCAACCGCGCACTGATGGGCGCCAACATGCAGCGCCAGGCCGTGCCGACGCTGCGTGCGCAGAAGCCGCTGGTCGGCACCGGCATCGAGCGCGCGGTGGCGCGCGACTCGGGCGTGACCGTGAACGCGCGCCGCGGCGGCGTGATCGAGCAGATCGACGCGGCCCGCATCGTGGTCAAGGTCAACGAGGAGGAGATCGTCGGCGATACCGATGCCGGCGTGGATATCTACCCGCTGATCAAGTACACCCGCTCCAACCAGAACACCTGCATCAACCAGCGTCCGCTGGTGAACGTGGGCGACGTGGTGGCGCGCGGCGACGTGCTGGCCGACGGTCCGTCCACCGACATCGGCGAGCTGGCCCTGGGCCAGAACATGCTGATCGCGTTCATGCCGTGGAACGGCTACAACTTCGAGGACTCCATCCTGCTGTCCGAGCGGGTGGTGGAGCAGGACCGCTACACCACGATCCACATCGAGGAGCTGACCTGCGTCGCCCGCGACACCAAGCTGGGGCCGGAGGAGATCTCGGCCGACATCCCCAACGTCTCCGAGCAGGCACTGAACCGCCTCGACGAGTCGGGCGTGGTGTACATCGGCGCCGAGGTGCGTGCCGGCGACATCATGGTCGGCAAGGTCACGCCCAAGGGCGAGAGCCAGCTGACCCCGGAAGAGAAGCTGCTGCGGGCGATCTTCGGCGAGAAGGCCTCCGACGTTAAGGACAGCTCGCTGCGCGTGCCGCCGGGCATGGACGGCACCGTCATCGACGTGCAGGTGTTCACCCGCGACGGCATCGAGAAGGACAAGCGCGCGCGCCAGATCGAGGAGTCCGAGATCAAGCGCGTCAAGAAGGACTTCGACGACCAGTTCCGCATCCTGGAAGCGGCGATCTACGCGCGCCTGCGCTCGCAGATCGTCGGCAAGGTCGCCAACGGCGGCCCGGGCCTGAAGAAGGGCGACGTCCTCAGCGACGCCTACCTGGACGGGCTGAAGAAGGCCGACTGGTTCGCCCTGCGCATGAAGGACGACGAGGCCGCAGAGGCCATCGAGCGCGCGCAGAAGCAGATCCAGACGCACGAGAAGGAATTCGAGCGCCGCTTCGCCGACAAGCGCGGCAAGATCACCCAGGGCGACGACCTCGCCCCGGGCGTGCTGAAGATGGTCAAGGTGTTCCTGGCGGTGAAGCGCCGCATCCAGCCGGGCGACAAGATGGCCGGCCGCCACGGCAACAAGGGCGTGGTGTCCAACGTCGTGCCGGTCGAGGACATGCCGTACATGGCCTCGGGCGAGTCGGTGGACATCGTGCTCAACCCGCTGGGCGTGCCTTCGCGCATGAACATCGGGCAGATCCTGGAAGTTCACCTGGGCTGGGCCGCCAAGGGCCTGGGCCGCAAGATCCAGAAGATGCTCGAGGCGCAGGCGGCGGTGTCCGAGCTGCGCAAGTTCCTGGAGGACATCTACAACCACGACCGCACCGCGGTCGGCGAGCGCGTGGACCTGTCGGCCTTCAGCGACGAGGAGCTGCTGAACCTGGCGCGCAACCTGACCGACGGCGTGCCGATGGCCACGCCGGTGTTCGACGGCGCCACCGAGGCCGAGATCAAGCGCATGCTCGAGCTGGCCGACCTGCCCACCAGCGGCCAGACCCAGCTGTACGACGGCCGCACCGGCGAGGCGTTCGACCGCAAGACCACGGTCGGCTACATGCACTACCTGAAGCTGAACCACCTGGTCGACGACAAGATGCACGCCCGCTCGACCGGCCCGTACTCGCTGGTCACCCAGCAGCCGCTGGGCGGCAAGGCGCAGTTCGGCGGCCAGCGCTTCGGCGAGATGGAAGTCTGGGCGCTGGAAGCCTACGGCGCGGCCTACACCCTGCAGGAAATGCTGACGGTGAAGTCCGACGACGTGCAGGGCCGCAACCAGATGTACAAGAACATCGTCGATGGCGAACACGAGCTGGTCGCCGGCATGCCGGAGTCCTTCAACGTGCTGGTGAAGGAAATCCGCTCGCTGGGCATCAACATGGAACTGGAAGACAACTGAGAGAGGCGGTGATTGGGGACTCGGGATTCGGGATTGGAAAGGCACAGGCCGCCATCCCGCAACTCCCGGTCCCCCGCATTGACCAATCCCGAATCTCGAATTCCGAATCCCGGAGATCAAAATGAAAGACCTGCTCAACCTCTTCAACCAGCAGCGCCAGACGCTGGATTTCGACGCGATCAAGATCGCGCTGGCCTCGCCGGACCTGATCCGCTCCTGGTCGTTCGGCGAAGTGAAGAAGCCGGAAACCATCAACTACCGCACCTTCAAGCCCGAGCGTGACGGCCTGTTCTGCGCCGCCATCTTCGGACCGGTCAAGGACTACGAGTGCCTGTGCGGCAAGTACAAGCGCATGAAGCACCGCGGCGTGGTCTGCGAGAAGTGCGGCACCGAGGTGACCCTGGCCAAGGTGCGCCGCGAGCGCATGGGCCACATCGACCTGGCCTCGCCGGTGGCGCACATCTGGTTCCTCAAGTCGCTGCCCTCGCGCATCGGCCTGATGCTGGACATGACCCTGCGCGACATCGAGCGCGTGCTGTACTTCGAAGCCTTCGTGGTCACCGAGCCGGGCCTGACCCCGCTCGAGCGCCGCCAGCTGCTGACCGAGGAGCAGTACCTGCAGGCGCGCCAGGAGTACGGCGACGACTTCGACGCCGCCATGGGCGCCGAGGCGGTCTACGAGCTGCTGCGCACCATCGACCTGCAGTCGGAGATGACCCGCCTGCGCGAGGAGATCGCCGCCACCGGGTCGGAGACCAAGCTCAAGCGCCTGACCAAGCGCATCAAGCTGGTCGAGGCCTTCCTGGAGTCGGGCAACCGTCCGGAGTGGATGGTCATGACCGTGCTGCCGGTGCTGCCGCCGGACCTGCGCCCGCTGGTGCCGCTGGACGGCGGCCGCTTCGCGACCTCCGACCTGAACGACCTGTACCGCCGCGTCATCAACCGCAACAACCGCCTGCGCCGCCTGCTCGAGCTCAACGCGCCGGACATCATCGTGCGCAACGAGAAGCGCATGCTGCAGGAGTCGGTGGATGCGCTGCTGGACAACGGCCGCCGCGGCCGTGCCATCACCGGCACGAACAAGAGGCCCTTGAAGTCGCTGGCCGACATGATCAAGGGCAAGCAGGGCCGGTTCCGCCAGAACCTGCTCGGCAAGCGCGTGGACTACTCCGGCCGTTCGGTCATCACCGTCGGTCCGTACCTCAAGCTGCACCAGTGCGGCCTGCCGAAGAAGATGGCGCTGGAGCTGTTCAAGCCGTTCGTGTTCGCCAAGCTGCAGCGTCGCGGCCTGGCCACCACGATCAAGGCGGCCAAGAAGCTGGTCGAGCGCGAAGAGGCCGAGGTGTGGGACATCCTCGAAGAGGTGATCCGCGAGCACCCGGTGCTGCTGAACCGTGCCCCGACCCTGCACCGCCTGGGCATCCAGGCGTTCGAGCCGCTGCTGATCGAGGGCAAGGCCATCCAGCTGCACCCGCTGGTCTGCACCGCGTTCAACGCCGACTTCGACGGTGACCAGATGGCCGTGCACGTGCCGCTCTCGCTGGAAGCCCAGCTGGAAGCGCGTGCGCTGATGATGTCCACCAACAACATCCTGTCGCCGGCCAACGGCGAGCCGATCATCGTGCCGTCGCAGGACGTGGTGCTGGGCCTGTACTACATGAGCCGCGCCCTGGAGAACAAGAAGGGCGAGGGCATGGTGTTCGCAAACACCAACGAGGTGAAGCGCGCCTACGACAACCGCGTGGTCGAGCTGCACGCCAAGGTCAAGGTGCGCATCACCGAGACCGTGATCGATGCCGAGGGCAATCGCGAGAAGAAGACCTCGATCGTGGACACCACGGTCGGGCGTGCGCTGCTGAGCGAGATCCTGCCCGAGGGCCTGCCGTTCGAGCTGGCCAACACCGAGATGACCAAGAAGAACATCTCGCGGCTGATCAACTCCAGCTACCGTCGCCTGGGCCTGAAGGACACCGTGGTCTTCGCCGACAAGCTGATGTACACCGGCTATGCCTATTCCACCCGCGCCGGCGTGTCGATCGGCATCGACGACATGCTGATCCCGGTCGAGAAGAAGGGCATCCTCGGCGAGGCCGAGCAGGAAGTGCTGGAGATCCAGGAGCAGTACCAGTCCGGCCTGGTCACCGCCGGCGAGCGCTACAACAAGGTCGTGGACATCTGGTCGCGCACCAACGAGCGCATCGCCAAGGCGATGATGGAGACCATCGGCACCGAGAAGGTGGTCAACGCCAAGGGCGAGACCATCAACCAGAAGTCGATGAACTCGCTGTACATCATGGCCGACTCCGGCGCCCGTGGTTCGCAGGCGCAGATCCGCCAGCTGGCCGGCATGCGCGGCCTGATGGCGCGTCCTGACGGCTCGATCATCGAGACCCCGATCAAGGCCAACTTCCGCGAAGGCCTGAACGTGCAGGAGTACTTCAACTCCACCCACGGCGCCCGCAAGGGCCTGGCCGATACCGCGCTGAAGACGGCGAACTCCGGCTACCTGACCCGCCGCCTGGTCGACGTGGCCCAGGACGTGGTGATCACCGAGCCCGACTGCGGCACCCAGGAAGGCCTGACCATGACCCCGATCGTGGAAGGCGGCGACGTGGTCGAGCCGCTGAAGGACCGCGTGCTGGGCCGCGTGGTGGCCGAGGACGTGTACCTGCCCGGCAACGACGAGGACCCGGTGATCACCCGCAACACGCTGATCGACGAGCAGTGGGCGGCCAAGCTGGAAGAGCTGGGCGTGCAGTCGGTGAAGGTCCGTTCGACCATCACCTGCGAGTCCTCCTTCGGCGTGTGCGCGCAGTGCTACGGCCGCGACCTGGCCCGTGGCCACCTGGTCAACATCGGCGAGTCGGTGGGCGTCATCGCCGCGCAGTCGATCGGCGAGCCCGGCACCCAGCTGACCATGCGTACGTTCCACATCGGCGGCGCGGCCTCGCGTGCGGCGGCGGTGGACAACATCACCGTCAAGACCACCGGCTCGGTGAAGTTCACCAACCTGAAGTCGGTCGAGCACAGCGACGGCAGCCTGATCGCGGTCTCGCGCTCGGGCGAGATGTCCGTGCTCGACGCCTTCGGCCGCGAGCGCGAGCGCTACAAGCTGGCCTACGGCGCCACCATCACCGTCAAGGACGGCGATGCGGTCAAGGCCGGCCAGACCGTGGCGCACTGGGATCCGCACAACCACCCGATCGTCTCGGAAGTGGCCGGCTTCATCCGCTTCGTCGACTTCATCGACGGCGTCACCGTCATCGAGAAGACCGACGAGCTGACCGGCCTGGCCTCGCGCGAGATCTCCGATCCCAAGCGCCGCGGCTCGCAGGGCAAGGACCTGCGTCCGCTGGTGCGCATCGTCGACAAGGACGGCAACGACCTGTCGATCCCGGGCACCGACCTGCCGGCGCAGTACCTGCTGCCGCCGCGCTCGATCGTCAACCTGCAGGACGGCGCGGCCGTGGGCGTCGGCGACGTGGTCGCCAAGATCCCGCAGGAAGCCTCCAAGACCCGCGACATCACCGGTGGTCTGCCGCGCGTGGCCGACCTGTTCGAGGCGCGCAAGCCCAAGGATCCGGCGATCCTGGCCGAGCGCTCGGGCGTGGTCAGCTTCGGCAAGGACACCAAGGGCAAGCAGCGCCTGATCATCAAGGACCAGGAAGGCAACGAGCACGAGGAGCTGATCCCGAAGTACCGCCAGATCATCGTGTTCGAGGGCGAGCACGTGACCAAGGGCGAGACCGTGGTGGACGGCGAGCCGAGCCCGCAGGACATCCTGCGCCTGCTGGGCGTGGAGCCGCTGGCGGCCTACCTGGTCAAGGAAATCCAGGACGTGTACCGCCTGCAGGGCGTGAAGATCAACGACAAGCACATCGAGGTCATCACCCGGCAGATGCTGCGCAAGGTGGAGATCGCCGACGCCGGCAGCAGCAAGTTCCTGGCCGGCGAGCAGGTCGAGAAGCAGCGCGTGATCGAGGAGAACGCCCGGCTGGTCACCCGCAACGAGCTGCCGGCGCAGTACGACCCGGTGCTGCTGGGCATCACCAAGGCCTCGCTGGCGACCGAGTCGTTCATCTCCGCGGCCTCCTTCCAGGAGACCACCCGCGTGCTGACCGAGGCGGCCGTGCGCGGCACCCGCGACAACCTGCGCGGGCTGAAGGAGAACGTGATCGTCGGCCGCCTGATCCCGGCCGGCACCGGCCTGGCCTACCACAGCCAGCGCCGCCGCGACGCCTCCGGGCTGACCGAGTCGGAGATCGACACGCTGTCCGGCGCCTCCACCGCAGTGGCCGAGGCCGAAGTCTCCGCCGACTCGGAGACGACCGGCGAAGAGTGACCCCGGCGCGGTCCCGCTCGCGGGACCGCCGTCCAAGTGAAAGGGGGCGCAATGGACGCGCCCCGTTTTCCGGCCCCGGATGGGCCAGCAGGCTGGCAAACCCGCGCAGTTGACGGGGATTCGGCCTGCTCGCTATACTCTCCTGTCTCGGCAGGCCATTCCTTTGGCCTGCCTTCGTTTTCACGTCTGGCCTCCGGGCCTCATCCAGAAGAATCTACTGATGGCGACGATCAATCAGCTGGTCCGCAAGCCGCGGCAGGCGACCACCTACAAGAGCGCCTCGCCGGCGCTCGACAAGTGCCCGCAGCGCCGTGGCGTCTGCACGCGCGTCTACACCACCACCCCGAAGAAGCCGAACTCGGCCCTGCGCAAGGTCGCCAAGGTGCGCCTGACCAACCAGGAAGAGGTCATCAGCTACATCGGCGGCGAAGGCCACAACCTGCAGGAGCACTCCGTGGTCCTGATCCGCGGCGGCCGCGTCAAGGATCTGCCGGGTGTGCGTTACCACACCGTCCGTGGCTCGCTGGACGCCGCCGGCGTCACCAAGCGTCGCCAGGGCCGTTCCAAGTACGGCGCCAAGCGTCCGAAGAGCTAAGGAATAACATCAATGTCTCGTAAAGGTTCTACTCCGCAGCGCACCGTCCTGCCTGACCCCAAGCATGGCAGCGAAACCATTGCCCGCTTCATCAACATGGTGATGCAGAGTGGCAAGAAGTCGGTTGCTGAGAAAATCGTGTATGGCGCAATGGACGTCATCGGCGAAAAGAATCCCAACTCCATCGAGCTGGTGCAGAAGGCGCTGGACAACGTCGCTCCGGCGGTCGAGGTCAAGTCCCGTCGCGTCGGCGGCGCCACCTACCAGGTGCCGGTCGAGGTGCGTTCTTCCCGTCGCATGGCGCTGGCGATGCGCTGGCTGATCGAGTCCGCCCGCAAGCGTGGCGAGAACACGATGCCGCGCAAGCTGGCCGCCGAACTGCTGGACGCCTCCGAGAACCGCGGCGGCGCCATCAAGAAGCGTGAAGAAACCCACCGCATGGCGGAAGCGAACAAGGCGTTCGCACACTACCGCTGGTGATGATGCGGGCCTTGGAAACGGGGTCCGTCGGCGCCATCTAGGTGCTGTCAGTGGCGCTGTGCGCCGCACCAAATCCGAAGGCCGCCGAAAGGCGGCGTTCGGCCATCCGAAATCCGCAAAACTGAGAGGCGCCCCGTGGCCCGCACCACTCCCATCGAGCGTTACCGCAACTTCGGCATCATGGCCCACATCGATGCCGGCAAGACCACCACGTCCGAGCGCATCCTGTTCTACACCGGCGTCAGCCACAAGATCGGCGAAGTCCACGACGGCGCCGCCGTCATGGACTGGATGGAGCAGGAGCAGGAGCGCGGCATCACCATCACCTCCGCCGCGACCACCGCGTTCTGGACGGGCATGGACAAGTCCCTGCCGCAGCACCGCTTCAACATCATCGACACCCCCGGGCACGTCGACTTCACCATCGAGGTCGAGCGTTCGCTGCGCGTGCTCGACGGCGCGGTGTTCGTGCTGTGCGCGGTCGGCGGCGTGCAGCCGCAGTCCGAGACGGTGTGGCGCCAGGCCAACAAGTACCACGTGCCGCGCATGGCGTTCGTCAACAAGATGGACCGCACCGGCGCCAACTTCGACAAGGTCGTCGAGCAGCTTAAGTCGCGCCTGGGCGCCTACGCGGTGCCGATGCAGGTGCCGATCGGCGCCGAGGACGGCTTCGAGGGCGTGGTCGACCTGCTGAAGATGAAGGCCATCCACTGGGATGCCGCCTCGCAGGGCACCATCTTCGAGTATCGCGACATTCCCGCCGAACTGGCCGACAAGGCCGCCGAGGCGCGCGCGTTCATGGTCGAGGCCGCCGCCGAGGCCAGCGAAGAGCTGATGGACAAGTACCTCAACGAGGGCGAGCTGAGCGAAGCGGAGATCATCTCCGGCCTGCGCGAGCGCACCCTGCGCGTCGAGATCGTTCCCGTGTACTGCGGCAGCGCGTTCAAGAACAAGGGCGTGCAGGCCATGCTCGACGGCGTGGTGCAGCTGCTGCCGTCGCCGGCCGACCGGCCGCCGGTGCAGGGCATCGACGAGGACGAGAAGGAAGACAGCCGCAAGGCGCTGGATACCGAGCCGTTCTCGGCGCTGGCGTTCAAGATCATGACCGATCCGTTCGTCGGCTCGCTGACCTTCTTCCGCGTGTACTCGGGCGTGCTCAACTCCGGCGACCAGGTCTACAACCCGGTCAAGCTGAAGAAGGAGCGCGTGGGCCGCATCCTGCAGATGCATTCCAACAACCGCGACGAGATCAAGGAAGTGCGCGCCGGCGACATCGCCGCCGCGGTGGGCCTGAAGGACGTCACCACCGGCGACACGCTGTGCGCGCAGGACCACGTGATCACCCTGGAGCGGATGACGTTCCCGGAGCCGGTGATCTCGATGGCGGTCGAGCCGAAGACCAAGTCCGACCAGGAGAAGATGGGCATCGCCCTGGGTCGCCTGGCTCAGGAAGACCCGTCGTTCCGCGTGCGTACCGACGAGGAATCCGGCCAGACCATCATCGCCGGCATGGGCGAGCTTCACCTGGACATCCTCGTGGACCGCATGAAGCGCGAGTTCAACGTCGAGGCCAACGTCGGCAAGCCGCAGGTGGCCTACCGCGAGACCATCCGCAAGCAGGTCAAGCAGGACGGCAAGTTCGTGCGCCAGTCCGGCGGCAAGGGCCAGTACGGCCATGTCGTGCTGGAGATCATCCCGCAGGAGCAGGGCAAGGGCTACGAGTTCGAGAACGCGATCGTCGGTGGCGTCATTCCGAAGGAATACATCCCGGCGGTGGACAAGGGCATCCAGGAAGCGATGGCCAACGGCGTGCTCGCCGGCTATCCGGTCGTGGACGTCAAGATCCGCCTGATCGACGGTTCGTACCATGACGTCGACTCCTCGGAAATGGCGTTCAAGATCGCCGGTTCGATGGGCTTCAAGGAAGGCTTCAACAAGGCCAGCCCGGTCCTGCTGGAGCCGATCATGAAGGTCGAGATCGTCACCCCGGAGGACTACCTGGGCGACGTGATGGGCGACGTCAGCCGTCGCCGCGGCATCCTGCAGGGCCAGGACGACAGCCCCTCGGGCAAGGTCATCGACGCGATGATCCCGCTGGGCGAGATGTTCGGCTACGCCACCCAGCTGCGCTCGATGTCGCAGGGCCGCGCCACCTTCACGATGGAGTTCGACCACTACGCCGAAGCTCCGGCCAACATCGCCGAGTCGGTCATGAAGAAGTCCTGAGCCTCGGCTCGGGACTTCCCAACGAAATTTCAGGAATCAAGGTAGAAGACTATGTCCAAGGGTAAGTTCGAACGCACCAAGCCGCACGTGAACGTAGGCACGATTGGTCACGTGGACCACGGCAAGACGACGCTGACGGCCGCGCTGACGAAGGTGGGCGCGGAGCGCTTTGGTGGCGAGTTCAAGGCGTACGACGCGATCGACGCGGCGCCGGAAGAGAAGGCGCGCGGCATCACGATTTCGACGGCGCACGTGGAATATGAATCCCCGACGCGCCACTACGCGCACGTGGATTGCCCGGGGCACGCGGACTACGTGAAGAACATGATCACGGGTGCGGCGCAGATGGACGGCGCGATCCTGGTGTGTTCGGCGGCGGACGGCCCGATGCCGCAGACGCGCGAGCACATCCTGCTGGCCCGCCAGGTGGGCGTGCCGTACATCGTCGTGTTCCTGAACAAGGCCGACATGGTGGACGACGCCGAGCTGCTGGAGCTGGTGGAGATGGAAGTGCGCGAGCTGCTGAGCAAGTACGACTTCCCGGGCGACGACACCCCGATCATCCACGGTTCGGCGCTGAAGGCGCTGGAAGGCGACCAGAGCGACATCGGCGTGCCGGCGATCATCAAGCTGGTGGACGCGCTGGACACCTACATCCCGGAGCCGGAGCGCGACATCGACAAGCCGTTCCTGATGCCGGTGGAAGACGTGTTCTCGATCTCGGGCCGCGGCACCGTGGTGACCGGGCGTATCGAGCGCGGCGTGATCAAGGTGGGCGACGAAATCGAGATCGTGGGCATCCGTCCGACGCAGAAGACCACGGTCACCGGCGTGGAGATGTTCCGCAAGCTGCTGGACCAGGGCCAGGCGGGCGACAACGCGGGCCTGCTGCTGCGCGGCACCAAGCGTGACGACGTCGAGCGCGGCCAGGTGCTGTGCAAGCCGGGTTCGATCAAGCCGCACACCGAGTTCGAGGCCGAGGTGTATGTGCTGTCGAAGGACGAGGGTGGCCGTCACACGCCGTTCTTCAAGGGCTACCGTCCGCAGTTCTACTTCCGCACCACGGACATCACCGGCGCGGTGACGCTGCCGGAGGGTGTGGAGATGGTGATGCCGGGCGACAACGTGAAGATGGTGGTGGACCTGATCAACCCGGTGGCGATGGACGAGGGCCTGCGCTTCGCGATTCGCGAGGGCGGCCGCACGGTCGGCGCCGGTGTAGTGGCCAAGATCATCAAGTGACGAACCGGCCCGGGCGCGCCTGCGCGCCCGGGCTTGCCGCATCGCCATCCCCGCGCAGGCGGGGATCCGGCGACTT
>NZ_JAJOZS010000039.1 GCF_021168555.1 Stenotrophomonas sp. MMGLT7 | reverse complement strand
GCGTAGCGCTGTGCCACCCGGATCCAGCAGCTGTTGCGATCGTCGGCCTGCTCGCCCTGCTGGAAGTGGAACTTCACCCGGATCCGCCCCAGCGTGTCGGCGTGCACCTCGCCTTGTTGCGCCCCCTCGGCGCCGACCACGACCGCGCTCTGGTAGCCCGGCGCGGTCGGCCACGGGTTCAGCCGCGCCCCGGTGCCGTCGGCCAGCACCGGACGCCACGGCCGGGCGCGCTCGATCGCCTCGAACGCGTTGGCGTAGCCGACCGCCTCGGCCTGCTCCCAGGTCTCGCGCGAGGCCGCCGCCTCGGCCTCCGGCCAGGCCGGCGAAGGCCCCAGCCGCGCCTGCAGCGCCTGCCTCAGATCCACCGGCAGGTTGTTCACCCCGGCGTGTTGCACCCGCGTCAGCAGCAGTTGCTGCGCCGACTCGGCGCCCGGCAGCTGGGTCAGCGCGAACCAGGTACCGGCGCGGAACGTGCGCGCGGTACTGCGCCCCTGCCAGCCCGACCACTGCGACTCGGCCGCCTGCGCCAGCAGCCCGGCATAGCGTTCGGCCTCGCCCGCGTCGGCGAAGGCGTACATCCCCACCGGCTCGTACTGCTCGCGCAGCGAGGTTCCGCCCCCGCCATGCAGCGGCAGCTGCGCGCTCACCGCCGACCGGGTCTTGTAGTCCTCGCTCAGCAGGGTCAGCCGGCCCGAGCCGAGCTTGCGGCGCGCGCCGAAGGCCTGCACGCTGTCGGCGGCCTCGGTCGCGTCGCTGCGATGGAAGCGTACCCCGCCGTCTCGTGCCGAGCCGGCGTCCTGCGGCTGCGCCGCGCTGTCGGCAAAGATCACCAGCCGGTGCCCGGCCGGCGCCTCGGCGTGCTCCTCGATCCGCCAGCCCAGCCCTTCCTCGGCCAGCAGCCGCCAGACGAAGTCCGCATCGCTCTCGCGGTACTGCACGCAATAGCTGCGCGGGCGGGCCTGCGCCAGGAACCCCGGCACCTCCTCGCTCCACGCCCATACCGCCTGCGGCGCATAGCCGGCCAGCACCGCCTCGACGATCTCCGTCAGCGTGCGCTCCTGGAACACCCGGCTGTGCCGCCCCTGTCCCAGCCACCACGTCCACGGCACGATCCCGACCCGGTAGCGCGCCAGCCCGCCGTCGCTGCCCAGCAGATGCGCTTCGTGCACCAGCCCGCTGCGGGCCGCCTCGCCACCGCCGGAAAGGCGCGTGGACAGCGTCGCACGCCGGCCGAGCCAGTCTTCCAGCGCCAGGTCGGCCTCGGTGGCGACGAAATCCACCCACCACGTGCTGTCGCCGGACAGGCGTTCGGCGCCGCTCCAGCGTTCGACCACGAGTTCGTGCGGCGCGCCGTCCAGGTCCAGCCGGTGCAGCCGCGTCTGCTGCTCCAGGCCGGCCAGCACACCCAGGGCCGCGCGCATGCTCTCCTTCATGTACTACCGCTCCTTGTCCCTGCAGCCCGTTGCAATCAACACCGGGCGCGTCAACTTTATGGCG
>NZ_JAJOZS010000038.1 GCF_021168555.1 Stenotrophomonas sp. MMGLT7 | reverse complement strand
TTCTATCTTCCCGGCTTGGGAACCTACTTTCGCGAGATCGGTGATCCCGGAAACACCACGACCGGCAAGGCCTTCGGTGCCTGGGGCGAGGAGCGGCTGAAGTGGGCGATGCAGCAACTGGACCTGACGCTATCCCAGTATCCGGTGCGCAATATTCAGGAAGTGCGGGTGGCCCTGTTCGGATTCTCGCGCGGTGCCGCGCTGGCGCGGGCCTTCGCCCGCATGCTGGCCGAGCGTGCGCAGCGCGCGGGCGCGGGCTGGGAGTGGGACAGTCCGAAGGTACCGTTCCGGCTGTACTTTATGGGCCTGTTCGATACGGTCGCCTCGGTGGGCCTGCCGGCCACCGCTTCGACCTCGCTGTCGCTGCAGATCGCTCAGGGCTGGCGTTCGCTGGAAGGCGGATTGCGCCTGCGTGGCGACCACTTGGCCATGGGGCCGCTTGCGCTGGCATTCGGCGAGCCTGGTGCCGATCCCACGCCGGGCAATCCGGACGGACACATGGACTGGGCCAGCAACCTGCGCATTCCTGAGTTGGCCGAGCAATGCGTGCACATGGTGGCCGCGCACGAACAGCGCAATTCCTTCCCGGTGGACTCGGTGCGCGAGCGTCAGAGTTATCCGAGCGGTTGCGTGGAGATTCTTTATCCGGGCATGCATTCGGATGTGGGGGGAGGCTACTTGCCGGGATTTCAGTCGCGCAGTATTGGTCGCGCTGAGGCGCTGAGCAATATTCCATTGCTGGAAATGCACAAGCGAGCCATACAGGCACAAGTTCCATTAGAGCCGGTGGGGCAGTTTCATGACCCAGGTCTGGGGGCTTCTTTCCAGATCGCGCCGGACTTGGTACGCCGCTGGAAGCACTACATGGCACTGGCCGGCAACGGCGGCAAGGCGCTGGGCAAAGGTGTGCTGGGGCACATGCGGCTGTATTTCGCCTGGCGCTTCCAGCGCATCGCACGCTTGCAGCAATCGGAAATCCCTAATGCCGAACGTGTGCGCAACGAGGCCGACATGCGCGCGCGCGAACGCCAGTACGCCGCACGCAAGGCCGAGGCCGAGCGCGAGATGAATCGGCTGCGCGATAGCCCGGAGCGCCAGGCCGCGCAGGACGAACTGCGCCGGGCGGAGACCCGCTACCAGTCGGTCCTGCGCCAAACGTCGCGTTTTGGAGGCATGCAGGGAGAGTTGACGCAGGCCCGTGAGGAAGTGGACAGGGCCAAGGACCTGGCGGCCGAGGCGGACGATCCCTACCTGCGTGCGCAGGCGGAGTGGGTGGGTATCCCGGGCAACAGTGTCGACAACATGCTGGTCTACGACCGGCAGCTGATGCGCGATGCGCAATCGCTCCGGCGAGAATGGTCCAGGAGAAGCGGCAGCGCCAAGCTGCGCCCCCACTATGCGGTGCTGCTGCAGGCCTACGAGGATGAATTCGTGCACCAGCGTGGGTTGCGGGACGAGGAGATCATTGCCTTCTTCGACAGCTACGTCCACGACTCGATGGCGGGATTCGGAATGGATGCGACACTTCCCTCCGATCCGCGTTGCATCTATGTGGGGGGCGACTTCGAGGCTCGGTATGCACGGGTAGATACGAGCATGCAGGTCGAGACGCAAGTGGCATAGAGATAGTGCAA
>NZ_JAJOZS010000037.1 GCF_021168555.1 Stenotrophomonas sp. MMGLT7 | reverse complement strand
CCCGCATGCGGGAGAAGGGAGAAGCGGCAAGACCCTAGGAAACACAGATGACCCAACGCAAAGGCATCATCCTGGCCGGCGGCTCCGGCACGCGGCTGTATCCGATCACCCGCGGCGTGAGCAAGCAGCTGCTGCCGGTGTACGACAAGCCGATGATCTACTACCCGCTCAGCGTGCTGATGCTGGCGGGCATCCGCGAGGTGCTGATCATCAACACCCCGCACGAGCAGGCGCTGTTCCAGCACCTGCTGGGCGACGGTTCGCAATGGGGCATGCACATCGAATATGCGGTGCAGCCCAGCCCCGATGGCCTGGCGCAGGCCTACCTGATCGGCCGCGAGTTCGTCGCCGGCCAGCCCAGCTGCCTGGTGCTGGGCGACAACATCTTCCACGGCGTGGGCCTGACCCAGACCCTGCAGCGTGCCGACGCGCGTCCGCACGGGGCCACCGTGTTCGGCTACTGGGTCAACGATCCGGAGCGCTATGGCGTGGCCGAGTTCGATGCCGCCGGCAAGGTGGTGGACATCGAGGAAAAGCCGAGCACGCCGCGCTCGAACTACGCGGTGACCGGGCTGTACTTCTACGACGGCAAGGCGGCCGACTACGCCGCCGAGCTCAAGCCCTCGCCGCGCGGCGAGCTGGAAATCACCGACCTCAACCGATGCTACCTGGAACAGGGCGAGCTGTACCTGGAGCAGCTGGGCCGCGGCTATGCCTGGCTGGACACCGGCACCCACGAGTCGCTGCTGGAGGCGTCCAACTTCATCGGCACCTTGCAGCAGCGCCAGGGCCTGCAGGTGTGCTGCCCGGAGGAGATCGCCTACATCAACGGCTGGGTCAATGCCGAACAGCTGCAGCGCCTGGCCGCGCCGCTGGCCAAGAACGGCTACGGCCGCTACCTGCAGCAACTGACCCAACGAGGAGTAGTGAAGTAATGAAGATCATCCCCACCGATCTGCCGGGCTGCGTGGTGATCGAGCCGGCGGTGTTCGGCGACGAACGCGGGTTCTTCTTCGAGACCTGGAATGCGCAGCGCTACGGCGAGCACGGGCTGCCGACGCAGTTCGTGCAGAGCAACGTGTCGTCCTCGTCCAAAGGGGTGTTGCGCGGGCTGCACTACCAGTGGCCGCGGCCGCAGGGCAAGCTGGTCAGCGTGCTGGAAGGGGAGGTGTTCGACGTGGCGGTGGACATCCGCCGCGGCTCGCCCACCTTCGGCAAGTGGGCCGGGGTGGTGCTCAGTGCGGACAACAAGCGCCAGTTCTGGATCCCGGAAGGCTTCGCGCACGGGTTTGCGGTGCTGTCGGAGCGGGCGTTGTTCAGCTATCTGTGCACCGAGGTATATGTGAAGGAGGCCGATGCCGGCCTGCGCTGGAACGATGCACGCATCGGCGTGGACTGGCCGATCGGCGATCCGGTGCTGTCGGCCAAGGACGCCGCCGCGCCGTTCCTGGAGGACGTGCCCGAGGACCGCCTGCCGGTCTACGTGCCATGACGGTGCTGGTGCTGGGCGGCAACGGCCAGGTCGGCACGGAACTGCGGCGGGTGCTGGCCGCCGGCGGCCAGGCGCTGGTGACGACGACCCGCAGCGGCACGTTGCCCGATGGCACGGCCTGCGAGGTGGCCGACTTCGACGATCCTCGATCCCTGCCTGCGTTGCTGGAGCGGCTGCAGCCGGCGACGGTGATCAATGCCGCGGCCTGGACCGCGGTGGACAAGGCCGAGCAGCACCGCGAGGCGGCGCTGCGCGCCAATGCCGAGGCACCGGGAGAGATTGCACGGTGGTGCGCCGGGCACGGCGTACCGCTGGTGCATTACTCCACCGACTACGTGTTCGACGGGCAGGGCACGCGGCCTTACCGCGAGGACGAGGCGACCGCGCCGCTGGGCGCGTACGGGCAGAGCAAGCTGGCCGGCGAGGAGGCGATCCGTGCCGCCGGCGGCCGCCACCTGATCTTCCGCACCGCCTGGGTGTATGCCAGCCACGGCAGCAACTTCCTGCGCACGATGCTGCGCGTGGGCGCCGAGCGCGAGGAACTGACGGTGGTGGCCGACCAGGTCGGCACGCCGACGCCGGCGGCGCTGATCGCCGAGGTCACCGCGCAGGCGCTGGCGCATCCGGGCCAGTTGTCCGGCACCTGGCATCTGACCGCGCGCGGGCAGACCAGCTGGCATGGCTTTGCCGAGGCGATCTTCGCCGAGGCGGTGGCGCAGGGCGTACTG
>NZ_JAJOZS010000036.1 GCF_021168555.1 Stenotrophomonas sp. MMGLT7 | reverse complement strand
GTAACGGTACTGGCCCGTTCCCTGCACCGGCGAACCGTAGATCCCCGCCTTGCGCATCTGGATGTCGATCGCGCGGTTCAGATCGACCAACTCTGCCACCTTGGGATTCAAGGCCGCCATCCGCGCAATGAGCTCGGCGATCGCGTTGGCCTTGCTCATCGTCACGTCCACCATCACCACCGGCGCCTTGGCCACCAATCCCAATGCCACCAGACCTGGACCTACCACACCGTCCACCGCTGCCCCAGCCACTTTCGCAAACGGACCACCCAAGGCAACTGTCAGACGCACCACTGCATTCCGACCGCCCTCTCCGAGCGTTTCCAGCGCGCTGTCGTAGCCGGAAATCAACCCATCCCAAGGCAGTCCTTTCAGGGACGAGGGTTCCAGGCCGCCCTGCGCCACTGAATCCAAGTGCTCCAGTACGGCTTTCTGGTTGTAGCCAAGCGCTCGCAGTATCAGATTGTTCTTTTCTATCCGGCTGGCCGACAGCCACCTTGCATATACCTCCATGCAAGGTTTATATTGCTGCGTATCCTGGATGCATAGCAGCAATGCGTCCACGAACCCCTTGCCCGAATGCGCATTACCCTCATCGTGGTTGCAGTCCAGATGGTCGTAGAGTTGGGCGCTGCACATCCACTGCACATGCGCCAGCGCCAGCGGCCTGGTAACACTATTGTCGTGATCGGCGATTCGTTTTTTCCAGCGCGCCTCCCATTGCTCCAGCCGGAATTTGTCGTACTTGTGCTCATAATCCTCCCACGCATCCCGGCGCGCGGCCGCCATTTGAGCGGGGGTCGGCTTCCTGAAACGCTCGAACATTTCCTCCCGCTGCTTACGGACGCTTGGAAACAGCGCTTCCGCAATCGCTGTGCCGGCCTGAGCGGCGGCGGCTCCGTCTCCGCCCATGTGACCAGGATTCATCATCTGCAGCGCATCACGCTCGCTGCGGTATATCTGGCGATTCTCGGCATCGTCCTGTATGGCTTTCTGAATGTTGCGTATTGCCGCCGAGACCGCCAATGGGCGCGCCTGCTCTCTAGGATCGAGTGCATCTTCCAGATCGACCGCGATCAGGCGCGCCAACTCCATGGTCACCCCCACAGGATCGGCTACCGCGATCAATGCTGGCGGATAGCCCCATTGTTCACCCGCCCGTTGTGCGGCAGCGATTAGGTCGTCCGCTTCTCCGGTCAAGGTTGGTGGCTGATTCAGCGCATGACGAAATGCCTTGTAGGCGGTCACCACCACTTCATCGGGCGAACTGCGGTTCGGCTCCGGAAAATTATACTCAGCCACACAATCCCGGATCCGAGTCAACGAATCCACATTCGGCTGTGCCTTGCCACCGCCATTCACCCAAGCCCCGACGTCGATACAGTGCATGTGCCGTTTGCGAAACGCCTCCACCCGGTGGCGCGCAAGTACCTCGGCCGTCCAGGCAGTGCCGGAAAATGCAACCCAAATACGACCCGCATGCGCCGCATCCGGAATCGTCACGCAACGGGCCAGCGGGACGCTGCCATGCCGAGAGCACGCCACTAAGGGCTCGTCTTCTGCGGTAACAGGCGGTGCTTTGTCGCGGATGTCGAATTCAGTCAGTTCCGACTGCTCAGATACTTGGTAGGCCTTCCATTGCCCACGTACTTCGTTGAAAACGTACAGATAGCCGCTACGCAGCAAACGCAGCGTGTAGCAGGCTGCATTCGCCGGTAACGAGATGTCCTTGACGCCATCAAGGAAAGATCCCGCGACGGGGGGGCCTTAATGTTAATGCTGTCATTGTTCCAGGCCACCGCATACCTGACTGGCAGTATCGGCAAGCCGAACTTGGTACAGTTCGGGCAGTAGTCTTGGCTGGATTGAACGTCCGTCATGGCAATACTCCTATAAGCCCCGGGTCGCTACCAACATTGGATGCGCCTTCCATGCGGCAGGCAGCGACGTAGGACATGCCTTCTGCGTTAACCATGGACAACCGCCGTCTGGTCGCTTCCTGGAAATCCGCATTGGTACCGTTTACCAGCCGCTGTCGTGCATATAGACCCTTGTCAGCGATGTCTTGCAAACCTATCGACGCTGCCTCCACGAGTGCATCGGCCAATTTCAAGGCCATTTCGTCGGTAGGTGGGATATCGCTCTCATCCATTATGTCGCGCAGGCATAGATTGAGCGCATCAAACTGATCGAGCGCCGCCCATTGAGCACTTGTTGGGTTCAGCGAGATCGACGATGGTTGCAATTCTGTTTCCGGACTCGGTTGTGAATGCCATCGACATTCCAGGGTTTCGAACCATGTCCAGCATTGCACAGGCCCCAGAAGCACCGTCATTTGTGCTGGCGTCAGCAGCCAGCGTAGATGACGGAACACGCGTGGATCATGAAAGCGTAACCAAGCCCTCTGGGCACCAGGCCGCGACAGCACCATCTGTCTCCGCAGGTGGGAGGCTAGTAGGGATACATTCGTGGAACAAACCAACAAGGCCGAGAAAAACGGCATATCGTTTTCCAGACTCCAGCGATCCGCGCGCTCCAACAGTTCGAGCCGCCTTCTTTCTGGAAACTTCTTCAATTCAACTAGCAACGGCATCATGCGACGATGCCGATCCCATCCCCTCGGTAACAAGCAGACCGTATCCAGATCTGCATAATGATTCGGCAACACCTGCATGGAATTGACAATTGCATAGTCCTGCACCAGGAATTCGCGATGGCCCAATCGTTCCATTTGCTTCAACCCAGGCCGACCAAAGCGCCGCCGAACGCATCCGCCTGTTTGGCACTGGGTTCGCAGAACTTGGGCTCGGCCTCCCCGAACACAGGCACCTCGCCACTGGCACTCTGCGCCCCCGCCAACTCCTTCTTGCTGGCCTTGAACTCAACCGTCCCCGGCGCGCCCAGCTCGATGTTGCCGCCCTCGATGCGGATGTAGGCGCCGGCCGCGGTGGCCAGCAGGTGCTTGTTCGGCGCTG
>NZ_JAJOZS010000035.1 GCF_021168555.1 Stenotrophomonas sp. MMGLT7 | reverse complement strand
CTCGTCGTACGGCAGTTTCAGGCGCGGATGTGCCATGAACTGCTCGCTCATCGCCACTTCCACATGTCCGTCGCGATAGAAGTGGACTTCGAACGCCTTCGGCTTGCCAGGGGGCAACTCCGTCAGGTAGGCATCCTGCTCTTTCCATACAGCCCGATACCTGTCAAATACGCCCCCACCTTCCTCCACCTGATATTTGCACATGTCCGCAATCCAGCGGACCCGATACTTCTTCGGCAAGTTGGCCTCCATTCCCGAATACCATCTCACGCAGCAAGCCGACTTTCCACCGCCGGCATTGCCACGGCTGATGAATACATTGCCGCCCCATGTCCCATTCACGTAGAAACTACTGATGGTCCGATCCGTATAGTTGTAACTGTGAATCGGGATGTTCACCAGCCCGCTGCTTTGCGGCACAGGCGGCCTTTCGGGGGAAGCCGCATAAGATTCATTCGAGCCTCCCTGGCACGCCAGCAGCACCAGCAGCACCAGCGGCAGCATCCAACCCGTATGCTTTGCCATCCGCTCCTTCACATCGATACCCTCTGCCGGCGCACCAGCATGTCTTCGCGCGTGATCTCCAACGGCACGCCGCCTTTCGTGCGAACTTCCCTTGGCATCCAATCGAGTTGCACCGCCATCGACTTCGGCTCGGCATCGGCTGGCACGACCGGCTCCGTCACGAACTCGATGTAGCTGACGTTTGTGGAGTACTCGTTCCATGGCACGCGCTCGTCGTGCAGTTCGTGCCGCATCCGCGTGATCCTGATCCGGAATTCCTCGCACCCCTGGCAAGACTTGAACTCGGCCAGCGCGACGGCAGGATTGAACTCGGCCTCGTACTTCTCTGCAAAACGTGGGCTCATGTAGCGCCGGGCCTGGGCACGATCCGCATCCACCGTCTGCCTGACCCGGGTGAAGCGGCCCTGCACGTAGGCGGCCAGAGCCTGCTCGTATGCGGGATCGATCGCTGTTTCGGACATGTCCCGCGTCACCTCGGAAAGTGGGTCAGCGGTCCATGCTACGTCGATTGGCCCCCATAGCCCCAGCACCGCCACTACGTACTGCAATGCCTTGTTCATGGTCTTCGCCCCTCCATTTCCGCCTTGGAAACCGCATCTGCCAGGCTCAATCCCGTATGCAGCATTTGCTCCCACACTTCCTGCCAGCGTGGTTGGCGGTGGAACTCGGCGCCGTGTTCCATCGCAAGTTCACA
The DNA here is from genome assembly GCF_021168555.1 of Stenotrophomonas sp. MMGLT7. Lineage (GTDB taxonomy): Bacteria > Pseudomonadota > Gammaproteobacteria > Xanthomonadales > Xanthomonadaceae > MMGLT7. The sequence continues at coordinate 1,832 of NZ_JAJOZS010000035.1, read as the reverse complement.
ATAGCGCAGGACATCGGCGAACCGGGCCGCTCCGCAGGCCGCTGCATTCGATCGCTGTAAGGCGATGAACGCCAGCCTGTCACCTGGCGCAATACGAAAGAACTGCTCGGGTTTGCGCAATCCAAGAAATCGTGCCAGCTGATGCAACTCGGACACGGCCTGCAGGCGCCGATGCTGTTCGTCGGATACCAGCATCGGGGGTACGAATGGATCCACCGGCCCTGGTTCGGTCAGGGGCGCGTACTGCAATTGAAACGAGGCATCGAGAAAATGCCAGCGGCTGCCCAGCGCGAAGAAAGGATGCGGCGGGATCTGGTCCCATGCTTCATGAATGACCGGCAGCAAGCGAGGGTCGTAGCAACGGAACAGCGCGTCCCCTTCCGGCAGCCGTGCGGTCAGGCGCCTCGACAGCCGGGTCGCCATCTCGTCCGCCGGTAATGCACCGATGAGCCAGGTCACTCCATCGGACAACAGGGCCTGCTCCACGCTGTAACCCAGGAGAGTCTTGTCGTGGCCGGACGCATCTCCCAAACCCATCTGCCACGCGGCCAATGACTCGGCCTCCGCTTCCGGATGCGAGGCGAACAGGTTGCGGCCTCCACTGCGCTTCAACAATTCAAGCCATTCCTCGGCGTTTTCCACCGCGGCAAGGTCGATGGTCGCATATAGATACCCACCGATCGCCTGGAACGAGCCCAACAGCGCCGCCGCAATCCCATCGGCACGTGGGCGCTGCGCCTCAGGCAGGGGCAATCGCATTCGGGGCAAAGCCGTCATCATCGGACCACGAACGCCTGTGCTGACTGCGCCGCACGCTTGATGCACTCCACACAGATGTTCTGCGGGAACTGCGGCAACGGATAAGCCTGCTGCACCGGCCCGACGAAGGACTTCTTGCTTGCATGCACGCGGATGTTGCCCGGACAGGCGAAGGTGATGTTGCCGCCTTCGATCGTCACGCTGGCGCCGCCGGCGGTGGCCAGGTGCACCGTCTTGCCCGCCGCCAGTTCCACCGCCGCGTTGGCGCTGACCACCTTCAGGCCCTGCCGCGAGCGCAGCCGCACTTCGTCGCCCTGCGCCTGCACGTCCAACTCGCCCTCGCCGCTCACCACGCTCAGCGTGGTCGCCTCCTGCGTGCCTTCCACCGCCGCCGCCAGCAGGCCGATCGCCTGGCCGCTATGCAGCCGCGCGTCGCCGGCGATCGCCGCCTCGCTGCCCTGGCCGCTGCCCAGCGTCAGCGTCTCGCCCACGCTCCAGTGCAGGCTCTGGCCCGCGACCAGGCCGATCCCCGCCGGCGCCGCCAGCCCCAGCAGCGGATCGCCCAGCTGCGGCACCTTGCCTTCGCCCGGTGCCGCATCGTGTTCGCCGGCCGCGCCCTGCGCCTGGTCGTAGGCCTCCCCCGGCACCGTCGTCTTCACGCTGGTCAGCAGCGCCTGCAGCGGCGCCTGCTCGCCGATCAGGCGGCTGTGCCCGGCCTGGCCGGCGCCTTCGTGCGCGGCCAGCTTCACCGTCAGGTGCGTGGCCGCCGCCTGCGAGAACGTCTGCCCCAGTTTCTGCAACTGCGTCAGCAGGGCCGTGGGCTGCACCGCCTCGCCGGCCGGGGTCGTGCCGGCGTGGCCATAGGCCGTCAGCCACAGCCCCGACTGGCCGCGCACCGCGCCCCAGGCGTCGCTGCGCAGTTCGAAGCCCTCGCCGCGGAAGCTGCCGCGGTAGTTGTCGGCCTGGTGGACCAGATGCCCCAGGTTCAATTGCGTCTGCGCCTGGGTGGTCGCCAGCTGCAGCCTCAGCTGCGCGTCGCTGTCGTCGAACACCAGCTGGCTGTAGCCGCTGCC
>NZ_JAJOZS010000034.1 GCF_021168555.1 Stenotrophomonas sp. MMGLT7 | reverse complement strand
CTTTGCCGGCAAAGCCCCATCGCGACTGAAGTCGCTCCTACGGGGGGGAGATCCCACGGGGATAGGATCGGGTTCTCAGTAGAGGTCGAGCGGGTCCACGTCCAGCGACCAGCGCACCCTTCGCGCCTGCGGCAGGGCATGGATCGCCGGGACCACGGCGTCGAGCAGTGCGTGCAGCGCGCGCCGGGTGGGGCTGGACAGCAGCAGCTGGGTGCGCTGGAAGCCGGCACGGCGCGGCATCGGCGCCGGCATCGGCCCGAAGCATTCCACCTCGGTGCCGGTTTCCGGCAGCAGGCCGCGCACCGCGGCCAGGAACTGGTTGGCCATCTCCACCTGCTTGGCCTCGGCGCGGAACAGCGCCAGGTGCGCGAACGGCGGAAAGCCGGCGGCCTGGCGCTGGACCAGCTCGGCGTCGGCGAAGGCGTGGTAGCCGCCGTTGACCAGGGTGTGCAGCAGCGCGTTCTCCGGGTGGTGGGTCTGCAGCCAGACCTCGCCGGCCAGGTCGGCGCGGCCGGCGCGGCCGGCGACCTGGATCAACTGCTGGGCCAGCTTCTCGCTGGCGCGGAAATCGGCCGAGAACAGGCCTTCGTCGATGCCCACCACCACCACCCGGGTCAGCTTGGGCAGGTCGTGGCCCTTGGCCAGGATCTGGGTGCCGACGAGGATGCCGGGGGCGTCGCCGAAGCGTGCAAGCTGCTGCTCCAGCGCGTCGCGGCGGGCGGTGCTGGCGCTGTCGATGCGCAGCACCGGGAAATCGGGAAAGGCCTCGACCAGGCGCTCCTCCAGCCGCTCGGTGCCGATGCCCTGCGGTTGCAGCGCCAGGCTGCCGCAGTCCGGGCAGGCCAGCGGCACCGGCTGGCGCGCGCCGCAGTGGTGGCACTGCAGGCGGCGGCCGCCGCCGTGCACGGTCATCGCCGTGCTGTGCAGCGGAGTGCTGCAGCGCCTGCATTCGGCGGTCCAGCCGCAGTCGTGGCACAGCAGCACCGGGGCATAGCCGCGGCGGTTCTTGAACACCAGCACCTGGCCGCCGGCGGCCAGCGCATCGCCGACGCCGGCCAGCACCTCGGCCGACAGGCCGTCGCGCAGCGGCCGCTTGCGCACGTCGAGCACGCGCACGCGCGGCGGCCGCGCCTCGCCGGCCCGGCGCGACAGCCGCAGGTGCGCATAGCGGCCGCCGCGGGCGTTGTGCAGCGATTCCAGCGACGGCGTGGCGCTGCCCAGGATCACCGGCACGTCCAGCGCCTTGCCGCGCACCAGGGCGAAATCGCGGGCGTTGTAGCGGATGCCGTCCTGCTGCTTGTAGCTGCCGTCGTGTTCCTCGTCGACCACGATCAGCCCTGCCTCGGGCAGCGGCGTGAACACCGCCGAGCGGGTGCCGACCACCAGCCGCGCCTGCCCGCGCCAGGCGGCGGCCCAGGCCCGGGCGCGCTCGCCGTCGGACAGGCCCGAGTGCAGCACGTGCACCGGCACGCCCAGGCGCGTGCGGAAGCGCGCCAGCGTCTGCGGCGTCAGGCCGATCTCCGGCACCAGCACCAGCGCCTGGCGGCCGCGGGCCAGGCAGTCGGCGATGGCCTGCAGGTAGACCTCGGTCTTGCCGCTGCCGGTGACGCCGTCGAGCAGGAATGCGGCAAAGCCCGAGGACTGGCGCAGCGCCGCGGCCGCGGCCTGCTGCTCGTCGTTGAGGTGCGGACCGGCCGCGGGCGGGGCCGCGGCGGCCGGCGCGGCGATCGCCACGCGTTCGGCCAGGCCGCGCCTGGCCAGGCTGCGCGCCGCGCCGCGCCAGTCTTCGAGTCGGTCGTCGAGTCGGTCCTCGTCCAGGCCATCCGCGTCCGCCGCGGCGGCGAGCAGTTCGGCCAGTTGCCGCGGCCGGCCCTGGCGCAGGCCGGGCAGGGCGGTATGGCCGGCCTCGGTCAGGCGCCAGCCCCAGGCCTGGGTGTCCGGCAGCGGCTCGCCGCGGCGCAGCGCCACCGGCAGCGCGGTGGCCAGGGTCTCGCCCAGCGGGGCATGGGTGTAGTGCGAAAGCCAGCGCAGCGACTCCAGCAGTTCGCCGTGCAGCAGCGGCTGCGGGTCCAGCCAGTCCAGCGCCGCGCGCAGGGTGTCGGCCGCCTCGCCGGTACCGATGCCCGCCACCGTGCCGACCAGTTCGCGTGGTCCGAACGGCACCCGCACGCGCCGGCCGACGTCGTCCGGGCGAGCCGGGCCGCCGGCTGGCGGCAGGTAGTCGAACAGCTGCGGCAGCGGCACCGGCAGGGCGACGCGAAGGGTGGGCAGGACGGCGGACATCGGCGCAAGTCTACCGGGCGGGCTGCGGCCGCGCGGACCGCGACCTGGTGACGATTGCAGGGACGGCGGATGATGAAAACAACGTAAACGCACGTCCCGTCTGGAAAATTCCGTTTATCCACATCCTCTGTGGATAAGCCTGTGCATCATCCCGATGCTCCACGCCGCAGAAAGCAGTACAGCGGCCTTGCCGCCGGGTTGGTCAAAAAAACGCCATATTACATATGACCTTACGAATCAACAGGTTAGCCGTGAAACATGGTTACGGGGCGGTGAGGGCCGGGGCTGCAACGGACGTTCCCCGTTGTCAATACGCTGCTGTGCACAACCCTGATCCGGGCGCAGCCCTTGGCACGCCTGGGAGAGCGGATTCGGCGGCGAAGTCAAGCGGGCGATGACGCAGCGCCGCCGCTATCATTTCGCCGATGACGAAGTTCCCCGAGACGGCCGTTCCCACCCGCGGAGCGGCCGATGCCCCCGCCGCCCTGTCCGCCTTCCTGCGTGGCGTGGAGCGCCGTGGGGTGGTGCTCGGCCAGTGCCAGTGCGGGGACGAGGCGGCCGGCGAACATGCCCTGGCCGCCGCCATGCGCGCCTTCCGCAAGCATGCGGCGGCGCTGCCGATGGCCGAGTGGCCACTGCGCTTCTGGAGCCTGCTGGCGGCCACGCCGCAGGTGCGGCGGCCATCCACCGGCGCGGCCTGGCCGGCGGACCTGCAGGCGCTGGCGGAGCCGGGGCCGGACGACCGCCTCGCGCTGCTGCTGCGCATCGCCGCCGGGCTCGACGAAGGTGCCGCCGCCCAGGTGCTGGGGGTGCCGGTGCCGGACTACCGCCAGGCACTGGCACGGGCCTGCCCGCGCGATGCCGACGGCCAGCCCGATGCCGCCGGCTGGCGCGCCCTGGCCGAGGCGGTGCAGGCGCGCATCCGCGACCTGGACCCGGCGCAGGCGGCGCGGCTGGCGGCGCTGCGCGACAGCGTGGCCAATGGCCGGGCGGCGGCCGACCGGCCGGTGCCGCCGCCGTCCGCGGCCGAGC
>NZ_JAJOZS010000033.1 GCF_021168555.1 Stenotrophomonas sp. MMGLT7 | reverse complement strand
CAGCGCCGAACAAGCACCTGCTGGCCACCGCGGCCGGCGCCTACATCCGCATCGAGGGCGGCAACATCGAGCTGGGCGCGCCGGGGACGGTTGAGTTCAAGGCCAGCAAGAAGGAGTTGGCGGGGGCCGCTCACGCGTCATTGGCGGGTATTGTATTGCCCGAATCGGAGCCGTTGAACAATGAGATGTTCGAGATTCTTGATGAAAACTCTGGCGAACCGATGCCGTGGGAGCCGTATCACATCATCGACCAGAAGGGCCGGGTCCTGGCTGAGGGACTGACCAACAGTTCGGGCGAGACCCAACGCGTCCACACGGCGGGGAAAACCAAGGTCAAGCTGGTGCGTGGATGGTCGAATGAAGGAAACCAGATCTGAAGGACGGTGGACAGATGGACAATGATCGGACGCTGGCAGAAAGCACTACCTCGCAGCCAAGGGATACCAGGGTACAGGCCAGAGTGGCGCCGGAGCCTTTGATCTTCCTGCGGCCACAGACCAATGAACTATATGTGTGCAGGATCGAGAATACGCCCACTGTATTGCGAGAGATTGCATCAATTGACGAATGGATGGCGCAGCTCTTTGCCGCGCAGGCGGTGACCCGGGAAACGGAACTGAAGCCGGATGTCAGTGAACAGGAACTCGACGCTGCATTGCGGAAGGAAGAGGAGGCGCGTGACAAGCTCTTTGATGAGCTAAAGGAGGTAAAGGGCTTTTCCGGCGGGGATGAAATGATGGAGCTAGTTATGCTGCCTAGTTCGTCGCAAGGCAACAGGTACCGTGGCAAGACTCTCACATACGTGCGCTCCTCGAAGGTGAAAAACCACTTTCGCTCCCACAAGCTTGCGCAGGCCGAACAGCCCGAGATGAAGTCGTTCCTGATGCGTGATGGAGCGAGTGGGAAATGGAAGCTGGATCGAGAGAAACTCTGGAAGTCCCTCCGCATAACTGCCGAGGAAACGAAGCTCGACGAGGAAATCGGAGAACTAGTCTTGTCCAAATGGGCAGACGAGGCCGTGCCGGACTTCGTGGAGCAGTTCAACAAGGATTTCAACTTCGAACGTGAGGCTGCCACTTCCGAAGAAGAGGAAGGCGAGCGGATGGTCGACTTCTCGGGAGGGGCAACATTTCTGCGCGCGTTTGCCACGGGAGAGACAAAAGTCGGTGCCAGCGTTTCAGGATCTTTGGCCGATGCGTTGAAAGGGAAAGGAAGCATCGATGCCAGCTACAAGGCCAAGGGCAATGCCTCTCTGGTACTTGCAGAGGGCAAGATCGGCCTGGACCTCTATCTGCCTGACAAGAGTGGGATGGAGCTGGCGCTGCCCGTTGCCGGTGGTGAGGATGCCTCATTGGGCTTCCTCCAGATCAAACTTGGAGTGGAACTCAGCGGCTTCGTAGGTGCCAGCATCTTGGCCGAAGGAGGGGTGGAACTGAAGGCCGGTGTCAATGCCAACGGGGAGCAGGTTCAGGGCATCCGTGGCGTACGCGCAAGGAGGCGTACAGGCGCGCGGATGAGGGATAGGAAGTTCAGTGTGGCACTTGAGCCGGAGGGCAGCGCCGGAGCGGATCTGAGCGCATTCGCCGGAGCGGAGGGCGTGCTTGGAATAAAAGGAGCCGCAAACTGGCTCAAGCCGACGACAAAGGATGAATTTGCCACGTTCGCGGATATTGCACCATCGATCAGTGGACAGGCAGGCGCAGGTGCTACGGCTGCATTTAAAATAGAATATAAAGAAAGGGTCTTGAGGGTGCATTGCAAGCTGGGTGCTTGCTGGGGGCTCGGGCTGAAAGGATCAGTGGATGCATCGGTTTCGCCTCTGACTTTACTGGAATTTCAGGCGTGGTTTTATTACCAGGTTATGAATGCGGGAAGCCGGAATCTACAGTATTTCGCTAAAGAGGCTTGGGATGTGTACCTGCGGATGCAGGCGCTAGCTGCGCTGGCTGGAAAAACAATTGTCGAATATTATGGGCAGACAAAAGATCAACTGGATGCTTTCTTGAGGGAATGGCTGGTCCGTAGGCCGAGGGAGCTCATTGCAGCCATAGCTAGCGGCGTAGCGCAGGCAAGGGAAATGTTGCCGGAAGTGCGTGCTTTCCTGCTTGCCCTTATACAAGATGCCTATAGGCGACTTCAGCAGATGGGTGAGGATGCATACGATGCACTGAAGGATATGTTCACCGCGACCGATGTTTTGACCGAGGATATCTATTTGGAGCGGGAGTACCGGAATGTCTTACAGCATGCGTCGCTCCAGATCGGTGAGTCAGGCGACGCACAGGGCATGGAATCCTTTCTGGCTGCGGTGCTTGGGCCAGGACGGGTAGATGAATTGCAGCGCCTCAAGCGTGAACCAACGCCTGGCTACTACGTAGTGCCGAATCGTGCCTTCGCCTATCGCCTACAAAGCGGTACACACGTCGCCTGGGAACAGCCATGGTGGGATGGGAGTAATGGCACGATGGTGGCGTGATCAACGCTAAGTGCGAGGTGTCACCATTTTGACGAATTCAGCGCGCACCGGAATGCAGCCCCGGTCTCCTCGCCGGCGAGGCGTTTCCCTTCGTCATCCAAGGCATATCCATCGCCCATGCCGCGGCGCGTGATCGTAAATCCCGTGCCATCTGCGCTGCGTCGCGTCACGTGCTCGGTGCCTTGCTTGGGTCCAGCGGGATCCAGCACAGGCTGTTGTTCCGGTGATGTCCGGTATGCTGCGTACCAGTCATTGACCCATTCTGTACCGTAGCCGATGAAGTCCATTAGGCCAGCAGGGTTCGGCCCGTAAAGCCCCGCCGGGCGGTTCGATAGCGGATCGGGACCGGATTTATCTCCCGCAATTTCGCCCAGCTGATTTTCGAATGCACTCGGGTCAATCTTCTTGGCATCGGCTTCCTCGATGCCCCAGGCGAAATCCCTGCCACCAGAGCGGGCACTGTATTCCCACTGTGCTTCCGTGGGCAGCGCAAATGGTTTCCCCGTCACTTCCCCGAGCCATGCGCAGTAATCATGCGCTTGCGCCCATGTCACGCGCACGGTGTAGTCGGGATAGCGAAGAAAGGAAAGGCCTTTTGTTTCGATATCGATCAGTGGCAATCCTTTGCTGCGGGTATAGGCATCGAACTCGGCATAGGTGACTCGATGCCGCTGGATCATGAAGTCGCTGAGCTTCACCTTGAAGGGGTTGTCGTCGGAGCGATCACTGGTAATCGGCCAAGGGTCGGCTTGCAGCCAGCCATAGTCGCCCATCACGAACGTTCCCCCCCCCACCGGAGCAAGTCCTTGTTTCGCGGCTTCGATGACATAGTTGTTGTCGGGTGAAGGCAAATTCGCGAGCGCGCGCCGGATCACTGATCCAATGGTTTCGTGATGTACCAACTGGAGTTCGTTCATCCTGCGCCATATCTGCGATGTTGGCGAGCGTGTTGATACTGCCTTGGCTACGAAATCCTCATCAAGAATTATCTGGCATTGTGGTGTCATTGGATTTCCCGCAGGCGAGAGCATGCCTTTGCATTCTCCCTTTCTTGCCTTCTCGGCATCCCGTTCGAACTGCGCCTGCAATCGCTTGACACCCTCGGCAAATTCTTCGGCGCTAAGCCCTCGGCGTTCGCCGCTGACTTGGGTATCCGTCTGGGCGAGAGCGAGCAAAGGATGCAGTGCAAGCAGGAACAGTGCCGCCGGGCGGTGACGTCTGGGCGAATTTTCCATGTGATGTCAACTCCTTCGGATACCAGGTGAGGGATAGTCTAGCCAGCTTGCGCATGAAGGAGACAATGCACATAGCCGCACTTCGTTCATCGCATCAAGCTTGACGCCATTGTCCTGGGAGATACATGAAATCCAGCTTAGCTATATGTTTGGAAGTCTTATTGTGCACAACGACCGTGACCTGGCCGACGCGGCGCACAGCCAGGGCGGCAGCGGCGGCTACCAGCAGCTTCGGCTGGACGACACCCCCGGCCAGGGCCGCGCGCAGCTGTCGACCACCCAGCAGCAGAGCACGCTGACGCTGGGCCACCTGAAAGGCGGCCAGGACAACGTGCGCGAGGGCGAGCGCGGCTACGGCACCGAACTGTCCACCCAGGCGCGCGGCAGCCTGCGTGCCGGCCAGGGCCTGCTGCTGAGCAGCGAGCTTGGCCGCCAGCAGCTCAGCGCCGAGCAGGCGCAGGCGCAGCTGGCCGAGGGCCAGCAACTGCTGCAGGCGCTGGCCGAGGCCGCGCGCGGGCAGCA
>NZ_JAJOZS010000032.1 GCF_021168555.1 Stenotrophomonas sp. MMGLT7 | reverse complement strand
GAATCGGACACGGCGGCCTATGCCCAGGCCGGCGATCACCGCCCCAGCGCGCAGGCCAACCTGGCCGGCGGCCACGCCCCGGCCTGGCACGGTGCCGGCGGCGGCGAGGAGCAGCACCGCAACGCCACCGCGCTGTGGGGGATCAAGTCCAAGGAGTGGCATGGCAGCGGCTACAGCCAGCTGGTGTTCGACGACAGCGACGCGCAGCTGAGGCTGCAGCTGGCGACCACCCAGGCGCAGACGCAACTGAACCTGGGACATTTGATCCACCAGGCGGACAACTACCGCGGCAGCTTTCGCGGCGAGGGCTTCGAACTGCGCAGCGACGCCTGGGGCGCGGTGCGCGGCGAGTCGGGGCTGTGGCTGACGGCCTATGGCCACGACGGCACGACCCCGGCCGGCGAGGCGGTGCAGCCCACCGCCCTGCTGACGCAGTTGCAGAAGCTGGGGCAGACGTTCTCGCAGGCGGCGGCCACGCACCTGACGGTGAAGCTGGCCGCGCACGAAGGCGCCGGCCAGGCCGGGCACAGCCGCCTGATCGGCGAGCAGGCGCCGCTGCAGGCGCTGCTGACCAGCGTGAAGACGACGGTGCCGGGCGAGGCCTTCGACCAGGCACAGGGCGCGGCCATCGAGCACGATGCTTCCCCGGGCGAAGGCAAGGTGCCGCAGCTGGGCGATCCGCTGCTGGGCCTGGCGGCGCCGGCGGGGATCGGCCTGGTCGCGGGCCAGAGCCTGCACTGGAGCGTGGGCGAGACGCTGACGCTGGGCAGCGGTCAGGGCAGCGAGGCGGCGATCGCCGGTGACGCGCGGCTGCATAGCGGCCAGGCGATCGGCCTGCTGGCGGCGGCGGTGGAAGGCACGCAGGAGGCGACCACGCTGAGCGTGGTGAGCGGCGAGGGCGAGCTGGACGTGCAGGCGCAGGGCGACGAAGTGCGGCTGCGCTCGCGGCAGGGCCTGAAGGTGGTCAGCGCCAACGCGGCGGTGGAACTGGCGGCGGGCAAGACGGTGCACCTGGCCACCGCCGGCGGCGCCAGCGTGACGATCGAAGGCGGCAACATCACTTTCGCCTGCCCGGGCAACATCCGCGTGCATGCGGCCAAGAAGTCCTTCGTCGGGCCGGCCAGCCTTGCCTACGGACTGCCTCTGTTCCCCGAGTCGGTGTGCGTCGAGTGCATGGTCAAGGCAGCACGCAGCGGAGCGCCCTTCGCGGCGCTGCAATGAGGCACGTCGCGATGGCTACCGTCGCTTTTGCCAGCGATCGCTTCGCTGCCCAGCAACTGGACACGCTCGTCGCATCGATCTGCAGCGCATCGCCGGCACCATCCTGGGCATTGGCCGACGTGGCGTTGCTCGATGCCGGCCATTTCCACGATCAGGCACGACGCAGGGGATGGTCTTCTGCCAACGCCTATGCTTTCTCGCCCCTATCCACTTTCGAGGACCAGGCCGTCTGGCTGGTGAAGCTTGCGCAGTTGCCGGAGCAGCGCGATGCGCAGGTGCGCGATCTGCTGAGGCTGGCAAATGGCACTACGGCCCTGAGCTGGCTGTACTGCGCCGCTCCCCTGGCATCGCTGCAGCAATTGGCCGATTACCTCGCCAGGGCCCGGATCGAGGAAAGAACGGCACTGGTGCATTGCCGTTTTGCCGACACCCGTGTGCTGCCTTCGTTGTTGCATCAGCTGGACCTGGCGCAGCACGCCCGTGTCGCCGCGGTCGTCGATGACTGGGGTTGGGTCGACCGCTGTGGCGCCTATGTCCGCTGGCGGCCGCAGCAGGGAAGCGGCGTCCCCGATGCCTCGCAACACCTGCGATTGACGGCGACGCAGTTCCGCGCCATTCGTGCCGCATCCGAGCCGGACGCGATCTTTTCCCTGCTGCTGGAACAGACCCCTTCGCTGGTGCCGGCACAGCAGCGCGGAGAATTCCACGGAACGCTGCAGCGCATTCTGCAGACTGCAGATGGCTATTGCGTCCGCGATCTAGAGAGCCGGCTGCAGTTCGTCGTGCTTGCACTGAGCTGCGGGGAGGATTTTCACCGGCTGTCGGCGTTGCAGGACACGTGGGACGGCGTGCGTGCGGGCCGGTTCGCGCTGGCCGAGCGCATGCCACTCTGGGACAACGCGATCTGGGACAGGCTGGAAGCCAACAAGGCCGAGTTCGAGGCGGTCGAGCCCGCAGGGGAGCGGCCATGAGCCTGGACAGGCAAGCCAAGCGCGTCTTTGCGGGACTGGCATTCTGTATCGCATTGGCCTCGTGTCGCCCGGCACCGGCCGATATGCCGGATACGGCGACGGCGAGCATCAGTGCCTACAACCATACCGAGGACTATATCCACCAGTTCTACGTCGATGGGCAAGGTGGCGGGAACTCCTATCCGTATGAGGGGGGGGGGCGCTTCGTGTGCTGCATCGGCTACCCGCGGCAGTGGCGTCCGGGGCTGACGGCGACGGTGCGCTGGACCACCTCCAGCGGCATTCCGGGTATCCGTACTGAACCGGTATGGCACGAGAAGGTGGTGCCGATCGAGCGGTACGAGAAGACGGGGACGACGCTGAATGTGCATTTCCTTCCGCAAGGCGAGGTGCGCCTGCTGATCTGGAGTGGTTCGGCGGGCTCGACCGGCTACAAGGGGCCTGACGCACCGGTCAAGCCGGCGGGCTGGCCGCCGCCGCGCCCGCCCCAACTGCCGATGCCTGAAGGCCAAGTGGAGCCGCAGTCATGAGCGATTTCACGCCGGGATGGCTGGCCGGCACGACACGGGAGAACGATGCGATGAAGCGAGGTGACCGGACCCGGTCTCTGCGAATGTGGCGGGCCAGCTGGCCCGCCGTGTTGCTGTGCCTGCTGGCGCTGGCGGCCTGCCGCCCGTCGCCCGCGAGCGACCCGGATACGGCGACGGCGAAGATCAGCGCCTATAACCATACCGAGGACTATATCCACCAGTTTTACGTCGATGGCCAGTGGGGGGGGAACTCGCGCCCGTATGGAGGCGGGGGCAGCTTCGTATGCTGCATCGACTACCCGCGGCAGTGGCGTCCGGGGTTGACTGCGACGGTGCGCTGGACCACTTCCAGCGGCATTCCGGGTATCCGTACTGAACCGGTATGGCACGAGAAAGTGGTGCCGATCGAGCGGTACGAGAAGACCGGGACACGGCTCAACGTGCATTTCTTGCCTGAGGGAGAGGTGCGGCTGTTGATCTGGAACGGGGCCGCCGGCTCGACCGGCTACAAGGGGCCGGACGCGCCGGTCAAGCCGGCGGACTGGCCGCCGCCGCGCCCGCCCCAATTGCCGATACCTGAAGGCCAAGCGGAGCAGCAGCCATGAGCGATTTCACGCCGGGGTGGTATGCGGTCAGGCGCCAGGACGACGGTGCGGTGGAGGCCTGGTACTTCCAGGCGCTGGACAAGGTCACCCACACGGCACAGGTGCTGGCTAACGGCGACCAGATCCTCTACTTCAGGCCCTCCGCGCAGCAGCCACACCTGTCGCGCACCTGGTCGCCGGCCTACGAGCGGCTGACGGCAGCCGCCGCGGGGGACCACTGGGACAACGACAAGTACGGCGCCGTCGCCGACGGCAGGACCGAGGTCCCGGCGGATTTCCCGCGCAGCGAGCGCAGGCCGACCGCGCGCGAACTGAGCCAGCGCGCCGGCAAGGCCTGCACCGCCGCGGTGGACGGGTTGAGCTGCACCCGCGAGATCCACGTCGCCCTCTTCTTCGACGGTACCAACAACAACATGGAGAGGGATCGCAAGAACCAGGGGCATTCCAACATCGTCAGCCTCTACGATGCCCACCGCGAAGATAGGGTCGAATATTTCAGGTACTACATTCCTGGAGTCGGTACGGAATTCAAGGACATCGGCGAACTCGGCGAGGACCCGAAGGGCAAAAGCATGGCCCGCGGCGGCGAGGACCGGATCCACTGGGCGCTGGTCCAGCTCTACAATGCCGTGGCGACCTCGGTCACCAACTTCGACCTTTTGCAGGAAGAAGAAACCAAGACGCTAGTTACTAGCGCGATCAGCGGCCTGCGGACCTGGTACCGCGGCGGCGATGCCAAGATGGTGTCGATCTTCCGCGGGCTGGACGCGCGGCTGCTGAAGACGCTGGGCGACCAGCGCCCGCTGATCACGCGAATGCACCTGTCGGTGTTCGGCTTCTCGCGCGGCGCGGCCGAGGCGCGCACCTTCTGCAACTGGCTGGCGCTGGCCACGCGCGGCAAGGTCGGCCCGGCCGCGGTAAACCTGCGTTTCCTCGGCATCTACGATACGGTGGCCTCGGTGCTGCTGGCCGATTCCTCGCCGATCGGCCGCGGCCTGTTCGACTGGGCCAACAAGACCATGCGCATGGGCGATGCCGAGGCCAGCGTCCACTATGTGGCCGCGCACGAGATCCGGCGTTCGTTCCCGCTGTCCACGGCGCGTGCCGGCGGCAGTTGGCCGGCACGCACCAAGGAGTTCGTCTATCCGGGGGCGCACTCGGACATCGGCGGCGGCTATTCGCCGGGCGACCAGGGCAAGGCGGTGGCGGGGCGCTCCAGCCTGATGTCGCAAATTCCGCTCAACGACATGTACTTCGAGGCGTGTAATGGTGGAGTAAGGCTGCTCCCCATGGACGAGGTTGAAGAAGAAACCAAGGACGACTACAAGATCGACCCAGCCCTCGAACGCGCCTTCTCCGCCTACCTGCAATGGACGCCAGCCGACGAGAAGGGCGAGAACCTGTCCGGCTCCCGGCGCGGGGTGGTGGAAAACCGCATGGAGGAGCAGATGCGCCGCTACTGGCGCTGGCGTGCCAGCAAGCGTACCGACGCGCAGTTCCGGGCGATGTCGAGCTGGCGCAATGCAGGTGCGCAGGACCGGGTGGACCTGGAGGAGGGCAACCTGGATTGGCGCGACGACATCGAGCACGCCCGCGTCGCGCACCGCCCCTCCACCCGCCAGATTGCGTCCAGGATCGGCGTCCGCACCATCCAGGTCCCGGCCAATCCTAGCCGCACCCAGCGCGAGCTGGTCGCCGCGGTCGACGACGCCACGCCGATCCCGGCCGAGGTCGATCGCTTCTTCGACGAGTACGTCCATGACTCCCATTCCGGCTTCTGGCTGCTGGGGCCGCTCTCCCAGGCGGACAAGAACGCCTTCGCCAACGAGATTCGCAAGAAGCATGCTGCGCGTGAACGCCTGCTCGCCCTGGCCGGCGAGCTGGAGGACCAGGGGGAATACGATGCGGCCGTCATGGCGCGGGCCAGTGCGAGCAAGTACGAACTGAACCGTTTCGAGCAGCGCGTGCTGGCGCAGAACCCCATCCAAAACGACGAGAAGAATCCTGCCGGCCTACCGGTCTTCACCGATGCCGATGCCGCCGACCTGCGTGACAGCGCCGGCTTCGAGGGCTGGGTGGTGAAGAACGTGCTGGGCACCGGAACCCGGCGCGAGGCCAATGGCCATGGCCAGTACCGTCGGGTGCTGGACCACGATCATGAGTCGATCCAGTTGCTCGACGAGGCTCGGTACCACGGCGAGCGGTTGGGCGAAGCCGTGCGCGATGGAGTGAGCGATGCGGTGGATTCGGTGAAGCGCTCGGTGTCCGACGCAAAGGAGAGCGCCCAACGGGCGTTAGGCGAAGTCGTGAACGAAACGGTGGATGCAGCTGGCAATGCGGCGAGAGAGGCCTTTGAGGATGGGCTGCGAAAAATCGTGCAGCCCGGTGGTCCTATACTGCGTTGAGATAAAAATCGATCAGAGACGTCAGTGATGTTCCAGTGATAGTTTGCGGCGTAACGGACGTCATTGCGGACGATATGAGATGTTGTGGACGCGATAGGAAATTAGTGGGGCACAGTGGCACGGCAGCGGCTACAGCCAGCTGGTGTTCGACGACAGCGACGCGCAGCTGAGGCTGCAGCTGGCGACCACCCAGGCGCAGACGCAATTGAACCTGGGGCATCTGGTCCACCAGGCCGACAACTACCGCG
>NZ_JAJOZS010000031.1 GCF_021168555.1 Stenotrophomonas sp. MMGLT7 | reverse complement strand
TGCGTGCGCAGCGCGATCCGCCTGGGTGCGGCCAAGGTCACCTGCGCCTATCGCCGGGACGAGCAGAACATGCCGGGATCTGCGCGCGAGGTAGCGAACGCGCGTGAGGAAGGGGTGCGTTTTCTGTTCAACCGGCAGCCGCTGTCGATCGAGGGCGGCGCGGACGAGGAAGTGATCGGGGTGACGGTGGTGCAGACGCGGCTGGGCGAACCGGACGCGCAGGGGCGCCAGCGCGCCGAGCCGATCGAGGGCAGCGAGTCGCTGCTGGAGGCGGACGTGGTGATCATCGCGTTCGGTTTCTCGCCTTCGGTGCCCGGGTGGCTGGCCGCGCAGGGGGTGGAAGCCACCCCCAATGGCCGCATCGTGGCCCTGGCCGAGGCGCCCGAAGGAAGCCAGCGCCTGCCCTACCAGACCACCCATCCCCGGCTGTTCGCTGGCGGCGACTGCGTCCGCGGCGCCGACCTGGTCGTCACCGCCGTGGCCGAGGGCCGCGACGCGGCCGGCAGCATCGCGCAGCTGCTGGGGGTCTGAGGGCCTGGAGGCGGGGCGCTGCAGGCCATGCTCGTCCAGTGCGGCTGTGTGATCCGCGGCAACAGCCTTCCGGCTCCCTAGAGAAGCAGACACGTCACCCAGGCGCCGCGCGCCCTGCTCCGTGACCCCGACCGACGATTTCTGCCCCCTCCCTTGCGCGCTGCGCGCGCAGGGGAGGGCTGGGGAGGGGTGCTTTGTGCTTTCCCGCACTTCCCCAGCTTGACTCCAGCAACAGCCCCTTCCCCGTTTCGCGCACGCAAAGAAGAACCCCGCCCTCAGACGAGGACGGGGTTCTGGGGTAAAGCCCCTGGCGATGACCTACTCTCGCATGGCTAGTGCCACACTACCATCGGCGCGGCTGCGTTTCACTTCCGTGTTCGGGATGGGAACGGGTGGGACCACAGCGCTAATTTCACCAGGGAGACGGTTGGAGCGTGCTGGCTTGTAGTAAAGGTCCTGGGGACCTGGCTACATGCCGCACCGTCTCGCATTGGGTAACTTGTGACGTAGCTTGCATTTGGATCTATCGACGTTTCGTCGAGACCAAGGCAACTTGAGGTTATATGGTCAAGCCGCACGGATCATTAGTATCAGTTAGCTCAACGCATTGCTGCGCTTACACACCTGACCTATCAACCACGTAGTCTACATGGTTCCTTCAGGGGGCTTGTGCCCCGGGAGATCTCATCTTGAGGCGCGCTTCCCGCTTAGATGCTTTCAGCGGTTATCGCTTCCGAACATAGCTACCCGGCAATGCCACTGGCGTGACAACCGGAACACCAGAGGTTCGTCCACTCCGGTCCTCTCGTACTAGGAGCAGCCCCTCTCAAATCTCCAACGCCCATGGCAGATAGGGACCGAACTGTCTCACGACGTTCTGAACCCAGCTCGCGTACCACTTTAAATGGCGAACAGCCATACCCTTGGGACCGACTACAGCCCCAGGATGTGATGAGCCGACATCGAGGTGCCAAACACCGCCGTCGATATGAACTCTTGGGCGGTATCAGCCTGTTATCCCCGGAGTACCTTTTATCCGTTGAGCGATGGCCCTTCCATACAGAACCACCGGATCACTAAGTCCTACTTTCGTACCTGCTTGATCCGTCGATCTCGCAGTCAAGCACGCTTATGCCTTTGCACACAGTGCGCGATGTCCGACCGCGCTGAGCGTACCTTCGAGCTCCTCCGTTACTCTTTGGGAGGAGACCGCCCCAGTCAAACTACCCACCATACACGGTCCCCGATCCGGATAACGGACCTAGGTTAGAACGTCAAGCACGACAGGGTGGTATTTCAAGGTTGGCTCCACCCCAGCTAGCGCCAGGGTTTCATAGCCTCCCACCTATCCTACACAGACGAACTCAACGTTCAGTGTAAAGCTATAGTAAAGGTTCACGGGGTCTTTCCGTCTTGCCACGGGAACGCTGCATCTTCACAGCGATTTCAATTTCACTGAGTCTCGGGTGGAGACAGCGCCGCTGTCGTTACGCCATTCGTGCAGGTCGGAACTTACCCGACAAGGAATTTCGCTACCTTAGGACCGTTATAGTTACGGCCGCCGTTTACTGGGGCTTCGATCAAGAGCTTCGCCTTGCGGCTGACCCCATCAATTAACCTTCCAGCACCGGGCAGGCGTCACACCCTATACGTCCACTTTCGTGTTTGCAGAGTGCTGTGTTTTTGATAAACAGTCGCAGCGGCCTGGTTACTGCGACCCTCTTCAGCTATAGCTCGCACGAGCCACCAAAAAGGGTGCACCTTCTCCCGAAGTTACGGTGCCATGTTGCCTAGTTCCTTCACCCGAGTTCTCTCAAGCGCCTGAGAATTCTCATCCTACCCACCTGTGTCGGTTTACGGTACGGTCTGCGTGAGCTGAAGCTTAGGAGCTTTTCCTGGAAGCGTGGTATCAGTGACTTCGCTCTAAAGAGCTCGTCTCGGTGCTCGGTCTTAAAGGATCCCGGATTTGCCAAAGATCCAAACCTACCGCCTTTCCCCGGGACAACCAACGCCCGGTACACCTAACCTTCTCCGTCCCTCCATCGCACTCACGCGAGGTGCAGGAATATTAACCTGCTTCCCATCGACTACGCATTTCTGCCTCGCCTTAGGGGCCGACTCACCCTGCGCCGATTAACGTTGCGCAAGGAAACCTTGGGCTTTCGGCGTGCGGGTTTTTCACCCGCATTATCGTTACTCATGTCAGCATTCGCACTTCCGATACCTCCAGCAGACTTCTCAATCCACCTTCGCAGGCTTACGGAACGCTCCTCTACCGCGCATCACAAAGTGATGCACCCCAAGCTTCGGTTCACTGCTTAGCCCCGTTAAATCTTCCGCGCAGACCGACTCGACCAGTGAGCTATTACGCTTTCTTTAAAGGGTGGCTGCTTCTAAGCCAACCTCCTGGCTGTCTGTGCCTTTCCACATCGTTTTCCACTTAGCAGTGAATTTGGGACCTTAGCTGTGGGTCTGGGTTGTTTCCCTTTTCACGACGGACGTTAGCACCCGCCGTGTGTCTCCCATACAGTCCGTCTCGGTATTCGGAGTTTGCAATGGTTTGGTAAGTCGCGATGACCCCCTAGCCATAACAGTGCTCTACCCCCGAGAGGATACATATGAGGCGCTACCTAAATAGCTTTCGAGGAGAACCAGCTATCTCCGGGTTCGATTAGCTTTTCACTCCTAATCACACCTCATCCCCTACCTTTGCAACGGGAGTGGGTTCGGGCCTCCAGTACCTGTTACGGTACCTTCACCCTGGGCATGACTAGATCACCCGGTTTCGGGTCTACTGCCCGCGACTATGCGCCCTTATCAGACTCGGTTTCCCTTCGCCTCCCCTATACGGTTAAGCTTGCCACGAACAGTAAGTCGCTGACCCATTATACAAAAGGTACGCAGTCACTCCTTGCGGAGCTCCTACTGCTTGTACGCACACGGTTTCAGGATCTATTTCACTCCCCTCTCCGGGGTTCTTTTCGCCTTTCCCTCACGGTACTGGTTCACTATCGGTCGGTCAGGAGTATTTAGCCTTGGAGGATGGTCCCCCCATGTTCAGACAGGGTTTCACGTGCCCCGCCCTACTCGTCTTCACTGGTATGGCCCTTTCAAATACAGGGCTGTCACCTTCTATGGCCAGTCTTTCCAGACTGTTTTTCTAAAACCATACCAGCTTAAGGGCTAGTCCCCGTTCGCTCGTCGCTACTCAGGGAATCTCGGTTGATTTCTTTTCCTCCGGGTACTTAGATATTTCAGTTCCCCGGGTTCGCTTCCAGCAGCTATGTATTCACTGCAGGATACTGCCGAAGCAGTGGGTTTCCCCATTCGGACATTGCCGGATCAAAGCTTGTTGCCAGCTCCCCGACACTTTTCGCAGGCTGCCACGTCCTTCATCGCCTCTGACCGCCAAGGCATCCACCGTGTGCGCTTATTCGCTTGACCATATAACCCCAAGTCGCCTCGGAGCCATACTCGATCCAGGGGTACAAAGCCTGGACGCAAATACAACGACTCAATTTTTAGGGACTCGTAGTCCCCGCCTTAGCCTCAACGACACGTCAAGATAGTTATCTCAAACGCTCGCTACGTCACAAGTTATTAAAGAACACGAACCAGCCTCAACGCCGGATCGTCTAAATTCTTTGTATGCGCGTGTCATTCAGAGTGGTGGGTCTGGGAGGACTCGAACCACCGACCTCACCCTTATCAGGGGTGCGCTCTAACCACCTGAGCTACAGACCCAACGCCTTTCCTCGCGGAAACTTGCTTGGTTGCCAGATGGTGGAGCCTGTCGGGATCGAACCGACGACCCCCTGCTTGCAAAGCAGGTGCTCTCCCAGCTGAGCTAAGGCCCCATAATGGGACTATCTCCATCGACCGTGCCGATGAAGAACTCTGAATGCAGGTTACTTGTGCGGACGCCTGCAAGACGATGCCGTCTTGCTCAAAAGGAGGTGATCCAGCCGCACCTTCCGATACGGCTACCTTGTTACGACTTCACCCCAGTCATCGGCCACACCGTGGCAAGCGCCCTCCCGAAGGTTAAGCTACCTGCTTCTGGTGCAACAAACTCCCATGGTGTGACGGGCGGTGTGTACAAGGCCCGGGAACGTATTCACCGCAGCAATGCTGATCTGCGATTACTAGCGATTCCGACTTCATGGAGTCGAGTTGCAGACTCCAATCCGGACTGAGATAGGGTTTCTGGGATTGGCTCACCCTCGCGGGTTTGCAGCCCTCTGTCCCTACCATTGTAGTACGTGTGTAGCCCTGGTCGTAAGGGCCATGATGACTTGACGTCATCCCCACCTTCCTCCGGTTTGTCACCGGCGGTCTCCTTAGAGTTCCCACCATTACGTGCTGGCAACTAAGGACAAGGGTTGCGCTCGTTGCGGGACTTAACCCAACATCTCACGACACGAGCTGACGACAGCCATGCAGCACCTGTGTTCGAGTTCCCGAAGGCACCAATCCATCTCTGGAAAGTTCTCGACATGTCAAGACCAGGTAAGGTTCTTCGCGTTGCATCGAATTAAACCACATACTCCACCGCTTGTGCGGGCCCCCGTCAATTCCTTTGAGTTTCAGTCTTGCGACCGTACTCCCCAGGCGGCGAACTTAACGCGTTAGCTTCGATACTGCGTGCCAAATTGCACCCAACATCCAGTTCGCATCGTTTAGGGCGTGGACTACCAGGGTATCTAATCCTGTTTGCTCCCCACGCTTTCGTGCCTCAGTGTCAGTGTTGGTCCAGGTAGTCGCCTTCGCCACAGATGTTCCTCCCGATCTCTACGCATTTCACTGCTACACCGGGAATTCCACTACCCTCTACCACACTCTAGTTGCCCAGTATCCACTGCAATTCCCAGGTTGAGCCCAGGGCTTTCACAACGGACTTAAACAACCACCTACGCACGCTTTACGCCCAGTAATTCCGAGTAACGCTTGCACCCTTCGTATTACCGCGGCTGCTGGCACGAAGTTAGCCGGTGCTTATTCTTTGGGTACCGTCAGAACAATCGGGTATTAACCGACTGCTTTTCTTTCCCAACAAAAGGGCTTTACAACCCGAAGGCCTTCTTCACCCACGCGGCATGGCTGGATCAGGCTTGCGCCCATTGTCCAATATTCCCCACTGCTGCCTCCCGTAGGAGTCTGGACCGTGTCTCAGTTCCAGTGTGGCTGATCATCCTCTCAGACCAGCTACGGATCGTCGCCTTGGTGGGCCTTTACCCCGCCAACTAGCTAATCCGACATCGGCTCATCCAATCGCGCGAAGCCCGAAGGTCCTCCGCTTTCACCCGTAGGTCGTATGCGGTATTAGCGTAAGTTTCCCTACGTTATCCCCCACGACTAGGTAGATTCCGATGTATTCCTCACCCGTCCGCCACTCGCCACCCAGAGAGCAAGCTCTCCTGTGCTGCCGTTCGACTTGCATGTGTTAGGCCTGCCGCCAGCGTTCACTCTGAGCCAGGATCAAACTCTTCACTTAAAACTACAGGCCCTAAGGCCAATACTTTCAGCTGCAGATGTCTGACACCCGGCAACGTATCGCTTGCAAAGCAATTGACTTGTTGCTTGATTTTCAAACGTCTGCAAGATGGACAGTCATCCTTCCTGCAGGCGTCCGCACAAGTTACCTGCGCATACTTTCAAAGAACCTCGGGGCCGGCCTCAGCGCCTTTCCCGTTCCACTCCGCCGTTTCCGTCGAAGCGAGCCGCCCATAATAGCGGACTTTTCCGTTTCGTCAACACCTCGTTTCGAGGTATTTCCAAAATCCCTTCGCCGTACAACCCGTAGGCCTTCCGTCGAAGCGAGCCGCCCATTATAGCCG
>NZ_JAJOZS010000030.1 GCF_021168555.1 Stenotrophomonas sp. MMGLT7 | reverse complement strand
GATGCGGCTTTGCCGGCAAAGCCTCATCGCGACTGAAGTCGCTCCTACAGAGGTCGTTGCTACAGGTGGCTTCTGCGCCAGCGCCGCGCCAGCGCGCTGACCACGGCGATGGCCAGCGTCAGCGCGGCCATCGACAGGAACTGCGCGCGGGTATCGGCCGAGACCAGCAGCAGCGCGAAGATCAGCGCCAGTATCGCCAGCCCCAGCAGGGTCAGCCACGGATAGGCGGCCATGCGGAACGGCAGCGCGACCGTGCCGCGGTCGGCGCGCGCGCGCAGGATCAGCTGCGACAGCAGCGAGATCGTCCATACCAGCAGGCAGGTGGCGCCGACGATGTTGAGCAGCACCGGCAGCACCCGGCCCGGGTAGACCAGTTCCAGCACCGCCGCCGCGAACCCGAACAGCACGCTGGCCAGTACCGCCGGCACCGGCACCTGGCGGCCGTTGGCCACGCCCAGCCAGCGCGGCGCCTCGCCGCGCTGGGCGAGCGAGCGGACCATCCGCGACGCGCCGTAGAGATTGGCATTGAGCGCGGACAGCAGCGCCACCACCGCCACCAGGGTGATGGTGGTGGCCGCTCCCGGAATGCTGGCCGCCTGCAGCACCGCGGCGAACGGCGACTTCAGCGCATCGCTGGTCCACGGCACCACCGCGATGATCACGCTCAGCGAGCCGATGTAGAACACCAGGATGCGCCAGGCCACGGTGCGGATGGCGCGCGCCAGGCTGCGCGACGGATCGGCGGTCTCGGCGGCGGCGACCGCGACGATCTCGGTGCCGCCGAAGGCGAATATCACCACCAGCAGCGCCGCCCCCACGCCCGCCAGCCCCTTCGGCGCGAAGCCGCCGTTGGCGGTGAAGTTGGACACCCCGGGCGAGGCCACGCCCGGCAGCCAGCCTGCCAGCAGCGCGATGCCGATGGCGATGAAGATCAGGATCGCCGCCACCTTGAGGATGGCGAACCAGAATTCGAACTCGCCGAAGTTGCGCACGCCCATCAGGTTGATCGCGGTGAACACCAGCATGAAGGCCAGCGCCAGCGCCGGCACCGGCAACACCGGCCATACCGTCGCCAGCAGGCCGGCCGCGCCGACCGCCTCGGCGGCGATCACGATCACCAGTTGCAGCCACCACAGCCAGCCCACCGTGGCGCCGGCGGTCGGCCCCATGGCGTCGGCCGCGTACACCGAGAACGCGCCGCTGGCCGGCTTGGCCGCGGCCATCTCGCCGAGCGCGTTCATCACGATGATCACCAGCGCACCGGCCACCAGGTAGGACACCAGCACCGCCGGCCCGGCCAGTTGCACGCCCACGCCCGAGCCCAGGAACAGGCCGGCGCCGATGGCGCTGCCCAGGCCCATCATGATCAGTTGCCGCGGCTTGAGCGCGTAGTCGGCGGACGGCAGGGAGGGGCTGGCGGGCAATGACGCGGGCGATTGCGGCATCTGGGAATGTCGGCTGGGGCGGAAGCTCGCCAAGATAGCCCGTCCGGCGGATGCGTGTCTGCCCCTCGTGGCGCATGGCCACTCCCGTCGTGGCCCGGCTAGCGCAACGCACCCCGGGGAGATGGCGCCGCGCCCGGATCCATCCCGCTGCGCTACGCTTACCCGGGCTTCGCGGTCCAGGGGTACTGGAAAGCCAACCGCCGGGCAGTGCGCGGCAGGGCAGCGGCCGATGCCGCGTGGCGCCGATGCGCCGAAGCCCCGGCCGTTCGCTCACGCCGATTTGGCGGGCCTGCCGTTAAGTTTCCCGGCATCGACCGTCCCCGCCGGCCCCGCAGGGTCTTCCGGGCCTTCGTGCGAGCCGGCCGGACGCGCCGGCGGTCGTGGCGATCCCGCCAAAGGACGAAGAATGTCAGCCGCTCCCTATCCCCTGCCGCCGGACGAAGAGCAACGTCTCCGCACCCTGGCCGACTACCACCTGCTGGACACGCCACCGGAACAGGAGTTCGACCGCCTCGCCAACCTGGCCGCGCGGCTGTTCGACGTGCCCATCGTGCTGATCTCGCTGCTCGACCGGGACCGGCAGTTCTTCAAGGCCGAGGTCGGGCTGGGCCTGTGCGGCACCAGCCGGGAAGTCTCGTTCTGCGCCCACGCCATCGTCCAGGACGACATCCTCTTCGTCCCCGACGCCATGAAGGACCCCCGCTTCGCCACCAATCCGCTGGTGCTGGGCCCTCCGTTCATCCGCTTCTACGCAGGCAAGCCGTTGGTCTCGCCCGAGGGCGAGAAGATCGGCACGGTCTGCCTCATCGACCACGAGCCGCGCAGCGAACTCACCGCCGCCGACCGCAGCAACCTGGCCGACATCGCCGCGCTGGTCATGGAGCGCATGGAGATGCGGCGGCTGGACCATGTCAGGAGCATCAGCCAGACCCGCTTCGAGAACATCGCGGCGACCTCGCCGGACGCCATCATCTGCTCCAACCTCGACGGCGACATCACCTTCTGGAATCCCGCCGCGGAGAGGCTGTTCGGCTACCGTGCCGAAGAGATCATGCACCGCCCGGGCCTGATCATCGTTCCGGACAGCTGGCGCCCCATCTACGACGTCGAGATGCAGCGGCTGCGCGAGGGCGGGCGGATGGAACTGGCCGACCACACCATCGAGCTGTCGGGCCTGCGCCGGGACGGCAGCGAGTTCCCGGCCGAGTTCTCCCTGTCCACCTGGAAGGAAGGAAACGGCACCAGCATCGGCGCCATCGTCCGCGACATCAGCGAGCGGCGGCGCAACGAGGAGCGACTGTTCCGCCTGGCATCGCTGGACACGCTGACCGAGCTGCCCAACCGGGCGACCTGGCGGGCCTGCCTGGAGGATGTCCTCGCCAGCGAACGGCCGAGCACCATGCTGATGCTCGACCTGGACGGCTTCAAGGAGGTCAACGACACGCTCGGCCATTCCGCCGGCGATGCCGTGCTCAAGGAGGTCGGAGCCCGCATCTGCGCCACCTGCGACGATGCCATCATCGTGGCCAGGCTGGGCGGCGACGAGTTCGCCGTGCTGCTGCCCGGCAACCGCGCCAGCCGCGCGGTGTCGGCGGCCGAACGGCTGCTGGCCGAGGTCTCCCGGCCCTACGTCTTCGCCGGCAAGCGGCTCGACGTCGGCGTGAGCATCGGCGTCTCGCTCGGCCCGCAGCATGGCGTGCGCCCGGAGGAACTGCAGGGCGCCGCCGACCTGGCGCTGTACCGGGCCAAGGCCGCCGGCAAGGGCGGCTACCAGCTGTTCACCGCCGCCTTCCGGCAGGTGGCCGTGGCGCGCAGGGCGTTCGAGCAGGAACTGCGGCAGGCCTTCGAGAACGGCGAGTTCGAGCTGTACTACCAGCCGCAGATGTCGATCCGCGAGCGCAGGCTCACCGGGGCCGAGGCGCTGCTGCGCTGGAACCATCCCCAGCGCGGCCTGCTCACCCCGGCGTCGTTCATCGAGGTGCTGAGCCAGAAGCCCTCCGCCGCCGCGATCGGCGAGTGGATCCTGCGCAGTGCCTGCCGGCAGGCCGCGAAATGGCGCACGGCGGTGCCGGGCTTTCGCATGGGAGTGAACCTGTTCGAGGCGCAGTTCCGTTCCGGCAGGATGCTGACGTCGGTGCGCGAGGCGCTGATGGAAAGCGCGCTGCCGGCGGAGACGCTGGAACTGGAGATCGTCGAGAACGTGCTGCTGCGCAACGACCAGGCCACAGTGAAGCTGCTCAACGACCTGCGCCGGCTCGGCGTGGGCCTGGCCTTCGATGACTACGGCACCGGCTTCGCCTCGCTGAGCCTGCTCAAGAACTATCCGGTCACCCGCCTGAAGATCGATCGTTCCTTCGTCCAGGGCGTATCCACCTCCGACGAGGACGCGGCGGTGGTCAAGGTGGTGCTGTACCTGGGGCGGATCTTCGGCATGGGCGTGATCGCCGAGGGCGTGGAGAACCAGGAGCAACTGGAGTTCCTGGCCCAGAACAACTGCGAGCAGGCCCAGGGCTACCTGTTCGGGAAGCCGTGCACCGCCGCCGAGTTCGAGGATAAATTCGTCCATGCCGCGGTGACGCAGTAGCGGCCGCCGGGCCGCGCAACGGGCTGGGGGAACCCGTCGCCGCGACGGCCGGGTCCGGCACCCGATGGCTTGAGGAAAGCGCGGATGCCGCCGGGACCGCCGCCGCAGCGCACGCAACAGGCCTGCATGCGCGCGGCCGCCGGTCAGCCCGCGACCGCCGCCTCGTTGTTGCCGCGGTCGGCATCGGGCAGCCTGTGGTCCGGATCCAGGCTCACGTGCAGTACCTTCTGCGTGGTCGGCAGCACGATGCGCGGATTGGCCTGCTGCAGCCATGCCTCCACCGGGACGCGGCGGTCGAGGTGGCTGCCGTCGGCCAGGTCGATGCGCAAGGTGGCCGGCATCACCAGCCTGTGGCGGCTTTCCAGGGTCACCGCCAGGCCGTGGCCGGCATCGCCGTCCACGTACTCGGCGCGGGCGATGCCCATGTCCAGCTGCCAGTTGTTGAAGTACCAGCCGCGCCACCACCACGACAGGTCCTCGCCGGCCTCGCTCTGCATGATGCGGAAGAAGTCCGACGGGGTGGGATGCTTGTAGGCCCAGGTGGCGATGTACTTCCTGAACGCCGGATCGAAGCGCTCGGGGCCGAGGATCTGCTCGCGCAGCAGCACCAGCCCCAGCGCGCCCTTGAAGTAGGTCAGCGGGTGACGGTACTTCTCGCTGGTGGCGTCGGCGATGTCCATCAGCGTGGGCGCTTGCCCGTCGGCCAGCAGCGGCAGGATCTCGTCCACCGGGTTGCCGCCGCCGGGAGCGTACTCGCCGTCGCGCTTGGGCGCGTACTCGCCGTGGTTGAAGGCGTCGGAGGCGTAGACATCGATGAAGGTGTTGAAGCCTTCGTCCATGAATGCGTGGCGGCGCTCGTTGGAGCCGACGATCATCGGGAACCAGCCGTGGCCCAGTTCGTGCGCGGTGATCCAGAACAGCGGCTTGCCGCCGTCCTCGAAACCGTCGAACACGATGCCCGGGTACTCCATGCCGGCGCCGTGGCCGCCCAGGTTGATCGCCGCCGGCCACGGGTACGGGTACCACTGCGAGAAGTGCTCGATGGCGCCCTTCACGTACTCGGTGGAGCGGTCCCACTTGTCCGCGCCCACCCCCTCGGCGGCGTAGACCGACATCGCCAGCGACTGCCTGCCGTCGGGCAGGTTGATGCGCGCGGCATCCCACACGAACGCGGGCGAGGCGGCGAAGGCCACGTCGCGGGTGTGGTCCATGTGGAAGCGCCAGGTCCGGGTGCCGCTGGCGGTCGGCCGGGTGGACGGCTGGCCGACCTCGTCCGGGCGCACGATGTAGACGGTGCTGTCGCTGCCGCGCGCCCGCTGCAGCCGTCGCTGCTGCTCGGCGGTGAGCACGTCCTTCGGGTTGGCCAGGTCGCCGGAACCGGCCACGAGCCAGTTCCACGGCACGGTGACGGCATAATCGAAGCTGCCGTACTCCAGGTAGAACTCCGAACCGAGATAGGGCTGGGTATCCCAGCCGCGCAGGTCGTCGTAGACCGCCATGCGCGGGTACCACTGCGCGATCTCGTAGATCTCGCCGTTTTTCGACGGCGTGACCGCGGTGCGCCCGCCCCAGGTGCCGGGCACGGTGTAGCGGTAGCGCAGGTGCAGCTTGAGCGTGTTGCCGCCGCCGGACAGCGGCGCGGGCAGGTCCACGCGCATGCGGGTGTCGTCGACCAGGAACCTGGCCGGCACGCGCCGCCCCCCCTGCTCGACCTCCACCGAGGCGATCTCGTAGCCGTCGGTTGCAGGCGCCGGAGCGGCCGGCTTGCGGGCCTGGCCCGGGCGCGGCGGGCGTGGCGCGCGCGCGTCGCGGGCCCGGGCATCGGCACGGTAGATGTTCTGGTCCAGCTGCAGCCACAGCACGTCCAGCGTGTCCGGGCTGTGGTTGCTGTAGGTGATGGTCTCCTCGCCGCTCAGCCGCCGCGTGTCCGGATCGATGGTCGCGCGCAGGTCGTAGTCGGCGCGGTTCTGCCAGAACAGCGGACCGGGCCGGCCGCTGCCGCTGCGGAACGCATTGGGCGCATCGGGCAGCTGCAGCGGTGCGAACAGCGCCAGCGGATCGAACGCGCCGTCATCGGCGGCCAGCGCCGGCGCGGCGCTGGCGGCAACGGCGAGGGAGGCGGCCGCAGCGAGGCGGCGGTGGGGGAAACGGGGCATGGGGGCAGTGCCGGTAGCGAAGGGTGAACCCCGTATCTACACCCGCGGGCGATATATGGGCACTGCCATTGGTCCCGGTCCGGGCGGCGAGGCCGCCGCGGCGCGCAGGTCGGTGCCGGTACCCGCGCGCCCCCTTCCGCCGTAACGGATCTCAGCCCAGCAGGGTCTCCAGCACCGCCATGCGCACCGCCACGCCGTTGGCGACCTGGCGCAGCACCCACGACTGCGGGCCGTCGGCGACCTCGTCGGTGACCTCCACGCCGCGGTTGATCGGACCGGGATGCAGCACCACGGCATCGGCCGCGGCGCGGCGCAGGCGCTCGGCGGTGAGGCCGTACTGCTGGTGGTAGCCGTCCAGCGACGCCACCAGCCCCTCCTCCATGCGCTCGCGCTGCAGCCGCAGCATCATCAGGGCGTCGGCGCCCTCGAGCAGGGCGTCGAAGTCCTCGCCGACCACGCAGCCCTCCAGGATGTCGTCCTCGGGCAGCAGCGATTTCGGCCCGCATACGCGGATCTCGCCGACGCCGAGGGTGCGCAGCGCGTGCAGGTCCGAGCGCGCCACGCGCGAGTGCCTGACGTCGCCGACGATCGCCACCTTCAGCCGCGAGAAGTCGCTGCCCTTGGCCTGGCGCAGGGTCAGCATGTCCAGCAGGCCCTGGGTGGGATGGGCGCTGCGGCCGTCGCCGGCGTTGACCAGGGCGGTGCCCTCGCCGGCCGCCTCGGCCAGCCGCTCCACCGCGCCGTCCTCGGGGTGGCGCACGACGAAGCCGCGCACGCCCATCGCCTCCAGGTTCCTCATGGTGTCGCGCGCGGTCTCGCCCTTGCGGGTGGATGAGGTGGAGGCGTCGAAGTTGAGCACGTCCGCGCCCAGCCGCTGCGCGGCCAGGGTGAAGGAGCTGCGGGTGCGGGTGGAGGGTTCGAAGAACAGCGTGCACACCGCGGTGCCGGCCAGCACGTTGCGCTTGCCGACGCGGCCGACCGCCGCGTCGCGGATCTGCCCGGCGCGGTCGAGCAGTTGCAGCAAGGTGGCGCGCGGCAGGCCGTCGAGGGTCAGCAGGTGGCGCAGGCGTCCGTCGGAATCCAGTTGCGAGGGGGTCATTGGTCTACTCGGCAGTAACGGGAAATTCGGATCAGGGCCGTGGTCAGGGCAGCGGCGTGGCGTCGTCCGGCGCGTCCAGCCAGCGCTCGATGATCACCGCCGCGGCCACCGCGTCCAGCGCCTCGGCATCGCGGCGGCGCTTGCGCCCGGCGGCGCGCTCGGCGGCGAAGCGGCGCGCCGCCTCGACCGAGCTGGAGCGCTCGTCCACCAGCACCACCGGCAGGCGGTAGCGGCTGCGCAGCTCGCGGGCGAAGGCGTGGGCGCGCTTGCGGATGGGCTGGTCGCCGCCGTCCAGGGTCAGCGGATCGCCGACCACCAGGCCCTGCGGCCGCCATTCGTGCTGCAGCCGGTCGATCGCCGCCCAGTCCGGGCCGTTGCCGTGCACGTCGATCACCGCGATCGCCCGCGCGCTGATGCCGAAGGCGCTGCCCAGCGCCACGCCGATGCGGCGCGAACCGACATCGAAACCCAGCACCGTGGCGTCGCGGGCGATGGCGCTTGCCTCAGGCATGCCCGCTGTAGTCGGTCAGGCGGAACAGGTCCACGCCGATGCGGCCGGCGGCGGCCTGCCAGCGCTCGGCCAACGGCACGTGGAACAGCAGGTTGGCGTCGGCCGGCGCGGTCAGCCAGCTGTTCTCGCCCAGTTCGAACTCCAGCTGCCCGGCGCCCCAGCCGGCGCAGCCCAGCGCCACCACCGCATTGCCGGGGCCGTTGCCGGCCGCCATCGCCTCGAGGATGTCGCGCGAGGTGGTCAGGTACAGGCCCTCGCCGACGGCGAGGTTGGAGTCCCAGTCGCGGGCGTCGTCGTGGATGACGAAGCCGCGCTCGGGATGCACCGGGCCGCCGCTGAGCACGGGCTGGCCGCGCAGCGCTTCGTCCTGGGTGTGGATGTCCATCTGCGCCAGCACCTCGCCCAGCGTGTACTCCGAGGCACGGTTCACCAGCACGCCCATGGCGCCTTCGTCGTCGTGCTGGCAGACCAGCACCACCGAGCGGGCGAAGTTGGAGTCGGCCAGGCTCGGCAGCGCGATCAGCAGCTGGTTGGCCAGTTGGTCGGGAACGTGCGTCATGGCGCCCATTCTAGGCGGTCGCGGCCCGCGGCGCGTCATCCGCTGCCGGGTGGGCGCCCGGTGAAGGCCCGACACGCCCTATCATGTCCGCATGAGCGGCTATTGCGACCTCGCCCCGGGCCATCCGGTCCACGGCCATTACCACGACCACGAGTACGGTTTCCCGCAGCGCGACGAAGCGGAGCTGTTCGAGCGCCTGCTGCTGGAGATCAACCAGGCCGGGCTGAGCTGGGAGATCATCCTCAGGAAGCGCGAGGGCTTCCGCGCCGCCTACCACGGCTTCGACGTGGACGCGGTGGCCGCCTACGGGCAGGACGACGTGGCCCGCCTGCTGGCCGATCCGGGCATCATCCGCAACCGCCTCAAGATCGCCGCGGCGATCCACAATGCGCGGGTGATCGCCGGCCTGCGCGACTCGCACGGCGGCTTCGCCGCCTGGCTGGACGCGCACCACCCGCTCGACAAGCCGGGCTGGGTGAAGCTGTTCAAGCGCACGTTCCGCTTCACCGGCGGCGAGATCACCGGCGAGTTCCTGATGAGCCTGGGCTACCTGCCCGGCGCGCATCGGCCCGATTGCCCGGTGCAGACGCACATCGCAGCCTTGGCGCCGCCGTGGATGCGCGGCCCCGCCCCCGTTCCCGGGCACGGGAAACCGTAGAGCGCCAGCACCCTGCCGCCGCTCACACGCCCATGTAGCGGTGGGGCCGGTGGTTGAACATCAGCACCAGGCTCAGCAGCACCGCGCCCAGCGCCGAGTACCCCACCTTCTGCGGGGTGAGGATGAAGAACGCGGCGATCATCAGCATCGCATCGAAGCTCATCTGCACCTTGCCGGCGCTGATGCCGTGGTCGCGCTGGATGTACACCGCCAGGATGCCGATGCCGCCGAGGCTGGCGCGGTGGCGGATGAAGAACAGGATGCCCAGCCCCACCAGCGCGCCGCCGACCACCGCCGAGTACAGCGTGGTCATGTGCGAGTAGTCGGCCCAGCGCGGCAGCAGGTCGGTCAGCACGCCGCAGGCGCCGACCGCGGCGAAGGTCTTGAGGGTGAACTCCCAGCCCATGCGCCGCACCGACAGCCAGTAGAACGGCATGTTCAGCAACACGAACATCAGGCCGAAGTTCCAGCCCGCCGCGTAGTGCACCAGGAAGGCCACGCCGGCGATGCCGCCGATCATGATCCCGCCCTTGGCGAACACCGCCAGCCCCAGCGAGGACACCAGCGTTGCCAGCAGCATGCCCTGCACGTCCTCGGCCACCGAATGGTGGTAGGCGCGGTCGTCCTGCACGGTGCCGGCCGAATCCGGCGGCGGCGTCATCCGGCCGGAAACGAAGGCGGCATCGTCCTCGGGCAGGGGCTGCTGCTCCGGACGCGGGTCGGAATCGGGAAGGCTCACGGGGAAGGGGCACGGCGAGAGGGGGTGCCACTATTAGACACCATCGCCCCGCATGGTTGCAGGCGAAACGGAGGTGCCTTCCGATGCGTGTTGCGGGCCCATTGGAGATGGCCCGCGCCCTGTAGGAGCGCCGTAGGAGCGACTTCAGTCGCGATGGGGCTTTACCGGGAAGGCCCCATCGCGACTGAAGTCGCTCCTACG
>NZ_JAJOZS010000003.1 GCF_021168555.1 Stenotrophomonas sp. MMGLT7 | reverse complement strand
CGGGGTCCGGCCGGCGGCGGCCGGGGCCGCATCGGCAGGCGCGGCGGCAGCGGCGAGCGGCTGGCCGGCAGCGGCCGCGGGGTCCGGGGCCGCCTGCGCCGAGGCAGCGGCGGCGGACGCGCCGGTCGCCGAAGCCGACGGATCATCCACTATCATGGCCGCCCCCCGGTCCTGCTCGTGCGACGCCGTCGCCGGTTCGGCGGGCAAGGGGGCGAAAGGGGAAGCGGTGGACACGCCGTCGTCCCGACTGGACGTCGCACGGAACACAGCCAGGGAAGCCAGCAGCAATGTCGTCGCCACCGCCGCCAGGATCAGCCATTTCCAGGGCCAGGGACGCTGGCGCGTGGCCGCCGCGGCCCGTTCCGCCGCCGCCGTGGCGCGGCCGCCGCGGCCCTCCATGTCGGCCAGGATGCGGTGGGAGCCGCCGGCCGCGGAGGCGGGCTGACCGGAGATCAGGGTGGGGCGGTGCGTGTTGGGGCTGCTCAATCTCGGCCTCCTGCCTGGGCCCGGCGGATCCAGGTCCTGTCCTGCCGCCGATTCTAGTGGCTGACCCTGAACCGTCAACACGGCGTGAGGACGGGAGCGGGCCGTGCTGCTGATCGTGTCGGGGGTACTGTTCCTGCTGCTTTTCGCGGCGGTGTGCTGGTGGCTGCTGTTTCCGGAGTCCGGCGAACGCGCCACGCGGCGGCTGGCCGACCGGGGCCGGCGCTGGCGCGAACGCCTCGGCCTGGCCGGCCGGCGCACCCTGGAGCGTCCGCTGCGCACCGCTTCGGAGGTGCGCAGCCTGGCACGCGAGAGCCGGGGATTCGTGTTTCGCCATCGCTGGTTGCTGGTCGCCGCGCTGCTGCTGCTGACGGTGCCGCCGCTGGTGATCCTGTCGGTGCGCCGCAATGTCGCGCTGGAGGACTTCCAGGCGGCGGACCTGTCCGAATCGGGCAGCATGATCGCGCAGCTGCTGCGCGGCGAGCGGCTGGTGCCGCCGCCGCCGCCGCCGCCGGAGGTGTTCACCACCGAGGAGATCCTGCGGCTGCGGCCCGAGATCGCCCACGCCGACCGCCGCTGGGAGCACATCGACGCCCGCCTGCAGCAGCAGGTGCTGGCGATCTACGAGATCATGCGCCGGCATGGCTACCAGATGGTGCTGGTGGAGGGCTATCGCAGCCCGGAGCGCCAGGCCGAGCTGATCGAGGCGGGCAAGGCCACCCGTGCCGGCGCCTGGCAGAGCTGCCACCAGTACGGCCTGGCGGTGGACAGCGCGCCGATGCGCGACGGCCGCCTGCAATGGGACATGTCCGATCCGTGGACGCGGCGGGGGTACTTCCTGTACGGCGAACTGGCCAGGCAGGCCGGCCTGGAGTGGGGCGGAAGCTGGCGCAGCATCAAGGACTACGTGCACCTGGAGGACGCCCAGGCCTGCCGCGATGCCCGCGCCGCCCGCCGCAGGCAGTCCGGATAGGCACCATCGCGCCAACTCCTGCTAATCTTGATAGGACAGGGAAAGCGGTGGCGAGTACCGGGGAAACGGCGCCATATCGGAAACGAATAGTCGAGGAACGAAAGGATGTCACGACCCTTCATCGTCGTTGGAGACCCCCTGGATCACGGTGGTCGAGTGGTCAGCGGCTCCGGCCAGACCGACGTGGCCGGCAAGCCCGTGGCCCGTGTCGGCGACAAGGTGGTGTGCAGCAGGCACGGCACCACCGAGATCGTGTCCGGCGATGCCGCCGTCATCGTCGACGGCCAGCCGGTGGCGCGGCATGGCGACAAGACCGCATGCGGCGGCACGCTCGTTTCCAGCCAGTCGAACGCGGGTATCGGGTAACGCGAACAGGAGCCGGCAGGCCGTGTCCGGCCGCCGGATTGCGCAAGGAGCGAGATGCCAACCACTTCACTGCTGAGGAATGTGCTGTCGGCCGCGACGGTCTTCGCCGTCTCGTGGGGCGGGGCGATCTTCTATTGGCGCAGCAGCGGCGCGGCGCCCAACGGCTGGGACCTGCTGACCTGGCTGGGCATCGTGCCGGCCGGCCTGCTCGGCGGCGGCTGGATGCTGAGCAGCGGCTGGCGGCGGCTGGCGCAGGCCGGTGCCGACCGCCTGCAGCGCCAGGATGGCCAGGCCCCGCCGCCGGCACCGGCGGCGGCGGAGACGGCCGCGGCGGCGCCCGGCCCGCAGGCCGGGTTGACGCTGGTCCGCGCCGCGGCGGTCAACCTCGCCTGTGGCAGCGATGCCGGGCAACTGTCCAGCCAGCACACCGAACTCGCCCGCCCCGGGCTGCACCCGAAACTTCGCGATCGCGACGGCCTGCCGGTGTTCGCCGCGTACGTGCCCGACCTCGACGTCGACGCGGCGCGCGACTGGGTGCAAGACCGCCAGGGCGCGAGCGCCTTCGGCGAGGCACCGCTGCGCGCGCTGGCGCTGCTGCAGCCGGTGGCCGAGGAACTGCTGCTGCAGGCATTGGCCGAGCTGCCGGCGCCGCGCGAGCTTCCCGGCGAGGTGGTGGCCGGCCTGCGCCGGCAGCAGGAGAGCATCGCCGGCGGCCACCTCGACGTCGCCCTGCTGCTGCCCGCCGACTGGAACGAGCAGATGCAGCGCACCGCCGCGGCGATCGTGTCGGACTGGGCCGCGGAACTGGGCCTGGCGGCCGCGCAGCTCCGGGTCGAGGCGGTGCCGGCCCGCAGCAGCGGCGATGCCTGGCGCCTGCTGCAACGGCTGACGCGGCGGGAACCGGAAGGGGAACACTGGCAGCTGCTGCTGGCCGCGGGCTCGCTGGTCGACGCGGCCTGGATCGAGCGCCTGCAGATGCGTGGCGCACTGGCCGATCATCGGCACCCGGAGGGCACGCTGCCGGGCGAAGGCGCCGCCGGCGTGCTGCTCAGGCAGGTGCGTGGTGGCGCGGATGCCGACGGCGTGGTGCTGCACCCGCCGCGGCTGGCGGCGCTGGAGACGGTGCCGGCCAGCGAACGCGCCCGTGTGCGCCAGAGCGCCGAACTGCTGCAGGCCGCGATGCAGGCGGCCGGGGTGGAGGCCGGGCAGGTGGACTGGCTGGTGAGCGATGCCGACCAGCGTGCCGACCGCGCCGTCGAGGCCAGTTCCGCGGCGGTGGCCGCCTGCCCCGAGCTGGACGGCTACCGGCAATGCTTCGCCTGCGGCGCGCTGGCCGGCACGGTCGTGCCGGTCGTCGCAGTGGCCACGCTGGCGCTGGCCGCCACCCGCGCCGGCGCCAGCGACCGTGCCGTGCTCGTGCTGGGCGTGGACGAGCCGGACCTGCGCGTGGCCGCGGTCGTGGCCACGGCTTCGCTGCCTGCCGGCGGTGCATCCCCCGACAGCGCGCCGGACGGGACCGTCCCGGCCGGCGGCGCCCAGAACATCCCAACTTAAGAGCATCCGAACAGGACGTGATGGTGAGCAATCTCAGGTACTACCTCAGCGACTACCGCCTCTGGATGGTCATCGGCCTGCTGGTCGCGGCCGGCGTGGGCTACTTCGGCCACGACGGCATGCGCGAGATCGCCTTCTGGGCCGCGGTCGTGCTGGCCATCTCCCTGGTGGTGGCGCTGCTGGTCTGGCTGGTACGGCGCTGGCTGGCGCGGCGTGCCGCGCGCGGGCTGGACGCGATGGTCAAGGACCAGGCCGACCGCGCGGTCGCCGCCGCGCAGCCGTCCAACCGTGGCGATACCGAGGCGCTGCGCACGCGCATGCTCGAGGCGGTCAAGGCCATCAAGTCGTCGCGCATCGGCATGCTCAAGGGCAGCGCCGCGCTGTACGAGCTGCCCTGGTACGTGATCATCGGCAACCCCGCCGCCGGCAAGAGCACGGCCATCCTCAACTCGGGCCTGCAGTTCCCGTTCGAGGACGCCCGCGGCAACGTGGTGCAGGGCATCGGCGGCACCCGCAACTGCGACTGGTACTTCACCACCCAGGGCATCGTGCTCGATACCGCCGGCCGCTACTCGGTCAGCGTCGAGGACCGCTTCGAGTGGCTGACCTTCCTGGGCCTGCTCAAGAAGCACCGCCCGCGCGCGCCGATCAACGGCATCATCATCGCCGCCAGCATCGCCGAGCTGTCCGGCAGCAAGCCCGAGTTCGCGATGGAGCTGGCCAAGAACCTGCGCCAGCGCGTGCAGGAGATCGCCGAGCGGCTGGAGGTGTTCGCGCCGATCTACGTGGTGTTCACCAAGGCCGACCTGATCGCCGGCTTCTCCGAGTTCTTCCAGCACCTGGATCCGGGCGAGCGCGAGGGCGTATGGGGCGCCACGCTGCCGTTCGATCCGCATGCCCAGACCGATGCGCTGGCCGCGTTCGACCAGCATTTCGACGAACTGGCCGAGGGCATCAAGGAGATGAGCCTGGCGCACATGGCGATGCTGCGCGGGCGCGAGGTGTCGCCGGGGCTGCTGACGCTGCCGCTGGAGTTCGTCGGCATCAAGCCGGCGCTGCGCACCTTCATCGCCACCCTGTTCGAGGAGAACCCGTACCAGTTCAAGCCGGTGTTCCGCGGCTTCTACTTCTCCAGCGCGCTGCAGGAAGGGCAGTCGGTGCACTACGCCTCCGAGCGCGTCGGCCGCCAGTTCGCGCTGCAGGGGCAGCCGCCGCAGGGCGACCGCGTGCCGGAAGGACACGATGCGTACTTCCTCAAGGACCTGTTCCGCAAGGTCATCTTCGCCGACAAGCAGTTGGTGCGGCAGTATTCCAGCCCGCGGCAGAACCGCCTGCGCTACGGCGTGTTCCTCGGCGCGGTCGGCGCGCTGGCGATCGCGCTGGGCCTGTGGACCTGGTCCTACACCACCAACGCGCGGCTGGTGGACAACGCCACCCGCGACCTGCAGCAGGCGGTGCAGCTGCAGCAGGGCAAGGTGGACCTGAAGTCGCGCATCGACGCGCTGCTGCTGCTGCAGGACCGGCTGGCGCAGATCGACCGCTACGACCGCCAGGGCGGCATCACCACCCACCTGGGGCTGTACCAGGGCGACAACATCCGCCGTAAGTTGCTGGACGAGTACTTCAAGGGCATGCGCCAGGTCATGGTGGAGCCGACCACCGCGCGGCTGGAGGCCTTCCTGGCGCAGGCGGTGTCCGAGCGCGAGCGCCTCGGCCAGCCGTCCCCGGCAGCGGCGGGCGAAGCCGGCGCGCTCTACCAGGAAGCCTCGCCGACCGATACCAACGACGTCTACAACGCCCTCAAGACCTACCTGATGCTGGGCGACCGCACGCGCGTGGAGGATGCCCACCTGGCCCAGCAGCTGACCATGTTCTGGCGCGGCTGGCTCGACGCCAACCGCGGCCAGATGAGCCGCGAGGACATGGCGCGCGCGGCGGAGAAGCTGATGAGCTTCTACGTGGCCCAGTCCGGCAACCGCGACTGGCCGCAGGTGCAGACCAAGGTGGCGCTGGTCAACGACAGCCGCCAGGCGCTGGCGCAGGTGATGAAGGGGCAGCCGGCGCTGCAGCGGGTGTTCGCGCAGATCAAGGCGCGCGCCGCCTCGCGCTTCCCCACCGTCACCGTCAACGCGCTGCTGGGCGAGGAGTTCAACCGCGACGCGATCACCGGCAGCTATGCCATCTCCGGCGCGTTCTCGCGCCAGGCCTGGCAGGAGTACGTCAAGGACGCCATCGGCGAGGCCGCCAACACCCAGCTCAGCGTGCAGGACTGGGTGCTGGACGCGACCGAGCAGAGCGACCTGTCGCTGGCCGGCAGCCCCGAGCACATCGCCCGCGAGCTGACCACGCTGTACAAGCAGGAGTACGCGCAGGAGTGGCGCAAGTTCGCCAAGGGCCTGAGCGTGGCCACGTTCCAGGACTTCGACCAGGCGGTGGCGGCGCTGAACCGCCTCGGCGACCCGGCCAACTCGCCGCTGCGCCGGCTGCTGGACAAGCTCACCGAGCAGACCGTGTGGGACAACCCGGCCGCCGATGCGCGCGCGCGGCAGGCGGCCGGCGGCTTCGTCGCTTGGTTCCGCCGCGTCGTGCTGCGCCGCGATCCGGCCGACGAGCCCGCGGCCAAGGTACCGGTCGGGCCGGTCGGCAAGGCCTTCGACGCGCTGGTGCGGCTGACCGCCAAGCGCGACGGACAGCCCTCGCTGGAGGACGCCTACTTCGAGCAGCTGGGCAAGCTGCGCAGCCGGCTCAACGCGATCAAGAACCAGGGCGAGGCCGGCATCGGCACCCGCAAGCTGATGCAGGACACCTTCAGCAACGAAGGCTCCGAGCTCAGCGCGGCGCTGGCGCTGGTGGACGAGCAGATGCTCGCCGGCGTCGACGACGAGCAGCGCGGCAGCCTGCGCCCGCTGCTGCTGCGGCCGCTGACGCAGACCTTCTCGGCGCTGGTCGAGCCGACCGAGCAGGAGATCAACCGGGTGTGGGCGGCGCAGGTGTACCAGCCGTTCAACAACGGCATCGGCCGCCAGTATCCGTTCAACCTCACCTCCGACGTCGACGCCGCCGCCAGCGACATCGCCGCGATCTTCGGCCCCACCGGCAGCATCTCCGCCTTCAGCAAGGATGCGCTGGGCACGCTGGTGATCCAGCGCGGACCGCTGCTGGAGGCGCGCCGCTGGGCCGGGCTGGGCGTGACCCTGTCCAACCAGCTGGTGGCCAACTACGGCAACTGGGTGAGCGGCCAGGCGGGCCTGTCGCAGGACTCGACCATCTTCGAGATCCTGCCGGCGCCGGCCACCGGCGCGGTGGAGTACACCATCGAGATCGATGGCCAGGTGCTGCGCTACCGCAACACCACGCCGCAATGGATGACCATGCAGTATCCCAACCCCGGCGCGGTGCCGGGCGCGCGCATCACCGCGGTGACCAGCGACGGGCGCACGGTGGAGGTGTTCGCCGCCTCCGGCTCCAACGCCTTCACCCGCATGATGGAAAGCGGCGAGTACGAGGGCGAACGCGGCGTGGTGTGGCAGCGCGACGGCGTCACCGTGCCGGTGGAGATGCGGGTGGTGCGCAAGGCCGGCACCGCGACCCAGGGCAACGACTGGCAGAAGGGACTGCAGCTTCCGGACACCGTGGCCGGCGCCCCGGCGGCCGCGCCGGAATCGACCGCGGCCACGCCGCAGCAAGGAGGTGGGCGATGAGCCGCGAGGTCAACGCAGCGGTCTGCTACTTCGGCAAGATTCCCACCCGCGGCGACTTCGTGCGCGCCTCGGACAACCACCAGCTGCTGGCGTGGCTGGACCGCTGGGCCGGCGCCGGGGTCGAGGCGCTGAGCCAGAACCCGGACTGGAAGCGCATCTACGACGAGGCCCCGGACGTGCAGTACGCGTTCCTGGGCTCGCGCAGCAAGGTGGTGCTGTGCGGCCACCTGCTGCCCAGCCGCGATGCCTCGCAGCGGCGCTTCCCGTTCCTGTCGGCGGTGCGCTTCGAGGTGGCCGAACCGCTGCGCTTCATCGGCCTCAGCCCGCTGGCGATGTCCAAGGTCTGGTCGGGCCTGTCGCGGCAGGCGCGCCAGGCCGCCGGCGACGATGCCGCGCTGGCGGCGCTGGCCGAGACCCGCTACGCGCTGAGCCCGGACGTGTCGGCCTACCACGCCACCTTCCAGGACTTCCTGGACATCCAGAGCATCGGCTCGCTGCAGGCCCTGATCGAGGATGCCGGCCACGGCCCTCTGCGCTTGCGGCAGATGCTGCCGGCGCTGGGGCTGCTGCTGCAGCCGCTGCTGACCGGCGGCAGCCTCGCCATCGACCGCGCGCTGGTGCTGCCGCTGCCGCGCGATGCGATCTCGCGGCCGCTGGTGGCCGCGTTCTGGCTGGACATCGTCGCCGCCTTCCTCGGCCGCGGCGAGTTCGAGCTGGCCGTGCTGGTGCGCGACGCGCAGGCGCCGCAGCTGCTGGTCGGCTTCAACGGCGCCGACCCGCACGCGCTGCACGCGGCCATGGACCCGCAGCAGGCCGGCGACTTCCTGATCCACACCGCCGATGCCGAATGGGTGGACGAGTACCTGTCAGGCGACTATGCCCTCAACCGGCTGGCGACCTACCTCGAGCGCGACGACGTCAGCCTGAAGACCGCGCGCAAGCTGTTCGGCGAGACATTCCTGGGAACATGAGCATGCGACTTTCCTCTTTGGCCCCGATCGCCCTGTGCCTGGCCGGCGCGTGGCCCACCGCCCCGGCACAGGCGCAGTCCGGCGCGGACGAGCGGCCGGCGATCGCCGAGGGCGTGGTGCCCGACGAGGCCACCAAGCAGCGCATCCTGGCGAGCCTGCGCGCGGTCTACGGCGATGCGCGCGTGGTCGATCGCGTGCAGGTGCAGGACATCCCCACCCCGCCCAACTGGGGCGAGTACGTCGCCAACATGATCGGCCCGGGCATCAAGCGGGTGAACGACGGCAAGCTCGAGGTCAACGGGCAATCGGTGCGCATCAGCGGGCAGGTGCTCAACGAGGCGCAGCGGCAGCAGGTGCTGAGCGAGCTGAGCGTGGCCAGCAACACCTCCTACACCGTCACCAACAGCCTGAAGACCGGCGGCTCGGAGCAGAGCGTGCTCGATGCCACGCTGGCCGACCGCATCATCGAGTTCGAGAGCGGCAGCGCCCGGCTGACGCCCCGGGGCATGGCGATCCTCGACGAGATGGTGGCCAGGATGCGCGAGATGGACGACGTGAAGGTGCAGATCGTCGGCCATACCGACAACGTCGGCCAGCCGCAGTCCAACCAGGCGCTGAGCCAGGCGCGTGCGCAGGCGGTGCGCGCCTACCTGGTGCAGCACGGCATCCCCGGCGCCGGCCTGACCGCGCTGGGCAGGGGCGCCGACGAGCCGGTGGCCGACAACGCCACCGCCGAGGGCCGCGCGCGCAACCGCCGCATCGAGTTCAAGGTGCTCTGACGGCGGCGGCGCCGAATGTCAGGCTTCGCAAGACGCATGAAGATGTGCAAGTTCCCTTCTCCCGCTTGCGGGGGAAGGTGGCGCGCAGCGCCGGATGGGGGGCTTTTGCTCTGGCTTCCCGATGCTCCAGGCAACCCCCATCCGCCCTTCGGGCACCTTCCCCCGCAAGCGGGAGAAGGGGAGAAGGTCGCAACCGGGATCGACGTTCTGCGGCGGCTTCTTCCGGATGCGCCGCGTTGCCCCAGGCGCGAGCTCGGCGGCTCAGGAATAGTCCTGGTTCTGCTCCACGTCGAGCATCTCTTCCATCTGCTGCAGCACGCTGTCGTCCTTGATCACGCGCTTGAGCCAGACGTGCAGCGGCATCTCGCCCCAGCGCGCGGCCTTCTCCGCCAGGTAGGCCACCGGGCTGTGCGGTTCGGTGCGGCGGAAGAACTCGGCGACCTGGCGCAGCTGGGCCAGGGCTTCCTTGCGCGTGGCCGGCGCCTGCGCCGGGCCGCGCGGGGTACCCGTGGCCGCGGCGGGCACGGGTTCGGCCGGCTCGTCGTCTCCCGCCTGCGCCGGTGCGGCGTCCACCGCGTCGACCAGCAGGCCGGCCTCGCGCGCGAAGCGGGCAATGGTGGTGTGCAGGTGCTCCAGCCGCTCGCGCACCGCGCTGAAGCTGGGGCCGTCCATGCCCAGGCGTGCGTCCACCGCATCGCGCAGGCCGTCCAGCGCCTGCAGGCAGTCGGCCACGCTCTCCAG
This sequence comes from Stenotrophomonas sp. MMGLT7, assembly GCF_021168555.1. Taxonomy (GTDB): domain Bacteria; phylum Pseudomonadota; class Gammaproteobacteria; order Xanthomonadales; family Xanthomonadaceae; genus MMGLT7. Next base: position 460,966 of record NZ_JAJOZS010000003.1, on the reverse strand, counting down.
CCGCGTGCGATAGAAATCGTGCGGGGTGTCGCGGCGTGCCGCCTCCAACAGTTCCAGCCCCGGCTGCCCGGGGATCTCCTCGCCGCTGGCCTGGTGGGCACGCGCGGCCTCGAACGCATCCAGGCCGTAGCGCCCCTGCGGCGCGGACACGATGGGGATGGTGCGCAGCCATTGCAGGGAGTTGCCGAGCAGCCAGCTGATGTTGCCGATGCGCTCTTCCTGGTCGTCGTCCACCGCCAGCGGGTGCACCTGGTCCCAGTAGCGCTCGCATAGCCCGGCGACCAGGCGGTAGCCCTGGGCGAGACCGGCGAAACCGTCGGTCTGGGCGCTGGCCTCGGCGAACCAGCCGGCCAGGCGCAGGTCCTTGGTGCGCGTGCGCAGCAGCTGCGCGCTCTCGGCAAGCGCGGCGGGCCAGTCGGCGAACTTGATGTCCGTCTGCCACTCGCCCTGCTCCAGGGTCGGATCGTCGAAGCGCCGGAACTCCTGGATCCGGTCGAACTCGATCGAAAATGAAAGGTCTTCCCCCGCAGGATGGTCATCCGAAACCGGGGCCAGCAGGTCGTCCAAATCCAGCATGGCTATTCTCGTTCTGGGTCGTGCGCGGGCATTCTAGCGTGCTCTCCCCGGTATGCACCCGTGGCCCGCTGCTGGCAAACTCGTGGACCCGGCGCAGGCCTGCAACCTGCTCGACGCCTACACATCGTTCCCACAGGTCGCCGCCGCAACCGCCGTCACACCACAAGGCTGGCATGAAAGACAACACTTCCCTGCGACGCGCGCTGGTTACCGGCGGCAGTGGCGACATCGGCGGCGCCATCTGCCGCCGGCTGGCCGCCGACGGCCTGCACGTGATCGTGCACGCCAATGCCAATGCCGCGCGCGCCGAACAGCTGGTGGCGCGGATACTGGACGAAGGCGGCCGCGCCGAGGCGGTGGCGTTCGACGTCGCCGACGCCGCGGCCAGCCAGGCGGCGATCGAGGCCCTGCTGCGGGCCGGGCCGGTGCAGGTGGTGGTCAACAACGCCGGTGTCCACGACGACGCGCCGATGGCCGGCATGAGCCGACAGCAGTGGCACCGGGTCATCGACGTGTCGCTGCACGGCTTCTTCAACGTCACCCAGCCGCTGCTGCTGCCGATGGCGCGCACGCGCTGGGGCCGGGTGGTGAGCGTGTCATCGGTGGCGGCGGTGATCGGCAACCGCGGCCAGGTCAACTACGCCGCGGCCAAGTCGGCGCTGCACGGCGCCACCCGTTCGCTGGCGCGCGAGATGGCCAGCCGCGGCATCACCGCCAATGTCGTCGCGCCGGGCGTGATCGAGGGGGCGATGGCGGCCGCGCAGTTCCCGCCGGAGACGATCAGGCAGGTCGTCCCCGCCGGCCGTGCCGGCAAGCCGGAGGACGTCGCCGCGCTGGTGGCGTTCCTGTGCTCGGACGCCGCCGGCTACGTCAACGGCCAGGTGATCGGGGTCAACGGCGGGATGGGCTGAGCGGCGGCCGGCGTCGAGCGCCGCCGCGGGCGGTCAGGGCGGGTCCTGCACCTGCGAGGAAGGATCGAAGCTGGCGAACTCGCCGTTCGGATCGTCGATCACGGCCGGGTGCGCACGGGTGCGGCGGTATTCGGCGGCAAGGCCGCCGCGCGTGAGGATCTGCCCGGCCACGTGCGTGGTGATCCGGTACAGGTCGCGCACCAGGCGGAAATGGCTCTTGCGGAAGCAGCCGGGCTCGCTGCTGGCGTAGCGGGTCTCGATCGGCACCGCGATCACCCGCGCGCCGGCCTGGCGTGCGGCCGAGATCAGCAGCTGCGCCTCGAACACGAAGCCTTCGCCGGACACATCGGGCAGGGTGAACACCGCGCGCGGATAGAAGCGCTGCCCGCTCTGGCTGTCCAGCAGGCGGAAGCCGCAGGCCCAGGCGATGCCCCAGTCGCCGAAGTCGTTGCCGATGCGGCGGATCGTCGGCTGGCTGGCGCGCTTGCGCAGGCGCGCGCCGATGACGACGTCGCCGGGGTGGCGGTTGGCCGCATCCAGCAGGCGCGGGAAGTCGGCGGCGCTGTGCTGGCCGTCGCCGTCCATCGTCATCACTCCGAGCAGGCCGCGGCGCGCGGCCTCGGCAAAGCCGCTGCGCAGCGCCGCGCCCTTGCCGAGCCGCTGCGGGTGGCGGATCAGCGTGGCCGGCAGGTCGGCGATGCAGGCGACGGTGTCGTCGTCGGAGCCGTCGTCGACCACGATCACGTTGGGGCAGTGCGCCAGCGCCTGGGTCACCACTTCGCGGATGCGCAGCGACTCGTTGAGCGCGGGAATGACGATGGCGGCCTGGTCGGCGCGGATCGGCATCGTGCTCATGGCGCCAGCGCCAGCCGCAGGCGGCGGCCGGGGCCGGCCTTGAGCGTGCAATCGCCGCCGGCCGTGGCCAGCGTGTCGAACAGCGCCAGCATCGGCGCCATCGCGTTGCCGGCCAGTTGCCGCGCCAGCGGACCGGCGGCCGTCCCGGCCTCGCCGTCCTCCAGCGTGGCCCGCAGCTGCGGGCCTTCGCCCGTGCGCGCCAGCACCAGCGCGCCGCCGAGCAGGCCGTCGCTGCGCGTGGTGTGCCCGAGCGGACCGCAGGACTGGCTGTCGTAGCCGACCAGCAGCACCGCCTCGGTGCCGGTGGCCAGTTGCGCCAGCGCCTCGATCAGGCCCTGCGCGAAGCTGGCGTCGAAGGCGCTGATCGCGGTGGCCGGAGCGTGCGCGCCGGCGCCGATGGTCCAGTAGCCGGCGGCGGCGTTGTGCACCGAGTTGTGGAAGCGGGTCGGCGACAGCGCGGCCGGGTCGGCCCCGGCCAGGGTCCGGCACATGTAGTCGGTGATCGCCAGGTCGCCATGGGTGGAGGTGAACACCGACGACAGCGTGGCCGGATCGCGGCCGGCGGCCTGGCAGGCGGCCAGGGCGACGTCCAGCGCCACCGCCACCGTCTCCGGCGCGCGCCGGCGCTCGTTCGGTGCCAGCAGTTGCGGCGAGGGCCGTGCCGGCGCGGCCTCGGGCAGCGCGCCGGTGACGGCGAACGCGCACGCCGCCGCCCACGAGGGCAGGCCGCGGCCCCAGAAACCCACGCCCTGGACGCGGGCCGAAAGCGTCGGCGCGGTCATGGGCGGGCGAACACGAGCGAGCAGTTGTTGCCGCCGAAACCGAAGGAGTTGTTCATTGCGTAGCGGATCGGTCGTCGTTCGGGGGCGAAGCGGATCTGCGGGCCGCAGGCCGGATCGGGGGTTTCGCTGTTGAGGGTGCCGGGCAGGTGGCCGTCCTGCAGCGCCAGCAGCGCGAACACCGATTCGACGATGCCGGCCGCGCCCAGGGTGTGGCCGGTCCAGGCCTTGGTCGAGGCCGCGTGCAGCGAGGCCGGGAACAGCGCGGCCACCGCCAGCGCCTCCACCGTGTCGTTGGCCGGGGTGGAGGTGCCGTGCAGGTTGAGATGGTCCAGCTCGGCGGCATCGATGCCGGCGCGCTGCAGCGCCCGGGTCATCGCCAGCTGCGCGCCCAGCCCCTGCGGGTGCGGCGCGGACATGTGGTGGGCGTCGCTGGATTCGCCGTAGCCGCGCAGCTGCAGCTCGCCGTCGCCGGCGTCGGCGCGTTCGAGCACGGCGAAGCCGCCTGCCTCGCCCAGCGACAGGCCGTCGCGATGCGCGTCGAACGGCTTGCACGGCCTGGCCGACACCAGCTGCAGCGAGTTGAAGCCGAACAGCACGCTGCCGCACAGCGAATCGATGCCGCCGACCAGCGCCGCATCGACCACGCCGGCGGCGATCATCCGTGCCGCCTGCGCGAACACCTTGGCGCTGGAGGAACAGGCGGTGGCCACGGTCACGCACGGCCCGCGCAGGCCGGTGGCGTGCTGCACGAAGGCGCCCGGCGAATGCGGGGTATGGATGACCGGCCGCTGCAGGTCGTCGGGGAAGCGCGCGTCGTCGCCGTCCCCGGCCAGCCGCGTGTACGCCTCCTCGCTGGCGCCGATGCTGGAGGTCGAGGTGCCGATCACCACCGCCACCCGCTCCGCGCCGTGGCGCCGGCGTACCTGCGCCACCGCTTCGAGCAGGCCGTCGTGCTGCAGCGCCAGCCAGGCCAGGCGATTGTTGCGGCAGTCGTGCTCGGCCAGTTCCGCCGGCAGCCGCACTTCCTCCAGGCCGTCGACGCGGCCGATCCAGCAGTCCAGGCGAGTGTCCGCCGCGCCGAAGTCGTTGTGGCGCAATCCGCTGCGGCGTTCGTGCAAGGCACGGCGCTGTGCCTGGTTGCCCGCACCGAGGGCGGTGGTCGCAGTGAAGGCACGGATCGACAGGGGTGCCATGGCAGGCGACGGCGGAGCTGCGGTCACATCGGATCTTGCGGGACAGTGAACGGCGAGTATATCGATCCGCCGCCGCGCGGCAGTGTCCGCGGCCGCGACATTGATGAACGGAACCGGCTCCAATGCCCGTCGTTCCTCGCCTGGACGCTGGCCAAGCTTTCGCCAGTGACGTATTTCCGACACAATCCCCGGCACTGATCAACGCAGGGCAGCGGCCCGCGGGCATGCAAGCCTACGTCTACAAAAGCCAACGCAAGCAGGACACCTACGTCTACCTCGCCAAGCGCGACGATTTCGCCTCGATCCCCGAAGCGCTGCGTGCGCCGCTGGCGCCGTTCGCGTATGTGCTGGAAGTGGCGCTGACGCCCGCGCGCAGGCTGGCCCGGGCCGATGCGGCGCAGGTACGGGCCAACCTGGCCGCGCGCGGATTCCACCTGCAGTTCCCTCCCCCCATCGGCGGCAACGCAGGTGCGCGCGATGAGTAGGCCCGCCGCCTCCGACAGCGCCGCTCCCAGGCGCGTGGCCGCCATCGCGGTGGCCGCTGGCCTGGCCCTGGCGCTGTGCGCGGCCGTCGGCGGCGTGGTCGCCGTGCTGGGCGTGTGGCTGGCGCAGCCGACGCTGGCGCTGGGCGTGTCGTGGTGGCGGCGCAGCCGGGCGCTGCCGCAGAAGGCGTGGCCGGCGCTGCGCGCGCTGGCCTGGCCGCCGCTGGCCATGTGGGGTACCGGTCTCGTGGTCCTGGCATTGCTGGTGGCCTGGCCGCTGGCGGCGCTGCGCGACAGCGGCAGCCTGGCCGCCGCGCTGGCGCTGAGCGTGGCGGTCAGCGCCGCGTTGCTGGCGCTGTGGCGCACCTGGCCGCTGTGGCAGGAGATCGACCGCGAAGGCGGACGGCTCGACGAGCGCTGGCGGCAACTGGCAGGGCAGGACCTGCAATCCTGGCGCGGGCTCGTCGTGGCGGTACTGGTGCTGGTGCTGTGCGCCGGCGGCGTGGGGCTGGCCTGGCCGGGGCTGCTGCCCACCCACGTGCGCTGGCCGATGGCCGCGCTGTACGCGCTGCTGTCGCTGGGCCTGCACGTGTGGCTGCAGAAGCTGCCGGCCGCCGCCGCCCTCGCCCCGCCTACCCTGGTCGACCTGTTCGCCGTCACCCAGGCGGAGCCGCTGCAGCCGGTGCCGGCGCATGAACAGCAGCAGGCGCTGTACGAGGCCGCGCGCAACGGCCGCGTCGATCACGCGCTGCAACTGCTCGAGGCCGGTGCCGATCCGCATGGCCTGCCCGATGAGGACTGGCGCGACCAGCGCAGCCTCGGCGTGCTGGCCGCGGTACTGCCGGACCTTCGCCTGCTGCGCGAACTGATCGCCCGCGGCGTCGACGTCAACCATCCCCATCGCGGCATGACTCCGCTGCTGGCGGCTACCCGCGACAGCTGGCACGGCCGCCCCGACGCGGTGATGACGCTGCTGGCCAACGGCGCCGATCCGCGCGCCACCGACGGCGACGGCAATACCGCGCTGCATCACGCCGCGCGCAGCTCCGATCCCGGCGTGGCCGCGCTGCTGCGCGATGCCGCCGCCGACCTGGACGCGCTCAACCACGACGGCCTGTCGCCGCTGGCGCTGGCGTGCCAGGCCGGCAACTGGCGGCTGGCCAAGTTCCTGCTCGAACGCGGCGCCCGCCCCGAGCCGGCCGAGGGCACCCCGGTACTGCTGGCCGCCGCCGGCACCGAGGAGGACGACCCGGCCGGCGTGCAGCTGCTGCTCAAGTACAAGGCGCGCGTGGATGCGCGCGACCGCCAGCGCCGCAGCGCGCTGCACGAGGCCGCGCAGGCCGGCCACGTCGCCGTCATCGACGCACTGCTGGCCGCCGGCGCCAACCTGGAGGCGCGCGACCAGGGCGGACGCACGCCGTGGCTCGATGCCGCCCGCCAGGCCCGCGGCAGCGCGCTCGAACACCTGCTGGCGTCCAGGCCCGATGTCGTGGCGATCGATGCCGAGGGCCGCAACGCGGTGATGCTCGCCTGCCAGTCCGAGCGGGTGTCGGCGGCGCTGGTGCGGCGGCTGCTGGAACTGGGCATCGACCCGGCCCAGCCTGACCACGCCGGCCGCCGCGCGGTCGACATCGCCGCCGAGGCCGGCCGCTGGGCGGTGGTGTCGGCGCTGGACCCGGCCTACCCGCTGCCGGCGGCGGTCAACGATGGCCAGGGCGATGCGGTCACCGTGCTGCCGGACCGGCCGCCGCTGGCGCTGCTGCGCGATGGCCTGCAGCTCGGCAACTACCAGGGCATGGCGGCGCTGGCGGCCCTGTGCGGGCCGCGCGAACTCGGCGAACTGCTGCACGACCCGACCCTGGTGCTCGATCCCGGCCGTGCCGGCTGGCTGCTCGAACACGGCGCCGACCCGGAAGTGGCCGATGCCGTCGGCGACGTACCGATGTTCGCGCTGCTGGCACGCGGCGTGGACGCGGTGCCGACCCTGCAGGCGATGCTGCAGCACGGCGTCAGCCCGGCCGGACGCGGCGGGCTGGGGCGCTTCCTGGCCGCCTGCGTGCAGCACGACCATGCCTCGCGCGGGCTGGAGCAGTTCGCCCTCGAACTGGCCGAGCACGGCGCCGATCCGTTCGGCCCCTCGCCGGCCGGCGATCCGCCGCTGGCGCTGGCGGTGCGGCTGGGCTGGCTGCGCCTGCAGCGCTGGCTGCTCGAACACGGCGTGGACCGCGAGGCCCGCGACAGCCACGGCATGACCGCGCTGCACCTGGCCGCCGCGCTCGGCCGCGAGGGCTCGCTGAAACTGCTCATCCAGCAGGGCGCCTCGCCCGAATCGCGCGCCGCCGACGGCCAGACCCCGCTCGGGGTGGCGCTGTCGATCGGCCGCCGCGACCTGTCCGACTGGCTCGACTGGCGCGGCTGGGCATTGCCTCCGCGGCCGCTGCGCGAGGCCGATGTGCCGGCCGCGGCGATGGCCGGCGATGCCGACGCGGTGCGCCGCCTGCTCGACCTCGGCCTGCCGGTGGACGCCACCGACGCGCAGGGCTGCACCGGCCTGCTGCGCGCGGCCGGCAGCGGCCATGCCCAGGTAGTGGAACTGCTGTTGGCGCGCGGCGCCGATCCGCAGCACCCCGCCGGCAGCGGCGCCACCCCGCTGTCGGCAGCGGTGAGCATGCGCCAGGGCGAGATCGTCGCCGCGCTGCTGCAGGCCGGCGCGCGCATCGAGCACCGCCTGCCCGGCGGCGTCACCGTGCTGATGCTGGCCTGCGCGCTGGGCCTGCCCGACATCGCCGCGCGCCTGCTGGCCGCCGGCGCCGACGTGCACGCCGGCGACGCCCAGGAACTGGCGCCGCTGCATTGCGCGGCGCTGTACGGATTCACTTCGCGCGACCGCGCGCGCCTGCTGGCGCTGCTGGACACGCTGCTGCTGGCCGGCGCCGAGCCGGACCGCATCGCCGCCGGCGCGGTCACCCCGCTGCTGCTGCTGCTCGGCGCGCGCGCCGAACCGGGCACCGCCTGCGACGAGCAGGTGGTGCTGGCCGGCGTCGAGCGCCTGCTCGACGAAGGCGTGGTCCTCGACGTACAGGACCCGCGCGGCTTCGGCCCGCTGCACTTGGCCGCGCTGCACGGCCTGCCGCTGCTGGTGCAGCGCCTGCTGCGCGCCGGCGCTGACCCCGACCTGCGCGACGCCCTCAACCGCCCGCCGCGCGAGATCGCGGTGATGCGCGGCTTCATCGACGTCGCCGGCCAGTTCGAACCGGCGGTGCCGGGGGTTTCGTCGATGGCCCGGTTCCTGCGCGAGAGTCGCTGAATCGGTACCGCCGCGACCCGCGTCTAATCGGAGTTGCGTTCAGCCTCTGGAAAGGAATATAAACAGGCGAATGGTCAACTTTGCCTCCTGCAAGGGGAGGCGAGTGGCAGGGAGTATCAAGTCAGGATGAGGCGGCGGTTCGCTGCGATCAGGGGAAGTGATGAACGGGGAAAAGCAACGTAAAGGATTTCCGGGTATCGGCATGTCCGTAAGGCTGCTGTTGTGCCTGGCGGCTTTTTTCGCTCAGCCAGCCGAAGCCATGATCCAAGTGTGTTCCATCAGCAGCACAGGATGGTGGGATGGGAGCAGCTATCAGACCCGGGCCGTCGAGAGTTGCCACTGGGAGTCCACGTCCGACGATTTCAGAGGACCAGGTGCCGGTCCAGTCCGTCCGGAAGTAGGCGGAGGAGTGGGAGTAATCTCCGGCTCCAAAGGGACTGCCGCGCAGCCCACCAACGACAAGATCAATCTTGCCTCGCAATGCGAACGCACGGGTGTGATCGGTGGCAATCCGGTGGTGATTTCTACGGGCAACAAAGTCGAGCCGGAGCTGGACTTTGCCTCTGCCGGGGAAATGGGACTCTATCTGGAACGCACCTACAACGCCTTCTGGAGCGCACGCGGCCTGTTCGGCAGCTACTGGTTGAGCAATCTCGACTACAGCCTGGTGCTGTCCGGCACCACGTTGTGGGCGCAGCGCCCCGACGGACGCCGCATCAAGTTCCTGCGCGATGCCGCGACCGGCCACTACCTGGAAGAAAAAGCCGCGCCGATCGCATTCGCGCTGCGCAACGCGGACGGCAGCTACACCCTCTACAACGAGGAGAACGGCATCGAGCAGTACAACGCCGAGGGCTACATCGTCGAGCGCCGCAACGAACACGGCGTGGCCTGGAAGTTCACCTATTCGGGCAAGTACCTGAAGCAGGTGACGCACAGTTCCGGGCGGGCGATGAAATTCGTCTGGACCAATGGCGTGGTGACCCAGGCCACGGACCCGGCCGGCAACATCTATCGCTACGAGTACACCGGCAACGTCTTCGGCAGCGGTGCAGGCTATGGCCGACTGGCGCGCACCACCCTGCCGGGATCGCCTGCGACGAGGATCAGCTACCACTACGAGGACAGCCGGTTTCCAGGCGGATTGACCGGCAAGTCCTTCAACGGCATCCGTTACTCGACCTTCGCCTACGACGCCGAAGGTCGCGCCATTTCCACGGTGCATGCCGGGGATGTGGAGCGCTATGGATTCAGTTACTCGGTGACCTCCACGCAGACAGTGACGCCACCGCCCAGGCCGGTACCGCCGGGTGGGTTCAACGACGACGAACCCCGCGGCTACTGCGATTACAAGCCAGGCAGTGGCCGTGTCTGCTACCAGCCGCGCTCGGTTGAGGCCCCGGCGATGTCGATGGGCGCCCAGGCGGTGGCTGCCGCCGCCACCGAGACCAAGACGATTCCGCAGAAGCTGTCGGTCACCGAGACCAGCCCGCTGGGCCGCAGGACGACCTACGTCTACGTCGACGACAAGTTGACCGAGGTGTCGGGCGTGGCCACGGCGCACTGCCCCGCCAGCTACAAGGAAAAGACCTACGACGCCAATGGCTACGAGGACGTCGTCAGCGACTTCGCCGACAACTACACCGATTTCGACTACGACGCCCAGGGGCATCTGCTGAAGAAGGTCGAGGCCAAGGGCACCAGCGCGGAGCGCACGACCACCTATGCCTGGGACACGACCAACAACCGGCTGCTGAAGGAAACCATCGCCGGCGACCGCGAGACCCGCTACGAATACACCGCTGATGGACGCATCGCCAGACAGACCGTGGTCGACCTGACCTCTCATGGGCAGGGCCGGTCGCAGGTCACCAGCTACAGCTACGGCAAGCACACCAATGGCCTGCTGTCGTCTGTGGTGGTGGATGGTCCGCTCGGTGGCGCGGCGGACGCGATCACCTACCGCTATTCCGCGGCGGGCGACCTGGTCAGCGCCGCCAACGGCCTGGGCCACAAGACGGTGTATGCCGCCTACAACGCGCTTGGCCTGCCCGGCCAGATCACCGGGCCGAACGGCGATGTCGTCGAGTACGTCTACGATGCGCGTGGCCGCGTGGTCCAGCGCAAGGACTACATCAACGGCGACTGGAGGACGACCACCTATGCCTACGGCGGCGCCGGCCAGATCGCCAGCGTGCGCCACCCTGATGGAACCGGCCGCCACTACCGCTACGACGCCGCGCTGCGGTTGGTGGAGGAAGTCAAGCCGCGTACCGGCGGCGGCTACGAGCGCAAGCACTACCTGTACAACAAGGCCTCGCAGGTGACGAAGGTTGAAGTGCTGGAGACGCTATAGGTCGTCTTCGCGGTACATGGCTGTACTGGCAAGCAAAAGGAATTCGGGGGAATGGACATGCGTAATGGTCGTGGTGGAGCCGGATGGCTGCGTCGGCTTGCGATGCTCTGCATCATGCTCGGGGTCGCGTCGGAAGCCTGGGCACTGCCCATGTGCGATACCCAGCCGCTGGCGGTACAGGAGGCGGGGGTACAGCGCGAACTCTGTCCCGAGGATCCCGATCCGGTCCCGGTGACGCCGGTGCGCGCTTCCCAGTACGTGGGGCAATCGGTGCCGACGACGATGGTGATCGGGCAGAGCTATCCGGTTTCGGTGACGCTGAAGAACACGGGCACCGCTACTTGGAAGGCATCGGACGCCTATCGTCTCGGGTCGCAGAACCCGGGTGACAACATGACTTGGGGCCAGCATCGCGTGGACCCGCCAGGCGAGGTCGCCAGTGGCCAGACCGCCACCTTCAGCTTCACTGCGCAGGCCACCAAGCCGGGCACCCAGAACTTCCAGTGGCGCATGGTGCAGGACGGGGTGGCGTGGTTCGGCGCCATCACGCCCAACGTCAAGGTCACGGTGCTTCTGTCCCTGGTGACCGGGCGTGTGGACGGCATCAGCAGCGGCCATCTCAGCGGCTGGGCCTGCTCCACCAATCTGGAGCGTTCGATCGACGTGCACGTGTACGTAGGAGGGGCGGCCGGTGCCGGCGGCACCTTCGTCGGCAGTTTCCGTGCCGACCGGTCGAACGAGGCGGGTGTGACCGAGGCGTGCAAAGCCGGCGGCGGTCATCGCTTCTGGATAGACCTTGCCCCGTTCGTTGCCCAGCATGCCGGCAAGAAGATCTATGTCCACGGCATTTCCCCGGTGGGTTCGTCCAATCCGGCCATCGCGCAATCCGGTGTCTATACCGTGCCGGCCAACAAGTATCCTTCGGTGCAGCTCACTGGCCCGGCCAACGGCACCAGTGTCCCCACGCTGTCCGTGCTCAAGCTTTCCGCCAGCGCCTCGGACCCGGACGACGGCGTGGCCAGCGTGGCGTTCCTGGTAAACGGGCAGAGCGTGAAGACGCTGACCGCCGCCCCGTATGAGTACTCGATATCCAGCCTGGGCGAAGGTAGCCATCAGTTCCGCGCCGTGGTCAAGGACACCCGCGGCGCTTCGGCGTCTTCCTCCACGATCACGGTGAACGTGCGGGCGCCTGCGTCCGGCGATACCGGTGTGACCGTGGTGTCCAGCAGCACCACCGAGTACGACGAACTCGGGCGTGTCATCGCCGAGCGCGGCAACAACGGCCAGGCGTATCGCTACGAGTACGACCAGGAAGGACGCAGGACCGCCTCGATCGACGCGCTGAACCGCCGCACCGCCATGGCCTACGATGCCCGCGGCCGACTGCTCGAGGTCACCGATCCGGCCGGCAAGGTGACCCAGTTCGCCTACGACAAGGGCGATCGCATCATCAAGGTCACCGATCCGCGGGGCAAGGCAACCGGCTACAACTACGACGGCTTCGGCCAGCTATGGAAGCAAGTCAGTCCCGATACCGGAACCACCACCTTCGCCTACGACGCGGTCGGGCAGCGTACCTCCATGACCCGGGCGGACAAGACGGTGACGAACTATGCGTACGACGGGCTGGGACGCCTGACTGCCGTCAAGGCCGGTGGCCAGGTGCGCGACTACGGCTACGACTGGTGCGGCAACGGCAAGGGCCGGCTGTGCAACATCGGCGACCCCAGCGGGGGTGCCACCCACTTCGCCTATACCCCGCACGGCGATTTGGCGACCCGTCGCGACTGGATCGTGGTGGCGAGCGAGTCGATCGACCACTCGACGTTCTATTACTACGACAACATCCGCCGCTTGAACGCCATCGCTTATCCGGACGGAACGGCGGTAGGCTACGGCTACAGCGGCGGCCTGTTGAGGACGATGACGGTGAACATCGGCGGCACGGTCAGCAACGTGGTGGCGGGCACCCAGTACCGGGCATTCGGTCCCGCCACCGGCTGGAAGTACGGCAACGGCCTGACACGCAACCTGTACTACGATCAGAACTACAACGCCGGCGACCAGCGCCTGACCGGCATCACCACCATGAACGGCGGCACCACGCTGCAGAGCCTGTTGCTGGCCTACGACAGCAGCGATCGCATCACCAAGATCACCAACTACATCAGCGCCGGGCTCACCCAGGAATACGGCTACGACGCGCTGGACCGGCTGACTGCGGTGACGGCCAGCAATGCCAACCAGTCCTTCGCCTACGACGCCAACGGCAACCGCACCAGCCATGCATGGGGCGGAGCGACGGACCTGTATGGCGTGGCTGCCGGCAGCAACCGGCTGACGGCGATCACCGGAACCAGTGCCCGCAACTTCGTCCACGACGCCAACGGCAGCATCACCACCGACGGCACGGCCAGCTACGGCTATGACGGCTTCGGCCGGCTGGCCACGGCAAGCAAGGCGGGGACGAGCGCCAGCTACGTGTACAACGCGCAGGACCAGCGCAGCAGCAAGACGGTGGCTGGCACCAACACGCGCTTCGTCTACGCTGGGCAGAACACCATGCTGGCGGAGAACAAGGCGGGGGTGTGGACCAACTACCTGTGGTTCGGTGGCGAACTGGTAGGGATGGTGCGTAACGGCCAGCGCTACTTCGTGCACACCGACCACCTGGGACGGCCGGAGATCGCGACCAACACGGGCAAGACGGTGGTCTGGCGGGCGAGCAACTACGCCTTCGATCGCAGGGTGACCGCGGACAGCATCGGCGGCTTGAACCTGGGCTTCCCCGGGCAGTACCACGATGCCGAGACGGGGCTGTGGCAGAACGGGTTCCGGGACTACGATGCGGGGAGCGGACGGTATCTGCAGAGTGATCCAATCGGGTTGGAGGGTGGGTTGAATACCTATGCCTATGTCGGGGGGAATCCAATCATGGCAGTGGATACTCTCGGTCTAGAGACTTGTTTGTTGACAACAGTTGGTCCCGCTGGTGTTAGAGATCATGCGGCTGTTTACACATCGGGTGGCGATGGCTCAGGTGGGCCGGCGCTTTACGATCCTGCTGGATCATATGGTGCAGTGAATGGCGGCGGAAGTAGTGGCCTTGTGACAGGAGAAGCCGCGGATATCAAAAAATTCATAGAGCATCACAAAGGCCAAAAGGTCGAGTCGACCTGTAAGAACACCTCTCGCAAGGAAGAAGAAAACATCATCAATCAAGCTGCCGATCTTCCCTCAGCGGCATCTTTCCAGTGTGCAGTAATGTCTTCGTCGGCGTTAAGCGGGAACCCTTCGTTCCCGAAAGTGCAGGCGGGTACGTTCTGGCCCGGCGATCTGCTTCGTCAGTTTAAGAAGGGTCCATGAGCGCGTCCCTTCTCAGCGCATTGATCTACGTACTCGGCTTCGTTGGCCTTGTGGCTATTGGTGTGCTTCCGCTACGGGCTTGGCAAGTGCTGAGAAGCACGAGGGGCGAGAAATGGGCTTTAGTTCTTGTCGCGCTTATTGCGGCAGTTGCTCTCTGGAATGAAGTGCGCATCACGGCACGAATCTTCAGGTGTCTTACTGAAATCTATTGCGGCCCCAGCATTGCGAGTGGATGGACATATCTCGCGGTTCTGGGAGTTGTCTATCTGTCTTTTGAGGTTACGGTTTGCGTGCTGAAAAAGATCGTCCGAGCCAAGACGAACACTCAATCGAAAAGAATCGAATTGAAGTAGCCCCTCCCCCCACCGAAGCCTCGCTCACGCGGAGCTTCCTCTTAGCGGCTGCTGTTGCAGTTGTAACAACTGGTACAAATAAAATTACTTGATCTGTAATAAACGGAGGTTGTGGCGGAAGGCGAGGTTAAACAATAGATGACGCCCCCAGCCGCGTTAATCGCACCAGCCAAGGATAGCGAGAAACGACAAACCTAACTAGCGTTACGCCGGCAGTAATTGGTTGACCACCTCCATCGGGGCCCGCCCCCGCAGCTTCGCCCACACTGCCAATGGCAAGCGCGCCGTGCCGCGTCCCGCCGCCCCGCACCTCGCGGACCGGCGGCGAGGTATGACCACGCGCGGCTACAGCAATGCGCGCCGCTTGGCCAGGTAGCCCACGCCCAGGATCAGGAACCACACGGGGCTGGCCAGCAGCGCCTGCAGGGTGTCGTGCTGCAGCGTCAGCAGCACGATCACGAAGGCGAAGAACGCCAGCACCACCCAGCACATGGCCACGCCGCCGGGCATCTTGAAGACGGAGGCGGCGTGCTGCTGCGGGCGCTTGCGTCGGTAGGCGATGTAGGCCAGCAGGATCAGCGACCAGACGAACATGAACAGCACCGCCGACAGCGCGGTCACCAGGGTGAAGGCGGTCACCAGGTTGGGTACCACGTACACCAGCATCGCCCCGGCCAGCAGGCAGCCGCAGGAGAACAGCAGCCCGCGCGCCGGTACCGCCGCGCGCGAGAGCCGCGCGAACCCCCTCGGCGCGTGCCGCTCCTCGGCCAGGCCGTAGAGCATGCGGCTGGTGGAGAAGATGCCGCTGTTGGCCGACGAGGTGGCCGAGGTCAGCACCACGAAGTTGATCAGGCTGGCCGCGGCCGGCACGCCCGCCAGCACGAACAGCTCCACGAACGGGCTCTTGCCCGGCACCACCTCGCGCCACGGCGTCACGCACATGATCGCCGCCAGCGCCAGCACGTAGAACACGATGATGCGCAGCGGGATCGAGTTGATCGCCTTGGGCAGGTTGCGCACCGGGTTGGCGGTCTCCGCCGCGGTGGTGCCGACCAGCTCGATGCCGACGAAGGCGAACACTGCGATCTGGAAGCCGGCGAAGAACCCGGCCATGCCCATCGGGAACATGCCGCCGTCGTTCCACAGGTTGGACAGCGAGGCCACGTGCCCGTCCGGCGAGCGGAACGCCCAGGCCACCATGCCCGCACC
Source organism: Stenotrophomonas sp. MMGLT7 (assembly GCF_021168555.1). Classification (GTDB taxonomy): domain Bacteria; phylum Pseudomonadota; class Gammaproteobacteria; order Xanthomonadales; family Xanthomonadaceae; genus MMGLT7. The sequence continues at coordinate 445,576 of NZ_JAJOZS010000003.1, read as the reverse complement.
GGTGAGGATCAGCGCGCAGATCGCCACGATCTTGATCAGCGCGAACCAGAACTCAAGTTCGCCGAACAGCCGCACCGTCACCAGGTTGAGCGCGAGCAGGAGCAGTACGCACAGAACCGCCGGGACCCACGGCGCCAGCCCGGGGAACCAGAACTGGGCGTAGGCGGCGATCGCGATCACGTCGGCGATGGCGGTGATGATCCAGCAGAACCAGTAGGTCCAGCCGCAGAAGAACCCGGCCCACGGCCCCAGCAGGTCGGTGGAGAAGTCGATGAACGACTTGTACTCCAGGTTGGACAGCAGCAGCTCGCCCATCGCCCGCATCACGAAGAACAGCATCGCGCCGATGATCAGGTAGACGAAGATTACCGACGGTCCGGCCAGGCTGATCGTCTTGCCCGAGCCCATGAACAGGCCGGTGCCGATCGCACCGCCGATGGCGATCAGTTGCAGGTGGCGGTTGGAGAGGCTGCGCTTGAGATGTTCCGGTGCTTCCGAGGGTTCAGACATGGATCCGTCGACCGACAGGGGGGAGCCCAAAGTACATCCGCCGCGGGCCGTTGGCGACCGACTCCCCGTGCCGACGGCGATGGCGGTGAGAACGGGTCAGGGTCACTCAAGCGATCCGGACTGCGCGGTGATTGACGAAGGATGAGTATGCCGAACATGCGCGCAACAACTCGACCCGACCCCGTTGCCGCTACCCGGTTATCGCTGTCCGTGTCATCAGTTCCATAAGAGTGCCTGCCACGGTCGAATCCAGGACGTCTTCACCGGCCACCAGTCCTTCATATGAAAGCGGCCCATCGATCCATAGCTGGCAGGCGCCGTGCACAGCGGACCACGCGAGCAGAATCAGGCGGTTCACGTCCCCGGCAGGCGCCAGTCCAGCGCTCTGGCAACTCATGATTGCCTCGCGAAGCAACACCAACCCCTCGCCGAGTTCCCGGTTCATCTCCTTGCCCAGACGCTCTCTAAGCTCCGGCCGGAACATTACCCGGAAGTGCCCGCGATGCGTCAGCGCATACCGCACGTAGCCGCGTCCCAGGGCCTCGAGTCTGAGGTGCGGGTTGGCGGCAGTGGCGCTGCAGCGCCGCATTTCGGACACAAGGCCGACCAAGCCCTCGGCAGCAATCGTTGCCAGCAACTGCTCGCGGCTTTCGAAGTGATGATACGGCGCAGCGGACGACACGCCGGCGCTGCTGGCGAGCGTTCGCAGCGTGAGGGCATTCACCCCGTCCTTCTCCACGACTTTCACGGCCGCATCGAGCAGCGCGCTCCGGAGGTCGCCGTGGTGATAAGCACCCGCCTTTTTGCTCAATCTACCCATGGAAGACAGGCTATCACGTCAATCTTTACGCTGCTTGGATTGAAATCTAAGATGTGTTTAGATATAAACATCCAAACTCCATCTGCGAAGACTCCATGACCAGCCGCCGCCCTGTAGGAAACCCTATCGCGCTCATCACCGGCGCCAGTTCCGGAATCGGTCGGGAAATGGCTTGCCAGCTTGCTGCCCGCCATTGCGAACTTGTTCTTGTCGGCCGCCGCCGAGCCGAGCTCGATCAGCTTGCGGACAGGCTGCGTACTGAGCACGGCATCCAGGTTCATGCAATCGCGATTGATCTGGGAAATACGGGCGCAGCGGCCCAGCTCTACGACGAAGTGCAGCAACTTGGCATCGCCATCGATTGGCTCGTCAACAACGCCGGCGTGGGGCTATATGGCGACCATGCCGTGCTTGACCGCACGGAGCTGGAGAAGATGCTGCAGTTGAATGTCGTCACGGTATCGACTCTCTGCCGTCTGTTTGGAGCCGATATGCTGGTTCGGCGTTCGGGGAAGATCCTGAACATCGCTTCGACGGCCGCTTATCAACCCTCGCCATACTTCGCGGCTTATGGCGCTTCCAAATCCTTTGTCCTGAACTTCTCCGAGGCTCTTGCGAAGGAGTTCGAGGACCGCGGCGTCAGCGTTGGCTGCCTGTCGCCGGGTCCTACGGCCACTGGCTTCTTCCGTGCGGTGGATGCGCAGGGCATCGCCACCAGTCATTTCCAGCATCGGGACGAGCCCGCTGACGTTGCGCGTCAGGGCATCGAGTTGATGCTACGCGGAGGGCTGTCCAAGATCGTTGGCAGGAAGAATTTCCTGCGCGCGCTGTCCACCCGGTTTGCCCCACGCAGTGTCGTGGCCAACATCTCCAAGCGCGTGCTGGCGGCCAGCTACAAGGACGGACCGACAGGGGGCCTTTCGTAGGAGCGATGACGTTCGGACCGACTACAGAGCCTGTTCACGATCTCCTACAAACGGCTCTCGTGCTTTTCATTGCCGAGGCACAGCGGCCGCCCCCATCCTGAGGTCGTGAACAGGCACTAAGGGCGCAGTCGATCAGCATCCAATGAGGCATAGCGGCCCACAGCCGGGCAGGAACACGTCGCTCGCCATCGGTCTCGCACAATTCGATATCGGATCGTGCGTTGTGCAAAAGGCACTGCGCTGCAGCAAGAATCCAAGAAATGGCGTGGCCGGAGGCCATGCTTTGATTCATGAAATCATCGGCGGCATCGCCTGCGGTGATCAGTTCGTGCCCGGCGGCGATGGCGCGCGCGCCTGCCTGCGGCGATGATGCCGGTTGCCCCCGGCCAGTGCTCACGTGGCCGGAACCCGCCGATCCGCAAAGAGGACTGCCGCGATGATCCGAACCGCCTGCCTGGCGTTGCTGCTCGCCCTGCTTCCTTCTTTCGCCGTGCAGGCGCAACCGCAGCCGGGGCCGCAGACGCGGCACTGGCAGGTGCAGGCGGACGACGGCCTGCCGCTGTCGGTATGGTCGCGACTGCCGGCCAACCCGCGCGGGACGATCCTGCTGGTGCACGGCCGCACCTGGAGCTCGCTGCCGAACTTCGACCTGCAGGTCCCGGGCGAGCCGGCCGACGCGCGCTCGGTGCTGGCGGCGTTCGCCGGCGCCGGCTATGCGACCTATGCGTTGGACCTGCGCGGCTACGGCGGCACCCCGCGCGATCGCAGCGGCTGGAACACGCCCGACCGCGCCGTGGCCGACGTGACGGAGACGTTGCAGTGGATCGCGCGCCGGCACCCGCAACTGCCGGCGCCGACGCTGCTGGGCTATTCCAACGGCGCGCGGCTGGCGCTGCTGGTGGCGCAGGCGCATCCGCAGGCGCTGTCGGCCTCGGTGCTGTATGGCTTTCCGGACGATGTCGATGCCGGCGTGGCGCAGGAAACGTCCGCCGCGCAGCCTCCGCGCGAGCGCACCACCGCCGAGGGTGCCGCCTCCGACTTCGTCGTCGCCGGCGCCTTCCCGCCGCAGGTGCGCGACGCGTACGTCGCCCAGGCGCTGGCGGCCGACCCGGTACGCAGCGACTGGCGCGAGCAGCGGCAGTTCCGCTTCCGGCCGGAAGCGGTGACGACGCTGCCGGTGCTGCTGATCCGCGGCGCCCACGATCCGCTCGCCACCCAGGAGGAGAACGCGAAGCTGTACGCCCGCCTCGGCAGCGAGGATCGCAGCTGGGTGACGCTGCCGCAGGCCGACCATGTCGCCCATGTCGAGGACGGCCACGCCGCCTGGGTCGGGGCCATCGTCGATTTCCTGCAGCGGCCGCGCGCCGCGGTTGCGCCCGTGGACTGATGCCGGCAACGGCGGGGTTCCTTCGAGCGGCCCCGGGCTCCGAAAGGAGCGAGTTCGGTCGCGACAGGACCTCGCAGTCGCGCAGTCCGGCCATCCTGCGGCGGGCCAAGGCCCGCCCCATGCCTGAGTGGTGCAGGTCTTTCCAGGCCCTGAGGGCACCGCCGATGAAGGCGGGCACGTGATCGAGCGTATTCCGACCTGACCGGGGATGGTTGGTCGGGAAGCGCGACAGCCCGTCCGCTGCTCGCTGGTTTCCCCGACGACGCATCCCTCCCCGGCGCTGCCTTCCTTATATGGGTAAAGGCCTTGCGTGGTTCTCAGATGGCGACGTGCTCGACCAGGAAGTCCAGCAGCGCACGCACCCGCAGCGGCAGGTAGCCGCCCTGTCCCACGAACACGGCGTGGATCTGCTCGCTGTCGCCCGGGTTGAACTCTTCCAGCACCGGCAGTAGCCGCCCGGCGGCGATATCGGCGCGCGCCTGGAAGACCGCCAGCCGCGCCAGCCCGAGCCCGGCCACGGCCAGCCGGTGCAGTGCCTCGCCGTCGCTGGCCTGGGCGTTGCCGGTCACCGGCACCAGGCTGTCCACGCCGCCCTGGCGCATCGGCCAGCCCTGCTGGGCGCGCGTGTAGTTCAGCCCCAGCAGGTTGTGCTGCGCCAGCTCGTCCGGGCTGGCCGGCGTGCCGTGGCGCGCCAGGTAGGCCGGCGCGGCGACCACCACCATGCGGGTCTGGCCGAGCTTGCGCGCGGTCAGGCTGGAACTCTTGAGCGGGCCGGCGCGCACCGCCACGTCGGTGCGCTGCTCCAGCAGGTCGATGACCTCGTCGGTCAGCACGATGTCCAGGCTCACGTCCGGGTAGCGTTCGAGGAAGGCCGGGACCAGCGGCAGCAGGAAGTGGTGGCCGAACGGCACGTTGGCGTTGATGCGCAGCCGGCCCCGCGGGGTGCCGTTGACGCCGGCGCAGCGCTCGGCCTCGTCCAGGTCGGCCAGCACCCGCACGCCGCGCTCGTAGAAGGCGCAGCCTTCCGGGGTCAGCTGCAGCTGGCGGGTGGAGCGGTTGAGCAGGCGCGTGCCCAGGCGCTGCTCCAGCCGCGTCACCAGCTTGCTGACGGCCGAGGGGGTCATGCCGAACACGCGGGCCGCGGCCGAGAAGCCGCCCAGCTCGATCGCCCGCACGAACACTTCCAGCTCGCCGGAGCGGTTGACTTCCAATCGCGCCATCGACGCCTCCTTGGGTGAGATCAACTCACAAGTATTTTTCCGGAGGGCAGTCTAGTCGCTGTTGGTCATTGAACTCATCATTCGTTCCCTGATCGACTTCGAATTCACTGCACATGAAGACTTCCTTCGATGCGCCGGCCGTGGCCCTGGCCCTCGGCCTTGCCGCCGCCGGCATCGCGGCGCCGGCGGCCAGGGCGTCCGACCCCGCCCGCACCCGGGTGGCAAGCTGGACCGCCAGCCCGCAACCGGTCTGGGGCGAGGACTTCCTGTTCCCGAGCAACGTGCCGGCGGTGTTGCGCGCGCAGACGGTGCGGCAGGTCGCGCGCATCAGCCTGGGCGGCCCGCGCCTGCGCATCGTGCTGTCCAATGCCTACGGCGAGCGGCCGCTGCTCGTCGGCGGCGCCACGGTGGCGGTGTCGGCGGCGGACTCGGCGGTGGTCCCCGGCAGCCTGCGCCGGGTCACCTTCGGCGGCCAGGCCAGCGCGACCATCCTGCCGGGCGCGCCGCTGCTCAGCGATCCGGTCGAGCTGCCGCTGCCGGCGTTGTCGCGGGTGACCGTCAGCCTCTACCTGCCGGGGGAGGCCACGCTCGGCGGCTTCCACTGGGACGGTCGCCAGACCGCCTGGATCGTGCCGGGCGACCACGCCGCGGCCACGGTGCTGGACACCGCATCGGCGCAGGTCACCACCGCGCGCCCGCTGCTGAGCGGCATCGAGGTCGAGTCCGCGTCCCCGGCCGGTGCCGTGGCGGTGATCGGCGATTCCATCAGCGACGGCGCCAGCGCCAGTCTGGATGCCGACGCGCGCTGGCCGGACTTCCTGGCCGCGCGCCTGGCCCCGCACGGCGTGGCGGTGATCAACGCCGGCATCTCCGGCGGCCGCCTGCTGGCCGACGGCATGGGCGTCAATGCGCTGGCCCGGTTGGAGCGCGACGTGCTGGCCCAGCCGGGCGTGCGCAGCGTGATCGTGCTGCTGGGCATCAACGACATCGCCTGGCCGGGCACGGCCTTCGCGCCGCAGGCGACACGGCCGACGCTGGACGAACTGGTGGCCGGCTACCGGCAGCTGATCGAGCGTGCGCACGACCGCGGCCTGCGGGTGATCGGGGCGACGCTGACGCCGTTCGCCGGTGCGCTGCCCGGCACCCCGCTGGACGACTACTACCAGCCCGACAAGGACGCCCTGCGCCGCCAGCTCAACGCCTGGATCCGCGACGGCGGCGCCTTCGATGCGGTGATCGACTTCGATGCGCTGCTGCGCGATCCGGGCGATCCGGCCCGGTTCGATGCGCGCTTCGATTCCGGCGACCACCTGCATCCCGGCGATGCCGGCAACCGTGCCATGGCCGAGGCCGTCGAGCTGGATGCGGTGCTGCCGGGCATTGCTTTGCCGGGCATCGCCGCCAGGCCGCAGACTGAACCGCAAACCTCCTCCCACGGGAACCGATCGCCATGAGTACCGACAACCTGCTTTTCACCCCCTACCGCCTGGGTTCGCTGCAACTGCCCAACCGCATCGTCATGCCGCCGATGACCCGCTCGCGCGCCGCCGCCGGCGACGTCGCCACGCCGCAGATGGCCGAGTACTACGCCCAGCGCGCCTCGGCCGGACTGATCGTCGGCGAGGGCACGCAGATCAGCCCGCAGGGCCAGGGCTACGCGTGGACGCCCGGCATCTACAGCCGCGAGCAGGTGGCCGGCTGGCGCGCGGTGACCGACGCGGTGCATGCCGCTGGCGGGCGCATCTTCGCCCAGCTGTGGCACGTGGGCCGGCTGTCGCACGTGTCGCTGCAGCCGGACGGCGCCGCGCCGGTGTCCTCGTCGGCACTGCTGGCCGAGGGCGTCAAGGTGTTCATCGATCCCGACGGCCGCGGCCCGCAGGCCGGCGCCGGCGAGATGGTCCAGCACTCGATGCCGCGCGCGCTGGCGCTGGAGGAAATCCCCGGCATCGTGCGCGACTACGCCGCCGCCGCCGCCAACGCGCTGGAGGCCGGCTTCGACGGCGTCGAGCTGCACGGCGCCAACGGCTACCTGATCAACCAGTTCATCGATTCCCGCGCCAACGCGCGCAGCGACGCGTACGGCGGCTCGCTGGGCAACCGCCTGCGCTTCCTGCGCGAGGTGAGCGAGGCGGTGGCCGCCGTCACCGGGCCCGGGCGCCTGGGCGTGCGGCTGGCGCCGCTGACCACGCTCAACGGCGCCGTCGACGACACCCCGCAGGCCACCTACCTGGCGGCGGCCAAGGTGCTCGACGACATCGGCGCGGCCTACATCCACATCGCCGAGGCCGACTGGGAGGACGCCCCGGAGATGCCGGCCGCGTTCAAGGAGGCGCTGCGGCTGATCTATCGCGGCACGCTGATCTATGCCGGCAAGTACACGGCCGAGCGTGCCGAGGAGGCGTTGCGCAAGGGCTGGGCCGACCTGGTCGGCTTCGGCCGCCCGTTCATCGCCAACCCCGACCTGCCCGAGCGCCTGCGCAACGGCTGGCCGCTGAATGCGGCCGACGCCAGCCGCTTCTTCGGCGGCGATGCGGTCGGCTACACCGACTATCCCGCTGCCTCGCCGCAGTTGCGCAGCGAAGTCGCGCAGGTCAGGTAGAAGGCATGAGCCGGCAGGCGCGCAGCCATCCCCGGGAACGGGGCCAGGTCGAGTTTCCGCGCGATGGGAAGTGAGCCTGGCTCCATTGCTGCGTCCCTGCGCGGACTTGCCGGGCAGGGCGCGCGTCAATCCGCCTTGGCGGCCGGATCCGCTGCCGGCGCGGGCGGCGGCGGGTCGCTGACGTCGGCCTCGAACAGTTTCATCAGGTCGGCGCGGGCGTCCTTGGCGGTCTGGATCACCGCCGCCTCGTCGTCGTAGATCAGGTACTGGCGCCGCAGCAGTTGCTCGTCGTGCTCGCGGAAGCGCTCGGTATGCGCGCGTGCGGTGGCCGCCGGCACGCCCAGCGCCTCCAGCACCTGCTCGCCCATCTCCAGGCTGGAGCCGAACACCTCGCGGAAGGGTTCGGCGCCCAGGTCCATCAGCTTCCACGCGTGCTGGCGGTTGCGCGCGCGCGCCAGCACCTTGGCCTGCGGGTACATGCGGCGGATCAGCCGCACCGCGCGGATGTTGGTCTCCGGGTCGTCCATCGCCACCACGAACACGCCGATGGCGTCGGCGCCGGCCGCGCGCAGCAGGTCCGAGCGGGTCGGGTCGCCGTAGTACAGCTTGCTGCCGAAGCGGCGCAGGTCCTCCACCGTTTCCGGGTTGTGTTCCAGTGCCACGAACGGGATGTGCTGGGCGGTGAGCAGGCGCGCGACGATCTGGCCGAAGCGGCCCATGCCGGCGATCAGCACCTTCGGCTGCTGGTCCTCGATGGTGTCGTAGCGGCCCTCGCGCGCCTTGTCGGCGCTTTGCCGCTGCTGCGACGAGCGCCGCGCCAGCAGCCGCTGCATGCCGATCAGCAGCAACGGCGTCAGCGCCATCGACACGCCGACGATGGCCACCAGCCGGTCGTGGTTGGCCGCGCCCAGCAGGCGCGCGCGCTGCGCCTCCTGGAACACCACGAAGGCGAATTCGCCGCCCAGCCACAGCAGCGTGCCCAGCATCAGCGCGCTGCGCACCGGCAGTTTCGCCAGCCGGCCGATGCCGAACAGCAGCGAGAACTTGACCACCAGCAGGATCGCCACGCCGCCGGCGATCAGCCATGGCTCGGCGGCCACGCGGTCCAGGTCGATGCCCATGCCCACGGCGATGAAGAACAGCCCCAGCAGCAGGCCCTGGAACGGCTCGATCTGCGACTCCAGTTCGTGGCGGAACTCCGAGTCGGCCAGCAGCACGCCGGCCAGGAACGCGCCCAGGCTGGGGCTCAGCCCCGCCTTCTCCATGAACCAGGCCGTGCCCAGCACCACCAGCAGCGCGGTGGCGGTGAACACCTCGGGCATGCGCGTGCGCGCCACCACCCGGAACAGGTGCCGCAGCACGAAGCGCCCGCACAGGATCACGATCGCCAGCGCGCCGATCGCGCGCGCGGCGTCCTGCCATTCCAGGGTGTCGTGGTGGCGGCCGCCGAGCAGCGGGATCGCCGCCAGCAGCGGGATCGCGATCAGGTCCTGGAACAGCAGGATCGCGAACGCCAGCTGGCCGTAGTCGCTGCCCATCGCCTTGCGCTCGGACAGCAGCTGCAGGCCGATGGCGGTGGACGACAGCGACAGCGCCACGCCGACGATCAGTGCGCTGCGCCAGTGGAAGTCGTCCAGCAGGAGCAGGCCGCCGAGCACCAGCGAGGTCGCCAGCACCTGCACCGTGCCGCTGCCGAACACCGGCCTGCGCATCAGCTTCAGCCGCGCCGGCGACAGCTCCAGGCCGATCACGAACAGCAGCATCACCACGCCGATCTCGGCCGCGCCGAGGATGCCGTCGCCGCTGCTGACGAAACCCAGCCCGTCCGGCCCCAGCACCACGCCGGTGACCAGGTAGGCCAGCACCGCGCCCAGGCCCAGCTTCTTGAACAGCGGGACGGCCACGATCGCCGCCAGCATCAGTACCAGTGCCAGTTCCAGACCGTCGCTATTCATTGCCAGGCTCCATGGCGGACATTATGCGGCGCGACGTCGCAGCCGGCCGCGCATTGCGGCACGAATATCGCCGGCAATGCGGCGGCGGACAACGCCGGCGTGTCGCGCCGGACGCGGATCGCCGCCGCGGCGCCGGTGCCGGCCGGGTTGACCACGGCGGCCCCGCCGCGCAGACTTGCGCCCGCCGCCAGCGGGCCCCCGGCCCGCGGCGCACATCACCCGGAGTCCTTTCCCATGTCCAGCGACAGTCACAGTCGATCCGCTTCGACGCCCGCGACGGCGACCGCCTGACATCGGACGGCTCGCCCGCGCAGCGACGAAGCACCTGCAGGCGAGCCCCCATGACCCAAGACACCAGCACCCGGTGCGATGTGCGCACCGACGAACTCCTGACCGCCCTGAAGCCGCTCAACACCGCCGACGCGGTGGAGCGCATCAACGCCCTCGACCGCGACGATGCCGTCGCGGTGCTCGCCGCGCTGCCGCTGCCGCGGGCGGTGAACATCCTCGACCAGCCGGAACTGCGCGATGCCGGCGCGCTGGTCGCGCAGCTGCCCGACGACCGTGCCGCCGCGCTGCTCGGGCAGATGGCCGACGACCGCGCCGCCGACGTCTTCCACGAACTGGACGAGGCCGAGCGCGAGCGCCTGATCTGGCGCCTGGGCAGCGAGGCGCGGCTGTCGATCCGCAGGCTGATGCGCTACCCGGCCAACACCGCCGGCAGCCTGATGACCACCGAGTTCGTCGGCGTGCCGGCGGACTGGACGGTCGGGCAGACCCTGCAGCACATCCGCGAGGTCGAGCGCAGCCGCGAGACGGTGTATGCGATCTACGTGCTCGACCCCGGCACCCAGGCCCTGGTGCAGGTGGTGACGATGCGGCGGCTGATCACCGGCGATGCGCAGGCGCCGATCCTGGACGTGGCCCAGGTCAACCCGCCGGTGACGGTGGCGCCGCTGCTCGACCAGGAGGAGGTGGCGCGGCTGATCCGCCGCCACGACCTGCTGGCGATCCCGGTGGTGGATCCGCAGCAGCACGTGCTGGGCATCGTCACCGTCGACGACATCCTCGATGCGCTGATCGCCGAGTCCACCGAGGACGTGCACAAGTTCGGCGGCGTCGAGGCGATCGACAAGCCGTACATGCGGATCGGCTTCGGCGAGATGATCCGCAAGCGCGCCGGCTGGCTGAGCGTGCTGTTCCTCGGCGAGATGCTCACCGCCAGCGCCATGCAGCACTACGAGGACGAGCTGGCACGGGCGGTGGTGCTGACGCTGTTCATCCCGCTGATCATGAGTTCGGGCGGCAATTCCGGCTCGCAGGCGACCTCGCTGCTGATCCGCGCGCTGGCGCTGCGCGAGCTGCGCCTGCGCGACTGGTGGAAGGTGGCGCTGCGCGAACTGCCCACCGGCATGCTGCTCGGCGCGATCCTCGGCGTGCTGGCGGTGGTGCGCATCACCGTGTGGCAGAAGACCGGCCTGTACGACTATGGCGAGCACTGGGCGATCCTGGCGCTGACCATCGGCGCGGCGCTGGTGGGGATCGTCACCTTCGGCTCGCTGTCCGGCTCGATGCTGCCGTTCGTCCTGCAGCGCCTGGGCTTCGACCCGGCCAGCGCCTCGGCCCCGTTCGTGGCCACGCTGGTGGACGTGACCGGGCTGGTGATCTACTTCAGCATCGCCGCGCTGATCCTGGGCGGGACGCTGCTGTAGGGGGTAAGCATTGCCGGGCAGGTCGCGCTGGATCTGCGGGGCCAGGGAACGGTGTCGCGTGGCGCTGCGCCTGGCTGACGGTTGGAACCTGCCTCCACGGAAGTGCTGTCTCTTCATCACATCTCGGCATCGTGCTGTTCCCTTCTCCCGCTTGCGGGGGAAGGTGCCCGAAGGGCGGATGGGGGGGGCTGGTCGGGGCATGGGAAAGCCACAGCAAAAGCACCCTCATCCGGCGCTGCGCGCCACCTTCTCCCGTGAACGGGAGAAGGGAGGTTCCGCGGCGACTCCGGATGAGCGAGCGCTGTTCCCTTCTCCCGCTTGCGGGGGAAGGTGCCCGAAGGGCGGATGGGGGCTGGTCGGGGCATGGGAAAGCCACAGCAAAAGCACCCTCATCCGGCGTTGCGCGCCACCTTCTCCCGTGGACGGGAGAAGGGAGATTCCGCGGTAATTCCGGATGGCCGAGTGTTGTTCCCTTCTCCCGCTTGCGGGGGAAGGTGCCCGAAGGGCGGATGGGGGTTGTCTGGAGCATGGGAGAGCCACCGCAAAAGCGCCCTCATCCGGCGCTGCGCGCCACCTTCTCCCGTGCACGGGAGAAGGGAGACTCCGCGGCGATTCCGGATGAGCGAGCGCCGTTTCCTTCTCCCGCTTGCGGGGGAAGGTGCCCGAAGGGCGGATGGGGGTTGGTTGGAGCATGGGAAAGCCACAGCAAAAGCACTCTCATCCGGCGCTGCGCGCCACCTTCTCCCATGAACGGGAGAAGGGTTGTCCCGGAACATGAAGAGACAGGCCTTCACTGGGGACGACGCGCAGATGGATGTCGGCACCTCGGTCCAGTGCATACGCAACAGCGGCGCGACCGGATGACGCACCCGAAGCCGGCGAAAGCCGGAGCGCTCGAGCGTAGGATTGTCTTGATCGCCCGGGGGCGCGCGCGGTGCCGGTGCTGGCGCCGCGCCGCGACCGCCGGGGCGACATGTCCCGCCTTCGGCACCGTCTTGCCCCGCGGACACGGCGGCGCCGCAGGTGGAGGAACGTATCGCCCGGCAAGACCGATGCCGGGCCCGATCCAGGTCCCCCATCGATGAACCAGATACTCGATCCCGATCAAGCCAGCGTCCTTCCCCCGCCCGCGCCAGAGCAGGTACGACTGTCATGGGACGAGGCCCAGGCGCTGGTGCAGCGCGCGTTGCAGGCGGCCGGCGCACTGCCGGAGAACGCGGCGCCGACGGCGCAAGCGCTGGTGCTGGCCGAGGCCCAGGGACTGGCCTCGCACGGACTGGGCCGCATTCCGTCCTACGTCGGCCACCTGCGCTCCGGGCGCGTGCTCGGCACGGTGCATCCCGTAGTCGCGCACCAGCGCGGCGCGGTCCTGCTGATCGATGCCCGCAACGGACTGGCCTTCGCCGCCTGCGCCCAGGGCATGCAACAGGCGCTGGAGATCGCGCGCCGCCAGGGCGTGGCGCTGCTCGGGGTGACCAACAGCCACCACGCCGGCGTGCTGGTCGACCACCTGCGCCCGGTCGCGGCCGCCGGCATGGTCGGCGTGGCCGTGGCCAACGCCTCGGCCTGCATGCCCGCGGCCGGCGGCAAGCGCGCGCTGTTCGGCACCAATCCGATCGCCGCGATCTTCCCCCGCCGCGCCGGCGCGCAGCCGGCCGATCCGATCATGATCGACCTGGCGCTGTCGGAGGTGGCGCGCGGCAAGCTGATGACCGCGGCGCAGCGCGGGCAGTCGATCCCGCTGGGCTGGGCGCTGGACCGCGACGGCCAGCCCACCACCGACCCGAAGGCCGGCCTCGAGGGCACGCTGCTGCCGATCGGCGCGACCACCAGCCCCAAGGGCGCGATGCTGGCGCTGATGGTCGAGGTCCTGGCCGGCGCCCTGCTCGGCGCCAACCTGGGCACTGAAATGGGCTCGTTCTTCACCCACGACGGTGCCCCGCTGCGGATGGGACACCTGTTCATCGTCATCGATCCCGGCGCACTGGCCGGACAGGACGGCTACTACGCCCGCGTCGAGGACCTGGTCTCGACCATGCTGGAGGAAGAGGGCGTGCGCCTGGCCGGCGCGCGCCGCCTGGCACTGGAGCGCCAGGCCCGCATCCACGGCGTGCAGATCCCGCGCGCGTTGTACGAGCAGATCGAGGAGCTGGCGCGCTAGACCTGCAGGCGCGGGCGCATCGGTACCCTGTCGAGGCCCGGCCATTGCGCTGGCAGCGGCTGCGCCGGCATCCGCCTGCGCCGGGTCAGACCGCCACCGCGCGCTGCACGTGCTCGACCACGGTGTCCAGCGCCCGCGGCAGGCAGCCCTTGAAGAAGTGGTCGGTACCCGCGAACACCACGACCGGGCGCTGGCGGCCCGCGGCCCATTCCAGCACGTTGGCCAGCGGCGAGAAGTCGTCGTCCTGCCCGTGCAGCAGCAGGGCGCGATCGGGCAGGGGCTGGGGCTCGTAGTCGCGGCCGCGGGGGACGGTGCCGACCGGCAGGCCCATCAGCGCGATCGCCGCGGCCGGTGCGGTGGCTTCCAGGCGGCAGGCCGCGCGCGCGTAGACGTAGGCGCCGAAGGAGAAGCCGACCAGCGCCAGCGGCAGCCCGGGATACTGCTGGCGCAGGTGCGCGGCGATGGCCAGGGTGTCCTCGGTCTCGCCGACGCCGTGGTCGTACTCGCCCTCGGAGCCCTCCACGCCGCGGAAGCTGGGACGCACCGCGATCCAGCCGGCATCGCGCAGCCGGCGCGCGGCGCTGTAGGGGACGATGTGCCGCGGCGAGCCGCCGAGCAGCGGCTGCGGGTGGCTGACCAGGGCGATGCCGCGCGGCGCGGCGGCCGGCATGTCCACGGCGATCTGCAGCTTCCCGGCCGGGCCGGGGACGAAAATGGGCATTGGGGGGTGTTGGATGGCAGGGGCGGCGGCAGCCGACGGGGACAAGGCGTGCGCGCATCGCGGGCACGTGGTCATCGTGCCGGGAGACAATGCAATGCACAACAGCGCGACGGCGTGGAGGGCATCGCGAGCGTGCGGTCGCCTGCGCCTGCCGGCCCGGAGCAACAGGTGAGGATCCGCGATTTCCGCATTGGCGACGAGCCCGTCCTGTGGGACGTGTTCTTCTCCGCGATACACGAGCTGGCCGCCCGCGACTACTCCGCCGAACAGGTCCACGCATGGGCGCCGGCGGACATGGATCGCGCGGCCTGGGCGGCCCGCATCCGCGCGCTGCAGCCCTGGGTGGCCGAGCACGAGGGCCGTGTCGCCGGCTATGCGGACCTGCAGCCGGACGGCTGCATCGATCACTTCTTCGTGTCCGCGTGCCACGCGCGGCAGGGCGTGGGCCGGGCGCTGATGGAGCACCTGCTGCGGCAGGCGCGGGGCCGGGGACTGGCCGAGCTGGCCGCCGACGTCAGCCGCACGGCGCAGCCGTTCTTCGAGCGTTTCGGTTTCGAGGTGGTCGAGTACCGCCTGCCGGTGCGCCGCGGCGTGGCGATTCCCAATGCGCGCATGCGCAGGGTGTTGCCGCCTGGCGGTTGATGCCGGCATCGGTGTCGTGGCCAGGAGGGAAGCTGCCGCGATATGCGCCGGCAATGGCATGCGGTGCCGGGATCGCTCCCTGCACCGCATGCGGGCATTGCTCAGAAGAACTCGTAGCTCAGGGTGACGCGCAGGTTGCGGCCCGGCTGCGACCAGCGGCCGATGCCGGCCTCGCTGGTGGCGCCGGAGAAGATCGCGGTGCCGGCGCCGACCGTACGCACCCGGTTCCACAGGTAGTACTCCTTGTCGAACACGTTGTAGACGCCGGCGGTGAGATGCAGCTTGGGGGTGATGTCGTAGCTGCCGAACAGGTCCAGCAGCGTGTACGCGCGCGCCTTGTAGGCGTACACCGGGACCACTTCGGCACCGTAGCTGCCGTTGGTCACGCTGGTGCCGTAGTCGGACGGGTCCTTGCGCTCCTGGTGGGTGACGTTGGCGGTCAGGCTCCAGCGCCGCGACGGCGCACTGTAGCTGAGCCCGGCCACGGCCTTGGCCGGGCTGATGCTGCCCAGCGGCTGGCCGTCGTTGTCCTTGCCCTCGTTGTACGAATAGGCCAGCCGCGCCAGCCAGTCGTCGGCGAGCAGCCACATGCCCTCGGCCTCCACGCCCTTGACCGTCACCTCGCCGCGGTTGATCGGCATGGTGTAGGTGTAGCCGTTGCTGATGGTGGTCTGGCCGCGCACGGTGGTGCTGTACTGCACGTCCTCGTCGGCGACGTACTCGGCGGTGTCGATGAAGTTGCTGTACTTGTCGCGGAACGCCGACACGCCCAGGCGCAGGCGGTCGCTCTGGTAGCGCCAGCCCAGCTCGATGCTGATGCTGCGCTCGGCCTCCAGGTCCGGGTTGCTCCTGCCGTCCGGGACCGTCACCGTGGCGCCGTCGGAGACGCGGGTGACCTCGGTGGTCGAGGAGCTGCCGTACATGTCGTTGACGCCGGGGGCGCGGAAGCCGCGGCCGAACTGCGTCCACAGCGACTGGGTGTCGGTGAACTTGAACTCGGCGCCCAGGTTCCAGGTCGGCGAGGAGAACTTGGAGGTGCCCACGCTGCCGGCTTCATCGGTGTAACCGGAGTTGCCGCCGGCGGTGGCGGCGGTCTGCGGCACGTACTTGTAGCTGTCGTAGCGCAGGCCGCCGGTCAGGATCAGGCGGTCCTCCAGTAGCCGCACCTTGTCGCGCACGTAGGCGGTCCAGTCGGTTTCCTTGGTGTCCGGCCACAGCGAGGGATCGGTGTCGCGGCTGACCAGCGCGCCGGTGTTGTCCCAGCGCGAATCGACCGAGTTCCAGTGGATCTTGGCCTGCTGCCAGGCGGCACCGTAGACCAGGTCGTGATGCAGGCCGCCGGCGTCCAGGCTCTTGTCCAGGTCGATGGCTACGCGGTCGCGCTTCTGCGTGTCCCAGCGGTTCTCCTGGCGCGAGCACAGCGCGGCCACGGTGCAGGGCGTGGTGCCGGTGGTGCCGCTGGCGACCAGGACGTTGGTCTGGCCCTGGATGTAGTTCTTCTGGTGGTCGGCGGTGGCCTCCAGGGTGTCGAACAGGCCGATGCCGGCCTTCCAGGTGTACTTCAGCCCGTAGCGGTCGCGGTCGTTGCGGTCCACCGCGGTGCGCTCGTAGTAGGAGCCGGTGCCGTCGCTGCGGCTCCAGTTGTCGACGTCGTTGGTGGCGCGCGCGCGCTCGTAGACCACGCCCAGGGTCTGCGTGTCGGTGGCGAGGAAGTTGAGCTTGGCCAGCAGGTTGTCGCTGTCGCGGTCGATCGGGTCGGGCGTGCGGCGGCCGACGCCGAGCCGGTCGATGGTGGTGTCGTACCAGGATTCGGTCTCGTGGCCCTTGCGCTTGGTGTACACCAGCAGCGATTCGAACCTGCCGGTGCGGTTGGCGAAGGTCAGCGTGCCCATGTTCTCGTCGCTGGAGCCGGTGTAGCCGTACTTGATCGCGCCGTAGCTGTCGTTGCCGCTGGCCTTGAGGAAGTCGCCCGGATCCTTGGTGGTGAACATCACCGCGCCGCTGAGCGCGCCGCTGCCGGCGGTGATCGCGTCGGGACCCTTGACGATCTCCACGCTCTTGACCGCCTCCAGGTCGACGCTGCCGCGGCCGGAGCGGAAGAACTCGTAGGGCTGGTAGGTGCCCGGGTCCATGCTCTGCGGGAAGCTCAGCCCGTCCAGGGTGATCGCCACCCGGTCGGCCTCCAGGCCGCGGATGTTGAAGCCGTTGAAGCCGGCGCGGCCGAGATCGACCATCTCCACGCCGGGCACGTAGCGGATGGCGTCCTCCATGCTCTGCGCGCCCTGCTGCTGCAGGTCCTTGGACGACAGCGTGGTGACGTTCTGGTTGTCGGACTTCTTGCGCGTCTCGATGACGTGGATGGGGTCGAAGGTGGTGTCGGGCGCCGGCGCGTCGGCGGCGGTGGCGTCCTCGGCATGGACGGCGATCGGCGCGGTCAGGCAGGAGGAAACTGCCAGCGCAAGCAGGGTGGGACGGAACTTCATGGATGTCTCCGCAGAGGGGTGGTTGAACGGGTCCGCACCGCAGCGATGCGGCGGTGCGGGGACTTCCTGGCTGCGGATGGCCGGCGGGCGGCGAGTCGTGCGTTGCTGGGAAAGAGAGGGGTATCGGTCGGCTAGGGCGCTTCCGCCCGGCCGTGCAGCGAAACCAGGCCGACCTCGGATTCGCCATGGCCCTGCACCTGGGGCGCATGCCGCGCGTCCAGCGCGAACGGCAGCGCCAGCAGCTCGTGGCCGCCGTGCTCGCGCGCGGCTTCCACGCGCAGCACGTAGCGGCCGGGCGGCATGGCGCGGCCGGCATCGTCGCGGCCGTCCCAAGCCACCGTGTAGCGGCCGGGGGCGCGGGTCGGGCGGGCGATGCCGAGCGCGCCGGCCGGGTCGTTGCGGCCGTAGTTGCGCCACCAGGCCGGCAGCTCGCCGAGCCAGCGGCCGCGGTCGCCGAGCACGTGCAGCTGGCGCACCGCGCCGCCGTCCTCGCGCTCGATCCACAGCGCGACGTAGGGCTGGCGGTAGCCGGCGGCGGCCGGTGGCGGCGGGATCTCGTAGTCGATCAGCACCTGCGGCGTCGCCTGCGCTGCCTGCCCGGCCAGCAGCGCCGGCCAGCGTGCCGAGGCGAAGGCGATGCCGGTATCGCTGACGATCAGTGCGGCGGCGCCGTCGGTGGCGTCGGCCAGGGCGATGCCGTCGCGGATCGGCAGCACCGTCAGCGCGGTGGCCAGCGCGTCGGCGGTGGCGGCGTCGGCGGCCACCACGGTCGCCGCCGGGGCGAAGGCCAGCGGCCAGCCGTCCTGCGGGTCGAGGATGTGGCTCAGGTGGCGGCGGCCGATGTCGTAGCCGCGGCTGCGGTGGCCGCTGGCTGCGATGGCCTGCGAATGCAGCCGCACCTGGGCGATGCCGTCGGTGTTGTCCAGCGGTCGCTGCGGATCGGCGATGGTCACCGGCCAGGCGCTGCCGTCGGCGCGCGTGCCCCAGTACACGGCGTCGCCGCCGATGTCGATGGCGATGCCGCGGGCCGCGGGCGCGGCCTTGCGGGCGCGATCGAGCGCGCGATCGAGGATGTAGCCCTTGGCGATGCCGTCGACGTCGTAGCGCAGGCCGCTGGCCGTATCCAGCGGGCCGCTGGGTGGCGGCTGCAGTGCCGCCAGCGCCCGCGCCTGCCGGCGCAGCTCGCCGCGATCGGGCAGCTGCTGCGCGGCCTGCGCCTGCCGCCAGCGCGCGATCGGCCCGCCGAGCCGGCAGCTGAAGGCGCCGCTGCTGCGCTCGCGCCACTGCTCGCATGCCTGCAGCACCGCGGTGGTGTCGGCCGGCAGCGCCTGCACGTCGAGGCGGCCGTCGTTGTAGGCCGACAGCGCACTGTCGGCCCGCCAGGTGCTCAGCTCTGCCTCCAGCCGCGCGATCTCGGCCAGCGCCGCCTCGACGGCGCGGCCGGCGTGGCGGTCGTCGCCTTCCACCTGCATCTGCAGCGACGTGCCGAGCACGCCTTCGCGCTGCACCGGCGGGGCGGCCCACGCCCCGGCCTGCAGCGCCAGCCACAGGCCGATGCCGCCGGCCCATACGCGGGAGGGATGGCTGCGCATGATCGTGCGATCCGTCAGTTGGTCTTGCCGCGAGCGGCCGCTGGAGGCTGTGGGCGCGGCGGGGGCGGCAGCTTGGCGTCGGCCTCGTCGACCGTGCCGTCATGGTTGCGGTCGGCCATATCGAAGGTGCGCTTGCCCGAGGCCTGGTACTCGGCGAAGGTCATCGCGCCGTCCTTGTCGGCATCGAGCACGCCGAAGCGCACGTGCGCCTGCTTGTCCTCGCCCTGGTCCAGGGTGGCGATGCGGCGATCCAGGCGTTCCTCGTACTCGGCCAGGTACTCGTCCTGGTCCAGCACGCCGTCGCGGTTGCGATCGCTGCGGGCGAACTGGGCGTCGCGGTCGCGGTCGTACTCGGCCTTGTCCACCTTGCCGTCGCCGTTGCCGTCGTACAGCGCCAGGAAGCCTTCGGCGCTGTGGCTGGTCGGCATCGCCAGCAGGCCCGGGCGGCGGTCGGAGCGGGCCGCGCCGGCGGCATCGTGGGCGTTGCCGGGCTTGTCCGCCTTGTCCTTCGCGGTCTTGTCCTTGGCGGCCTTTTCCGCCAGCGCGCGCTGGCCGCCTTCCCAGGTCCTGGCGCCGGCGGCGTCGAATTCGGCGCGCGAGACGGTGCCGTTCTTGTCGCTGTCCAGCGCGGCGAAGCGCACCTTGGTCTGCTCGACCTGCGCGCTGCGCTCCTGTTCCAGCTGCTGGCGCACGCGGTCGGCGAATTCCTGCACGTATTCGTTCTCGTCGACGGTGCCGTTGCCGTTGCTGTCGGTGGCATCGAAGCGCTGGCGGCGGAAGGCCTCGAACTCGGCCCAGGTGAGGCGGCCGTCGGCGTTGCCGTCGTGCTGGGCGATGAAGGCCTGCACGTTGTTGCCGTGGCCGCCGACCAGCGGCGCGTTGGCGGCGGTCTGGGCGTGCAGGTGGAGCGGGGACAGCAGCGCGCACAGGATCGCGCCGGTGAGTACGCCAGTCTTCATGGGTAGGAACCTTCTGTTGGAGTGATGGACATGGATGAAGCACAGGCTTGCCTGGAGCCGAGCTGGCTCGGCTGAAGCTTTCCCGGTGCAGTCCCAGCCGAGTCCCCGAAAAGGGGGTGCAAGCACAAGCCCGGCTCTACTGTTCGAGTACGTGGAACGTGAGCGTGTAGCTGTTGCTGTACTCGGCCACCGCCGCACCGGCCGGGGCCGGCGTGCGATAGCGGCTGAGCGCCAGCCAGGTACCGGCGTCGCGCAGCGTGACCCGCACACGTCCCTGGGCATCGCTCAGCAGCGTCTCGGTGTGCGGCTTGCGGTCGGAGGTCCACACCGCCTCGGTGATCTCCACCTTCTGCGCGGGCAACGGCTTGCCGTCGTACTGCACGATGAATTCGAAGTGCTCGCCGACGTACAGGTCGCTCGGGTGGGTGGCCGCGACGAACTCCAGGCCGGTGCCGCGCGCGGCCAGCGCACCGCGGTCGGGAGCGCCCACGCTGACGTAGGTCTCGGCCAGGGTCAGCGACTGGAAGTCGGAGATCACCTTGGCGCCGGCGGGGATCCTGGTGGCCGGATCGCGCGAGCTTTCGCGCTTGCCGTCCACCTCCCAGGTGCGGAACAGCGCGCCCAGCCGCGGGCCGGTGCTGAAGCGGTAGGTACCGGCCGCCTTGGGCAGGGTGTGCTCGGCGACGGTGCGGGTCTTCAGCGTCTGCACGGTGTCCGGCGCGACGCTGCTGCCGTCCGGGCCGGTCACGCTGAAGCGGCTGTCGTCGAAGGCGGCCTCGGGGACGAAGAAGGTTTCGGCGAACGAGGCGTCCAGCGCCACGGTCTGTCCGGGGCGCGGGGCGAAGTCGCTGGGAGCCAGATAGGGCGTATGGGCCGAGGCGGCCATCGCCGCGGCCCAGGCCAGGGCGCCGGCCAGCAGGTTCAGCGGTTTCATGGGGTGAGGTCCTGTCGATCGAGGGATCGCTGGCAGGACCTCCATGGTCGGGCGCTGGCTGACGGCGCGCATTCTACACGCTAAACGGGAATTGTTATCAACAAGTGAATGCGCGTTGCGTCCGGACATCTGAAATCCCCCCGGATCCCCTTCTCCCGCTTGCGGGGGAAGGTGGCGCGAAGCGCCGGATGGGGGAGCTTTTGCTGTAGCTCTCCCATGCTCCAAACAGCCCCCATCCGCCCTTCGGGCACCTTCCCCCGCAAGCGGGAGAAGGACACTTTTCTGTTGCCATCTGTGATGAAGAGACAGGGCTGCGCCGGGACGACATCCACGAAGGTCGCATGCAGGAAAAATCGCCACTGGACACCCCTGGACCGAACGGATGCCCCAGCGATCGCGCCGCGGCATGCCGTGCCCGGCGTGCCCGTGTAACGTGTAGCCGATCCGCCCGCCCTACGCCCGCAATGAGTACCTACCACCTGCAGCAGGTCTTCCGTCCCCAGTCCGTCGCCATCGTCGGCGGCAGTCCGCGCGAGCATTCGGCGGGGCGGGCGGTGGTACGCAACCTCAAGGACGCCGGCTTCCCGGGACGCATCGGCTGGGTCAGCCCGCGCTACCGCGAGATCGACGGCGTGCGCACGGTGCGCAAGCTCACCGCGCTGGACTGGGTGCCCGATCTGGTGGTGATCACCGCGCCGGCGCGGATGGTGCCGCGCATCGTCACCGTGGCCGCGCGCCGTGGCGTGGCCGCGGCGATCATCCTCACCGCCGGGCTGGGCCAGGGAGAGGGATCGCCGGCGGCACGGGTGGAGGCGACCGCGCGTGCCTGCGGCATGCGCATCCTCGGCCCGCACTGCCTGGGCGTGATCGCCCCGCATGCGCGGCTCAACGCCTCCATCGCCGCACACAGCCCGCAGGCCGGCGACCTGGCGCTGGTGTCCGAGTCCAGCGCGATCGCCGCCGCGCTGGTGGAGTGGGGCGTGGCGCGCTCGGTCGGGTTCTCGGCGGTGGTGTCGCTGGGCGAGACGGTGGACGTGGACTTCGGCGACCTGCTGGACTACTTCGCCACCGACTACCGCACCCGCGCCATCCTGCTGTACGTCGAGCACATCGGCGATGCGCGCAAGTTCATGTCGGCCGCGCGCGCCGCCGCGCGCGCCAAACCTGTCGTGGTGGTCAAGTCCGGCCGCCATGCCCGCGCCAGCCTCAACGCCGAGACTCACGTGCAGGCGCTGGCCAGCTCGGACCTGGTCTACGGCGCCGCCTTCAACCGCGCCGGCCTGCTGCGGGTGACGGCGCTGGACGAACTGTTCGCCGCGGCCGAGACGCTGGGGCGGCTGGGCACCTTTCCCGGGCGGCGGTTGGCGATCCTCAGCAACGGCGGCGGCGTCGGCCGGCTGGCGGTGGACCAACTGCTTGCGCTCAACGGCACCCTGGCCGGCCTGTCCGACAAGACCGTCGAGCAGCTCGACCAGCACCTGCCGGCGGACTGGTCGCGGCAGAATCCGGTGGACATCGTGGTCGATGCCGACGGCGAGCGCTACGCCGCGGCGGTGCAGGCGCTGCTCGACGACCCCGACAACGACGCGGTGCTGGTGGTCAACGTGCCCACCGCGTTCACCTCCTCGGCCGACGTGGCGCAGGCGTTGACACGCACCCTCGGCCAGCGCCCGCACCACTACCGCGAGAAGCCGGTGTTCGCGGTGTGGCTGGGCAACGACGACCGCGCCACCGCACTGCTCAACGCCGCCCACGTGCCGACCTACGCCACCGAGTCCGACGCGGTGCGCGGCTTCACCCACCTGGTGCGCTACCGCGAGGCGCAGGCGGCGCTGATGGAGACCCCGCCGAGCCTGCCGGAGGACTTCGTCGTCGATGCCGAGGCCGCGCGCGCGCTGGTCGAGCAGGCGCTGGCGGCCGGGCAGCACCTGCTCGACCCGTTGGCCACCACCCGGCTGCTGGCCGCCTACGGCATCCCCGCGGTGCCGGTGCTGTTCGCCGCCGACGGCGAGCAGGCCGCGGCGGCGGCCGCGCCGTTGCTGGCGACCGGTTCGGCGGTGGCGGTGAAGGTGCTCTCGCCCGATATCGCGCACAAGTCCGACGTCGACGGCGTGCGCCTGAACCTGGCCAGCGGGCAGGCGGTGCGCGAGGCGGCTGACGAGATCCTGGCCCATGCGCGCCGTCTGCGCCCGGATGCGCGCATCGACGGCGTGGTGGTGCAGGCCACGTTGCAGCGGCCCAAGGCGCGCGAACTGATCGCCGGCATCGCCGACGATCCGACCTTCGGCCCGGTGATCGTGTTCGGCCGCGGCGGCACCGCGGTGGAGGTGATCGACGACAAGGCGCTGGCGCTGCCGCCGCTGGACCTGCGGCTGGCGCACGAGCTGATCGGCCGCACCCGCGTCAGCCGCATCCTCAAGGGCTACCGCGACGTGCCGGCGGCCGACGAGCGCGCGGTGGCGCTGGTGCTGGTCAAGCTGGCGCAGCTGGCCGCCGACATCCCCGAGATCGTCGAACTGGACATCAACCCGCTGCTGGCCGACCGCGACGGCGTGATCGCGCTGGACGCGCGCGTGGCGGTGGCGCCCACCCGCAGGCTGCACAAGGGCCGCGGCCATCCGCGCTTCGCCATCTTCCCTTACCCCAAGCAGTGGGAGCGCCACATCGCCTTGAGCGACGGCGCCGCCGCCTTCGTGCGCCCGGTGCGGCCGGAGGACGATGCGCTGTTCCGCGCCTTCTTCGCCCGCGTCACCGACGACGACCTGCGGCTGCGCTTCTTCCAGTCGGTCAAGCATTTCAGCCACGAATTCATCGCCCGCCTGACCCAGCTCGACTACGCGCGCTCGATCGCGCTGGTGGCGATCGATCCGAAGACCGGCGACATGCTCGGCGCGGTACGGCTGCATGCCGACGCCGACTACGAGCGCGGCGAGTACGGCATCCTGATCCGCTCCGACCTCAAGGGCCACGGCATCGGCTGGCAGCTGATGAAGATCATGATCGAGTACGCCGGTTGGCTGGGGCTGAAGACGGTCGAGGGCCAGGTGCTGCGCGAGAACCGCCACATGCTGGCGATGTGCGAGAGCCTGGGCTTCGGCATGCGCGCCGACCCGGACGACGCCTCGCTGATGAACGTGAAACTGCCGGTGGACGCCAAGCTGGGCTAGGCGGTGTCCGGCCGGCGTGCGTCGTCGCCGCCGCGGACGCCCGTTGCGCGTCCGGGGAAATCCGGCCGTCGCTCCCGCGCAGGCAGGAGGTCATGGACGCCGCCGCGATCGGTCAGGGCGACCCTGGATCCCCGCGTTCGTGCACGCTGTCGGGAGAAGACGCCCGGCCGCTGTCGGCCGCAGCGGTGCGACTCATATCCGGAAGACGGGAAGAACCGAATATCCGGAAAAACCGAGTACACGGGGAAAAACCGAACCCGTCGTCCCCGCGCAGGCGGGGACCCCATGCTTGTGCCTTGAAGGACGAATCACTCTGAGATCCATGGATGACCGGTTTCATCGAGACAGTCGCTGGATTCCCGCCTGCGCGGGGACGACGGGTACACGGATGTCGGCGATCGGGCACCGGCTAGCCGAGGCGGCTGTCGCCCCCTCCCTTGCGCGCAAGCGCAGGGGAGGGCTGGGGAGAGGTGCCGTTGCTGTGGCTTTTAGCTTTGCCCCCTCGGCAATGGGCTTGCGGCAACCCGGCAGTTGAAGGACGGGAAGCAAGTGCACCCCTCCCCATCCCTCCCCTTCGCCTTCGGCGAAAGGGAGGGGGAACGCGGCGGCAGGATTTCGGAGCGGCGAAAGGAAGGGGGCGGTGCGCGTGGGCATGTCGTACCTTTGCGCTTTCGCACCTTCCGCGTGGGCTCCGTTCACCCGGGTTGCGGCAGCATGGCCCGATCCTGCAGCGGAGACACGGCATGGGCACTCGGTTCGGATGGATTTTCCCGCTGTCTGCCGCCCTGCTCCTGGCGGGGTGCGGCGGCAACGGCGCCCCGGCATCGGCCACGCATCCCTCCGGCGCGTCCGCCGCACCCGCGCCCGAACCCGCGGCGCAGGCGCCGCCCGGGCGGCCGGCGCCGATCTTCAGCGACGACGCCATCGGCCTGAGCCTGGACCCGGTGGCCGGCATGACCCTGTACCGCCACTTCCACCGCGACTATGCGGCCGGCGAGAGCTGGAAGGCGTTCGCGCCGGCCGACAGCCGCGGCCGCGCGCTGGCGGCGCTGGTGCTGGACGGCTCCAACGACATCACCGCCGCGGAGATGCGCATCGGCGTCAGCGACAACATGCTGGACGTGGCGCAATGCCTGCAGCCGCCGGCCGGGATCAGCGGCGATCCGGACCAGGTCGAGATCGGCAACGTGGCCTTCGTCCACTTCACCGCCGGCGACGCGGCGATGAGCCACTACATGCAGGTCGACGGCTACCGCAGCGTGCGCAACGGCCGCTGCGTGGCCATCGACCTGATGGTCAGCGGCACCCGCCCCGAGGTCTACGACCCGCCGCGCGCGGTGCCGTTCCAGCCGCAGCAGGCGCGCGAGCGCCTGCACGCCGCACTGTCGGCGGTGCACTGGACGCGCTGAGCGGCAGCCCATCCGGCCCCGGGCCCGTCCCGCGCGTCGTCGCGGTGCGGGGGCACGGGGGGCCCGATGCCCTGTCGGCATGAGCTCATGCCGACGGGACGCGGGGCGGGCCGCCGGCGGGAGGCAACGCCTGCTTTACCGGCACGCTCCAACCGCCCTCCAGGCGCTTGACTGCGCAGCCGCGATCGGCATCCGCGGCCCGGACACGGGCGGTTCCACGGGCGAGGGACCGGGCCGCAAGGGTTCCACGGACGCCCCTAGATTTGGTGTTGACCTGGATCAATGA
Organism: Stenotrophomonas sp. MMGLT7; assembly: GCF_021168555.1. Classification (GTDB taxonomy): domain Bacteria; phylum Pseudomonadota; class Gammaproteobacteria; order Xanthomonadales; family Xanthomonadaceae; genus MMGLT7. Next base: position 420,093 of record NZ_JAJOZS010000003.1, on the reverse strand, counting down.
CCCCCCTATCTTGTGGCCGTCGGTGCCGGCGACCCCAAGTTGCCGGCTTTGAAAGGGAAGCTGGTGCGACGCCTTCTACGGTCAAGTCCAGCACTGCCCCGCAGCGGTAATTGGGAACCAACCCGCCCCACAGCACTGGCGCCGCAGGCACCGGGAAGCGGCGGGGACGGGAGGAAGGCGCCGCCTTCCGTGCCCATGAGTCCGAAGACCTGCCGACAGCCGCGCGAAGCACCGCGCGCGGTGCCGGCCGAACAGTCTCCGGGGGGAGATGGCTGGCGCAGCATGGCCGCCGCGCGTTTCTCGCGGCAGCAGGCCCTGCGACGCCATCAGACCACCCTGCAGGCCCGGCCGCCGCAGCCCACGGGGTCGGGTCGCGGAAGGCGTGCGCCACGCATGGAGTAAGACATGTCCCAGACCGAAAGCCTGCCCGCCTCCAACGCCCGCCAGGAAGACTGGCCCGAGTCCACCCAGGACGCCACCATGCCCATCGCCTCCACCACCCCCGAACCCGCCGCCGAGCCGGTCGCCGTCGAGCCCAGCAACGACCAGCGCGCGGTGACCTGGATCGTCAAGGAAGGCGGCAACCGCCGCATGGCCTTCGACCGCTCGCGCCTGCAGCGCTCGCTGGACCGCATCCACGCCGAGTTCCCGCAGCTGGACATCGGCGACTACCAGGAGCGGGTGTTCTCCTTCATCGAGAAGAAGGAGAGCCTGTCGGCCGACGACATGGTCGACTACATGATCCGCGAGGCCGAGTCGCGCGTGGACATCACCAGCCCGCAGTGGGAGTTCTTCGCCGCGCGCCTGTACCTGGCCCGCCTGTACAAGCGCGCCAGCAAGAACCGCTTCTACGACGTGGAGCAGAAGTACGGCTCCTACGTCGGCCTGCAGGAAAGCCTGGCCGACCGCGGCGTGTACTCGATCGACATCCTCAAGAACTACTCCAAGGACGAGCTGGCCGAGGCGGCGCAGCTGATCGATCCCGAGCGCGACAAGCTGTTCAACTACAACGGCCTGTACCTGCTGGCCACCCGCTACCTGGCCACCGACCACTCGCGCCGCGTCTACGAGCTGCCGCAGGAGCGCTGGCTCACCATCGCCCTGTACCTGATGCAGAACGAGGCCGGCACCGGCGCGGGCGGGCGCGAGCGCCGCATGCAGCTGGTCGGCGAGGCCTACTGGGCGCTGTCCAACCTGTACATGACCGTGGCCACGCCGACGCTGCAGAACGCCGGCAAGGTCGGCGGCCAGCTGTCGAGCTGCTTCATCGACACCGTCGACGACAGCCTGCAGGGCATCTACGACTCCAACACCGACGTGGCGCGCGTGTCCAAGGGCGGCGGCGGCGTCGGCGCCTACCTGGGCTACGTGCGCTCGTCCGGCTCCTCGATCCGCGGCGTGCCCAACTCCTCCGGCGGCGTGGTGCCGTGGATCAAGCAGCTCAACAACACCGCCGTGTCGGTGGACCAGCTCGGCCAGCGCAAGGGCGCCATCGCCGTGTACCTGGACATCTGGCACAAGGACATCGAGGCGTTCCTGGACCTGCGCCTGAACAATGGCGACCAGCGCCTGCGCGCGCACGACGTGTTCACCTCGATCTGCGTCCCCGACCTGTTCATGGAGACGGTCGAGCGCCGCGGCGACTGGTACCTGTTCGACCCGCACGAGGTCAAGGAGATCAAGGGCTGGTACCTGCAGGACTTCTTCGACGAGACGCGCGGCGAAGGCAGCTTCCGCGAGAAGTACGAGGAAGTGGTGGCCGACGAGCGCATCGGCCGCAAGGTGGTCAAGGCCATCGACATCTTCAAGCGGATCATGATCAGCCAGCTGGAGACCGGCAACCCGTTCATGTTCTACCGGGACGAGGTCAACCGGATGAACCCGAACAAGCACCAGGGCATGGTCTATTCGTCCAACCTGTGCACCGAGATCCTGCAGAACATGAGCCCCACGCGGATGATCCAGGAGGTCATCAGCGGCGACCAGATCGTCACCACCAAGAAGGCCGGCGACTTCGTGGTCTGCAACCTGTCCTCGATCAACCTCGGCCGCGCCGTCACCGCCGCGCCGGACCTGCTGACCCAGGACGTGCTCGAGCGCCTGATCCGCGTCCAGGTGCGCATGCTCGACAACGTCATCGACCTCAACGACCTGCCGGTGCCGCAGGCCACCATCACCAACCAGAAGTACCGCGCCATCGGCCTGGGCACCTTCGGCTGGCACCACCTGCTGGCGCAGAAGTGCATCGACTGGAACTCGCCCGACGCCGAGCAGTACTGCGACGAGCTGTACGAGCGCATCAACTACCTGACCATCCAGGCCAGCATGCTGCTGGCGCAGGAGAAGGGCGCCTACAAGGTGTTCAAGGGCAGCGACTGGCACACCGGCCAGTACTTCCGGGCGCGCGGCTACGACAGCGAGCAGTGGCGCGATCTGGCCGCGCAGGTGAACGCCAACGGCCTGCGCAACGGCTGGCTGCTGGCGGTGGCGCCGAACATGAGCACCGCGCAGATCGCCGGCTCCACCGCCTCGATCGACCCGATCTACAGCGTGTTCTACTACGAGGAGAAGAAGGACTACCGTCGCCCGGTGGTGGCCCCGGACCTCACCCTGGACAACTACCCGTACTACGAGAAGGGCGCCTACCGGGTGGACCAGTTCGCCAGCGTGCGGCAGAACGCGCGCCGCCAGCGCCACGTCGACCAGGCCATCAGCTTCAACTACTACGTGCCCAGCACCATCCGCGCCAGCACCCTGCTTGAGCTGCACATGACCGCCTGGCGCGAGGGCCTGAAGACCACCTACTACGTGCGCTCCAACGACATCGACATCGCCGAATGCGAGTGGTGCTCGAGCTGACCGGATTCCCCGCTTCCCCGGGCGGAAGGGAATGTCACTTCCGCTGGCGGAAGCGCACGTTGAACGTCGGTTCTCCCGCGCGCGGGAGCGCAGGCGGAACCTCCCTTCTCCCGCAAGCGGGATGACATCTTGAATCTTCCTTCTCCCGCATGCGGGAGAAGGTGCCCCGAAAGGGGCGGATGAGGGCAGCTCCACGCCTTCGCCTCCCCGCGACGGAAGCTGACACGTAAACCGCACCAACCGCCACGCGCGCCCCCGGCGCGCCGCGCATCGACAGGAACACCATGGCAACCCCCCTGGAACGCATCAAGATTCTCGAGCCGCTGCATCCCAACCGCTCCACCGGGATCATCAACGGCACCACCTCCGGCATCCTCAACTGGAACGACATCCCCTACCCGTCGTTCTACCGCGCCTACAAGGAGCTCTCCACCAACTTCTGGATCCCGGACGAGGTGGACATGAAGGGCGACGCCAAGCAGTATGGCGAGCTGTCCGCGCGCGAGAAGAACGCCTACGACTCCATCATCGGCCTGCTGGCCACGCTGGACTCGCCGCAGACGCGCTTCATCTACAACGTCGCCGAGTACATCACCGACCCGGCCGCGCACGCCAACGCCGCGATCATCGGCCAGCAGGAAGTGATCCACAACGAGAGCTACAGCTACGTGCTGGCCTCGATCACCGACCTGCAGAACCAGAACCGGGTGTTCGAGATCGCCCGCACCCATCCCACGATCATCAAGCGCAACGCGCCGATCATGGGCGCCTACGACGACTTCATGCGCGAGAAGACCGGCGAGACGCTGCTGCGCGCGCTGATCCAGTCCTCGATCCTGGAAGGCATCAACTTCTATTCCGGCTTCGCCTACTTCTACAACCTGGTGCGGCAGAACCGCATGACCGGCACCGGCAAGATCATCAGCTTCATCAACCGCGACGAACTGGCCCACTCCAAGTTCATCAGCGAGGTGATCCGCGCCATCGTCGGCGAGAACGAGGAGCTGCAGACCAACGAGCTGACCGACTACGTGCACGGCGCCTTCAAGCACGCCATCGAGCTGGAGACGCAGTGGACCAGCGAGGTGCTCGACGGCATCGACGGCATCGACGTGGACGAGATGATCCGCTACGTGCAGTACCGCGCCAACAAGATGGCCGGCATGCTCGGCATCGAGAAGATCTACGCCGAGACCAGCGACAACGTGATGCCGTGGATCAAGGCCTACGCCGACAACTTCACCGAGACCAAGACCGACTTCTTCGAGATGCGCAACGCCAGCTACAAGAAGACCAACTCGGACAACGGCTTCGACGATCTTTGAGGAGCTGGGATTCGGGATTCGGGATTCGGGATTGGCAAGTGCAGAAAACCGGACCGATTTTTCCCAATCCCCAATCCCGAATCCCCAATCCCGCCACCATGCACATCCTCCTCGCCTACGCCTCGCTAAGCGGCAACACCCGCGAAGTGGCCCGGCAGATCGCCGGCCACTGCGAGGCGGCCGGGCACGAGGTGGTGCAGCTGCACACCGACATCCAGACCCTGGACGGCGTGCTCGGCGATCCCGCGCGCGCCGCGCGGTTCGACCTGCACCTGCTGGGCAGCTGGACCGACAACGCCGGCCGCACCCCGTCCGAGATGAAGCGCTACATCGAAGCGCTGGTGGCCGCGGCCGGCCGCGAGATCGACGTGGCCGTGTTCGGTACCGGCGAGACCCAGTGGGGCATGGAGTACTACTGCGGCGCGGTCAAGCGCATCGCCCGCTTCTTCGGCAGCCGCCATCCCGCCCTCGAGATCGAGCAGATGCCGCACGGCGAGCGCGACGCCGCCCGCATCGCGCAATGGACCGCCGGCGTGCTCGCTTCCCACCACGACCCGCTCACGCACAAGAACGACCCCCATGCAGACCATCACCGCCACCTCGCCTGACGAATTCGACGCCGCCCTCAAGGCCCACCCGCAATTGCTGGTGGACTTCTACAAGGACAACTGCCCCGGCTGCCGCATGCTCGACATGTCGCTGCAGAAGTTCGCTGCCAGCGAGGCCGCCCAGGGTGTCACCCTGCTCAAGGTGAAGCTGGAAACCGTCGGCGAGGCCTTCTTCATCGGCCTGGGCCTGCGGCAGACGCCGACGCTGGGCGTATACAGGGACGGCACCGAGGTGGCGCGTCTGGCGGGATTCCAGTCGCCGGCGCAGGTGGAGGCGGCGGTGGGCAGGCACCTGTAGGCCGGTACGGTTCGTCAGGGCTGTTACGCCGTGGATTACGCTGCATAACACCGCTTTCGGATAGAAGTCGCATAACACGGTCCGGAAGCCACGTTGTTGCCGGGCGATCATCGCCCGATACGCTGACAAGCCAAGCGTTTCTTCCGTTTCCATGCCGATGCGGAGGGTGGACACTAGGTGCAACGCCTCGTATTTGGGGCTGAATAGTAATCAGGCGGCATAACATGAACTTCAGTGATCTCGAACAAGCAGCGCTGCAGCTAAACGACCTGTACGAACAGCTGGAGATCAAGCGCTGGGGTCGCGTCTGGAGCACGCAGGAGCTGGCGCTCGGATTCATGGGTGATGTCGGCGACCTAGCGAAGCTGATCCAGGCCCACGCCGGCGTCCGCACAATCGATGACCATCAAGCGAAACTGGGTCATGAACTGTCAGACTGCTTGTGGTCAATTATGGTTCTGGCCAACAAGTGTGGAATTAATCTCGAGGCGGAGTTCATCCGGAACACGCGCGAGATCTCCGCATACGTGACGGGCGAGCTCGCCAAGTAGACGATAGCCGTCTAACAGTTCATTCAAGCCGATGTCGCTTCGCGGTGCGGCTTAACTCAGGCGTTAGGCCCCATATGAACTCTCTCGCAGATGCAAAGGCGCTCATGAACGACATTCAGCGGCATCCAGGTCGTTTCGCGCTGAACATAGCAGAAGCTGAGCGCATCCTTCGGGTGGCCGCACAGAAGGAACCCCAGAACGCAGAGGTGCTCACATGCTTGGGCGCAGTGCTAAGTGATGCCGGCAAACATCCAGAGGCAACTCAGGTTCTGCGCGCCGCTATCGGCGTGGGTTCGCAAGATCGCAATACGTATTTCAATCTTGGAGTCGCTCTCATCAACTCTGCTGATCACGAAGAAGCTATGAGCTACTTCAGGCGGGCGTCCGGTTTACGTTCCTCGCCGAATACGTGGGAGGCGTATTTTGACCCTCAGGCGCACTGAGCTGCGGCCTGACAATTTATTCAAGCCGACGCCGCTTCGTGGCGCGGCTTAATCCAGACGTCAGGTGGTAGTGTTGTTGATATTGTGTGGTTTCCGTCTTGGGCAACACATCTGGCGCTTCGCTGGTCAGCTCCGGGCGGTAGTCCTCATGTCCACGACCATCGGTCAGGGCATCGCTTCGCCGTCTGGCTCGGTTGTTCCACTACGCTGATTGCCTCCGGCTTCTGCCACGTCTAGCGGCAAGTACCACGTGCAAGCCTCGACCTCACAATCTGTGGCATGCTCGGCACGTGGCGGCGGTGCTGGGGAGCACGGTCCGTGGTTTACCAACTCCTGGCATCATCGCCTGACAACTCATTCAAGCCGCACCGGCTTCGCCGGTCAGCTCAATTCAGACGTTAGGGGGCGTGATGAAACTCTGGCAGCGACGGGCGATAGGCATTCTTACCCTTGGCGGGGGCTCCGTGGGTTTCGCGGCTGCGCTTTCTTTGATTTTGACGCGCAGCAATCCTATCGAGTGGCCGTTCTGTATTGGATTTATCGCCATCTATACTTGCGGCATTTGGTGCGGCGTGCAGTTGCTAGAGGGCAAGCCTGGGGCTGAACGGTCCGCGGTCAAGTATTGGCTCATCCAGATCCCCGCCTTTGGCTCTCCCCTTTTCGGCTATTTCTTGTCCAGTGGCTTCCATACAACTGTTTCACTCCAAGTCTTCCCTCTTAAGCTCAATGCCAACTTTTTACTCGGTAGCACCTTCAACTACTCGCTGATGCAGACTGGAAGCCCTTGGTTCGTTGGAGTCAACCTATTTGCAATTGCGATCACATGGTGGTTGGTCCGCAAGGCTACGCAGACCGGCCCCTAACAATCCGTAAGCGGATGCCGCTTTATGGTGCGGCCTAATTTCGGCGTTCGGGCGCCTTAAGGAGATAAGCGGTGAGTGAGGTAGAAGCATGCAGTCCGGCAGTCGGCTATTTGTGGCCGCAATTGCTTTTATGTTTGTGGGCGTTACTTGGGCTCCACTGTTCCTAGGCTGTTCCATCATCCTTCTTGCAGCGGCGCAGTATCGACGCAACAGGATCATTGGGGTGGTCGGCGCGGCGACTGGCCTGGCATTTCTGCTTATGGTGCTGGGTTATGGTCTCGGAAAGGACTTGGCGCTGCGGGACAACGCACAGACGGCTGTAGGGTATTCGAGCCATGCGCCCTAGCAATTCGCTCAAGTCGACGCCGCCATGACGAGGGCAGCCTGCCGCTTGTGGCGGCCGAGAAGGTAACTGGAAGAATCCGGAAACCTCAAGATTAGGTTCCCTCCTTCCGATCCTCCAGTTCAGCCCGGCGACCTCTAGACTGCGCGGCAACTTCCCGCTCGTACAAAGCGGCAGCCTGTCGCGCGACCTCGGCGACATCGGGGCTGAGCGCAATTCCCGCGTCGTCGAGTTCGTCGAGGCCGAACCATCGTGCTTCGAGCGCGTCGTCGCCGGCGATGGGTTCGCCCGATCTCCATTCGCACAGGACCGCGATCAGAACGAAATGCCGGCGAAGCCGATCGCCCTCATCGCGGTCGAACACATCGACGGCAGTGAAGACCCGGTGCGCTTCGGCGTGGACTCCGGTTTCCTCCCGAAGTTCGCGCACCGCCGCGTCTTCTATCCGTTCTCCGCTCTCGATCTTCCCGCCCGGGAATCCCCAGCGACCGGCGTCGGGCGGGTTGGCTCGCCGCACCAGGAGTACCTTGCCGTCGCGAAAGACCGTGGCGATGGCCGCGGCCACCGGACGTGGGGCCGGTTCGCCTTGGGAAGTACGCGTGATTCTCGATGACATGACAGCCTTTTGTATGCGCCCCGAGAAGGATCGGGGAGCGGTATCCGTTCGTTGAAGAAGCCGCTCGCAGATGTTTCCGCCGACGCGGCGCGTGGAGCGACCGAGCGTACCCATCACCGCGTCGGCGCAAGAAAGAACTCCAGTTCATGCCGCATCGAGCGCTCGAAGCCGAGCGTCATCCGCGCGCGTTGTGCCGTGTCGGCGTTGCCGGCGGCGCGGTCGGTGATGGCGATGGCGGTTCGCGTCGCTTCCTCGAAGGCGGGATCGCCGTAGGTGCCGAGCCAGTCGTGGTACGGGTGGGCGTCGTGGTCGGCTGCGGCCAGGCGCCGGCCGAGGTCGGCATAGAGCCAGAAGCACGGCAGCACCGCGGCGACGACCTCGGCGTACGAGCCGGTGCCGGCCACGGCATGCAGGTGGTTGACGTAGGCCAGCGTGGTTGCGGCCGGTTCGCTGTGGATGCCGTCGAGGCGGGAGCGATGCAGCTCGGCCTCGGTGGTGAGCGCGGTCACCGCGCACTGTGCCCAGAACGCCTGTTCAGCAGCGCTGGCGGCGAGAACGCTGGCGCGTGCGAGCACACGGGAGTAGTCCGACAGGTAGAGCGCGTCCTGGGCGAGATACCAGCGGAACCGGGCCGGGTCGAGCCGGCCGCTGCGCAGTCCGGAGACGAAGGCGCAGGCGTCGACCCGGGCGCGCAGGTCCGCCGTCCGCTTCCATGCGCCATCGCACCAGCCGGTCGCGGGCAGATGCGGGCGCAACTCGTGGAAGTGGTCGACGGGGCCGTTGCCGGTGCCGACATCGAGGGCGGCACCGTGCTCGATGGCGCCGACCAGCCAGGTCTTGGCCCGGGCCAGCGCATCGGGCCAGGACAGTCCGGAGGCGGCGAGGGTGGCCATCGCGGAGGAGAGCGAGCAGCCGGTGCCGTGGGTGGCGCGGGTGGCGATGCGCCGGCCGGCGACTTCGGTCACGTCGTTGGCGGTGACGATCGCGTCCGGGCAGTCCTCGGCCACGAGGTGGCCGCCCTTGAGCAGCACCGTCGTGCGGCTGGCGGTCGCAAGCGCCTTGGCCTGGGCCACGGCCTGGTCCCAGGTGGTCGCCGCGGGCGCGTCCACGAGTACGCCGAGTTCGGGGATGTTGGGGGTGACCAGGTCGACGTGGTCGCACAGGCCGCGGATCGCCTCGGTGGCCTGGCGATCGATGAGCGCGTGGCCGCTGGTGGCGACCATGACCGGATCGAGCACGCAGATCGGCGGGTGCGTGCGCGCCAGCCAGTCGGCGACGGCCGCGATCAGCGGTGCCGAGTGCAGCATGCCGAGCTTGACGGCGTCTATCCGCACGTCGTCGCTGACGGCATCGAGCTGTTCGACCAGGAACGCGACGGGCGGGACGTGCACCGTGCGCACGCCCTGGGTGTTCTGCGCGACCAGTGCCGTCACCACCGCCATGCCGTAGCCGCCGAGTGTGCCGATCGATTTCAGGTCGGCCTGGATGCCGGCGCCGCCGCTGGGGTCAGTGCCGGCGATGCTGAGTACGCGTGGGATCATCGCGGTTGCGCTCCCGTGGCGGTGGCGAGCGTGCCGCTCAGATCCCGGGCCGCCTGCTGCGGGTCGGGCGCGCGGCAGATCGCCGAGACCACGGCAACCCCGGCCGCACCGGCCGCGCGCAGCGCCGGGACGTCGGCCGCGACGATGCCGCCGATGGCGACGCAGGGCAGGGGCGAGGCGGCAGCGAACGCGGCGAAGCCGTCGATGCCGAGTACCGGCGGATGGTCGGGTTTGGAGCCGGTGGCGCGGATCACCCCGACGCCGAGATAGTCGAGGGTGCCGGGAGGCATCGCGATCGCCTCGGCCAGGTGGGACGGCGTGTCCGCGGTCCAGCCGATCAGTGCCTGCGGCCCGAGCAGGCGTCGTGCCGTGGCCGGGGCGATGTCGTCCTGTCCCAGGTGCACGCCATCCACGCGGGCGCCGGCGTCGATGGCGGCGAGCGCCACGTCGGTACGGTCGTTGACGATCAGCGCCGCCCGTCCCCGCGTGACTTCGGAGAGCGCGCAGGCCTGGGCGACCAGGCGCCGCGCGGGCGTGCGCTTGGCCCGCAGCTGGACCACGGTCACGCCGCCGTCGAGTGCCTGGGCGGTGATCTCCAGCAGTCGCGGGAAGGGGAGTTCCTCGTCCGTGACCAGGTGCAGCGCGAGGTCGAAGCCAGCGGTCATCGCAGCATCTCCGCGGGCGCGTCCAGTGCGAGCCGGGCAAGGCGCCCGGGCTGGTCGAGCGCGGCCGGCTCCAGCGCCGCTAGCGCATCGAGGAAGGCCACGGCGAAGCTTCCCGGCCCGTCCGCGCGGGCCGCCGCGTGCTCGGCGGCGGCCGAATGCACCACCGATGCGGCGATGGCCGCGGGCAGCGCCGCGCACACGCCGAGGAAGGCGGCCATGGTCGCGCCGAGGGAACAGCCGCCCCCGGTCACCCGGGTCAGCAGCGCATCGCCGCCGGATACGCGCACGACCTCGGTGCCGTCGGTGATCAGGTCGACGGGGCCCGAGACCGCGACCACCGCCCCGCAGCGCCGGGCGATCGCCGCTGCCGCCGCCAGCGCGGCTTCCGGGGTATCGATCGCATCGACGCCGCGTCCGCCTTCTCCCATCCCGGCGAGCGCGAGTATCTCCGAGGCGTTGCCGCGGACGATCGCCGGGCGGGCGGCGAGCAGCTGCGAGGCCAGGGCGGTGCGCACCGGCAGGACGCCGACCGCGACCGGATCGAGCACCCATCGCCGGGTGGCGGCGGGAACCTCGAGCGCGGCCGCGCTCTGTCCCGGGGTGGGCGTGCCCAGGTTCACCAGCACGCCGTCGGCGATGGCGGCGAAGATGGACGACTCGCCGGGAATGTCGACCATCGCGGGCGTCGCCCCGAGCGCCAGCAGCACGTTCGCGGTGAAGCCGGTCACCACCGAGTTGGTGATGCACTGGACCAGGGGTGTGCGGGCGCGGAGCAGGCGCAGGGCCTCGCCCGGTGACGGCGGAAACGGTACTGCAGCGTTCATCGTTTGACTTCCCTTCGCGAGTCCTAACTCGATCAGGTTCGACGGGTGTGATCTCAGCCCGCGACCGCGGGCACCCCGAATCATTGGGCGGAATCTAGCACATGGCGTCGGCCGCGGGTCGGGCGGCTTGGTCCCGCGGTCCGCTCGTCCTGCAGTGGACGGAGGCCCGGACAAAGTACCCGGCAGACCCGCCTGGCCGGCGCGAACGCCAGCTGCAACAGGCGTTCGCTACGGTGTCCGTTGCCTGGACGCCACGACACGGCAGGGGCCATGACGCCGGTCGATGCGACCAACGATCGCATCGGTGCCCAGGCCGCCTGGAATACCATCGGGCCAGCAGGTGCGTCATCCAACCGTCTTGATCAGGGAGTGTGGAAATGCGCAATTTCATCTTCTCTTCGCCGGCAAAGTACGTGCAGGGCAACGGGGTTCTCGACCAGCTGGGCGAGTACGCCGCCGGGTTCGGGCCAAGGGCCCTGCTGGTGGCGGACGACATCGTGTGGGACATCGTCGGCGAGCGGGTCGAGTCCGCGCTCGCGGGCAAGGTCGACTACCAGCGCGAGCCCTTCGCCGGGGAGTCCTCCAACTCCGAGATCCTGCGGCTCGCCGAACTGGCGCGGAAGTTCGGCTCCGCGCTGGTGGTGGGCCTGGGCGGCGGCAAGACCCTCGATACGGTCAAGGCGGTCGCCGACGAGTTGAAACAGCCGGTGCTGATCGTGCCCACGGTCGCTTCGACCGATGCGCCGTGCAGCGCGCTGTCGGTGATCTACAGCGACGACGGGGTGTTCGAGAAGTACCGCTTCTACGACAAGAACCCGGATCTGGTGCTGGTCGATACCGGGGTCTGTGCCCAGGCCCCGGTCCGCCTGTTCGCCTCGGGCATCGCCGACGGGCTGGCCACCTATGTCGAGGCGCTTGCGGTCAAGCGTTCCAACAGCGCCTCGATGGTGGGCGGGGCACCGACGGTCGCCGCGATGGCGATCGCCGAGGCCTGCGAGAAGACCCTGCTCACCTATGGGTTCAGCGCCTACACCGCGGTCGCCCAGCAGCTGGTGACGCCGGCGGTGGAGGCCGTGGTGGAGGCCAACACCCTGCTTTCCGGGCTGGGCTTCGAGAACGCCGGCCTGGCCGGGGCGCACGCGATCCACAACGGGTTCACCGCGATCCAGGGCGACATCCACCACCTCACCCATGGCGAGAAGGTGGCCTACGGCACGCTGGCGCACATGGTGCTGGAGCAGCGGTCGGACGAGGAGATTGCCAGCTACATCCGCTTCTATCGCTCCATCGCCATGCCGACCACGCTCGAGGAACTGCACCTGGAGGATGCCAGCTGGGAGGACCTGGTCAGGATCGGGGCGCTGGCCAACAACGAAGGCGACACCCTGCGCAACCTCAGCGCGAACTTCTCCGCCGAGGATGTCGCGCACGCCATCCGCGCGGTGGATGCCTTCAGCCAGGCGGTGGATTGAAGGCGCGTCTGTGGTCCAATGGCGGAAGGGTCCGCTTCTTGCCTCCCGACGACTCGATCGAACCCGCTCTCCGTTGCAGCGGGGAGAGCCGGGTGGCAAGAAAGCTTTTCCTCTACCCACTCGCATGGCTCAGGTGATGTCGAACATTCGCGCATTCGCTCCGTATCTGCTCCTGCTTTCCGGCGCCGTGTTGCTGCTCCGTGGCGCCAGGCATCTTCCGTCGAGCATCACGGCGATCTGGCCGGCCACGCACGATGCCGCCTACGCGCATGGCCATGCCCTGGGGCAGCTGGCCGCGTACGGCCTTCTCGTCGTCGCCGGCATCGGCCTGCTTGGCCGTGGCTGGCGCCTTCTGCTTGCCCGGCGATCACCGCGGGCGGCGGGAACTCCACCGGGCACCTGACGATGCTTCGCCGGCAGGGCGTATCGCAGATGGCTGCCGGGTGGTCAGTCGTTGTGCATGCCCGGCCAGGAGGCTGCACCATCGTTCCAGGGCCAGCGGCACGGTACTCCGCTCTTGGGGGGCGGGCTCGACCTCCGTGGACTGGCGCCAACCCATCGGCTGAGGCGGCGTGGCGGTCTTACCCGATCAGGTGGTGCATTCGTGCAGCCATGGAGGAGCGCAGCATGCGGTGCAGTTTCCACGGCATCGCGCAATCGCGTCGGACTGGATGGACAGCCGTCAGCTGTCCCTGTCCCTCATCGCATCAAGCAACTTCTTTAGCGTATCGGCCGGATACTCCACTTCGCCCGGGGTGGATGGCAGCGGCGGCGGGGCGTCGGCCTGTCTCAGTGCTTCGGTGAGGCCGCTGTTGTTGCCGTAGATCGGGGCCTTGACCGTGAGCGGCCCGGGTTCGGGGAGCGAGTCATGGAGTGCTTGGTAGACCAGCACCGCATCGAGCAGGGCGAGGTCCTTTCCCGGATGCATGCCGTCCGGGCCGAACCATGACAGTTCCGGCGCGGTGGCTCGCAGCCGCTGGAGTTTCCCGGAAACCTCGATGTGGGGGATTCCCGCCTCTGCCGCAGCCGCGGACTCGCTTTCGACCAGGCTCCGGGATGCCGCCGGATTGGCCTGGTAGGTGCCCAGGAGCACCACGTGCACGCCTTTTTCACTGGCGAGCTGCGCCAGGGACTGGATGGCCTGCCGCGATTGGATGCAGGAGTCGGGGCCGAAGGCGCACATCAGGTCGCCGCCGCGTTCCTGGAGGACGAGCGCGGAATACTTGCGTCCGTCCAGCGCCCGCGCGACCGACCCGTCGGACACCCGCTCGGTCAGCGTCGCACCGCCCTTGGCGATCATGTCGCTGAGCGTCGGCCTGCCGTTGGCGCTCGCCAGTGCGGAGAAGACCGCGGGCATGTTGCCGTAGTAGGTCAGGCTGTTGCCGACGAAAAGCATCCTGTCGGTTCGCTCCGGCGAATGCGTGGCGCCATACGAGGCGCACGGCAGCAGGATCAGGAGAAGGGCGAATGCGCGCATGGGGTCGAGCCGGAAGGTGCCGGGATCGGGCGAGCCGCGAGGCGGAGTCGGATCGGCTGGAACAGGGGCAGGTCGCCGGGGCGCAGCGATGACAAGCAGCCAGGTTGTTGGCAGGAGCGACCCGTAGGAGCGACTTCAGTCGCGATGGGGCTCTACCGGTAGAGCCCCATCGCGACTGAAGTCGCTCCTACGGACGGTCCCGCTGGTGGTCCTGCGTGGCCCGGGTGCCCGGGCTACGCCGTTGGGGCAGTCCGCGTCAGGCGATCGATGCGCGGTAGATCGATTCGATCGCCGTGTCCAGCGCCTGGTTGAACGCGTCGTCGCTCTGCTGTGCGCTCAGTCCCTCGGTCAGCGCGCGGCTGAAGCTGGCGATCACGCCGGGGTTGCGGGCCAGCTTCGCATTGGCGTCGTCGCGGGCGTAGCCGCCGGACAGCGCCACCACCTTGAGCACGCTCGGGTGGTCGACCAGCTCCTGGAAATAGCCGTCGACGCTCGGCAGGGTGAGCTTGAGGATGACCGGGGTCTGCGGATCCACCTTGTCCAGCCGCGCCAGCAGGCCCTGCTTCAATTCGGCCTCGATGGCTTCCTTGTCGGCGGCCTTGATGTCCACTTCCGGCTCGATGATCGGGATCAGGCCGGCGTCGAGCACCTGCTGGCCCAGCGCGAACTGCTGGTCGAGCACGGCGGCGATGCCGGCGGCGTTGTTGGCCTTGATGACCGAGCGTTCCTTGGTGCCGAACACGCCCTTGGCCTTGGCGCGCGCGAGCAGTGCGGCCAGGTCCGGGATCGGCTTGAGCAGCTGTACGCCGTCGGCCTCGTCCTCCAGGCCCTTGTCGATCTTCAGGAACGGCACGACCTGCTTGGTTTCCCACAGGTAGGTCGCCGCTTCCTGGCCGGCGAAGCTGTCGTCGAGGGTGCGCTCGAACAGGATCGCGCCGAGCACGCGCTCACCGTTGAAGGCGGGGCTGGTGACGATACGGGCGCGCATCTGGTGCACCAGGTCGAACATCTCCGCGTCGCCGGAGTAGGCCGATTCGTCGATGCCATACAGCTTCAGCGCCTTGGGCGTGCTGCCGCCGCTCTGGTCGAGCGCGGCGATGAAACCCTTGCCGGAAGCGATCCTGTCCAGTTGCTGCTTGTTCACTGCCACGGTCGGTTCTCCTGTGTTGTCGATGTGTTGGGCGGATGTCGCCTGGAATGGGCGCGAAGATGCGGCCCGTATCATGCCCCGCGCGGCAGCCGGCACGATTAACCGGGGCCGGCTCGCCCCGGGCGCGGTTCCCGGCAGACAGCCGTGGTCCCGATGCTGCAGCAATCCCGGGACGCCGGCGGACGTCCCGGGGAGCCGCGCATCAGCGCGCGCGTTCGCGCATGGCCTTCTCGTCGTCGAGCCAGTTCGCGCCCTTGTTCTTCAGGAAGAAGACGTAGACCACCAGGGAGACCGCGATGATCGCCGTCACGTAGCCGATGAACGCGTTGACGTGGCCGGACTTCAGTGCGCCCTGGTACAGCAGCGGCGCGGTTCCGCCGAACGCGGAGTTGGCCAGTGCGTAGCCCAGGCCGACGCCGAGCGCGCGCACGTGGGTCGGGAACAGCTCGGCCTTCACCACCGCGTTGATCGACGTGTAGCCGGTCAGGATGATGAAGCTCACGGCCAGGATCGCGAACGCCGGCAGCCATTCGGTCTGCTGCGGAAGCGCGGTGATCATGTACCACGTGTAGAGCACGCCGCCGACGCCGAAGAACACCAGCAGGCTCTTGCGGCCGACGATGTCCGACAGCCAGCCGCCGATCGGCTGCAGCACCATCAGGAAGGTCAGGGCGATGAGGTTGATGATGGTGCCCGTCAGCACGTCGCCGCCGGCGAAGATGCTCTGGATCATCTTCGGCCCGGTGATGGAGTAGGTATAGAAGGCGATGGTGCCGCCGGCGGTGATCAGGAAGCACAGCAGCAGCGGCCGCCACTGGTGGACGAACAGTTCGCGCAGGGATCCGGACTTCTTGGCGTGGCCGGTCTTGGCCGCCTCGATCGAGGAGGACTGCAGCGATTCGTCCATGGTCTGGCGCAGCCAGAACACCACGATCGCCGAGGCGCCGCCGATGCCGAAGGCCACGCGCCAGCCCCAGTCCGAGATCTGCTCGAGTTCCATGAACTGCAGCATGATCAGCAGCGTCAGCTGGGCGAGCACGTGCCCGCCGACCAGCGTGACGTAGTGGAACGAGGACAGGAAGCCGCGGCGGCCGGGGATGGCGGCCTCGGACATGTAGGTCGCGCTGGCGCCGTACTCGCCGCCGGTCGCGAAGCCCTGCAGCAACCGCGCCAGCAGCAGGATCACCGGTGCGGCGATGCCGATGGCGGCGTTGGTCGGCGTGAGCGCGATCACGAAGGAGCACACGGCCATCATGGTGACCGACACGGTCAGCGCCAGGCGCCGGCCGTAGCGGTCGGCGAAGCGGCCGAAGTACCAGGCGCCGATCGGGCGCATCAGGAAGGTGATCGCGAAGATGCCCCAGACATAGAGCGTGGCGTTCTTGTCCTCGGGGGAGAAGAACTTGGATTCGAAGTAGATGGCGAAGACCGAATAGACGTAGACGTCGTACCACTCGACCAGGTTGCCGGCGGAGCCCTTGAGCGTGTTGGAAACAGAGCGGCGCAGGCTGGTAGGCCCGACCGGAGCAGAGGTCGTTGTAGAGGTCATCAGTCAGCTTGGGGTTGGTTGAGCGATCCCGGAGTATACGGGGCGCCCCGCCGCAGACGAGCCATTGCCGGTCTTCCGCCCATACACCGGGGATCGTCGTCCAAGCCCGGCGATCGTGCGCGCATCTCCCAGTTCAATGGTGCACTGCGGCATTCCTGCCGGCGGCCTCGCCGGCACCGCGCCGACCGGGATCGGCCCGCGCGCCGTGCCGGCGGGCCGTCGCCGGTGCCCGGGTCGCGGACGCGGCCGTCGGCCCGGCTGTGGTTTCATGATGCCCCCCCACTCAAGGAACCCTGCATGGCACCGAACACCGAAGCGCTCGAGCGTCCCACCGAGGCGCGGTTGCTGGAGATGGTCTTTCCGGACCACACCAATCACCTGGGCACGCTGTTCGGCGGGCAGGCGCTGGCATGGATGGACATGGCCTCGTTCATCGTCGCCTCGCGCTATGCGCGCAGCACGGTGGTGACCGCACGCTCGGAGCAGGTGGATTTCCAGCAGCCCATCCACAAGGGCGACCTGGTGGAGACCATCGCGCGCATCGTCAAGGTCGGGCGCACGTCGATGCACGTGGACGTGGAGGTGATCACCGAGAACCTGCTCACCGGCACGCGGCTGCTGTGCACGCGCGGCCACTTCGTGATGGTGGCGCTGGACACGCAGGGCAAGCCCACCCCGGCCCCGCCGCTGCCCGACGCGGCGGCCTGAGTCCGGAGCGGACCACGACGCGGCCGACGGGAGGCGAGGATGCGGATCGTACGGATCGAGATGCCGGCACCGGACCCGGCGGCGACGGTGGCGTTCTACCGCGATGTGCTGGGCCTGCCGCTGGCGGCGGACGGCGCGGTGCTCGCCGGCGCCAGCCGCATCGTGGCGTATCCCGGGGCCGCCGGCACGCGCGCCTGGCACATCGCCTTCAACATCCCGCGCAACCGGCTGGCCGAGGCGGCGGCGTGGCTGTCGGCCCGCGTGCCGCTGCTGGCCGATGCGCACGGCACCACGCGCTTCGGCTTCGGCGGCGCCTGGCGCTCCGAATCGGTGTACTTCGACGGGCCGGACGGCGCGGTGCTGGAGCTGATCGCGCGCCAGGGCATCGAGGTGGAAGGGCGCGGTGCGTTCGGCCCGGGCGAGCTGCTGTCGGTGAGCGAGATCGGCCTGCCCGTGCATGACGTGGCCGCGGCCACGGCCGCCTGCGCCGAGGCATTCGGGCTGGCGCCGTTCTCGCCGCCGACCCCCGTGTTCGCGCCGCTGGGCGACGACCACGGCCTGCTGATCCTCGGCGACGCCGGGCGGCGCTGGTTTCCCGACCACACCCGGTTGCCGCGCGGCGACGGGCTGCGGGTGACGCTGGCGGATGTGCGGGCCGGCGTGCTGGAGGATGCCGCCGGCTGGCGTGTCGTTGGCAGTTAGCAACGTTCCATCCCTTCTCCCGCCTGCGCTATCTCTTCATCACCAGACAGTGACAAGCCAGTTCCCTTTCCCTTCTCCCACTTGCGGGGGAAGGTGGCGCGCAGCGCCGGATGGGGGGCTTCTGCTGTTGCTTTTCCCATGCTTCAGGCAGCCCCCATCCGCCCTTCGGGCACCTTCCCCCGCACGCGGGGGAAGGGAAAGCTAGGCGGCCTAGGCCAGCTCGCGGGCCAGTTGCAGCAGGTGGTCGAGGATGATCGGCGGTGTGGGGTCCGGCAGCGTCGCCAGTGCCAGCCGCGCGCGCGGCACCGGGCCTTCGATGTCGAGGTAGCGCACGCCGGCCAGCCGCACCTGGGTCATCGCCTGCGGCACCACCGACACGCCCAGCTCGGCCGCCACCAGGTTGACGATGGACGACATCTGCGGCGCTTCCTGGCTGACCTGCAGCGGGAAGCCGGCGCGGTGGCAGGCATCGCTGATCTCGTCGTACAGGCTGGAGCCGAAGTTGCGCGGGAACAGGATGAACGGCTCGCCGGCCAGCGCCGACAGCGGCAGCCGCGTCCTGCGGGCAAGCGGGTGCGCGGCCGGCACCGCGATCTTCATCGGCTCGTCGGGAAAGTGCAGCAGCGACAGGCCGCCCGGGGTGGAGCGGCTGGGACGCACGAAGGCGGCGTCGATCTTGCCCTCGAGCAGTTGCTTGAGCAGGCCGGCGGTATTGGTCTCCAGCAGCACCAGGGTCACGTCCGGCCAGGCGCGGCGGAAGTTGCGGATCAGCGCCGGCACCACCGGGTTGAACGCGGCCGAGGCGGTGAAGCCCACGCGCAGGCGGCCGCGCTCGCCGCGGGCGACGCGCTGCACCGCGTCGGTGGCCGACTCCACGTCGGCCAGCACCCGGCGCACGTCGTGCACGAAGGCCGCGCCGGCCTCGGTCAGCTCGGCGCCCTGGTGGGTGCGGCGGAACAGCGGCGTGCCCAGCTCCTCTTCCAGCGCGCGGATCTGCTGGCTCAGCGGCGGCTGGGCGATGCCGATGCGGGCGGCGGCGCGGGTGAAGTTGCCCTCCTCGGCCACGGCCAGGAAGTAGCGCAGGTGACGCAGGTCCACTGGCATATCCAAAAGATATGGAGGTGGCGTGGATCATATATTGGACGCGAGGTCGCCGCAGGCGAATACTGGCGTCACACCCACCCCGACAATCCCGTGAACACTTCCGTCCGTCCCACCGCGGTGTCCGCCGCGGAGGACGCGCCCGCCCTCGGACGCATCCGCATCGCGCTGTTCCTGGCCGGCTTTGCCACCTTCTCCCTGCTGTACAGCGTGCAGCCGCTGCTGCCGGAGTTCGCCCGCGAGTACGGCGTGAGCGCGGCCGCCAGCTCGCTGCCGCTGTCGCTGGCCACGGCCTGCCTGGCGGTGGCGATCTTCTGCGCCGGCGCGGTGTCGGAGAACCTGGGCCGGCGCGGGCTGATGTGCGTGTCGATGGTGCTGGCGGCGCTGCTCAACCTGGCCGCCGCGCTGCTGCCGCACTGGGGCGCGATGGTCACCGCGCGGGCGCTGTCGGGCATCGCCCTGGGCGGGGTGCCGGCGGTGGCGATGGTGTACCTGGCCGAGGAAGTGCCGGCCGCACGGCTGGGCGCGGCGGTGGGGCTGTACGTGGGCGGCAACGCCTTCGGCGGCATGGTCGGGCGCATCTCGATGGGCATCCTCACCGACCATTTCGGCTGGCGCCACGCGCTGGCGGCGCTGAGCGTGTTCGACCTGCTGCTGGCGATCGGCTTCGTGCTGCTGCTGCCGCCCTCGCGGCACTTCGTGCGCCGTCCCGGCATCAACCTGCAGTTCCACCTGCGCGCGTGGTACGGGCACCTGCGGCATCCGTTCCTGCCGTGGCTGTTCGCCATCCCGTTCCTGGTGATGGGCGTGTTCGTCAGCGTCTACAACTACACCGGGTTCCGCCTGGGCGGGCCGGAGTTCGGCCTGAGCCAGAGCCAGATCGGCCTGATCTTCTGCGCCTACGTGTTCGGCATCGTCAGCTCGTCGGTGGCCGGCGCCTCCTCCGACCGCTTCGGCCGCGGCCCGGTGGTCAGCGCCGGGGTGGCGTGCTGCGTGCTGGGCATGGTGCTGACGCTGGCGCACGTGCTGGCGGTGGTGGTCGCCGGCATCGTGCTGCTGACCATCGGCTTCTTCGTCGCCCACTCGGCGGCCAGCGCCTGGGTCGGGCGCATGGGCGGGCAGAATCGCGGCCATGCCGCCTCGCTGTACCTGCTGTCGTACTACGTCGGTTCCAGCGTGGTCGGCTCGGCCAGCGGCTGGTTCTGGCAGCACGGTGGCTGGGGCGCGCTGGTGGCGTTCGCGCTGGCGCTGCTGATGCTGGCGATGATCGCCGCGCGTCGCCTGCAGTTGCAGGCGCCCGACGACGCCCGTCCCGGCCCGCGCTCGACCTTGCCGACCGCCGAGCAGGGATGAACCCGATCGGCGGGGCGGCCGGCCTATCAGCCTCGGCCATCGCCGCCATGCCGTTGCAAGAGCACCCTCATCCGGCGCTGCGCGCCACCTTCTCCCGCTCGCGGGAGAAGGGAAGAAGAGGGGCCGCTTCCGTTCAGGCCGCTTGTGCCTGCTGCGCGCGCAGGATCCGCGCCGCCTCCACCATCGCCGTCAGCGCGACGCGGGTCTCGTCCCAGCCGCGGGTCTTCAGGCCGCAGTCGGGGTTGACCCACAGCTGCTCGGGCGCGAGCACGTCGCGCGCCTTCTGCAGCAGCTCCACCATCTCGGCGACGCCGGGTACGCGCGGGGAATGGATGTCGTACACGCCCGGGCCGATCTCGTTGGGATAGCGGAACCTGACGAACGCATCGAGCAGTTCCATGCGCGAGCGCGAGGTCTCGATCGAGATCACGTCCGCGTCCATCGCCGCCACCGCCTCGATGATGTCGTTGAACTCTGAGTAGCACATGTGGGTGTGGATCTGGGTGGCGTCGCGCACGCCGCACGAGGCGATGCGGAAGCTCTCCACCGCCCAGGCCAGGTAGCCGGCCCATTCGCCGCGGCGCAGCGGCAGGCCCTCGCGGATCGCCGGCTCGTCGATCTGGATCACGCCGATGCCGGCCGCCTCCAGGTCGCGCACCTCGTCGCGCAGCGCCAGCGCGATCTGCCGGCAGGTCTGCGCGCGCTCCTGGTCGTCGCGCACGAACGACCACTGCAGCACCGTCACCGGGCCGGTCAGCATGCCCTTCATCGGGCGCGGCGTCAGCGACTGCGCGTACTGCGACCAGCGCACCGTCATCGGCGCCGGCCGCGCCACGTCGCCGTAGATGATCGGCGGCTTGACGCAACGGCTGCCGTAGCTCTGCACCCAGCCCAGCCTGGTGAAGGCGAAGCCGTCGAGCTGCTCGCCGAAGTACTCGACCATGTCGTTGCGCTCGAACTCGCCATGCACCAGCACGTCCAGCCCGACCTGCTCCTGGAAGCGCACGCAGCGCTCGGTCTCGGCCTCGAGGAAGGCGGCGTAGTCGGCGTCGGAGAGCTTGCCGGACTTGTTCCTGGCCCGCGCCTCGCGCACGGCGTGGGTCTGCGGGAACGAACCGATCGTGGTGGTCGGGTACGGCGGCAGGTCCAGCGCGGCGTGCTGGGCGGCACGCCGCTGCGGGTACGGCGAGGCGCGCCGGGCCGCGTCCGGCCCGAGCGCGGCCAGGCGGCGGTCGACCTCGGGCCGGTGCACGCGCGGCGACAGCCGGCGCGACTCGATCGCCGCGCGCGCCTGCTGCAGCGCCGCCTCCGCCTCGGGCCTGCCGTCCAGCGCGTCGGCCAGGGTGCGCAGCTCGCCGAGCTTCTGCCGGGCGAACGCCAGCCAGCCGTGCAGCTCGGGGTCCAGCGACTTCTCCTGCGCCAGGTCCACCGGCACGTGCAGCAGCGAGCACGACGGCGCCAGCCACAGGTTGTCCGCGCCGACGTGGCCCTGCGCGTAGCGCGCCAGGGTCAGCGCGTTGTCCAGCGGTGCGCGCCAGATGTTGCGGCCGTTGACCAGGCCGGCGGACAGCACGCGCCCGGCCGGCAGCGCCTTGAGCACGGCGTCGAGCTGTTCCAGCCCGCGCACCAGGTCCACGTGCAGGCCCTCCACCGGCAGCGCCGTGGCCAGTTCCAGGTTGTCGCCGAGCGCGCCGAAGTAGGTGGCCAGCAGCAGCTTCGGCCGCGCCGCCTGCGCCAGGAACTCATAGGCACGGCGGAAGGCCGCGCGCGCGGCCTCGTCCAGGTCCAGCACCAGCGCCGGCTCGTCGATCTGCACCCATTCGGCGCCGGCCGCGTGCAGCTTGCCGAGCAGTTCGGCGTAGACCGGCAGCAGGCGCTCGAGCAAGGCCAGGCGGTCGCTGCCGTCGCTGGTCTTGGACAGCAGCAGGAAGCTGACCGGGCCGATCAGCACCGGCCGGGTGGCGATGCCCAGCGCCCGCGCTTCGAGGAACTCGGCCAGCGGCTTGTCGCCGCGCAGCGCGAACTGCTGGCCGGCATGCAGCTCGGGGACGATGTAGTGGTAGTTGGTGTCGAACCACTTGGTCATCTCCAGCGCGTGCAGGTCCACGCCGTCGGCCTGGTGGCCGCGGGCCATGGCGAAGTAGCCGGCCAGCGGATCGGCATCGGCCAGCGCGCGGTAGCGCCCGGGGATGGCGTCGAACAGGAACGCGGCATCGAGCACCTGGTCGTACAGGCTGAAGTCGTTGCTCGGCGGCAGGTCGGCGCCGGCCTCGCGCTGCAGGCGCCAGTGGCGCGCGCGCAGTTCGCGTGCGGTGCCCTGCAGCTGCGTGGCGCCGGTCTCGCCACGCCAGTGGCTTTCCAGTGCGCGCTTGAGCTCGCGCCGCGCGCCGATGCGCGGGAAGCCCAGGTTGGTCACGATCGTCATGTTGTGTGTCCTCATTGCTTCGATGGCATTGAGGAACGAAGGGACCGCGCGCCGCGCCCGTTCGCACGGGACCCGCCACGCCAGCGACCTTCGCCCCCGCGGGCGAACCGGCCGACATGCGGGCAGGGACGGAGATCGCGCGCGGCGGACCGCGGACGCAGGCTCCGGCCAGGCCTCCCGCGAGGCAGCCAGGTCGAGACGGAGGACGGTCGTGTCCTCCGGCCGGGGCCGGTATTCGGGCTGATGGACGGGCCGTGCCGTGGCACGGGGGCCTAGTGTCCGCCGCTTCCCAGGCCGGCGAACCGGTCCAGTGCGTATGGCGGAGGTCGTTTCCATTCACCGCTGCGGGGCAGCTCCGGAATGGGCCGATGCCCTGCGGCATGCGGCCTTCACCGGATTCCCGTTTAAATCCATCCCTTCATCCGAATGAAGCGATGAATACCTTCGGCGGGCGCAGCGTAGGCGGGATGGCGGGGCGGGTCAAGCGTTGAGTGAGCGGGGCGGAAACGCGGCCTCGGCGCGATGGCATGGGTCGGCTCCCTGCGGCCTGTGCAAGCGCCGGTCCGGGGGCGTGTCGATCGTCGCTCCCGCGCAAGCGGGCGGCCATGAGCGTTGCCGAGGTCGGCCCGATCGTCCCTGGATGATCGGCTGTCCGGCTGTTTGCGCGCTGCCGATGCGCAGCCGCATGGGGCGGGCTTCGGCCCGCAGGTCGATTGCCTGGATGACGCATCGCGCCTCGGGGAATCTCCCCGGCCTGCCGCAGGTCGGCCGCGGCCGCCGCGCGCGTTGCCCGGGCGCGCTAAAGTGCCGGCATGTCCGCCGTCCTCGACCTGCCCGCCGCCAGCGCCAGCCTGCGCGAGTTCATCGACCGCCATCGCCGCCTGTTCGTCGTCACCGGCGCCGGTTGCAGCACCGGCTCGGGCATCCCCGACTACCGCGACGAGGCCGGGCAGTGGAAGCGGCCGCAGCCGGTGAACTTCCAGGCCTTCATGGGCGATGCCGCGGTGCGCCGGCGCTACTGGGCGCGCAGCCTGATCGGCTGGCGCCGCTTTGGCCAAGCACGGCCCAACGCGGTGCACGCGGCGCTGGCCGCGCTGGAGGCGCACGGGCGGGTGGAACTGCTGCTGACCCAGAACGTCGATCGCCTGCACCAGGCCGCAGGCAGCGGCGCGGTGATCGACCTGCACGGGCGCCTGGACCGGGTGCGCTGCATGGCCTGCGAGAAGCGCCATGACCGCGACGGCTTCCAGCAGCGGCTCGAGGCATGCAACCCGCAGTGGCGCGACCTCGATGCCGGGCAGGCGCCCGACGGCGACGCCGACCTGGACGGGGTGGACTTCTCCGGCTTCCGGGTGCCCGCCTGCAGCGCCTGCGGCGGCGTGCTCAAGCCCGACGTGGTGTTCTTCGGCGAGAGCGTGCCGCGCGAGCGCGTGGCGCGGGCGATGGAGCACCTGCAGCGCAGCGACGCGGTGCTGGTGGTGGGCTCGTCGCTGATGGTGTACTCGGGCTATCGCTTCGTGCAGGCGGCGGCGCTGGCGGGGCTGCCGGTGGCGGCGATCAACCGCGGCCATACCCGTGCCGATGCGCTGCTGTCGCTGAAGGTGGAGGACGACTGCGGTCGCGCGCTGGCTTTCCTGCTCGGGAGCGGGAGCCGATAGTTTCCTGCCCACCGAGCAGGGGGAGGGGCTTCGGCCCCCTCCCTTGCGCGCGCAGCGCGCAGGGGAGGGTTGGGGAGGGGTTGCTTTTAGGCTTTGCCGCGAATGGAGCCAACCCCCTCCCAGCCTCCCCCTGCTGCGCAAGGGGAGGAGCTTGGGCCCCTCCCTTGCGCGCGCAGCGCGCAGGGGAGGGGTGGGGAGGGGTTGCTTTCGGGCTTTGCCGCGACTGGAGCCGACCCCCTCCCAACCTCCCCCTGCTGCGCAAGGGGAGGAGCCTGGGCCCCCTCCCTTGCGCGCGCAGCGCGCAGGGGAGGGTTGGGGAGGGGTTGCTTTCGGGCTTTGCCGCGAATGGAGCCGACCCCCTCCCAGCCTCCCCCTGCTGCGCAAGGGGAGGAGCCTGGGCCCCCTCCCTTGCGCGCACGGCGCGCAGGGGAGGGTTGGGGAGGGGTTGCTTTCGGGCTTTGCCGCGGACGGAGCCGACCCCTCCCAAACTCCCCCTGCTGCGCAAGGGGAGGAGCCTGGGCCCCCTCCCTTGCGCGCGCAGCGCGCAGGGGAGGGTTGGGGAGGGGTTGCTTTCGGGCTTTGCCGCGAATGGAGCCGACCCCCTCCCAACCTCCCCTGCTGCGCAAGGGGAGGAGCCTGGACCCCCCTCCCTTGCGCGCCCGTCCCTGGCCTGCAACCGGAACGGACGCTGCGATCCATCCGCCCGGATTGATCGCGCCGCCGCCGCGCGCTGCAATGGCGGGCGTTGCCGTACATCTTTTCCCCAAAGGAATTCCGATGCGCCACCTGTTCTCTCCCCTCTCGCTCGGCCCGCTGCAATTGCCCAACCGCATCGTCATCGCGCCGATGTGCCAGTACTCGGCCAACGAGGGCAGCGCCAGCGACTGGCACCACATCCACCTGGGCAACCTGGCGCTGTCCGGCGCCGGCCTGCTGATCATCGAGGCCACCGCGGTCGAGCCGCGCGGGCGCATCACCTACGCCGACCTGGGGCTGTGGGACGACACCACCGAGGCGGCGCTGGCCGGCGTGCTCGACTCGCTGCGGCGCTGGTCGCCGATGCCGATCGGCGTGCAGCTGGCGCATGCCGGGCGCAAGGCCTCCACCGACAAGCCGTGGCTGGGCGGCGGCGCGATCGCGGCCGACGACCCGCACGGCTGGCAGACCGTGTCCGCCTCGGCGCGGCCGTTCGACCCGGCCGGTCCGGCGCCGCAGGCATTGGACGCGGCCGGCATCGACGCCGTCGTCGAGGCCTTCGCCGCCGCCGCCCGCCGTGCCGAGCGCCTCGGCCTGCAGTTGATCGAGCTGCACGGCGCGCACGGCTACCTGCTGCACCAGTTCATGTCGCCGCTGAGCAACCGCCGCGAGGACGAGTACGGCGGCTCGCTGGAAAATCGCCTGCGGTTGCCGCTGCGGGTGTTCGACGCGGTGCGCGATGCGGTCTCGGACAAGGTCGCCGTGGGCATGCGCATCTCCGCCAGCGACTGGGTCGAGGGTGGCTGGGACCTGGCGCAGAGCATCGAGCTGGCCAAGGCGCTGGACGCGCGCGGGGCCGACTTCATCCATGTCTCCAGCGGCGGGCTGGACCCACGCCAGCAGATCCCGGTCGAACCCGGCTACCAGGTGCCGTTCGCCGAGGCGATCAAGGCGCAGGTGAAGATGCCGGTGATCGCGGTCGGGCTGATCACCGAGCCGCAGCAGGCCGAGGCCATCCTCGCCGAAGGCCAGGCCGACGCGGTGGCATTGGCGCGCGGCATCCTCTACGACCCGCGCTGGCCGTGGCACGCCGCCGCCGAGCTGGGCGACAGCCTGGCGCCGGCGCCGCAGTACCTGCGCTGCGAGCCGCATTCGGCACGCGGGCTGTTCCGCAGCTGATGCGCGCGGCCACGCAGGCACGGAAGGAGAACGCGACGACATGACCACGATCGGATTCATCGGCCTGGGCAACATGGGCCAGGCCATCGCCCGCAACCTGCTGCAGGCCGGGCACGCGCTGACGGTGTGGAACCGCAGCCCGGGACCGGCGCAGGCGCTGGCCGCCGAAGGCGCGCAGGCGGCCGGATCGGCCGACCGCGCCGCGCACGGCCAGGTGCTGTTTTCGATGCTGGCCAGCGACGAGGCGCTGCGCGAGGTGCTGTTCGAGCGCGGCGTGCTCGATGCGCTGCCCGCCGGCAGCGTGCACGTCAACCTGGCGACGATCTCGGTGGCGCTGGCGCGCGAGCTGGCGGCGCTGCACACCGAGCGCGGCATCGGCTATGTCGCCGCGCCGGTGCTCGGCCGCCCGGACGTGGCGGCCGCGGGCAAGCTCAACCTGCTCGTCGCCGGCGATGCCGACGCGATCGGGCGGGTGCAGCCGCTGCTGGACGTCGTCGGCCAGAAGACCTGGCGCTTCGGTGCCGCGCCGGAGCAGGCCAACGCGGTCAAGCTGGCCGCCAATTTCTGCCTGGCCAGCGCCATCGGCACGATGGGCGAGGCGGCGGCGCTGGTGCGCGGCCACGACGTGCCCGCGGCCGATTTCCTGGCCATGCTCACCGGCACGCTGTTCGCCGCGCCGGCCTACCAGGGCTATGGCGGCATGATCGCGGCCGGGCGCTACAGCCCGGCCGGCTTCCGGCTGCCGCTGGGGTTGAAGGACGTGCGCCTGGCGCTGTCCGCCGGCGAGGCGCGCAACGTGCCGATGCCGCTGGCCAACGTACTGCGCGACCAGCTGATCGAGGCCATCGCCCACGGCGACGGCGAGCTGGACTGGGCGGCGCTGGCCACGGTCGCCGCGCGCCATGCCGGGCAGGGCTGAGGACCTGCTGGCGATCCCGGCCTGAAGGCGGCACATCGGCCGGGAGCATTCTCGTGGGAGCGGCGTCGGCCGCGATGCTTGCCGAGCGAAGCTTGCGCGCCAACGGCATCGCGGCCGACGCCGTTCCCGCGGGGAGATCGCGAACGGGTTCCGGGGGCGCGCGGCCGGCGCCGCATCGGTTGCATCTGCATCGAATGTGGCGCCGAGCCGGCTTTCCCCTATCATCGGCCGGCTATGCGCGCCAATCACATCCTCACCCTGTCCTGCCCGGACCGTACCGGCATCGTCTACCGCGTCTCCGGCCTGCTGTTCGAGGCCGGCTGCAACATCCTCGACTCGCAGCAGTACGGCGACGAGGACAGCGGCCGTTTCTTCCTGCGGGTCAATTTCGACAGCCGCGACGATGCGGTCATCGCCGCCGTGCGCGAACGCCTGCAGGCACTGGCGGCCGACTACGCGATGGACTGGCAGCTGCACGACGCGCGCCGCCGCGCGCGCCTGCTGGTGCTGGTCAGCAGGCAGGGCCATTGCCTCAACGACCTGCTGTTCCGCGCCCACAGCGGGCAGCTGAACGTGGACATCGCCGCGGTGGTGTCCAACCACACCGACTTCGCCGGCCTGAGCGCCTCCTACGGCATCCCGTTCCATCACCTGCCGGTGGGCGCGGACAACCGCGCAGAACAGGAGGCGGCGATCGTGGCGCTGGTCGAGCGCGAGCGCATCGACCTGGTGGTGCTGGCGCGCTACATGCAGATCCTGTCGCCGGCGCTGTGCGATGCGCTGGCCGGGCGCGCGATCAACATCCACCACAGCTTCCTGCCCAGCTTCAAGGGCGCCCAGCCCTACCACCAGGCGTACGCGCGCGGGGTCAAGATCATCGGCGCCACCGCGCACTACGTCACCTCCGACCTGGACGAGGGCCCGATCATCGAGCAGGACGTGGCGCGGGTGGACCACGCCATGACGCCGCGCGACCTGGTGCGGCTGGGCAGCGACATCGAGTCGCTGGTGCTGGCGCGCGCGGTGCGCCGGCACGTGGAGCATCGCATCCTGTTGAACGGGCACCGCACGGTGGTGTTTCGTTGAGGGGCGGGGATTGGGGATTCGGGATTGGGGATTCGTAAAAGCGGGGTACTGGCTCTTACGAATCCCCAATCCCCAATCTCCAATCACGTCGCCTCAAACCTGTACCCCACCCCGTACACCGAACGCACCCAGTCCTCGCCGCCGGCCTCGGCGAGCTTGCGGCGCAGGTTCTTGACGTGGCTGTCCACGGTGCGGTCGGTGACGATGCGGTGGTCGGCGTAGAGCCGGTCCATGAGCTGCTCGCGCGAGTACACCCGGCCCGGCGCGGCGGCGAGAGTGCGCAGCAGGCGGAACTCGACCTGGGTCAGGTCCAGGTCGCGGCCGTGCACGCTGGCGCGGCAGCTCTGCGGGTCGATCGACAGGCCCGGCGTGGCGGCGGCATCGAGCCCGTGCCGGTACCGGCGCAGCACCGCATGCACGCGCGCGACCACCTCGCGCGGGCTGAACGGCTTGCAGATGTAGTCGTCGGCGCCGATCTCCAGCCCGAGCAGGCGGTCGATCTCGTCGGCGCGCGCGGTGACCATGATCACCGGCACCGCGCTGAAGCCGCGCAGCTCGCGGCAGATGTCCATGCCGTCGCGGTGGGGCAGCATCAGGTCCAGCAGCACCAGGTCCGGATGCTGGGCGCGGATCGCGCCCAGCGCCTGCGCGCCGTCGGCGATCCAGTCGTGCGAGTAGCCGGCGGCGTGCAGGTATTCGCCGATCACCGCGGCCAGGCGCGGCTCGTCCTCGACGATCAACACGTGTCCGATCGGGTCGGTGCTCATCGGTCCTCCAGGGCCGGCAGGTGCAGGACGATGCGCAGCCCGCCCAGCGGGGCGTGCTCGGCGACGATGGTGCCGTGGTGCGCCTCGACGATGTTGCGGCAGATCGCCAGGCCCAGGCCGCTGCCGCCGCTGCCGCGGTTGCGCGAGGCGTCGGTCCGGTAGAAGCGCTCGAACAGGCGGTCGATCTTGTCCGCGGCCACGCCGGGCGCGCTGTCCTCGATCACCATCTGCACCTGAGCGCCCCTGCGCTCGCAGCCCACCTGCACGCTGCCCCCGGCATCGGTGTAGCGCAGCGCGTTCTCCAGCAGGTTGGCGAACAGCTGCTGCAGCCGGCGCTCGTCGGCGTTGACCATCAGCGGGCCGGGCGCGATGTGCTCGTGCAGGGCCAGGTGCGCGGCGGCAAAGCGCATGCGCATGCTGTCCAGCGTGGTCGCCAGCACCATCGTCAGGTCGATGGCGGCGTGGCGGTAGGCCAGCGCGCCGACGTCGGTCAGCGACAGGTCGTACAGGTCCTCGACCAGCTTGCCGAGCTGGCCGACCTGCTGGTGCAGCGCGGCCAGCGACGCGCTCGTGAGCGGCCGGATGCCGTCCTGCAGCGCTTCCAGCTCGGCCCGCAGCACCGCCAGCGGCGTGCGCAGCTCGTGCGAGATGTCGGCCATGAAGTCGCGGCGCGCGCGCTCGTTGTGCTCCAGGGCCTGCGCGAGCCGGTTGAAGTCGCGCGCGAGCTGGCCGAGCTCGTCGCGGGCGCTGGCGTCGATGCGGGTTGCGTAGTCGCCGGCGGCCAGGCGGTGGGTGGCGGCGGCCAGCCCGCGCATCTGCCGCAGCAGGGTGCGCGACACCAGCCAGGCCAGCAGCGCGGCGACCAGCACCGAGGCGATGCCGATCAGCCACCAGGCATGCACCTGCGCCTCGAAGAAGCGCGCGTCGCCGGCGGCGAGCGCGCGCTGGAACGGCACCATCGCCATCCAGCCGACGACGCGGCCATCGGCCTGGATCGGGCGCAGGATCGAATCGCGTCCGGCATCGGGATTGCCCACCAGCACGCAGTAGTCGCGGTCGAGCACGGCGAAGCGCGGCACCGCGCCGGTCTGGTCGGAGATCGGCGGTGCCTGCCGGCGTTCGCTGGCGCGCCGCTCCGGGCGCATCAGCGCGAACCAGACCGAGGGGTTGTCGCGGATGAAGTCCCAGTTGCCGTGCGTGGTGTACTCCGCGCCCAGCCGCGGCAGCACCTCCTGCATGCGCTCCACGCCCTGGTCGTTGAGATAGCCGAAGAACGCGCGCTGGAAGGTGATGCGCGCGGCCACGCCGTTGACCAGCAGCACCAGCGCGCAGGCGGCGAGCACGGCCAGGAACAGTTTGGCGGTCAGACCGGGTTTCATCTGCGAAAAGGCATTGCGCGGGGGAAGACTATTAGCGGTCCTGCCGGGGGCGCAAAGCAAGGGAAAACCGGCCCTCGGGTGTAATCTTCAAATTTGCTGCACATTCGCCGCCGAGCATGGCGGCCTCCGGAAAACCGAAGCGGCCACCCCATGCCTTCTTCCCGTACTCGTTCCCTGCCCGCCCGCGTCTTTGCACTGGCCCTGCTGGCGGCGCTGGCCGCCTGTTCCCGCCAGAGCGAGCAGGCCGCGGACACGCCCGTGGTCGGGGTGCAGACCGTCACCACCCAGCGCCTGGAGAAGCAGCAGACGCTGGCCGGGCGCACCGTGGCCTACATGGTCTCGGACGTGCGCCCGCAGGTCGGCGGCATCATCCAGAAGCGCCTGTTCACCGAGGGCCAGGAGGTCAAGGCCGGGCAGGTGCTGTACCAGATCGACCCGGCCACCTACCAGGCCGCCTACGACAGCGCCAAGGGCCAGCTGGCCGAGGCCGAGGCGGCGGTGCTGTCCTCGCGGCCGCAGGCGCAGCGCTACGACAACCTGGTCAAGCTGGACGCGGTGAGCAAGCAGGACGCCGACGACGCGGTGGCCACGCTGCGGCAGAACGAGGCGGCGGTGCTGGCGGCGCGGGCGGCGCTGCAGAGCGCGAAGATCAACCTGGACTACACCCGCATCACCGCGCCGATCTCCGGCCGCATCGGCACCTCCGCCTACACCCCCGGCGCGCTGGTGACCGCCAGCCAGGACACCGCGCTGAGCACCATCCAGCAGCTCGATCCGATCTACGTCGACGTCACCCAGACCAGCGGCCAGCTGCTGGCGCTGCGCAAGCAGCTGGCCAGCGGCGCGCTCAAGGCGATCGACGGCAAGGCGCAGGTGCAGATCGTGCTCGAGGACGGCGGCACCTACGCCCATCCGGGCACGCTGGAGTTCGTCGGCACCTCGGTGGACACCGGCACCGGCAACGTCACCCTGCGCGCGGTGGTGCCCAACCCGGAGGAGCTGCTGCTGCCGGGGACCTACGTGCGCGCGGTGTTGCCGATGGCCATCGACGACAACGCCATCCTGGTGCCGCAGACCGCGGTCACCCGCAACACCAAGGGCGAGGCCACGGTGCTGCTGGTCGGCGACGACGGCAAGGTCGCGCAGCGCGTGGTCCAGGCCGCCACCGCACTCAAGGACCAATGGGTGGTGAGCGCCGGGCTGAAGGCCGGCGAGAAGCTGATCGTCCAGGGCGGCAGCAAGGTATCCGTCGGCGACACGGTCAAGGCCCAGGAAGTGGCGGGCGGCAGGACGCCCGCCGCCGCCGACGGCCAGGCCGAGTAAGGAACCGCCATGGCCCGCTTCTTCATCGACCGGCCCATCTTCGCCTGGGTCATCGCCATCGTCATCACCCTGGCCGGCCTGCTGTCGATCAGCACGCTGCCGCTGGAGCAGTACCCGGACATCGCCCCGCCCTCGGTGTCGATCCGCGCCACCTACACCGGCGCCTCGGCGCAGACCGTGGAGAACTCGGTCACCCAGGTCATCGAGCAGCAGATGACCGGCCTGGACAACCTGATGTACATGGCGTCCAACAGCACCTCCTCGGGCAATGCCTCGATCACCCTGACCTTCGAGTCCGGCACCAATCCGGACACCGCGCAGATGCAGGTGGAGAACAAGCTGCAGCAGGCCCAGTCGAAGCTGCCCGAGGCGGTGCAGAGCACCGGCGTCACCGTGACCAAGTCCTCCGGCAACATCTTCATGGTGCTGGCCTTCAATTCCAGCGACGGCTCGATGGCCAAGACCGACATCGCCGACTACATGGTGTCCTCGGTCCAGGACCCGATCAGCCGCGTGGACGGCGTGGGCAACGTGCAGGTGATGGGCGCGCAGTACTCGATGCGGATCTGGCTGGACCCGGAGAAGCTGCGCACCTATGCGCTGATGCCCTCGGACGTCACCACCGCGATCACCGCGCAGAACAACGACGTGTCCTCCGGCCAGCTCGGCGCGCTGCCGGCGGTGGACGGCCAGGCGCTGAACGTCACCGTGACCGCGCGCAGCCGGCTGCAGTCGCCGGACGAGTTCAGGGCGATCGTGGTCAAGTCCGATCCCAACGGCGCGGTGGTGCGCCTGTCCGACGTGGCCACGGTGGAACTGGGCGCGGAGAGCTACAACGTCAACTCGACCTTCAACGGCAACCCGGCCGCCGGCATGGGCATCGAGCTGGCCAGCGGCGCCAACGCGCTGCAGGTGGCCGAGGCGGTCGAGGCCCGGCTGCAGCAGCTCAAGCCGTTCTTCCCGGCCGGCCTGCAGTACCAGGTGGCGATGGACACCACCCCGTTCGTGAAGATCTCCATCGAGGAAGTGGTCAAGACCCTGATCGAGGCGATCGTGCTGGTCGTGCTGATCATGTACCTGTTCCTGCAGAGCTGGCGCGCCACGCTGATCCCGGCCATCGCGGTGCCGGTGGTGCTGATGGGCACCTTCGGCGTGCTCGCCGCGATGGGCTACTCGATCAACACCCTGACCATGTTCGGCATGGTGCTGGCCATCGGTCTGCTGGTGGACGACGCCATCGTGGTGGTGGAGAACGTCGAGCGGGTGATGAGCGAGGAACGCCTGCCGCCGCGCGAGGCCACGCGCAAGTCGATGCAGCAGATCACAGGTGCGCTGGTGGGCATCGTGCTGGTGCTGACCGCGGTGTTCGTGCCGATGGCGTTCTTCGGCGGCTCCACCGGCATGATCTACCGCCAGTTCTCGGTGACCATCGCCGCCTCGATGATGCTGTCGGTGCTGGTGGCCATGACCCTGACCCCGGCGCTGTGCGCCAGCCTGCTGCGGCCGCCGGGCGAGGATGGCCATGCCGCGCACCGCGGCATGCTGGGGCGGTTCTTCACCGGCTTCAACCGCCTGTTCGACCGCAGCGCCGAGCGCTACCACGGCGGCGTGCAGCGCCTGCTGGGGCGGCGGCGCCTGGGCGTGGCCTTCTACCTGGTGCTGGTGGCGCTGATGGGCCTGCTGTTCTGGCGCCTGCCGACCTCGTTCCTGCCCGAGGAGGACCAGGGCACGCTGATCGTGCAGATCAAGCTGCCCGCGGGCACGACGATGCAGCGCACGCAGGCGGCGATGGACGAGCTCACCCGCTACGCGATGAAGCAGCCGGAGGTGTCCACGATCATGGCCAACGCCGGGTCCGGCGGCGGTGGCGGCAACAGCTCGCAGAGTTCCGGCCAGGCCTTCATCCGGCTCAAGGACTGGTCCGAGCGCAAGGCCAGCGCGCAGGAGGTCGGCACCCGCATCACCCGCGCCATGGCCGGCATCCCCGATGCGCAGATCTTCGCGGTGACGCCCTCGGGCATTCCCGGCATGGGCCAGACCGGCGGCTTCACCTTCGAGCTGCAGGACCTGGCCGGCGCCGGCCACGATGCGCTGGTCGCCGCGCGCCAGCAACTGCTGAGCACCGCCAACCAGAACCCGAAGCTGTCCAAGGTGCGCTATTCCGCCGTCGAGGACGCGCCCAGCTTCGAGGTGCAGATCGACGACGCCAAGGCCGGCGCGCTGGACCTGGCCACCAGCGACATCAACGCCACCCTGTCCACCGCCATGGGCGGCACCTACGTCAACGACTTCATCAACCGCGGCCGGGTCAAGAAGGTCTACGTGCAGGGCGAGCCGACCGCGCGCATGCTGCCCGACGACGTCGGCCGCTGGTCGGTGCGCAACAGCGACGGCGAGATGGTGCCGTTCTCGGCCTTCTCCAGCAGCAAGTGGAGCTATGCGCCGGCCACGCTGACCCGCTTCAACGGCAGCGCCTCGATGGAGATCAGCGGCGAGGCGGCCAGCGGCACCAGTTCCGGCACGGCGATGGCCGAGATGGAGAAGCTGGTGGCCGGCCTGCCCGGCGGCATGGGCTATTCGTGGGCCGGCCTGTCCTACCAGGAGCGGCTGTCGGGCAACCAGGCGCCGTTCCTGTACGCGATCTCGCTGCTGTTCGTGTTCCTGTGCCTGGCGGCGCTGTACGAGAGCTGGTCGATCCCGTTCTCGGTGATGCTGGCCGTGCCGATCGGCATCGTCGGCGCATTGCTGCTGACCACCCTGCGCGGGCTCAACAACGACGTCTACTTCCAGGTCGGGCTGCTGGCCACGGTCGGCCTGGCGGCCAAGAACGGCATCCTGATCGTCGAGTTCGCCAAGGAACTGGAGGAGAAGGGCCAGCCGCTGGTCGAGGCGGTGCTGCACGCCGCACGCATGCGCCTGCGGCCGATCCTGATGACCTCGATGGCGTTCCTGCTCGGCGTGCTGCCGCTGGTGATCAGCAGCGGCGCCGGCTCGGGCGGGCGCCACTCGCTGGGCACCGGCGTGTTCGGCGGCACCCTGGTCTCGACCCTGCTGGGCATTTTCTTCGTCCCGCTGTTCTACGTGATCGTGCGCAGCCTGTTCCCCGGCCGCCGCCGCGAGCCGGCGCCCGCACCCGAGGTGACCCCATGAGCCGTCGTACGCCCGCCGCGCATGCCCTGCTGGCCGCGGCCTGCCTGGCCGTGCTGTCCGGCTGCGCCAGCATGGCGCCGCGCTACGCGCGGCCCGACGCGCCGGTACCGCAGGACTTCGGTGCGCTGCCGGCGGCCGACGCGGCCGCAGTGCCGGTGGCCGAGCTGGACTGGCGCCAGGTGTTCCTGGACCCGCAGCTGCAGCAGGTGATCGCGCTGGCGCTGGACAACAACCGCGACCTGCGCGTGGCCATGCTCAACATCGAGAAGGCTCGCGCCAGCTACCGCATCCAACGCGCCGACCTGCTGCCCAGCGTGGACGCCAGCGCCAGCCACAGCGCCGCGCGCAGCAGCGCCGCCACCAGCAGCAGCGGCACCTCGCAGGTCAGCCGCAGCGTCTCGGCCGAGGTCGGCATCAGCAGCTGGGAGCTGGACCTGTTCGGGCGCATCCGCAGCCTCAAGAACGAGGCGCTGGAGACCTGGCTGGCCACCGCGCAGACCCAGCGCGACACGCGCATGAGCCTGGTCGCGGAAGTGGCCGGCGACTGGTTGAGCGTCGGCGCCTACCGGCAGCGGCTGGCGCTGGCGCAGCAGACCCTGGGCAGCCAGCGCGAGACGCTCAAGCTGACCGAGGCCCGGCACGCGCAGGGCGTGGTCTCCGGCGTCGACCTGGCGCAGGTGCAGAGCAGCGTGGAAAGCGCGCGCGCGGACGTGGCCAGCTACACCACCGCGCTGGCGCAGGCGCGCAACGCGCTGCAGCTGGTGGTCGGCGCGCCGGTGGCCGACGCCCTGCTGCCCGGCAGCGATGCGGCCGGCGACGCGGTCGCGCTGGCGCCGCTGCCGGCGGACCTGTCCTCGACCGTGCTGCTGCAGCGGCCGGACGTGCTGTACGCCGAGCACACGCTCAAGGCCGCCAATGCCGACATCGGCGCGGCGCGCGCGGCGTTCTTCCCGACCATCGCGCTGACCGCCTCGACCGGGCGCGGCAGCGACGAGTTGTCCAGCCTGTTCGACGCCGGCACCCGGACCTGGTCGTTCGTGCCCAGCATCACCCTGCCGATCTTCCATGCCGGCGCGCTCAAGGCCTCGCTGGATGCGGCCAGGATCGAGAAGGACATCACCGTGGCGCAGTACGAGCAGGCGATCCAGACCGCCTTCAGCGAGGTCGCCGACGCGCTGGCCGCGCGCGCCAACATCGACGAGCAGCTCGATGCGCAGCGCGCCCTGGTCGAGGTGACGCAGCGCAGCTACACCCTGGCCGAGGCGCGCTGGCGCAACGGCGTGGACAGCTACCTGGACGCGCTGGATTCGCAGCGCTCGCTGTATACCGCGCAGCAGGACCTGATCACCCTGCGCCTGAGCGAGGCCAGCAACCGGGTGACGCTGTACAAGGTGCTCGGCGGCGGCGCCGACGCGCAATCGGGCGCCACGGCCGCCGCCGACACGGCGCCGTGAGCGGGGCCGGCGCCGCACCTGCGGCGGGGCGCCGGCGGCTGGTGCTGCTGCTCGGCGCGCTGAGCGCGTTCGCGCCGTTCGCCACCGACATGTACCTGGCCGGCTTTCCGGCGATCGCCGCCGACTTCGGCACCGATGTCGGCAGGGTGCAGCTGAGCCTGTCGAGCTTCTTCCTCGGCCTGTGCCTGGGCCAGCTGCTGTACGGGCCGCTCACCGACGCATTCGGCCGGCGCGCTCCGCTGCTGGCCGGGATCGCGCTGTACACCGCGGCCTCGCTCGCGCTGATGCTGGCGCCGGGCATCGATGCGTTCGTGGCGCTGCGCCTGCTGCAGGCGATCGGCGGCTGCGCAGGCATGATCGTGGCGCGCGCGGTGATCCAGGACGTGATGGCGCCCGACGAGGCGGCGCGTGCGCTGTCGGCGATGATGATGGTGCAGGGGATCGGCCCGGTGCTGGCGCCGGTGCTCGGCGGCTACCTGCTGCTGGCGGGCGGCTGGCGGGTGATCTTCGCGTTCCTGGCGGCGTTCGGCGCGGCCTGCCTGCTGGCGACCTGGCGCGGACTGCAGGAGACCCTGCCGCGGACGCGACGCCGGCCGCTGCGCCTGGCGGCGATCGTGACCACCTTCGCCGCGCTGCTGCGCCTGCCTGCCTTCGTGGTGCCGGCGATGGCGGCGGCGATGGCGCTGGCGGCGCTGTTCGCCTATATCGCCGGCTCGCCGTTCGTGTTCATGGAGCTGCACGGCGTCAGCCAGCAGCACTACGGCTGGCTGTCCGCGCTCAATGCCGGCGGCATGCTGCTGTTCGCCCGGATCAACCTGTGGCTGCTGCGGCGGATGTCGCCGGCGCGCGCGCTGCGAATCGCCTTGGCGGTGCTGCTGCTGGCGGTGTCGGCGCTGTTCCTGGCGCGCGGCCAGGCCGGGCTGGGCTGGCTGCTGGCGCCGCTGTTCGTGGCCGTGGGCTGGGTGCCGGTGGTGGCGGCCAATGCCACCGCGCTGGCGATGGCGGCCGGCCGCGAATGGGCCGGCAGTGCCTCCTCGCTGCTCGGCGCGCTGCAGTTCGGCCTGGCCACGCTCGCCAGCGCGGGGGTCGGTGCGCTGCACGACGGCAGCGCCACGCCGATGGCGGCGATGATGCTGGTGTGCGCGGCGCTGGCGGCGGTGCTGGGCTGGGTCGGCCGCGTGCGAGTGAGCGGCGGGTAGTCGCATCCGTCGCGATGCTTTCGGGGGCGATGTGCACTGCAGGAGCATCGAAGCTCCTGGTTCCTCGGTGGTCGCATCTGGCGTCTTTTGAGTTCTCCATTTGCGGAGGCAGAGGCTTCCGTCCGCTGTCGCGGCCGGGTTCATTTCTTTTGGAAAGCGCCAAAAGAAACGGAACCAAAGAAAAGCGCTTTTCCTGCAAGGTCAAGAGCCTGCGCCTGAGGGGCTATCGGGATTTTCCGACTCGCCCTCCGTGGCTCGGTCGGAACATGCTCGATCACGGCAGGCCGCCCATCCATGGGCGGCGCCCTGCGGGTCTGGACAGATCCCGGTTGCTCACACTTGGCGGCAACAGCAACAGCAGTGTTTTTGCCCTCTCCACTGCGAAGCAGGGAGCGAGTACTCGCGATTGCGCACCATTGGCTCGCGCTCGGGGCAGCGACCATTGGCTATGCCGGTGGGCCGGTCAGTCGGGGAGGGATGCCGTTGCTGTTCTGGTCTGGATGCGACTTCCGGGGAATCAGGAGCCGCGATGCTCTTGGACATACCGTTCCGGAAAGCATCGCGGCTTGAGCCGCTTCCGCATCAGGTCGCCGATTGCTCGGCGTCTGGGAAAGCCGCCGCGGCACGCGCTCAGCGCGCGGCGTTGGCGTTCATCGTCGCGTTGCGGCTGCTGTCCAGGTACTGCGCCGGATCGCGCATGCCGGTGGTGTGGCATTGCCCGGTGGTGTGGCCGCGGTTGATCCCGCCGGGCAGCTGCGCCTCCACCTGCTCCACGGTGCCGTCCTCGGGGTCGTCCAGCACCAGGTCGGAAGCGGCGTTGCAGTAGTCGTTGGTGTACCAGTTGGTCTTGGCGAAGGAGGTCGTGTAGTAGTTGACCTTGGCCCGCGCCGAGGCCGGGATGCCCGCCAGCCACGCCTGGGCGCCGCTGTAGGTCATGTCGCTGTTGCTGCCGCAGGCGATGCCGAACCACGATCCCACCGTGGCCAGGATGCCGGCCAGGTTGGTGCCCTGGTAGGGCGTTCCCACCGATTGCAGCAGGCGGCTGCCGCTGGCATTGTCCAGCCCGCTCCAGTAGTAGCTGTACAGGTGCAGTGCGGCCATGCCGCCCTGGCTGTGGGCGACGGTGCCGAACGAGTTCCACTGGCTGCCGAACTGCGCCAGCCGCTGCGCGAACTGGTCGTTGCTGCGGTTCTGGTTGGTGTCCAGGAAACTGGAGGCATTGCTGAACTGCGCCTGCGGCCACACCCCGCCGGAGCAGTAGCCGTGCACCAGCAGCAGCTGCGAACCGGTGGCCTGCGCCTGCGCGTCGGTGGCCGCCCGCATCAGCGCGGCCGGCCGCGGACCCATGCGCATCTCGTCGTCGATCCGCGCCAGGTCGGTGCGTGCCAGGGTGCTGCGGCGCAGCGCCGGCAGCGCCAGCGGCACCGTCGCGGCCTCCGCCAGCGGGATGAAGTGGTCCGGGTCCTCGATGCGCAGGCGGCGCAGGGTGAACGGTGCACGCGCACCGGCGCGGGCGATCCAGCGCTCGTCCAGGCCCAGCGGCAGGCGCCCCTGCACCGGCGCCACCATGCCGCCGACCCAGGCCACCGGCACCTCGGCGCCGTCGGCAGCGGTCCCCCACAGCTCGGCGATGACGCGGTAGTGCGACGGCGCGTCCGCACCGCGGGCGGCGATCCGCAGCGGCAGCGACAGCCGGGTGCCGTCGGCCGCCTCGGCGCCGACGGTGCCGCTGGCCAGTTCCAGCGTGGCGTCGAGCACCGGCAGCACATGCTCGCTGGTACGCACGAAGGCCGCGCCGGCCGGGTCGCGCCCATGCACGACCACCTGCGCGATCCAGGTGCCGGACGCGTCGGGCACGAAGCTGCCGCCGAACACGCCGTCGCCGTCGCTGCCGTCGTCATGGCGGCCGTCGTCGGCCATTGCCGCGGTGGTGATGCGGCCGTCCGGGGCGATCACCCGCAGCTGCGCGCGTTCGATGCGGCCGGCGGCGCGGCCCAGGGCCGAGGCGCCGGCCGCATCGGTGCCGGCGAGCATTGCATTGAGCACCTGCGGCTGGCCGAGCTGCTGCCGGCGCTGGCGCGGGTAGGCGGCCAGCCGCGTGGCGGCATCGCCCTCCAGCAGCACGTAGCCGCGTTGCGCCTGCGGCGTGGCCGAGCGCAGCGTCAGCGTCCATTCGCCGGGGGCGGCATCGATCTCGTAGCGCTGTCCCTGCGCGAGCGCCTGGCCGCTGCCCAGGCTGGCGGCCTGCGGCTGCAGCCGCACCGGCGCGGTGGCGGCGGTCGCGGCCAGGCCGGGGGCGGCGACCGCGGCATCCCAGGCGCCCTCGCCGGGCAGCACCAGGAAGCGCAGCCGGCCGTTCTCCGCCGGCAGCGTGCCCTGCCAGCCGGCACCGCCGGCCTGCGGCGCCAGTTCCACCGGCAGCAGCGCGCTCTTGGACATCACCGCGGCCTGGGCCGGGTCCGGTGCGCGCATCTGCGCGAACTCCCCGGGCGGGCCGGCCAGCTGCTTGGGCACCAGCTCGGCGGCGTGGACGGCGGGGACGGACAGGCATACGGCGAGAAGCAACAGCGACGGCTTCGGCATGGCGGCATTCTCCATTGCATGGCGGATGCGGACCGGCATGGCGCGCTCGCGCGCGGCCGACCGGCCCGGCGACGATGACCCCCCTGTCGCGGCACCGGTGGTTATAGCGTGCCGCCGCGGCAGTGCCGTGACACGCTGCCGCGGCTGTGACGCAGCGCGCACCGGCGCGCGCGGCAATGCCGAGTTGCGTGACCGCGATCACTTGCCGCGGTGCGCCGCGGCAGCGTGAGCAGCCGGCTCTTCACCGATCCCGGTAAGACGCAGGTCGGGGGCACGCCCCGCGGTACGCGCGGCCGGACACCGCGCACGTCGGCCGCGCGGGACCGCCTGCACCCGGGGACGCCCGGGGACGCGGCGAAGAACCTCCCCTCAGCCGATGGCGATCCCGGCCTCGGCCAGCGCCGCGCGCGTGGGCGCGTCGCCTTCGGCCGACACCGGCCGCGTCAGCTGCCACAGGAAGCGCACGCGCAGGCCGGCCGCGGCCGCGTCCTGCGCCGTCCACAGCACGCAGTAGTCGCGCGCCAGCCCGCAGACGTGGACCTCGACGATGCCGCGCTCGCGCAGCCAGCCGGCCAGCCCGGTCGGCGGCCGGTTGCCGCCGGGGCCGTGGTTGCCGCGGAACGCGCTGTAGGAGTCGACCTGCGCGTCGGTGCCCTTGCGCAGCACCAGGTCGGCCGGCGTCCAGTCAACCCGCGGGTCCAGCGCCGCGCCCGCGGTTCCCTGCACGCAGTGGTCCGGCCACAGCGTCTGCGGCTGCCCGTGCAGCAGCACCTGGGAGAACGGCGCCTGCCCCGGATGCTGGCTGGCGAAGGAGGCATGCGTGGGCGGGTGCCAGTCCTGGGTGGCGACCACGGTGCGGTAGCGGCGCGCGCGCAGCAGCGCATCGATGTCGGCCACGATGGCATCGCCATCGGCGCAGGGCAGGGCGCCGCCGGGCATGAAATCCGGCTGCAGGTCGACCACGATCAGCGCGGTGTCGTCGGGGTACGGGTTCATGGCGATGGACCGGTCTGGAGATGTCGGCAAGTCTAGCGGCTCATGCAAAGCCGGAATCAGTGCAGGAGACACACGGAACCGGTCCATGTGCTCGACCTTGGCGAGTTCGTCCTCGGATGCGTCCAGGGAGGATAGCCCGCAACGGCGCCGCGCCCTGGGACAAGGGCGGGACCTGCATGTGCATGACGCCCGATATCACGGATCGTCTCGATCCGGAGCAGCACCTGACCGCCCATTGTGGTGCGCCGATACGACGACTGCCGGGGGGAGGCCGCATCCGCGGCGCCGGCTTGCCGCTCTCCCTATCCGGGACGGTGTGATCGCTTCATGGCGTTTCGGGCCTGGGCCGATACGCACTCTGTTCTACGGTGTCGCTCGCCACGTGCACATATAGCCGGCTATATCTCTCGATCACCTGGGCTGTTGAAAGAGTGATGATCGATAGCGACGGCTCCCAGCCCGGTTCGTCCACAAGTGGGGTGTGGCTTGCGCAAGTCCCAGGCACCCAGAACTCCAGCGCAATCTCCCGGCTGTCCTGGCCTGGCTCGCGCAGCAGGTGATTGTGCATCAACAGGCCGTAGACCTCCAT
Organism: Stenotrophomonas sp. MMGLT7; assembly: GCF_021168555.1. GTDB lineage: Bacteria > Pseudomonadota > Gammaproteobacteria > Xanthomonadales > Xanthomonadaceae > MMGLT7. Next base: position 378,242 of record NZ_JAJOZS010000003.1, on the reverse strand, counting down.
GTTCAGGAAGTCGCGCTCGCGCTTTTGCAGCAATGCATCGTCGGTCCACCTGGGGCGCCGCATCGGAGGATCGCGGTAGTACTTGAAATCGACTACCCTCACGCGTGTTTCGCTGGCCTGCACCAGGTCGGGACGGCGCTGGATTCCATTGCGGGCGAACAGGGCTTGGCGCCTTTCCCGCCAGCGTTTCTCCAGCGCAGGTTCCGCCAGGCCCGGTGGAAGATGCTCGAAATCGCAGGTCAGAAAGCTGTCCAAGTCCTCGCCATCTGCGCCCACGGCGGCGTGATACAGGCAAATCGATTCCCATACCGCCCAGAAGTCGCGTACGCCCCATATCTGCCCTTCGCGACGCGCGCTGGCGTGGCCTGCGTGCAAGTACCGATCCAGGGCGTCGTACAGCATCCGGTAGTGGAGGCTGCGCATGGGGGTGTTACGGTCGATCCTGTGAAGAAGATGCTGCAGCTGCCGGCGCGTACGTTCGCTTTCCTGCCTGTCCGCAACGAACAGCGAATCGCCGGAGGTCAGGTAACGGCGCCTGAAGTTCGCAGATAGCGCCACCGCTTCGCGCGAAAAGCTCCCCCACACATTCGCGGGATCGACATCGAGGAAGTTCCGGTAGAAATCCTCGGCTACGAAGCAGTACAGGTCCACGATATCGGACGTGCCATGGCGAATCTCCCGGTGTGGCCCATGCACGCGGTCGAGATAGGGCACCGCGTCGTCGTCGAAGAGCGCCAGATGCAGATGCCGTTCGAGTTGCCGATGCACGTTGCGTGATTGCAGGACCCGTCGCTTGCACAGCGAGAGCAGATGCAGAGGATCGCCCCGGTCGAACAACTCGTCCAGGCCCATGGCGTCGCAGAACGAGGTGCCGCCCTCGCCGCGGTCAAGCCCTCCACGGGGCCAGCGTTCGATTCCGTCGAGTGCTGCCAGTCTCTCGTTCGAGCGTCGCGTTCGCCGAAACACCGCGAAGCTCTTGTAGAGCAGTGCCAATGCATGAGAAGGGTCCATGTCGCTCATGCCGATCGGTACATTCAGTACGCAGCGGCCATCGCTTCGCACGAACAGGCCGACTGCGTGCTCGCCGTCTTCTTCCACCACCACGTCGTGCACCAGCATGAGGGCTTCCTACGCGGGTCTAACGGATGCCGGCCTGTCTGCCTCACTGGATTGCGCGGTAGGGCACAGCCGCTCGATGAATGTCTCGGCTCTTTCCACGAACTGGCTAAAGGTTCTCAGGTCTTCGCCAGGCAGATCCAGCTTCCTTGCCAGGGGGGATTTGTCCCGTTCGAAAACATTGTCCCAGAGGTAAAGGAAGAGCTTCCCCACGATATCGCCGTGATCGATCGTATGTGTGGACTTTTCCGCATAGAGCTTGCCTAGCCCGTCGACGAAGTCCTCGATGAGCATGGTCCCATCTTTGGGCGGCTCATGTTTTTTCGCATGGCGAGACAAGTAGTACAGGGAGGGCTTGTTGTACGCGATGGCTTTTAGCTTTCGCTCGCCATCGGGGTCGTAGCGGGCATATTCGAGGATTCGCTTCCGGAACGCAGTCGCCGAGTTGTCGGCAAAGTCGAGCAGTGCCCGCTCGAAGGCTTCGCTGTTCTCGGCACCCTGGAACAACTTGGAAGCCCCGGCTGCGAGCTGCTTCAGTTTCTCCAGTTCCTTTTCGAACTTGGCGGACAGCGTTTGCCCGTCGATGGCTCTGGCCTTGATGAACCAGGGGCCGATCAGCTTGTCGTCCAGGTTCGGCGAAGGGCATTCCGCCAGGATGAAGGCGTTCAACGCATCGACAAGGGTGGACCAGCTGCGGTATGGCTCCTGCGTGACCGCTGCCAGGCGTTGCGATGCCGGAACGTCATCGAATCCCACCGAGCGGAACTCGAAATTCCAGCGCCGCTTGAATGCCGAGTCCATGAAGAAGACGGACTCGTCGCTGGTGTTCATCGTGCCGATGAGGAACAGGTTGGGCGGAAGCTTCAGCCGTCGGTCGTCGAGCATCGTCCTTACCCGCGGCGGCGGTTGGCCTGATGACCTTTCGATTTCCGCGCGCAGTGCCACCAGAGTCAATTCCGATGCGCTGATGTCGTAGCTCGACCATCCCTCATCCGTTCGGTCCAGAAGCTGGAAGATATCGCCGAAGATCTCCGCGCAGTTGCCACGATTGATTTCATCGATCAGAAGCAGCACGTTGCCGACGTCCTGCTCCGATTCTTGCTGCGAGAGGTGGATATAAGCGAGGGCCAGCGCGCGAATGAATGGGCCAGCGTGAACGTCGTAGCTGATGCGGCCATCACGTGTCAGCGGAAGCAGTCGGGCAACGAATTCCCCATAGTTGTAATCAGGGTGGAAAGTGACCGGCACCATGTTTGCTCCAGCGGCCCGCAGTCGATCGGCCTTTTCAGTGCGAGCCAGATGACTTTTGCTGGTGCCCGGCGGGCCGAACAGGATGAGCTGGTGCGGAAGCGGGAATCCCATGTATTTCCCCGATATGGCGCCTTGCGTTGCCAGGATTCTATAAGGATGCCTGACGCCGCCGCCACACTCGCCCGCACGACTCATGGCAGTGCGGCCAGCCTTCGAAGGCCTGGACGTGGATACATCTTCCAGCCGTGGGGCAGCAGTGCAGCGGCACGCTGGCCGACGGCTCGATGGTGCAGCTCAACATCAACACCATTGTGGAGGCACGGCGCCACTCGCAGTCGGCACCAATGTTCAACGTGCACCTGCGCGGCAGCCTCGACGCGGAAGTCGTCCTTACCGAAGGCAAGGCGGAGGTGAGGCTGCAGGCACGAACGCCGGTGCCGATGGCAGCCGCTGCCTCACCCAGGCCCGCCGCCAGCGAAAGGGTGGCCGGGCAGCGCCTCGACGCCGCCGACGCATCGCCGTTGGCCGCGACAGCACCGGCGGCCGTCCACAATCCCCTGTGGCTGGCGCCGGGTCGCAATCGTCTGCGACGGCGAATGGCTGGTGCGGGCCAACGCCGAACCCGGCCGCTGTACCGGCACACGGCTGTTGGTGGCCGATGCCGGCTCCCACGACCTGGGCGCGGGCGGGCGTTTTCGCATTGGCGACGTGGAGGCGCCGGCCAATGCGTTCCCGGTCACCGTGCACCGCTCCAGGGGACGCACAGCAGCGACCTGTCAGATTGGACCTGCGGGGCGCCTGCCGGCCACCGCTGAATGATTCATCGCCGCGTGCACGGCGATATGCTTTTTTCAAATCCCTTTTATGGTCGCCCCGCTAGATTCGGGATCGGGACGGTATCCGCTGCCACGCTGGTCTGCCCACACGCGGTTTGCCGACTCTTCGAACAGGGTGACGGGAATGTCAGTCCAGCTTGTCTCCACTTCCCCGGCATCCGCTGCGCCCGTCGCCGCGGCGACCGCGGATTCCGACCCACGCACGCCGCGGCGGGACGCGCGCGGCCGTTTCGTGCGCCATGCCCAGCCGATCCGGGTCGATGCCCGGCGCCGCAGTTCGCTGTTCGTGGTGCCGGAGATGAGCGACTTCATCAAGGCCGGAGGCCTGGGCGACGTGGCCGCCGCGCTGCCGCGCGCGCTGCGCCGCCGCTACGACGTGCGCGTGCTGATCCCCGGCTATCCGGCGGTGCTCGCTCGCGGCGGGCGGCTGCAGGTGGTCGGCCGGGTGCTGGCCCATGCGTCGCTGCCGGCGTGCGACATCGCGCAGATGGAGCAGGGCGACGGGCTGCCGGTGTACGTGCTGCTGTGCCCGGCGCTGTACCAGCGCGAGGGCACGCCGTACGTCGATGCCAGCGGCCAGGAGTGGCAGGACAACGCCATCCGCTTCGCCACGCTGTCGCATGCCGCGGCGCAGATCGCCGCCGGCCAGGCCGGCCTGGACTGGCAGCCGCAGCTGCTGCACCTCAACGACTGGCCGTGCGCGCTGGCGGCCGCCTACGTGCGCTGGTCCGGCGGGCATACGCCGTGCCTGCTGACCATCCACAACCTGGCCTACCAGGGATTGTTCCCGCACGCGCTGGCGCCGGCGCTGGGCATCCCCGGGGCGGGGCTGGACGATCTTGAGTTCTACGGCCAGATGTCGTTCCTGCGCGCCGGCATCGTCCATGCCGACCACGTCAACACGGTGAGCATCAGCTATGCGCACCAGATCACCGCGGCCGGCCACGGCTGCGGGCTCGACGACCTGCTCGCCCTGCGCGCGGCCAGCGGCCGCCTCAGCGGCATCGTCAACGGCATCGACGACAGCTGGGACCCGCGCACCGACCTGCACCTGCAGGCGCACTTCGACGTCAACCAGTGGCAGGGGCGCGGTGACAACGCGCGCCAGGTGCGGCGCGAGTTCGGCCTGCCGGACACGCGCGGGCCGCTGTTCGCGGTGGTGTCGCGGCTGGTGCACCAGAAGGGCGTGGACCTGACCTGCGAGGTGGCGCCGCAGATCGTGGCCGCCGGCGGCCAGATCGTGGTGATCGGCGGCGGCGAGCCGCAGATCGAACGCCAGGTCGAGGCGCTCGCGCGCCGCTATCCGGGCCACGTCGGCGCCCATATCGGCTTCGACGAGGCGCTGGCGCGGCGCATGTTCGCCGGCGCCGACTTCCTGCTGATGCCCTCGCGCTTCGAACCGTGCGGCCTGAGCCAGATGTATGCCCAGCGCTTCGGCTGCCTGCCGATCGCCCATGCCACCGGCGGGCTGATCGACACGGTGGACGACGGCGTCACCGGCTTCCTGTTCCAGGGCGCCAATGCCGACGCGCTGCGCCGCTGCGTGCTGCGCGCCTTCCGCACCTTCCGCCTGCCGGGACTGCTGGGGGCGATGCGGCGCGCGGCCATGCTGTGTCCCAGCGGCTGGGACGCGGCCGGCAGCAAGTACCTGGCGCTGTACGAAAGCACGGCGCCGGCCGACATGGTCGGCGCATGAACGAGGCCACGGCGACCTCCTCCCGGCCCGCGCCCGATCCCACCGCCGCGGCCGCGCCGGCGGCACTGCCGGAGCCCTTGCAGGCGCTGCTGCGCGGCGAGCCGGCCGATGCCTTCGCCTGGCTGGGCCCGCATCGCCACGCCGATGGCGGGGTGACGGTGCGCGCCCTGCTCCCGGGCGCGCTGTCGGTGGAGATGGTGGACGCCGCCGGGCGCCCGCTGGCGGCCATGCGCGATCTCGGCCAGGGCCTGTTCCAGGGAACGCTGGAGCGCGAGGCGCGCTACCGGCTGCGGATCCAGTGGCCGCGGCAGCTCGTCGAGACGGCCGATCCCTACGCCTTCGGCACCCTGATCGCCGAGGAACGGCTGCACGCGATCATGGCCGGCGACGGCTGGGTGCTGCGCCAGGTGCTGGGTGCGCAGCGGCAGACGCACGAGGGCGTGGAAGGGGTGCGCTTCGCGGTGTGGGCGCCGAACGCGCAGCGGGTGTCGGTGGTCGGCGACTTCAACGGCTGGGACGGGCGCCGCCATCCGATGCGGCTGCGCCATGCCGCCGGGGTGTGGGAGATCTTCCTGCCGCAGGTGGCCGCCGGCAGCCGCTACAAGTACGAGATCGTCGCCGCCGATGGCACCCGGCTGCCGCACAAGGCCGACCCGCTGGCGCGCCGCTGCGAGCTGCCGCCGGCCACCGCCTCGATCGTGGCCGACCAGGCGCCGCTGCCCTGGCACGACGATGCCTGGATGGCCGCGCGCGCCGGGCACGGCCAGGCGCCGCTGTCGATCTACGAGGTGCACGCCGGCAGCTGGCGCCACGACGAGCACGGCCAGCCGCTGGACTGGGACCGGCTGGCGGCGCAGCTGGTGCCCTACGTGCAGTCGATGGGATTCACCCATATCGAGCTGCTGCCGGTGAGCGAGTACCCGTTCGGCGGCTCCTGGGGCTACCAGCCGCTGGGCATGTACGCGCCGACCGCCCGCCACGGCGCGCCGGAGGCCTTCGCGCGCTTCGTCGACAGCTGCCACCGCGCCGGCATCGGCGTGATCGTGGACTGGGTGAGCGCGCACTTTCCCGGCGACGAGCACGGCCTGCAGCGCTTCGACGGCACCGCGCTGTACGAGCATGCCGACCCGCGCGAGGGCTTCCACCGCGACTGGCACACGCTGATCTACAACTACGGCCGCCACGAGGTGCTGGCCTACCTGGTCGGCAGCGCGCTGGAGTGGCTCGAACGCTTCCACGTCGACGGCCTGCGCGTGGATGCGGTGGCCTCGATGCTGTACCGCGACTACAGCCGAGGCGAGGGCGAGTGGCTGCCCAACGAACATGGCGGCCGCGAGAACCTGCAGGCGGTGGCGTTCGTGCGCCGGCTCAACGACGAGGTCGCCAGGCGCTTCCCCGGGGTGATGGTGATCGCCGAGGAATCGACCGCCTGGCCCGGCGTCACCACCGGCACGATGCACGGCGGGCTCGGCTTCAGCCACAAGTGGAACATGGGCTGGATGCACGACACCCTCAGCTACATGGGCCGCGACCCGGTGCATCGCCAGTACCACCACAGCGAGATGACCTTCGGCCTGGTGTACGCGTTCTCCGAGCGCTTCGTGCTGCCGCTGTCGCACGACGAGGTGGTGCACGGCAAGGGCTCGCTGCTGTCGAAGATGCCCGGCAGCGACTGGCAGCGCTTCGCCAACCTGCGTGCCTACCTGGCCTTCATGTGGGCCCACCCCGGCGCCAAGCTGCTGTTCATGGGCGGCGAGTTCGGGCAGTGGCGCGAATGGAACCACGACGCCGAGCTGGACTGGCCGCTGCTGGAAAAGCCGCTGCACGCGGGCCTGGCGCAGCTGGTCGGCGACCTCAACCGCACCTTGCGCGCGCAGCCGGCGCTGCACCGCGCCGAGCATCGCTGCGAGAGCTTCGACTGGAGCATCGGCGACGACCACCACAACAGCGTGTTCGCCTTCGTGCGCCACGATCCCGACGGCGAGGCGCCGCCGCTGCTGGCGGTGAGCAACCTCACCCCGATGCCGCACCACGACTACCGCGTCGGCGTGCCGCGGGCCGGACGCTGGGACGAGATCCTCAATACCGACAGCGCGCTGTACGGCGGCGGCAACAGCGGCAACGGCGGCGTCGTCGCCAGCGAGCCGGTGGCGATGCACGGGCACGCACAGTCGCTGCGGCTGACCCTGCCGCCGCTGGCCACGATCTACCTGGTGGCGGCCGGCTGATGGATGCGCACGCCGCCGCACCGCCGCGCTGGGGCGCATGGGCCGATGCGCGCGGGCGCGTCGACTTCGGACTGTGGGCGCCGGATGCGCAGCGGGTGGAGCTGCTGCTCGGCGACGGCAGCGCGCATGCCATGCGCCCGACGGGCGACGGCTACCACGCGCTGGCGCTGGACTGCTCCGCCGGCACCCGCTATCGCTACCGCATCGACGGCGGCGAGCCCATGCCCGATCCGGCCTCGCGCTGGCAGCCCGACGACGTGCACGGCGCCAGCGCGGTGCTGCCGGCGGACGGCCATCGCTGGCGCAACGCCGGTTGGCAGGGCCGGCCCTGGGCCGAGGCGGTGATCTACGAGCTGCACGTCGGCGCCTGCGGCGGCTACGCCGGCGTGAGCGCGCAGCTGCCGCAACTGGCGGCGATGGGCATCACCGCCATCGAGCTGATGCCGCTGGCCGAGTTCCCGGGCCGGCGCAACTGGGGCTACGACGGCGTGATGCCGTATGCGCCGGAGTCGGCGTACGGGCATCCGGACCAGCTCAAGGCGCTCGTCGACCAGGCGCACGGACTGGGGCTGATGGTGCTGCTGGACGTGGTCTACAACCATTTCGGCCCGGACGGGAACTACCTCGGCCGCTGCGCACCGCAGTTCTTCCGCCACGACGTACCCACGCCGTGGGGGGCGGCGATCGACTTCCGCCGGCCGCAGGTGCGCGAGTTCTTCCTCGCCAACGCCCGCATGTGGCTGCACGAGTACCGCTTCGACGGCCTGCGCCTGGACGCGGTGCACGCGATCGTGCCGGCCTCGTTCCTGGACGTGCTGCGCGAGGACATCCGTTCCGCCCTGCCGCCGCGGCGGCACGTGCACCTGGTGCTGGAGAACGAGCACAACCAGGCCTCGCTGCTGCAGCGCGGCTACACCGCGCAGTGGAACGACGACTACCACAACGCGCTGCACGTGCTGCTGACCGGCGAGCGCGAGGGCTACTACGCCGCCTTCGCCGACGACCCCGCCGGGCACCTGGCGCGGGTGCTGGCCGAAGGCTTCGCCTTCCAGGGCCAGGCCGACCACGCCGGCCGCCGCCGCGGCGAACCCAGCGCGGCGCTGCCGCCGGACCGCTTCGTGGTGTTCGCGCAGAACCACGACCAGGTCGGCAACCGTGCCCTGGGCGAGCGGCTGGCGGTGCTGGTGTCGCCCGCGCGGCTGCGCGCGGCGCTGGCGCTGACCGCGCTGGTGCCGATGATCCCGCTGTTCTTCATGGGCGAGCCGTGGGGCGCGCGCGCGCCGTTCCTGTTCTTCACCGACCTGGCGCCGCCGCTGGACGAGGCCGTGCGCGAAGGCCGCCGCCGCGAGTTCGCCCATTTCTCCGCCTTCGCCGACCCGGCGCGGCGCGCGGCCATTCCCGATCCCAACGACGAGGCCACGTTCCGCGCCTCCCGCTGCGACATCGCCGATGCCGCGGCCGGCGACGGCGCGCGCTGGCGCGAGTGGTTCGGCACGCTGCTGGCGATGCGCCGCGAGGTGCTGGTGCCGACGCTGGAACGGGCGCGATCGTGCGGCGCGCAGGTGCTCGCGCCGGCCGCCGTCGTCGCCACCTGGCGGCTGGACGACGGCCGCCGCTGGCAGCTGGCGGTCAACTTCGGCGCGGCGCCGGTGGCGCTGCCGGCGTTCCCGGGACGGATCGTGTACAGCGAGAACATCGCCTTCGACGGCACGCCGTCCGATGGCCTGGAACTGCCCCCGGATGGCCTGCTGGCGCGGCTGGCCGAGGCCGGACCGGCATGACCGGCGGGGCGTTGCCACGCGGCGGACGTGCCGCGCCGCGCCGTCGGCCGGCGCTGTTGGCGCGGTACCGATCGCGGATGTCGCCGCGCCAGCGGCCGCAGGCCCGCGGGGACCGCGGATGAGCGAGGCCGCGCTGCATGAACTGGCCGCCGCCGCCGGCGTGCAGGTGGACTGGGTGGATGCCGGCGGCCGCCGCCGGCGCGTGCAACCGCCCTCGCTGCGCGCGGTGCTGGCGGCGCTGGGGCTGCCTGCGACGCACGCCGGCGCCTGCCGCGACAGCCTGCGCCAGCTGCGCGAGGGACGCGAGCCGCCGCCGCTGCTGACCGTGCGCACCGGTGCCAAGCGTGCGCTCGGCCGCCCCGGCGAGCGCTACCGGCTGCTGGACGAACACGGTGCCGCGACGCACGGCGTGCTCGACGACCAGGGCCGCCTGGCCGCGCCCGCCGCGCATGGCTACTTCGCGCTGGAACAGGGCGGCCGCATGCGGACCCTGGCGGTGGCGCCGGTGCGCTGCTTCGGCGTCGCCGACGCCATCGCGCACCCGCATCCGCGTGCCTGGGGCGTGGCGCTGCAGGTGTACTCGGCGCGCAGCGAGCTGGACGCGGGCATCGGCGATGCCGCCGGCGCGGCCGACTGGGTGCGCCGGGTCGCCGCCGCCGGAGGCGATGCCCTGGCGCTGAGCCCGGTGCACGCCGCGCTGCCGGCGGGTGCCGGCTACAGCCCGTATTCGCCGGCCGACCGGCGCTTCCTCGATCCGCTGCACGCCGCGCCGGCGCAGGTCCTGGGAGCGGAGGCCGCGCAGGCCGCGCTGCGCCGCGCCGGACTGGAGGACGGCTTGGCCGGACTGCATGGCCAGGCGCTGATCGACTGGCCCGTCGCGGCCGAGGCCAAGTGGCGCTGGCTGCGCCAGCTGCATGCCGGCGTCCGCGACGGCCAGCGGCCGCCGGCGCTCGACGCGTTCGCGCGGCAGGGCGGGGCCGCGCTGGCGCGGCACGCGCACTGGGCGGCGGCGGCCTTCGGCGACCACGATCCGGACCTGCACGTGTTCGCCCAGTGGCTGGCGGCGGACAGCTGGTCGGGGCTGCAGGCGCAGGCGCGCCGGGCCGGCCTGGGCATCGGCCTGGTCGCCGACCTGGCGGTGGGCTTCGACCCGGCCGGCAGCGAGGCGGCCGCCTGGCCGCAGGCGGTGATGCACGGGCTGACCCTGGGCGCGCCGGCCGACGCCTTCAACGCCGACGGCCAGGGCTGGGGCATCGCCGGCTACTCGCCGCACGGCCTGCGCGCCGGCGGCTACGCGCCATTCCTGGCGCTGCTGCGCGCGGTGATGCACGGGCGCGGCGGCGTGCGCATCGACCACATCCTCGGCCTGCAGCGGTTGTGGGTGCTGCCGGAGGGCGCCAGCGCCGCCGAGGGCGCCTACCTGGACTATCCGCTGCACGAGCTGCTCGACCTGCTGGCGCTGGAGTCGTGGCGCCAGCGCGCGATCGTGATCGGCGAGGACCTGGGCGTGGTGCCGCCGCGGATCCGCGCCGAGCTGGCGCGGCGCGGCGTGCTCGGCATCGACGTGCTGATGTTCACCCGCGACCGCTCCGGCGCCTTCCTCGCCCCCGCGCAATGGCGCCGCCAGGCGGTGGCCACCACCACCACCCACGACCTGCCCACGCTGCAGGGCTGGCGCCAGGGCCGCGACCTGCAATGGCGGCGCCGGCTGGAACTGTGCGACGACGCGCAGCAGCGCAGCGCCTGGCGGCAGCGGCAGCGCGACAGCGCGGCGCTGGATGCCGCCGCGACGGCCGCGCTGGCCGCGGACGCCGGCGCGGCCGACGCCCGCCTGCAGGCGCTGCGCTTCGTCGCCAGCGGGCCGTCGCCGCTGGCGCTGCTGCCGGCCGAGGACGCGCTGGCGCTGGACGAGCAGCCCAACCTGCCGGGCACCGTCGGCGGCCATCCCAACTGGCGGCGGCGGCTGCCCGAGCCGCTGCCGGAGGCGACGCTGCGGCAATCGCTGCAGGCGTTCGCGCAGGCGCGCCAGGCGCAGGTCGACGCATGATCCCGTTGCGCGCCAGCGTTCGCCTGCAACTGCATCCGGGCTTCACCCTGGACGATGCCGCCGCGCAGGTGTCCTACTTCGCCCGGCTGGGCATCAGCCACCTGTACCTGTCGCCGATCGCCTGCGCCATGCCCGGCTCCAGCCACGGCTACGACGTCACCGACCCGGGCCGGGTCAATCCCGAGCTGGGCGGCGAGCCGGCGCTGCTGCGGCTGTCCGCCTGCGCCCGCGCCCACGCCATGGGACTGATCCTGGACATCGTCCCCAACCACATGGCCGCCCACCCGCACAACCGCTGGTGGAAGGACGTGCTCGAACACGGCCGCGACAGCCGCCATGCGGCCTGGTTCGACATCGACTGGGACGCGCCCGGCTGCGACGGCAGGCTGTGGCTGCCGGTGCTCGACCGGCCGCTGGCCAGCGCATTGGCCGACGGCGTGCTGACGCTGCGGGTCGACGCGGATGGCGCGGCGACGCTGCTGCACCACGACCTGGCGCTGCCGCTGCGTGCGCACACGCTGCCCGCGTCCGACCCGGCCGCGCGCCGCGCCGATGCCGAGCGCCTCAATCGCGACGCCGCGCGCGGCGGCGGCGAACTGCGCGCGCTCGTCGCTCGCCAGCACTACCGTCCGCTGTGGTGGCAGGCCGGCAGCGACCTGCTCAACTACCGCCGCTTCTTCGACATCGCCGCGCTGGCGGCGCTGCGCATGGACGATGCCGATGCGTTCGCGGCAGTGCACGCGCTGCCGCTGCGGCTGGTTGCCGAGGGCCACGTCGATGCGCTGCGGGTGGACCACGTCGACGGCCTGGCCGATCCCGCCGGCTACCTGCGCCAGCTGCGCCAAGGCCTGGACCAGGCCGGCCGCGAACGCGGCCTGGCGCCGGGCAGCATCGGCCTGTACGTGGAGAAGATCCTCGCCGCCGACGAGGTACTGCGCGCGGACTGGCGCTGCGACGGCAGCACCGGCTACGACTTCATGGACCAGGTCGGCGGCCTGCTGCACGACCCGGCCGGCGAGGGGCCGCTGGCCGAGTCGTGGCGCGCGCGCAGCGGCCGCAGCGGCGACTTCGAGCGCGAGCAGCGGCTGGCGCGCACGCAGATGCTCGCCGGGCCGCTGTACTGCGACCGCGCCCGCACGCTGCGCGCCCTGGCCGCCTTCGCCGCGGGCGATCCGGCGGCCGAGGACGTCAGCGAGCACATGCTCGGCCAGGCACTGGACGCGGTGCTCAAGCAGTTCCCGGTCTATCGCACCTACGCCGGCCGCGACGGGCTCGACGCCGGCGATGCCGCGCGCCTGGCCGGCGCCTGCGCCCGTGCCCGCCGCGGCGCCGGCAGCCGGATCGGCAGGGCGATCGACCTGCTCGAATCGTGGCTGCGCGATGCCGTGGCGGACGCGGACCGCCGCCGCCTGCAGCGCCGCGCGGCCGCGCGCGTGGAACAGCTGTCGGCGCCGCTCAACGCCAAGGCGGTGGAGGACACCGCGTTCTACCGGCACGGGGTGCTGCTCTCGCGCAACGAGGTCGGCAGCGATCCCGCCCGTTTCGCCTGGCCGGCCGCGCACTTCCATGACGCCTGCCAGCGGCGCCTGCAGGCGCACCCGCGCGCGCTGCTGGCCACGGCGACCCACGACCACAAGCGCGGCGAGGACGTGCGCGCGCGGCTGGCGGTGCTGTCCGCGCGCGCAGGCTGGTGGTGCGCCGAGGTGGACCGTCTATGCGCCGCCGCGGCCGCGCTGGGCCGGCCGCTGCCGGCGCCGGGCGAGCTGTCGATGCTGTGGCAGACCCTGGTCGGCACCTGGCCGCTGGAGCTGCAGCCGGACGACGCGCCCGCGCTGGCCCGCTACTGCGAGAGGGTGGCGCAATGGCAGCTCAAGGCGCTGCGCGAGGCGCGCCTGCGCAGCAGCTGGACCGATCCGGACGGCGGCTACGAGGCGTGCGTGCAGGCGTTCCTGGAGGCGCTGCTGCTGTCGGCCGAGGGGCTGGGCCTGCGCCGCACGCTGCACGCGGCGGCTGAGGCGATCGCACCGGCCGGCGCGGTCAACTCGCTGCTGCAGGCCGCATTGCGGATGACCGCGCCGGGCGTGCCGGACCTGTACCAGGGCCGCGAGGGCTGGGACTTCTCGCTGGTGGACCCGGACAACCGCCAGGCGGTGGACTATCCGCAGCGCCATCGCTGGCTCGACGACGCGCGGCCGTGGCCGTCGCTGCTGCACGGCTGGCGCGACGGCGCGGTCAAGGCGCGGCTGGTCGCGCGGCTGCTGCAGCTGCGCGCGCGGGTGCCGCAGCTGTTCGTGCACGGCAGCTACCGGCCGTGGATGCCGGCGCTGGACGATGGCAATCCGTGGCTGCTCGGCTTCGTCCGCGAGCATGGCGAACGCACCCTCTACGTCGCCCTGCGGCAGTGGCCGGGGCCGGATGCGGCGGACGCGTATCCGCACCCAGCGCAGGCCGGCGCGACGCTGCCGCTGCGGCGCGAGGCCGCGCTGTTCCACGTGCTGGCCGATGCCGCGCTTCCCGCTGCCGCCTCCGTCACCCTGCCTGCACTGTTTGCACACGGGCCGCTGGCGATCCTGACCGACTTTCCACCGGGCCTGGACGGCGACGACGATGGACGCTGAACGCAGACGACGACGCATCGAACAGCTCGCCCACGACATCTGGCAGGCCGAGGGCCGGCCCGATGGTCAGGCCGCGCGCCACTGGGCCATGGCCGAGCGCCTGGTCGATGCCGAGATCCGGGCGGCGCGCGAAGGCGGCGACGCCCCCGCGCCGCAGGCGCCCGACCGCGGCCGGTAGCCGCGCCGGCCTTCCTTTCCCTCCCACACCAAGAGCCCGCCCATGGCGCAACGCACACCGCTCAGACGCTCGCGCATCCGCGAGGGAAGCCCCTATCCGCTGGGCGCCACCTGGGATGGGCTCGGGGTCAACTTCTCGCTGTACTCGGCCAATGCCACCCGGGTGGAACTGTGCCTGTTCGATGCGCGCGGCCGCGAGCAGGAACGCATCGCGCTGCCCGAGTACACCGACGAGATCTGGCACGGCTACCTGCCCGACGCCCGCCCCGGCCAGCTGTACGGCTACCGCGTCCACGGCCCGTACGCCCCCGACGCGGGCCACCGCTTCAATCCCAACAAGCTGCTGCTCGACCCGTATGCCAAGCAGATCGCCGGCCAGCTGCGCTGGGGACCGCAGCTGTTCGGCTACGTCCTGGGCCACAAGGACCGCGACCTCAGCTTCGACCGCCGCGACAGCGCCGCCTACATGCCCAAGTGCGCCGTGGTCGATCCCGCGTTCACCTGGGGCCGCGACCGCAGCCCCGAGGTGCCCTGGAGCGACACCGTCATCTACGAGGCGCACGTGCGCGGGCTGACCATGCGCCATCCCGCGGTGCCGGAGGAACTGCGCGGCACGTTCTCCGCGCTGCGCGTGGACGAGGTGGTCGAGCACATCCGCGGCCTGGGCGTCACCGCGGTCGAGCTGCTGCCGGTGCACGCCTACCTGGACGACCAGCACCTGCTGGAGAAGGGGCTGCGCAACTACTGGGGCTACAACACCATCGGCTTTTTCGCGCCGCAGCCGCGCTACATGGCCACCGGCACCGTGGACGAGTTCAAGCAGATGGTCGCGTGCCTGCACCACGCCGGGCTGGAAGTGATCCTGGACGTGGTCTACAACCACACTGCCGAGGGCAACGAACTCGGTCCCACGCTCTCGTTCAAGGGCATCGACAACGCCAGCTACTACCGCCTGGCCGACGACCGCCGCTTCTACATCAACGACACTGGCACCGGCAACACCTTCGACCTGACCAACGCCGGCGCCCTGCGCATGGTCAACGATTCGCTGCGCTACTGGGTGCAGCACATGCACGTGGACGGGTTCCGCTTCGACCTGGCCACCATCCTCGGCCGCGAGCTGCATGGCTTCGATCCCAGCTGCAGCTTCCTCGACGCGGTGCGCCAGGACCCGATGCTCGGCGGCTGCAAGCTCATCGCCGAGCCTTGGGACGTCGGCCCCGGCGGCTACCAGGTCGGCAACTTCCCGCCGGGATGGGCCGAGTGGAACGACCGCTTCCGCGATACCGTGCGCGCGTTCTGGCGCGGCGACGATGGCATCCTGCCGGACCTGGCCACCCGCATCACCGCCTCGGCCGACCTGTTCGCGCACCGCGGCCGCCGGCCCTCGTCCTCGGTCAACTTCGTCACCGCGCACGACGGCTTCACCCTGCGCGACCTGGTCAGCTATGCGGAAAAGCACAACCACGCCAACGGCGAGGACGGGCGCGACGGCAGCGACCACAACCTGTCGGCCAACTACGGCGTGGAGGGCCCTACCGACGACGCCGAGATCGAGGAAGTGCGGCAGCGCCAGCAGCGCAACCTGCTGGCCACGCTGCTGCTGGCCCAGGGCACGCCGATGCTGCTGGCCGGCGACGAGTTCGGCCACAGCCAGCAGGGCAACAACAACACCTACTGCCAGGACAACGAGCTGACGTGGCTGGACTGGGACACGGCCGAGCATGCGCCTGCGCGCGACCTGGCCGCCTTCGTGCGGCGGCTGACGGCGCTGCGCCGGCGCTACCCGATGCTGCACCAGAACCGCTTCCTGGAAGGGACCTACGACGAGGAATTCGACCTGAAGGACGTCACCTGGCTGACCCCGGACGGGCACGAGATGGACGAATCGCACTGGCACGACCCGCACGCGCGGGCGCTGATGATGCGGCTGGACGGGCGCGCGCCGACCAGCGGCCTGCGTCGCGCCGGGCGCAACGTCACCCTGCTGCTGCTGGTCAACGCGTCCATCGCCGAGGTCGCGTTCGAGCTGCCCGGCAACGGCGGCGGATGGCACCTGGAACTGGATACCGGCCTCGGCCACGGCCCGGGCCACAACCTTCACCAGTGGACCGCGATGCCGCGCTCGCTGGCGCTACTGAGCCTGGTCGCCTGACGGCCGGCCGCGACAGCCGCCAGGCAGCCGTCGCGGCGGCCGGGACTCAGCGCGAGGACGCCACGGCCTGGGCGCGCTCGAAATGCTCGGCCAGCATCAGCCGGGTCTGCTGCAGGTGCTGGCGCACCGGTTCGTCGCCGGCCGCGGGGATCAGCTCGCGGTCGAGCCGGTCCAGCGCCTCGGCATGCTGCAGGACCATGGTGCGGATGAAGGCGTTGCGGTAGGAATTCTCGTCGTCCTGCGCGGCCAGCGCATCGACGCTGCTCTTGCCTGCGGCCTGCAGCGCTTCGACCGTCTTGCCGGTTTCCTTGGCGCCCAGCGCCAGCGCCCGTTCGAGGTGGTCGCCGTGCTGGTGCAGCAGCTGCCGGGCGAACTCCTCGGTCGACGCCCCCACGTGGCGGTCGACCGCCTGTTGCGCCAGCGCGATCATGTTGCGATCGATCGCGGCCAGCGCGCCGAGGATCTCGCCGTCGCCGTGCGCCGGCGTGGCGCCGGGGTCCACCGCCTGCGGCTGCTGCGCGACCTGCGGTGCCGTGCGCGAAGTATCGTCGCCGGCACGGCCGCAGGCGCCGAGCACGACGGCCAGCGCCAGCGACGCGGCCAGCACGCCGGTACGGGATGGATGAAGGTTCATGGTCATGGTGCAGTCCTCGCCGATGGGTTCACGTCCGGGGGGGCGATGCGCGGCCGATGGGGGCGCGGCATCGTCGGGGATCGATGCATGGCAGCGGCGCTCATGCACCGGGGTCGGCCGGACCCAGCTGGTGCTTGATCAGCATCGCGTCGATCCGCTTGGCCACCAGCGGTGCGTCGCTCTTGTCGACCTGGTCGGTGATTTCCGCGGCGCGTGCGTCGAACACGTCCCAGAAATCGTTCGGATGCTGCCGTCGCAGGTCCGGGATGTCGTGCTCCAGGCGCTGCAGCGCCTTCTCCAGTGGCGGGGAAATGTCGGTCATGGTGTCTCCTCGTCGATGTCGCGGCGAGCCGGGCGGCCGCGTGTTGCCGCCGGTGTCTGCCGGGTGGGGGTCAACGCGGGCTGCCGCGTCGCGTGGGGTCGCTGGGCAGCCGCTCGTAGTCGTCCGGTTCGGCGTGGTTGCTGTCCGGATCGCTGTCGGGCATGTCCGGTGCCTTCCGTTGCGCCTTGTCGTTCCTCAGCTTGTCCGGGGTGAACGCCTTCTCGCGGTCGCTGACCTGGCCGAGCGGGTT
Organism: Stenotrophomonas sp. MMGLT7; assembly: GCF_021168555.1. Lineage (GTDB taxonomy): Bacteria > Pseudomonadota > Gammaproteobacteria > Xanthomonadales > Xanthomonadaceae > MMGLT7. The sequence continues at coordinate 361,131 of NZ_JAJOZS010000003.1, read as the reverse complement.
GCTGGTTTTTCGGGTCATCGTCTTCACCTCGCCTCCGACGCTAGCCCAGCGGCCGGTTCAACGAAGGTGAAACCGTGGTGCGTGGGTTTCACCTCGCGTTTGCGGCGGGCCCGATGCGAGACGCGCTCGGCGGCCGGCGGCGTGGTCGTGCCGGCCGGGATGCCGCGCACCCGGGCCGGCGGCGCGCAGGCATCCGCAGCTTTGCCGAGGCGGCCGAGCGGTGGCTCAAAGCACCACGGCGCCGCCGGAGATGGTCAGCAGTGCGCCGGAGGTGTAGCTGGCGCGATCGCTGGCCAGCATCACGTAGGCCGAGGCCAGCTCGGCCGGCTGGCCAGGGCGGCCGAACGGCGTCTGCGATCCAAAGGTTTCCACTTCCTCGGCAGCCATGCCGGCGGGGATGAACGGCGTCCAGATCGGGCCCGGCAGCACCGCGTTGACGCGGATCCCGCGCTCTGCCAGCAGTCCGGCCAGGCCGATGGTGAGGTTGGCGAGCGCGCCCTTGGTGGTGGAGTACGGCAGGATGTTGGGCGTGGGCTTCTTGGAATTCACCGAGGCGGTATTGATGATCGAGCCGCCGTTCTCCAGCAGCGGCACGCTCAGCCGCACCAGGTTGAAGGCAGCGTGGACGTTGGTGTCGAAGGTCTTGCGCCACTCGTCCAGGGTGATCTCGTCGAAGCTCTCGAAGTAGCGCTGGTAGGCGGCGTTGTTGACCAGCACGTCCAGGCCGCCGAGCTCCTGCTTCACCTGGTCGACCAGCGCGCTGGCCTGGGCCGGGTCGCTGATGTCGCAGGCGACCAGCACCGCCTTGCGCCCGGCGGCCTCGATCAGTGCGCCGATGCTTTCGGCGTCGTCGCGTTCGTCCGGCAGGAAGGCGATGGCGACATCGGCGCCCTCGCGGGCGAAGGCGATCGCCACCGCGGCGCCGATGCCGCTGTCGCCTCCGGTGATCAGGGTCTTCTTGCCCTGGAGCTGGCCGCTGCCGACATAGCTCTGCTCGCCGTGGTCGGGCCGCGGCTCCATCTGCTCGGTCTTGCCGGGAAAGGACTGCTGCTGGCGCTTGAACGGAGGCGTCGGATAGTGGGGGACGGCCATGGCAAGGATCCTCGAGAAAAGTGAGCAACCAGTGTGGCGCCGGCCGGGTCAAGCGAGCGCACACGGAGCGTGCGCACCATGTGAGGCGCCTTCCCGCCGGGCTGCCACCGCCATGTCCCGTCCTGCACGGCCGGCAGGCGCATCCCGGCGATCGGGGGCCTGGTGTTGCCGCTTCCTCGTGGCGCTCGAAGGCCAGGCTGGCATACGATGGCCGGCACCGGCCCCGAGCCCGCTGGCGGGCCGGGCCATCGCCGCCCCTGCATCAGATCTCCGTGTGCGTCGAACCACCGTGGAGCGCGGCGGCCGGGCAGATCGCGGTGAACGCGCGAGTCCGATGCCCGCCCCTATGTATCGATCCTGTCGAGCCCTATCCTTGAACTGCAAAGAAAAAATGATCTCCGTCGCGCCGATGATGGACTGGACCGACCGCCATTGCCGGGTGTTCCACCGGCTGCTGGCGCCGTCGGCGCGGCTGTATACCGAGATGGTGCATGCCAACGCGGTGATCCATGGCGATCGCGAGCGCCTGCTGGGTTTCGACACGGTCGAGCGGCCGCTGGCACTGCAGCTGGGCGGCAGCGAACCGGCGCTGCTGGCGCAGGCCGCGCGCATCGGCCAGGACTGGGGCTACGACGAGATCAACCTCAACTGCGGCTGCCCCTCGGATCGGGTGCAGGCCGGGCGCTTCGGTGCCTGCCTGATGCGCGAGCCCGCGCTGGTGGCCGAGTGCGTCGCGGCGATGGTCGCCGTGGTCGACATCCCGGTCACGGTGAAATGCCGGCTCGGGGTGGACGACGAGCACGACTACGACCGCTTCCTCGCCTTCATCGACCGGGTGGCCGCGGCCGGCTGCGGGGTGTTCGTGGTGCATGCGCGCAATGCCTGGCTGCAGGGGCTCTCGCCCAAGGAGAACCGCGAGGTGCCGCCGCTGCGCCATGACTGGGCGTACCGGCTGCGGCGCGAGCGGCCGCAGCTGCAGGTCGTGCTCAACGGCGGCATCGCCAGCGTCGAGTCGGCCCTGGCGCACCTGCAGCAGGTCGACGGGGTGATGCTGGGGCGTGCTGCCTATCACGATCCCTACGTGCTGCACCTGCTGGACGCGGCGCTGACCGGCGCCGCCCCGCGTCGGCGCGAGGATCTGCTGCGCGCGCTGCAACCCTACGTGCAGGCGCAGCTGCAGCAGGGGCTGGCACTCAAGCACATCACCCGCCATCTGCTGGGGCTGTTCCACGGGCAGCCCGGCGGGCGGCTGTTCCGCCAGGTCCTCAGCGAGGGCGCGCATCGCCCCGGGGCGGACTGGACCCTGATCGAACAGGCGCTGCGGGCCACCGCGAGCGGCCGCCTGGCGGCTTGAACGGCATTCGGGGCCGGATGACACCCGTCATCGGCGCAAATGGCCGACGATGGGCGAAATTTTTCGACGATGGATGGATTTGGATAAGGGCGAAGGCACGGAGTCGCGAGAGCGGGAAGCGGCCCTGGCCCACGAGCGGACGCCTGGTGATTGCGTCCCGACCGGAAAGGCTTCACCATCGGGTTTGTTCAGGTAAGTTAATAAAACTATCCTGATTCAGAAAAGTTCAGACCGGATTCACTGCCCGAAACCAAGAATTCGCCCTCAACGCCGATGGTTCGAGTCGTCTCCGATTCCAGCCGTCTTCACGAATTTTGAACGATTCGGAGCAGTCCGCTAGGATTCGACGCAGTGAAGCTCTTTTCCCTCCATCGCCGATGCCTGCCGCTGGCCCTGCTGGCCGCCGCCGTGCCGGCCTTCGCCCAGCAGGGCGGCGGCATGGAGCGAGGGGCGGGGGCGCCGCCTCCGCGCGACGTCATGCCGCGTGCGCCGATGCAGACGGCGCAGATGGACGGGGGCCGCTCGCTGTCCGATGCGGTGCGCCGCGTCCAGCGCAGCACCGGCGGGCAGATCCTCGGCGCCGAGCAGATTCCCTTCGACGGCCGCAGCATCAACCGGGTCAAGTACATGGACGATCACGGCCGGGTCCGCTACATGGACGATCCTGCACCCGCGCGCGTGCAGCCGCGGGCCGAGTCACGGCCCTTGCCGCCACCACGCGGCGATAACCCCTGAACAGGGATAGTCGGGCCATCCGATCCGTTGTCCGGCCCACCGGCCAACCACAGTAACTAGGGAGAGTTCATGCGTATCCTCTTGGTCGAAGACGAAGCCCCGTTGCGGGAAACCCTGGCCGCCCGCCTCAAGCGCGAAGGCTTTGCGGTCGATGCCGCGCAGGATGGCGAGGAAGGCCTGTACATGGGCCGCGAGGTGCCGTTCGACGTCGGCATCATCGATCTGGGCCTGCCGAAGATGTCGGGCATGGAGCTGATCAAGGCGCTGCGCGACGAGGGCAAGAAGTTCCCGGTGCTGATCCTGACCGCGCGTTCGAGCTGGCAGGACAAGGTCGAGGGCCTCAAGCAGGGCGCCGACGACTACCTGGTCAAGCCGTTCCACGTCGAGGAACTGCTGGCGCGCGTCAACGCGCTGCTGCGCCGCGCCGCCGGCTGGAGCAAGCCCACCCTGGAGTGCGGCCCGGTCTCGCTGGACCTGGCGGCGCAGACCGTCAGCGTCAACGGCCAGAACGTGGACCTGACCAGCTACGAGTACAAGGTGCTCGAGTACCTGATGATGCATGCCGGCGAACTTGTGTCCAAGGCCGACCTGACCGAGCACATCTACCAGCAGGATTTCGACCGCGACTCCAACGTGCTGGAGGTCTTCATCGGCCGCCTGCGCAAGAAGCTGGACCCGGACGGCGAGCTCAAGCCGATCGAGACCGTGCGCGGCCGCGGCTACCGTTTCGCGATCCCGCGGACCGAGGGCTGAGCGGGCGGCGGGGACGATAGCGGGTGGCTGCCGGCCGGTTCTGGTTCTTCAAGCCCTGGCGGCCGCGTTCTCTCAAGGCGCGGCAACTGCTTGCGGCCAGCCTCAGCCTGGTCGCCTTCCTGGCGCTGGCCGGCTACGCGCTGGACGTCGCCTTCGCCGACACCGCGCAGCAGAACCTGCGCGAACGCCTGAAGAACTACGCCACCGCCTACGCCAACAGCATCGAGTTCGTTCGCGATGGCTCGCTGTACATCCGCGAGCTGCCGCCTGATCCGCGCTTCGACGTGCCCGGTGGCGGCCTCTATGCCGAGGTGGTGTGGCCGCAGGAGCATTGGACGTCGATGTCGGCCGAGGGCCCGGTGCTGCCGCCGCCCGGCGGCATACTGCAGCCGCGGCAGGAGTCGTTCAGCGGTCCGCTGGAGATCACCCAGATCGACGGCAGCCGCGGCGCGGTATACCGCTACGGGCTGGGCCTGATCTGGAGCGGCAGCGGCGACGACGAGCTGCCGTACACCATCTACGTGATGGAGGACGCGCGTTCGCTCGGTGCGCAGCTGCGCGTGTTCCGCGGCGCGGTGTGGTTCTACCTGGGCAGCGCGGGCGTGCTGCTGCTGGTGCTGCAGGCGTTCATCCTGCAATGGAGCCTGCGGCCGCTGCGGCGGGTGATCAACGAGCTGACCCGCGTGCAGCGCGGCGAGGCGGTGCGCATGAGCGAGCGCCATCCGCGCGAGCTGGAGCCGCTGACCGACAGCATCAACGCCTTCATCGAGAGCGAGCGCGAGAACCTCGAGCGCCAGCGCAACACCCTGGCCGACCTGGCGCACAGCCTGAAGACGCCGCTGGCGGTGCTGCGCACCCAGCTGGACAGCGGCGCCAGCGGCGACGAACTGCGCAAGGACATGGACCTGCAGCTGCGGCGGATGAACGACCTGGTGTCCTACCAGCTCGCGCGCGCGGCCTCCAGCGGCCACAAGCTGTTCTCCGCGCCGGTGCCGATCGAGCCCAGCGCCGAGGAGATCGTGCGCGGGCTGGAGAAGGTGTACTCGGCCAAGGGCGTGCTGTGCGAGTTCGACATCGATCCGGCCGCGCGCTTCCACGGCGAGCCGGGCGACCTGCAGGAACTGCTCGGCAACCTGCTGGAGAACGCCTTCAAGTGGGCGCGCCATCGCGTGCTGCTGACCGCGCGGATCCGCGCGGCCGGCGGCAACCGCCGCGACGGCCTGGAGCTGGTGGTCGAGGACGACGGCCCCGGCATCGCGCCCGAGGACGTGGCCAAGGTGCTGCAGCGCGGCGTGCGCGGCGACGAGCGCGTGCAGGGCCACGGCATCGGCCTGTCGATCGTGCAGGACCTGGTGAAGGGCTATCGCGGCGAGCTGCAGGTGGGGCGCTCGCAGGAGCTGGGCGGGGCGCGGTTCGAGGCGACCCTGCCGCCTGGACTGTAGGGCTGCACGGGTCTGCAGCCCGTACCGGCAATGAACGCACGCGTCGCTCGCTCGCGGCGCTTGGCCGGCGTTCAAGCAATTGCCATGATGGATGCGGATACTCTGTCCACGCACACGATGCGACCAGCAGCGAAGACGACGCCATGCACGACCCGGCCCACAACCCGCCCGCGCGTACCGCCCGCCATGCCGGCTGGCGGCGTCTGTCCGAGGCGCTGCTGCGTACCGCGCTGATCGCGCTGCTGGTGGGCATCACCGTGCTGGCCGGCGCCGCCAGCCAGAGCCAATGGAGCGTGCAGGACGTGCCCTGGCTGCGCGAGGTGACCACCCACGTCGGCACCACCGACCCCGCGGTCGCCGCCGCCAGCGCCCGGCCGGTGCCGTCGAACGTCGCCCTGCCGGCGACCCTGCGCGGCCCCGAGGCGCCCGACGGCATGCCGATGTCGGCCGCGCTGGACGGCAGCCGCAGCTACGCCGCCATCGACGCCGACGACGAGGACGGCGAGCGGATGCTGGACTGAAGGGACTTGCCGATCGGCCCCGAGGGCAGCCGCAGTGGCCGGGGGACGGCATGGGACGGGCTCTGGCCCGCCGCTCGCACAGCCGGCGATACGCAACGCGGGCCCGATCATCGTGCTTGCATGCCGCTGGTCCATGACCCTGTCGCGTTGGCGCTCACGGCAGACTCCGCCGCGCTCGGCCGAGGCCCCATTTTCTGATCCTGGAGATGGCGTAGGGCGGGCCTTGGCCCGCCACACGGCACGCGCGCGACCGGCGATACGCGACCCGGTCCTGATGTGCTTGGGTGCTGCCGTGACCCGTTAGGCTTCGCCGCGGTGGGAAGGCCCATCCTATGACCCTCGATGGAAAGTCGCCGGTGCCTGAAAAGATGGTTGCCCGGGCAGGCCTGCCGGGGGCGCGGCCGGCCGCCGCCCGTTTGGTCTCACCCGGCGAGTGGCGGCGGGCCGTAGAGACGCTGCAGGTGCGCGGCGACCTCGGGCAGTTCCTGCCGCAGCAGCTGCGGCGCGGAGAAGTGGTACTCGCTGGCGACCGCGAAGAATTCCTCCGGCGCCTCGGCGGCATATGGATCGAGCTGGCCGCGGTAGCGGCCGGTATCCACCTTGCGGCACAGCGCGTCGTAGGCGCGCTGGAAATCGGCCGCCCATTGCTGCTGCCAGGCACGCGGCAGCGGCGGGGTGCCGTCCAGGACGCCATCGAGCGCGTCCAGCTTGTGCGCCATCTCGTGCACCGGCACGCAGTAGCCGGCGTCGGGCTCGTCCAGGTCGGCCTGCACGTCGGCCCAGGACAGGATCAGCGGGCCGCTGTCCCACGACTCGCCGATCAGTTCGTCGTCGAACTCGTGCAGCACGCCGGCCGCGTCCACATGGCTGCGGCGCACCCGGAACGCGTCCGGGTACACGATCAGCTGCGACCAGCCGCGCAGCCCGCCGGCCCCGAATTCCAGCAGCGGCAGGCAGCACAGCGCGGCCAGCAGGGCGCAGTCGTCATCCGTCAGCTGCAGGCCGGCTACCGGGGAGATGGTCTTCTGGTGCAGGAACAGCGCGGCCAGTTCGCGCAGGCGCCGCTCGCGCCCGGGCTCCAGCGCGGCGATCCAGGCGCAGCGGCCGCGCAGCTGCTGCCAGGTGCCTTCCTCGATCGGTGCGACCGGCCGGTGCAGCCAGCCGAGCAGGCGCTGGATCAGCGGAACATGCCCGGCAGGAAGCTGTGCCATCTGGGCATGCGCATGCGTTGGACCAGCGGGTCGCCATCGCCGCCGCCGCCGGAGGTGACCGCCGGGCTCTTCGCCGCCGGTGGCGTCCGTGCCGGGGCCGCCTGGCTGCCGGCGGCGCCGTCGTGCGCGTCGCCCGTGTCGCTGTAGACGCAGGCACCGCGGCCCGCGACCGGGTCGTTGGACGCCCACGCGGCAGCGGGAAGCAGCAACAGGATCATGCAATGAGCGTAACGGCGCATCGTCGGCATCACTCGGTGCAAGGACGGTATCGGCCCGATTCTAACCCGAGTTTCCTGCCTCGGGTTTCGCCGCAGGCAGCCGCCGCGCTGGGCGCCGCCGGCGGGGTCGGCCATAATTGCCGGCTTGTCGATCTGGAAACCACCTTGGACGAGCGCGCCCTGCTGGCGAAACTGAGCACCGGCCGCCTGTCCGGTGACGCGCTGGCGCGCGAGTTCGGGCTCACCCGTGCCGCGGTGTGGAAGCGGATCCAGGGCCTGCGCGCGGCGGGCGTGGCGATAGACGGCCGTGCCGGCGACGGCTACAGCCTGGAGCGCGCGCTGGAACTGCTGGAGGCCGACCGCATCCTCGCCGCGCTGCCGGCCCGCGCCGCGCCGCTGCTGGCCGGGCTGGAGGTGGCCTGGAGCCTGGAGTCGACCAACTCCGAGCTGCTGCGCCGTCCCGCGCCCGCGCACGGCGCCGCGGTGCTGCTGGCCGAGCGCCAGACCGCCGGCCGCGGCCGGCGCGGGCGGCACTGGAGTTCGCCGTTGGCCGCGCACCTGTACCTGTCGCTGTCGCGGCAGTTCTCCGGCGGGCTGGCGCGGCTGGGCGGGCTCAGCCTGGTGGCCGGCGTTGCGGTGGCCGAGGCGCTGCGGGCCGAGGGTTTCGACCAGGTGGGACTGAAGTGGCCCAACGACCTGGTGGTCGGCGGCCGCAAGCTGGGCGGACTGCTGGTGGAAGGCGGCGGCGAGTTCGCCGGCAGCGCGCGTGCGGTCATCGGCATCGGCGTCAACGTGCATATGCCGGCGGCCTTCGCCGCGCACATCGACCAGCCGTGGACCGACCTGGACAGCCTGTCGGCTGGGGCGGTCTCGCGCAATGCCGTCGCCGCCGCCATCCTTGCCGGCCTGCTGCCGGCGCTGGAGCTGTTCGATGCGCAGGGGCTGGCGCCGTTCCTGGCGCGCTACGCCGGGCTGGACGCGCTGGCCGGCAGGCCGGTGCGGGTCCTGCAGGGCGACCTGGTGCACGACGGCATCGCCGCCGGGCTGGCGGAGGACGGCGCCCTGCGTGTGCGGATGGAAGATGACGTGCGGCTGTTCCATGCCGGCGAGGTCAGCGTGAGGGCGGCATGAGCGATTGGTTGTTCGACCTGGGGAACTCCCGTTTCAAGTTCGCGCCCTTGCGCGACGGCCTGGCCGGCGACGTGCAGGCGATGCCGCACGGCGCCGAGGCGATGGACGCGGTGGCGTTGGATGCGCTGCCGCGCGGCGACGTCGCCTACGTGGCCAGCGTCGCCTCGCCGGCGCTGACCGATGCGGTGATGGCGGCGTTGCGAACGCGCTTCGCCATGCTGCGGCTCGTCGCCACCCAGGCCGAGTTCGCCGGCGTGCGCATCGCCTACGCGCAACCGGCGCGCTTCGGCGTGGACCGTTTCCTCGCGCTGCTGGCCGCCCGCGTGCAGGGCGGCGACGTGCTGGTGGCGGGCGTGGGCACGGCGTTGACCATCGATCTCCTCGATGCCGCAGGCAACCATCTGGGCGGGCGCATCGCCGCCTCGCCGACCACCATGCGCGAGGCGCTGCACGCGCGTGCCTCGCAGCTGCCGGCCGACGGCGGTCGCTACGCGGAGTTCGCCTGCGACACCGCCGACGCGCTGGCTTCCGGCTGCGATGGCGCGGCGATCGCGCTGATCGAACGCAGCCTGCGCCTGGCCGGGGAGCGGATGCACAGGCCGCCCGCACTGCTGCTGCATGGCGGTGGCGCGCCGGCACTGTTGCCGGAACTGCCGATGGCCAGGCACCGGCCGTCGCTGGTGCTCGACGGCCTGGCCGTCTTCGCCGCGCAGGCGCACCCGCAGCCTCGCCGATGAGCGCGGCGACACGCGCCGCGGGCGGCGACCCGTTGCGGCCGTCCTAGTTCGCGTGTTCTAGAATCGGCCATGGCCGTGCGCGCACTCATCGTCATCCTGGTCGTCCTCAACCTCGGCATCGCGCTGTGGTGGGCGGCGCGCAAGGACGAGCCCGCACCGCCGCCGTTGGCGATGCCCGGCGGCGTGGCCGGGCTCGAGCTGGTGCCCGGTTCGGCCGGCATCGACGACGCGCCGCCGGCTCCCGCGCCGGTGCCGGCGCAACCGCCGCGGGTGGCCGCGGCCGCGCCGACGCCGCCCTCGGCAACGCCGGCGCCCGAGCCCGCCGCATCCGCGCCTCGCTGCCTGAGCCTGGGCGCGTTCCCCGACCGCGCCGACGCCGACGCCGCGCGCCAGCGCGCCGGCGCGGACATCGTCCAGGCCCGCGTGCGCGAGATCGCCGGTGCCGGCGGCAGCAGCTACCGCGTGTTGCTGCCTCCGAGCCGCGATCGCGACACTGCCCGCGCCCTGGCCGCGCGGGTGGCCGCCGCCGGCTTCAGCGACTACTACGTCCTCGGCCAGGGCGAGGAAGCCAACGCCGTCGCCCTGGGCCAGTACCGCAACCGCGAAGGTGCCGAGCGCCGCCAGGCCGAGCTGGTCGCGGCGGGGTTCCCGGCGCAACTGGTGGCATCGTCCGGCGGCGCGCAATGGTGGCTGGACGTACGCCTGGCCACCGATGCACAGCCGGCCGCGATCCGCCGCCAAAGCGGCGCCAGCCGCCAGCAATCGCTGGACTGCGCCTCGCTACGCTAGAATGCCCGTCCGTGCCGGACCCACGGTACGGGGCCCACACAACGCCGCTTTAGCTCAGTCGGTAGAGCAACTGTCTTGTAAACAGTAGGTCATCCGTTCGATTCGGATAAGCGGCACCATCTTCCGGTCCGGATGCGTCCTGGAACGTCCGGAACTCTCCGAAAAGCAAGTGCTTTTATGCTTTCGCTTGTCCGATTGCGTCCCGTAGCGTCCGCTTGAATCCGAGGGCATGGGGGCACATTAGGGGGCATGCCCCCAGGTTGCTGGGCTGTGCCAAGGAGATGCCCCCAATGGCTGGTGCCCCCAAGTTCCTTACCGATCTTGCCGACCATATAAGCTAGTCGCTGGGAGGACACAGAGGCGAGATCCCATATTCGGACAATTCTGACGGTGCAGCGGCCGGATTACCTATAGCCAGGGCCATCTATCAAGGCATTCTGACTTTGCCGACGCGGGCTATCAGCCGCTCAACCCACGGGCCTTGAGCAAGCCGCGCCGGCATTCCCCAGTCAAGGAGAGTGAAATGAGGATGAGCCAGGTTGCCCTTGGGTTTCTCATCGGATTAGTCGCTGTTGCTGGCACTGCTATTTCTTCGCCACAGGCAAAAGCGCAGGTGGGGGGCTCCACTTCATGCGTCGGATACAACTCGCAATGGCAGCTATGCACGCGGAAGTATTTCGACACGACGTTGGGCCAATGGGTTCAGGAGACCTTCCTTGCTCCATGGCCGGAGCAGTATGACTCTATCGAATGAACTTCTAATCCGCTATGGCCGGCCGCGCGCTCCCATGCGCGCGAGACGCCCGCAAGGCTCGTCGTGGGCCGGTCTCAATGTCCGCCGCAGTAATTTTGGTCTGGGGTAGGTCTGCGGAATACATGGAAACTCTACGAATTGTTTAGTTCCAGCGCAGGCGTGCCTCTTATGGGGAAATATTCGGAGAAACTATTCTTGCCCACATTCGTTATCTGCCTTTGAAGGCAAATAGTCGTATTGTCTATTTGGATAGGATGGGCGCAACATCAACTCGTTCCCAGGCATCCAAGAGCGCTCCAGGGTTTACTGAAATTGTCCGGCATAAGGCACTTTGGCTTTTCTGGTTGCTCTATCCCATTCCCTTGAATCCACTCTGCCGGGCACAAAATGGAGTAGCCGGAATTACAGATGGTAGAATGTATAGTGAGAAGCCCCGCGCGCAGGGCTTCTTGAATCTGAAAATCAATTGGGTGTGCCGCCGCACATTAACTCAAGGCAACTCTGGCGCTCCTGCTCGCAAAACGCAGCTTCGTCCCCGGCTGCAATACATCTCAGGTATGCCTGGTAACAGGCAGCCTTGCATGTTGGCGCCGCCGACGCTACGCCTCCTAGTACCGATGCTGCCAAAATGGCGCCAGCCACCATCCTCTTGATCATCTGCCTCATTGTCTCTCTCCTCGTAGCCTGCGAGCCAGGCTATCGGAGACTATGTAGATGACTCTTCGTCATGACGCGAACGGCATCACAACTTCGCTTCATTGGAAATTTTCCTACAAGGGAACCTGTCCGGGCCGGCTTCGCATACGCACGTCCGGACGGTCGAGGCCGTCCGCAGATTTGCCTCATGAGCCGGCCATGAGGATGACCATGATCCGTTTTTAACGCCGTCACGATAATCACGGATGAGGGGCAGTATGCAGCGCATGTAGCAACCCTCTATTTCGTTCTGGTCTGGCGTGACCGCTCATTGGGCAGGAGGGTTTCCTTGAGCGAAACTTCTTGGATCATAGGTTGCATTGCCGATTTGAGTCGGGAAGTCGCCTTGCCCCGCCGACTTAAACTTCGCGGGCCCTGCAGGCAACCGCGCCGGTACCAGCGTACGGGCAAAACCGCAGTCGGCTGGTGGCTGCCGGTCAGCCGCGACGGTGGTAGGCTCGTTGCCCCTGGCCAGAGGATGCGGCATTGACGGATGCGGATTCGCGCGATGACGCGCATGAGGAGCTTTTTGCGGTCGCCTATCTGAGCCGAGTACGCCGGCCGATGACGGTGGCCGAGGTCGACCGGCTGGTGATCGAGGCCAACGCGCACAACGCCATGCAGGGCGTCACCGGCGCGCTGTTGTACGACGGGCAGCAGTTCTTCCAGTACTTCGAAGGTCCGGCCGCGGGCGTGGAGCGCATCTACGAGCGGATCAAGCATTCGTCCAAGCATGCGATCGTGTCCGAGGTGTTCAACGGGCCGGTACCGCGCCGCTACTTCTCGCAGTGGCACATGGCCAGCAAGAAGGCCGGTTCCGAGACGCTGCTCGAACTGGGCACCGCGCGCTGGTTGCAGGTGAAGTCCGGGATGCAGGCGCGGTTTGCCGAGTCCGAGGGCGTGCGCCGGCTGGTCGCGTTCTGGGGTGAAGGCGGCCCGGTCCTGCCGTTGACGCCGGTGGCGCCGGCCTGAACCCGGCAATGTGACGGAGGACGCCGAGGGTGCGGCGTCCGCGGGGGACATCTTCGGGTACTGCGGCATGCCGTGCGAGCGACGCCGGCATCGCTCGCGGGCGGTACCGTGCTGGCCTGCCGGTGGCGGCGACGCCCACGGGGCTGTTGCGTTGCCGCGGGAGCGGCCGCGCATGCGTGACTACACTGGTCCGATTTGCGAGGAGTTTCCGGTGAGCCGCATCTTTTCCCCGGTGTCGTTGATCGGCGTGCCCACCGATGTCGGTGCCGGCCATCGCGGCGCGCGGATGGGGCCGGAGGCCCTGCGCATCGCCGGCCTGGGCGAAGCGCTGCAGTCGCATGGCGTGCAGGTGCGCGATGTCGGCAACCTCGAAGGCCCGCGCAATCCATGGCAGCCGCCGGTCGGGGGCTACCGCCACCTGGACGAGGTGGTGGCGTGGAACCGCGCGTTGATGCACGCCAGCCTGGCCGAGCTGCGCGAGGGCCGCATGCCGGTGATGCTGGGCGGCGACCATTGCCTGGGCATCGGCTCGATCACCGCGGTGGCGCGGCATTGCCGCGAGAACGGCCGCAAGCTGCGGGTCCTGTGGCTGGATGCGCATTCGGACTTCAACACCAGCCAGGTCACGCCCTCGGGCAACGTGCATGGCATGCCGGTGGCCTGCCTGTGCGGACTGGGTCCGCATGCGCTCACCCACCTGGGAGGCGACGCGCCGGCGATCGTGCCGTCGCAGGTGCGGCAGATCGGCATCCGCTCGGTCGATCCCGAAGAGAAGCGGCTCATCAAGCAGCACCGCGTGGACGTGTACGACATGCGCTTCACCGACGAGATGGGCATGAAGCGCACGATGGAGCAGGCGCTCGACGGCGTGGACCAGGACACGCACCTGCATGTCAGCTTCGACGTCGATTTCCTCGACCCCGGCATCGCGCCGGGCGTGGGCACCACCGTGCCCGGCGGCGTGAACTACCGCGAGGCGCAGCTGGTGATGGAGATGATCGCCGACAGCGGCCGCATGGGCTCGCTGGACATCGTCGAACTCAACCCGGTGCTGGACGAGCGCAATGCCACGGCGGAGCTGGCGGTGGACCTGGTCGAGAGCCTGTTCGGCAAGTCCACGCTGATGCGCGACTGAGGCTTGCTGAATCGCAGCGCGATCCGTTCACGTGAAATCGACGGGGCGACCGTCAGATTCACTCCACCCACGAGCCTGGGTGGACGGAAGGTCCGTTCGCCCGGCTCCCCAGCCCGACGAGGTAGTCAATGAAGCGAGCGATTCCCCTGGCCATGCTGGCACTGTTTTCCGCGGGCCTGCTGGCAGGATGCAATACGGTATCCGGTGCCGGCAAGGACATGCAGAAGGCCGGCGAGAAGGTCGAAGACAAGGCCCATGACTGCAGCGACGGCCGCTGCTGAGCCGCGGCGCTGGATGTAATGATCGCGGCCAAGCCGCATGCAAAGAAGAGGAGAAGACTATGAAGCGTGTAATTGTTCTGATGGTGTTGGCGATGTTCTCGGCCGGCATGCTTTCGGCATGCAACACCGTGGCCGGCGCCGGCAAGGATGTGCAGAAGGCGGGCGAGAAGGTGGAAGGCGCGGCCGACCGCCGCAATTGATCTGATCGCCGCGGCGCGGCGATTCGATATGCAGGCGAACGGACCGGTGACGGTCCGTTCGTCTTTTGTGGGCGCGCCTGGCTGCCATGTCTGCCTGGGGGAGATGCTCCGGTCCGGACAGGGGAGGCTTTGGCCGGGTAGCCCGGGTAGGCGGAGCGCACCCGGGAGGGTCAACGCCCCGGGTGCGCTGCGCTTACCCGGGCTGCGGTTTTCCAGGGGGGGCGGACGTATTTCATCCGCAGCGAACGCGGCCTTCGCGATGTGCGGCGGCCACAAGCGTTCATCGGCGTGATGCAGGCCTGCACATGGTTTGACCGCCTGCGAATGGCGCCTGGCCGATCCTTGTGGCGCGCGGCAAGCAAGCCGCCCAACGAGGAGGAAACCCATGAACAAAGACATCATTTCCGGCAAGTGGTCGCAGCTGAAGGGACAGATCCAGGCCAAGTGGGGCGACCTGACCGACGACGACTTCAAGGTGGCCGAAGGCAACGCCGAGTACCTGTCCGGCAAGCTGCAGGAACGCTACGGCTGGGGTCGCGACCGTGCCGAGCGCGAGGTGCGCGACTTCGAGGACGCGCTGCGGCGCGAGGCGAACGAGTAAGGTACAGGTCGTACCGCGTCGGCGTACCGCGTCGGGTTGTATCCGGCGAGCCGCTACGTAGGGCGTGGTGCCGCACGTCCGCCGTACTCCGGAGGACGTGTGGCGGCTGCGGGGCGCGGGAGGGGCCGATCGTCGCTCCCGCGCAAGCGGGATGACGTGGACGTTGTTGTGATTCGCCCAGGCGTGCCTGAATGGACCAGCCGTTCGGCTGATTCGGCTGGGGCGAGAGGCAGCCAGGGCTTCGGAGGCTGAGAAGTACGCCTTCCGCTCGCGAGGATGGCGAGGAAAGTTCGGCGTTGCCTTCGGCCACCTTGAAGGTTTGACGAGCAAGTCCGCCATCCAACGCGCGTGCCTGCGCCCAAACCCCGATCCGATTTCCGGAGGCGTTCGGGCGCGCCGGGAACCGGCGTTGCAGGCCTTGGACGGCGCATGACGTGACTTCCTGGGACGGGGAATGCGCGAAGATGAAACCCCTGTCCTCGCCCGTCAAGAATGGTATCGCCGGTAGCTTTCGTAGCTGATTGCAGGAGAGGGAAGCCGCTGGCTTCCCGTCGTCGCGGTGGCGACGAGTACAGGCCTCCCCGGCCAGAGCGTTGCCACTTGGGCCGTGGAAAGCGGGAAGACGGTCATCCCCTCGATCCGGCGCCGGCCGGATGCCGGATGCAGTGCGCAGGCAACAGTTAA
The DNA here is from genome assembly GCF_021168555.1 of Stenotrophomonas sp. MMGLT7. Lineage (GTDB taxonomy): Bacteria > Pseudomonadota > Gammaproteobacteria > Xanthomonadales > Xanthomonadaceae > MMGLT7. The sequence goes on along the minus strand of NZ_JAJOZS010000003.1, from coordinate 345,825 downwards.
ACTTGCGGATCGGCCCCACTCCAAGCACTCCAGCATGACCACCCGCGTCCTCACCGGCATCACCACCTCCGGAACCCCCCACCTGGGCAACTATGTCGGCGCGATCCGCCCGGCCATCGCCGCCAGTCGCGCCGCGGACGTGGAGAGCTTCTATTTCCTCGCCAACCTGCACAGCCTGATCAAGGCGCAGGACCCGGAGAAGACCCAGCGTTCCACCCTGGAGATCGCCGCGACCTGGCTGGCCGCCGGCCTGGACCCGGACAAGGTGTGGTTCTACCGCCAGAGCGACGTGCCCGAGACCACCGAGCTGATGTGGCTGCTGACCTGCGTGGCCGGCAAGGGCATCCTCAACCGCGCGCACGCCTACAAGGCGGCGGTGGACAGGAACCGCGCCGAGGGCGAGGACGACGATGCCGGCGTCACTGCCGGGCTGTTCATGTACCCGGTGCTGATGGCGGCCGACATCCTCATCTTCAACGCCCACAAGGTGCCGGTGGGGCGCGACCAGATCCAGCACATCGAGATGGCGCGCGATTTCGGCCAGCGCTTCAACCATGTCTACGGCCGCGAGTTCTTCACCCTGCCCGAGGCGCTGGTGGACGAGAACGTCGCCACGCTGCCGGGGCTGGACGGGCGCAAGATGAGCAAGAGCTACGGCAACACGATCCCGCTGTTCGTGCCGCGCGAGGAGCTGAAGAAGCTGGTGTTCTCGATCCTCACCGATTCGCGCGCCCCCGGCGAGCCGAAGGACACCGAGGGTTCGGCGCTGTTCCAGCTGTACCAGGCCTTCGCCAGCGGGCAGGAGACGGCCGAGTTCGCCCAGGCCTTCGCCGACGGCATCGGCTGGGGCGAGGCCAAGCAGAAGCTGTTCGAGCGCATCGACAGCGAGATCGCGCCGCTGCGCGAGCGCTACCAGGCGCTGATCGCGCGGCCCGACGACATCGAGCAGATCCTGCGCGAGGGCGGCCGCCGGCTGCGCGAGAAGTACGCCACGCCGCTGCTGGCCGAACTGCGCCATGCGGTGGGACTGCGCGATCTGGGCGCGTCGGCGCCGGCCGGCGCGAGCAGGGGCGCGGCCAAGGCGGCGTTGCCCAGCTTCAAGCAGTACCGGCAGGACGATCGCTTCTACTTCAAGCTGGTGGACGCCGAGGGTGCGGTACTGCTGCAGAGCGTTGGCTTCGATTCGCCGAAGGACGCCGGACGCCGCGTCCGCACGCTGAAGCTGGCCGATACGGGCGATGCGCTGCGGCTGCCGGACGTCGCCCTGCAGGCGCCGGCCGAGGACGTGCTGGCTGCGCTGCGCACCCTGCGCGAGGCGGCGGCAGGTCCGGGCTGACGTGCAGGCGGCGGCACGGGCATGCCGCCGCCGTCAATCGCCCGCGGCCGGATGGCCCGGGCTCTCGTGCGTCAGTCGTCTTCGACCGCGATGATGCTGCCGTCCTTCGGGCTCAGGCGGACCTTCACCTTGCGGCCCTGCGGGTTCCTGGCCTCGGCCTTCCAGACGCCGTCGTCGAGGTCCACGTCGTTGACCTTGCTGTAGCCGGCGGTGGCGAGCCGCGCACGGATGTCGTTCTTGCCGACCTCGGACACGGCCCTGTCGGTGATGATCTCGCCGTTGGCGGGATTGACCTGCACGCCGACGTGCCTGCCGTCCGCGCTGGTGGCCTCGGTGCGCCACAGGCCCTTCTTGAAGTCGATGTCGTCCAGGTCGGTGTAGCCCCTGGATTCCAGCAGCTGCTTCACCTGCGCCTGGGTCAGCGGCTGGCCCTGGGACGCGCCGCCGGCGGCGGATCCGGCGGCCTGCTGGGCCAGGGCGGGCAGGCAGAAGGCCGAGGCCAGGGCCGCCGCCAGCACGGCGGTGGCGACACGGTGATTGCGGTCATTGCGCATGCGGGATCTCCTGCGTAGAAAGGCGGAGCCATGCTGGCCACCAACGCATTGCCCGAAGATGAATGGGGCTTCGCTTTGTTCATCCTGGGGGCTGGCGTGAGTGGGACTGCGCGGCCTCGACCAAAGCCGCATCGCCTGCAGTGGCATCGCCGCCTAGGCTGGGCCGGGCATATAGGGAGGAGCTGTGACCATTCGCGACGACATCCGCACCATCGATACCCGGTTCCAGCGCGCGCGTTTCGACGCGGCCTATCTGCTGATCGAACGCGGGCGCGGCGCCTTCGTCGATTGCGGCACCAGCCTGTCGGTGCCGGCATTGCTGGCGGCGCTGGCCGAAGCCGGGCTGGCGCCCGCCGACGTCGACTGGCTGATCCTGACCCACGTGCACCTGGACCATGCCGGCGGCGCCGGCATGCTGATGCGCGAGCTGCCCAATGCCCGGCTGCTGGTGCATCCGCGCGGCGCGCGGCACATGATCGACCCCACCGCGCTGATCGCCGGCGCCACCGCGGTGTACGGCGAAGAGGAGATCGCCCGCAGCTACGGACCGATCGTGCCGGTGCCGGCCGAGCTGGTGGTGGTGGCCGAGGACGAGCATGTCGTGTCGCTGGCCGGACGCGAGCTGCTGTGCATCGACACGCCCGGCCATGCGCGCCACCACCTGTGCGTGTGGGACGCGCGCAGCCGCAGCTGGTTCAGCGGCGACACCTTCGGCATTTCCTACCGCGAGCTGGACAGCGCGCAGGGGGCCTTCGTGATTCCGACATCCTCGCCGGTGCAGTTCGAGCCCGAGGCGATGGTCGCCTCGATCGAGCGGCTGATGAGCCATGCGCCGCAGTCGGTGTACCTGACCCACTACGGCCGGGTGCAGGGCCTGCGCGAACTGGCGCAGGCCCTGTTCGAGCAGATCGCGGCGATGGTGGAGATCGCGCGCAACTGCGACGGGCGCGCCGACCGCCATCGCTGCATGGTCGCGGCGCTGACCGCGCTGTACCTGGAGCGGGCACGGGGGCATGGCTGCCGGCTCGACGACGAGGGCGTGGAGCAGGTGCTGCACAGCGACATCGAACTCAACGCGCAGGGGCTGGCCTGCTGGCTGGATCGCGCGCGCTGATGCGCCGCCTTCGCTTCCCGTAGGGGTTGCTCCGGCATGCCGAGGCCGTTCAGTCGCGATCGGTTTGCCGGTGAAGCCCCATCGCGGCTGAAGTCGCTCCTACAGGAAAGTCGTTGCGGTTTGTACACTAGGCGCCCTCGTTTCTGCCGATGAAGGCCCCGCCGTGAATCCGATGCGCATGTTGCTGCTGTCCGCCTGCCTGTTCGTCGGAGGCATGGCGCAGGCCGCCAACGACGCGACGGCCGCGATCGATGCGCGAGCCCTGTCCGAGCACGTGCGCATCCTGGCTTCCGACGAGTTCGAGGGCCGCGCGCCGGCCACGCCCGGCGAGGACAGGACCGTCGCCTACCTGGTCGAGCAGTTCCGCAAGGCCGGGGTGCAGCCCGGCGGCGAGGACGGCGGCTGGACGCAGGCGGTGCCGCTGGTGCGCGCGCAGGTGGACGGGCCGGTCACCGCGACGCTGGCGGTGGGCGGGCAGTCGCAGGCGCTGGTCAACGGCGAGGACGTGACCCTGCAGAGCCTGCGCCCGCTGGATCGCGTGTCGATCCAGGACGCGCCGCTGGTGTTCGTCGGCTACGGCATCGCCGCGCCGGAACGGCAGTGGGACGACTACAAGGGCGTGGACCTGAAGGGCAAGGTCGCGGTGGTGCTGATCAACGATGCCGACTTCGAGACCGCCGAACCCGGCGCATTCGACGGCAAGGCGGTCACCTACTACGGCCGCTGGACCTACAAGTACGAGGAAGCCGCGCGGCGCGGCGCCGCCGGCGTGCTGATCGTGCACGAGACCGCGCCGGCGGCGTACGGCTGGAACACGGTGCGCAGCTCCGGGCTGTCGCCGGTGTTCGACATCGAGCGCAGCCAGGCCGACGCGCTGGCGCAGCACGTGCCGGTGCGCGGCTGGATGCAGCGGGCGCTGGCGGTGTCGCTGTTCCAGCGCGCCGGGCTCGACTTCGAGGCCGCCAAGCGCGCCGCGCAGCGGCCGGACTTCACGCCGCTGGCGCTGGGCGATGCGCGGTTGTCGGTCGACTTCAAGGTCAAGCGCGAGCGCGTGGTCACCCACAACGTGATCGGCCGCATCGAGGGCGCCGGCCATCCGGACGAGACGGTGATCTTCTCCGCGCACTGGGATGCCTTCGGTGTCGGCCAGGCCGACGCCTCGGGCGACCGCATCCGCCACGGCGCCATCGACAACGCCACCGGCGTGGCCAGCGTGCTGGAGCTGGCGCGCGCCTTCGCCGCCGGCCCGCGCCCGCAGCGTTCGCTGTACTTCATTGCCCTGACCGCCGAGGAGAAGGGGCTGCTGGGCGCCAGCTACTACGCCGCGCATCCGCTGGCGCCGCTGGAGCGGACCGTGGCGGTGCTGAACATGGAGATGTTCAGCCCGGACGGCCCGACCCGCGACATCGCCTCGTGGGGGCTGGGCAGGGTCTCGCTGGAGGGCGACCTGGCGCGCGTGGCCGCCGCGCGCGGGCGCAGCTACTCGCCGGATCCGAACCTGGAGTCGGGCTTCTTCTACCGCGCCGACCACTTCGCCTTCGCCCGCTTCGGCGTGCCGGCCATCACCGTCGGTCCCGGGCTGGACAAGCTCGACGGCGGCGTGGCCGCGGGCAAGGCGCTGCGCGAGAAGTACTTCGCCGACTGCTACCACCAGCCGTGCGATCGCTGGCACCCCGGTTGGGACGCCAGCGGCCATGCCGCCGATACCCAGTTGGTGTACGACCTCGGCGCCGAGCTGGCCAATGACCGCCAGTGGCCGCGCTGGCAGGACGGCTCGGAGTTCAAGGCCGCACGCGACCGCAGCGAGGCCGCGCGGAAGTAGGTCGGGGCCAGGCCCGACGCTGATGGGAACGGCGGCCCCTCGGCCACGGCGGTGACGACCCGGTCGGCGCCACGCACGCGGTCGCCGCCGGCGGTCCCTCGCGCGTCGGCCACGTGGGGCCGATCCAAGGGTCCCGGGACTGGCAGCACGCTGCCTGGTGGAATATTGAGTTCCGGGTGGCGCGTGCGGTGCGGTGGATGCACGCAAGTCCGGCGAAAGTTGGCCATCGAGCTGCAACGGCGAGGAAAGTCCGGATGCCGAATCGTGCGCTGATACCGATGCGCGATATCGCCGGCAACGCGCCTCCCCTAGAATCTCGCTCCCCTCCCCGCGTGCGCTTGCCATGTCCGCCGATGCTCCTCCCGCCTCGTCCGCGCACGGTGTCCGCATCGTGGTCGCGCTGCTGCTGGTGTACGTGGTCTGGGGCTCGACCTACCTGGCGATCCGGCTTGCGCTCGAAGGCGGGGTGACGCCGCTGACGCTGATCTCGGGCGGGCGCTTCATCGTCGCCGGTGCGGTGATGTACGTGGTGCTGCGCTGGCGCGGCGCGGCGGCGCCGACGTGGCCGCAGTGGCGCAACATGGCGATCATGGGGGCTCTGCTGCTGCTGCTCGGCAACGGCATGGTGGTGCTGGCCGAGCGCAGCGTGTCCTCGGGACTGGCGGCCACCGCGATAGCCTCGGTGCCGCTGTGGATGGCGCTGTTCGGCGCCGTGCGCGGGCAGGTCTCCAGCCGCGGCGAATGGCTCGGCATCGCGATCGGCTTCGCCGGCGTGGTCTGGCTCAATGCCGGCAGCAGCCTGACCGCTTCGCCGCAGGGCCTGGTGCTGCTGCTGATCGCGCCGGTGGCCTGGGCGTTGGGCTCGGTCTGGTCGCGCGGGCGCGAACTGCCCAGCCCGTTCATGACCGCGGCCGGGCAGATGCTGTGCGGCGGCGTGCTGCTGGTGGTGGCCGGGCTGGCCAGCGGCGAGCGGGTGCAGGGCTGGCCCACCGCGCAGGGAATGTGGGCGCTGGCCTACCTGTGCGTGTTCGGCTCGATCGTGGCCTTCACCGCCTATGTCTGGCTGCTGCACAACGTGCGCCCGGCGCTGGCCGGCAGCTATGCCTACGTCAACCCGGTGATCGCGGTGGTGCTGGGCGCATGGATCGGCCACGAACGCTTCAGCGCGCACGACATCGCCGCGATGGCGGTGATCCTGGCCGGCGTGGTGGTGCTGACGCTGGCGCGGGCACGATGAACGCCGACAGCGACCGCCGCCGCGGCTTCGCGATCACGGCGCTGACCTTCGTGCTGTGGGGGCTGGTGCCGCTGTACTGGCACCTGCTCAAGGCGGTGCCGGCGCCGCAGATCATCGCCCACCGCATCGTCTGGAGCGCCTTGCTGGTGGTGGGCTGGCTGCTGCTGTCCTCGCGCCTGCGATGGTGGCGCGACATCGCCCGGCAGCCGCGCGCGCTGGCCACGCTGGCGGTCACCAGCCTGGCCATCGCGTTCAACTGGGGCCTGTACATCTGGGCGGTCAATGCCGGCCACGTGATCGAGACCAGCCTGGGCTACTTCATCAATCCATTGGTCAACGTGCTGCTCGGGGTGCTGGTGCTCAAGGAGCGCCTGCGCGCGCTGCAGTGGCTGGCGGTGGCGCTGGCCGGCGCCGGCGTGGCCTGGCTGACCTTCGATGCCGGCACGCCGCCGTGGATCGCGCTGGGCCTGGCGGCCTCGTTCGGGCTGTACGGGCTGCTGCGCAAGATCGTCGCGGTCGATCCGGTGGCCGGGCTCGGCGTGGAGAGCGTGTACCTGTTCCTGCCGGCGATGGCGTTCGTGGCCTGGGCCGAGAACGGCCACGGCGGCGGCTTCGTGCATGGCTGGGGCCTGCGCGACGACCTGCTGCTGGTGCTGGGCGGGGTGGTGACGGCCTTGCCGCTGATCGGCTTCGCCTACGGCGTCAAGCGCATCCCGCTGTCGCTGGTGGGCATCCTGCAGTACATCGCGCCGAGCCTGCAGCTGCTGCTGGGCGTGTGGTTCTTCCACGAGCCGTTCGACGCGGCGCGGGCGGCGGGTTTCGCCGTGATCTGGGCGGGCCTGCTGTTGTTCGTCGGCGACGGCCTGCGGCGGTCCGCTCCGGCGTGAACGCCGGCCTTGCGCATGAATTGCTAGGCTGCCCGCAGCATTCATCACACGGAGGCGTTTCTTGCCTGCGATCGAATACCTGGGATGGGGTGCCACGGCGGTGTTCGTGGCGTCCTACTTCTTCCACCGCCCGGTGCTGCTGCGTTCGCTGCAGATGATCGGTGCGCTGATGTGGGTCGGCTACGGCCTGGCGATCGGCGCGCTGCCGGTGGTGGTGGCCAATGGACTGGTGTTCGCGGCGGCCGCCTGGACCGCGATGCGGGTGATACGCGCGCACCGGATGGCGCGGCGGCACAAGCCGCGATAGCGGAGCGCCGCCGGCGGCTTCAGCCGCGCGAGTCGCGGCGGCCGTCCACTCCCTGCACCAGCAGGTCGTTGCCGGCGGCGTCCGGCAGGTGCGGCTGGCCGCAGCCGCCCCCGGCCGACGGCGAGCGCGCCATCCAGTCGGTGACCACGTCGCCGAGCAGGTCCAGCCGCAGCGGCAGGCTGATGTGGTCCTCGCCACGCACTTCCACGTAGCGTGCCTGCGGCGCCCCGGTCGCCAGCCGGCGGCCGTGCGCGACCGGGATGTGCTGGTCGCGGTCGCCGTGCAGCAGCAGGGTGCAGGTATGGGCGGCGGCGCGCCGCAGGGCCGGGGCGACGTCGATGCGGTCCAGGTCCAGTCCGAGCGCGCGGTCGGCCTCGCCGATCACCGCGCCCAGGTCGCGGTCGGCGTAGCGCCAGCGTGCATAGCCCAGCAGCGCCCGGCCTTCCCAGTTGGAAGGTTCGCTGGCCAGCATGTGCGGGACCATGTCGCGGATGCCGCGGCCGGCGTTGTCGAACGACTCAAGCGCCACCACGCTCGCGACCTCGGGGCCGAGCTTGTCGGCGGCGAACAGCGCGGTGGCCGCGCCGTAGGAGATGCCGAACAGGTGCAGCGGCCCGGCCAGTTCGCCGCGCCTGCGCAGGTCGGCGAGCACGTCGACCAGGTCGTCGGACTCGCGCGTGCCGTAGCCGGACGGGCCGGGACCGGAGTGGCCGTGGTTGCGCAGGTCCAGGGTGAGCACGCGGTAGCCGGCGCGGGCGAAGGTCAGCGACCACGGCAGCAGCGAGTCGCCGTCCATCATCCAGCCGTGCAGCAGCACCAGCGTGCCGCGCGGGACCTGCGCCGCGGCGGTGGCCGGCGGCGGCGCGAAGTCGAAGTCCACGTCCAGCGGCCGGCCGGATGCATGGCTGCGGCCCTGCCCGGAATAGCGATAGCTCAGGCGATAGTCGCCCGGATCGATCACCCGCCAGAACAGCGCCACGCCGTCGCGCGAAGTGGTGAAGCCGCTGCGATGGGGCACCCGCGCGATGGCCTGGGCGATACGGCCGGCGTCCAGCAGCGGCGAGGCGCCCTGCGGCGCCTCCAGCTGGCGGCTGAGCGAGAACGAGGTGGACAGCGAGCAGCCGGTCAGCCACAGGCCCAGGCAGAGGACCGGCAGCCCGGCGAGCACGAGCAGGCGTTTCATGGAGGCGGGCACGGCGTCGGGGGTCGTGCAGGCTAACGGCACCGTGCCCGCGCCATCTACCACGCCCGGATGACAGTTGGGTGACAGTGCGGTCGGCGTTCAGCGCCGGGCCGGCGCGACGAAGGACGCGGCCGGTCCGGACGGGGCGCCGATGCGGGGCGCCGGGTTCGCTCCGCGGTCCGGGGAAAGCCGGGTCGTGGGCCGCCATCCGTTGCTCGTCGTCCCCGCGCAGGCGGGGAACCAGTGCCTGTGCCTTGAAAGGCGGAACTACCGGGAGATTGCGGAGCCGATTGATCTCGCCGCGCAAGTCGCCGGTTCCCCGCCTGCGCGGGGACGACGCGTTCAATTCTTCCGAACGCGAGCCATGCCACTTCGGCTGACAACTGTCCGATCCTGAATTTTCTCCCGACAGCAATGCGAACGCGGGGATGACGAGAACGAGGTTCGGCGCTCGTGCCTCTATCCGGTTCCGGGAACCCGAGAGCCTTGTCCCGCGCTCGGGTTCCGCGTGCGGCCTACACCTCGCGCAAGGCCGCGGTGATCGGCAGCCGCGCGGCGCGCAGCGCCGGGAACAGCCCGCCGACCAGGCCGATGCCCAGCGCCCACTTCAACCCGCTCCACAGCAGTTCCGGCGAGACGCGGAACTGGAACACCACCTGGCTGAAGTTGCTGCCCAGGGTGGACACGCTGTAGTTGTTGAACACCAGCCAGGCGACCAGTCCGCCGAGCACGCCGCCGACCAGCGCCAGCAGCATCGTCTCCAGCATCACCGCGGCCACTACCGGCAGGCCGCGGAAGCCGATGGCGCGCATGGTGGCGATCTCGCGCGCACGCGTTGCCACCGCCGCGTACATGGTGTTGAGTGCGCCGAACACCGCGCCCACCGCCATGATGGCGCCGATCACCGTGCCCAGGACCGTGATCAGGGTGCTCATGCCGCCGCCCTGCTTGGCGTAGTAGGTGCGGGTGGTCTCCACGTCCAGCTTGAGCCGCGGGTCGGCGGCCATCGCCGCCTTGAACTGCTCGAAGCCGGCCTTGTCGCCGGTCTTGACGGTGATCGACTGGTAGGCGCTGCGGTTGTAGGTGGAGGCCAGTGTCTGCGCGTCGCCCCACAGCTCCGAGTCGTGGGCGTCGCCGGAGGCGAACACCCCCACCACGGTCCACTGCTCGCGGCCCAGGGCCAGCGTGCTGCCGACCTCCAGGCCGCGGAACTGGCCCAGCGCGCCCTGGCCGACCACGACCTCGCGCAGTCCCGCGCCGAACCTGCGGCCCTGCACGATCCTGACCTTGTCGTGCACCGCCCAGCCCAGCTCGCCGATGCCGCGGAACTGCACGTTGGTATCGGTGCCGTCGGCCTTGGAGGCCAGGTTCACCACCTGCGACATCTCCGGCGAGAGCAGCGGGCGGTTGTCCTGTCCGCGGACGATGCCGGGCAGGCTGGCCACCAGCGGTACCTGGTCGCGGGTGATGACCGAGTTGCTCTCGGCCTGCGAGCCGCCGCGCAGCACGATCGCGCTGCTGTCGTCGCCGGTACTGGCGAGCGTGGCCTTGAAGCCCTCGCCCATCGCCAGCATCGCCACCAGAACGCCGACCACGCCGGCGATGCCGACCACGATCACCGACGAGGCGCCCCAGCGCTGCGGCAGGCTGGCGATGCCGATGCGCGCGGCCGCCAGCGCCAGCCGGCCGCTGCGGGCGAGCAGCAGCCACAGCGCGACGGCCGCCGCGACGGCGAGCACGCCATACCACGGCAGCACGATCCAGATCGCCAGCAGCAGCGCCAGCAGCAGGATCGAAAGCAGGTTCCACAGCCAATTCCTGGATTTCATGATGTCCTCCTCCGCTCAGCGGCCGGCCAATGCATCGACGATCTTCAGCCGCCGTGCGCGCAGCGCCGGCAGCAGCCCCACCACCGCGCCGATGCACAGCATCAGCGCCAGCGCCACCGCCCACGATTGCCACGGGATGCTGCGGATCGGCAGCATGCCCTGCGATGCGCTCGCCAGCGCCGGCACGATCAGTGCCGCCAGGCCCATGCCGAGCAAGCCGCCGAGCACGATCAGCAGCACCGACTCGACCATCACCAGGGTCAGCACGGTGGCGTCGGTGAAGCCCAGCGTCTTCAGCGTGGCCAGCTCGGGAATGCGCTCGCGCACCGCCTGCGCCATGGTGTTGCCGGTCAGCAGCACCAGGGTGAAGAACACCGCGCCCATGATCGCGGTGACGATCAGGCCGATGTCGGCGAACTGCTTGGCGAAGGCCTGCTGGAAGGCCGACTCGGTCTGCGACTTGGTCTCGTGGTCGGAGTTGGCCGACAGCGCGTCGATCGCCTGCGCCACGCGCGAGGCGTGGTCGGGGTTGTCCAGCACCACGGTGTAGTAGCTGACCTTGCCCTTGATGTAGTCGTTGGCCTCGTCGAAGTACTTCCAGTTCATCACCAGCTGGTTCTCCTCGCCCACGGCGTTGCGGTCCTTGACGCGGAAGATGCCCACCAGCTGCAACGGCCAGTCGTTGCTGCCGCTGCGCGGGAAGATGGTGGCCTGCAGCGGGATGGTGTCGCCGATCTTCCAGCCGTGCTTGTTGGCCAGCGACTCGCCGACCACGGCGCCGGTGCGGGTGTCCTGGAACGCCTTGTTCTGCTCCGGCGGCAGTTCGTAGTTGCGGTAGACGTCGAAGAAGTTGGGCGCCACCGAGAAGTTGGGGAAGAAGTTCTTCATGTCCCGGTAGACGCCGCCGAACCACATGGCGTAGGTCGTCTGCCCGACCCCGGGCACGGACTCGATCTGCCGCTGCAGGCTGATCGGAAGCGTCTGCGTGATCGACAGCCGCGAGGCCACGATCAGGCGATTGGCGCCGTCGACGCTGCCGCCGGAATTGAACGCCACGCGCACCGAGTCGAGCAGGCCGAACAGCAGGAACGCGGCCACCACCGACAGCAGCGTGAGCGAGGTGCGGGTCCGGCTGCGGAACAGCTGGGCCCAGATCAGCGAGAAGTATTTCATCGGGATGCTCCGTCTGTCGCTGCGCTCAGTACGCGGCCTCGGCCACCAGCTCGCCCTTGTCCAGGTGCACGGTGTGGGTGGCGTATTCGGCCGCCTTGGGGTCGTGGGTGACCATGATGATGGTCTTGCCGTGCTCGCGGTTGAGCTGTTGCAGCAGGCCCAGCACTTCCTCGGCCGAATGCCGGTCCAGGTCGCCGGTGGGCTCGTCGCAGATCAGGAACGTTGGGTCGGAGACGATGGCGCGGGCGATGGCCACGCGCTGCTGCTGGCCGCCGGACAGTTCGCTGGGACGGTGGTCGCGGCGATCGGCCAGGCCGACCAGGGTCAGCGCGATCTGCGCGCGGCGCTTGCGGTCGGCGGCGCCGAGCTTGGTCAGCAGCAGCGGCAGCTCGACGTTCTTCTGCGCGGTGAGCATCGGCATCAGGTTATAGAACTGGAACACGAAGCCGACGTGGTGGCTGCGCCAGGTGGAGAGCTGGCCGCCGCTCATGCGGTCGATGCGCTGGCCGTCGATCTCGATCTCGCCGCCGCTGGGGGTGTCCAGTCCGCCGATGAGGTTGAGCAGGGTGGTCTTGCCGGAGCCGGACGGGCCCATCAGCGCGACGAAGTCGCCGCTCTCGATGTCCAGGTCGATGCCGTGCAGGACCTGGACCTTTTCGGGGCCGCGCTGGTAGGTCTTGGTGACGTTGCGCAGTGAGACGAGGGTGGACATGGCGATTCCTCTGGGTGGCGTTTGGTCCGTGCCGGCACGCTGGCGCGGTGGCAGGGAAGATCGGGAAAATTTCCGCTGTTGCTGTTGCTGTTGCTGTTGCTGTTCTGCCCCCTCCCTTGCGCGAAGCGCAGGGGAGGGCTGGGGAGGGGGGCTCTTGCTTTGGCTTTTGACTTATCGGCTCCCTTCCGTAGCGGCGGATCCGGCAGGTAAACCCCGCAGGGGCGGCGCACATGGATGTGCGCCGTTTTCGGCAGGGGCAGGATGCCCCTTCCGTAAGTTCCTGCCGGATCCGCGAACCCGGAGCGCGTAAGCGCGGAGGGCGCGAAGGCAGGGCGTGCTTGACCAGCCTGCGGCTGTGGGAAAGCGCTTCTTTGGGCCACGTTTCTTTGCACGAGCAAAGAAAGGTGGCTCGTGCCCCGAAGGGGCGCGAAAGCTTTTGGCTTTAGTTGTTGCTTCTGTCCTCGTTTGGCGTGGTGGAACAAAAACGGCAATAACAACAGCAAGATCAAGGGCTTTCGCTCCTTGCGGAGCGAGTTACTTTTCTTTGCTCGTGCAAAGAAAAGGTAACCAAAAGAAAGCACGCCCTGCCTGCGCGCCTTCCGCGCTGCGCGCTCCAGGTCTGCTCCGCCAGCGGGAATTCGCGGAAGGGGCATCCTGCCCCTGCCGCGAACGGCGCACATCCATGTGCGCCGCCCCTGCGGGGTTTTACCCACTGGCTCCGCCGCTTCGGAAGGGAACCCGGTAGATCAAGAGCCAAAGCAACTGCAAGAGCACCCCTCCCCAGCCCTCCCCTGCGCTTCGCGCAAGGGAGGGGGCAGAACAGCAACAGCAACAGCAACAGCAACAGCAACAGCAACAGCAACAGCAACAGCAACAGCAACAGCAGGGGGTTCGCGCTGTCCTTTGGGGGCTTGCTCCCGTGCGGACAGCGTTGACACTGACTACTGCGGTGCCGGCGACAGCTTCACCTTGGCGCCGTCTTCCAGTTCCTGCGGCGGCTCGACCACCACCGTCTCGCCCGCCGCCAGGCCCGACAGCACCTGGCGGTCCTGGCCCATCTCGATGCCGGCCTTCACCGCGCGCTGCTCGACGCGGTCGTCGCCCTTGAGCGCGAAAGCCAGCGTCTGCCCGCCGCGCTGCACCAGCGCATTGGCGGGTACGCGCACGCCCTGCGGCCCGTCCTGCTGCGGCTGCGGCTTCTCCAGGAAGCTCACCCGCACGCCCATGTCCGGCACGATGCGCGGATCCTTCACCTGGATCGCCACGCGCACCTTCACCGTCGCCTTGCCGCGGTCGGCGGCCGGGATGATCGCGATCACCTCGGCCGGGATCTTCCAGTCCGGATAGGCGTTGAGCACCACCTCGGCCGGCATCTTCGGCTGCACCCGGCCGATGTAGGACTCGCCGACTTCCACTTCGATCTCCAGCGAATCCATGTCCACCACGGTGCCGATGCCGGTGCGGGTGAAGCCGCCGGTGGCCAGCGGCGAGACGATCTCGCCCGGCTGCGCCGCCTTGGCGGTGACCACGCCGGCGAACGGGGCGCGCACGATGTTGTTGTCCACGTTGAGGTCGGAGATGGCGAGCTGGTCGCCGGCCACGCGCACGTTGCGCTGCGCGCTCTGCAGCTGTGCACGCAGGGCGTCGCGCTGCGCCACCGCCTGGTCGTACTGCGAGCGCGACACCAGCTGCTGCGCCACCAGCGCCTGCAGGCGGCCCGCCTCGGCCTCGGCCTGGGTGAGCTGCGCGCGCATGTTGTCCACCTGCGAGCGCGCCGCTTCCAGTTGCGAGGCCGCGAGCTGGCGCTGGGCGTCGGCGTCGATCGGGTCGAGCGTGGCCATCACCTGGCCTTCCTCCACCCGCATGCCTTCCTCGATCATCACCTCGCGCACCTTGCCGGTGATCTTGGCCGAGACCGTGGCCATGCGCCGGGCCACCACGTAGCCGCTGGCGTCGAGCACCGAGGACGAGGAACCGCCCGGGGCGATCGCCACCACCGGCGCGGTGTGCACCTCCGGCGCGCGGCCGCGGCCCAGCAGGGCGAAGGCCAGGCCGGCCAGCGCCAGCAGCACGGCGATCACGATCGCCACGATCCAGCCGCGCCTGCGTCCGGGCGGCGGCTCGGACGGCGGCGCCTTGCGGTCGATGCGGAGTTCCTTCAGCAGGTCGGCGGATGCGTTCATCGTGGATACGGGACGGAAAGATGGAGCGAATGTGACCGCGCGGGGCGGCTGCCGCAAGCTGCCGGAAGTCATCCGCTGCCTCGCCGCGCCCCGATCGGCGGCCTGCAGCATGCGCGCACGCCTTCGCAGCGGCCAGTGACAGCTGTCACCCGGATTCGCTGACGGCCGTGACTGCAGGTGCGATCGGCGGCACGGCAGGCTGCACGCAACGTCCCGCCGGAGCACTCCGATGCCGCCCATTCCGTTCCCGCCGCTGGCCTGCCTGGTTGGCGCACACAAGCATTTCGCCGCGGCCCATGCCGTGCGCGGGGTGGACCTGGAAGTGCGCGCGGGCGAACTGCTCGCATTGCTCGGCGGCAACGGCGCCGGCAAGAGCACCAGCATCGGCCTGCTGCTCGGCCTGCACCGCCCGGACCGCGGCCAGGCGCTGCTGGGCGGCCTGCCGGCCAGCGAGCGCGCCGCGCGCCGCGACATCGGGGTGATGCTGCAGAGCGCGGGACTGCCCGATGTGCTGCGCGTGCGCGAACTGCTCGACCTGACCCGGCGCTACTACCCGGCGCCGCGCAGCATCGCCGACTGCGCCACGCTGGCCGGACTGGAGGACCTGCTCGGGCGCCGCTACGGCCAGCTCTCGGGCGGCCAGCAGCGGCGCGTGCAGTTCGCGCTGGCGATCTGCGGGCGGCCGCGCCTGCTGTTCCTCGACGAGCCCACCACCGGGCTGGACGTCGAGGCGCGGCAGCGGCTGTGGCGCTCGATTCGCGAGATGGTCGGCGCCGGTTGCGGGGTGCTGCTGACCACACACTACCTGGAGGAAGCCGAGGCGCTGGCCGATCGCGTGGTGGTGCTGCAGCGCGGCAGCGTCGTCGCCGCAGGCGGCATCGACGAGGTGCGCGCCCGGGTGGGGCAGTCGCGGATACGTTGCCGCACCGCGCTGGCCGCCGCGCAGGTGGCGCAGTGGGACGAGGTGAAGGCGGTGGGCGCCGACGGCATGCGCCTGGAGATCGTCGTGGCGCGCGCCGAAGCCGTGGTGGCGCGACTGCTCGCCGCCGATCCGCAACTGGCCGAACTGGAAGTGCAGCGCGCCGGCCTGGCCGAAGCCTTCCTCGACATCGCCCGGACCGCGGAGGCCGCATGAACATACCCACCGACCGCCGGCCCGCCAGCGGCCATGTGCGCGAATGGCCGATCTATCTCGCCGAGGCCCGCTGCGAACTGCTGCGGGTACTGCGCACGCCGGCCTTCGCGATCCCCTCGCTGTTGTTCCCGCTGCTGTTCTATCTGCTGTTCGGCGTGCTGCTGGCACGTGGCAACGGCTCGGCCTACCTGCTGGCCACCTACGGCGTGTTCGGGGCGATGGCGCCGGGCCTGTTCGGCTTCGGCGTCACCCTGGCGATCGACCGCGAGCGCGGGCTGCTCACCCTCAAGCGCGCCTTGCCGGCGCCCCCGGCGGCATGGCTGCTGGCGCGGATGCTGATGGCGATGCTGTTCGCGCTGCTCATCGCGCTGATGCTGCTGGCGGCCGGGACGTCGTTGGGCGGCGTGAAGATCTCGCCGGCGCAGGGGCTGGCGCTGGTGGCGGTGGATGTGCTGGCGGCGCTGCCGTTCTGCGCCATCGGCTTGCTGATCGGCAGCTGCGCCTCGGCCTCGGCGGCACCGGCCATCGTCAACCTGGTGTACCTGCCGCTGGCGCTGCTGTCGGGACTGTGGCTGCCGCTGTCTCTGCTGCCGCCGGTGTTCGCGGCATTGGCCCCGCTGTGGCCGTCGTGGCACCTGGCGCAACTGGCGCTGCACGTTGCCGGCCAGTCCGCGCTGGGATCGCCGCTGCTGCACGTGGCGATGCCGCTGGCGGTCGCGGCGCTATGCTTCGCGCTTGCGCTGCGGCGGCTGCGCCGTGGCTGAGTCGCGGCCCGCGGGCCCGACGACATGGAGACTGCAGATGAGCCGGCCCTTGCCCGCATGGATGTACCCGGCCCCCGATTCCCTGCTGGCGGACACGCTGCGACAGGGCAAGCCGGCCTGGATCGAGGCCGTGCACCTGCTGTGGACGGCCTGGGTGTTCGTGGTGCCGATATTCACCCCGCGCGGCTACGACCTGCGCTGGCTGGGGCTGACGCTGCTCTCGTATCCGCTGTTCCTGGCGCTGTACGCGGCGACGCTGATGCTGCCGCGGCGGCGGGTCGGGGCGTGCGCGCTGGGCATGATCGCACTGTCGCTGGTGCTGTTCCGCTGGTATCCGCCGGCATTGACCTATTTCGTGTTCGGTTGCGTCATGTTCGGCGGCGGGGACATGCGTCCGCTGTGGCTGCGCCTGCTGCAGATCGCGCTGGCCAACGTGGCGCTGCTGGCGTTCGCCAGGTGGTTGGGCTATCCGTGGACGACGTTGGTCTGGGTGCCGGTGACCACGCTGGTCATCGGCACCCTGGTCCATGTCGAACGCCGCAACCAGCGCACCAGCGCCGCGCTGAAGCTCTCGCACGAGGAAGTGCGGCGGCTGGCCGCCACCGCCGAGCGCGAGCGCATCGGCCGCGACCTGCACGACCTGCTCGGGCACACGCTGTCGCTGGTGGCGCTCAAGGCTGACCTGGCCGGGCGCCTGGTCGAGCGCGATCCGTGCCGCGCGCGGCACGAGATCGACGAGGTGGCGCGGGTCTCGCGCGAGGCGCTGGCGCAGGTGCGCCATGCCGTGACCGGCATCCGCGCGGCCGAACTGGCCGCCGAGCTGGCCTCGGCGCACCTGCTGCTGGAGGCCGACGGCATCGGCCTGAGCTACGACCTGTCCGCCATCGCGCTGCCGCCGGAGCTGGAGACCGTGTTCGCGCTGACCGTGCGCGAGGCCGTCACCAACATCCAGCGGCATGCACGCGCGCGCAGCGTGCGCATCGAGCTGGCCTGCACCGGCGACCGCGCGCTGTTGCAGGTCAGCGACGACGGCCGCGGCGGCGACATCGCCCCGGGCAACGGGCTGCGCGGGATGCGCGAGCGGCTGCAGGCGCTGGGCGGGGAACTGCGGGTGGATTCGCTGCGCGGGCAGGGGACGCGGCTGCAGGCGGCGCTGCCGCTGCGCGCGGCGGCGGGATAGGCGCGGCGGGGCGGCGCGCTCTGCTAATGTGCCAGGCAAGGTGAAGCGTGGAGACGATGCGATGCGCGTGCTGCTGGCCGAGGACCAGGCGATGCTGCGCGGCGCGCTGGCGGCGCTGCTCGAGCTGGAGGACGACATCGAGGTGGTCGGCAGCGCCGGCGACGGCGAGAACGCCTGGCGCGAGCTGCAGCGGCTGCGTCCGGACGTGCTGGTCACCGACATCGAGATGCCGGGCCTGAGCGGCCTGGAACTGGCGCAGCGGGTCCAGCGCCATGCCCTGCCGGTGCGGGTGGTGATCGTGACCACCTTCGCGCGCCCGGGATTCCTGCGCCGCGCACTCGACGCCGGGGTCGGCGGCTACCTGCTCAAGGACGCGCCGGCCGAGACGCTGGCCGCGGCGCTGCGCCAGGTGCACCGCGGCGGCCGTGCCATCGATCCGCAGCTGGCGCTGGACGCCTGGTCGCAGGCTGATCCGTTCAGCGAGCGCGAGCGCGGCGTGCTGCGGCTGGCGGGCGAGGGGCTGTCGGCGGCGCAGATCGCCGGGCGGCTGGGCCTTTCGCCCGGCACCGTGCGCAACTACCTGTCCGGATGCATCGGCAAGCTCGGCGTCGGCAACCGCGTCGAGGCCTACCGCCTGGCCCGGCAGAAAGGCTGGCTGTAGTAGCATGCCGGGCCACGAAGGTGCCGGCAGGGGCGGCGCCACTTCCGTCCTCCCCCCTGCCTGCCGTCGTCTTTCCTCCATGGCTCGTAAGTATTTCCTAGCCCGCCATCTCGGCCCGCTGCTGGCCAGCCTGATCTTCCTCGGCATCGGCTTCGGCGTGACCGCAGGGGCGGACCGCTTCATCAGCGACGCCGAATGGGTGTCGCATACCCACAGCGTGATCGCGCGCATCGACCAGGTCGATGCCACCCTGCGCGACATCGAGGCGGCGCAGCGCGGCTACATGCTGGCCGGCCGCGTGTCCACGCTGGCGGACTACTACGCCGCCCGCGAACGCATGCCGATCGTGCTCAAGGGGCTGGGCGAGGCGGTGCGGGACAACCCGCAGCAGGTGGCGCGCTTCAAGCGCCTGGACCGGTTGCTGCAGATGCGCCAGGAGCAGATCGCCGCGACGCTGGCCGTCTACGAGCGGCAGGGACTGGCGGCAGTACCGGGGGGCATCCACAAGGACGCGCGCCCCACCGCCGAGGCCGTGCGTGCGCTGCTGGCCGAGATGACCGAGACCGAGACCGAACTGCTGCGCGCGCGCGACCAGTCCAGCCACGAGAGCGCCATGCTGCTCAAGATGCTGGCGATGGCGGGCATCCCGTTCGGCATCGGCGTGATCGTGATGGTCTACGTGATGATGCTGCGCGAGAACCGCCGCCGCCAGCTGGCCGAGCGCAAGTCGCTGGAAGGCAACCGCAAGCTGCGCCAGAGCGTGCAGGAGCTGGAGGGCGCCGCCGCGGACCTGGGCGAGCTGAGCCGCTTCGCCAGCATGCTGCAGAGCTGCACCCATACCGAGGAGGCGCTGCAGCTCACCACCCACGTCATGCTGCGGCTGCTGCCGGGCACCGGCGGCACCATCTACCGCGTCCGCGCCTCGCGCGACTACGCCGAGGCCCTGGTGCACTGGGGGACGCACGCACTGCCGTCCGAGGACATGCTGCCGGTCGGCGACTGCTGGGCGCTGCGCCGCGGCCAGCCCTACCTGGCGCGCAGCCGCAGCGGCGATGCCTTCTGCGTGCACGTGCACGGGCCTGGCCCGGAGGGTGCCGCCAGCGCCTGCATCCCGCTGATGGCGCAGGGCGTGCAGCTGGGTTTCATCTATGTCTCGGCGCCGGACGAAGCCTTCATGTCGCGCACGCACATCATCGACACCGCCGCCGAGCAGCTGTCGATGGGGCTGTCCAACCTGCAGCTGCAGGAGCGCCTGCGCATCCAGTCCATCCGCGACCCGGTCACCGGGCTGTTCAACCGCCGCTATCTGGAGGAGTCGCTGGGGCGCGAACTGGCGCGCTGCCAGCGGCGCAACCTGCCGCTGGCGCTGATGATGCTCGACCTGGACCACTTCAAGCGTTTCAACGACACCCACGGCCACGCCGGCGGCGACGCGCTACTGGCCGGGCTGGGCAAGCTGCTGCAGGCGATGTCGCGGCAGGAGGACATCGCCTGCCGCTACGGCGGCGAGGAGTTCACCCTGATCCTGCCCGAGGCCGCGCCCGAGGCGGCGCTGGCGCGCGCTGAGGAGATCCGCAAGGCGGTGTCCGAGCTGCGGGTCCAGCACCTGGGCGCGGAACTGCCGGCGGCCACCGTGTCCATCGGCGTGGCCGGGCTGCTGCCGCACGGCAACACCCCCGAACTGCTGCTGCAGCGCGCCGACGAGGCGCTGTACGCGGCCAAGCGCAACGGCCGCGACCAGGTGATGCTGGCCGGCAGGTAGGCCGGTCCCACGCGGCCGGCGTGCCGGGTGCCCGGGTCAGCCAGGCGCCGGGTGTCCGGATTCCGTGGGGCACCGTGGGCGTGGCCCCGGACTACGCATTGTTTCTGCTGTCGCCATGTTTCTGCTGTCGCCATGGGGTGGGCCTCGGCCCACCGCTGCGGCGGCCGGGGCTGGTCGCACCGGGTCCCGGGGTGGTGCGGGCCAAGGCCGGCCGGCCGGGGCCTTCCCCATGAAAACCCGGACGGTCCGGTCAGCGGCCGCAGCCGCGCAGCCCGGGCCAGGCCGAAGGCCTCACCCGGGACGACCCTCGCAGCCGGGTCCGGTTGCCCCGGTCGGTGGCGCTTGCCCGGGCCACGGGTGGTTGCGTCGTTATCGCAGGCAACGTCGGGCGCAGGACGCTCAGCGGCCGTAGCGCGCCTTCAGCATCGCCCAGGCCGAGCGCAGCGCCAGCGCCTCGCCGCCGGCCGGGCGGCCGGGACGTTCGCTGTCGTTCCAGGCGTACACGTCCAGGTGCGCCCACTTGATGCCGGCCGGCACGAAGCGCTCCAGGTACAGCGCGGCGGTGACCGCGCCGGCCATGCGCGAGCCGGCGTTGGCGAGGTCGGCGACGTGGCTGGTGAGGTAGCGCAGGTACGGGCGCCACAGCGGCATGCGCCAGACCGGGTCGCGGGTCTGCGCGCCGCTGTCGAGCCAGGCCTGCGCCAGCGCGTCGTCGTTGGCGAACAGTGCCGGCAGGTCCGGGCCCAGCGCCACGCGCGCGGCACCGGTGAGGGTGGCGAAGTCCAGGATCAGCTCGGGCCGCTGCTCGCCGGCGTAGGCCAGCGCGTCGCACAGGATCAGCCGGCCCTCGGCGTCGGTGTTGTCGATCTCCACCGTGGCCCCGGTGCGGGTGGTGACGATCTCGCCGGGGCGCATCGCGTCCGGGCCGACCGCGTTCTCCACCGCCGGGACCAGCAGCGTCAGCCGTACCGGCAGCGCGTTGGCCATCACCAGCCCGGCCAGCGCCAGCGCGTGCGCGGCGCCGCCCATGTCCTTCTTCATGTTGCGCATGCCGTCGGCGCTCTTCAGGTCCAGCCCGCCGGTGTCGAAGCACACGCCCTTGCCGACCAGCGCCACGTGCGGGTGGGCGCTGTCGCCCCAGTTCAGCTCGATCAGCCGCGGCGCGCGGTGGGAGGCGCGGCCGACCGCGTGGATGGTGGGGAAGTTCCTCTGCAGCAGTTCGTCGCCGCTGATGACGGCGACCTGCGCGCCGTGCGCCTGCGCCAGTTCGCGTGCGGCCTGCTCGAGCTGCTCCGGGCCCATGTCCTCGGTCGGCGTGTTGACCCAGTCGCGCACGCGCAGGCAGGCGTCGATCAGCGTGGCCACCTCCGGCGCCGGCGTGGCCAGCAGCTGCGCCGGCTCGCGCAACGGGCGCTTGTAGCGGGCGAAGCGATAGCTGCCCAGGCCCCAGCCCAGCTGCAGCGCGGCCTGCTCGGCCTCGGCCAGCCCGCCGGCCAGGCGCCAGCGGCTTCCGGCCGGCAGCGCGAACGGCGCGTGCGCGTAGGCATGCGCGTCCAGGCGGTCGCCCACCCCGATCACCGCGCCGGCGATGCCGGCCGCACCCGGCAGCAGCAGGCAGCTGCCGGCGGCCGCGGTGAACCGCTGCTGCTCCAGCCAGCCGCCGATCGCGGCCGGTTGCGCCTGCCGCCAGGCGGCCAGGCCTTCGCGGTCGAGCACGTGCAGCGGCAGCGCGTCGGCAGCGTCGGCGGTGAATCCGATGGGAAGTGACATGGGGGACGTCCTCCTGGAGGCGTATTCGAGGCAGGCGCCGGGCCGGCGCCCGCGGCCGGCATCAGGCGCCGGCGGTGGAAGGGGTATCCCCGGCCTGGGCATCGAGCCAGTCGGCCAGCCCGGCGAGGGTGTCGAAATGCAGGTCCGGCTGCAGTTGCGGATGCGTCCAGTGCTGCCGCTCGCGGTTGATCCAGCAGCCGCGCAGCCCGGCCTGCATGGCGCCGACCACGTCCATCTCGATGTGGTCGCCCACGTGCAGCACCTGCGACGGCGGCAGCTGCAGGCGTGCGCAGGCGGCGTGGAAGATGCTGGCCTCGGGCTTGGCCGCGCCGTGCTCGCGCGCACCGAGCTGGAACACGAAGTGCCGCTCCAGGCCGATGCGCTGCAGGTCGGCGTTGCCGTTGGTGAGCGCGGCCACCGGCACCCGCGCGGCGATGCGCGCCAGCGCGCCGAGGGCGTCGGGATAGCATTCCACGCGGTTGCGCTCGGCGTAGAACACCTCGTAGGCGGGCTCGACCAGGGCGGTGTCGGCGCCGCTGGCGGCCAGCGCCTGCTGCAGCGTCAGCCGCCGGATCGCGCCGAGGTCGTAGGCCAGGTGCGGATTGTGCTCGAACACCTGCGCGCGCAGGCGGTGCATGGCCGCGATCGGGAACAGCTCGGCGGTGCGCGGGCTGTGCTGCTGCAGCCAGTCGTGCAGCACGTTGTCGATGCGCTCGCCGATCGGCGCGAACGGCCACAGGGTATCGTCGAGATCGAGGGTGATTGCACGGACGGGAAAGTTCACCGGCCCATTTTACGCCAACGCGCGCCGGTCACGGCCGTTCACTCCAGCAGCCGGGCCCAGCGCTGCATGCCTTCGAGCTTGCCCAGCACCAGCTTGATGCACACCAGCATCGGCACCGCCAGCAGCAGGCCGATCATGCCCCACAGCCAGCCGAACAGCATCAGCGCCAGGATCAGCATCAGCGGCGAGATCGCCATGCGCCGGCCGAGCACGATCGGGGTGACGATCTGCCCTTCCAGCGTGTGCAGCGCCAGGTACAGCAGCGCCGGCAGGGCGGCGGCGAGCGGGTCGCGGAACTCGACGAAACCCATCAGCAGCATCAGCACCACGCCGATCAGCGGACCGATGTAGGGGGCGAAGTTCAGCAGCGCCGCCACCGTGCCCCACAGCGCCGCTTCCTGGACCGGGATGCCGAGCAGGTACAGGATGCCGGCCAGCACCG
Organism: Stenotrophomonas sp. MMGLT7; assembly: GCF_021168555.1. Taxonomy (GTDB): domain Bacteria; phylum Pseudomonadota; class Gammaproteobacteria; order Xanthomonadales; family Xanthomonadaceae; genus MMGLT7. The sequence continues at coordinate 322,990 of NZ_JAJOZS010000003.1, read as the reverse complement.
CGCCGACCAGGGTGTTGATCACGCTGATGGTCAGCACGTAGCGCGAGACCTCGCGCTCGATCGAGCGCAGGATGTCGGCGGTGAAGCGCTGCTGCTGGCGGCCGGGCATCAGCGCGATGACATGGCGCTGCAGGCTTTGCCCGTAGACCATGAAGAAGAACGTCAGCAGCACCACCGCCAGCACCGAGGCGGCCAGCTTGGGCGTGCGCACCAGGGCGCGGTAGGGATCGTCGAGCTGGGTGCGCACCACCTGCACGCGGCGGCTGCCCTCGCCGCCGGCCACCCGCGCGAAGTTCTCCGCCGCCTGGTTGGCCTGCATCACCGGCTTGGTGAGGTCGCGCACCTTGTTGGCGATCTGGCGCATCTGCCGCGGTGCCTGCTGCACCCACTCGGTGGCCGGCCCGGCCAGCTGGATCGTCAGCGCCACCGTGCCGGCCACGCCCAGGGTGATGACCAGCAGCGCGGCCAGGAAGCGCGGCACATGCAGCCGCCCCAGCAGGCGCAGGATCGGGTTGCCGACCAGGGCGAAGAACGCCGCCAGCAGGATCGGCAGGATCACCTCCTGCGCCGCCCACAGGGTGAAGCCGACCGCCAGCGTCGCCAGCACCACCAGCGACATCGGCGCGCGCGGACGCGGCAGCGGGGGAGCGGCACGCTCGTCGTGGGCGGGTCGGGCAGCGTCGGCGGGTTGGTTCATGGCGAGGCCGGCAGCCGGCACGGGACAAGGGCGGGCATTATCGGCCCGGACAAGGTGCGGCGGACGTGAGCGTCGGCGGGCGCGATGCGGCGACGCGCCGCCGCGATGTGGTCCGGGTAGGCGAAGCGCTTCCGGGGCATGGTTGTGGCTGGTGCGCTTCGCTTGCCAGGGCTACGGGGCCAGCCAGGGAACGCCAGCCGAAGGCGGCACGGCCGGTGCCGGCAGAGCCCGTCTGCGGCGTCCCGGGCCCGGCCATCGCCACGTCGCCGGATCAATAGCGCTCGGACATTTCCGTGGCCGCCTCGGCCGGCCGCGGCGGGGCGTGCTCCGCTGCGGCAGCGTCGACGCGCCGGGCCGGGCGCGGGGCCTGGTCCGGCTGCGGCGGTTGCGAGGCGTCGGCGGCGGCGTCCTGCGATTGGTCGGCCGCGCGCTCGGCCTGGTCGGAGGCGTCCTGCGCCTGCATTGCGGCGAACAGGCCGGAGACCGTGGAGATCATCTGCAGTAGCTTGGGCGCGCCGCCGAGCTTGGCGGCCACGCTGTTGATGGCGGCCACCGGCTCGGTGCGGCCGCCGAGGAAGCCCAGGCCGAACCCGGCGACGACGATGCGCAACGGGGTCCAGCCTTCGCGCCAGACCCGCTTGAGCACGCACCACTGCGTCGCCACCTGCTGCTCGCGGCCCTCCAGCAGTTCCTCGGCGCGCTGGATGCGTCGTTGCAGTTGTTCGAACTTCATGGCGTCGGTGCTCCCTGCGACGAAGCGGGCGGAACGGCTTCGTCTTCGTCGTCGGTGTCGGCATCGCCGTCGCCGCCGATGCCCAGGCGCGCCAGTTGCCGGCGGGTGGCCTGGAGCCTGCTCATCTCGAAGTAGCGCAGCGCCTGCCAGGCACCGATGCCGGTGACCATCAGGCTGATCAGCGCCGCGAACGAGATCGAGGCCAGCCACGACCAGCCCATCGCCTGCAGCAGTGCGATCACCACGCCCATCAGCAGCAGCCACGCCGAGCCGCCGAACGCCACCGCCACCGTCAGCCACACCAGCGCGCGCGCCAGTGCCGCGCGTGCCAGTGCCAGGTCGGCGAACAGCAGGCGCCGCAGCGCGCGGCCGGTGTCCAGGGTCGCGTCCAGTCCTTCGCGGCCGGCCGCGCCGAACTGGCGCAGCGACGCCTCGATCGAAGGCGTCGTGTCCTCGGGCGCCGCGTCGGCGGCGCCGTCCCCGGGTCGTGTGTCGTGCTCGCTCACGCGACCGGCTTACTTCTCGCCGCTGCTGCGGGCCAGCTTGGCGATCAGCCAGCCGGCGGCGAAGGCGACGCCGAACGAGGCCAGCGGCTTCTCGCGGATCAGGTCGGTGGCGCTGTCGAGCAGGTCGCGGCCCTTGTCCAGCAGCACGTCCACCTGCTCCTTGGCGGCGGCACCGCCGAACTCGGCCGCGTTCAGGCCCGACAGCGCGGTATCGGACAGCTCCGACTTGACGTTGGCCTTGCCCAGCTTGAGCTCGTCGCCGGCGGCACCGGCGGCACCCTTGATCGCCTCGCTGGCGGCAGAGGCGGCCGACTTGAGGTGGGAGCCGGCTTCGCTCAGGTTTTCCTTCAGCTGTTCGGTGTTGGTGGGGCTCATCGCGATCTCCTGGGGACTGATGGGAACGGCCATGGTTGCATGACCGTGGAAGGGCACAAATAGCATCGCCCCGGTGTAGGGGGTGTCACGGCGGGGCGACGGCCGCAGCACGGCCGGCGCCCTCGCCATCACTGCAACGGTACGTCGTACTGCCGGTTGCCGCGGAGGATGCGCACCACCAGCTGCTGCGGCTTGCGCTCGAAGCCGGCGCGCCAGCTGGCCAGGTCGGCGAATTCGCCCACCGTGCTGGCGACCACGATGTCGCCCTTGGCCAGGCCGTTGGCGGCGGCGCGGCTGCCGCGCGCGACCTCGCTCACCAGCACCCCGTTCAGGCCGGACTGGCGCAGCGACTCGGGCAGGTCGGTGAAGGTGGCACCGCCCAGGCGCGGGTCGAGGCTGTCGCCCTTGACCGCGCGCGCCTGCTCCTTGAGCACCGCCTTGAGCTGCAGCGGCTTGCCGTCGCGGCGCACGTCCAGCGCCACCGTGCTGCCCACCGGCTGCAGGCCCTCGTAGTTGTGCAGCGACTCGGCGCTGTCCACGCGCTGGCCGTTGGCGGCGACCACCACGTCGCCCGGCTGCACGCCTGCCGCCGCCGCGCCCGAACCCGCCAGCACGCGCGTGACCAGTGCGCCGCGGATGTTGTCCAGCCCCAGGCCCTGGGCCATCTGCGCGGTCAGGTTCTGCGTCTCCATGCCCAGCGTGCCGCGCACCACCACGCCCGTCTTGAGCAACTGCTCGACCACGTTGCGCGCCAGGTTGGAGGGGATCGCCAGGCCCAGGCCGATGTTGCCGGCCATGCTGCCCTGCGGGTTGAAGCTGGCGGTGTTGATGCCCACCAGGCGTCCCTGCAGGTCCACCAGCGCGCCGCCGGAGTTGCCGGGGTTGATCGAGGCGTCGGTCTGGATGAAGTTCTGGTAGCCCAGCCCGCGGATGCCGCTGCGGCCCACCGCCGAGACGATGCCCGAGGTCACCGTCTGGGTGAAGCCGAACGGGTTGCCGATGGCCACCACGAAATCGCCCACCCGCAGCTGGCCGCTGTCGGCGAGCTGGATGGCGGTGAGCTTGTCGGCGGTGATGCGGATCAGCGCGATGTCGGTGTCCGCGTCGGAGCCCAGGAACTCGGCCTTGAGGCTGCGGCCGTCGGCCAGCGTCACCTGCACGTCGTCGGCGTTGTCGATGACGTGGTGGTTGGTGAGCACCAGGCCCTGCTTGGCGTCGATGATCACGCCCGAGCCGAGCGACTCGTTGATGCGTTCCTGCGGGATGTCCGGGAACAGCCGGCGGAAGAACGGGTCGTTGAAGAACGGGTTGCGTACCCGCACCACCTGCTTGGTGTTGATGCTGACCACGGCCGGCATCACCTGCTGCAGCATCGGCGCCAGCGTCGGCAGCGGCTGGCCGGCCACCGTGGCGGGAAGGCTGCCCGCGGCCGGGGCGGCGAGCGCGGTGGGTTCGGCCTGGGCGCGGTTGTCCAGGTGGGCGTTGATCGCGGTGGCGGCGAAGCCGCCGAAGGCCGCGGCCAGGGCGAGGGTGAGCAGGGTGGGAAGCGGTCGCATGGGCGTGTCGATTCCGTGGAGGAAACGGAGGGAGGGGTCAGGGAACGAAAGGATGGGTACGGAGTGCCCGTCGATCAACCTGAACGAGAGTGCCGCGCCCCGATTTAACCGCCAGTGAAAGCGCGGCCGCGCCCGTTCCGCGGCCGCGGTCCGCGGCCGTGCGGACGTTGACAGGCGGGGTCGCCGCGCGTAGCTTGGAACGCCTCGCCGGCCACTAGATATAGCGGTAAAGCGGCGCACAAACCCAAGTTGTAGGGTCTTGGCTTGGGACATCAACAGAGCCTCGGGAAGCGGGCGATGACGCATGGCGTGGCGGCGTGATCCAACCGACCATAATTCCGATCGATGCCCTGCGCATCGCGTCGGTCGCCGGCGTCTTCGCTGTTCGTCCCGGGCCCAGCAGGATGGCGACATCCTCCCATCGGGAAGGTCGAAGGAGAACGAGCAACAATGAGCACGGTGCGCCTTGAAGTGGTCAAGACCCGTCCGGACGGCATTCCGATGCAGCCCGCCTCGCTGGACATCTGGGACAAGAAGTACCGGCTGAAGACCAAGCAGGGCGAGGCGCTGGACGCCGACATCGACGGCACCTACCGGCGCGTGGCGCGCGCGCTGGCCGACGCCGAGGCCGACCCGCAGACCCGCGAGCACTGGTACGAGCGCTTCCTGTGGGCGCTGCGCCACGGCGCGATCCCGGCCGGCCGCATCACTTCCAACGCCGGCGCGCAGGAACACAAGCCGGCCACCAGCACCATCAACTGCACCGTCTCGGGCACCATCGCCGACTCGATGGACGGCATCCTGGAGAAGGTCCACGAGGCCGGGCTCACGCTCAAGGCCGGCTGCGGCATCGGCTACGAGTTCAGCACGCTGCGCCCGCGCGGCGCGTTCGTGGCCGGCGCCGGCGCCTACACCTCCGGGCCGATGTCGTTCATGGATATCTTCGACAAGATGTGCTTCACCGTGTCCTCGGCCGGCGGCCGCCGCGGCGCGCAGATGGGCACCTTCGACGTGTCGCACCCGGACGTGAAGGACTTCATCCGCGCCAAGCGCGAGGACGGGCGCCTGCGCCAGTTCAACCTGTCGCTGCTGATCACCGACGGCTTCATGCAGGCGGTGGAGGACGACAGCGACTGGCCGCTGGTGTTCCCGGTCAACCGCAAGGAAGAGGGCGAGATCGACCTGGCCGACCCGGCCCGGGTGGTGTGGCGCGAGTGGCCGCTGCACGAGAACTACATCGTCCGCGACGACGGCCTGGTTGCCTGCAAGGTCTACGGGCAGATCCGCGCCCGCCACCTGTGGGACATGATCATGGTGTCCACCTACGACTACGCCGAGCCGGGCTTCATCCTGATCGACAAGGTCAACGAGATGAACAACAACTGGTGGTGCGAGAACATCCGCGCGACCAACCCGTGCGGCGAGCAGCCCCTGCCGCCCTACGGCGCCTGCCTGCTCGGCTCGGTCAACCTGACCACCTTCGTGCGCGAGCCGTTCACCGACAAGGCGCGCTTCGACTGGGAGGAATACAAGGAGGTCGTGCGGGTGTTCACCCGCATGCTCGACAACGTGGTCGAGGTCAACGGCCTGCCGCTGCCGCAGCAGCGCGCCGAGATCGAGCGCAAGCGCCGCCACGGCATGGGCTTCCTCGGTCTGGGCTCGACCGTGACCATGCTGAAGATGAAGTACGGCTCGCCCGAGTCGTGCCGGTTCACCGAGGCCATCGCCCGCGAGATGGCGCTGGCCGGATGGGAGACCGGGCTTGCGCTGGCGCGCGAGAAGGGCGCCGCGCCGATCATGGACGAGACCTTCGAGGTCACCGCCGAGATGCTGCGCAAGCGCCCGGAGATGGCGCGCGACGGCTGGCGCGTGGGCCAGCAGATCGAGGGCAAGGTGCTGCACGCGCGCTACAGCCGCTACATGCAGCGCATCGCCGAGGTCGCCCCGGAACTGGTGGACGAGCTGGCCGAGAGCGGCGCGCGCTTCACCCACCACAGTTCCATCGCGCCCACCGGCACCATCTCGCTGTCGCTGGCCAACAATGCCTCCAACGGCATCGAGCCGTCGTTCGCCCACCACTACAGCCGCAACGTGATCCGCGAGGGCAAGAAGTCCAAGGAGAAGGTGGACGTGTTCTCCTTCGAACTGCTGGCCTACCGCCACCTGGTCAATCCCAAGGCGATACCGTTCGCCGACGACGAGGCCGCGCGCCTGCCGGACTACTTCATCGCCGCCGACGACATCAGCCCGAAGGAGCACGTGGACGTGCAGGCCGCGGCGCAGAAGTGGGTGGACAGCTCCATCTCCAAGACCGCCAACGTCCCCACCGACTACCCGTACGAGCAGTTCAAGGACATCTACCGCTACGCCTACCGGCAGGGGCTCAAGGGCTGCACCACGTTCCGCTTCAACCCGGCCGCCTTCCAGGGCGTGCTGGTCAAGGAGGCGGACCTGGAGAACACCACCTACCGCTTCGAGCTGGAGGACGGCAGCGTGGTCGAGGTCAAGGGCAACGAGCAGATCGAGTACGACGGCGAGATGCATACCGCCGCCAACCTGTTCGACGCCCTCAAGGAAGGCTACTACGGCAAGTTCTGAGCAGGGCCGGCGCCCGCTCGCGGCGCCGGCCGCGGCCGGATCCGGCCGCAGCTTCCCGGCAGCGCTTCCGCACCCCGTTGCATCCCCGTTCCACGCCGCATGGCATCGGTATAGCATCGCTCACGCAACACGACACTGACGCCCGGAGGAGGGCCATATGAGCAACGGTAATGGTGTGACGGCGACCCTTTCGCAGGCCGCCGAGAACGTTAAGGAAAGCGCGGGCCAACTGGGCGATGCCGTTGCAGCCACCGCCACCGAGGCGGTGGCCACGGTCAAGCAGACCGCGGTCAAGGCGCGCAAGGAAGTGAACACGCGCGTGGCCAAGGCCAGGAAGGCGGTCAAGAAGGTCGAGAAGACCGTCGCCAGGCGCGCGGATTCGGTGGTCAAGAAAGCCGCCAAGAGCGTGAAGAAGGGCGTCGCCAGCGCCAGGAAGAAGCTCGAGGCCGCCAAGGCCAGCGCGCAGTCCGAGGCGGCGACGCTGAAGAAGAAGGCCACCGCGGCCAGGAAGAAGGCCTCCACCCGGCTGGCACCTGCGAAGAAGACGGCGAAGAAGGATGTCGCCAAGGCCGGCAAGAGCGTGGCCAAGAAGGCCGCCGCGGCCAGAAAGACGGTGAAGAAGGACGTCGCCACGGCCAAGAAGGCCGTCGCCGGCAAGACCGCCGCGGCGAAGAAGTCGGTCAAGAAGGCCGTGGCCAGGAAACCCGCGCCCAAGAAGGCGGCGGCCAGGAAAGCGCCGGCGAAGAAAGCGCCGGCCAAGAAGGCACCTGTCAAGAAGGCACCGGCCAGGAAGACCGTGGCCAAGGTCGCCAAGGCCGCGAAGAAGACCGCTCCCAGGGCCGCCGGCAAGGCTGCCAGCAAGACCCGCTGAAACAGGCTCCAGTCCCCCCTCTCCCGGTTGCGGGAGAGGGCCGGGAACGGGCCGAACCGAACAACGCAACCAGGACACGCATCATGGCCGTCAAGATCGACAAGAAAATCAAGGGCTACGCCGTCGTCACTGCCGAGGACAAGGCGCGCGAAGCGGCCGCGCCCGTACCCGCCGCGTCGATCGACCGCGCCACCGCCGAGGCCGCCAGTCCGGCCGACAACATCGTGCAGATGCACGAGCGCATCGAGCGCCCCGAGGTACTGATCGGCAGCACCTACAAGATCAAGTCGCCTCTGGTGGAGCACGCCTTCTACGTGACCATCAACGACATCGTGCTCAACGCCGGCACCGAGCACGAGCTGCGCCGCCCGTTCGAGATCTTCATCAACTCCAAGTCGATGGAGCACTTCCAGTGGATCGTCGCGCTGACCCGCATCATGTCGGCGGTGTTCCGCAAGGGCGGCGACGTCACCTTCCTGGTGGAGGAGATGAAGGCCGTGTTCGATCCCAAGGGCGGCTACTTCAAGGCCGGTGGCGTGTACATGCCGTCGCTGGTGGCCGAGCTGGGCAACATCGTCGAGGACCACCTCAAGTCGATCGGCCTGCTGCACGATCCGGAGATGAGCGAGCACCAGCGCGCGCTGATCGCCGAGAAGCGCAGGCAGTTCGAGGACCGTTCAAAAAAAAACACTGAAGAACCGGGAGCGCCCGGCCCCGGCGCCGGGAAGGACGTAGCCGGCGGCGGACTCGACCTGGATGCGGACTCGGCGCGGCCGGCCGACACCACCGCCGAGCACGAGGAGGACATCGCCGTCACCGGCGAGGGCGCCAGCTTCCCGCCCACGGCCACCATGTGCCACAAGTGCAGCACCAAGGCGCTGGTGATCATGGATGGCTGCGCGACCTGCCTGAACTGCGGATACAGCAAGTGCGGATGAGCGTGTAGCCCGGCCGTAGGAGCGACTTCAGTCGCGATCGGGCTTCACCGGTGAGGCCCGATCGCGACTGAAGTCGCTCCTACAGGTCGCGCGACCTTGCTTGGCTACCGGCACCAGGCCTGCACCCTCGCTGGCTTAATATGCCGGCTCCTCCCGTGAGCCTGCCCAAGCCCGTGCCGAGCCTGATCCCCGAATCTCCCCTCCGTCGCCGCCTGTACGCGTGGCTGCTGCTGTGCGGCTGGCTGCTGCTGGCGATGCCGGCGTTGGCGCAGGTGCAGGACGATGCGGCCGACACCGATCCGGTGGCGCTGCTCGACCAGGCCGAGAAGGCGCTGGCCACGGTGCAGAAGCAGCTGGACGACACCGACGACCAGGATGCGCTGCGCGGATTGGGCGACACGGTGCTGGCGGCGCAGCGCGACGCCGAGTCGGTGGAGCGTTCGCTGACGCCGGAGCGCGACCAGCTCGATGCGCGGCTGGCGCAGCTGGGCGCGGCCGCGGACGGCACCACCGAGGCGCGGGAACTGACCACCCGCCGCGCCGAGCTGAACAAGCAGCGCAGCGAGGTCGACGCGCAGATCAAGCGCGCCGGCCTGCTGAAGGTTGAGGCACAGCAGCTCAACGCCACCATCGAGCGCGAGTTCGGCCAGCGCCTGGGCGCGCAGTTGTCGCGGCGCTATTCCTCGCCGCTGGCGGCCTCGACCTGGCGGCAGGTCGGGCAGCAGTTCCCGGACGACCTGCAGCGTCTGCGGGCGCTGTACGGCGTGGTCGCCGACGGCATCCGCAGCGGCGTGGCCAAGGACGGCTGGATGCTGCCGCTGGCCGAGCTGGTGGCGGCGGCGCTGCTGCTGTGGCCGCTGAACCAGCTGCTGCGCTGGCTGGGCCGGCGCTACGCCGCCAGCCGCAATGCGCCGGGCAGCCGGCTGCGGCGGTCGGGGCTGGCGCTGTGGCAACTGCTGGTGCGCACGCTGATGCCGGGCCTGGCGGCGGCGCTGGTGGTGCAGGCGCTGCTCGGGATCGGCGCGCTGCCGCCGCGGCTGGAACTGCTGGCGGGCAACTTCGTCCTCATCAGCGTGCTGTCCGCGCTGATCAGCGCGGTCAGCGCCAGCCTGCTGATGCCGAACCAGCCGTCGTGGCGGCTGCTGCCGATCGACGACGCCACCGCGGTGCGGCTGCGCCGCTATGCGCGAGCCACCGCGCTGCTGGCCTGGATCAGCGGGCTGGTCCTGCTGATCAACCGCGCCGGGCGCACCAGTGCCTCCACCACGCTGGTGGTGGAGGGTGCGGTGGCGCTGGCGTTCGCGCTGCTGGTGATGGCGATGATCGCCAGCCTGCTGCGCCTGCACCGCCCGCCGGCGCAGGACGCGCCGGCCGCCGAGGGCGAACCGGCGCCCGCGCCGCAGCGCCGCAGCTCGGTCGTGGTGCTGGTGGCGCTGGTGGTCAACCTGGTGGTCGCCGTGGCGCTGGTGGCGGTGCTGGCCGGCTATGTCGACTTCGCCCTGTTCGCCACCCGCCAGGTGATCTGGGTGGCGGTGGTGCTCGGCGCGCTGGCGGTGCTGACGATGTTCGCCGACGACTTCTCGCGCTGGCTGTTCGCCCCGGACAGCCGCTTCGGTCGCGCCGCCAACAGCGCGCTGGGGCTGCGGCCCAGCCACATGGAGCAGGCGGGGGTGCTGCTGTCGGCGGTGCTGCGCATCATGCTGCTGGTGTTCGGGCTGAGTGCGGTGCTGCAGCCGTTCGGCTCCAACTTCTCCACGCTGTTCGGCTGGATGGACATCGCCAACAACGGCCTGGAGATCGGCAAGCTCAAGCTGATGCCGGGCGACCTGCTGCGCGCGTTGATCGTGCTGGCGGTGGGCCTGGGGCTGATGCAGGTGATCCAGCGCTGGCTGGTGGACACCTACCTGCCCAAGACCGAACTGGACGCCTCCTCCAAGTCGTCCATCGCCACGGTGGCGCGCTACCTCGGCATCGCGCTGGTGGCGCTGTGGACGCTGACCGCGCTGGGGCTGGGGCTGGAGAAGTTGGCGCTGATGGTGAGCGCGCTGTCGGTGGGCATCGGCTTCGGCCTGCAGGCGATCACCCAGAACTTCGTCTCCGGGCTGATCCTGATGGCCGAGCGGCCGGTGAAGATCGGCGACTGGATCAAGATCGGCGACCAGGAGGGCGACATCCGCCGCATCAGCGTGCGTTCCACCGAGATCCAGGTGGCCGACAAGTCGACGCTGATCGTGCCCAACTCCGAGCTGATCACCAAGACCATCCGCAACATGACCATGTCCAGCCCGCTGGGGCGCGTGCAGATCCAGTTCTCGCTGCCGCTGGGCAGCGACGTGGGACGGGTGCGCGAGCTGCTGCTGGCTCTCTATGCCGAGCACCCGGGCGTGCTGGACGAGCCGGCGCCGTCGGTGTTCATCGATTCGATCGCCGGCGGACAGGTGGCGATCAACTCGTTCGCCTATGTTTCCAGTCCGCGCAACGTCTACGGGGTGCGCAGCGACCTGTATTTCCGCCTGCTCGAGGCCCTGGCCGAGGAGCACATCGCCCTGGCCACGCCGCAGGACATCCGCATCGTCGGCGAGGTGCACCAGGACAGGGACGGCGGCGGCCGGGAATAGCGACAGGGCGCGCGATCGCCGCCAGGCGGCCACATGCGCAGGAACGACATAGGAACGACGTAGGAGCGACTTCAGTCGTGATGAGGCCTTACCGGTAGAGCCCCATCGCGACTGAAGTCGCTCCTACACAGGTCGCTGCTGCGGATCCTTGGGACAGGCTCAGGAACTCTCGTCCGCGTCCAGCGACGGCACCAGCGCGTAGCTCTCCACCGCCAGCCGCTCGGTGTAGTCCAGCCAGGCGCGGATCTCCAGGTCGTCGACCTCGTAGTCCAGGCCCAGCGGCACGCTGATCCTGCCGGAGGCGTCGGGCTGCACCCACTGCTGGGCCATCACCACCTTGCCGTTGGCCGAGATCGCCTCGATCCAGAACGGCCGCGTCGGCTGCTGCCGCGCCCATACCTGCAGGATGTAGCGGCCGGGATTGGCCTTCTCGGCCTTGCGCGTGATCATGAACGACTGCCGCACCCGCGCCGAGGCGTCGGCGACCTGGCCGATCCCGGCGCCGACCTCGATGCCGCGCTTGAGATCGGCGTCGTGCACCAGCCGGCTGCCGCTGTGGCGGTCCACCAGCAGCGCGCACCAGTCGCCGTCGACCGAGCCGTCCTCGAAGGCGGTGCAGCGGTCGACGTAGGCCAGCGTGTTGCGGCGGTTGGCGCGCTCGAACTGGCGCGAGGTGTTCTCCAGGTACACCGCCTTGATGTTCCACTGCCTGTCGTACTCCAGCAGCACCGGCGGCTTGACCTGCTGGGCGCCGATGACCACGCGCTCGTCCTCGTCCATGCGCAGGGTGCGGTTGGGCGGACCGGTCCACAGCGAGCGCGCGTAGGCCAGGTAGCGCGGGTAGTCCTTGCCGTCCTCGCGGAAGGCGGCGGCGCTGGCGCTGGCGCGCGCACTGGCCGGCAGCAGCAGCGAGCGGCCGAAGCCGATGGCGTCGATCTTGGGGTCCAGCAGGCTCAGCAGGGTGGCGCCGGAATCGAGCGTGGTGCCGTTCTTCGCGGCCACCTGCTGCGGCACGATGTCCTTGCCCAGGAACAGCAGCAGGTTCTCGCGGTCGAGCTTGGCCAGCACGCGGCTGAGGTCGTTGGGCATGGCCAGGTGGTCGGAGGCGATGACGATGAGGGTGTCCTCGCCCTGCGGGCTGTTGCGGATCTTCTGCACCAGCTCGTAGATCAGCCGGTCGCTGCACTTGAGCGCGTTGAGCAGGCCGATGTTGCCGTAGCGGCTTTCGTAGCGGGTGTCCTTGCACGACACCGGCAGGTGGCCGGCCGGATGGTGGGTGTCCATGGTCAGCGCGGTCAGCATGAACGGCTGGCCCTTGCGCGCGAGCTTCTGGAAGCTGTCCCAGGCGTCGTCGAGCATCACGTCGTCGTGCACGCCCCAGGTGGAGAAGTGCTCCGGGCCGATCTTGCGCTGCTGGAAGTACTCCAGGTCGCGCACCTCGTCGAAGCCGTGGCTTTCCAGGAAGTGGCCCTTGCCGGCGAACAGGCCGGTGGCGCCGCCGACGTAGTGGTTGCTGTAGCCCTGGGCCTTGAGGTAGTCGCCCAGGCACTGCGCCTCGGGCAGGAAGCGGCCCATCCGGCCCATGCTGTTCTCGTCGCCCGGCGAGGTGGTCAGCGGCACGCCGCACATCGACGACACCAGCCCGGCGATGGTCCAGCCGCCGCCCTCGGCCGAGTCCAGGCTGCGGAAGTCCAGGCCCTGCGCCGCCAGCCGCGACAGGTTGGGCATCAGCCCGGGGAAGGCCTTCTGGTCCAGGTAGGTGCGTTCCAGGCTCTCGCCGTAGATCCAGACGATGTTGCGGCGCTTGGCCAGCGGCTGCTCCGGGCGCACGTACTCGGCGACCACCGGGGTGTAGTCCACCGGCTGCAGCTGGTGGTAGATGCGGCGGCCGTCGGCATACAGCGGGCTGGCGCCGACGGCGACCACGAACAGCGCCACGAAGCCGGCCAGCGAGGCGTGGCCGCGGCTGTCGCGGGCGAAGCGGCGGATGCGCGGCAGCGCCAGCGGCAGCAGCGAGACCAGCAGCAGGGCCAAGTAGGCGGCGATGTAGCCCTTGAAGTCGCCGACGCCGGCGCCTTCCATGTCCGCGCTCAGGTGGTAGAGGGTGGCGGCGTTGATGCCGTCGCCGCTGAGGCGGTCGATCAGCCACCACGAACTCAGCGCCACCAGCAGCAGCGACAGCCCCGCGGCCTTCATCCATACCCAGCGACGCGAAGCGAGCGTCAGCGCCACCAGCAACAACAGCGAAACCAGCAGGATCCAGGCCATGTTCGACGCTCATCCGGTGAAGAGTTGGGCAGGCGTGCGCACGCACGTCACCTGCCGGATGGGTGTCGCCACAGTGCATGACACCATGACAACCGTATGACACGGAGCATGCCAACACAAAGCTGACTGAAATGTTTGTTGCGAACTGGGTCACACCCGACGTTGGGGAATGTGTCGGCGGCGTGCAGGTGGAGCGTGCCGGCCCGGGCGCCCGCCGCCGACGGCAGCAGGATTTCATGCCGGAGCGGTGGAGAATCGGGGAGAATCCCGCTCCCCCCCCATCCGACGGAACGCCCCATGGCCGGAGCCAGCCTGTTCACCCTGCTCGACGACATCGCCACGCTGCTGGACGATGTCTCCATCCTGACCAAGGTCGCCGCCAAGAAGACCGCCGGCGTGCTCGGCGACGACCTGGCGCTGAACGCGCAGCAGGTCACCGGCGTCAGCGCCGACCGCGAACTGCCGGTGGTGTGGGCGGTGGCGAAGGGTTCGCTGCTCAACAAGGCGGTTCTGGTGCCGGCGGCGCTGGCCATCAGCGCCTGGCTGCCTTGGGCGATCGTGCCGCTGATGATGATCGGCGGCGCATTCCTGTGCTACGAGGGCGTGGAGAAGCTGGCGCACGGTTTCCTGCATTCGAAGGAGGACGAGACGCAGCGCCGGGCCGAGCGCATGCAGGCACTGGCCGACACCAGCGTCGACGTGGTCGCGCTGGAGAAGGACAAGGTCAAGGGCGCGATCCGCACCGACTTCATCCTCTCGGCCGAGATCATCGTGCTGTCGCTGGGCGTGATCCCGGCCGGCACCCCGTTCCTGCAGCAGGTGCTGGTGCTGGTCGGCATCGCCCTGGCGATGACGGTGGGCGTCTACGGCGTGGTGGCGGGCATCGTCAAGCTCGACGACGTCGGCACCTGGCTGCTGCGCAAGGGCGCGGCGGCGGCGCTGCTGGGGCGCGGCATCCTGGCGGCGATGCCGTGGCTGATGAAGACGCTGTCGGTGGTCGGCACGCTGGCCATGTTCCTGGTCGGCGGCGGCATCCTGGTGCACGGCATCGCGCCGCTGCACCATTTCGTGCAGGGGATCGCACCGCAGGGCGTGGCCGGCATGGTGGTATCCAACCTCGGCAGCCTGGTCACCGGCGTGCTGGCCGGCGCGATCGTGCTTGCGGCAGTCGCCGGCGTGCAGCGGCTGCGCCGCTGACACGCCCTGGCCGGGCACGGACCGTCCTGTCCGATGGCACTGCTAGTCGGGGCCGGCCATGGAGTGGGGCGGACGGGCGGCAGGCAGCGGACTCAGCGGCCGTGTCGAACTGCCGATCATCTGCGCGATGCCGAGCATGGCCTGCAGAGCGTCGGTTTCCGTCGGTGACAGTGCCGGCGGGCCGGCCGCCAGGTTGTTGGCTTCCGCCTGGCGGTTGAGGTTCTCCGCCAGCGGGTCCGGCAGCAGGATGTTCCTGACGCTGATGCCGAGGATCTCGATGCCGAAGCCGTGCAGCGCCGGACACAGGCGGGCCTGGATCTGCTCGTCCAACGCCGACCTGTCCTGGACCAGTTCGTCGAGCGAGCGGGACGCGGCGATGCTTCTCAACGCGTGCTGCAGGAGGTGCCGGACGAAGACGTCCACCTGTGCGATCTGGCGCGCCTTCGCCGGATCGTGCACGCGCAGGCTCGCCGTCAGGTTCATGTGGATGCTCACCTTGTCCAGGGTCAGCAGCGCCTGCCGGTCGACTTCCAGCGATTGCACCCGCAGGTCGACCGTCTCGGCGAGGATATTGCTCTGGAAGTTCCAGAACGCATGGCTGCCTGACGCCAGCACCGGCGCCATCTGGCCATCGATGGTCACCAGTCCGGCCCATCCGGAAGGCACGTCCAGCGTGACCGCCACGCGCGGCAACAGGCCCAGCTGGCGCAGCCGCAGCCGGATGTCCGGGGGAACCCGCGGGACCCGCTCCAGCGGAAGCGTGTGCACCTGCAGGTCGGCTTCGCCCCGCCAGTAGAGCTGGCGCGAGCCGGGCGGCAGGACCTCCTCCAGCCTGCCGTCGCGGCTGAGCAGGCCGACTTCGGCCTCGCCGATGTCGGCCACGAGAAAATGCCGGTAGGCCTCGCCGCCGAGGCTGGCGAGCAGCGTTCCGGCGTCCGGTCCGGTGTATCTGCGCGCGTTGACCGGGTACACCTCCACCTCGATGCGCCGGAACGGATCGAAGTAGCGGTGGATGCCCGGGACGAGCACGCCGCGCAGGCGCCTGTCGCGATAGAGCAGGCCGCGCTCGCCGTCGCCGATCACGATTTTCGGGAAGAAGATCATGCGGGTCTGCTCCTGTGGACGGGCCTGCGCCGGAAACGGGAGATCGGGCGGTGGCGGCATGGCCCTGGCCGGCGCCCGTGCCGCCGTTTGCGGCCACGCGCATCATCGCTGTCCGCCGCGCGCGGCGGCTGGCCCGGCACCGGCAAGGCCGGTCGGATCACATGGACGGAGGGTTCGCGTCCCATCGCCCCGGCGTCCGCATCGGCACCGGTACCGGCGCCTTCTCCCATCCATCGACCAGATAGCCCTGGAACCAGTCGACACCGGCCGCATCCAGATGCACCAGATCGCCGGGCTGTTCCACTCCTTCCATGACCACGTAGTCGGCAAGTGTCCGGCACAGTCCTACCAGGTGGGCGAAGGCGCGCTGCTCGCGGCCGCTGCGGTGGGCCGCCTGGAGGAACTTGCGGTCTATCTTGATCACGTCCGGTCGCGCGCGGATGCTGAATTCCAGCCCGCCGGCACCGGTTCCCGCGCCGAAGTCGTCGATGGCGACGCGGCAGCCAAGCTGGTGCAGTCGGTTGACGAGCGCCAGCGCCGAACGCGGGTCGGGAAGCGGCACGTCTTCCGTCAGTTCGATGGTCAGGCGCGAGGCCACTTCCGGCAGGCGCGAGAGACGGTCGATCGCCTCGCTCCACCAGCTGTCCAGTACCGTGCTCCAGGCGGAAATGTTGCATCCCAGCTGCAAGGCGGGGTCCTGCGCCAGCCCTTCGATGGCCGCATGGACCACGCAATGGTCGAGCAGGCGGATCAGCCCGGTCCTGCGCAGCGCGCCCAGCACGTCCATCAGCGGCGGCGCAGCATCGGTGGACGTGTCGCGTATGCGCAGCAGCGCTTCGCTGTACAGCTGTGTTCCGCAGGAATGCCGGCTGACCACCGGTTGCAGCGTCAGCGAGCAGGCGCCTGCGCGCATCCTTTCGAAGAACACCAAGGCAGTGGCCATGTCGCGTTCGTAATCGATGCGCCATTGCAGGCTGTACTGCGGTGGAAGCGGCGGCTGGACACTGCCCGGTCCCAGCCGGTCGATCGTCGATGGCGTGTGCCTGCCGACGCCCTGGACGTGGACCAGGCCGATGGAGATCAGCGGCAGTACGCTGCCCTCGACAGAGGCGATGGGCTGGCTGCACAGGGCGACGAGCCAGCATCCGATCACGCCGAGCGGTGGCTCGCCTTCCGGCAGGGTCGCCAGGAAACAGTCCTCGCCGACCACGGCGATGGAACTGCCTCGCAGATGCATCCGCCACTGCAGTTCCCGCGCGACCCGCTCCGCCACGGCGATGCCGTAGGCCATCCGCAGGTGCGGATGGTTCAGCAGCACGATGAGCGCATGCGTCGGCGCGGCGTTCGCGGATATGGCGTCCGTATCCGGACAACGGCAATCCCCTGTTGCCCGGGCGACCTCACGCCGGCGCGTGTGTGTTTCCGTGACGCCGTCCTTCATGCAAGGGGTCCCTTGCGTCAAAATAGGTACCGGCTTGTGAAAGCCAAGTCGATTGCCTGAAAAACCTGAAAAAAGCCTAGCAGCAGCTTTCCGATCCTGAGTGAAAAAAGGGACCGCTTTTGTCAATCCTCGATGGCCCGGCAGGCCGGCGGCATCCGCTGGAAAAGGTGAACAAAACCGCTCTTTCCCGGCCTGCGCGGCATCGGCCAGCTTTGCGTTCCCCGCTGGTTCCGCGGGCACTTCTTGGGTTTACTGTTACTTGGCGGGCGAATGAAAGTTGGATATGCGAGAGTTTCTACCGAAGATCAGAACATGGACCTGCAGGTCGCCGCGCTGGAGCGTGCAGGCTGCCGGTGCATACTCACCGATCACGGGTTTTCCGGCGGAAAGTTCGATCGACCGGGACTGCATGCGGCGATGGAGCGGTTGCGTCCCGGAGACTCGCTGACGGTATGGCGGCTGGACCGGTTGGGGCGCTCGCTGCGTTCGCTGGTGGAACTGGTCGACCAGCTGGGGAAACGCGATGTCCATTTCATTTCCCTGACGGAAAACATCGATACCACCTCGCCCGGGGGGATGCTGCTGTTCCACGTGATGGCCGCGCTGGCCGAGTTCGAGCGTGCCTTGATCAGCGAGAGGACCCGGGCCGGCATGGCCGCCGCGCGCGCCAGGGGGATCCATGTCGGGCGCAGGTGCGCATTGACCGAGGAGCAGCGCCGCGAGGCGCTGCGTGCGATAGACAACCACAGTCCGTTGAAGGAAGTGGCTCGGCGCTACAACGTGCACCCGCGCACGCTGCAGCGAATGCTTGCAACGCCCTCCTGAGCGAGGATGCCGGCGTGGCGGAAGTACCCGCTGGCGGGGCCGTCAATCGGCGTTGACGATACGGTTCTTGCCGGCCTTCTTGGCCTCGTACATGGCGGCGTCGGCGCGCCTGAGCAGGTCCTCCTGGGTCTCGCCGGGCGCGCGCAGCGCCACGCCGGCGCTGAAGGTCAGGAAGATGCGCACGTCCTCGAACAGCAGCGAGCGCTGCGCCAGCGCGCGCTGCACGCGGGTGACCGCGGCCGTGGCCTCGAACAGGGTGGAATCGGGCAGCAGCAGCACGAACTCCTCGCCGCCGTGGCGCACCACCGCATCGCTGCTGCGCAGCGCGGTGTGCATCACCTGCACCAGGTACTGCAGCGCGGCGTCGCCGCCGGCGTGGCCGTGCAGCTCGTTGATGCGGCGGAAGTCGTCCAGGTCCAGCATCGCCAGGCACAGCGGCTGGCCGCTGCGCTCGGTGCGCGCGGCCTCGCGCCGGTAGAGTTCGTCGAGGCCGCGGCGGTTGAGCGCGCCGGTGAGCTGGTCCTCGCGCACCAGTCCGGCGACGTCGCGCAGTTCCTGTTCCAGCCGGGCGATGCGCTGCTCGGCCTCGTCCACCTGCGCGCGCGCGGCCAGCAGATGGTCGCGGCTGCGCAGCGCCTGTTCCTGCACGCGCCCGGTATCGGCCAGCAGCTCCTGCAGCAGGCGGTTGAGGTCGGCGATGCTGCGTGCCTCGGCGATGGCCTGGGAGTGGTCGCTGATGCGGTCGTGGAACTCGCCGGTGCTGGCGGCCATGCTGCCCAGGCGATCGACGAAGGAGACCATCAGCTCCTTCATCGCCGCCTTGGATTCGGCGATGCCCTGCTTGAGCAGGCCCTGCCTGTAGATCACCTCGCGCAGGCCGTTGCGCGCCTGCTCGATGGCGCCGCGCTCGATCGGCCCGGCGATCAGGTCGCGCACCGCCGAGATCTGCCCCTGCAGCCAGCTGCGATCGTCGAGCAGCTCGCCCACGTTCTCCAGCAGCAGGTCGAACAGGCCCAGCAGCAGCGTCTGCTGTTCCTGCACGTCCTCGCCGCGCAGGCCGACCTGGTGGCACAGCTCGCGCACGCGCGCCTCCAGCGGCTGCAACGGCTGGCGCGGCTGCCAGTGCCGCAGCGCGCCGCCGATGGCCTGCGCCTCGGCCGCCAGCGGCGGCGCCTGCTGCAGCAGGGTCGCCAGCGCCGCGCCGAGGGTGTGCCGCAGCAGGTCGCGCAGACGCTCGGCATCGCTGCCGCCGTCGTCGGCACTGTCCAGGTCGATGGTGCGGATGTACTTGTCGATCAGCTGGCGCAGGGCGCGGCCGTAGCCGGGCCAGTCGCCGCCGGCGTGGGCCGCCTGCAGCCGCAGGCCCATGTCGCGCAGCTCGCCGTGCAGGCCGGCCATGCCGTCGGCGAAGGCGCACAGCAGCGCCTCGGGCTTGTGCGCCTCGGCGAACAGGCGCCGCAGCGCCGCGGCGTCGCTGGCCGGGGCAGCCGCGGCGGGCCTGGCCGCGGGCGCCAGGCGGCGGCTGTCGCCCTCGATTACCGAGGCCGAGGCGGCCACGGCCGGGCCGGGCCGGCGCGACAGCAGCCGGCGCAGGCCTCCGGGCGCGCGGGGCGGTTGACCGTGTTCTTCCGACATGGGGCGGGGCAGTCCTCGGACGGCGTTCGCCGGCAAATGCCGACGCCCGGTTATCGGCGCGGCCGTGGCCGGCTTGAGCGGCGGGCGCTGCTGTGGGGCAATGCGAATCATTTACAATGCGCGCCGTGCCAGGCGCCGTCCTTCTCCCTCGCGGGGCCGGGCGCACCCGGCCGGGTCGTCATGACCGCCAGCCGGGAGCGTCGTTTGCAAGCCGCGCCCCATGCCCGCCGAGCCATCCCTGCCTCTTTCCCGCTGCCGTCGCCGGCCAGGCGCCCGGCGCTGCCATCGCTGTCCTGGAGTCACCCCATGATCCGTTTTGCCGATGTGTCTTCCCGTCCCGCCGCCCCGCCCCGCGGTGCCCTGCCGGGCGCGCTGTTCGCCGCGTTGCTCGCGATGGCCATGCCGGGCCATGCGCAGGAGGCCGCCGCCGCCGGCGACGTGGCCACGCTCGACCGGCTGTACGTCAAGGGCGAGCGCGCCGAGGGCTACAGCGTGCGCAAGACCACGGCAGGCACCCGCTTCAACCTGTCCGCGCGCGAGATCCCGCAGTCGGTGAGCATCATCAGCCACCAGCGCATCGAGGACCAGGGCCTGGACGACATCATCGACGTGCTGAGCAACACCACCGGTGTGTCCAACACCCGCTCCGACAGCGAGCGCTTCGAGTTCTACGCGCGCGGCTTCTACATCGACAACTACCAGTTCGACGGCATCCCGACCACGATGGTGCAGAACTGGAGCTACGGCGACTCGGCGCTGGACCTGGCGCTGTACGACCGCGTCGAGGTGGTGCGCGGCGCCACCGGCCTGCTGACCGGCGCCGGCAACCCGTCGGCCTCGGTCAACCTGATCCGCAAGCACGCCGACAGCCACGAGCTGACCGGCACCGTCTCGGTCACCGCCGGCAGCTGGGGCCGGACCCGCTCCACGGTCGACGTCACCACCCCGCTCAACGCCAGCGGCAGCGTGCGCGCCCGCGTGATCGGCAGCTACCTGGACACCGACTCGTACGTGGACCGCTACAGCCAGCAGAAGACCCTGGGCTACGCGGTGATCGATGCCGACCTGGGCGAGAACACGCAGCTGAGCGTGGGCTACGACTACCAGAAGAAGCAGTCCGACGACGTCACCTGGGGCGGCTTCCCGCTGTGGTACTCCGACGGCAGCCGCACCCGTTACTCCAGGTCGTTCAATCCGGCCTCCGACTGGACCTTCTGGGACACCACCACCAAGCGCGCCTTCGCCACCGTGCAGCACGACTTCGCCGGTGGCTGGAAGGTCAAGGCCAACGCCACGCACGACCAGACCGACGTCACCGACAAGCTGTTCTACCCGTACTACACGATCTACGGCTTCGACAAGGACACCGGCGCCGGGGTGGTGCCGTACTCCGGCTACTACGTCACCCAGCGCAAGGTCGATGGCCTGGACGGCTACGCCGATGGCCCGTTCCGGTTGTTCGGGCGCGAGCACGAGTTGATGGCCGGCGTCAGCTACAACCGCCGCAGGTACATCAACACCGGCACCTACAGTTTTCCTGCCAATGAAGACGGCACGGGGTACTACACCTTGCCGACCTACCTGGGCTGGACCGGGAGCGAGTATGCAGAGCCCGACTGGGAGCCGCTGGCCGAGTACGGCCGCGGCACCGTCACCCAGAAGGCCGCCTATGCCGCCGTGCGCCTGTCGCTGGCCGACCCGCTGAAGCTGATCGCCGGCGCGCGCTACACCGACTGGAAGAGCGAGGGCGAAGACGCCGACCGCCAGCACAAGGTCACCACGCCGTATGCCGGCCTGGTCTACGACTTCGACGACACCTGGTCGGCCTATGCCAGCTACACCGACATCTTCCAGCCGCAGACCGCGCGCGACATCAACGGCTCCTACCTGGACCCGGTGACCGGCAAGAGCTACGAGGTCGGGGTCAAGGCAGCCTGGTTCGACGATCGCCTGAACGCCTCGCTGTCCGTGTTCCGCATCGAGCAGGACAACGTGGCCCAGGTCACCACCGACAGGATCCCCGGGACCGATGAGTTCGCCTACGTGGCGGCGCGCGGCACCGTCAGCCGCGGCTTCGAGTTCGAACTGAACGGCGAGCTGGCGCCGGGCTGGAACGCCACCTTCGGCGCATCGCGCTACGTGGCCAAGGATGCCGGCGGTTCGGACATCAACAGCAAGCTGCCGCAGACCACGGTCAAGCTCTACACCAGCTACACCCCGCGCAGCCTCGCCGAGCTGACCTTCGGCGGCGGCGTGAACTGGCAGAACCGCATCTACGACGTGGACGAGACTCATGGCCGGTTCGAGCAGAAGGCCTATGCGCTGGTCGGTGCGTTCGCCCGCTACCACCTGTCCGAGCAGTTCTCCGTGCAGGTCAACCTCAACAACCTGCTGGACAAGAAGTACTACTCGCAGATCTCCAGCTATGGCGCCTGGGGCGAGCCGCGCAACGGCTCGCTGACCTTCACCTACCGGTTCTGAAGGCAGGGCCGTTCAAGGTCTTTGCGTTGTTCGTGGTCTTGCCGTTGCCTGTCGATTTTCCTGCTTCGCCGATGAGGCATCTCTCTGGACAGTCGGCCTTGCGAGCCGCGCGCCCTCCACGAGAGACGGGATGGGTCATCGGGGAACGAGCAAGCAGGAAGCGCGGGTCCGGCGGGATCGTCATCGCTCAGGCACAGGGCGGGCCAAGGCCCGCCGCAGGCCGAATCAATGGTGGCGTGCCAAGGCCCGCCCTGTGCGGCTGCTCAGGGGGGCGCCGCGACCTGGAACCTTCGGCGAAGTCGTTGAAGGGCATGGTTCCGGGTACCCGAATGACGGGACGGCATGGCGGATGCGCTGCGCCGTCAGCGTCCACGCCGTCGATGTTCGAGAGCCTCGCCGCCGGGACCGCGGTGGCCGCATTCGTTGCAGCGGCAAGGAAGTTGCGGTGGTATAACGCCCAGCCCTACCGGATGAACCGCCGCCGATGTCGATTCCGCCGAGCCGCCGCGCCCTGTCCCTGTCCGCCCCGCTGCTCCTGTTGGCCTGCACGGCACCGCTGGCGGCGGCCGAGTTCGACTTCGCCGAGGGCGAGGGCAAGGTGACCTGGAACACCCGGGTGGTGGCCGGCGCGGGCATCCGCACCGAGGGTGCTGCGCGCGAACTGGTAGGCAAGGGCTTCCGCTCCGACGGCGCGCCCAAGGGCGGCGCGCAGGCCGGGCTTGGCAGCGACACCTCCGACGACGGCAACCTCAACTACGGCGCCGGCGACCTGTACTCGGGCCTGTTCAAGATCACCAGCGGCGTGGACGTGAAGTACCGCAACGTCGGCATCGCGCTCAGCGGCCGCGCCTGGTACGACACCGTGCTGGAGGACCACGACGTGCCGCAGGGCAACGTCGGCAACGGCTTCGCCGCCGACACCCCGCTCAGCGACCGCGGCTTCTCGCGCTCGAACCGCTTTTCCGGCGTGCTGCTGCGCGATGCCTACGTCTACGGCGGCTGGAAGCTGGGCGACCACGCGCAGTGGGACACGCGCGTCGGCAAGCAGCGGGTGAAGTGGGGCGAGGGGCTGTTCTTCAGCGGCCTCAACCAGGTCAACCCGAGCGACGTCACCACCCTGCGCCGGCCCGGCACCGATGCCGCCAGCGAGGTACAGGTGCCGGTGGAGATGGTGTGGAGCCGGCTGGCCTTCGACAACGGCATCAGCATCGAGGGCTTCTGGCAGTGGAAGTGGCGCGCCAGCGAGCTGGACCCGTGCGGCACGTTCTTCTCCGGCACCGACATCGGCATCGACCCGGGCTGCTCGGGCCTGCAGTCCAATGCCTACTACCCGCTCAACTCCAGTTCCGCCGGCGCCGGGCAGTGGCTCAGCGACGGCTACATGAACGCCGCCGGCGCGGTGCTGCCGCGTGGCACCGACATCGACGGCAAGGATGGCGGCCAGTTCGGCTTCGCGCTGCGCTACGCCGTGCCGCAATGGAACACCGACCTGGGCGTGTACTGGATGCGCTACAACGCGCGCACGCCGATCCTCAACGCCAGCACGCCGGACAGCGCGCTGCTGCAGCCGGACCTGGTGGCGCAGCTGGTCGCCGGCGGCGTGCCGCTGGCGCAGGCGCAGCTGTCGCAGACGCTGTCCACCATCACCGAGTCCTGGGAATACCCCGACGGCATCCACCTGATGGGGTTCTCGGCGGCGACGAAGTGGCGGCAGTGGCGCTTCAGCGGCGAGCTGAGCTACAGCGACGACCTGCCGGTGCAGCTCAACACCGCCGACATGTTCGCCGCGCTCACCCGCAACGGCGGGCCGGTCGGCGACCGCACCGCCGGCCAGCCGGAAGGCTTCCTGCTGCGCGGCTACGACCGCTTCCAGAAGATGCAGCTGCAGCTCGGCGCCAGCCGCGCGCTGGGGCCGCTGCTGGGCGCGCGCGGCGGCACGCTGGCGGCCGAGGCGGCGTACCAGCACGTCAACCTGCCGCCGATGTCGGTGGCGCGCTATGGCCGCGGCTTCCACTGGGGCTATTCGCCGGTCGGCTTCGACGGCAGCTGCGGCGCGGTGCAGAACCCGGACGGCTGCGTCAACGACGGCTTCTTCACCCGCATGGCCTGGGGCTACCGCATCCGCGGCCAGCTCGACTACGCGCTCGGCAGCGCCACCCTGTCGCCCAGCCTGACCTGGGGCCAGGACGTGTCCGGCTACTCGGTCGACTCGGCGCTGGTGGACGGCCGCCGCACGCTGGTGGCCGGCGTGGCGGCCAAGTTCGCCGGCAACTATTTCGCCAGCGCCGCGTACACGCACTACCTGGGCGACAACAAGTACGACCCGCTTGCCGACCACGACAACCTGGTGCTGGCGGTCGGCGCCAGTTTCTGAGGCCGGGCCGGCCGGTCTATGCTGGGGCCTTGCCGCCTCGGGAGATCGCGATGAAGAAGGTCCTGCTGGTGGGCGCGACCGGGCTGGTCGGCGGCCACGTGCTGGAACGGCTGCGGGCCGATCCGCGCTGCGGCCAGGTGGTGGCGCTGACGCGGCGGCCGTTGCCGGGCAGCGACGCCCGCGTGCGCAATGTCGTGGCCGACTTCGAGCACCTGCCCGAGGCGGCCGCGCCGTGGCAGGTCGATGCGGTGGTGTGCGCGCTCGGCAGCACGATGCGCCAGGCCGGATCGCGCGAGGCCTTCCGCCGCATCGACCACGACTACCCGCTGCAGATCGCCGCCCGCGCACGCAGCCACGGTGCCGAGGCGTTCGCGCTGAACTCGGCGATGGGCGCGCATGCGCGATCGCGCATCTTCTACAGCCGGGTCAAGGGCGAGCTGGAGCGCGACCTGCAGGCGCTGGGATACCCGTCGCTGACGCTGGTGCGCCCGGGCCTGATCGGCGGAGAGCGCGCGCAGCGCCGTGCCGGCGAGCACCTGGCGCTGCAGGTGATGGGCGCATTGCGGCCGCTGCTGCCACGCCGCTGGCGCATCGATCCGGCGCAGAACATCGCCGCCGCGCTGGTCGAGGCGGCGCTGGCGCCACGCCCGGGCGTGCACGTGGTCGATTCGGCGCAATTGGCCGATTGAGGCTCAGGCGCCCAGCGACTGGCCGCCGTCCACCGCCAGCACCTGCCCGGTGATCCAGCGCGCCTGCGGCGAGGCCAGGAACAGCGCGGCGTGGGCGACGTCCTCCACCGTGCCGAAGCAGCCGAACGGGATGCTGTCGCGGATGCTGGCGTACAGCGCCGGCTCCTGCTCGCGGCGGCGCTCCCACAGTCCGCCCGGGAACTCGATCGAGCCGGGCGCGATGGCGTTGACGCGGATGCGCTCGCGCGCCAGCTCGGCGGCCAGGGTCACCGTGTAGTAGTTCAGCGCCGCCTTGGCGGTGGAATAGGCCGCCGCGCGCGGGGTGGGGCGCGAGCCGTTGATAGAGCTGATGTTGATGATCGCCGGATCGGTGCCGCGGCGCAGGTGCGCCAGCGCGGCGCGGTTGCAGCGTACCGCGGCCATCAGGTCCACCTCGAAGCCGGCGCGCCAGCTGGCGTCGTCGTTGCCGTTGCCATAGCCGGAGGCGTTGTTGACCACCACGTCGAGGCCGCCGAGGGCGTTGGCGGCGGCCTCGACGTAGGCCTCGATCTGCGCCGGATCGGACACGTCGCAGGCCATGTGGTGGACGCGCTGCCCGTGTGCGGACAGCGCCTCAGCGGCCAGTTCGAGCGGGGCGGTGCCGCGCGAGCAGATCGATACCCGGGCGCCGGCGCGGACGAAGGCCTGCGCCATGGCGTAGCCGATGCCGCGGCTGGCACCGGCGACGAGGATGCGGCGATCGGCGAGGGGGGCGCGTGATCCGGTCATGGGAGGCGTGGGCTGCCGGGAAGCCACGATTGTAGCGGTCCGCCGGGCCTGCAGACGCTCGCACCGGATCTGGTCACGGTCGGGTAATAAACCGTTTCCATCATGGCGCGCTGTCCTCCCGGGTGGTGGCAATGATCGATCCTTCCCGCTGCATCCCCTGTCCGGCCGTCCGCCGGGCACTGTCGGTTTCGCTTTTCTCCATGGGCCTCTCGGCCCCGGTCGCCGCCCTTGCCCTGGAACACCCGGGCGGATCCGCCGGAGCGCCGGCCGCCGCGCAGGAAGACGGCGGAGAGCCGCCGGCCGGCAGCGCCAATACCCTGGATACGGTCAAGGTGATCGCGCCGCACGAGGTCATCGACCAGAAAAAGCAGTCGGTCGTGGTCAGGGACTCGGTGATCTACGATGAAATGGACAGCTACGGCGACGAGACGCTGGCCGAGATCCTGATGTCGGCACCCGGCATCAGCGCGGTGGAGGACGCCGGCGAACCACGCTACGTCACCATCCGCGGCGTGCAGCCGAACCTCAACTACACCACGATCGACGGCATCGCGATCGCCAGCGTCGGCGGCAGCGGCTCCGGCGAGCGCATGAACAACCTGCAGCTGATCCCCAGCGACATCGGCACCCGTACCGACATCTACAAGTCCTTCAGTGCCGAGCAGGCGCCCGATGCCATCGGCGGCGTCATCGACATCATCAGCCGCAGCGCGTTCGACCGCAGCGGCAGGTACGTCTTCGCCGACGCCGCAGGCATCTACTCCACGGCCGAGACCGATGTCGCCCGGAGTGCCGGCGGCGACCACAAGACCCTGGGGCACTGGGGCAAGAGCGCCAAGGTGATGTTCTCCGACCAGTTCGGCGCGGACAAGGAGTTCGGCGTGGTCGCGGTCGGGCGCTACCAGCAGCGCTCGCGCAACAGCGTCAAGCGCTGGGTGGAATCGAACTACTACCACGACGACGATGGCAACTACCTGACCTCCGGCAACCCGGCGCCGACCGATTACGCCGACTGGAACGGCCTGCGCGCGCCCGGCAACCACAGCACCGGCACCTACACCAACTACATCACCAACTTCGGCGGCTCGGTGAAGCTGGAATGGAAGCCGGCGAACGATCCGTTCTACGCCTCGTTGCTGATGTACTCGTACCGGTTCTACGAAAACTCGACGATGAACAAGACCGACCTGTACGGCAACGCCAGGTTCGACATCCAGGACCAGACCGGGGACAGCGGCACCACGCAGATCAACAGCATCTACGTCAAGAACCGCCACGACCGCTGGGATCGCAGTAACTACGGCGCGATCGCCAACTTCACCTGGGACGTGGGCGAGCTGGCGAAGCTGGTGTTCCGCGCCGGCCATACCGAGGAGACCTTCGACAACACCCAGGTCTACTGGGGCGTGCGCGCCTACCCGAGCAACCTGTACGCCGACTACGCCAACGACCGCCACGGCTTCCCCAACGCGGTGGGCATTTCCGACGCGAGCCTGCTGCAGGGATCCACTTACAACCTCAATCCCGCGCAGGCCTACGTGTCGGCGCGCGATGCCAAGGAGAAGATCGACGACCTGCGGCTCGACTTCAGCTACAACGTCGGCGCGGACGCGGAAGGCTTCGGTTTCGCCACCGGTGCCGAGTACCGGCACCTGAACATCTGGCAGGACATCGATTTCGACTACTTCAAGACCAGCGCGCCGGTCAACGACTACCTCTACCCGGGTTCGACCAGGCTCGGGATCCTCTCCGGATTCCCGTTGATCGACAACGCCAAGCTCACGTCCGAGCTGGTGCCGACGCTGCAGGACAACGACGCCGCCTATCCCAATGCCGACTACACCAGCGACTACAAGTACGTGGAGGACATCACCGACGCCTACTTCTCGGCCCAGTACGCCTGGGAGCGGCTGCTGCTGGTCGGCGGCGTGCGCTACGACCACGCCACGTTCGATGCGTTCAGCCCGTACAGCGGCGATGGCGGCAGCACGTACACGGCCGATTTCCGCAGGACCAGCGGCGGCTACAGCAACTTCCTGCCGTCGTTGAACGCCCTGTTCAAGCTCAGCGACAACCAGCGCCTGCGCTTCTCGGCCAGCCGCACGCTCGGCCGGCCGACGCCGAGCAACATCGCCCAGGCAGCCAGCACCAGCTGCGGCGAGGACGACGACGGTTTCGGCTACTGCACGATCAGGCAGGGCAACCCGGACCTGCAGCCGCGCAAGTCGACCAACCTCGACCTGGCCTGGGACATGTACTTCAACGGCAACAACGCCATGGTGTCGGTGGCGCTGTTCGACAAGCAGATCAAGGACGACATCTACACCCTGACCACCTACGCCGACCTCGACGACGTCACCTACAGGGTGACCCAGCCGATGAATGCCGAGAAGTCCAGGCTGCGCGGCATCGAACTGGCCGTCTCCAACCGCAACCTGCAGTGGGGCCGGCAGCGCTTGGACATGTTCTTCAACGCCACGCGCCTGGATGGCCGGACCAACTACCTGATCGGCGACGGCAGCACCCGCGAGCTCGACCGCCTGCTCTACCAGCCGGACTGGTCGCTCAACGGCTCGCTGATCTGGCGCATGCCCTGGCAGAAGGCGCAGCTGCGCCTGTCGGGCAACTACCGCAGCAGGATGCTGGTCGACTTCGGCGACACGCAGTGGCTCGACTCGTACTACGACCCGTACATGACCTTCAACCTGGCTTTCAGCCACAGGATCGCCAAGCACGTCACGCTCAAGTACGAGGCGAAGAACCTGTTCAACAAGCAGCCCACCTACAGCACCGGGCCGAACGGCAGGTTCCGCACCGAGATCGACGACTACGGCCGTTTCTTCTACTTCCACATCATCTACAACTGAGGCCGGCCGACGTGAATGGCATCAATCGCCGGCGGTTCATCGCGCTTTCCGGCCTTTCCGGGCTGGGCGCATGGATGGGCATGGCATCGCTGCTGGCGGCCGAGACGGACGCCAGCAGCCTGAGTCCGCGCAATCTGCTCAAGTCGCCCTGGTTCGGCAGGACGCCGTTCGCGCTGGGCGTGGCCTCGGGGGAGCCCACCCCCGACGGCGTGGTGCTGTGGACGCGCCTGGCGACCGAGCCGCTGGAATTCGGCGGCGGCATGCCGACGCAGCCGATCGTCGTCGGCTGGGAACTGGCCGACGACGAAGGCTTCCGCAGGGTGATCCGCCGCGGCACGGCACTGGCGCACCCGGAACTGGGGCACTCGGTCCACGTCGAGCTCGACGGCCTGGCGCCGGGGCGCCCGTACTGGTACCGGTTCAACGTGGCCGGATACGACACCGGAACCGCGCGCACCTGCACGCTGCCGGCGCGGGGTGCGCAGTTGCAGCGCGTGCGCTTCGCGGTGGCCGGTTGCCAGCACTACGAGGAGGGCTACTACACCGCGTGGCGGAAGATCGCCGAGGAACCGCTGGACTTCGTGTTCCATTACGGCGACTACATCTACGAAGGCGCCACCAGCCCCACGCGGATCCGCAAGATGAACGGCCGTCCGTTCACCAACCTGCGCAACCATGTCGGCCCACAGCTCTACACGCTGGACGACTACCGGCGCCGCTACGCGCAGTACAAGACCGATCCCGACCTGCAGGCGGCGCATGCGGCGCTGCCGTGGTTCGTCACCTTCGACGATCACGAGGTGGACAACAACTGGGCCGGCGGCGACGACCAGGACGGCACGCCCGGCCCGCTGTTCCTGCTGCGGCGCGCGCAGGCGTTCCAGGCCTACTACGAGAACATGCCGCTGCGGCGCACGGCGTTCCCGCGCGACGGGCGGATGCAGATCTATCGGCGCGCGCGCTATGGCGACCTGCTGGACCTGCATCTGCTCGACACCCGCCAGTACCGCAGCAAGCAGGCCGACATGGGCAACCGCGCGGAGGTGGAATCGCCCGGGCGCAGCATCACCGGGGCGGCGCAGGAGAAATGGCTGTTCGATGGCCTGTCCGATGCCGCCCCGCGCTGGCACGTGATCGCCCACCAGGTGTCGCTGGGCAACTACGCACGGGAGAAGGGCGGGGCGACGGTGACGTCCGACGACCAGTGGTCGGGCTACCTCTCCAGCCGCCGGCGCCTGCTCGACCACATCCGGCAGGTGGGCTTCAAGAACGTGGTGACGGTGTGCGGCGATGCGCACCGCCATTACGCCAGCGACCTGGTGCAGGACCACGCCGATTCCGGGGTGATCTCCAGCGAGTTCCTCGCCACGTCGATCTCCTCCGGCTCCGATGGCCTGGGCGTCGATGCCCAGGCCGAGAACACGCTGGCGCACAGTCCGTACCTGAAGGTCACCACCGACAAGCGCGGCTACGTGCTGTGCGACGTGGACCGCGATGTCTGGACCGGCGACCTGAAGATCCTCGACCGGGTGATGGTGCCCGACGGCAGGCTGGAGAGCTTTGCGCGGTTTGCCATCGAACACGGCAATCCGGGCCTGCAGCGAGCCTGAGGGCTATCGGGCGCTGGCGGAGCGGCCGGTGCCGGCGTGCAACAGGCCTCAGCACGCGGGGCAGCGTGCGAGCCGTTGGTCGAGCCGATTTAGATGGCCACCGGATCGGAGCCGCGGCACAGGTTCGCAAGCGCCGCGCGGTTGCGGCGTACCGCGGCCCATCGGGCCCAGCTCGAACCCGGGGCGCCGGCTGGCGTCGTCATGGCCGCTGCCGTGGCCGCAGGCGTTGTCCAGCACCCCGCCGAGGCCGCCGCCGCCCTGCTGACAGCCGCCGTCAGCAGCCTGCGGCACGGGCCCGGGGACGCGCGCCGGGCTCTGGCATGATGACCGGCCATGTCCCGTGCTCAACGCCTGCTGCAGCTGCTGCAGATCCTGCGCCGCCACCGGCGGCCGGTGAGCGGGCGGCGGCTGGCCGAGGAACTGGGCGTCAGCCTGCGCACGCTGTACCGCGACATCGCCACGCTGCAGCAGCAGGGCGCGGACATCGCCGGCGAGGCGGGCGTGGGCTACGTGCTGCGTCCCGGGTTCGCGTTGCCGCCGCTGATGTTCGACGTCGAGGAACTGGAGGCGCTGACGCTGGGACTGCGCTGGGTGATGCGGCGCACCGACCCGGCGCTGGCCGGGGCCGCCCGCGATGGCCTGGCGAAGATCGCCGCGGTGCTGCCGCCGGCCGTGCGCCACCAGCTGGACAGCGTGACGCTTCTGGTCGGTCCGGGCGAGGAGCTGCCGGCAACCGCGCGGCCGTGGCTGCCGCTGCTGCGCAAGTCGATCCGCGATGGCGCGGTGCTGCGGCTGCACTATCGCGATGCCGCCGGCCAGGCCAGCGAACGCCGGGTCTGGCCGTTCGCGCTGGGCTACTTCGAGCAGGTGCGCATCCTGGTCGCCTGGTGCGAGCGGCGGCAGGCGCTGCGGCACTTCCGCGTGGACCGCATCGAGGACTGCCAGGCGCTGGCCGAGCGCTACCCGCTGCCGCGCCAGCAGCTGCTGCGGCAGTGGCGGCGCGAGCAGGGCATCGATGCCGGCCTGCCGGACTGACTGCTGCCATCGGCTGACAGCGGCGGCGGCCAGCATGGGGGCTCCTGCACAATCGGAGCCCTGCAATGATCCAGCCCACCCTGGTGCTGTTCTACGTCGCCGACATCCCCGCCAGCGTCGCCTTCTACCGCGCGGCACTGCAGCGCGAGCCGGTGCAGTCGCATCCCGGCTTCGCGCTGTTCGCCTTCGATGCCGGTCCGGCGCTTGGACTGTGGTCGCGCGAGGAAGCCGAGCCGGCCGCCGAGGGCGGCGGCGGTGGCGGCGAACTGGCGCTCGCCGTGCCCGAACCGGTGCAGGTCGATGGCCTGCTGGCGCACTGGCGCCGTTGCGGCGCACGCATCGCCCAGCAGGCGACGGTGATGGACTTCGGCCATACCGGCGTGGCGCTGGACCCGGACGGCCATCGCCTGCGCGTGTACTGCCCCTCGGACCTGGCCACCACGTCGTCGCGGATGCTGCAGCGCAATCCGGACTGATGGGAGGCCGAGGGCAGGCCTCCCGGCTACTGCGACCGCCGCCGAATGCCAGCGGCGGCGGCGCGCTGCGCTGGAACCGCAGTCATCATGCCTTGCCAAGCCCGCTTGTCCTCGCGCAACGCGCCTTGCCAGCAATGCCCGGCGGCGGCCGCGCCACGGCGTTCGATTGCCTCCCGGCCTGCGCTGCCGGCGCGGCAATGCCGCGGCGGGCCGATAATGGAGTGCGAACCGGCGGCACCGGCCCCGTCATGGCCGGTGCGCGAACCGGGCGGACGATCCGTCCGCCGCCCGACCGGCTGCATTCCACCCCTGCCAGGACAAGATTCCGTGAGAAAGACCTACCAGCTCGATATCGAGGGCAAGAACCGCGACCGCCTGCTCGAAGCCAGCAAGCACGACATCCGCAAGTACCTGCGGCGCGAGCGGCGCAAGGCCCTGCCCGCCGGTGCCGATTTCTGGGACTTCGACGTGCGCGTGGGCGCCGACGCGACCAGTGCCGCCGTGGTGGACGTGGCCGGGCTGATCCCGGCGGTCGATGCGCTGGTGGCCGCCAGCCACGACCGCTTCTACGTCGAGATCCTCAGCCGGCCGGAAAAGCGCCGGCCGCGTGCCGATGCCGCGGCGGTCGAGGCGCAGCACGGCAACGAGGACTGAAACGCCGGGGGAGGGCGGCGCCACGTCGTCGTCGCCCGTGGAACCGCGGCGCCCCGCGCGTCGAGCGCATGCGGCCGGGCCGCTTCATTCCCAGGTGCTGGGTTCGGCGCCGCGTTCGGGATGCTTCATCCGCACCACGCAGAAGCGCTGGCCGCTGGGCGCTTCCATCACCCACCAGCGCTTGACGAAGCCGATGCGGCGCGCGCCGAGCTTCTCCAGCCGCGCGGCCTCGGCGTCGATGTCGTCGGCCTCGATGTCCAGGTGCACGCGCGAGGGATGCCCGACCTGCTGCACCTCGATGTTCAGCGCCGCCGGCGCACCGGTCAGTTCGGTGTAGCGGGCGTCGCCGTCGGCGTAGGTTGCCCCGCGCGGCAGGCCCAGCGCCTGGCTCCAGAAGTCGGCGGCGACCTCGTGGTCGCCGCCCTGGCAATCGATGATGAAACCGGCAAGGCGGCTGCGGTGGGCCATGGCGCTGCTCCGTCGAAGGTGTATGTCGAGTGTAGCGGCGGCACCCCCGCGGCAGCCCCGGAGCCTGGGATCGCCTGTAGGAGCGACTTCAGTCGCGATGAGGCTCTACCGGTAGAGCCCCATCGCGACTGAAGTCGCTCCTACGGTGCCCCTACGGTGCCCCTACGGCGCTCCTGCGGGGAGGCTGCGCGGGTGCTCAGCCCGGCAGCGCCAGGTCGTCGAGCATCGCGCGCAGGAAGCGCGCCGCCTCGCCGCCGGTGGCGGCACGGTGGTCGAAGGTCAGCGACAGCGGGATCACCCGGTGCGCCTCCACCCCGCCCATCACCGGGGTCATCTGGTGGCGGGCGCGGCCGGCGGCGACGATGGCCACGCACGGCGGCACCACGATCGGGGTGGCGTAGCGGCCGGCGAACATGCCGAAGTTGCTCAGCGAGATGGTGTAGCCGGTCAGCTCGGAGGCGGCGATGCTGCGATCGGCCACCTGCCGGCGCAGGCGGTCGACGCCTTCGCGCACGCCGCGCGCGTCGAGCATGTCGGCATTGCGCAGCGCCGGTACGAACAGGCCGTCGTCGGTATCCACGGCGATGCCGACGTCCACCTGCGGGTGCAGGGTGCGGGTGAGCGCGGCGCCGTCGAACCAGGCATTGAGCGCCGGCACCGCGCGCGCGGCGGCCACGATCGCCCGCACCAGCCGCGCGGTGACGTCGTTGCCCGGCGTCCAGGCGTGGATGTCGGCATCGTCGCTGACCGTGGTCGCCACCACCTGCGCATGCGCCTCGGCCATCACCCGCGCCATGTTGCGGCGCACGCCCTTGAGCTGCTCGGGCTGGCCGCTGGCGGCCACGCCCGGCGGCTGGGTGCGCATGGGACGCCCGGCGGCGGAGAGCGGCGTACGCGAACGCCGGCTCTCCCCCGCAGGAGCGACTTCGGTCGCGAGCTCTTCGCGGGCCGCCGAACTCCCCCCTGCGTCGGTCGCGACCGAAGTCGCTCCTGCAGGGGCCGCCGCGGCGGCGCGCTTGACGTCGGCCAGGGTGGCGGTGCCGTCCGGGCCGCTGGGCTGCACCCGGGCCAGGTCCACGCCCAGCTTCCTGGCCAGCGCGCGCACCGCCGGCATCGCGCGCACGCCACCGACGGCGACGCTGCGCTCGCTGTGCACGCTGTCGGAGGCCTGCATCGCGCCGACCACGGTGCCGGCGTCGGCGCCGCGCTCCTGGTCCGCGTCGATGCCGCCGCGCGCCTGCGACGGCGCCGGGCGCTCGTCCAGGCGGCCGCCGTCGTCGCTGGCCGCCGCCTGCGCCGGAGCGTCCTGGTCCGGTTCGCCGGCGCCGTGGCCGTGGCCGGTGTCCTGGCCCTCGGCGCGCTGCGGCAGGTTCGGGTCGGGCTGGAACTGCGCCAGCACCGCGCCGGTGACGATCACGTCGCCCGGCGCGCCGGCCAGCTTGAGCACCGTGCCCGAGATCGGCGAGGGCACCTCGACCACCGCCTTGGCGGTCTCCATCGAGACCAGCGGCTCGTCCAGGCGGATGCTGTCGCCCTGCTTGACGAACCACTCGACGATGGTGGCGTCGGGCAGGCCTTCGCCCAGGTCGGGCAGTCGGAAGTTCTTGGTCTGGCTCATGGATGTCTCGGCAAGTGGAGGGGGTGATGGGCCGCCGGCGTCGGCGCGGCGGCCAGGATAGGGGTCAGGTCATGGTGCCGCGCCGGCGTCCGTGGCGGGGGCGAGCACGCGCGCCGGGATCCAGCCGCTGTCGCCGCGCGCGTTGCGCGCCCACCACCAGTCCGCCAGCTCGTGCTGCAGGGCCAGCAGCTCGCCGGCGTCGGCATCCAGTTCGCGGGTGTCGTAGACCTGCAACGCCGTCGCCGGGCCGCGCGCGGCGTCGAACAGCGCCGCCGGGACCCAGCCGCCGAGGCCATCGGCCCGCGTGGTCCAGACGAACTGCGGCCAGTCGGTGTCGCGCTCGCCCAGTGTCACCGCATCGCCCGGGGCGATGCGGATGGGCGGGCGCTGCGGTGCGCGATGCGCGCTCACCACACGCGCGTATGCCATCCCGTCAAGCATGTTCCAGCGCGCGCCTGGCCGCGGCGACGATGCGCTCGACGCTCGGCAGGTACTTCATCTCCAGCCGGAACAGCGGGATATGGGTGTCGTAGCCGGTGACGCGCTGCACCGGTGCCAGCAGGTCGTACATCGACTGCTCGGCCAGCCGCGCGGCGATCTCGGCGCCGAAGCCGGCGGTACGCGGGGCTTCCTGCACGATCACGCAGCGGCCGGTGCGCGCCACCGATTCGGCGATGGTGTCGAAGTCCAGCGGCCGCAGCGTGGCCACGTCGATGACCTCGGCGCTGATGCCCTCGCCGGCGAGCCTGTCGGCCGCCTCCAGCGCCTCCTTGACCTGCGCGCCCCACGCCACCAGGGTCACGTCGCTGCCGTCGCGCAGCACGAAGCACACGTCCAGCGGCAGCGCCTCGCCGTCGTCGGCCACCACTTCCTTGTACTGGCGGTAGATGCGCTTGGGCTCGTAGAACACCACCGGGTCGGGATCGCGGATGGCGGCCAGCAGCAGGCCGTAGGCGCGCTGCGGGCTGGACGGCAGCACCACGCGCAGGCCGGGCACGTTGGTGAACAGGCTCTCGTTGGCCTCGCTGTGGTGCTCCGGGGCGCGGATGCCGCCGCCCCACGGCACCCGCAGCACCATCGGGCAGTGCAGACGGCCGCGGGTGCGGTTGCGCAGGCGCGCGGCGTGGCTGACCAGGTGGTCCACCATCGGGTAGACGAAACCGTCGAACTGCGACTCGGCCACCGGCTTCATGCCCTGCGCGGCCAGGCCCACGGCCAGGCCGGCGATGGTGGTCTCGTCCAGCGGGGTGTCGAGCACGCGCTCGGCGCCGAACCGGCGCTGCAGCCCGGCGGTGGCGCGGAACACGCCGCCGTTCACGCCCACGTCCTCGCCCAGCACCAGCACCGACGGGTCGTGCTCCAGTTCCCAGGCCAGCGCCTGGGTGACGGCCTCGATCAGTGTGATCGGCGTGGTCGTGGCGGCAGTGTTCATCGGGGCCTCCGCAGGCGTGCTGGCGGCGTGGTGGGCGGCGGCGTCGGCGGCGTCGAGCGGGGCGTTCTTGTGGCGGATCTCATCCATGGCGCTGCTCCTCCAGGGCAATGGCCGCGGCGCGCTGGGCCAGCAGTTCCGGCGGCGGGTCGGCATACAGGTGGTCGAACATCGCCGCCACCGGCTGCACCGGCGTGGCCAGGTAGGCGTCGACCTCCTCGTCCACCCGGGCGGCGCATTCGTCCTTCCAGGCGGCCTCGGCCTGCTCGTCCCACACGCCCTGCGCGGTCAGGTAGCGGCGCAGGCGGATCATCGGCTCGCGTGCCCACGCCGCCTTGACCTCGGCCTCGTCGCGGTAGCGGCGGGCGTCGTCGGCGGTGGTGTGGTCGGACAGGCGGTAGGTGAGGAACTCGATCACGCTGCCGCCGTCGCCGGCCAGCGCGCGCTCGCGCGCCCGGTGCATCGCCTCGAGTACCGCGATCAGGTCGTTGCCGTCCACCTGCAGGCAGTGCAGGCCGCCGGCGATGCCCTTCTGCGCCAGCGTCTGCGCACCGGTCTGGGCCGCGCGCGGCACCGAGATCGCCCAGCCGTTGTTGATCACGCACAGGATCAGCGGCAGCGTGTAGGCGCCGGCCGAGTTCAGCGCGGCGTAGAAGTCGGTCTTGGAACTGCCGCCGTCGCCGCAGCAGGTCACCGCCACCTGCGGCTCGCCGCGCAGCTTGAACGCCAGCGCCGCGCCGGCCGCGTGCAGGCACTGGGTGGAGATCGGCACGCAGAACGGGAAGTCGCGCGCGGCGTCGGATTCGCGCGGGAAGTCGCTGCCGCGCTCGTCGCCGCCCCAGTACAGCAGCACGTCGCGCCCGCGCACGCCGCGCGCGAACATCGTGCCGATCTCGCGGTAGCTGGGCGCGAAC
Organism: Stenotrophomonas sp. MMGLT7; assembly: GCF_021168555.1. Lineage (GTDB taxonomy): Bacteria > Pseudomonadota > Gammaproteobacteria > Xanthomonadales > Xanthomonadaceae > MMGLT7. Next base: position 286,245 of record NZ_JAJOZS010000003.1, on the reverse strand, counting down.
ACGTCGCCCCGGCGCATGGCCGCGCCGATGCCGATGTGGGTGGCCTCGTGGCCGAGCGCGGAAGGATAGGTGCCCAGCTTGCCGGTGCGCTGCAGCGCCACCGCCTTGGCGTCGAACACGCGCGCGGCCAGCATCTGCTTGAACAGGGGCAGCAGCAGCTGCGGGTCGGCGAAGGCCGATGGCGCGGCCTGGCCGACGCGCTGCCCGTCTGCGTCGAGGTACTGCAGGAAATCGATCTGGAACTGTGCGGCAACGGTCATTGCGGGCTGCATCCTGGCAGGAAGTTTCAAATGATAGGAATGCGCATGGTAAGGAACCGCGACGGCAAAGCCCTCCTGCGGCGCAACACCCTCTTCAGCCCGTCGGCTTGTTGCCATGCACAAACAAGGAACGCGGCCGGAGCCGCGTTCCTTAGTTTCCTACTTCGATCGCGGTCGCGCGAGTCCTGTTCAGCATCCGCGCCAGGAGCACACCCGGGTCTCGGCGGAGGCGTCGTTGTCGCTGGCGTCGCTGTCCGCCGTGGACGAGGACGCGGCTGCCTGCAAATTGATTGCGCCGCCGGCGAGCGCCGGAAACCTGTTGACCCTCACCCCGAAAGTCGTCGTGTTTCCTGGCGCCAGCGCGGCGGCGGCAGAGCAAAGATAGCCAAGCGGCCGCAAGGCAGATAGTGACGTTTTGACGCATCGCCAGCCGGCCGGCGCCTGCACCGAGGCCAGCCCGGCCAGGGTGCTGCCGTCGATGCGCAGCTGCGCGCCCTCGGCGCCGCGCTCGCCGAGGTTGGACAGCACCAGGCGGTAGTCGGCGCGCAGCGCGTACCACGGCAGCTGCCGCGGCCCGTCGATGCGCAGCGACAGGTTGCCCGCGCGGTCGGCCTCGACCTCGACGCCGACCGCGGCGTTGTCGTTGCCGGCCTGCGGGTCCGGCGTCTGCGACTTGACCGAGGCCGCCATCGACAGCGAGCGCCCGGCCAGCGCGCTGTCGGTGGGCACCTGCAGCACGAAGCGCTGCGCCGCGCCGCTGCCCAGCCGGGCGATGGTGCAGGTAACGGTGGTGGTACCGCCCGGCTCGCTGCAGCTCCAGCCTTCCGGCGCCCCCACCTGCGGCTGCACCGCGGCGTCGAACACGAACGCCACGGCGGCGTGCTCGGCCGCATCCGGGCCGTGGTTGTCCACGTCCACGGTGTAGCCGATGGTGCCGCCGGCGGCGACCTGCGCGCGGTCGGCGTTGGCGGCCAGGCCGAGGTCGGCGAAGCGCTGCAGCTTCAGCCGCAGCAGCACCAGCGCCGGGTCGTGGTCGGACAGGCGCGCGGCCGAGCCGGCGTCGTTGCGCGCGATCTCCGGCTGGTCGGCGTTGATGCGCGCATGGCCGTAGACCAGCGTCGCCAGCTGCGGCGACTCCAGCAGCGCCTGGCTGGCGACGATGTGGTCCAGCGACTGCACGTTGCCGTCGTAGGCGTAGGAGTAGCTCTGGTCCGGCGGCAGCATCCAGGTCAGGTCGGTGTAGTCCGGATCGACCAGGTCGGCGCCGTCGCCGGCGACCACGGTCTGCGCGTCGGGCGAGGGGCGCCCGGTCACCGTGCCCATCGCGTCGACATAGCCGTCGTTGAACTCGAAGGCGTTGAAGTCGCCCAGCACCAGCACCTGCTCGGCCGGGTCGGCGGCCTGGCGCGCCTGCAGCAGGTTGGCCAGGAACTCGGCCTGGGCCTGGCGCTTGGCGCGGATGCGCTGGCCGGAGGCGTCGTCGGTCTCGGCGCCGTTGAGCGAGCGCTGGTGCACGGCGACGACGGTCAGCGGCAGCTGGCGGCCGTCGGCGAAGTTGACCTTGGCCTTGAGCAGCAGCGGCGGGCGGTCGTTGAGCAGGCTGACGCCGCCGGCCGGCTCGGTCCAGGTGGTGTCCTTGCCGATCTGCTCGACCTCCTCCACCTGCACCCGCGCCAGCCCGGCGCCGACCTCGGCGGTCCTGACCAGGAAGCCGACATCGATGCCGCCGACGTCGTTGCCTTCCAGCAGGTAGGCGGCGTAGCCCGGGTCCGGCTGGCCGGCGGCCACCGCGTCGGTGCCGATGCGCGCGGCCAGGGTCTGCAGCACCTGCAGGTTCTCGACCTCGGCCACGCCGAGGATGTCGGGCAGGTGCAGGAAGTCGCGCACCGCCAGCGAGGCCTTGTTGAGGCGGCCCTGGTAGGCGGCCGGGGACAGCACCGGCTCGCCGATGGCCGGGTCGTTCTGGTCGTCGAAGAAGCGCTCCAGGTTGTAGCTGGCCACGCTGACGTCGTCGGCCTGCGGCTGCGGCGCCGGCCGCGGCCGGGTGGCCTCGGCGCAGCTGAACGCCGGGGTGGTCTCCGGGTACAGGGTGTAGCGGCGGTAGCTGTAGTCCAGCGGGCCGGTGACGCCGGTGACCACGCAGCCGGCGGCCAGGTCCAGGCGCTCGCCGCCGAGGCCGGCGCTGGCCACCGCGATCACCTGCGGGTTGGTGTTCCAGCGCGGCACCCCGGCCGGCGAGCCGGCCGGCAGCGGGTCGGGCTGCTGCACGCCGGGGCCGCGCCAGGCGCGCGGCACGCCGGTGACCACGGCGTGGAACACGCCGTTGCTGGTGGCCGTGGCGGTGGCCTCGCTGACGTTGCCGGCGGTGGGCGTGTTGACGGTCAGGCTGGCGGCGGTGACGCGCATGCCTTCCAGGCGCTCGAGCTGGTCGTAGGCACCGTCCGCGTCGGGGAACTGCGCGGTCAGCGCCACCGGCGCGGGCAGGGCGTGGCCGGTGGACTGCAGGATCACCGTCGGCGCGCCGCCGATCTCGGTCAGCGGCGGCTGCGCCGGATCGGCGCTTGGCACGTATTCGAGCACCGTGCCCTGCACCTTGACCCGGTTGCCGACCGCCGCGTCCTCCGGCGGCGCGCTGCCGAGGTAGACGAAGATGCCCTCGGAGGTCAGCGGATCGGCGTCGGCCTCGGCGTCGGGCGCCTGCATGAAGAAGCCGTTGCCGCGGCGCGCGGTGACGATGCCGCTGGCGGCGACCACCTGGCCTTCCAGCGGCGAGCGTGCGCCGCTGCCCTGGATGGCGTGGATCGGCAGCAGCTGGAAGTCGTCGTTGACGATGGTGGCGGTGGCTTCCAGGCTGGCCGGCAGCGCGCCGGCGATGTCGCTGACCCGCAGCGCGAAGGTCTCGTCGGGCTCGGCCACGGTATCCCCGTGGACCTTGACCACGATCGAGGCGCTGCTCTGGCCGGCAGCGATGGTCATCGCGGTGGTGGCCAGCGCGTCGTAGTCGCTGCCGGCGCTGGCGCTGCCGTCGGCGGTGGCGACGTTGAAGCCGATGCCGCCTTCCGGGGCCGGCTCGCTCAGCGCCAGGGTGAACACGAAATCGGTGGTGCCGGCATCGCCCTCGGCGCGGCGCACGTCGCCCAGGGTGGCGATGATGGCGCCGCCGCCGGCGCACAGCCTGGGCGTGGCGGCGCCGTTGCGCGGCTCGGGGCTGGCGGTGGCGAAGTCGGCGGCGTTGTCGTCGCTGTCGCTGCAGCCGCCTTCGCCGCGCGCGATCGCCAGGGCGTTGCTCGGCGCCGGCGCGCGGCTGCTGCCCTCGGCGCAGCTGGCGGTGCTGCCGAAGCCGACGAAATCGACGTTGCCGGTGGGGCAGGTGCCGCTGAGCGCGGCGGCGGAACTGCTCAGCGCCACCTTGCCGGCGGTGGCGCTCATGGCGATGGTGCCGGTGGCGTCCGCGGCGGGCAGGTCGGCGCTGCCGCCGCTGCCGTCGGCCTGCTTGACCAGGTAGTAGCCGCCGGCGGCGATGCTGCCGGCCAGCGGCGTCACCTGCCAGCTGCTGCCGGCGGCCGAGGCGTACTGCAGCGACCAGCCCGACAGGTCCACCGCCTGGGTGCCGTTGTTGTGCAGCTCGACGAAGTCGCTGCGGTAGGTGGCCCCGCTGTTGCCGCCGCCGCCGTACACCTGGCTGATGACCACCTGGGCCTGCGCCTGGCCGGCGAGGGCCAGCACGCAGGGTGAAAGCACGCAGGCAAGCAGTGCGGCACGAAACTGCATCGATCGCATCGGAAGATCCCCGTCCGTAGAGTCATGGTGTGAGCGCCCCTGCGGCCGTCCGTCGCAGACGGTCCGCGCCCGTCGATTCTGCCCGAGTCTGCGGCCCGGTGCTGACGGCGATGTGACAGCCGGCCGCTGCGGTACGCTTGGCCCCCGCCCCGGACGCCGCCGCCCATGCCCGTCGAGAAGAACCAGCGCCCGCTCGAAGCCGGCATCCATACCGACCTGGAAGGACGGCTGACCTATGGCGGCTACCTGCGCCTGGACCGGCTGCTGTCGGCCCAGCAGCCGCTGTCGGACCCGCCGCACCACGACGAGATGATGTTCATCATCCAGCACCAGACCTCCGAGCTGTGGCTCAAGCTGCTGGCGCACGAGCTGCACGCCGCGCTGGCGCACCTGCAGCGCGACGAGGTCTGGCAGTGCCGCAAGGTGCTGGCGCGCAGCAAGCAGGTGCTGCGCCAGCTCACCGAGCAGTGGTCGGTGCTGGAGACGCTCACCCCCTCGGAGTACATGGGCTTCCGCGACACCCTGGGCCCGGCCTCGGGCTTCCAGTCGCTGCAGTACCGCTACATCGAGTTCCTGCTCGGCAACAAGAACGCGCAGATGCTCAAGGTGTTCGCCTACGACCCCCGGGGCCAGGCCGACCTGGAGCGCGTGCTGCAGGCGCCGAGCCTGTACGCGGAATTCCTGCGCTACCTGGCGCGCTGGGGCCACGCCGTGCCGGAAACCCACCTGCAGCGCGACTGGTCGGCCCCGCACGTGTCCGACCCGGCGCTGCGGCCGGTGTTCGAGCGCATCTACGAGAACACCGACCGCTACTGGCGCGAGTACTCGCTGGCCGAGGACCTGGTGGACCTGGAGACGCAGTTCCAGCTGTGGCGCTTCCGCCACATGCGCACGGTGATGCGGGTGATCGGCTTCAAGCGCGGCACCGGCGGTTCCAGCGGCGTCGGCTTCCTGCGCCAGGCGCTGGAGCTGACCTTCTTCCCGGAGCTGTTCGAGGTGCGCACCTCGGTGGGCCTGCCGGCGCCGCCGGCACCGTAGGAGCGCATACCGGTGCGCCTGCGCCCGCTGCCCATCGCGCCCGTTCATTTGACGTGAACCGCGCCTGTCGGTGATCCTGCCGCGTCCACCCGGCCGCGGCCGGGCACCGCCATCGATCGAACCAGCAAGGGACTCCCAGCATGAGCGTTGACGACCTCGCGCCGAAACCTGCCTCCATTCCGCCGCAGCCGCCAACGCAACCGCCGCAGTTCGACACCCTGCTCGGCCATCCCAAGCCGCTGTGGATGCTGTTCATGGCCGAGTTCTGGGAGCGCTTCGCCTTCTACGGCATCCGCTGGGCGCTGACGCTGTACATCGTGGCGCAGTTCGCAGGCGGAAGTTCAACCGGCGAAGGCGATGCCAACCGCACCTACGGCGCCTACCTGGCGCTGGTGTACGCCAGCGCGATCTTCGGCGGCTACGTCGCCGACCGTATCATCGGCTACCAGCGCTCGATCCTGCTCGGCGCGGTGGTGATGGCGGTGGGCCTGTTCATGATCGCCCTGCCCAGCCAGCTGCTGTTCGAGTTCGGCCTGTCCACGATCATCGTCGGCAACGGCCTGTTCAAGCCCAACATCTCCTCCATGGTCGGCCAGCTGTACGCGCCGGGCGATGCCCGCCGCGACCGCGGCTTCACCCTGTTCTACATGGGCATCAACGCCGGCTCGTTCTTCTCGCCGCTGCTGACCGGCTGGCTGGCCGAGCAGGTGTTCGGCACGCCGATGACGCAGAACTACAAGGCGGTGTTCGTGGCCTCGGGCTTCGGCATGCTGATCAGCCTGGTGTGGTTCTGGCTGGGCAAGCGCCAGCTCAAGGGCATCGGCCTGCCGCCGGCCGGCGGCGAGAGCCTGCTGCGGGTGCTGTGGGTGGCGATCGGCTGCATCCTCGCCATCCCGCTGGTGTACCTGCTGCTGGCCAAGCTCGGCGCCACCCCGCTGGCGTGGCTGCTGGGCCTGCTGTTCATCGGCCTGGCGGTGATGCTGTTGATGGAGGCCGTGCGCACCGGCGTGGTGCAGACGCACCGGGTGATCGCGATGCTGATCATCTTCCTGTTCAACGTGATGTTCTTCATGTTCTTCGAGCAGGCCGGCAGCTCGTTCAACTTCCTGGCGCAGAACATCGTCGACCGCGGCATCGGCGGCTGGGAGTTCCCGGTCGGCTGGTTCCAGTCGGTCAACCCGGTGGGCATCATCCTGTTCGCGCCGCTGGTCACGCTGGTGTGGGCGTTCCTGGACAAGCGCCGGCTGGAGCCGTCGATCCCGCGCAAGTTCGGCCTGGGCCTGATCTTCAACGGCCTGGCGTTCGCGCTGCTGATGTTCGCGCTATCGGCGCTGGTGGACGGCAGCGGCCGCATCCCGCTGTGGACGCTGGTGGCGGTGTACCTGGTGCAGACGGTGGGCGAGCTGTGCCTGTCGCCGATCGGCCTGTCGATGGTGACCAAGCTGGCGCCGGTGCGGCTGGTCGGCCTGGCGATGGGCGGCTGGTTCCTGGCCACCGCGATCGGCAACAACCTGTCGGGCATCTTCGCCGGCATCGTCAGCGGCGAGAGCGGGATGACCGTGGATTCAGCGCTGACCGGGTATACCTTCGGCTTCTGGTCGCTGATCGGCGCGGGCGTGCTGCTGTTCCTGCTCGCGCCGCTGATCAACAAACTGATGCACGGGGTGAAGTGATGCCGATGCTGCCCAAGTTGTCCCTGCTGCTGGCGCTGGCCATGGCCGTGGCGGCCTGCCAGAAGGTGCCGGAACCGGAACCGGCGCGCGCGCTGGACACCACCGAGCAGAAGCCGCCGGTGGCCGATCCCAGCCAGCCGGTGGCCTCGGGCAACACCCCGGCCGCCGCCGACATCGCCGCCATCGCCGCGCTCAGCGCCAGCTTCGACCCGGCGCGCGACCCGGTCGCCGACCTGGAGACCGCCAAGGTCGAGGCCAAGCGCGGCGGCAAGCGCATCCTGCTGGACGTGGGCGGGGAGTGGTGCTCGTGGTGCCACATCCTCGACGACTTCATCGCCGGCGACAGCGAGATCCGCCGCTTCCGCGACGCCAACTACGTCTGGGTCAAGGTGAACTACAGCGAGGAGAACGAGAACCAGGCGTTCCTGTCGCAGTTCCCCGAGATCAAGGGCTATCCGCACCTGTTCGTGCTCGACAACGACGGCAAGCTGCTGCATTCGCAGTTCACCGGCGAGCTGGAGAAGGGCAAGGGCTACGACCGCGGCAAGTTCTTCGACTTCCTCAAGCAGTGGGCGCCGCCGGAGAACCAGGGCGACACGCCCTGATCGATGCGGGCGGTGGCCGGGTGCGGCGATCGCTGCCCCCGGCCGGTCCCGGTTGCGCTGCGCTTGCCGGGCCAGGCGACTGCAGCGTCGAACGGCCGGGACGGGGCTGCCGGCGTGCTCGGCGGTATCGGAATCCGGATCGGGGCCTGCGCGCCGGAGCTTGCGTCCGGCCATCCCCGCGCAGGCGGGGAGCAGGCTGGCGGCTGATCGTCCAGGAGCCCGTGCACGATCCCCGCATGGGCGCAGCAGGTGCCGAGCGGTCGCCGTGGCTCAGGAACGACGAGCAGGAGAGCCGGCTGCCCGTAGGAGCGACTTCAGTCGCGACGGGGCTCCACCGGTAAAGCCCCATCGCGACTGAAGTCGCTCCTACGGGAGATCGTGGACAGGTCGCGAGGGCGTCCGCGCCGGTCGCCGCAACGTCCCCGGGCTCCCGCCTTCGCGGGAGCGACGATCGCGGCTTCTCCAGGTTGACCCGCCACGACCGGCCGTGGCCCGTCTTTCCGCCCCGATGAAGCGTTCCGGCGTTGCGAGCACTCCGGCTGCGGAGAAGCGCTTCGGTCGTGGGAGCCGCGGCGACGACGACCGCCTTCGTTGCCTGCGCCGGTGCTTGCGCCCGCATCCCCGCTACGAGGGCGGACACCGCCCGGATCGCGGGCAGGCCGGCGGCGTCGCCGGCCGATGCGGCGGGGCCGCCTTCAGTCCTGGGCCATCCGCGGCAGCCCGGCGGTCGCCAGCCGGTCGATCAGGTGTTCCAGCGTCTGCTGTTCCTGCTCGCTCAGCACCGACATCAGCCGCCGCTCCATCTCGTTGACCAGCGGCGCCACGGTCTCGTAGACCTCGCGCCCGGCGGCCGACAGCGCCAGCATCGAGCGGCGGCGGTCGTCGCCGTGGGTCTCGCGCCTGATGAAGCCGCGCTCCAGCAGCCGCGCCACCGCCCGGCTCACCGCCACCTTGTCCATCGCCGTGCGCTCGGAGACCTGGCTGGCCGACGAGCCGGGATACAGGGCCAGGATGGTGATCACCCGCCATTCCGGGATCGCCATGCCGTAGCGCTCGCCATACACGCGGGCGATGTTGCCGCTGACGCGGTTGGACAGCACGCTGATGCGATAGGGCAGGAATCGCTCCAGGTCCAGCAGGACCTCGTGGCGGGACGGCGGAGGCGTCGGATCGGATGTGCTCATGCTGCGCTGCGTCTTGATGGCTGTTTCATATGAAACTACAAGGAGGCTCGTCTAGGCCCGCTCCATTCTCGCGGGTCTTTCGCCGGCCCGCATAGTCTTTTTTTCCGGGCGGCCTTGCGTGGAGGAAAAACCGATGAGTGCCCAGCCGCAAGCTACCGCCTTCAGGCCCGACCCGGGCATGCAGGTGACCACGTTCGACAACCCGATGGGGATCGACGGTTTCGAGTTCGTCGAGTTCGCCGCGCCGCCCGGCGAGGGCGCGGCGCTGCACACGCTGTTCCGGCGCCTGGGATTCAGCGCGGTGCTGCGGCATCGCACGCGCCCGATCACGGTGTACCGCCAGGGCGGGGTGAACTTCCTGGTCAACCAGGACCCGGACTCGTTCGCCGCCGCATTCGCCGCCGCGCACGGACCGTGCGCCTGCGGCTTCGCCATCCGCTTCCGCAAGCCGGCCGCCGAGGTCTTCGCCACGGTGCTCGGCAACGGCGGCGAGGCGGTGGCCGAGCGCGCCGACACGCGCGCGGTGGACGCGCCGGTGGTCAAGGGCATCGGCGACTGCATGCTGTACCTGGTGGACCGCTACGGCCAGGCCGGCAGCATCTACGACGGCGACTACGTGCCGGTACCCGGCGCCGAGCAGAACCCGCGCGGCTTCGGCCTGACGTTCATCGACCACCTCACGCACAACCTGTACTTCGGCCACATGCAGCAGTGGTCGGACTACTACGAGCGGCTGTTCAACTTCCGCGAGATCCGCTACTTCGACATCAAGGGCGCCAGGACCGGGCTGGTGTCCAAGGCGATGACCGCGCCGGACGGCATCGTGCGCATCCCGCTCAACGAGTCCTCCGACCCCAAGAGCCAGATCAACGAGTACCTGGACGCCTACCACGGCGAAGGCATCCAGCACATCGCCTGCTTCACCGAGAACATCCACGACACGGTGGAGAGCATGCGCGCGGCCGGGGTGGCGTTCCTGGACACGCCGGACGCCTACTTCGACGTGATCGACCAGCGCATCCCCGACCATGGCGAGGACGTGGAGCGGCTGCGCCGCAACCGCATCCTGATCGACGCCGACCCGGACACGAAGAAGCGCAAGCTGCTGCAGATCTTCACCGAGAACTGCATCGGCCCGATCTTCTTCGAGATCATCCAGCGCAAGGGCAACGAGGGCTTCGGCGAAGGCAACTTCCAGGCGCTGTTCGAGAGCATCGAGCGCGACCAGATCAAGCGCGGCGTGCTCTGACGGCGTTATAGCCCCTCTCCCTACGTGAGAGGGGGCGGGGTGAGGGTACGGTGGAATCATGAAGATCAAACCTCCCTTGCCCTCGACCACGCTCAAGAACGCACGCACCCTGCGGCATGAAATGACCGATGCGGAACGCAGGCTTTGGCAATGTCTCCGGGGCAGGCAGCTCGAAGGATTCAAGTTCCGCCGCCAGCATCCTGTTCCTCCCTACGTCGCGGACTTCTGCTGCGAAGAGGCGAGACTGATCATCGAACTGGACGGCTCCCGGCACAGTGAATCCGTCGATGCCGCACGGACGCGGTTTCTCGAAATCCAAGGTTGGAGGGTTGTCCGTTTCTGGAGCCATGATGTCTTGTCGGCGACGGAAAGCGTGATCGAGGCGATCCGGCAGGCGCTGGTGGCGCCGTACCCTCACCCCAACCCCTCTCCCGGTGGGAGAGGGGCTTAGCAGCGAGGCTTCCATGGACAATGCACGCCACTACATGAGCGGTTTCGGCAACGAGTTCGCCACCGAGGCCATCGCCGGCACGCTGCCGGTCGGGCAGAACTCGCCGCAGCGGGTGGCGCACGGGCTGTATGCCGAGCAGCTGTCCGCCACCGCGTTCACCGCGCCGCGCGGGCACAACCGCCGCAGCTGGCTGTACCGCATCCGCCCGGCGGCGGTGCACGGGCGCTTCGAGCCGTTCGCCGGCGCGCCGCGCTTCCACAACGACTTCGGCCACGGCCCGGTCACGCCGGAACAGCTGCGCTGGGACCCGCTGCCGCTGCCCGCCGCGCCGGCGGATTTCGTCGAGGGCATGTACACCATGGCGGGCAACGGTTCGCCGCAGGCCCAGCAGGGCGTGGGCGTCCACGTCTATGCCGCCGACCGCGACATGCGCGGCCGCTGGTTCCACGATGCCGATGGCGAGCTGCTGCTGGTGCCGCAACTGGGCCGCCTGCGCGTCGCCACCGAGCTGGGCGTGCTGGAGATCGAGCCGCAGCAGGTCGCGGTGATCCCGCGCGGCATCCGCTTCCGCGTCGAACTGCCGGACGGGCCGTCGCGCGGCTACGTGCTGGAGAACTTCGGCGCGCTGCTGCGGCTGCCCGATCTCGGCGCGATCGGCGCCAACGGGCTGGCCAACCCGCGCGACTTCCAGGCGCCGGTGGCCGCGTTCGAGGACCTGGAGGGCGACTTCGAGCTGGTGGCCAAGTTCCAGGGCCACCTGTGGCGCGCGCCGATCGACCACAGCCCGCTGGACGTGGTCGCCTGGCACGGCAACTGCGCGCCGTACCGCTACGACCTGCGCCACTTCAACGCGATCGGCTCGATCAGCTTCGACCACCCCGATCCATCGATCTTCACCGTGCTGACCTCGCCCAGCGACACCCCGGGCACGGCCAACGTGGACTTCGCCATCTTCCCGCCGCGCTGGCTGGTGGCCCAGCACACGTTCAGGCCGCCCTGGTTCCACCGCAACGTCGCCAGCGAGCTCATGGGCCTGGTGCATGGCGCCTACGATGCCAAGGCCGAGGGGTTCGTGCCCGGCGGGATCTCGCTGCACAACGCCATTAGCGGACACGGGCCGGACGCGGCGACGTTCGAGAAGGCCTCGCATGCCGACCTGTCGCGGCCGGACGTGATCGCCGGCACCATGGCCTTCATGTTCGAGACCCGCGCGGTGCTGCGCCCGACCATGCAGGCGCTGCAGGCACCGCATCGCCAGGACGACTACCGCAGGTGCTGGGAAGGCCTGCGCAGGCGCTTCGACGGGGGACCGGATGCCGCCCGCTGAGGGCGGTTCGCTTCCTTGCCCGTGCAACGGAAGAGGCGCTGCCGACGTGCGCTCATGCACGGTGGCATGCGCGCATGGCCGCCGTCGGCAGCGCCGGGGGCTTCTCGCCCGCTTTACCCGGTGCGCGTTAGGGTAGGCAGCCGGTCCGAAGGGAGTGCGACGATGATTGCAAGCACCCGCATCCTGCCGCTGGCGCTGCTCGCCCTGCTGGCCGCCTGCGCCCGGCAGCCCGACACGCCGCCGCCGACGGCTGCAACCCCCGCCGGCGATGACGCCGCGGCGCAACCGGCGGCGACCGCTCCTTCCGCCGCCGCCGGGCAGGAGCGCGCGCCGGCGCGCCTGGATGGCTACGGCGACCTGGTGCTGGGCATCAGCGCCGACGAACTGCGGCAAGCCTGGCATGGCGAACTGGACGGCAAGCCGGCCGAGGGCAGCGACTGCTACTACCTGTTCCCGCGCGATGCCGCGGCGCCGCGCGATCTGGCCTTCATGATCGAGCGCGACCGCTTCGTGCGCTACGACGTGGGGACCGATGCGCTGGCCGCGCCCGGCGGCGGCAGGGTGGGCATGGGCCTGGCACGGCTGCAGTCGCTGTACCGCGAGGGCGCCGAGCGCCTGCCGCACAAGTACGTGGATGGCGGCGCCAACCTGCGCGTGGTGCCGCTGCAGCCCGGCCAGGGCGTGCTCAACTTCGAGATCGGCGCCGACGGCACCGTCAGCGCGTGGCGCGTGGGCCTGGCGCCGCAGGTCGACTACGTCGAAGGCTGCTCCTGAGCCTGCGCGCCAGCGCATAGAATCGTCTGCACACGACGCGGGGATGACGACATGCTGGTTGCGACGGGATGGTTCCTGCTGGGATTGCTGCTGCTGGCGCTGGGCGGCGACTCGATCGTCAAGGCCGCCTCCGGGCTGGCGCAGCGCCTTGGCACCTCGCCGTTCGTCGCCGGCCTGCTGCTGGTGGCCTTCGGCACCTCGCTGCCGGAGCTGGCGGTCAACGCCCGCGCCTTCGCGGTCGGCAGCCAGGACCTGGCGCTGGGCAACGCGGTCGGCAGCAACATCGTCAACCTGGGCCTGACCCTGGGGCTGGCGGCGCTGGCCACGCCGCTGCTGGTGCGCGCCCGCGCGCTGGCGCCGCTGCTGCCGGTGCTGGCCGTGGCCACGCTGGCGGTCATCGGCTTCGGCATGGACGGGGTGATCGGCCGCGTCGACGGCATCGTCATGCTGGCCGGCTTCGCCGCGGTGCTGGCGCTGCTGCTGCGGCGTGCGCGCCGCGAGGACGCGCAGGTGCAGGAAACGCTGGCGCAGTACGCGCAGACCCGCACCGCGCTGGGCCTGAACCTGCTGCGGCTGGCGATCGCCATCGTGCTGCTGTACTACGGCGCGCGCTGGGTGGTGCAGGCCGCGCCCCTGCTGGGCGCCGGCTGGGGACTGTCGCCGCTGCTGACCGGCCTGCTGCCGGTGGCGATCGGCACCGCATTGCCGGAAGTGGCCGCGGCGGTGATGGCGGCGCGGCGCGGGCAGGGCGACATGGTGGTCGGCCACGTGATCGGTTCGAGCCTGTTCAACCTGCTGGTGATCATCGGCGGCATGGCGGTGCTGCGGCCGCTGCCGCTGCCGGCCTCGTTCGTGCGGCTGGAACTGCCGGCGGCGATCGCCTTCGCCGCGGTGCTGTACCCGATGCTGCACGGCGACCTGCGGCTCAGCCGCGGCGAGGGCGCGGTGCTGCTGGCCGCGTTCGCGGGCTGGGTGGCGCTGGAGATCGCGCTGCTGGGCTAGGAGCGCCCGCCGGTGATGCAGAGGGCGGCATCGTCATCGCTGTGCGCGAGGGCGTGCAGGAACTGCCAACCAGGGCGAGCCACCCCACCCCCACCGCAATCCAGGCCTGTGGTCGACACCGATCGGCGCGGGATAAAGGTCGCAGAGTTCCGCTGCAGGAGGCATTGCCTGTGGCAACACGAACATAAACCTCGGTGCATGGGAGTTTCGGTCCTGGAGCGAGCGTCGAACGCGGCTACGAATCGCCGTAAACCCATTCCCGGAACAGGGACGACAGGTCGCTTCCGCTGGCCTTCTCCATTGCAACCTGGAAATCTTGGCTTGTCGCCGTCTTTCCGGCATGCTCGCGAGTGAACCTGCGTATGCCATTCCAGAAGGCTTCTTCGCCGAGCACGTTCCGTAAGTGATCCACGAACAACGCCCCTTTGCTGTATTGGATCGCGCGACGGATTCCTAGAGACGGATATGCGCCCGACCAGGCCAGCGGCTTGTCGAACCCCGAAGCGCGTGCGCGTTCCAGTCGACGTTGCGCGCCTTCCAACTCCTCCTGATAGGCGCTTGGGCCGAAGGCGCGCTCTTTCCAGGCCGCAACCATGAATGTTGCGATGCCCTCGTTCAACCAGAAATCCTGCCACGACGCACAGGTTACGAGGTTTCCCCACCATTGGTGGGCCATTTCGTGGGCAATGATCCAGGCGTTGCTTGGCTGCTGCCGCTCGCGGTCCAGTTCTTCCTCGCCGATGAGGGAGAAGGTTGCGGCCTCCTGCGCTTCCCGCTTCGGAACCAGTAGCTGCGTATAACGGCGATCGGGAAGACCCATTCCCGCCTTGTCAGCGAGGAACTGCGCGATGGAGCGGGTTTGCGAGAAGGTCTCGGCAAGATTCCTTTCCCTGCCGGTGCCATCGAGATACACGAGTTCCCCCACGCTGGTCCCGACCGCTTCCTGCGCGAAGATTCCCGCGGCGAATCCGAAAAGGTACGCGGAGTAGGCCCGTGTCGAGCGCCAGCGATGGAGGACCAGTCCGTCGGAGAACGGCAGGAGAGGCAACGCCCGCCCTATGCCCAGCGATGCAATCCCGGCCGGGAGGTATAGATCGAGCGAGAAATGCGCCTTGTTGCCGGGGCGATCCTGCAGGCAGACCATCCAGTCGCAGGCGAAGTAGCTGGTGTAGAGACCATTGCCGGTCCGGACGATCCCTTGGGCGGGTACACCGCTCATCTGGAACCTCAGTGTGGCTCTGTCGCCCTTGCCTAGTGCGTGGGCGGGCGAGAATGCAATGCCATCGAAGGTGCTGGCGACGGCCACCGGCTGGCCGTCGAGCGTCGCGTCCCGGAGCCGTAACGCATTCGGCGAGAACACCAGCCGGTCCAGGCCGTTTCGCGTGCTTTTCAGTACGATGGTTTCGGTTCCCGACAGCGCCGTGGTCGCCAGGTCTGGGCGTAGGGCCACCTCGTAGTGCTCGACCTCGAAGCCGTCACCTGCTACCGGAGCCGAGGCCTGCGCCGCCGCGGCCCGAGCAGCCAGGAGCGTGGCCACGGCAACCGCTGCCCGGCATCCCGCCATCAAGGTCATCCAGATTCCTCAGCGTGTCTTGGCGGCAAGCAGGTGCTTCAGGCCAAGCGTGAATCCGCGTGGGGCGATGCTCAGATGATCCTCGTCGTCGAGCACCTCCAGATCGACGCGTAAAGACGGGTAGTTCCGTTGGCGCAGGCGCTTTTCCATCCTTCGAGCATCGGACACCATGTTTTGCTCCTTGGCGTAACGGGGATCCCCAGGCCTGGTTTCCTCGTATTGCCCTATGTACATGTAGACGCGAGCGGGCAAGTCCCGGTGATCGGCGGCATAGGCCGATTCCATGCCTTCCATGGCGTGGTGGTCGTACCAGTAGGAAGGGCTCCCCAGGATGTAGCCGGAGAACATGGTCGGCTCGGTCAACAGGATCTGCGTGCCAAGCAACGATCCGTAGGAATGACCCAGGAACAGACGCCGTCCCTCGTCGGTTCGGTAATGCTGCGCCACGAATGGCAGAACCTGGTCGCGGAGATAGGCCGAGTAGGCACTCGCTTTGCCGTGAACCGCATCTGGTGGCGCGCTTTTGGGACCGTTCGGTGTCGGGGTGTAGTCGCGCCGGCGGCTGGATGCCCCTGTTTCCCCGGCAGCGTAAGAAAGTCCGACCAGGATGAAGTCGTCGATCTGCTGGTCATCCAGGTTCAATCGGCGGCCGATCTGTCGGATCAGCGGAAAGGCGTAGTCCGCATCGGTGGCGTAGAGAACCGGATAGCGACGCTCGGGATTGTCGGCATAGGAGTGCGGAACGGCGACGAATACCTGGTAGCCGCGGCCGGACACGGGATCGGGCACGTCCCATACCTCGCTGCCGACGATTTCATAGGGCATTCCCTTGCCTCGTTGTCCCCCGAGCACCGACGCCGCCGCCGGGGCGATTGGAGCTTGCGCAGGCATTTCCTCCGAGGACTTGAGAGCCGGTTCCGCGGGCTTGTCGACACAAGCAGCAAGAAGCAACACGACCAGACCTGCCGACAACGATCTATGCACTTTCTCCTCCAGTCAGATCTTGTAAAGGGTTGCAGGCAGGAAGGCCCCCGGGCAGCCGGGGCCCTTCCTGCGGGGGGAAAGCTGTTGCAGCGAATGGCGGGTAGGCGGGGGCTGGCGCTATCCGCTCACTGCAACAAGCGCTCGGGATCCACGCGCTGTCCGTCGCGCAGTGCTTCCAAGTGCAGGTGCGGGCCGGTCACGCGTCCGCTGCGCCCGCTTTGAGCGATCCGTTCGCCTGCCTCGACGTGCTGGCCGACGCGGACGTCGAAGCCGTCCAGGTGTGCGTACAACGTCTGCCAGCCATTGCCGTGGTCCAGTACCACGACGGTGCCGTAGTCCGGTCCGTCCGGATACTGCGTGGTGGCCGCCACCACGATGCCCGCGGCCGGCGCGAACACCGGCGTGCCGACACGCGTGCCGAAGTCGGTGCCACGATGCGGCCGCGCCCGTATGCTGCCGGTGTCGCCGAAACGACCGGTGATCCTGGGCTGCGCCAGAGGGGGATCGAGACGGAAGGATGTCGCCTCCGCAGGTGGCGCGGCCGCGAGTACTTCGTCGCGAGAAGATCGAGAAGACGTGGCCGGATCGGAATGTGCGGCCGTCGCTGGCGCGGCCAAGCCCAGCTGCAGCAGCGACATCAGTCCGATGGCTGCCGCTCCCAGGCCCGTCAAGCTCATGCCTGACGCGCGAGACAACATGCGGTTTGCATCGCCGTGCAGCATGTGTCTGATCCGCAGCGAATGACCGGCGACGCCTCGCGGGTTCAACACGGTGGCCAGTACGGTCATGGACGCATGTTTCCTAAGCGTATGCAGGTAAGCGTCGGCGAGTGCTCGCCGTGCCGCCGCGTCGCCATTGATCGCATGCGCATCGCAGCACAGTTCCGAGGCCATCTGCACCCGCGCGGCAATGCGGCGCACGAATGGGTTGAACCAGAGCAGCGCTCCGATTGCCGACATCAGCAGGCTACGTTGCGGGTCGCGCAACATCAGGTGCGCGGCTTCGTGGCGGATGACCAGCCGCAGTCCGGCATCGCCCATCTGCGCCAGGGTATCGATGGGCAGGACGATGGTCGGACGCGGCCAGCGCACCGCGAAGGGGGTTATCGATCTCGTGGTGGCACGCATGGAGACGCCGGACTGCGCCAGCCGGGCGGCTTCCGCTGCGGACGCCATGCCCGGCCACGCGGCAGGATCGATGGGGCGAGCGCTCCGGACGACGTTCGCGATGACTGCACTGCTGCGCAGCCAGCGCAACAGCACGATGCCCAGCCCGGTGGCATAGACACAGGCAAGCATGGCAGCCAGGGGGAGCGAGGGCTGTACTTGAATCGGCAACATGGTTGCGACGCCGGGTGTGGCCAAACCCTGGTCGATGGCGATCGGCAGCGGTAACGCAAGCGGCAGCGTGCCAGCGGCACCGGGCAAGCAGGCCTGCAGGATCGCGACCAACAACGGGGGCAGCGTTGCCAGCAGCCAGATGCCGGTCCAGTAGCCGCGTGCGGCATGCGACAACCGCAGGCGCGCATGCAGACGCTTGCCAACGCCGAGCGCCAGCCCGGTCACGACCAGGCTGGAGGCGGCATGCACGATCCAGAAGGTGGGCGACGGCAAGCTCATTCGCGATTCCCCTCGGCAGTGCCATCGCGTAGCAGCGATTCAAGCTGCTCGAGTTCGCTTTCGCTCAACAAGCGGCTGTCCGCGAAGGCCTGCGCAGGCAGTGGGCCGTCGATTTCGAGGACGCGCTTGGCGAAGTCCGCGCTCAGCGTGGCCACTGTCGCCACCTTGCTCACCTTGGCCCGATAGACATTGAGCCCGTGTTCGGAACCTTCGGCGACCAAGCCCTTGTCGACCATCCGCTCCAGCGTCTTGCGCGTGGATGAGTACGACCATTCCAGTGTGGGCGAGACCGCGTTATGCAGTTCGCGGGCGCTGCACGTGCCATGCCGCCATAGGCATTTGAGCAGTTCCAGTTCTGCGTTGGAGGGAGCGGGAAGAGGGCGCATCATCGAGGCTCATTCGACCGATGTCGTCATCGTGCGACATATGTCGCATCACTGTCAAACCGGCCCGCCATGCCGACTCGCGAACGCAGATGCGACTGTGGTGCCCAAGGTGTCCGTCGGTGCCGCCCACGCGGGGCACCGGGCCGTTGCGAGCTCTGTGCCCGGCTCTAGGACCGATCTGCCTCGCCGTCGCGCCCGGCCAGCTTCTCGGCGATGTCCGGCGGCGGCAGCCCTTCCTCCTGGGCGCTCTCGCCCGGCGGCAGCGCCGGGCGCTGCTCCATGAACAGCGACAGCGAAGCCTTGGCCATCATGTGCGCGCTGATCGGCGCGGTGATGAACAGGAACGCGGTGATCAGCAGCTCGCGCGGCTGGGGGTCCTCGCCGAGGAAGATGTGGTAGCCGACCGAGCCCAGCAGCACGCAGCCCACGCCCAGCGTGCTGGCCTTGGTCGGGGCGTGCAGGCGCTTGAAGAAGTCGTCCAGCTTCACCAGGCCGAAGGCGCCGACCAGGATGAAGAAGCAGCCGATGATCAGCAGGATGCCCAGCAGGTATTCGGTGAAGTCGATCATTCGATGATGTCCCGGCGGATGACGTACTTGCTCAGCACCACGGTGCTGCCGAAGCCGAGCATGGCGATCACCAGCGCCGCCTCGAAGTACACCGGCGAATCCAGGTGCATGCCGAACAGCATCAGCTCGGCGATGGCGGTGACCGAGAGCGTGTCCAGCGCCAGGATGCGGTCGGGCACGGACGGCCCGCGCAGCAGCCGCCACAGCGCCAGCATCATCGCCAGCCCGACCACGTGCATGCACACGACGATGGTGGTCTCGATGAAGATGTAGCCGTTCATGGGTGTGCTCCGTTCATGGGAATACCTCCATCAGGGGCGCCTCGTAGCGCTTCTTGATGTCGCGGATCAGGGTATCCGGGTCGTCCAGGTGCAGCACGTGCACCAGCAGGTACTTGCGGTCGTCCGACAGCGCCGCCGACACCGTGCCCGGGGTCAGGGTGATCATGCTGGTGAGCGCGGCGATGCCGTGGATGTTGGCGATGTCCAGCGGCAGCCAGATGAAGCCGGGATGGATGCGCGACTGCGGCCCCAGCACCTGCAGGGCGACCTTGACGTTGGAGCGCACGATGTCCCAGGCGGTCACGCACAGCATCTTCGGGATCGGCCGCAGCGAGCCGATGCGGGCGAACTCGCGGTCCAGCCGCGCGGCGAACAGCGGCACCACCAGTGCCATCGCCGCGCCCATCACCCACACCGAGGCGCCGATGCTGTCGCTCAGCAGCACCCAGAACACGAACACGGTCAGGCTCAGCGGCCAGGACGGCATCAGGCGCTTGAAAAGGGGCGGCTTGTTCGGGGTCATGGCTGCCTCGTCTGCGGTTGAGTGTCCTGCAACTGTTCGACATAGCGGGCCGGATCGCCCAGCTGCTGCGCGGCCTGCCCGGTGTAGCGCATCAGCGGCGCGGCGAACAGCGTCATCGCCACCACGTAGCCGATCAGCACGCCGGTGGCCACGGTCTCGGTGCGGCGTGCGCCGGCGCTGCGCACCGGCGGCGGCGCCTCCTCGCTGCTGTGCTCGGGCACGCGCCAGAACAGGCGGATGCCGGCGCGGGTCAGGCCCACCACCACCAGCAGGCTGCTGGCCAGCATCGCGGTCCACACCGGCAGCGTGAGCGCGGCCGGCGTGGCGGCCAGGATGCCGGCCTTGGCCAGGAAGCCGGACAGCGGCGGCAGCCCGGCCACGCCGATGGCGGCGACCATGAACATCGCACCCGGCAGCGCCCGGCCGGGCAGCGGCGCGACGATGTGGACGCTGTCGCTGGCCATGCTGCCGCGGCGGCGGCGCATCAGCTCGGCGACCATGAACAGCGCGGCGGCGACGAAGCAGCTGTGCGGCAGGTAGTACAGGCCGGCGGCGACCGCCCCGGCGCTGTCCATGGAGAAGGCGATGAACAGCGTCGCCGCCGAGAACACCACCAGGTACGACACCAGCACCCGCAGCCGGGTGGCGGCCATCACCCCCAGCGCGGCCAGCACCAGCGTGGCGATGCCGGCCCACAGCAGCGCGTCGCGGGCGAAGCCGGCCATCGCCCCGGCGCCGTCGCCGAACCACAGCGAGGTGGTGCGCAGCACCGCGTACAGGCCGACCTTGGTCATGATCACGAACAGTGCCGCGATCGCCGCCGGCGCGCGCGAGTAGGCCTCCGGCAGCCACAGGTACATCGGCATCAGCGCCGCCTTGGCGCAGAACACCACCAGCAGCAGCCCCAGCGCGGCCTTGACCAGCGGCAGGTTGGCGGCCGGCACGCCGGCCACGCGCTGCGACAGCTCGGCCATGTTGAGCGATCCCAGCAGCGCGTACAGCAGGCCCAGCGCGACCAGGAACAGCGTCGAGGCGGCGACGTTGAAGATCACGTAGTGCAGGCCGATGCGCATGCGCAGCCCGCGCCCGCCCGACAGCAGCAGGCCGTAGGAGGCGATCAGCATCACCTCGAAGAACACGAACAGGTTGAAGATGTCGCCGGTCAGGAACGCGCCGTTCAGGCCCATCAGCTGGAACTGGAACAGCGCGTGGAAGTGCGGCGCGCGCCGGTCCCAGCCGGCGCAGGCGTGCAGCAGGCAGGGGATGGCCAGCAGCAGCACGGTCAGCAGCATCCACGCCGACAGCCGGTCGGCCATCAGCGCGATGCCCAGCCGCGACGGCCAGTCGCCGAGCAGGTACACCAGCACCTGGCCGCCGCTGGCGCGCGCGAACAAGGCCGCCACCGCCGCCGCCAGCGCGGCCATCGACAGCCAGGCCACGGTGCGGCGCACCCGGTGGCCGTAGCGGCGGTGCTCGACGAACAGCGACAGCGACGCGCCCAGCAGCGGGATCAGGATCGGCAGGATCAACAGGTGGTTCACGCGCGATCCTCCGGCGCCGGCGCCTCTTCTTCCACGGTCTCGTGCGCGTCGACGTGGTCGCTGCGGTTGTCCGCGCGCGAGCGCATCGCCAGCACCAGGCTCACCGCGGTCATCGCGAAGGCGATCACGATCGCGGTCAGCACCAGCGCCTGCGGCAGCGGGTCGGTGTGGTGCGCCAGGTCGGCGGCCACGCCGTCCTCGAGCACCGGCGGCATGCCTTCGCGCAGGCGGCCGCCGGCGAAGATCAGCAGGTTGGTGGCGTAGGACAGGAAGGTCAGGCCGAGGATCACGTCGAAGCTGCGCGCGCGCAGCATCAGGTAGATGCCGATCGCGGCCAGTACGCCGATGGCGCTTGCCAGTGCCAGTTCCATTAGGGTGTGTCTCCGGTTGCCGGACAGGCCGCGCCGTTCTTGCGCGCCTCCGGGGCAAGGAAGAGGGAGGAAGTGGACATGAGTCCACGCCCGAGCGATGACGCCGCATCCGGGGACGCGCAAGAACGGCCCTTCGGGTTGGGCCTGCCTGGCCGCCAGCCGGCGCCGCGCGGCTTGGCCTGACGGCCAGTCAGGCGCTGCGCCACGCAACACCGGCTGGCGGCCAGGCAGACCCAACGCGACCTGTTCGGCAACCGGAGACACACCCTAGTGCATCTCCCCGGTCAGCGGCGAACGTCGTGCCGGGTCGATCGTGCCGCGCTGCGAGCTGCGCGTGCGCGAGGGCTTGATCGTGCCCATCATCGTCAGCACCAGCATCGCCGTGCCGAACACCACCAGGTAGACGCCGGTATCGAAGCCCAGCGCGCTGGCCAGTTCGGTCTTGCCCAGCACCGGCAGCTGCAGTTCCAGGTGCCCGCTGGTGAGGAACGGCACCCCGAACAGCATCGACGCCGCGCCGCTGACCAGCGCCAGCAGCAGGCCGATGCCGACCAGGCGGATGTAGTCGAAGCCGAAGCGCGACTGCACCGAGGCCGCGCCCTGGATCACGTACTGCATCAGCAGCGGCACCGCCAGCACCAGCCCGGCGATGAAGCCGCCGCCGGGCGCGTTGTGGCCGCGCAGGAACAGGAAGATCGACACCGTGAGCGTGAGCGGGAACATCAGCTGCGCCAGGTCGGCCGGCACCGGCAGCTTGATTGGCGCGCCCGGCATCGCCTTCTCCGGCGCGATCCGCGCGCGCCGCAGCAGCGCATGCACGATCAGCCCGGCGATGGCGAACACGGTGATCTCGCCGAAGGTATCGAAGCCGCGGAAGTCCACCAGGATCACGTTGACCACGTTGCGGCCGTAGGCCTCGGGCAGCGAGCGCGACAGCAGCTCGCCGGCCATGGTCTGGCTGGGACGGGTCATCACCGAGTACGCCAGCGCCGCCAGGCCCGCGCCGGCCACCACCGCCACCGTGGCGTCGCGCCAGCGCCGCAGCCGCGAGCGGCCGGGCGGCGAGGACTTGGGCAGGTAGTTCATCGCCAGCAGCATCAGCACCAGCGTGACCATCTCCACCAGCAGCTGGGTCAGCGCCAGGTCCGGCGCCGACAGGAACACGAACACCAGGCTCACCGCCAGCCCGGTGCCGCCGAGCACGATCACCGCCAGCAGCCGCTGCCGGTGCAGGAACAGCGCGCCCAGCGCGCAGGCCAGCATCAGCAGCCACAGCGCCCAGCCCAGCAGCGGGATCGGCTGCGGCGCCGGCCAGCCCGGTCCGGCCGGCGCGCCCACGAAGGGCGCCGCGGCCACGACCATGGCGGTGAGCACCAGCATCAGCAGCATGCGCTGCAGGCTGCCGTTGGCCACCTTCGCGGTGAACCCGGCCGAGAACCCGAACGCGGCATCGAGCAGGCGGTCGAACAGCCCCTTGCCCTGCGAGACGTTGTTCACCGCATGCAGGTCCAGCCAGCGGCGCAGGCCCAGGTACAGCGCCACGCCGGCGGCCACGCCCACCAGGCTCATCGCCAGCGGGCCGTTGAAGCCGTGCCAGACCGCCAGGCTGTACTCGGGCATGGCATCGCCCAGGATCGAGCTGGCGGCCACGTGCAGCACCGGGGCGATGGTCCAGGCCGGGGCCACGCCCACCGCCACGCACACCAGCACCAGGATCTCCACCGGGATCTTCATCCAGCGCGGCGGCTCGTGCGGGGTGCGGTCCAGCTCGCGCGGGCCCTTGCCGAAGAAGGTCTCGTAGACGAAGCGCAGGCTGTAGGCGACCGCCAGCGCGCCGGCCACCAGCGCGGCCACGGCGGTGGCGATGCGCATCGGCTCGGGCGAGGGCGTCTCCAGCGCCACCGCGAAGAACATCTCCTTGGACAGGAAGCCGTTGAGCAGCGGGATGCCGGCCATCGCCAGCGAGGCGATGATCGCCAGCGTGCTGGTATAGGGCATCAGCCGGCGCAGGCCGCCCAGCCGGCGGATGTCGCGGGTGCCGGTCTCGTGGTCGATGATGCCGGCGGCCATGAACAGCGAGCACTTGAACACGGCGTGGTTGAGGATGTGGAACACGCCGGCCACCACCGCCATCGGCGTGGACAGGCCGAACAGCATGGTGATCAGGCCCAGGTGCGAGATCGTCGAGTACGCCAGCAGGCCCTTGAGGTCCTGCTGGAAGATCGCGTTCCAGGCGCCGATCAGCAGCGTCACCGCGCCGATGCCGGTGACCGTGTAGAAGAACAGCTCGCTGCCGGCCAGCGCCGGGTGCAGCCGCGCCAGCAGGAACACGCCGGCCTTCACCATCGTCGCCGAGTGCAGGTACGCCGACACCGGCGTCGGCGCCGCCATCGCGTGCGGCAGCCAGAAATGGAACGGGAACTGCGCGCTCTTGGTGAAGATGCCGGCCAGCACCAGCATCAGCGCATACGGGTACAGCGCGCTGGCGCGGATCTGCTCGCCGGCGGCCAGCACCGCGTCCAGGTCGTAGCTGCCGACGATGCGGCCGATCAGCAGCACCCCGCCGAGCAGCGCCAGGCCGCCGGCGCCGGTGATCACCAGCGCCATGCGCGCGCCCTCGCGGGCGTCGCGGCGGTGGGTCCAGAAGCCGATCAGCAGGAACGAGCTGAGGCTGGTCAGCTCCCAGAACACCACCAGCAACAGCAGGTTGCCCGACAGCACCATGCCCAGCATCGCGCCCATGAACAGCAGCAGGAACGCGTAGAAGCGCGGCATCGAGTCGCGCTCGCTGAGGTAGTAGCGCGCGTACATCACCACCAGCGCGCCGATCGCCAGCACCAGCCCGGCGAACATCCACGCCAGCCCGTCCAGGCGCAGGGTGAACATCAGGCCGATCTGCGGCAGCCAGGCGTGTTCGCTGCGCACCAGCCGCCCGTCCAGCACCGCGGGTGCCAGCCATGCCAGCACCAGCAGGCCCAGCAGGGGAGCGCTGGCGGCCAGCCAGGCACAGGTGTTGCGGGAGGTGCCGCGCACTGCGGCAACGGCCACGGCCATCAGGAATGGCAGTGCCAACAGGAGTTCGAGATAAGGCATGCAGGGAATGCGTGATTCGCGAGCAGGGTAAGCAGTCTAGCAGCCGGATTGCGACGATCCCGTCGTCATGTGCGCGGATCTGCGTTGCAAAAGTACCGCGGCTGGCTCGCGCGGCCTTCCCGGTGTCCGCTCGGCGGGCGCGAACGGCGGCGCGCCGCCGCGATCCGATGCGCCCGCGCACTTGGCTATGCTTGCGCGATGCCCACGCCTGCCACGACCACCCCTCCACCCCGGCGCGCGTTGCTGTTCGGCGGCAGCGGGCAGATCGGTGCCCGCGTCATCGACGGCCTGCTGCTGCGCGGATGGCAGGTGCAGGCGCTGTCGCGGCAGCCGCGGCCGCCGCGCCCCGGCCTGCACTGGCTGGCCGGCGAGCTGGCCACGCTGGCGCCGCTGCCCGGCCGCTACGACGCCATCCTCAGCTGCGGCCCGCTGGATCATTTCGCACGCTGGTACGCACAGGCCGGCGCGGATGCGCCGCGCGTGCTCGCCTTCGGTTCCACCAGCGTCGAGGTCAAGCGCGACTCGGCCGATCCGTACGAGCGCGACCTGGCGGCGCGGCTGCACCGGGGC
The DNA here is from genome assembly GCF_021168555.1 of Stenotrophomonas sp. MMGLT7. Classification (GTDB taxonomy): domain Bacteria; phylum Pseudomonadota; class Gammaproteobacteria; order Xanthomonadales; family Xanthomonadaceae; genus MMGLT7. Next base: position 261,392 of record NZ_JAJOZS010000003.1, on the reverse strand, counting down.
GAGGAGCAACTGTTCGCCGCCGCCGCCGGCAGGGACGCCGCGGCCACGCTGCTGCGCCCGACCCTGGTCTACGGCGCCGGGCAGGACCGCACGCTGGCGGCGATCGCGGCGCTGGCCCGGCGCACCGGCTTCTTCGTGCTGCCGCGCGATGCCCGCGGGCGGCGCCAGCCGGTGCACGTGCAGGACCTGGCCGACGCCGCGCTGGCGGCGCTGGACGCCCCGGCCAGCTTCGGCCAGCGCTACGCCCTCGGCGGCGGCGAGGTGCTCGACTACCGCGACATGGTCGCGCGCGTGCTGGCCTCGCTGCATCCGCCGGCACGCCTGCTGACGGTGCCGGCGGCGGCGTTCTCGCTGTTGCTGTCCGGCGCGCATGCGCTGGGCCGGCTGCGCGGGCTCAACCGCGCCGCGCTGCGGCGCATGCGCGAGGACCTGGTGTTCGACATCGAGCCGGCGCGGCGCGACTTCGGCTATGGGCCGCGCGAGTTCCGGCCGCAGGACGCGATCGCCGCGCCGCCCGCAGGCCCAGCTTCGACGGCCCGCTGACGCGACCGGGCGCAGGCCGGGATCGTGCCGGCCGGCTGTACTTGAGCGCACGAATCGTGTCGAATCCGGGCATGCCGCCCCTTCCCGGCGGCGAGGAAACCACGATGGCACTGCAATGGCGCGACACGAGCGAACGCTACGGCATCGTCAGCCGCGGCCTGCACTGGGGCATGGCCGTGCTGCTGGCGCTGCAGTTCCTCGGCATGGGCCTGAAGCTGGCCGTGGGGCGCACCCCGCTGACCTCGTTCTTCGTCTCCAACCACGCGCCGCTGGGCGTGCTGCTGCTGGTGCTGTGCGTGCTGCGGATCGGCTGGGGGCTGGCCAACGCGCGGCGCCGGCCGCGGCAGCGCAGGGACCTGCTGGGACGGCTGGCGCTGGCCGGGCATGGCGCGCTGTACCTGCTGATGCTGCTGGTGCCGACGCTGGCGCTGCTGCGGCTGTACGGGTCCGGGCGCGGCTTCCGCCCCTACGGCATCGAACTGATCGCGCCGAGCGAGCGCAAGCTCGAGTGGACGGAACTGCCGGCCGAACTGCTGCACGGCGAACTCGCCTGGGTCATGCTGGCGCTGATCGCCGGCCACGTGGCGATGGCACTGCTGCACCGCTTCTGGTGGCGCGACGGCGTGCTCGCCAGGATGTGGGGCGGCCGCGCCCGTGCGCGCAGGCCCGCCGCGTCGGCTGACGAAATGCCGGCCTGAGACGGCCGCCGCCGGTCGCTCGCCTGCCTCGCGGGCAGCGCGGCCGCCATGGCAGTCGCGCGCAGGCCCGCGGGCGCCCGGCGGTCAGTAGTCCCATCCCATCTGCCGGTAGACCTTGGCCAGCACCCAGGCCGGGCCGATCAGCAGGTAGGTCAGGTCGGTGAGGAAGCTCGGCCTGCGGCCCTCGAACCTGTGGCCGACGAACTGCGCGATCCACGCGACCACGAACACCCCGATCCCCGTCCACAGCAGCCCCGGCAGGCCCAGCCGCGCCTCCAGCAGCCGGCACAGGCAGCCGCAGAAGAAGAACACCGCCAGCATGCCCAGGCCCAGCGGCCGCGACAGCCGGTTGTAGTACGCCCACGCCGCGAACATCGCCAGCGCCGCCCAGATGCCCTGCTGGAACCAGGTGATCAGCGGCGGCAGGCACCACAGGATCGCCACCACCGACCACAGGATCGCCGGCACCGCGACCACGTGGATGCGCTGGTTCACCGCGTTGCGGTGGTCGTCGGAGTAGCTGGCGAAGTAGCGGTCGAGGGGCCGGGTGGCGGGACTGGCATTCATCGTTTCCCTCCCAGGAATCGGTCGGCCAGCATAGCGCCAACCCTCCTGCAGCGTGGCCCGGCAACCGTCGCGGGGCGGGGTGCGGGGGGCGTTGCCTCCGGCGGCATGCGCACGATCGGACCGGCACACTGCTGCGACCAGCATGGAAAACCCCGCCGCAGCGGCGTTCCCATCGCCCGGGCCGGGCGGCTCAATCCACCGAGATCCCCGCCAGCCGCTGCAGCGCCTCGGCGTACTTGGCGCGGGTGCGCTCGATCACCTCGGCCGGCAGCTTCGGTCCGGGCGCGGTCTTGTCCCAGTCCAGCGTCTCCAGGTAGTCGCGCACGAACTGCTTGTCGTAGCTGGGCGGGCTGGTGCCGAGCTGGTACTCGTCGGCCGGCCAGTAGCGCGAGGAGTCCGGCGTGAGCACCTCGTCCATCAGGTACAGGCGGCCGTCGGCATCGGTGCCGAACTCGAACTTGGTGTCGGCCAGCAGGATGCCGTGCTCGGCGGCGTAGCCGGCGGCGTAGCGGTAGATGCGCAAGGTGGCGTCGCGCACGCGCTCGGCCAGGTCGGCGCCGACCTGGCGCACCATCGCGTCGAAGTCGATGTTCTCGTCGTGGTCGCCGACGGCGGCCTTGGTGGACGGGGTGAAGATCGGCTCGGCCAGCTGCTGGGCCTGCTGCAGCCCGTCGGGCAGCACGATGCCGCTGATCTTGCCGGTGCGGCGGTAGTCCTTCCAGCCGCTGCCGATCAGGTAGCCGCGCGCGATCGCCTCCACCGGCACCGGCTTGAGCTTCTTGGTCACCACGCTGCGCCTGGCGTACAGCGCCGGGTCCACGCCGTCGGGCAGCACGCTGGCCACGTCGATGCCGGTCAGGTGGTTCGGCATCAGGTGCGCGGTCTTGCCGAACCAGAAGTTGGAGATCTGGCACAGCATCTCGCCCTTGCCGGGGATCGGGTCGGGAAGCACCACGTCGAAGGCGGAAAGCCGGTCGGTGGCCACCATCAGCAGGTAGTCGCCGGGCGGGACGTTGGCGGGCAGGCGTTCGCGCGGGAGATCGAAGACATCGCGGACCTTGCCGCGGTGACGCAACGGCAGGCCGGGCAGATCGGATTGCAACAGCGTGGTCGACACAGGCACTCCTAACTTCGCAATGGCGCTGTCCCCGGGACCGGCGGTCCCGCGGAAACGACAGCGGGCCGCGTAGTGTACGGCGGTCCACGCCGCACTGCAGCGACGATCCAGTGGCGTCGCCGGGCCGGCGGCGGCGACCGCTGCGGGCCGGCGCCGGGCCGGGTCCGCTAGAATGCCGGTCCCACCGCCACCTCTGCCGGAATCCCCATGCGCTGGTACGGAAAACTGCTCGGTTTCATCGCCGGCGCGCTGCTGTTCCGGCCCAATCCGCTGTTCGGCGCCGCCGTCGGCCTGCTGATCGGCCATGCCTTCGATGCCGACTGGTTCAGGCTCGGCAAGGACAACCCCTACCGCGAGCTGGGCCTGACCGCCGAGGCCACCGATGCCGAGGTCGACCTGGCCTACCGCCGGCTGATGTCGCAGTACCACCCGGACAAGCTGACCGGCGCCGCGCCGGAGCTGCGCGAACAGGCCGAGAAGAAGGCGCGCGCGCTCAACGCCGCCTACGACCGCATCAAGGCGCTGCGCAAGCGCTGACCCGCCGCCACGAGACCCCCCCATGTCCGACTGCATCATCGCCCCGTCCATCCTCTCCGCCGACTTCGCCCGCCTGGGCGAGGAAGTGGACAACGTGCTCGCCGCCGGCGCCGACTGGGTGCACTTCGACGTGATGGACAACCACTACGTCCCCAACCTGACCATCGGCCCGCTGGTGTGCCAGGCGCTGCGCAAGCACGGCGTCACCGCGCCGATCGACGTGCACCTGATGGTCGAGCCGGTGGACCGCATCGTGCCGGACTTCGCCGAGGCCGGCGCCAGCATCATCAGCTTCCACCCCGAGGCCAGCCGCCATGTCCACCGCACCGTCCAGCTGATCAAGGCGCAGGGCTGCAAGGCCGGCCTGGTGCTCAACCCGGCCACGCCGGTCGAGGTGCTGGACTGGGTGCTGGAGGAACTGGACGTGGTGCTGCTGATGTCGGTCAACCCCGGCTTCGGCGGCCAGGCCTTCATCCCTTCCACGCTGGACAAGCTGCGCGCGGTGCGCGCGCGCATCGACGCCAGCGGCCGCGACATCCGCCTGGAGGTGGATGGCGGGGTCAAGGCCGACAACATCGCCGCGATCGCCGCCGCCGGCGCCGATGCCTTCGTCGCCGGCTCGGCGATCTTCCGCGAGCCGCGCACCCGCGATGCCTACGCGCAGACCATCGCGCGCATGCGCGCCGAAGTGGCCGCGGCGCGGTGAGCGCGGTGCCGAGCATCCGCCAGGCGACGCCGGACGACGTGCCGCTGATCCGCCAGCTGATCCGCGAACTGGCGATCTACGAACGCGCCGAGCACGCCGCCAAGGCCAGCGAGGACGACCTGCGCCGCACCCTGTTCGGCGACGGCGCCACCGCCCACGCGCTGGTCTGCGAGCAGGACGGCGAGGCGCTGGGCTTCGCCGTGTACTTCTACAACTACTCGACCTGGCACGGCCGCAACGGCATCTACCTGGAAGACTTGTTCGTGCGCGAGCAGCACCGCGGCAAGGGTGCCGGGCAGGCGCTGCTGCGCCACCTGGCGCGCAAGGCGGTGGCCGAGGGCTGCGGCCGCTTCGAATGGTCGGTGCTGGACTGGAACCGGCCGGCGATCGACTTCTACAAGGCCGCCGGCGCCGTGGCGATGGACGAGTGGACCGTGTACCGCCTCGACGGCCAGGCGCTGCGGGACTTCGCCGCCGGTTGAGCGGCGGGCCTGGTCGTCGTCCGTCGCGAATCCGACCCGGCACGCCGTGCTCCCTTCTCCCGCTTGCGGGGGAAGGTGGCGCGCAGCGCCGGATGAGGGTGCTTTTGCTGTGGCTTCTCGATGCTCCAGACAGCCCCCATCCGCCCTTCGGGCACCTTCCACCCCGAGGCTGCCCAGCCCCGCAAACGGGAGAAGGGAGTGGGCCCGCACGATGCCGACGAGGGTGCGGCATCCTCCGGGCCAGGGGGATAATCGAACCTTTCATCCACCGGCTCAGCCCGGGAGGCACGCCCCATGTTCCGTTTCCTGCTGATGGCCACGATGGTCGCGCCGCCGTCCGTCGCCACGTCCGCGCCGCTGGACCTGCTGGTCGGCTCCTACACCGGCGATGGCGGTCCCGGCATCTACGTGTTCCGCTTCGACCCGGCCAGCGGCCGGCTGGAGCAGCGGCCGTGGCAGACCGTGCAGCTGCACAATCCGTCGTGGCTGGTGCTCGCGCCGGATCGCCGGCACGTGTATGCGGTCAACGAGAACGGCCCGGAACAGCCCGACCCCGTCGGCCGGGTCAGCCGGCTGCGACTGGACCCGGCGACCCACCGGCTGGAACTCGACGGCCAGGTGCCCAGCCTCGGCGACGAGCCCACCCACGCCTCGCTCAGTCCGGATGGCCGCTACCTGTTCGTCGCCAACTACGCGGTCAATGCCGATCCCGGCGGCACGCTGGCGGTGGTGCCGGTGGCCGCCGACGGCAGCCTGCGGCCGCCGACCCAGCTGAGCAGCTACCAGGCCAGCGGAGTGGACCGCGAGCGCCAGGCCTCGGCGCACGTCCACTCGGCGACGATGGCACCGGACGGGCGCCACCTGCTGGTGGCCGATCTCGGCGGCGACCGCGTCTACGCCTATCGCTACGACCCGCAGGCCAGCGCCGAGCGTCCGCTGCGGCCGGCGCCTGAACCGTTCGTGGCGCTGCCGCCGGGCAGCGGCCCGCGCCACCTGGTGTTCGACGCCACCGGCCGCCATGCCTACCTGACGCTGGAGATGAGCGGCCAGGTCGCCGTCCTGGACTACGCCGACGGCCGGCTGGCCGTGCGCGAGGTGCTGGACCTGTTCGCCCCGGGATTCTCCGGCGACAACGGTGCCGGTGCGATCCATCTCTCCGCCGACGGCCGCTTCCTGTACGCGGTCAACCGCGGCAGCGACAACCACATCGTGGTGTTCGCCGTCGATCCGCACGACGGCGGCCTGCGGCAGCTGCAGCGCCGCGCCGCCGGGGGGCGCCAGCCGCGCGAGTTCGCCATCGCGCCCGGCGGCCGCTTCGTGCTGGTGGCCGCGCAGGGCGACGACCGCATCACCGTGATCGAGCGCGACGACCGGACCGGCCTGCTCGGCCGCAGCGTGCAGCAGGTCGAGGTGGCCGCGCCTTCGGACCTGAAGTTCCTGCCCTGAGCGAGGGGTGCCGGGAGCCGCGCAAAAAAGATGCCGCGCCGGGGGAGGGTCCGGCACGGCATCGGAAATTATGGAGGCTGATCCTGCCTCCGCCCGTCGTCCTTGCTATGGACTCCCATGTTCCGGGTATCGGATGACATCGTGATGACAGGCCGGTTCACGAAATCCGATGGCATCGGCTGGTAGTTTCGCCGCACCTTTTCCCCGGATGAATGCAATGCCACGACTGCGCTGGTGCCTGATCCTCAACGGCAAGTCCGCAAGCGACGATGCGCTTCGCGGCGCGGTGGCCGAGTTGCGCGCGCAGGGCGTGGAACTGGCCGTGCGCGTGACCTGGGAGGAGGGCGACGCGGCGCGCTACGCGCACGAGGCGGTCGCCGCCGGCGTGGACAGCGTGATCGCGGCCGGCGGCGACGGCACCCTGAGCGAGATCGCCGCCGCCCTGGCCGGGCGCACGGAACCGGCCGCCGAGCTGCCCGCGCTGGGCCTGGTGCCGATGGGCACGGCGAACGATTTCGCCGTCGCGGCGGGAGTGCCGCAGCAGCCGCGCGCGGCGCTGGCACTGGTCGCCGCGCAGGCGCCGGTCGCCATCGACCTGCTGCGGGTCGAGGCCGGGGACGGCGTGCACTGGTGCGCCAACATGGCCAGCGGCGGCTTCGGCACCCAGGTCACGGTGGAGACCAACGAAGGCCTGAAGAAGATGCTGGGCGGCCTGGCCTACCTGATCACCGGCATGGCCAGGCTGGGACGCATCGAGCCGATCCGCGCGCGCTTCGAGGGGCCGGACTTCGCCTGGCAGGGCGACTTCATCGCGCTGGGCGTCGGCAACGGCCGCCAGGCCGGCGGCGGCCAGGTGCTGTGCCCGGACGCCCTGCTCGACGACGGCCTGCTGGAGCTGACCGTCATTCCCGACCTCACCGGCGAGGTGGCCGGAACGCTGCGCACCCTGCTGTCCGCCGGCAAGGACGCGGCGCTGGACCGGGTGGCGGTGCAGGCGCGGCTGCCGTGGCTGCAGATCGAGTCCGAGCGCCCGCTGACCCTGAACCTGGACGGCGAGCCGGAGTCGGCGCGGCGTTTCCGCATCCAGTGCGTGGCGCAGCGGCTGCGCATGCACCTGCCGGCCGGCTGCGCGCTGTTGTCGCGCTGACGCGCGGGCTGCCGCCGCAACGCCCGTAGGAGCGACTTCAGTCGCGATGAGGCTCTACCGGTAGAGCCCCATCGCGACTGAAGTCGCTCCTGCATCGCAAGCCCGGCACTGCGCGGGCGCCGGCAGTGCCCCCGGGCCTTGGCCGCGGACGCGGCAGTTGCGGTAAAGTAGCGTCGTGCCCAGCCTGACGACCCCACGTCCCCTTCCTTCCGCTCGCCGTGCGTGGCGATGGTGGCCCGTAGCCGTCGTCCGCCCCGCCACCTTGTTCCAAGCCGGCCATGCCCGGATGGAAAGTTCCCGGAAGGAAAGTCGTCTTGACCACGTTCGAGCAGTTCCAGCAGCAGGCCACTGAGGCCGACGCCCCCGGCACCTGCCGTCTCGTCCCCGTCGTCCGCGAGGTGCTGTCCGACCTGGACACGCCGCTTTCGGTCTACCTCAAGCTCGCCGACGGCCCCTACACCTACCTGTTCGAGTCGGTCGAGGGCGGCGAGCGCTTCGGCCGCTACTCGATCATCGGCCTGCCGGCGCGGCGCGTGTACAGCTTCCGCGGCCACACGCTGGAGACGAGCGAGTACGGCGAGGTGGTGGAAACGCGCCACGTCGCCGATCCGCTGGCCGAGGTCGAGCGCCTGCGCGCGGCCTGCTCGGTGCCGAAGATCGAGGGCCTGCCGGGCTTCACCGGCGGGCTGGTGGGCTGGTTCGGCTTCGAGTGCATCGGCTACATCGAGCCGCGCCTGGCCGCCGGCGACAAGCCCGACGAGCTGGGCACCCCGGACATCCTGCTGATGCAGTCCGAGGAACTGGCGGTGTTCGACAACCTCAAGGGCCGGCTGTACCTGATCGTGCACGCCGATCCGCGCCAGCCGCAGGCCTGGGCGCGCGCCAACCGCCGCCTGGACGAACTGGCGCACCGGCTGCGCCAGGCCGGCGCCGGCTACCCGCAGTCGCAGGTCTCCGACGCCATCGACGAGGACGACTTCCGCTCATCCTTCACCCGCGAGCAGTACCACGACGTGGTACGCCGCGCGCAGGAGTACGTGCGCGCCGGCGACATCTTCCAGGTGGTGCCCAGCCAGCGCCTGCGGGTGCCGTTCCGCGCCCGCCCGGTGGACGTGTACCGCGCCCTGCGCGCGCTCAACCCGTCGCCGTACATGTACTTCATCGACGTCGGCGCCACCCAGGTGGTCGGCTCCTCGCCGGAGATCCTGGCGCGGCTGCAGGGCGGGGTGGTCACCGTGCGCCCGATCGCCGGCACCCGCCGCCGCGGCGCCACGCCCGAGGAGGACGCCGCGCTGGAGGCCGAGCTGCTGGCCGATCCCAAGGAGCGCGCCGAGCACGTGATGCTGATCGACCTGGGCCGCAACGACGTCGGCCGCGTCGCCGAGCCGGGCACGGTCGAGGTCACCGCCTCGTTCGTGATCGAGCGCTACAGCCACGTCATGCACATCGTCAGCGAGGTCACCGGCCGGCTCAAGGACGGCCTGAGCTATGCCGACGTGCTGCGCGCCACCTTCCCCGCCGGCACCGTCAGCGGCGCGCCGAAGATCCGCGCGCTGGAGATCATCCGCGAGCTGGAACCGGTGCGCCGCAACGTCTATTCCGGCGCGGTCGGCTACATCGGCTGGCACGGCGATGCCGACACCGCCATCGCCATCCGCACCGCGGTCATCCAGGACGGCTACCTGTACGTGCAGGCCGGCGGCGGCGTGGTCTACGACTCCGACCCGGACCTGGAATGGCAGGAAACCATGAACAAGGGCCGCGCGCTGTTCCGCGCGGTCGCGCAGGCCGCCAAGGGGCTTTGACCATGTACGACGACAGCATGCCCGCCGAAGGCACGGCCGGCGACAGCGAGCCGCGGCAGTACCGCCACGGCTTCCGCAACGACTACAGCGAGGGCGCGCATCCGCGCCTGCTGCAGGCCCTGGCGCAGGCCAGCACGCAGCAGAACCGCGGCTACGGGCTGGACCGGCACAGCCGCCGCGCCGCCGAGCTGATCCGCGCCCACGTCTGCCGCGACGACGTCGACGTGCACCTGCTGGTCGGCGGCACCCAGACCAACCTGGTGGCGCTGGCCGCGTTCCTGCGCCCGCACCAGGCCGCCATCGCCGCCGGCAGCGGCCACATCGCCACCCACGAGACCGGCGCCATCGAGGCGACCGGGCACAAGGTGCTGACGGTGCCGACGGACGACGGCAAGCTCACTCCCGCCGCGATCGCCCCCCTGCTCGACGGGCACGGCAGCGAGCACATGGTGCAGCCGCGGCTGGTGTACGTGTCCGACAGCACCGAGCTGGGCACGATCTACACCCGCGCCGAACTGCAGGCGCTGTCGCAGTACTGCCGCCAGCGCGGCCTGCTGCTGTACCTGGACGGCGCCCGCATCGGCTCGGCGCTGACCGCCACCGGCAACGACCTCACCCTGGCCGACATCGCCACGCTGACCGACGCCTTCTACATCGGCGGCACCAAGAACGGCGCGCTGGTCGGCGAGGCGCTGGTCATCGTCGACGATGCGCTCAAGGCCGACATGCGCTACCTGGTCAAGCAGCGCGGGGCGATGCTGGCCAAGGGCATGGTGCTGGGCACGCAGTTCACAGCACTGTTCGAGGACGGCCTGTTCTTCGAGCTGGCCCGCCATGCCAACCTCATGGCCGCACGCCTGCGCGAGGGCCTGGCGCGGCTGGGCGTCGGCTTCCTGGTCGACTCGCCGAGCAACCAGATCTTCCCGCTGCTGCCGGCCGCAGTGGTCGAGAGGCTCGAGGCGCTGTACGCGTTCGAGCGCTGGCAGGCGCTGCCGGACGGCCGCGTCGCGATCCGCCTGGTGACCTCCTGGGCCACGCCGCAGGCGGCGGTGGACGGCTTCCTCGCCGATGCGCAGGCATTGGCCGCCATTGCCGCGCCCGCGCCGCGCGCGGACGCCACCGCTGCGATGGAGCACTGACATGCTGCTGATGCTCGACAACTACGATTCGTTCACCTACAACCTCGTGCAGTACCTGCAGGCGCTGGGCGCCGAGGTCGAGGTGGTGCGCAACGACGCCATGAGCGTGGACGAGATCGCGGCGCTGGCACCCGAGCGCATCGTCGTCTCGCCCGGCCCGTGCACGCCCAACGAGGCCGGCGTCTCGCTGCAGCTGATCGAGCGGCTCGGCCCGACCACGCCGATCCTCGGCGTGTGCCTGGGCCACCAGAGCATCGGCCAGGTCTATGGCGGCGACGTGATCCGCGCCGGCAACATCATGCACGGCAAGACCTCGCCGATCCGTCACCGGGGCAAGGGCGTGTTCGCCGGACTGCCCGACGGCTACACGGCCACCCGCTACCACTCGCTGGTGGTGGACAAGACCACGCTGCCCGATGCGCTGGAGGTCACCGCCTGGACCGAGAACCCGGACGGCTCGATCGAGGAGATCATGGGCCTGCGCCACCGCCAGTACCCGGTGCAGGGCGTGCAGTTCCATCCCGAGTCGATCCTGACCGAGCACGGCCACGCGCTGCTGAAGAACTTCCTGGAGCAATGAGATGCTGTTCGTGGTCATGCTCGGCGGCAAGCATCCAGCCGCCAAGATCGAGGTCCACGACGTGGTGTTCGCCAGCGGCGACAACCTGCAGGCGGTCTACCCGCAGCTGAAGCGGCAATGGTTCGGCCAGCCGCACGGCGCCCACGTCGATTCCTGGCTGGAGGTGGACGGCGTGGAAGGCTGGCGCGTGCAGCTGTCCGATGCCGCGCCTGCGGCCGGTTCGCCGCGGCTGTTCTTCATCAACCTCGGCGGCTACGAGCCCGGCGTGTTCGGCGAGGCCCACCGCTACCGGCTGGTGGTCGCGCACGATGCCGCCGAGGCCAAGCGCAAGGGCAAGCAGCAGGCCGGCGCAGGCTGGGACAAGCCGCATACCGATGCGCTGTACGACGTCGACGACTGCCTGCCGATCGATTCGGTGCAGGGCCGCTACGTCCACCTCGTGGAAGCGCCGCACCGCGGCATCGCCGGCCACAGCGACTACCTCGTGCTGCCTTGAACATCCCTGGAGCCCCCATGCCCATCACGCCGCAAGAAGCCCTGCAACGCACCATCGAGCATCGCGAGATCTTCCACGACGAGATGGTCGCGCTGATGCGCCAGATCATGCGCGGCGAGGTCTCGCCGGTGATGACCGCGGCGATCCTCACCGGCCTGCGGGTGAAGAAGGAGACCATCGGCGAGATCGCCGGCGCGGCCGAGGTGATGCGCGAGTTCTCGCGCAAGGTCGAGGTGGCCGACCGCAGCCACATGGTCGACATCGTCGGCACCGGCGGCGACGGCTCGCACACCTTCAACATCTCCACCTGCGCGATGTTCGTCGCCGCCGCGGCGGGCGCCAAGGTGGCCAAGCACGGCAACCGCAGCGTCTCCTCCAAGTCCGGCAGCGCCGACGCGGTGGAGGCATTGGGCGCGGTGATCGAACTGCAGCCCGGGCAGGTGGCGCAGGCGATCGCGCGCACCGGCATCGGCTTCATGTTCGCGCCGGTGCACCACCCGGCGATGAAGGCGGTGGCGCCGGTGCGCCGCGAGATGGGCGTGCGCACCCTGTTCAACATCCTCGGGCCGCTGACCAACCCGGCCGACGCGCCCAGCATCCTGATGGGCGTGTTCCATCCCGACCTGGTCGGCATCCAGGCGCGCGTGCTGCAGCAGCTCGGCGCCGAGCGCGCGCTGGTGGTTTGGGGACGCGACGGCATGGACGAGCTGTCGCTGGGCGCGTCCACGCTGGTCGGCGAGCTGCGCGACGGCCAGGTGCGCGAGTACGAGGTGCACCCGGAGGACTTCGGCATCGCCATGTCGGCCAGCCGCAACCTCAAGGTCGCCGACGCCGGGCAGTCCAGGGCGATGCTGCTGGACGTGCTCGACAACCGTCCCGGCCCGGCGCTGGACATCGTCGCCCTCAATGCCGGCGCGGCGCTGTACACGGCCGGCGTGGCCGCCGGCATCGCCGAGGGCATCGAGCGCGCCCGCGCGGTGATCGGCGATGGCAGCGCGCGGCGCAAGCTCGACGAGTACGTGGCGTTCACGCGCTCGCTCTGAGTCCCCCGCCGCGCCCAGGGCGCGGCGTGCAGGAGCGGCGTAGGAGCGACTTCAGTCGCGATGGAGCTCTACCGGTAAGGCCCCATCGCGACTGAAGTCGCTCCTACGTCGTCCTGCATCGACAGATACGGATGCAGCGGGATAAAGGGAGAAACGCCGTTTTTCGCGATTCCGCGCCCCATGGCCGATAATGCCAGGCCCGCAGGATCCGACCCGATGAGCGACATCCTCAACACCATCCTCGCCCGCAAGACCGAAGAGATCGCCGAGCGTTGCGCGCGCGTGCCGCTGGACGAGCTCGTCGCGCGCGCCGGCGACGCCGCGCCGGTGCGCGGATTCGCCGACGCGCTCAAGGCGTCGATCGCCGCCGGCGAGCCGGCGGTGATCGCCGAGGTCAAGAAGGCCAGCCCGTCCAAGGGCGTGATCCGCGCGGATTTCCACCCGGCCGACATCGCCGTCAGCTACGAGTTCGGCGGCGCGTCCTGCCTGTCGGTGCTGACCGACGTGGACTTCTTCCAGGGCGCCGACGCCTACCTGCAGCAGGCACGCGAGGCCTGCACGCTGCCGGTGCTGCGCAAGGACTTCGTGATCGACCCGTACCAGGTGTACGAGGCGCGCGCGCTCGGCGCCGACTGCATCCTGCTGATCGTCGCCGCGCTCGACGACCAGCATCTGGCCGACCTGTCCGGGCTGGCAATGCAGCTGGGGCTGGACGTGCTGGTGGAAGTGCACGACATCGACGAGCTGGAGCGCGCGCTGCAGGTGCCGGTGCCGCTGGTCGGCATCAACAACCGCAACCTGCGTACCTTCGAGGTCTCGCTGGACACCACCCTGGCGATGAAGGACGCGGTGCCGCGCGACCGGCTGCTGGTCACCGAGAGCGGCATCCTGGTGCCGGAGGACGTGGCGCGCATGCGCGCGGCCGGGGTCAACGCCTTCCTGGTCGGGGAGACCTTCATGCGTGCCGAGGAGCCGGGCGAGGCGCTGCGTCAGCTATTCTTCGCCGCATGAGCGACCGCTATCCCAAGCCCGGCGACGACGCGCCGCTGGTGGTGTTCGATTTCGACCACACCCTGTACGACGGCGACTCCGGCAGCCACCTGTTCGCCTGGCTGATCCGCCGCAACCCGCTGCGCCTGCTGGCCGCGCTGCTGGCCACGCCGCTGCTGGGGCCGTTGGTGGCGATGCTGCCCACCCGCCGCCGCGGCATTTCCGGCTACGTCTGGATCGCCACCTTCGGCATGCATCGTGCGCGCGAGTTCAACCGCTCGATCGATCGCTACGTGCTCCGGCACGAACAGCAGATCCGCGGCCGGCTGCTGCCGGTGGCGCTGGAGGTGTTCAAGCGCCACCGCGCCGCCGGCGACCGGGTGGTCGTGGCCACCGGTGCGCCGCCGGAACTGGCACGCGCGATCCTGGCCTTCGTCGCCGAGCAGGACGTGCCGGTGATCGGCAGCCAGGTCGGCTCGCGCCTGGGCGCGGTGGTCGCCAGGCGCCACTGCCACAACGAGGAGAAGATGCGCATGCTGCGCGAGCGCGGCTATGGCGACATCGCGGTGGCGTACTCGGACAGCAGCGCCGACCTGCCGCTGCTGAAGGCGGCCAGGGTACCGGTGGTGGTCAACCCCAAGCCGTCGCGGGTGCCATTCTTCCAGCGGGTGCTGCCGCCAGGGACGCAGATCCTCAACTGGGGCTGCCGCGACCGCGCCGGCGAGCCGGTGGGGGCGGGCCGGGAATCGGGAATCGGGAATCGGGAATAGGCGAGGCCTGTTCCGGTACATCGGCCATAGCGGCAGGGACCGCCATGGATGTGCTGCGCTTACCCGGGCTCATGGGTCTCGGCCGGAGTCGGGGACGCTCTACCGATTCTCCATTCCCGATTCCCGATTCCCGGCTCTACCGAGTCCCGTACAGCACCACGGTCTTGCCGCGCGCATGCAGCAGGCCGTCGGCCTGCAGCTTCTTCAGCACGCGGCCGGCCATCTCGCGCGAGCAGCCGACCAGCCGCGCCAGTTCCTGGCGCGACACCCGCAGCTGGGTGCCCTGCGGATGGCTCATCGCCTCGGGCTCGCGCGCCAGGTCGTGCAGCGTGCGCACGATGCGGTCGGTGACGTCGAGGAAGGCCAGCCGGCTGGCCTTGCGGCTGGTGGTCAGCAGGCGCTTGGACAGCTGCACGCCCAGCGCGTACAGCACCTTGGGCGCATCCGGCGACAGCGGGCCCAGGAACAGCTGCTGCAACCGCTCGTAGCTGATTTCGGCCAGTTCGCAGGGCGTGCGCGTGCGCAGGATCACCTCGCGGTGGCTGGATTCGATGAAAAGCCCCATCTCGCCGACGAACTCGCCGTTGCCGTAGTAGCCCAGCACCAGCTCGCGATCCTCGTCCTCCTCGGCGATGATGCTGACCGAGCCGCTGACCACGTAGTACAGGGTTCCGGCCGCATCGCCCGGCCTGAATACGTCCGCGCGTGCCGGATAGCGGCGGCGATGGCTGTGAAGAAGGAAACGGTCGATGGTCGCTGCGTCCAATGCCAGCGAGCCGTCGGGCGCACGCGCGATGGATACGATTTTGTTGGTTGCTGGAATCATGGCGATTTCACGACCGAATTGGCGAAGCTTAACGAGAGTGTCCAGTGTCGGCAAATTGACGCCGTGGCAGCTATGCGTAGTGCCCGGCATGCCCCATAATTGCTCATTTCCCATCTCCCCCAGAGGACAGACCGCCGTGGTCAAGCCTTTGCCTCGCCTGAGGTTGCAGGGTTTCAACAACCTCACCAAGGCGCTGAGCTTCAACATCTACGACGTCTGTTACGCGCGCACCGAAGAGGAGCGCCAACGCTACATCGAGTATATCGATGAGCAGTACGACGCGGACCGGTTGACCCAGATCCTGACGGATGTGGCCGAGATCATCGGCGCCAACATCCTCAACATCGCGCGCCAGGACTACGACCCGCAGGGCGCGTCGGTGACGATCCTGATCTCCGAGGAACCGGTGATCGACAAGAAGCAGGCCGGCAAGGAGCTGATCTCCGACGCCGTGGTCGCGCACATGGACAAGAGCCACATCACCGTCCATACCTATCCGGAGACCCATCCGCAGGAGGGCATCGCCACCTTCCGCGCGGACATCGACGTGGCCACCTGCGGCGTGATCTCGCCGCTGAAGGCGCTGAACTACCTGATCGAGAGTCTCGAGTCGGACATCGTGATCATGGACTACCGCGTGCGCGGCTTCACCCGCGACGTGAAGGGCAAGAAGCACTTCATCGACCACAAGATCAACTCGATCCAGAACTTCCTGGCCAAGAACATCAAGTCGCGCTACGAGATGTTCGACGTCAACGTCTACCAGGAGAACATCTTCCACACGAAGATGCACCTGAAGGACTTCGACCTGGACCAGTACCTGTTCGAGGAGAAGGCCAAGAACCTGTCCTTCAAGGAACGCATGAAGATCGAGGCGCTGCTCAAGCGCGAGATCGAGGAGCTGTTCCACGGGCGCAACCTCTCCGAGTAGAGGCTGGCCGTCCGCGCGGACGGCATGACAGACAGAGGCGGGACGGCCCGCCACGCGGCGCAAGCCGTGGACGAAAGCCGACGGCGGCCCGGTGTGCAGACACCGGGCCGTCTTTTTTTCATCCGCCAATGAGGAGGAGTGCCATGCACTGGATATTTCTGTTGCTCGCCGGCCTGTTCGAGATCGGCTTCGCGCTGGGGCTCAAGTACAGCGAAGGCTTCACCCGGCTGTGGCCGAGCGTGCTCACGGTGGCGCTGGCCGGTGTCAGCCTGTGGCTGCTGACGCAGGCGCTCAAGGCCATCCCGGTGGGCACCGGCTACGCGATCTGGACCGGCATCGGCGCGCTGGGCGTGGCGCTGGCCGGCATCGTGCTGTTCGGCGACAGCGCCTCGCCGGCGCGGCTGCTGTGCATCGGCCTGATCGTCGCCGGCGTGATCGGCCTGAAGCTGGTCTCGGCCTGACGCGCCGCTGCTTTCCGTAGGGGCGGCTTCGGTCGCGATGGGGCTTTCCCGATGTACCGGCCGGCCCTGTGGAGGTGCTTCGGTCCCGACGGGCCTTACTTGCAAAGCCCCATCGCGACCGAAGTCGCTCCTACGAAATCGCTCCTACGAAGTGCCGGGGATCGCTCAGAGCCGGTAGGCGATCGTCTTCATCAGCTTCGAGGCCAGTGCCATCGCCGACGGGATCGGCGGCGGCAGGATGCGTGCGCCGGCCTGCTCGGCGTGGTTCGCGTGCCGCGCCTCGTCGGCCTTCATGACGGTCAGGATCCGGCGGCTGCGCAGGTCGGCGGCGGGCAGGGTCTGCAGGTGCTCGTCCAGGTGCGCTTCCACCTGGCGCTCGGTCTCCACCACGAAGCCCAGGTTCCAGCCGTCGCCGCGCAGCCCGGCCAGGGTGCCCAGCGCATAGCTGCCGGCATACCAGAGCGGGTTGAACAGGCTGGGCCGGCTGTCCAGCTCGCGCAGGCGCTCGGCGCACCAGGCCAGGTGGTCGGTTTCCTCCTGGGCCGCCTCCAGCAGGTGCCGCCGGGTGCCGGGGTCGCGCGCCACCGATGCCTGGCCGAAGTACAGTCCTTGCGCGCAGACCTCGCCGACATGGTTGATGCGCATCAGCCCGGCGGCGTGGCGGCGCTCGCCCGCCTCCAGTTCCACCTCGGGCGTGCCGTCGGCCGGGTAGGCGCGCTCGGCCGGCGGGTTGCCGAATACCGTGTCCAGCGCGCGCTGGGCCTCGACCAGCAGCTGGTCGAGCGGGGTGTTCTGTCGCGGCAGGGCCATGGCGGGTTCGCAAGTCATCGTCGGTGCCCGGATTCTGTCGCGCCGCCGCCGCGCTGCCAAGCCGGGCGGGCCGGGGCCAGGCGCCCCTGGTCAGGGGGCGGTTTGCAACCGCCGCGCCAGGCCGTTACAATCCCGCTTCTTTGTTTCATTTCACAACGCGTGGCAAAGTTCCGCCAGGGTGTCCTGCGGAATCCGCCCGACCATCCAGAGCCATAAGATGACTACCTTTACTGCCAAGTCCGAGACCGTCCAGCGCGACTGGTACCTCGTCGACGCCGCCGGCAAGACGCTCGGCCGCCTCTCCAGCGAACTGGCCCGCCGCCTGCGCGGCAAGCACAAGCCGGTCTACACCCCCCACGTCGACACCGGTGATTACCTGGTGGTCATCAACGCCGAGAAGATCGCGGTGACCGGCAACAAGCTGGCCGACAAGAAGTACCACCGCTTCACCGGCTACATCGGCAACCTCAAGACCGAGTCCCTGGCCCAGGCGCTGGAGCGCCACCCGGAGCGCGTCATCGAGATCGCGGTCAAGGGCATGCTGCCGAAGGGCCCGCTGGGCCGCGCCATGTACCGCAAGCTCAAGGTCTACAAGGGTGCCGAGCACCCGCACGCCGCCCAGCAGCCGCAAGTCCTGGATATCTAAATCATGGCCATCACACAAAACTACGGCACCGGCCGTCGCAAGTCCTCCACCGCCCGCGTGTTCCTGCGCAAGGGCACCGGCAGCATCACCGTCAACGACCGTCCGCTGGACGAGTTCTTCGGCCGTGAGACCGCGCGCATGATCGTGCGCCAGCCGCTGGAGCTGACCAACAACACCGAGAGCTTCGACATCAAGGTCACCGCCGCCGGCGGCGGCACCACCGGCCAGGCCGGTGCGATCCGCCTGGGCATCGCCCGCGCCCTGGTCGAGTACGACGAGACGCTGAAGACCGAGCTGCGCAAGGCCGGCTTCATGACCCGCGACGCCCGCGAGGTCGAGCGCAAGAAGGTCGGCCTGCACAAGGCCCGCCGCGCGACCCAGTTCTCCAAGCGCTGATCCATCGGCGTCCTGGTCCCGGGCGAGGCATCGCCCGGATGGACTGGAAACACGAGAGCCCGGCCTTGGCCGGGCTCTCGTCGTTCCGGACGCGCGATGTGGCTTCTGGAGTATTCCTGTAGGAGCGACTTCAGTCGCGAGGGCCTTGCCGGTAGAGCCCCATCGCGACTGAAGTCGCTCCTACAGGGAGAAAGAGCGGCATTGCCCACAGCGACGAACACAAGCCACAAAGAAAAGGCCCGATCTTTCGATCGGGCCTTTTCTTTGTGTTTGGCTGCCCCGGATGGATTCGAACCACCGAATGCCTGAGTCAGAGTCAGGTGCCTTACCACTTGGCGACGGGGCAATGCTGTAGCGGACTGCAATTATCGCATGGAGTTCGTGCGAAACGCCATGGTGGCTATGGGTGGACTCGAACCACCGACCCCAGCATTATGAGTGCTGTGCTCTAACCGGCTGAGCTACATAGCCTAGGGAACCGCCAATTCTCACGATCTCGGCTTGCCCTGTCAACGATTTTCTGCGGAGCTTGTGACCCAGGCCAGGCCATGGCAGAGTCGGTGCCAGTAGAATTTTCAGGAGTCCGCATCGTGATCGATCCGGACGGCTACCGACCGAATGTAGGCATCGTGCTGATGCGACCGGACGGCCAAGTGTTCTGGGCGCGCCGTGTGCGCCGGGACGGTTGGCAGTTCCCGCAGGGCGGCATGAATACCGACGAAACCCCGGTCGAGGCCATGTACCGCGAGCTGCAGGAAGAGACCGGGCTGCTGCCCGAGCACGTCGAAGTGCTCGGCGCCACGCCGGGCTGGCTGCGCTATCGCCTGCCGAGCCGCGCCATCCGCCGCAACGAGCGCCAGGTCTGCATCGGCCAGAAGCAGGTCTGGTTCCTGCTGCGGCTGGTGGGCGACGAGTCGCATGTCCAGCTGGACCGGACCGATACGCCGGAGTTCGATCACTGGCGCTGGGTCGATTTCTGGTACCCGGTGGAGCACGTGGTGGTGTTCAAGCGCGGCGTCTATGCCAGGGCCCTGCGCCACCTGGCGCCGCTGGCGCGCAGCATCGCCGGGGCCGGGATCCAGGCGATGCCGCTGCCGGCGCAGCAGGCGTGGCTGCCGGGCAACGGCGGGGCCGGCCACGACCGACCGCGCAAGCGCCCGCGGCGGCACCCGGGCGGTCGCTCCTTCCGCAACGGCAGCGATTGACTGAGTTTGACAACCATTCTCAGTTGAGATTGAATGGCGTCCGGCCCGATTCGGGCCGATACCCGCCATATCGCCTTGTACGTCTGCATCTGCAACGGGGTCACCGACCAGCACATCGAAGATGCCGCCATGAACGGCTGCCAGAGCGTTGCCGAGCTGACGATGCGCACCGGCTGCGGCTCCAACTGCGGCTCGTGCCTGGACATGGCGGCGGGGTTGCTGGAGCGGGCGCGGGCCACGCGCGAACTGCCGCTGCCGGTGCTGGGCCTGGCCACCGCCGCCTGACGCCGGGCCCGCGATGCCGGCCGCGCCCGCGGCGGACTTCGATGCATACGATTCGCGTTCCTTCACGCTGGGCCGGGAACGGCTAGATTTGCGCCTTTCACCCCACCGGAAACACGGCGATGAAGGGCGACACCAAGGTCATCGAATACCTCAACCGGGCGCTCTACAACGAGCTGACCTCCATCAACCAGTACTTCCTGCACGCCAAGATGCTCAAGAACTGGGGGCTGAAGGAGCTGGCCGAGCACGAGTACAAGGAATCGATCGAGGAGATGAAGCATGCGGACCGGCTGGCCGACCGTATCCTGTTCCTCGAGGGGCTGCCTAACTTCCAGGCGCTGGGCAAGCTGCGCATCGGCGAGAACCCGCGCGAGATGCTGCGCTGCGACCTGGCGCTGGAGCACGAGGGCGTGGCGCTGCTGCGCGAGGCGGTGGCCTACGCGGACTCGGTCAACGACTACGTCAGCCGCCAGCTGCTGGTGTCCATCCTCGATTCGGAAGAGGAACACATCGACTGGCTGGAGACCCAGCTGGACCTGATCGAGCGCATCGGCGAGCCGAACTACCTGCTCACGAAGCTGGAAGACTGATTCACTGCGCCAGCGCGTCCTCGCCGCTGCGCAACTGCGCGCGGTAGCCCGCCAGCGCCACCCGGGTGCGGGCGAACTCGGCGATGACCAGGGCCACGGCCACGGCCGGCAACCGCAGCGAGCCGTCGCGCGCGCCGGCCTCGATGCGCGCGGCCACGGCCGACAGCGACGATGCGCCGACGTTGGCGCTGGACGACTTGAGCGTATGCGCCGCATCGGCCATGCGCGCCATGTCGCCGCTGGCGGCGCCCTGCTGCAGCTCGCCCATGAGCAGCGGCGCATCGCTCAGGAACAGGCCGAGGATCGCCTGCACGTCGTCGCCGGCGAACCGGCGCAGTTCGTCCAGCACCTCGCCGTCGAGCACGGGCAGGTGGGACGGCGCGGAAAGGCCGCCGTGTCCGTCGGCAGGCGGCGGCACCGCTGGCGGAGGCGCCAGTGCGGCCGGCACCGTTGTCGTTGCCGCCTGCGGGGCTCGCGGTGCCTGCGTTGCGGCCTCGGCGTGGTCCAGCCAGCGTTGCAGGCAGTCGTGCAGGCGCCGGCGCGAGAGCGGCTTGGACAGGTAGTCGTCCATGCCGGCCTGCAGGCAGCGGCCGCGGTCCTCGGCCATGGCGTTGGCGGTCATCGCCACGATCGGCAGGCGCCGGCGTCCGGCTTCGGCGGCCTCGCGCTCGCGCCACCTGCGGCTGGCGGCGTAGCCGTCCAGTACCGGCATCCGGCAGTCCATCAGCACCAGGTCGTAGTCGTGCCCGGCCATGCGGGCCAGCGCCTGTTCGCCGTCGCCGGCGCTGTCGGCGTCGTAGCCGAGCGAGTCCAGCAGGCGCGTGGCCACGGCCAGGTTGACCGGGTTGTCCTCCACCAGCAGCAGGCGATGCGGTTGGCGGGCGGGGGCCGGCTCGGGCATCTCGCCGGCATCCGGACCGGTCGCTTCGGCCGCGGCCGGCGCGGCGGGCAGCAGCAGCTGCCGCAGGGCGCTGTCGGCGTGCCTGGGCAGTAGCTCGACGCCGCCGCCGAGCAGTTCGGCGGGAAGGTCGACCGTGCCGTGCAGCCAGATCAGCTGGATGTGCCGGTAGGCCGGGGTCTTGGCCAGTACCCGCTGCAGTGCCGCCGCGTTGGCGTGCAACTCGTCGAGGTAGGCGACGATGGCGTCGAAGGGGCGATCGGCGTCCGCGCCGTTGGCCGCGCGCAGCCGCGTCAGCGCCTCGTGGTGGCCGGCGACCGCTTCCAGTTCGACCGGCCAGTGCCGGGCCAGCAGCTCCAGGCGCTGGCGCAGCTGCGTGTCGGCGCAGACCAGCAGGACGTGGCGCGGGGCGTCCGCCGCGGCCGCCTGCAGGTCGCCGGCGACCTTGAACAGCGGGATCTCGATCCAGAACGTGGCGCCGTGGCCGGGACGCGACTGCAGGCCGATGCGGCCGTGCATCAGGTCGACGATGCGCTTGCAGATCGCCAGCCCCAGCCCGGTGCCGCCGTACAGGCGGGTGGTGGACGCGTCGGCCTGGGTGAAGGCCTGGAACAGGCGCGCCTGCTGCGGCTCGTCGATGCCGATGCCGGTGTCGCTGACCTCGAAGCGCAGCTGGTGGCTGTTGCCGTTCCCGCCCAGCCGCCGCACCTTCACCTCGACGGCGCCCTGCGCGGTGAACTTGATCGCGTTGGAGATCAGGTTGCCCAGCACCTGCCGCAGCCGTACCGGATCGCCGCGCACCGCCAGCCGCACCGCCGGATCGATCTCCAGGGCCAGGCGCAGGCCCTTTTCCTGGGCGCTGCGGCGCATCAGCTGCAGCATGCCTTCGAGCAGTTCGCGCAGGTTGAAGCTGGTGATCTCCAGCTCGACCTTGTCGGCCTCGAGCTTTGAATAGTCGAGGATGTCGTCGACGATGCGCAGCAGCTGCAGCGAGCTGTCGCTGGCCATGCGCATCATCTCGCGCTGGTCCGCGCCCAGGGTGCCGCGCGAGACCAGTTCCAGCATCGGCACGATGCCGTTGAGCGGGGTGCGGATCTCGTGGCTCATCGTGGCCAGGAACTCACCCTTGGCCATCGCTGCCGCCTCGGCCACCTGCTTGGCCTGCAGCAGCTGCCGCTCCAGTTCGTCGTGCTGCCGCAGCGCCTGCTGCAGGCGCTCGCGCTCGGCCAGCAGGCCGTCGGCACGGGCGTGCAGCGATGCAAGCTCGCCACGGTCGCGGCCGGCGCTGCGCGCGGCGACCACGCTTGCGACCAGGGCCAGGCCCGCGCAGGCGAGCGCGATGCCGGCGCCCGGCTGCGAGGCCAGGAGCGGGGCCAGCGCCGCCATCGCGGCCAGTGCCGCGACGGCGGCGATCCAGGGGGCGGCATGGCCGATGCGGCGCGTGGCCGGGCCGGTGCCGCCGGCGCTCGAATGCCGGGCCTGCACGTGCTCGCGACCAACATCGCCTTGCGTTGCAGGCCGCTGGCCGCGCGCATGAGCGGCATTGGAATGCCGTCGCGCCACTAGACGATCGCGTTCTTGAAGTCGAAATCGAGGTCCCGGCTCACCGACTGCACCAGGTTGCCCTGGATGAAATCGACGCCGCCCCCCCACATCGCCGCGGCGGCCTGCGCGTCCTCGATCTGCTGGCCGATCACCTGCAGGCCGGCGCGGTGGGCGCCGTCGATCAGCGCGCGCAGTTCCTCGCGCAGAGCCTCGTCGCCATGGCTGGCGGCGAAGCGGCCGGCCACGCGCAGGTAGCGCAGCGGCAGCAGGCCGGGCAGGGCTTCGGCCTCGGGGCCGGGCTCGAACCGGCTCAGGCAGAACTGCACGCCGGCCGGCGCCAGCTGCTCGCAGAAGCGCTGCACAGCGAGGGTGTGGATCAGCGCATCGTCCAGGCGCAGGTCGATGACCAGCGCCGCGCCGGCGAGGCGGCGGCGCTCCAGGTTGGCCAGCAGCCAGTCGGCGAACGGCTGCCGCGCCAGCGTGCGCGGCGACTGCGAGACGAACAGGCGCAGCGGCGGGGTGGCGTGGCGGTAGCGGTCCAGCAGCTCCAGCGCGTGCTCGAGCACCTGCTGGTCGAGGTCGGCGATGCGCCCGGCGGCCTCGGCGGCCGGCACCACCTGGCCGGCCGACAGCAGCGTGCCGTCGGCGCGGCGCAGGCGCAGCAGCACCTGGTACTGCGCGCAGTCGCTGCCGGCGACGGCGACGATCGGCTGGTAGGCCGGCTCCAGCTGGCCTTCGACCATCGCCAGGGTGTCGGCCTCGGCCTCGGCGGCGCTGAAGCCGTGGACGCCGTCGCGCTGCAGCCGCGCCTGCAGTGCGGCGCGTTCGACCGCCTCCAGGGCGCTGCCGGCATCGCCGAAGCCGGCGTCCAGCGGCGCATGGCCGATCGTGCTGCGCAGATGGACCGGCTCGTCGTCGCGCGCCAGGCACGGCTGCGCGGAGAGTCGCCGGGCCAGTTCGCGCGCGCGCGCGGCCAGGTCGGCCTCCGCGCCGCGGGACAGCAGCAGGAAGCTGTTGTCGCCCAGTCGCGCCAGCAGGTCGTCGCCGGCCGCTTCGGACAGGCGCAGGCCGGCCTGCAGCATCAGCCGCTCGAAGGCGGCGTAGCCGTAGCGCTCGCGCAGGCCGAGGGCGCCGGCGATCTCGATGAAGAACAGCCCGCCGGCGGCCCCGGCGGCCAGCGCCGCGTCGAGCTGGCGGTCGAGGTGGCCGCGGCTGGCCAGGCCGGGGGGCTCCGGGGCGCGCGGCAATGCCCCGGGGCCGGGCGGCGGCTGGTCCTGCTGGCGGCTGCGGCGGATGCGGTTGGCCACCGCGGCGATCAGGTGGCGCGGGCGGATCGGCTTGACCAGGAAGTCGTCGGCGCCGCTGTCGAGCACCTCGTACTGGCGCTCGGGGTCCCGGTCGCCCGTGAGGAACACGATCGGCAGCCGCTGCCACTGCCGGTTCTGCCGGATCATCGCGGTCAGGCGCATGCCGTCGGTCTCCGGCAGGTGCAGGTCCATCAGCACCAGGTCGGGGCGATATGCGGCGATGGCCGGCAGCACGCCGTCGGCCCGGGTCAGCACCATCGCCTGCATGCCGGCGCCGTGCAGCACGCTCTGCGCGAACAGGGCCTGCGAGCGGTCGTCCTCGACGATCAGCACGCGGTAGGGGGAATCGTCGGCCGGTGCCGGCGCGGCGGTGGGGCCCGTTCCGGTGGCGTCGCCGTCGCCGGCCGCGATCGTGCCGGCTGGCTGGCTCGGCATCGCCGCAAGGCCGGCCGTGGCGGGCGCTTCGGTGCCGCTCCAGCGGCGCCAATAGCCCGGGGGCGGCGTTTCCGTCTGCGGGTTGCGAATACGTGGTGCGCCGTCGTCGCGCACAGGGCCGGAGGCCAGGTTGGCAGCGGTCATCGTCGATCCCCAGTAGCGGGGACATTATGCGCGCAAGCAGGGCGCGCTTCAGCGCGGCACGGATGGCGCCGGCGGCTCGTGGCGCGGGCCCGGTGCCAGCAGTCGTTTCATGCCGCGCCACAGCACGCGCCACACCCACCACACCAGCACCGCGCCGATCACGCTGGCGCCTATCACCACCGCCAGCGCCAGCCACGGATGCGCCAGTGCCAGCGCCAGTGCGGAGATCACCACGGTGTCCTCGGCGGTGGAGGCGATCCAGTTGCTGGCCGGCTCCGGCGAGGTGTTGAGCAGGGCGCGCGAGCCGGCCTTGAGCACGTGGCTGGTCAGCGCCACGCCGGCACCGGCCGCCAGTGCCCCGGTGCCGAGATCGCCGTCGGGCGAGAGCGTGGCCGCGGCCAGGAACGCGCCGGCCGGGACCCGCGCCAGCGTCTGCAGCAGGTCCCAGGCCGAGTCCACGCCGGGGATCTTGTCGGCGAAGAACTCGGCCACGGCCAGCGCGCCGGAGGTGCCCAGCACCCACCACGACTCGGTGGGCTGCAGCGCCGGCGGCAGGTCCACCCAACCCAGCAGCCCGGCCAGGCCCACCCCGAACACCGTCAGGTACACGCGGATCCCGGCCAGCCAGGCCAGCAGGATGCCGATCACGAAAAGATGGGCTTCGTTCATGAGGCGAGCTTCCGATGCGCAGGGTGAACCGCATCACTATCGGCGATGGCGCGGGCGGGCGCCAGCGGTGGCTTGGCATACTATCGCGCTGCCCGGAGCGACCGCGGCCGGGCAGTGCGCGACCCGATCGGCGGCGAGCGTCAGTTTCCTTCTCCCTTCGGGAGACGGTGCCCCCAGGGGCGGATGAGGGTACGGGCGAGGCCTCGTGTAGTGGAATCGACGACGAGGCTTCGCCCGTACCCTCCAGCCCCCTTTCCCGGCGGGAGATGGGGCTGGTCTGCTGACGCTCGCCGCCGGCCGGATCGCGCAAAGCCGCGTCCAGACCTCGTGCCGGTTCGACAGGAGAGCCCCTTGCACTGCCCCAGTACCCGACCATGAACACGCCGCCTCCTTCGCGCTACCGGATCGTGCCGCAGAACCTGCGCCGCGGCGGCCGCTGGCTGCCCTGGGCCCTTGCCGGCGCCTGGCTGCTGTCGCTGCTGGCGACGTGGATCGGCGCCAGCCGCCTGGCCGCGCCGCGCCTGGCCGCCACCCAGCAGCAACTGGCGCAGGCGCAGGGCCAGGTGGCCGGGCTGCAGCAGCAGGTGGCCGAACTCAAGCAGCAGCAGGTGAACCTGGCGCTGTCGGACCGGATCAGCCGCGCCGCCAACAGCGAGGTGCAGGCCTCGCTGGCCGAGCGCGAGGAGGAGATCGCCAGCCTGCGCGCCGACGTGGCCTTCTACGAGCGGCTGGTGGGGGCCACCGGCCAGCGCAAGGGCCTGAACGTGCATTCGGCCGAGTTCTCGCCCGAGGCCGGCGGCACCTGGCACTACTCCGTGGTGCTGACCCAGAACCTCAACCGCGGCGCGGTCAGCGAGGGGCAGATGCGCTTCACCGTGGAAGGGGTGCATGCCGGGCGGCTGACGACGGTGAGCTGGGACGAGCTGCACCAGCGCACGGGAGTGCCGGGGCAGGCCTATTCGTTCCGCTATTTCCAGCAATTGGACGGCAGCGTGATCCTGCCCAAGGATTTCACCCCGCAACGTGTGCGAGTCTCTCTTGCCGGGGGGACGCCGGTGAATCAGACGTTCGAGTGGAAACTGGCCGGCAACGGCAGCAGAGGGGAATAAGGGGAACAGCTATGTTCGGCAGCAAATCGGGCCGCGGCGGGCAGACCGTGGTCGACACCCTGATCGGGGCGCAGGTGGTGCTCCAGGGCGACCTGGTGTTCAGCGGCGGCCTGTACGTGGAAGGGCGCATCGTCGGCAAGGTGGTGGCCGAGGATGGCGCGGCGGCGACGCTGACGCTGTCCGAGCAGGGCAGCATCGAGGGCGAGGTGCGGGTGCCGGTGGTGGTGATCGACGGCCGCCTGGACGGCGACGTGCATGCCGGCGAGCGGGTCGAGCTGGCGCCCAATGCGCGGGTGCAGGGCAACGTGTACTACCAGGTGGTGGAGATGAGCGCCGGCGCCCAGCTCACCGGACGCCTGATCCACCAGGGCACGCGTGCGGCGCTGCCCTCGCCCGGGACTGCCGAGGACGTGGAGGCGACGCAGGAGGCGGCCGTCGGCGCTTGATTCGGCGCCGCGGCGACCCCATGCTGGGCACATGAGTACGCTCGTCTCCCTGCCCACCGCCGTCGTGCCCGACTACCAGTCGCTGGAGCGGCCGCTGAACTTCACCCAGGCCGCCGCCGCCAAGGTGCGCGAGCTGATCCAGGAAGAGGGCAACGCCGCGCTGGCCCTGCGCGTGTACATCCAGGGCGGCGGCTGTTCCGGTTTCCAGTACGGCTTCGAGTTCGACGAGAACCGGGCCGAGGACGACCTGGCGGTGGATACCGGCGGCGTGACCCTGCTGGTGGATCCGCTGAGCCTGCAGTACCTGATGGGCGCCGAGGTGGACTACAGCGAGGGCCTGACCGGCGCGCAGTTCGTCATCCGCAATCCCAATGCCAAGACCACCTGCGGCTGCGGCAGCAGTTTCAGCGTGTAGGGCGCGCCGCGGCGTGCGGAAGGGCCTGCCAATCGATCGCCGCGGCACAGCGACCCCGTAGGAGCGACTTCAGTCGCGATGGGGGTCTACCGGGCAAGCCTCATCGCGACTGAAGTCGTTCCTACAGGAGGTTGCGAGCTTGCGGCGCGGGCGGGGTTGGGCTCAGGCTAGAGGGATGAATCACCCCGTTTCCGAACTTTCCGGGTTCGCGTTCGCCGCCAACCCGCTGGACCGTGCCGATGCCCTGCGCGACGACGCCGATGCGCTGGCCCGGCTGTGGCCCGGGGCCGGCGTGCTGGTGCTCGATGCCGACGGCAACGCCCTGGCCGATGCCGGCGGCGGCCTGCTGCCGCTGACCGGCGCGCAGCTGGGCGGCGGCCCGGGCGCGGCCATCTTCCTCGGGCTGCAGGAGGGCCGCGCCTGGTTCTGCGTCGATGCCGCCTCGGTGCCGGTGCGGGCGCCGCAGCGGATGGACCTGCGGCGCTCGGCCAGCGAATGGCCGGCGCCGCTGGCGAGCCTGTTCGCCTATGCGCGCGGCATGTCGTACTGGCATGCGCGCACGCGCTACTGCGGCATCTGCGGCGGCACGATCGAGTTCCGCCGCGCCGGCTTCGTCGGCCATTGCGGCGGCTGCGGCAACGAGCACTATCCGCGGGTCGATCCGGCGGTCATCGCCGCCGTCGGCGACGGCGAGCGGCTGCTGCTGGGCCGGCAGCCGGGCTGGGCGCCGCGGCGCTACTCGGTGATCGCCGGCTTCGTCGAACCCGGCGAGGCGCTGGAGCAGACCGTGGTGCGCGAGGTCTTCGAGGAGACGCGGGTGCGCGTGACCGCATGCCGCTACCTGGCGGCGCAGCCGTGGCCGTTCCCCGGTGCGCTGATGCTGGGCTTCAGCGCCGTGGCCCTCCCCGATCCACCGCAGGTGGACGGCGAGCTGGAGGACGCGCGCTGGTTCGGCCGCGAGGACGTGGCCGCCGCCCTGCGCGAGGACGGGCAAGCCGGTTTCCACCTGCCGCCGCCGTTGTCGATCGCGCGTTCGCTGATCGAGCACTGGCACCGGCACGGCGCCGCCTGAGCGATCGGCGCGACGACGCCCGCCCGCGCCGGTCCCGGCGGTGCATGCTCGGCTAGAATCGGGTGTCGGGCCGGACGAAATCCGGGCACCCGGGTCCTTCCCAGGAGGCTTCCATGTTCACCACCTTGCTTGCCGTGATCGCCGTGCTGGTGATCGGCCATGTCGCCCCGGGCGCGGTGGCGTCGCTGCGCCGCTTCGGTTGGTTCGAGGACCTGGTGCGCTGGGTGGACGGGCGCGCCCAGGGGCCGGGCTTCTGGCGCGGGCGCTACGGTGCGGCACTGGTGCTGGTGCCGCCGTTGCTGGCGGTGGCGCTGGTGCAGTGGCTGCTGCGGGGCCCGTGGCTGGGGTTCGCGGCGCTGCTGTTCGCAGTGCTGCTGCTGCTCTACAGCTGGGGCCCGCGCGACCTGGACGTGGACGTGGAGGCGGTCCTCGATGCCGAGGATCCCGCCGCGCGCGCGCAGGCCGTCTCGCGGCTGGCTCATGGCGACGTGCCGCC
Source organism: Stenotrophomonas sp. MMGLT7 (assembly GCF_021168555.1). Classification (GTDB taxonomy): domain Bacteria; phylum Pseudomonadota; class Gammaproteobacteria; order Xanthomonadales; family Xanthomonadaceae; genus MMGLT7. Next base: position 232,640 of record NZ_JAJOZS010000003.1, on the reverse strand, counting down.
GGCAAGCGATGCCGCCTCGCTGGTGGAAGCGGTCGCGGTGGGGGCGCTGCGGCGCTGGTTCGCGGTGCTGTTCTGGTTCCTGCTGCTGGGGCCGTGCGGCGCGCTGGGCTACCGGCTGGTCGTGCTGCTGGCGCGCGGCCAGGCCGCGGCGCTGTTGCCGCTGGACAATCGCAGCGGCGTGCGCTGGCTGCTGGCGGCGCTGGAATGGCCGGTGGCGCGGCTGCTGGCGCTGTCGATGGCGCTGGCCGGCAATTTCGACGCGGTGTTCCGGATCTGGCGCGAGGCGGGCGGCAACCGCTGGACCACCGACCACGCCTTCCTCGGCGCGGTGGCGCGGGCCAGCGTCAATGCCGAGCTCGGCGACGAGGCCGCCGAGGAGGCCGCCGCCGGCCTGGTGCCGGTGTACCGCAGCCTGCCCGAACTGCGCGACATGATGAGCCTGGCCTGGCGCATGCTGCTGCTGTGGCTGGCGGTGCTGGCGCTGTTCGTGATCGCCGGCTGGGTCGGGTAGCGCAAGGGATCGCCGGCGCCCGGTCCGGGGCGCGAGTCCCGACGCGGCCGCGCTGGAGAGCCTGGGGGCCTGTGCCCCTCCCGAGAAGAACTAAACCGGTGCGGACGGACGGCAAGGATGTCGGGCAGTAGAGCCCGGGTAAGCGAAGCGCACCCGCGACAGGGACGGCTTGCCGCGATCGTCATCCCGGGTGCGGCCTTCGGGCGTGCCGGGCCACGTTTTATCCCGCTGCTGGACGACCTGGTTGCGACGGTGGGGATCAGCCCGGCGCGAGCAGGGTGAAGGGAAACCACGGCAGGTTGCGCGCCACCCAGTAGCCCGGCAACGCCCACAGCCAGAACCTGGGTTCGGCCACCGCGGCGGCCACCGGCGCGAACCAGCGTGCCCGCCAGCCGGCCTTCCACGCCAGCAGGCCGGGAACGAGCGCCAGGCCGAGCATGGCGGCGGGATTGAACGCGAATGCCTGCGCGAGGTCGCCATGGAGCAGGGCGTGGAGCGCGCGGGTCATGCCGCAACCGGGACAGTACAGGCCGGTTGCGGCATGGAACATGCAGGGCATGAACGGCGAGCCGGGCTGGCTGGGATCGAACCGGTACAGCAGCCCGGCCCCGACGGCGGCCACGGGCGTGGCCGCCAGTGCGATCCAGGGCCAGTACGTCCGCGGTCGCAGCGTCCCGGCGCGCATGTTCAGCCGACTTGCTGCAGCTGCTGGATGGACTCCAGGTAGGCCTGCATCCCGCCCGTGGCCAGCATCACGATGTTGATGATCAGGCCGACGATGGCCAGCGCGGTAGTGACCCAGCACCAGGTCTTGGTGGTGTTGGAGGCGCGGCGGGCGCCTTCCAGGTCGCCCTGGTTGAGCAGGGTGTTGACCTTGGTCGAGAACACGATGGCGACGATGCCGGTGATCAGGGCCGGGCAGCACAGGCAGAACCCGAGGACGGTGGAAATGATCGCCCAGGCCAGGTAGTTCGGTACCGGCTGCGGGACGTTCTGCGATACCGGCGGCGGATTCACCGGGGGGACGGGAGGAACTGCGCTCATGACATCTCCATGGAGGAACGGGTGGGTGGTCCATCGGCGTGCCGAGGACGAGCGCATGCGGACATGGCTGCGGCGCGACGTCCGGCGTCGCAGCCTCTGGTTTCCCTGTCCCTTGCGTTCCCCGGCGCCGGGGCGGATCTCCATGGCGGAGATCCGGCGCCCATCGTAGCCGCGGCGGGGAGGCGGCGCAAAACCCGCTTGGTATCAGCGGCCGTCGCCGCGATCAGGCATCGTCGCCGCGCAGCGCGGCGACCTGCTGCTCCAGCGCGGCGGCGCTGGCGCAGGCCCCGTCCAGCGGCGCCCCGGCGACCACCTCGACGCGGGCGCGGAAGCGCCGCGGCACGCGCATGCGGTGCAGCCGCGAGTCGCGCCGGCTCCACATGCTCGACCACATGCCGCGCAGCGCCATCGGCACCACCGGTACCGGCCGCCGCGCCAGGATCTTCTCCACGCCGGACTTGAACGGTGCGATCCGACCGTCGCGGGTCAGCGCGCCCTCGGGGAAGATGCACACCAGCTCGCCGGCGGCCAGCGCCGCGTCGACCTGGTCGAACGCGCGCTGCATCAGCGCCGGGTCCTCGCGCGCACCGGCGATCGGGATCGCCCGCGCGGTGCGGAAGATCCAGCGCATCACCGGGATGTCGAAGATCCGGTAGTACATGACGAAGCGCACCGGCCGCGGGATGCTGCCGGCCAGGATCAGCGCGTCCATGTAGCTGACGTGGTTGCACACCAGCAGCGCCGGGCCCTCGTCGGGCACGTGCCGTTCGATCCCGCGCACGCGCAGCCGGTACAGCGTGCTGACCAGCAGCCAGCTGAGGAAGCGCATCAGGAACTCGGGCACCAGGGTGAAGATCCACAGCGTCACCAGCGCGTTGGCGATGGCCAGCGCCAGGAACACCTGCGGGATGCTCCAGCCGAGCAGGCGCTGCACGGCGATGCCGATCATCGCCGCGGCGACGATGAACAGCGAGTTCTGGATGTTGAGCCCGGCGATCACCCGCGACAGCTCGGCCTTGGGCGTGCGACTCTGGATCAGCGCGAACAGCGGCACCACGAAGAACCCGGTGAACACGCCGATGCCGACCAGGTCGGCGATGATCCGCCAGCTGCCGGGCTGGCCGACGAACTGGCCGATCGACAGCCCGGCCAGCAGCGCCTGCCCCGGGCGGGCGAAGTACAGGTCGAGCATGAAGGCGCTGACGCCGAACGCGCCCAGCGGCACCAGCCCGATCTCCACGGTGCGCCCGGACAGCCGCTCGCACAGCAGCGAGCCGGCGCCGGTGCCGATGGAGAACAGCGCCAGCGCGAACACGTACAGCGCCTGGCGCCCGCCCAGGTTGACCTCGGCGTAGGTCGGCAGCTGCGCGGTGAGCACGGTGCCGATGAACCAGAACCACGACACCCCGAGGATGGCGTTGCGCACCGCCGGCGTGCGCCGGGTCAGGCGCATGATCGCCAGCGATTCCGGCACCGGGTTCCAGTTGACCTTCAGTTCCGGGGCGCCGGCATCCACCCGCGGCACCAGCCGCGCCACGACGTTGCCGGCCACCGCCAGCGCGATCACCGCGGTGGCGGCGACGACCGGGCCGTGGCTGCCGGCCAGCTGGAAGATCAGCCCGCCGAAGATCATGCCGAACAGGATCGAGATCGAGGTACCCATCTCGACCAGGCCGTTGCCGCCGGTCAGCTCCTCGGGCTTGAGCACCGAGGGCAGGATCGAGTACTTCACCGGGCCGAACAGGGTGGACTGCAGCCCGGTGCAGAACAGCGCCACCAGCAGCACCGGCATGTTCTGGGTGAGGAAGCCCACCGCCGCCAGCGACATGATCGCGATCTCCATGCTGGTGGTGATCACGATCAGCCGGTGCTTCTCCAGCTTCTCGGCGACCTGCCCGGCCAGTGCCGAGAACAGGAAGTAGGGCGCGATGAACAGCGCCGGCGCCAGGTTGGTGTAGAGCGTGCGCTCGGCATCGTCCACGCCCAGGTAGAACAGCAGGCCGATGATGGCCTGGCGGTAGACGTTGTCGTTGAACGCCCCCAGCGCCTGGACGGTGAAGAACGGCAGGAAGCGGCGCTGGCGCAGCAGGGCGAACTGGGAATGGCCGGACATGCAGGCTCCTTGGCGAAGCGCGCAGCCTAGCAAATGCGTGCCTTTGCCTGCCGTGACCCGGGAGCGCAACTGCTGGGCATTGCAGGGAACGCAGAGTCCCGTAGCCCGGGGCGTGCGGCGGCGGGCCGGGATGCCGTGGATAGTGGGCTCGCGACACGAGCCGATGGCGATCGCCGCATCGTCGAAGGGCCGAAGGCCCTCCGGAGGCCGGGCATGCCGGGCTCCCCGGCCCGGGCTCAGAAACGGCATAAGCACATGCATCCACGTTCTTGGACGCCGGCAGGGAGCAGTGGCAATAAATATTCCGTACGTTCGGTATGTAAATAGAGCCAAGAGCCCTCATGTCCGTGTCCGCCCGCCTCCACCTGCTGGCCCTGGCCGTCTCGAACGGCCTCGCCATGCCGTCCCTGGCCGCCGAAGATACGCGCACGGCGATCGATCTCGACCGCGTCAGCGTCACTGCGGCCCGGCATCCGCCGCTGGCCGGCGGTGCGCTGGGCAGCCACTCGATCCAGCGCACGCCGTTCTCTCTGCAGAGCATCGATGCCGATGACCTGGCAGAGCGCCAGGCCAACAGCATCGGTGCCGTGTTCGCGCTGGACGCGGCGGTCAAGCCGCTGGGCAATACCTATACGCTGCACAGTACCCGCATCGCCGTGCGCGGCCTGCCGCTGGACGAGACCAACGGCTACAAGGTCAACGGCCTGGCGACCTACAATTTCGGCAGCGAGCTGCCGCTGGAAGCGTTCGAGCAGGTGGACCTTCTCAAGGGCCTGTCCGGCTTCCTCTATGGATTCGGTGCACCTGGCGGAATCGTCAACTACGTGACCAAGAAGCCGACCGAGCAACGCCTGTTGAGTATCGATACCGGCTATCGCTCGGACGGAATCCTGAGCGAACACGTAGACCTGGGGGGACGTGCCGGCGCGGGCGGACGACTGGGCTACCGGTTCAATGCCACGCACGAGGAAGGCGGGCTGTACAACGGCGGCAGCATCAATCGCAACGCCGCCTCGGTCTCGCTGGACGCCCGCTTGGGCCCGGCCCTGACCTGGACACTGGACGCGGTCTACCAGGACCGCACCACGCGCGACGTGGTGCAGGGCTTCAGCACCGCCTACTACACCGGCACCGCGCTGCCGCCCCCGTTCGATCCGGGCAGGCGCCTGCAGGCCTCCGATGGCGCCGTAGTGGAAAGCCGCTACCGCCTGCTTGGTAGCGGCCTGCGCTGGGACCTGCGCGATGGCTGGAAGGCCAGCCTCGACGTCGGCCATAGCGAGAACACCCGCAACTTCGTCGCCGACTGGTTCTACCCGACCGATGCCGATTGGAACTACGACGTGTGGATGAACGACAGCAGGAGCTTCGGCAAGTTCGACCATGCCCAGGCCCTGGTCCAGGGCGTGTTCTCCACCGGTCCGGTACGCCACGAGATCGTCGCCGGTGGCGCCTGGCAGCGCGAGGCCCGCGATTTGAACGCCAACCAGGTCTGGACGCTGATCGGCAGCGGCAACCTGTACACGCCCACCGACCTGGGCTATGCCAGCAGCATGGTGCCGGCCATGTACCGGGGCGCGGAGTACACCCAGGGGGCACTGTTCCTGAGCGACACCCTAGCCTTCACACCGCATTGGTCGCTGCTGGCCGGGGCACGCCATACCGACTACCGGCAACAGTCGTTCGACAGGAGCGGCAGGGCCACCTCCACCTACAGGAAGTCGCCGCTGAGCCCCACCGTGGCGGTAATGTGGCATCCGCTGCCCAACACCACGGCCTACGCTAGTTATGTCGAGTCGCTCGAGCAGGGCGCGATGGTGGCCAGCACCTACGCCAATGCCAACGCGGTGCTGGAACCGCTCAAGAGCAGACAGTACGAACTGGGAATGAAGACGGACGGACGCGGTTGGCAGGCGGCGGTGGCGCTGTTCGATATCGAGCGCGGCGCGGCCTACGCCAACGCCCGCAACGTCTACGTGCAGGACGGAACGGTGCGCTACCGCGGCGTGGATGCGTCCTCGCAGTGGAACCTCGCCGGCCGGTGGAGCCTGGAGGGCAGCGTGACCTGGCTGCAGCGGGCGGCGTACGAACGTACGTCAGCGTCACTGTCGGGTAATCGCGCCGAGGGCGCGCCGCGGTTGCAGGCTGCCGTCCAGGTGGGCTATCGCATTGCGGCGTTGCCAGACCTGCGCTGGTATGCCAGTGCGCGCTACAGCGGCGAGGTGGCGATCGATGCCGCCAACAACTACGAACTTCCGGACTACACCGTGTTCAACGTGGGCGGTGCATGGCGCACGCAGCTGGGGCGCACACAGGTGACGTTGCGTGCGGCGATCGAGAACCTTGCCGATCGCCGCTACGTGCAATACGTGCAGTCGGCGTACTTCTACCCGGGCACGCCGCGCACACTGGCGGTCAACGCGCAGTTCGACCTCTGAGCACGCGATGGCGATCGCTCGCGCCACGCTGCGCCGCGACCTGGCCTACGCGGCCGCCTACGTCCCGTTCGCGGTCATGCACGCGCCGGCGTTCATGGTGCTGCCGGCGCTGTACGTGCAGCATGCCGGGTTGAGCCTGGTCGGGGTGGGGCTGACCCTGACCGTGCTGCGGGTGCTAGATGCGGCCATCGACCCCGTGGTCGGGCTGTTGTCGGACAATACCCGCTCGCGCCTGGGCCGCCGCAAGCCCTGGATCCTGCTCGGCGCGGTAGTCGGCGGGCTGGCGACGCTGGCGGCGTTCCAGCCCGGCCCGCAGACCGGCTATGCGTACTTCGCCATCGCCTACTTCTTCATGACTCTGGGCTGGACCTTCGCCGAGATTCCGCATCCGGCATGGATCAACGAGATCACCCGCGACGAGCGCGAGCGCCATCGCCTGGCCACCTGGCGTTACAACGCCGAGATGATGGGCACTGCGCTGTTCCCTGCGATCGCGCTGCTGCCGTTCTTCGCTACCAGCGAGATGACGCCGGAGGTGACGCGGATGGCTGCGTGGATGGTTGTGGCGCTGCTTCTGCTGACGCTGCCTCCGCTGCTGCGCTGGGTGCCTGATTCGCCAGTATCCGCTCGTCCGCGTGCGACCCGCGGCCGCATCGTGCGTGATGCCTGGCGCGCACTGGCCGGCAACCGCGCGTTGCGGTCGTACGCGCTGCTGTCGGCCACCACCTGGCTGTCGCAGGGCATGGTATCGGGGCTGTACTTCTTCTATCTCAACCAGTACCTGCACATCGGTGATCGCTACTCCTACGTCATGCTGGCGGTGTACGCGCTGCAGCTGCTGGGGGCATCGTGGTGGCTGCGGATGGGCACGCGGCTGGAGAAGCACAGGATCGTGGCCATCTGCACGCTGCTGACGGCGGCGACCAATGTCTCGATGTACCTGATCGCGCCTGGGCCGCACGCCTTCGCCGCCTTGTTGGTGGTGTTCTCTGTCGCCGCCATCGGCGTGGCCGGTGCGACTTCCGCGCAGGTGGCGATGCTGGCGGACGTGGTCGATTTCGGCCGCCTGCGTAGCCATGGTGAGCATGCTGGCAACTACTTCGCAGTGCGCTCGTTCCTCAACAAGTTCTGCCTTGCCGTCGGTGCCGGTGCCGGCTTCGTCATCGCCGGATGGTTCGGCTTCGATCCGAAGCGGGAGAGCAACGATACGGCGGCATTGCAGGGCTTTTTCGTCGCCATCGTCTGGATTCCCTGTGCGCTGAACCTGCTTTCGGCCTGGATGGCGTGGAGGTTCCCGCTGGGGCGCCACCAGGTCGGGTTGATCCAGGCGCGACTGTCGCGACGATCGAACGGTGCGGGCGCCGACCGGCCGGGTGCGGACGCTGCCGCCCTCCGGCAATGCGAACCGGGTGGCGCCTGCCCGTGAGCATGCCATGCCCGACATGGCATGAGGATGGATCGGAAGCCGCGCTGGCGTGGGAGGATGATGGTGTACGCTTCGAGCGCTTCCTCGTCTCCCCGCTCGGCGAACCGGCAGGGCAGGTGGCGCCGATGGCCAACTACCGGTGGTATCTGTTCGCGGTGCTCGCTACGCCGCACCGGCGTGGCATTCCAAGTCGAGTTGCAGGAGCCCCCGCATGAAGCGATCAGATGCCGTGCCGCGGCAGACCCAGGCCGAGCGCAGCGAGAAGACGCGCAACCGGTTGTTGCTGGCGACGCTGGAATGCCTGGGCGAGTTAGGCTTTGCCGGCACCACGGTCAGCAGCATCTGCGCCCGTTCGAGGCTGTCGCGCGGGGCGCTGCTGCATCACTTTCCCAGCAAGAACGCGCTGATCGTCGATGCGTTCATGCACCGACAACGGCTGCGCCTGGACGAGCTGCAGCAGGCTGTCTCCGTTCATGGCGCGCGGCAGCGCAGCGTGCGCGAGGAGATCGATGCCACGCGCTCGCGCATGAGCGCTGATTTCTCGGTGTCGCAGGAATTCTTCAACGCCCTGCGCACCGATGCCACGCTGCAGGCCGAGTTCGCCGAGTTCTGTGCGCGGCAAGGGCAGGTCATCGCCGGACGTTACGTGATGCTGAACTCCGAACTCGATCATGTCCCGGCGCCGCTCGCCACGCGTTACGTGATCGGATGCTTCGTTCGCGGGTTGTGCCTGGAGGCGCTGGCCAGCGATGCGGCGACCGTGGAAAGCGCCTACGAGCAGTTCGTGGCGATCATGCAATGCTTCCACGACGTTACTGCCACGGACTTGCCCGCCGGCTCTTCGCCCCCGGCCTCGTCGCGATGAATGCATGAAAGCCGGATTCAATGCTTCCGCGACGATGCCGCAGGGCGGTTGCCGGTTCATTCGTGCCGTCCGCGGCCTGGAGCTGCGCCTCCCGCAGCACTGGAATCCGGCTTCGCTAGCGTATGCAGGCGAGGAATACTTGGCTACTTGGCCGCCTGCTTCGACCCGGACGTATGCAGATGACGGGGCGAACGGGGGCAGCGGCCGCCCGCTGCCATCGGTTCCCATCGGGATGCGTCCGCGCCCGTCGTCCCGAACGGCGGCTGCTGCCATGGCGACAGCCGCCGTCCCGCGGCTACTTGAGGTCGTCCAGGTTGTACTCCGACCCGGTCCCGTCCTTCAGGACGGATTTGTCCAGGGATCCCCCTTCGTGCAGGTGGTAGATCGACTCGCGGCCCGGCAGCGAGGGATGCATGTTCGGATCGGAGAACAGGTTGACCAGCCCGGGGGGCAGCCTGGACTTCTTCACCTGTTCCGGCGAGATTTCCCTGACGATGTCCTGGCCGCGACCTTCGGATAGCTTGCTGCCGAACTCGGGGTCGATCAGCGTGGCGCGCCCGACGGCGACCAGGTCGGCATGGCCGAGCGCATCTCGGGCGCTTTCTTCGCTCATCACGTTGCCCACGACGATCAGCTTGGTCTGCTCCGGAAGCACGGCGCCGAACAGTTCGCCGAAGCTCCTGTCCGAACCCTTGGGCCTTGCGTCGTACTGCGGCAGGGACACGTGGATGTAGTCGAAGTCGAAGGTCGCGGTGAGGGTCTGGATCAGTTTCAGCGAGTCGTCGCAGGAGTACCCGACATGGTCCCCGTGCACCTCTTCCGGACTGATCCGGTAGCCGATGATGAAGTCGTCGGGGGCGTGCTCGGCGATGACGTCGAACACCTTGCGCATGACCTCGACGATGAAGCGCATGCGGCGATCCGCCGAGCCGCCCCAGCGGTCGTCGCGGCGGTTGGACCAGGCGGAGAAGAACTGCTGCAGCAGGTAATGGTTCGCGCCGTGGATCTCGACCCCGTCGAAGCCGCAATCTATCGCGCGCCGGGTGGCCGTTCCGAAGTCCTGGATGATCCGTTCGATGTCTTCGTCGGCCAGTGCTTCCACCTCATAGTCGAGGAAGCCGAAATCGAACGCGCTGGGCGCGTAGACCGTGTGCCCCTGCCGGGCGCGGAAGTTCGACTCGCGGCCGGCGTGCGCCAACTGCACCAGCGCCTTGTTTCCGTCCTTCTTCAGCGCCCGGGCGATCTTCGCCAGCCCTTCCATGTGGCCGTCGGTATAGATGCCGAGCTGCTGGCGGTCATCGGCCCAGCTGCGGGAGGGGCCACCGGCGAAACTGACATAGCAGTACTCGACGATGACGATGCCTGCGGATCGGGAGCGCGCAGCGTAGTAGTCGATGGTGTCCTGGGTGACGAAGCCGTCGCCCTCCCCGCTGTTGGTGAGCATGGGCGCTTGCACGATCCGGTTGTTGGACGTCGCGCCATGACGGAACGTGATCCTGTCGGTCAGTTGCTTGTTCATGTCGAAACCCTGCCTGTGTCTGTCTGCTCTGAATTTCAGGGAAAGTGACGGGGCGATTCCCGACGTCGGTCGGCGGGCTCGTCGCCGGCGGCCGGCGCCGGGCGCGCAGCGCGTCTGTGGCGTCCGCGCCGAAGGACGGCGCGAAGGAGGCGGCGGTGCCGGGCACGCGCAGCGCGATGTCGACGGTAACCGGGCATTGCCGAAACTCCGTTGCTTGAACGTGGGGCGCGCGGGCATCCTGGTTGCGCTGCCATTCAATGCCTGTGCGCGAGCGGCGTCATTGACCGGGTTCATTGACGCGCGGAGGCTTCGGTGCGCACTCGAACGCCGGACGAGCCGTGTCTCGGCGAATGGCCGGAAGCGGCAGCCGCGCCGCGGTGCGAACGCGGGCTGCCCGTCCCGCGACGAACGGTTCCGGTCTCAGCGCTGCGGTTCGCGCGGGCGCAGCCACATCGCGGCGACCAGCGCCAGGCCGGCCAGCGCGGCGAGGCTGCCGACCAGGAACACCCAGGCGTGGCCGAAGCGGTCGGCGATCACCCCGGCCAGCGGGCCGGTGGCGCCGTAGGCCAGGTCCTGGAAGGCGGCGAACCCGCCCATCGCGGTGCCGCGCAGGTACGGCGGCACGCGCCTGACCGCCACCAGCCCCATCGCCGGAAACACCATCGAGCAGCCGGCGCCGCTGAGCAGTGCGCCGGCGAAGGCCAGCGCCGGCGACGGCGCCAGCCACAGCAGCGCCTGGCCGACCGCCTCGACCGCCAGCGATATCGCGCCGACCGGCAGCCCGCCGATCCGGTCGGGCAGGCTGCCGAACAGCAACCGCACCAGCACGAAGCCCAGGCCGAAGCAGCTCAGCCCGTAGCCGGCGCCCTGCCATCCCATCGCGATGAAGTACAGCGGGAAGAACGCGCCCAGCGCGGCGAAGCCGATGCCCTGCAGGAACACCACCGCGCCGGGTTCCCAGATGCGTCCGAGCACCTGCCGGAACGACGGCCGCGCCCCTTGCCGGGCCGGCGGCTCGCCGGGCGTGCGCGCCAGCATCGCCGCGCCGGCCACCGGCAACGCCGCGCACACCGCCATCAGGCCGGCGAAGCCCAGCCGCTCGAGCAGCCACAAGCCCAGCGGCCCGCCCAGCGCGAAGGCGCCGTACATGCCCATGCCCACCAGCGCCATCACCTTGCCCGAGCGCGCCGGCCCCATCAGCGTCATGCCCCAGGCGAGCATGCCCAACAGGGTCAGGCTTTCGCCCAGCCCCAGCAGCAGGCGGCCGGCCAGCAGGACCAGGTAGGACGCCTCGCGCGGCAGCACGGTGGCCGCCGAGGCCAGGCAGCACAGCGAGGCGGCCAGGTAGAAGGCCAGGCCGAGGTACAGGCAGGGGCGGCCGCCGCGCTCGTCGGCCAGGCGCCCCGCCCAGCCGCGGCTGAGGATGGTGGCCAGGAACGCGATGCCCACCGCCAGCCCGGAGGCGGTATTGCCCATGCCGAGCGTGTGCGAGACCCGCACCGCCACCGCGGGCATCGCCATGGCCACGGTCAGGTAGACGAGAAACAGCACCAGCGTCATCCACGACAGCCGGCGCGAGGGAATGTCCTGGGATAAAGCCGTCATCGTCGCTCCTCGCGCAAAATGAGCGATGCCGGAGCCGGGGCGGATGCGCATCGTCGAACCCGAGCACGCACCACCGCCGGTCATCGGGACCGCCGGGGATGCGTTGGTTGACGTGAACGCTTACGGCGAAGGCCCGAATCCGTGCGGCCGATCGCGGGGCGCAGTATAGCCGCGCCCTGCGCGTGGCGCGGCCGCTGCCGGCGCCAGCGCTCGCGCGGGATTCATCGGATGCGGGCAGGCGGCGGGCACGGGCGCTCGGCCGGGGTGCAGGCTGCCGCCGGCGGCAATCCCTGGCCGGGGACGGCCGTACGCCCGCCAGCGCCGCCGGCAGCACGCGCGGAGACGACCGCGGCGCGGTACCGATGCGGCGACCGCGCCGCGTCCAGCGGCTGCGCCGCGGGTCGCCCGCCCGGTACTCGATGCGGATCAGGTGCAGGCATGCACGGGCGGCCAGGAGATCCTGTCTCAGCCGCGCGCGCTGGCGCCGGCATGCTCGCGCAGCAGCGCGATGAAGGCGCGCGCGGCGGGCGTGGGGTCGGGGCCCCATATCGCGTAGGTGAGGAAGCGGAAGCGCTGCTTCAGCGCGATCACCGCCACGTCGGCCATCGCCGCGGCCATGCTGTCCGGGACGATGGCCACGCCCAGGTTCTCGGCCACCAGCTGGCGTAGCAGTTCGGCATGGGTGACCTCGTACTGCAGCCGCTGGCGCAGGCCGGCCCGGGCGAAGGCGGCATCGGTGATGCCGCGTACCCCGGAGCCGGCGCTCAGGCTGGCCATCGGCGCATCGTCCAGCTCGGCCAGCGCCACCCGCCGGCGCGCGGCCAGCGGGTGGCGCGCCGACACCACCAGCGACAGGCCCTCCTCGTGCAGCAGCAGGCGCTGCTCGGGCAGGGCCTGCTGCGGCCCGACCCCGACCAGGGCGGCGTGCAGGCGGCCCTCGGCCACGTCCTGCAGCATCACCTCGCTCATGCCGGTGCGCAGGTGCACGTCCACGTGCGGGTGGGCCTGGTGGAAGCGCGCCAGCAGCGCCGGCACGTGGACCTTGTTGAGCGAGGAGATTTGGCCCAGGTTGATGCGTCCGCGCACGTTGCCCAGCGCCAGGGCCATCTCGTCGTGCAGCCGCTGCGCCGCGGCCAGGGTCTGGCGGGCGTTGTGCAGGAACACCTCGCCGGCGGCGGTCGGCCGCACGCGCCGCGCGCCGCGCACGAACAGGCGCGCGCCCAGTTCCTGCTCGACCCGGGCGATCTGGTGGCTCAGCGCCGACTGCACGGTGTTGCAGCGCTGGGCAGCCGCGGTGAAGCCGCCTTCCTCGGCCACGGCCACGGCGAATTCGAGCTGGCGCAGGCTGATCATGCGATCTCGATACGAGATGGATGGGGTGAAAACAATACATTTGTCGGATCGAAACGGCACGCCCAGACTTGCCGCACTTTTCGACGGACTTTCGATTTCATGGACTCTTCCTCCGGTTCCTCGCCGCGACTCGGCCAGGGCCTGGTGCTGCTGATGGCGGCCGCCTGCGGCCTGGCCGTGGCCGGCAACTACTATGCGCAGCCGCTGCTGCAGATCCTGGCCGACGAGTTCGGGCTGGGCGCGCGGCAGGCCGGCGCGGTGGTCACCACCGCGCAGCTCGCCTATGCCGCCGGCCTGCTGCTGCTGGTGCCGCTGGGCGACCGCCTGGAGCGGCGCACGCTGATCGTGGCGCTGTACGTGCTCAGCGCCGCCGGCCTGCTGGTCTGTGCCCTGTCCAGCGGCTTCGCGCTGTTCCTGGCGGGCACCCTGCTGGCCGGGCTGTGCTCGGTGGGGGCGCAGCTGCTGGTGCCGTTCGCCGCCACCCTGGCCGCGCCGGAACAGCGCGGCCGCGTCATCGGCACGGTGATGAGCGGGCTGCTGCTGGGCATCCTGCTGGCGCGCACCGCCGCCGGCCTGCTCGCCGGCATCGGCGGCTGGCACACGATCTACTGGGTGGCCGCGGCGCTGATGCTGGCGGTGGCCGGCCTGCTGTGGCGAGCGCTGCCGCGCCATCCCGGCAATCCGGCACTGCGCTACGGCGCGCTGATCGTCTCGGTGGCATCGCTGCTGCGCGAGCAGCCGCAGTTGCGCTCGCGGGCGATCCTGGGCGGGCTGACCTTCGCCGGCTTCAGCGTGTTCTGGACCACGCTGGCGTTCCTGCTGTCCGGCCCCGGCTACGGCTACGGCACCCGCGAGATCGGCCTGTTCGGCCTGATCGGCGCCGCCGGCGCGCTGGCCGCCAGCGTGTCGGGCAAGCTGGTCGACCGTGGCCGCGGCGGCTGGGTGACCTGGGGCGGGGCGGCGATGCTGCTGGCGTCGTGGCTGGCGCTGCTGGCCGGGGCGCACTCGCTGGCGGCGCTGATCGTCGGCGTGCTGCTGCTGGACGTGGCGGTGCAGGCGGTGCACATCGCCAACCAGGGAGTGATCTACCGCCTGGATGCCGCCGCCCGCAACCGCATCACCTCGGCCTACATGACCTGCTACTTCATCGGCGGTGCGCTGGGCTCGTGGCTGGGCGGGGCGGCCTTCGCCATCGCCGGCTGGAACGGCGTGGCCGCCGCCGGCGCGCTGCTGGCGGTGGCCACGCTGGCCTGCTGCGGCCTCACCGGGAAGCAGCGGCAGCGGCGACGGGAAGGCGTGCAGGCGCGGGCCTGAAGCGGATCTCGCTTCGGGCGTAGTCGATCACCGCGCCGTGGCGGTCGAGGAAATCGCTGCCAGCACCATGGAGAGACTCCAGCGTCGTCCGCTTCAGCGCGGAAACCGCGTGGACGGGTCCATGATCGCGGGCGTGACGCCGTCGCCAGCGGCGGCACCGACGCATCGGGCGTCGCCGCCATGCCAACGGCGGCGCATCGACGAACTGCGGCAGGCGGCGACCGGCCTCGCCCAGGGCGGGCGTTGCTCGATCCGCGGCGGCAGGCGCCGCCGCCGGTCAGAACGCCACGCTGGTTCTCAGTCCGAGCACCAGGGCGTTATGCCGCTCGCCGGCACCGCCGGGATCGGCGACGTACTGCAGGCTCGGCTGCACGCGGATCGAGGCCAGCGGCGACCAGGCGTAGAACACCTCGACCACCTTCTCGTAGCCGCCGGCCGGCACCAGCGGTTCGCTGCCCGGGTGGGCGGCATTCCAGGCACGGGCGTGGCGGGCGTAGAGGCTGCTCGATTCGGTGGCGCCGAAGGCGATGCCGGCCGAATCGCGCGGGCGATCGAAGATCCCCTGGTAGATCAAGCCGACGGCGAGCTGGCCGTCGAAGCGGGCGGTGGCGCGGTCGGCCTTGGTCAGGTTGAAGAACAGCTGCGGCCCCTTGCCGTCGGCCTCGCCGGCAAGCTGCTGGACGATGGACAGATAGCCGCCATAGCTGTTGTTGCGCTGCAGCGGCTCGCCGCCGGCGCCGGCCAGCGGCAGGCGCTCGCTGTTCAGGTAAAGGTCCGGGCCGCCGCCGGTGTTGATCCAGGCGCCCAGCTTGTAGGTGCCGGGCAGTCCGCGCGGCCGCGGCATCCAGCCGAACTCGACCGGGACCAGGGCGCCCTCGGTACCACCGGGATTGTCGAGCTTCCAGCCGTTGCGGCGCGCCCAGCGATCGTCGGTGTAGCGCGAGTTGACCTGGTAGACGCCGAGCTGGAGATAGGTCCGGTCGCCGGTCGCCAGCCGCGCGCGCAGGCCCCAGGGCGCGATCGGCCAGTTCAGCCAGTAGCGGCCCTCGATGTTGCCCGGCGGCGCGCCGCAGAAGGTGAGGTTCTGGAAGGCGCAGCCGTCGTAGCCGAAATCCGCGCCTACCGGCGACTTGCCGATGCGCAGCGCCAGCCGGCCGTCCCACAGCTCCTGGTCGAGCGAGAACCGGGTCAGCCACCAGGTCTGGCCGCGGCCGTAGATCTCCTGCAGGAGCTGGCTGGCGCCGATGCCGGCGTCGGCGCCGAGGTTCTCGCCGTAGCGCTTGCTGACGGTGGCCTGGAAGCTGGCGCCGCGCCAGTTCCACAGCCTTTCCAGGTCCAGGGTGGTGCCGAGCACGAACTGCCCGGCCGAGCGGGTCAGGTGGCGTTCGCCGCCACTGGCGTTGTGCGCGGCCTCGTTGGTCCAGCCGAGCTGGAAGGCGATGCCGTCCTGCTCCAGCCGCGTGCGGGTGCCGCCCCAGTCCCCGCTCAGGACGGGCGAGTCCGCGTCGGCGGCGTGGACGGGGATCGGCAGGCCGCCGATGGCCAGGGCCAGGGCGATGCCGAGGATGGGCGTCGTGCCGGTGCTCATGGGAATCCTCCGACCGGCGCCGTCCCGGGAAGGGCGGCGCCGGGGTTGCGCGGGCGTCGCGCGCCTCAGGCGTACAGCGCGGGCTTGTCGGGAATGACGATGTCCACCTTTCGCCGCTCGTGCAGGCTGGTCACGGCGGCTTCGCCTGCGATCGAGGCGACGTAGCCGTCCCAGGCCGACGGCCCGGCCAGCGGCGTCTTGTCCACGGTGGCGTGGATGAAGGCGAGGAACTCGCTGTTGTAGGCGTCGACGAAGCGAGAGGTCCAGCTGGGGTCGATGGCGTGGTAGATCCTGCCGTCCAGGCGCACCTCCGGGGTGGCCACGTCGGGCAGGCTGGCGATCCCGCGCTCGCCGACCAGGCGGCACTGGATGTCGTAGCCGTACTGGCAGTTGATGTTGATCTCCACGGTGATCAGCGCGCCGCTCGCCAGTTCGATGATGGCCAGCTGCGGCTCGTCCAGGTCGGGCGCGGGATTGAGCGAGTTGCGCCTGCCGAGCTTCATCTCGATGCTGGCGTAGTTCTCGCCGAACAGCCAGTGCATCACGTCGATCTCGTGGATGAAGGTGTCGAGTATGACGTCGTCGGTGCGGTAGTAGGACGTGGCCGGGGCCGCGTTGTAGTGCCGGCAGTTGGCCAGCAGCAGCGCGCCGATCTGGCCGGAATCGGCGATCGCCTTGAGCTGCAGGTAGCCGCGGTCGAAGCGGCGGTTGAAGCCCACCTGCACGAACCGGCGCCCGACGGCCAGTTCGGCCTCCACCACCTGCCGGCTTTCGGCCGCCGAGGTGGTGAGGGGTTTCTCGGTCAGCACGTTCTTGCCGATCTTGATCGCGTGCAGCAGCGGCGCCAGGTGGACGTCGTTCTTCGAGCACACGACCAGCGCATCGATCTTCGGCGAATCGATCATCGCTTCGGCGCTGGCAAATATCTCCGCGTCCAGGCCGAAGTCGGCGACCGCCTTGCGGCAGGCTTCCGGCACCACGTCGAACACGCCGGCGACGCGGCCGCCGGCCACGGTGGTGGTGAGACGCTCGACGTGGTCGCGGCCGATGGAACCGCAGCCGATGACTCCGAGGTTCAACATGATCTGTTCTCCTTCATTTCTTCGATGATGGGAAAAGCGCGGGGCCGCTCAACTCTTGGTGAAACCGACCAGGATGCCGCCGATGGCGACCAGCGCCAGGCCGCCCAGCACGTAGCCGAGCTCCTTGCGGGTCTTGCGCTCTTTCAGGATCAGGATGCCGCCGAGCGTGGCGACGATGACGTTCATCTGCGACAGCGTCCAGCCCACCGCCACGCCGTTGCGCTCGATCGAGATCAGTATGGTGAAGTTGGCGATCGCGAAGCAGGCGCCGGTGGCCAGGTTCTGCCAGGTCTTGCGGCCCAGCACGCCGACCTCGCGGTCGAACACCTCCTCCCGGGAGGACATGAACACGCTGATGATCAGGGTGGACAGCGTCATCACCACCGCCTGCGGCAGCAGCAGGTCGTAGCTGCTGACGCGGAAGAAGCGCCCGGCCGTGGCGTAGGCGACGAATGCCGCCGAGGACAGCAGCAGTATGATCAGCCCAAGCTTGATGTTGGAGCCGGCGGCGACATCGGACTTGTCCTCGCGGTAGGTGGTCATCCACACGCCGACGACCAGCAGCACCAGGGCGGCGATGCCGAGGCCGTACTGGTACCCCTGCGTCCACTCGTGGAAGAAGAACGCGCCGATCACGGTGGCGCCCAGCAACTGGGTGCCGGTGGAGATCGGCATCGCGCGCGAGACGCCGATCAGTTCGAACGACTTTATCTGCAGGATCTGGCCGATCGACCAGGGAATGCCGTTGACCAGCGCGGCCATGAGCACGGTGGTGGTGAGCGGGCCGCTGGCGTCCGGACGCAGGAGCAGGACCGCTATCGCGAAGATGAGAGTGGCCAGCACCATGCCCATCGTCTTGTTGGCGGTGCGCCCGCCGATCTTCTGCATCACGATGCCCTGCGAACCCCAGCCGAGCGCAGGAATGAGACCGATCAGTATGTTGAGGATACTGGCCATTGGCGAAGCTCCGTTACTAGTCGAGTAAAACGGGGGCGCGGGTATATCTGGCCTACGCTGCCATTGGATGCCTATGCGCAGCGGACGTCCTTGACGGTATTCATTGACGTGATGGTTTCTTGGGAAAATAATTCGGGTTTTTAAAATATGCGCCGCCTGCGTCCGTCTGGCACAGGAAAGTACCGGTAATTGAGCCGGACGGTTGGTTTTCCAGGTTGTTTTCGCTGCCCCATTTGCCGCAATCCAGAACGCACCGATGACGGGAGTGAATACCGATTTTCCGGATTATGGTTCGGCGTACAGGGGTCGATTCTTCGGGGTTTTACCGCGTACGGAGGACTACGCGGGTGTGCTCCGGCGTCGCCCGTGAACCGTCGTGTGCGGAGCGGCGCGTACGTGGTCGGGACGGAGCGTAGCTGCCGGCTCGTTCGATCACGGCTGCACTGGATATCGGTGCGCTCATTCCCTTGCCGGATGGCTCGCGCAGACGCGACCCAGTGTCGCGTGACACATAATGTCGAGGGGCGGTGCCGGATTCGGTTGGCAGGAAGTAGGACCGAGGGGCGCACCCGGGGCGGGTCATGTCCCCGGGTGCGCCAGGTTTATCCGGGATGCCTGGACAGGCATGGTCGTCCTGATGGGAATCAGGGCGTTCGACGGTCGACGCGACATTAAAGCGCAACGCCACGCGGCCGGCGTGGCGCTGCATACAATGGGTTGAAAGGTATCGACAGTCCGGGAATAAGAGACACGAGATGCCAGCGTCCTCCAAGCCCGGCTTCAGGGTTTTCCCGAACCGGGAAACCGGGCCCGGCAGCCGGATGCGACCCGATGCAGCCAGGCGCATCGTTTCCCGCCCCAGTCGATGCCGTCATCGGCGCGCAGCACCGGCCTGGTGCTTGCCTGGCGCGATGACGCTCCCCCTTTCGAGGACATCCCGCCCCGGTGTCCAGGCAAGTTCATTTGACTGCAAGACAGGTGGCTGAGATGAAACTGAAATGTGCAGTAGCCGGCTTGGGCACGAATGGCGCCATGCATTATGCGCAGCTGAAGCAGATGGACAGCGTCGACATCGTCGCGGTGTCGGATCCCCGCCTGGACGAACTGAGCGATCATGTCGACCTGTCGGGCGTCGAGCACACGTTCACCGATTACGATGCGCTGCTCGGATACGGGGACTTCGAGGCCATCTTCATATTCACGCCATCGGGCCAGCATATCGAGCATATACGCAAGGCGGCCGCGGCGAAGAAGCATATTTTCTGCGAGAAACCGCTGGGCAAGGACGAGAGCATCGAGGAATGCGAGGCGACGCTCGATTTCGTCAGGCAACAGGGCGTCAAGCTGCAGATCGGCTTCAATCGGCGGTTCGATCCCCAGTTCCGCGATATCCACGAGCGCGTCAAGGCCGGCGAGATCGGACGGCCGCACATCGTCCGGGTGGTCGCTCGCGATCCGTTTGTCCTGCCCTACGACTTCATCCGGAACTCCGGCGGCCTGATCCAGGATTTTGCGGCGCACGACTTCGACATGGTCAGCTACCAGGCAGGATCCCGGATCACCGAGATCTATCTTCAGGGAACCACCCTCATCGACCCCGGACTGGCCGAATTGAACGATATCGACACCCTGACGGCGTCGTGCAAGCTGGAAAAGGATGGCTTCGGGCTGATCGACGAAAGCAGGAAGGCCGTCTATGGCTACGATCAACGGGTGGAGGTCTTTGGCGAGAAGGGAATGCTGAAGGCCGAGAACGTCACGGAATCGACCGTCGAGCTTTACAACGACGAGGCGATCTCCCTCAGGAAGCCCCTCGATTACTACCTCAATCGCTTCAAGCAGGCATATATCTTCGAGAAGGCGAGCTTCATCGACTCGGTAGTGAACGACAAGCCGATCGTCTGCACCGGCGAGGAGGCGCTGAACGCGATGCGCTGCTGCATCGCCGCGCAGCGGTCGCTCGATACCGGCCTGCCGGTGAAGGTGTCGTATGAATAGGAAGTGCCCTTCCCGGCCCGCCGCCGCCTGACGCGGGCCGGCCACGGCGGGACAGGGAGGATGCCGGCGGGCCTTGCGAACTGTCCCGTTCCCGTTGGGAGCATTCCGGCGAAGAAGCGAGGCGGCCTCTCATCCGCAGATGCGCAGGGACGGGAGAATGAGCGTTCCGCGTCTTCGTTCAGGGCGGGCGCAAGGTCTGCTCGCCTGCTGCGGTCTCATGGCGAAGCAGCGGCAGCGGCGACGGCAGCGCGTGCAGGCGCGCGCCTGAAGCGGATCTCGCTTCGGGCGTAGTCGATCACCGCGCCGTGGCGGTGGAGGAAATCGCTGCCCAGCACCCCGGAGACCTCGACGCCGGTCCGCTTCAGCGCGGAAACCACGTGGGACAGGTCCATGATCCCGAACGCGACGCCGTCCTCGCAGACGGCGCCGACGGAAAGGGCGTTCCCGCCCGATGTCGCGATGGCCAGGCCACCGCCGCCGGCCCCGGTGGCGGTGGCGGTGGCGCCGGAACCCGCCGATGCATCCGCCCGCAGCGCCAGCCGGGCGCGTTGGCCTGCATCGACGACGCTGCGGCCGGCCCCGGTGTCGACGACCATCCGGGTCTCGATCCCGTTTATCTGCACCGGCACGATGAGGTGGCCGGTGCCATGGCGAACGAAGGGCAGCGTCATTGCCGCTGCCGCTGCCGCTGCCGATGCCGCGGGCGGACCGAAGCGCGCATGCAGCCAGTCGTGCCAGTCGCGCGTCAGCGCGGGAACGTCGGAAGGCAGGCCGTGGTCGCTGCCGGCCTCGGCCAGCCAGCGCTCGAAGCCGTCCCCGCGCGCAAGCGCTCCGGCGATCGCGGCGAACACGGGCTTGCCGTCGCTGCGGTCGAGCAGGAAGTCGGCGAACAGCCGCGCCTGCAGGTAGTAGGCGCTGGCCGCGGCGATGTCGGGCGCGGCCTGCGGGGAGGCGATGGCATGTACGCCGCCGCGCAGTTTCAGCCGCCGGTTCGGATGGTCGCTGGCGAGGAAGGTGGGCAGGTCGATCAACTGCGGGTAGCGGTAGCTGCCGAAGAAGCCTGCGGCACGCCCGCGGTAGAGGTCGCGGAACTGCCCGCGGCGCTCCTCGGCGGTGTCGCCGGGCTCCATCAGCACGGCGGCGGTCTCGTCCATCCAGTCCGGTCCCGGGCCGCCGTAGTGGCCTTCGCTGTGAACCCCGGGCCAGAAGGCTTCCACGTACCAGCGATGCCCCAGTTCGTGGGCCACCATGCTCGCGTCCAGGCGCGACAAGGAGTAAGGCGTCAGCTTCGCCTGCTGCGATTGCCGGGTCTGCTCGCTCTTCTCGCGTGCCCGCGCCTCGTCCAGGCCCGCGGCGCGTGCGGCGGCTTTGCTGGAGCGGGCGATCGAGTCCAGGTAGTCGGCGACGAACCGGGCGTGGGAGCGCCATTGCAGCACGACCGCGAAGCCGGCCTGGCGCAGCCGTTGCTCCCGCTGCGTGTCGAGCTCGTCGCGCTCCATCTCCAGGATCGCGTAGCGCGCCGGCTCGCGGTCGAAGTGGCGGGCGAACCGCTTGGCGCCGTCTTCGCCGAGCCAGGCGAGCATCCGTGCCTGTCCGGCATCGCCGGACAGGGCGATCCCGTGCGCGGTCTGCGCGCAGTGCGGCGCGGCCGGCTGCGCAAGTGCGTTCCGCGCGGCATCGCACAGCGATTCGTCGGCATGGGCGAAAGGGGCCAGCGCGAGCAGCGCGGCGGTGGCGAGGGGGCGCAGTAGGTTCATGGCGATCCTGGAAGCGTGGGGATGGATCGATCCTGGATGCCGCGGCTATCGGCGTGCTGTCCGCGCGTTGTCGCGCCGATGCATTGCCGACACAATCCGGATACGCAACACGGACAAGCTGGCCGTATGAAGATGCCCGGGACCGTATCGGCGCGCGTGGCGGTGGTCGACGACGACGACAGCGTGCGTTGCGCGCTCGGCGACTACCTGTCGCGCAACGGCTATGCGGTGGAGCTGGCCGCCGACGGGCAGGCATTGGACCGGCTCATGGCGCTGCAGCCGGTCGACCTGGTGGTGCTGGACCTGATGCTGCCCGGCGAGGACGGCCTGTCGATCTGTCGCCGCCTGCTGCAGTCGGGCACGCCGGTGCTGATGCTCAGCGCGCTGGGGTCGGCGATGGACCGCGTGGTCGGCCTGGAAACCGGCGCGGACGACTACCTGGCCAAGCCGTTCGAGCCGCGCGAGCTGCTTGCCCGCCTGCGCGCGATCCTGCGCCGCGAAGGCAGGACGCGGCCGTCGCCGCCGCGGCGGGCGATCGTGTTCGACGGCTGGCGGCTGGAACCGGAGGAACAGCGGCTGTTCGACCCGGACGGCGAGCCGCTGGCGCTGACGGCGGGCGAGTTCGCCCTGCTCGAGGCCTTCGCCGCCCACCCGGGACGGCTGCTGAGCCGCGACCGCCTGCTCGACCTGACCCGCGGGCCGGTGGCCGAGAGCTTCGACCGGGCGGTGGACCTGGCCGTCAGCCGCCTGCGGCGCAAGCTCGCCGGGCGCGGGGCGGACGGCCTCATCGAGACCGTGCGCGGCCGCGGCTACCGCTTCCATGGCGGGCGCGGCCGATGAGGCGGTTGCCGCTGCCGATCCTGGTGCAGGTCTGCGCGCTGGCACTGGCGGCGGTGCTGGCATCGCAGGCGATCGCGATGGCGGCGGTGCTGCTGTGGCCGCCGCCGTTGCCGATGATGACCGTGCCGCAGGCGCTGGCCGGCCTGCGCGACCAGGCCCGCGCCGAGGACCTGGGGCTGCGCCGGCGGCTGAGCCCGCAACCGCCGTTCCCTGCGGACGAGCGCAGCCGGGAACTGGCGGCGATCCTGGCGCGCGAACTCGGCCGGCCGCTGGCGGACGTGCGCGTACGCCCCTATCGATGGACATCCCGCGGCGAGCGCGACACCCGCGCGGCGGTGACCGCGGTGACGCTGCGCGATGGCGGCGGCTCTCGCATCGAGTCCACGCTTTCGCCGCGGATGCTCGACGCGCTGGTCGCGGTCTACGTCGGCGCGCAGCTGCCGCAGCCGGCGTTCGAGGCGGCGCTGCGCACGCCGGACGGCTGGCTGGTGGTGGGGCCGGACCGGTCGTGGCTGCTGCGCTGGCGGGCCGGCGGCCTGGCCTTCCTGCTCGGCGGCCTGCTGGTGCTGGTGCCGCTGGTGTGGTGGGTGGCGCGGCGCCTGACCGGGCCGGTCAGGGCGCTGGCAGACGCCGCCGGCCAGGTCGGCCAGGACGGCGTGGCACAGGTGGGTTTCCCCGCCCGCGGCCCGCGCGAGATCGTCGCGGTGGCCGAGGCGCTCAACGCCATGCAGGCGCGCCTGCTCGCCCAGGTCGGACAGCGCATGCGCATGCTGCTGGCGGTCGCCCACGACCTGCGCACGCCGTTGACCGGGCTGCGGCTGCGCATCGAGATGGTGGACGCTGCAGCGGAACAGCGCCAGGCCATGGTCGCCGACGTGCGGCGCATCGAGCGCATGGTCGATGAGTTGATGGGGTATTCGGCGGCCTCGCGCGAGGGCGAGGCCGCCGCGCCGCTGGACCTGCGCCAGTGCGTGGCCGAGTGCATCCGCACGCGCGGTCACGACGCCGGCATACGTCTGCAGGCCGGCCCCTCGCCGCGCTGCATGGCAGGCGCGGTCCGCTGCGCGCGGACGGTCGGCAACCTGCTCGACAACGCGGTGAAGTACGGCGGCGGGGCGACGCTGAGCATCGCCTGCCGCGACGGCAAGGCCGTGCTGGAAATCGCCGACGACGGTCCCGGCATACCCGAGCGGGAACTGGACGCGGTGTTCGAACCGTTCTACCGCGGCGAGCAGTCGCGCAGCCGCCGCACCGGGGGCATCGGCCTCGGGCTGGCGATCGCGCGCGAGTGCGCGCAGCGCGACGGCGGCACGCTGCAATTGCGCAACCGTCCCGGCGGCGGCCTGTCGGCGATCCTGGAACTGCCGCTGGCTCCGCCCGGCGCTTCGGTCTGACCGCGCAAAACGCCTGGACGCGTGTCTTTCGGGCGCCAGTCGGTACGGCTGGCTCCGCGAGGCGGGAGGCGAGGCAATCAGGCATGGGGCGGACCCCGGCCCGCCGCGTGCGGATGAAGCCAGTTCACGATCTCGGCATGGAGGCAGCAGATGCCGGTTGGTCACCGTGGCTCGAGAGTCACCTGTAGGAGCGGCGTAGGAGCGACTTCAGTCGCGATGGGGCATTCCCGGCAAAGCCCCATCGCGACCGAAGTCGCCCCTGCAGGGAGATCGTGAACAGGTTCCTGGCGACATTGAATGCATGCGCCCTGGACGGCGGCGGTGGACCTGGGAGTCGCTCAGGCCGCCGCGGGACTGGCGCGGGACGGCCGCGGCGGCGCCGGGTCCGGGCCGACCAGTTCGTCGGTGGCCGCGCGCAGCGGCGCCAGCAGGCGCAGCACCAGCAACAGCTGGGTGCGGATCAGCCGGTGCTTCTCGTCGATGTCCTCGGCCATCGCTTCCAGCCGGGCGGCCAGCGCGTCCTCCTGCCCGCGGTCGCGCTGCGGCAGCGGCCGGCGCCTGGACAGCGCGTCGGCGATGTCGTCCAGCGCCTGCTTCAGCGCCTGCCCGGCCTGCTCGACCAGGGCGTCGTCGGGATGGTCGCCCAGCGGCGCGCGGTGCGCGCCGAGTGCCGACAGGTAGCCCAGCAGGGTGTTGGACAGCGCCAGGAAGCGGAAGCCGGCGTCGAGCTTGCGGCGGAAGTAGCCTGGCTCGCGCAGCATGTTCGACAGCGCCACCGACAGCGCCGCGTCGGCGTTGTGCATGTCGCGGCGGGCGACGCGGTAGCCCAGGTCGTCGCGCGGGCCACGGCGGTCGCCGCGGTAGTGCGAGAGCACCTCGGCCAGGTAGCGGGCGCAGGCGGAGATCACGTTGGCCGCCACCTGGTTGAGCCGCCGGCCCTGCCAGTCGGGCAGGATCAGGAACGAGGCCGCCACCGCGATGGCGCAGCCGATCAGGGTATCGACCAGCCGCGGCAGCAGCAGCACGAAGCCGTCGCCGAGCAGGTTGAAGCACAGCAGCGCCATCACCGTGATCGCCGCGGTGGCGGTGACGTAGCGGTCGGCGCGGGTGACGAAGAACAGCAGCGCCGCGGCCAGCGCCAGCAGCAACTGCACCTGCTGGGTCGGGAACAGCTGCATCAGCGCCCAGGTCAGCCCCAGGCCGACCAGCGTGCCGGCGATGCGCTGGATCAGCCGCAGCCGCGTGGCGCCGTAGTTGGGACGGCAGACGAAGGCGGTGGTCAGCAGGATCCAGTAGCCGTTGTCGGCATGCACCAGCTTCATCAGCCCGTAGCCCACCGACAGCGCGATGGCCATGCGCAGGCCATGGCGGAACAGCAGCGACTTGGGGGTGAACTGCTGGCCGATGCGCACCGCCATCTCGCGCAGCGTGTGCGGATTGGAATCGCGCAGGCGGGTGTCGATGCTGTCCAGCGTGCTGTCCGAGCTTTCCGCCTCCGACAGCTGCTGCTCGATCTTCTGCAGGTTGTTGCCGAGCAGGTCCAGCGAGCCGAGCAGGCGCAGCTGCGCCGGATCGGAGCGGGCGCGCAGGAACTCCAGCGACTGGCTCAGGTCGGCCATCGCCTGGCGCGTGGTCTCGCCGTACACGAACGGGCGCCGCAGCCGCAGCGCCTCGCCCAGCGCGGCGCAGGCCTTGCCCTGCAGGGCGAGCAGGCGCTGGCAGCGGTACAGCACGTCGCTGTGGAAGAACGCCTCGGTGAGCTGCTCGTACGGGTAGTGCGAGGAACTGGCGCGCTCGTGGAAGTCCTGCGCCATGTAGTACAGGCGGAAGTACAGGCCCGACTGCACGCCGGGCCGGCCGGAACGGCCGAAGCGGCTCAGGATCGCGGTCTTGGCGGTGTTGAGCGCGGCCACCACCCGGGCGTTCTGCTCGGCCAGCGCCAGCCGCTCGGCCTGCAGGTCGGCCTGGTGCACCGGCTCGAACAGCGCTGCCTTCAGCCGCAGGAACAGCCCCAGCTCGACGAACAGCCGCGCCAGCGCCTCGCGCACCGGGCGGTTGGCGAACAGCGCCGCCCACAGGATCGACAGCAGCCCGTACCAGGTCGCGCCGGCCAGCAGCTGCACCGCGCCGTGCCAGGCCGGCGCATGGCTGCCGCTGGCGCCGTGCTGGTCCAGCCCGATCATCATGTAGATCGCCAGCGTCACCGTGGCCTGGGCGATGGAGGCATAGCGCTCGCCCAGCGCGCCGAGCAGGGTGAGGCCGAAGGTGGTCAGCGCCAGCCCGGCCACGAACGGCAGCGGATACGGGAACAGGTACAGCACCGCGAAGGCGGCGACGGCGAAGCACGCCAGCATCAGCAGCACCGACTTGCAGCGGCCCAGCCAGTTGTCGTCGGTCTCGCCGATGGCGCTGGCGATGATGCCCAGGAACACCGAGGGCACCGCGGTGACCTGCTGCTGCTGCCAGCACACCGCCATCGCCGCCGCCAGGGCGATGAACACGCGCAGGCCGTAGCTGGCCTTCTCGTGGGCCCACAGGCGGCTCAGGCGGGACTCGAACTGGATCATGCGCGGCAGGTCGGGAAACGGCCTGCATTATGGCCGCTGCCGGTGCGGGACGACATGAAGCAGGGGCCCGGGGCATGCCACGGCCGCGCGGCTGCTGTAGCGTTGGGGCCGTCCAAGGAAGCAAGGAGAAGCCCGTGCCACGCCTGTCGATCCTGCTGTCGCTGCTGCTGCTCGCCGCCACGCCGGCCGGCGCCGACGAGCCGGCGCTGAAGTACGACGACGCGCTGCTGCGCAAGCTGCGCGTCGCCGCCGGCTCGGTGCCCGGCGCGCTGCCGCGGGAGGTGCGCTACCTCAAGTTCGCCGAGAGCCCGCGCACCTTCGCCGCCACCGTGGAAGGCGGCGACCGGCGTCCCTACATCCAGGCGCGCACCGCCTACCAGCTGGTGTATCCGGACGGCTGGATCATGGTCGACGCCGGCATGGACGAGCAGGTGCACCGCTTCTTCGGCCGCGGTCAGGACGAGCCCTACGACGCGCAGGCCAACGCGCGCATCCAGCAGGCGCTGCTGGGCGCGCGCGCGATCCTGATCACCCACGAGCACGGCGACCACGTCGCCGGCGTGCTGCGCTCGCCGCACTACGCGCAGCTGGCGCCGAAGACGCTGCTGACCGGGCGCCAGCTGCGCACCCTGGTCGAGTCGCCGCAGATGCCGGAACTGCGGATGCAGCCGCGCCAGCGCGACGACTTCACCGTGGTCGACTTCCATGACGTGCTGCCGGTGGCGCCGGGCGTGGCGCTGGTGCAGGCGCCGGGCCACACGCCCGGCGAGGTCATGGTCTACGCGAAACTGGAGAACGGGCGCGAGTACATCATCACCGGCGACGTCAGCTGGAGCTACCTCGGCATCGACGAGAAGCGGCTCAAGCCGCGGGCGCAGATCGAGCGCATCGGCGAGGACCCGGTGGCCATCGGCTTCCAGCTCGACTGGCTCAACGCGCTGCAGGCGCAGGGCATCCAGATGCTGGTCAACCACGACGACATCGTGCAGCCGCGGCTGGTGCGGCAGGGCGTGCTGAAGCAGGGGCTGCTGGACGACGCCGCGCGCTGAGCCCCGGTGCCGCCGGACCGGGCGGCGCGGGGCGGACGCCGGCATCCGCCGCGGCGACGGCGTCGGTGGCGCCGGTGCTTCGCCGGCGACCGGGCCTGGCGTGCCCTGGGCAGTGCGTCGCGGACGCGGCATATCCCGCTAACATGCCGGTCCCCATTGCACGAGGTCATCGACGATGCGCGCACTCACCTACTGCCTGTTGCCCTGGCTGCTGGCCGCGCCGCTGTTCGCGCAGGCGCAGCAGGCGCAGACGAGCCAGCTGCAGTCGCAGATGACCGCCTGGCGCCGCGACCTGCACCAGCATCCCGAGCTTGGCGGGCAGGAGACGCGCACCGCCGCGCTGGTCGCCGCCGAGCTGCGCAAGCTCGGGCTGAAGCCGCGCACCGGGCTGGCGCACACCGGCGTGGTCGCGGTGCTCAAGGGCGGCCGCCCGGGCCCGCGCATCGCCCTGCGCGCCGACATGGACGCGCTTCCGGTGAAGGAGGAGACCGGCCTGCCGTTCGCCTCCACCGCCACCACCACCTACCGCGGCCAGCCGGTCGGGGTGATGCACGCCTGCGGCCACGACATGCACGTGGCGATCCTGCTCGGCGTGGCGCAGGCGCTGGCCGCGCGCCGCGACACCCTGCCGGGCGAGGTGATGTTCGTGTTCCAGCCCTCGGAGGAAGGCCCGGCCGAGCCGGGCGCGCCGTTCGGCGCGAAGATGATGCTCGACGAGGGCGTGTGGAAGGACTTCAGGCCCGACGCGGTGTTCGGCCTGCACGTGTGGGCCGGCCTGCACACCGGGCAGATCGGCTTCCGCAGCGGGCCGTCGCTGGCCAGCGCCGACGAGTGGGCGCTGACCGTGCGCGGGCGCCAGACCCACGGCTCGCGGCCGTGGGACGGCGTGGACCCGATCACCATCGGCGCGCAGATCCTGCTGGGCACGCAGAGCATGATCGCGCGCCAGGTCAACATCGCCTCCACCCCGGTGGTGCTGACCGCCGGCCAGTTCAACGCCGGCGTGCGCTTCAACATCATCCCCGACGAGGCGCGGCTGGTGGGCACGCTGCGCACCTTCGACCCGGCGGTGCGCGAGGACGTGATCGCCCGCTTCCGCCGCACCGCCGAGGACTACGCCCATGCCGGCGGCGGCAGCGCCGAGCTGCAGGTGATCGGCAACGCGCCGGCGACGATCAACGATCCGGAACTGGCGCGGCGGGTGACGCCGTCGCTGCAGCGCGCGGTCGGCGCCGACAACGTGGTCGAGATGCCGCTGGTGACGGTGGCCGAGGACTTCTCGCAGTTCGCCAACGAGGTGCCGGGCGCCTATTTCTTCGTCGGCACCACCCCGGCGGACCAGGACCCGGCGACGATGCCGATCAACCACTCGCCCAAGTACGCCCCGGACGAGGCGGCGCTGGAAGTGGGCAGCCGCGCGCTGCTGCAGGTGGCGCTGGACTACCTGGAGGGCCGGCAGGGATAGTCGTGGGGGTGATGTAGGGACGATGTAGGAGCGGTGTAGAGACGACGTAGGAGCGACGTAGGAGCGACTTCAGTCGCGATGGGGCTCTACCGGTAAAGCCCGATCGCGACTGAAGTCGCTCCTACATCGCCCCTGACATCGCGCCTACGGCGCTCCCGGGAAACTGCAGCGCCTCACCGCGCCTGCTCGCGCGCGATCGCGCGCCAGCCGATGTCGCCGCGGTGGAACTCGTTGGCCCAGTGGATCGCGGCCACGCCGGCGTAGGCGTTGCGCTGCGCCTCCGACACGCTGCGGCCCAGCGCCGCCACGCACAGCACGCGGCCGCCGGCGCTGACCACGTTGCCGTCCGCGTCCAGCGCGGTGCCGGCATGGAACACCTTGGCGCCGGCCGGCACCGCGTCCAGGCCGGCGATGACGTCGCCGGTGAGCGGCGATTCGGGATACGGCCGCGCCGCCATCACCACGCCCAGCGAAGGCTGCTCCGTCCACTGCGCCTGGGTCTCGTGCAGGCGGCCGTCGATCGCCGCCTCGACCAGCTCGACCAGGTCCGACTGCAGCCGCAGCATCACCGGCTGCGTCTCCGGGTCGCCGAAGCGCACGTTGAACTCGATCACCTTCGGCGCGCCGGCCTTGTCGATCATCAGCCCGGCGTAGAGGAAGCCGGTGAACGGCACGCCGTCGGCGATCATCCCGGCCACGGTCGGCTCCACCACCTCGCGCATCACCCGCGCATGCACCTCGGGGGTGACCACCGGCGCCGGCGAGTACGCGCCCATGCCGCCGGTGTTGGGGCCGGTGTCGCCGTCGCCGACGCGCTTGTGGTCCTGGCTGGTGGCCATCGGCAGCGCGGTGGCGCCATCGACCATCGAGATGAAGCTGGCCTCCTCGCCGTCGAGGAACTCCTCGATCACCACGCGCGCGCCGGCATCGCCGAAGGCGTTGCCCGAGAGCATGTCGCGCACCGCGGCCTCGGCTTCTTCCGGCGTCGTCGCCACGATCACGCCCTTGCCGGCGGCCAGGCCGTCGGCCTTGATGACGATCGGCGCGCCGTGCGCGCGCAGGTAGTCCAGCGCCGGCTCGACCTCGGTGAACACGCCGTAGAACGCGGTGGGGATGCCGTGGCGGGCGAGGAAGTCCTTGGCGAAGGCCTTGCTGCCCTCCAGCTGCGCGGCGGCGGCGGTGGGCCCGAAGATGCGCAGCCCGGCGGCGCGGAAGCGGTCCACCACGCCGGCCACCAGCGGCACTTCCGGACCGACCACGGTCAGCCCCACGCTCTCGTCCTGCGCCAGCTTCAACAGGCCGCCGATGTCGGTGACCTTGACCGGCACGTTGCGGCATTTGTCTTCCGTAGCGGTGCCGGCGTTGCCAGGCGCGACGATCACTTCGGACACGCGCGGCGACTGTGCCAGCTTCCAGGCCAGGGCGTGCTCGCGGCCGCCGGAACCGATGACGAGTATTTTCATTGGGGAGCCGGGAGTGGGGAGTGGGGATTTGGGATTGGGAAGAGCAGGAAAGCAAGAGCAAGAACGGAGGCGTCGCGTTGCTGGGGCTGGCGGTGGGGAGCGGTCAGGAACCGCGCTGTTGCGAATCCCCAATCCCCACTCCCCATTCCCGGCACCTCAGTGCCGGAAGTGACGCACGCCGGTGAACACCATCGCGATGCCGTGCTCGTCGGCCGCGGCGATCACCTCGCCGTCGCGCATCGAGCCGCCGGGCTGGATCACCGCGGCGATGCCGGCCTCGGCGGCCGCGTCGATGCCGTCGCGGAACGGGAAGAAGGCATCGGAGGCCATTACCGAGCCTTCCACCACCAGCCCGGCGTCGTGCGCCTTGATGCCGGCGATGCGCGCCGAGTACACCCGGCTCATCTGCCCGGCGCCGACGCCGATGGTGCGGTTGTCCTTGGCATAGACGATCGCGTTGGACTTGACGTACTTGGCCACGCGCCAGGCGAACAGCAGGTCGCGCAGCTGTGCCTCGGTGGGCGCGCGCCTGGTCACCACCTTCAGCTCCCCGGCCGCCATGCCGCGGTTGTCCGAACTCTGCAGCAGCAGGCCCGAGCCGACCCGCTTGCTGTCGTAGTTGTTGAGCCCGGCGCCGTGCGGGATCTTCAGCACGCGCACGTTGGCCTTCTTCGTCGCGTAGTCCAGCGCGCCGGCCTCGTAGTCCGGTGCGATCAGCACCTCGACGAACTGGCGGTCGAGGATGGCCTGGGTGGTGGCCGCGTCCAGCGTGCGGTTGAAGGCGATGATGCCGCCGAAGGCGCTGGTCGGGTCGGTGGCGTAGGCCAGCTCGTAGGCGTCGCCGCAGGCCACGCCCACCGCCACGCCGCACGGGTTGGCGTGCTTGACGATGACGCAGGCCGGGGCGTCGAACTGGCGCACGCATTCCCACGCCGCGTCCGAGTCGGCCAGGTTGTTGAAGCTCAGTTCCTTGCCCTGCAGCTGCTCGAAGGTGGCCAGCGTGCCCGGCACCGGGTACAGGTCGCGGTAGAAGGCGCCGGACTGGTGCGGGTTCTCGCCGTAGCGCAGGTCCATCACCTTGACGAAGGTGGAGTTCATCTGCGCCGGGTATTCCGTGCGCACCGGCACCTCGGCCGAGGCGTCGGCCACTGCCGACAGGTAGTTGCTGATCGCCGCGTCGTACTGCGCCACGCGGTCGAACGCGGCCACCGACAGGGCGAAGCGCTTGGCCGCCGACAGCTGCCCGTCGTTGGCGTCCAGTTCGGCCAGCAGCCCGGGGTACTGGGCCGGCGAGGTGGCCACCGCCACCCGCGCGAAGTTCTTGGCCGCCGAGCGCAGCATCGCCGGGCCGCCGATGTCGATGTTCTCCACCGCCTCGGCCAGCGTGCAGTCGGCGCGCGCGGTGACCTGCTCGAACGGGTACAGGTTCAGCACCAGCAGGTCGATCGCGGCGATGCCGTGCTCGGCCATCACCGCATCGTCGGTGCCGGCGCGCCCGAGCAGGCCGCCGTGCACCATCGGGTGCAGGGTCTTGACCCGGCCGTCCATCATCTCCGGGAAACCGGTGACGTCGGCCACGTCCCTGACAGGCAGCCCGGCTTCGCGGATCGCGCGGGCGGTGCCGCCGGTGGACAGCAGTTCGACGTTGCGCGCGGCCAGCGCACGGGCCAGGTCGATCAGTCCGGTCTTGTCGGAAACGGACAGCAGGGCCCGGCGCACGGGCAGCAGGTCGGAGGACATTGGGCAGGGGAGCGAAGCGGAAGGAGCCCGCGATTATAGCGACCCGGCCCACGCCGGCGGCTGCGAGGCACCGGCCCGGAGCGCGTCGGCCCGGGTGCGCTCGGTACTGCAGGCGGACACGCGCGATCGGCGCGATTGCCGTAGCGCCGAGCCTGCTCGGCCGCATTGGCTTCGGACACCCGTGCAGCCGAGCAAGCCCGGCGCTACGGGCGTGGGGCTCAGGTGAGCCCGTATTCCTTGAGCTTCTTGCGCAGCGTGGCGCGGTGGATGCCGAGTATCGCCGCGGCGCGGCTCTGGTTGCCTTCGCAGTGGTTCAGCACTTCCACGAACAGCGGGATCTCCATCTCGCGCAGCACGATCTCGTAGACGTCGTCCGCATCGCAGCCGTCCAGGTCGCGCAGGTAGCGGCGGACGGATTGGGCGACGTGCTCGCGCAAAGGCGGCTTCGGCGCGCCGCGACTGGCGTCAGGACGAGTGGTGGCAGCGTTCAAATGCATCCCCGATTGCGGCGCCGGGAACGGGTGGGGTGGCGGCGCGGGGGATAGAGTCTATCGCGTGCATCCGCGGCCTGCATCCCGCCGGCGGCGCTCAGCGGAAGGCGAACGTGAACGCTTCGGTGCCGGCCGAGGGCTCACGCACCCGAAAGGTCACCTGGGCGCTCTGTCCTGGTGCAAGCAGTGCGTCGGCGGGCGGTGCCGCGCCCAGGTACTGGGCCGGCGCGAAGGCCTGGCTGCCGATCACGCGGCCGTCGGCATCGGTCAGCGACAGCTGCAGCTGCGGCCACGCCTGCGCCCAGCGCGCGTCGTTGCGGAAGCTCGCGCGTACCTGCAGCACGCCGGTGACACCGGGGACCGGGCGCACCTCGCGCCCGAGCATGGTGAACGCCTGCGGCTCGTGCCACGGCGGCAGCCGGCAACCCAAGGCGTCGCACAGTGCTGCGACGATCGGTCGCCATCCTGCATCGGCCGCAAGGCGCGCGCGGTCGGCCAGCAGCACCTGCAGCACCAGCAGCAGCGCCAGGGTGGCCAGCAGAGCCCATTGCCAGGCCGGAGTACGCGGGCGCGGCGCCGGACGGCTGCGCTGCAGGAACGAGGGCGCCGCCGCGGCAGTGCCGGCACCGGCCGCCGCCGAAGCAAGTGCGGGTGCAGGTTCCAGTGGCGGCTGCGGCGACGCGGCGGCATCGACGCCGGCACGCGCGGTGTCGGCGGCGGCCTGCGCATCGGCTGGCGGCGTCTGCGCGTCCGGCGCGGACGCCGGGCGCAGCAGGGAGGCCAGGGAGCGGCCGCGGGGGGCTTGGGAATCGGGCATCGGCAAAGGGGGGATACGGCTCGGATCGCAGCCCTATTCAACCACTTCGTCCGCGCGCGTGCCGGCCGGCAACGGGTGTGGCCGGTTGCGACATGGATGGCGGCCCGTGGGCGGGTGTTGCAAATGTTTGCCGATTATGGTCAGTATTGTTAACGGTTAGTGAATCTAACCTGGCCGGCGGCGAGCCCGCCGCCGGTTTCCTCCACTTTCTCGATTCAGGGGATTCCCATGTACAACCGCAGGAACTGGCGCCGCGCGGCGCTTGCAGTGGCACTGGCAGGTTGCCTGGCCTCGGTGGCCCAGGCGCAATCGGCGAACGGCAGCATCTTCGGCCGGGTAACGGCCGCGCCCGGGACCACGATCGTCGTCCGCAATCCCGATACCGGCGCGACCCGCACGCTGCCGGTCGATGGCAACGGCAGCTACCGCGCCGCCGACCTGCCCAGCGGCCGCTATCGCGTGTCGCTGCGGCGCGATGGCGTGGAAGTGGGCGTGCGCGAGGAGGTGGCGGTCGGCACCGCCGGCGGCACCGAGGTGTCGTTCGCCGGCGAGGAACCGGCTGCCCCGCCGCCGGCGGACGCCGGTGCGAGGATCGCCGAGCTGGACAGGATCATGGTCACCGGCTCGCGCATCGCGCGCGCCGGCTTCGACACGCTGGAACCGGCGGCGGTGGTGTCGCGCGAGTTCATCGAGGACTACGGCTACACCAACCTGGCCGACGTCCTGTTCGACGTGCCCAGTTTCGGTGCCGGCGCCAGCTACCTCGGCGCCCAGGCCAGCTTCGGCGCCGGCGTCAACTTCCTCAGCCGCTTCGGGCTGGGCTCCAACCGCATGCTCACGCTGGTCAACGGACGCCGCTTCGTCACCTCCAATCCGCCCACCATCTTCGGGCCGGCCAACGGCGGCATCCAGGTGGACCTCAACGCCATCCCCAGCATCATGGTCGAGCGCGTGGAGTCCATCGGCATCGGCGGTGCGCCGACCTACGGATCCGACGCCATCTCCGGCGTCAGCAACGTCATCCTGCGCAACGACTTCGAGGGCGCCGAGGTGGAGCTGGGCTTCGGCCGCACCAGCAAGGGCGACAACGACAGGCACAACTGGTCGGCGATCCTCGGCAGCAACTTCGCCCAGGACCGCGGCAACGTCACCATCGCGCTCAGCTACGACAACAACGACGGCGTGTACAGCCTGGAGCGCGATTTCTACCGTAAGGGCTACTCGCTGCAGACCAACCCGCTGCAGAGCACGATCGACCGCTTCCAGCCCGGCCGCGACGCCGCCAGCGACGGCCGCATCGATCCCGGCATCCCGTTCAACACCGGCAACAACGACGGCATCCCCAACAACGTCTACATCCGCGACCGCCGCATCAACAACATGACCTGGGGCGGGCTGGTGGTGCCGTCCGGCGTGATGGTGACGCGCAACTACTACCGCGACGCCAGCGGCCAGCCGCTGGGCTTCGGCGCCGACAACGTGCTGTACCACTTCGACGCCAGCGGCAACCTGCTGCCGTTCGATCCGGGCACCACCTTCGGCACCGGCGCCAACTCGTCCGGCGGCGACGGCATGGACCTCAACGAGACCACCCAGCTGATCTCGGACCTCAAGCGCAAGTCCGCCTACGCCAACGGCAGGTTCGACTTCACCGACCAGGTCCGCGGCTTCTTCGAGGCCTCGTGGTTCCGTTCCGAGGCAGAGGAACTGGCCGACCAGAACGTCTACAACGCCTCGTCGTTCGGCGCGGCGTTCGCCGACGGCAGCGGCGCGCAGAGCGGCAACCTGCCGTTCAACGTCGACAACCCGTTCCTGAGCGAGCAGGCGCGCGCGCTGCTGCAGGCGCAGGGCATCACCGATTTCCGCCTGTCGCGCTCCTCGCGCGACCTGAGCATGAACAACTCAAGCTCGCGCAGCATCATCACCCGCGCGGTGGCCGGGCTCGACGGCTACTTCGAGTGGGCCGGGCGCGGCTTCAACTGGGAAACCAGCCTCACCCACGGCCGCGGCGACTTCGACTACTACGGCACCGGCATCGTCCAGCAGAACTTCATCAACGCGATCAACGTCACCCGCAACGCCGCCGGCGAGATCGTCTGCGACGCCACGGCCGCCGGCACCACCGCCGATCCGGACTGCCGTCCGCTGAACCTGTTCGGCGAGGGCGTGGCCAGCGCCGAGGCGCTGGCCTACGTCAACACGCCGACGCATGCGAAGGCCGAGATGCGGCAGACCGTGTTCAACGCCAACCTGTCCGGCGGCCTGTTCGACCTGCCGGGGGGCGAGTTCGCCTTCAACGTGGGCTTCGAGTACCGCAAGGAGGAGGGGGCGTTCGAGCCGAGCGAGTACCAGCGGCTCGGGCTCGGCCGCTCGGTGCCGATCCAGGCGGCCAGCGGCGATTTCTCCACCAACGAGTACTTCGCCGAGTTCATCGCGCCGCTGGTCGACCCGGACAGGCGCATTCCCGGCCTGCACCGGCTCGACCTGACCGGCAAGGTGCGGCGCGTGGACAATACCGTCAACGGCTGGTTCACCGCCTACACCTATGGCCTGCAGTACGAGCCGTTCGCCGGCATCCAGCTGCGCGGCAACCGCACCGAATCGTTCCGCGCGCCCTCGATCTCCGAGCTCTACACCAGCGAGCAGCCGGCCTACTTCGCCATTCCCGAGCTGTGCAGCGCGACCAACATCGACGGCGGCACCCGGCCGGCGGTGCGGCGGCGCAACTGCGAGGCCTTCTTCGCCGCGTATCCCGGCGTCGACCCGGCGACCTTCACCGCCAGTCCCTCGACCCAGCTGGGGACCCGCAACGGCAGCACCAGCCTGGCCAACGAGCAGGCCCGGTCGTGGACCGCGGGCGTCGTGCTGCAGCCGCAGTGGCTGGACGGGCTGCGGGTGGCGGCGGACTGGTACGACATCGAGATCACCGATGTCATCACCGCGCTGAGCCCGACCGACATCGTATCGGGCTGCTTCGACAACGAGGACTTCAACGCGGCCGACATCGCCAACGCCAATCGCTTCTGCAGCATGATCTCGCGCAATCCGCTGACCGGCGTGGCCAACGGCATCGCCACCGAGTACGGCAACGGCCCGATCATGGCGTTCCGCGGCTGGACCGGCGAGGTGAACTACCGCTGGGACCTGCAGCGCTTCGGCCGCCTCGACCTGGGCTTCTACGGCTACTTCCCCAAGGAGCTGGGCAGCGCCTCGGCGCCGGGCGTGCCGATCGTGGAGCAGGTCGGCACCACCAGCGCGCCCAAGCGCCAGTACCGCTGGAGCGCGCGCTACCAGCTGGGCAAGTGGAACGTCGGCGTCAACGCCGACTACCAGAGTTCGGCGCTGGTCAGCCTGACCGCCATCGCCGACGCGCGCCAGTACCCGCGCGCCGACAGCTACACCACCTGGGACGCCAACGTCGGCTACCGGATCTCCGACAGGGCCAGGATCAACCTCTCGGTGATCAACCTGACCGACGACATCGGCCCGTTCCCGTTCGTCTACGACGCCCTGGGCCGCCGCTACATGCTCAAGGCGAGCTACCGGTTCTGACCTGCCCGGTCCGGCGCCAGGGACGGCGCCGTACTTGCCGGGACGGCCGGCTCGGGCTCAGGCGACAGAGACGATCGCGCCGCGCCCGTTCGAGCCGACATCGATCTGCGCCAGCGAGTGCAGCACTCCATCGACCCGCGCCAGCTCCGGCGTATCGGCCGGGGTGTTGACCGCGATCACCCGGCAGCCGGCCGCCAGGCCGGAACGGATGCCCGCCGCGGCATCCTCCACCACCACGCATTGCGCCGGCGGCAGGCCCAGGCGCCGGGCACCGAGCAGATAGGCGTCCGGCGCCGGCTTGCCCCTGGCCACCTGTTCGGCGGTGATGAACACCGCAGGCCGCGGCAACCGCGCGGCGCGATGGCGCGCATGGGCGATGGGCACCGTGCCCGAGGTCACGATCGCCCATGGGATGGACAGCCGCTCCAGCCGCTGCAGCAGGGCCAGCGCGCCGGGCATCGCCACCACGCCGTGCGTGTCCCGCGCCTCGGCCGTCTCCAGCCCCTCGAATTCCCGGCGGATGTCCTCCTCGCCCGCGCCCGGCATGAAGTGCCGCAGCGAGGTGACCGCCTGCTTGCCATGGACGAACGCCAGCACCTCGGCCGGATCGATGCCGCGCCGCCGCGCCCAGTCCGCCCACGCCCGTTCGACCACCGCCAGCGAGTCGACCAGCGTTCCATCCAGATCGAACAGGAAACCCCTGCACTCCATGCCCCGCTCCTCGGTCGGTGATCGTTCGTCCCATGCCGGTGGCTGGCCGCGCCACGAAAGCCTGCGGCGGCACCGGCGGTCCTGCCTGCGGCCGTGGCCGAGCGGCCACGCCACGGCGCGCATTGTCCGGCATCGCTTCGCGCCGTCGCGCTGCGCTCGATCAAGCGTGGGGGGAATGCCCGATCCAGACCGACGAGGCAGGTCGGGCCGATGCCTCAACGGCGCCGCTGGCGGCTGTCGTTCAACAGCTCCAGCAGGGCGCTGCGCTGGCGCGGCGCCAGCGCCTCGAAGCGGTCGAGCAGCAGCCGCTGCTGCTCGCTCAACGGCTGGTAGTCGGCCGGCGGTTCGGCGATCGTCGAGGCGGGCGGGCCGAGCACGCGCTCGCCGCGGCCGGTGGCCAGGTACTCGAAATGCAGGCCGCTGCGCTGGGCCAGGCCGATCAGGTTCTCCACCGACGGCGCGGTGCCGTCGGCCATCTCCCACTGCGCGACCGCGCTGCGCGTCACGCCCAGTTCCCCGGCCAGTACTTCCTGCGTCAGGCCGGTAAGGCGGCGCGCCTCGCGAATGCGTTCGTACAGCTTGCTCACTGGCCACCCGGCAGGAAGAAACGGGGGCGAGATATAGCGTCACACGCGTGTGGGATGGGTTCGTATGGCTTTCATCAGGATGAAAGACATCGATACTGGCCTGGCCGCAACGGGGCCGGCCGGCCTGGATTCGTCCGCGACCACGCGCCCCGGCGCGGTCGCGGGAGCGGCGATCAGCCGCGGCGCACGCCGTCGATGCGCATCCAGTCGCCGTCGCGCTCGCAGGCCAGCTGCTCGAACCACGGCGCATAGCGCGCCAGCAGTTCGTCCTCCTGGCCGTGCAGGATGCCCGACAGGGCGATGCTGCCGCCGGGCGCGACCCGCGAGGCGAGGGTGTCGGCCAGCGCGTCCAGCGCCGAGGCCAGGATGTTGGCGACCACGACCGGATAGGTCTGCACCGGCTCGTCGGGCGGCAGGTAGACCGACAGCTGCGCGCCGACGCCGTTGCGCCCGGCGTTGTCGGCGCTGGCCAGCAGTGCCTGCGGGTCGTTGTCCACGCCCACCGCCGCGGAGGCGCCGAGCTTGAGCGCGGCCAGCGCCAGGATCCCCGAGCCGCAGCCGAAGTCGAGCACGCGCGCGCCGTCGAGCCGGCCGCGTTCGGCCAGGCCGTCGAGCCAGTGCAGGCACAGCGAGGTGGTGGGATGGGTGCCCGAGCCGAACGCCAGCCCCGGGTCCAGCCGCACGATGGCGGCGCCGGCAAAGCGCGCCTCCTCGGGGATGTCCTGGTTCCACGGCACGATGAAGGTGCGGCTGCCGAAGCGCATCGGCTCGAACTGGTCGATCCACGCCCGCTCCCAGTCCTGGTCCTCGACCTGGCGGAACTGCGCGCCGCTCCATTGCAGCTCCGGGTCGAACGCCTCCAGCGCCGCCAGCAGCGCCAGCGCATTGGCGTCGCCCGGGAACAGCGCGGTCAGCACCAGCGTGTTCCACAGCGGCGTCTCGCCCACGCCCGGCTCCAGGATCGCGCGCTCGTTGCTGGTGTCGGCATCGGCGTCGAGCAGGGTGACCGACAGCGCGCCGACATCCTCCAGCGCGTTCTCGTAGCGGG
Organism: Stenotrophomonas sp. MMGLT7; assembly: GCF_021168555.1. GTDB lineage: Bacteria > Pseudomonadota > Gammaproteobacteria > Xanthomonadales > Xanthomonadaceae > MMGLT7. The sequence continues at coordinate 193,349 of NZ_JAJOZS010000003.1, read as the reverse complement.
GCTGGGTGGATTCGGAGCAATGCAGGGACAGTTCGAGGTACGGCATCGGTGCGCGGCGTTCGTCGGGGGCGTGCATCGTAGACCAGGCGGCCGCACCACGCTCGCCACCCGCCAATCCCCAATCCCCAATCCCCAATCCCGCGGCGCACCGCGCCGCCTGAACAGGGCCCCGCAAGGGCTGGGGTAAACTGCCGTGCTTGCGACTCATGACGCCCTCGCCATGACCCAGGTCCAACCCCGCACGCTGTGGTTGCTGTTGCTGCCGGTTCTGGCGGTCGCCGTGGCGTGGTGGCGGCACGCCGAATCCTCGGCGTCCTCGCGGCCGGCCGTTGCCGAGGCGTCCGCCGAGGCGGCGACGCACACCCCGGCCGAGCGCTGGCCGCTGCAGCTCCAGCGCGAACGGCTGCGCTCCACCGCGGTGGCGTCCGGGTTGCCGCTGGACCCGCGCAGCGGCTTCGAGCGCGAACCGGACCTGTACCGCTATCTGCAGACGCTGGCCGCGCCGGCCGCGGCGGGCGACCAGGACGCGCGCTGGATGGTCAGCCGCGTCTACGACTACTGCGCCGGCTATGCCATGGACCCGGCCGCCTATGCCGCCGACAGCGATGCGCTGGGGCAGCTGCAGTTGCAGGGAGCGGCCGCGATGTCCACGGCGCGGCAGCGGGTGCTGGCGCGCTGCGCCGGCTTCCTGCCGCGCGACGGCCTGACCCGGGCGGCGATCGCCGAGCAGCGGCGCCAGGCCGCCGAGGCCGGCAGCATAGCCGCCGAGGCGGCATTGCTGGCGCAGGGCCAGCCGTTGCAGGCCTCGGCGCAGTACCGGCGCGGCCTGGTCGAGCGCGTGCTGGTGTCGCGCGACCCGGAGGCCTTCCTGGCGCTGTCGCCGGCGATGGGGCTGGCCGCCAGCGGCGACGACGCCTACGAAGGCCTGGTGGCCGGTTCCGCGATGGCCGAGCTGGCCTGGCAACTGGCCGCGTGCCGGCTGGGGCTGGCCTGCGGGCCGGACAGCGTGCTGATGACCAACTACTGCGCCAACGGCGGCATCTGCTCGCAGGACCCGACCCAGGATTTCTACGCTTTCGTATTCGACGCCGCGGTGCCGCGGCAAGGTGCCAGCACAATGGAAAACATGGTGAGCCAGCTGATCGAACAAACCGGAGAACGCTCATGAACTACCGGCGCTTGTTGCACGGGGCCAAATTCTGGTTCTGGGTGCTGCTTTTCGTCGCCTACACGGCGACCGCGGCGCACGTGCTGTTGATCGATACCTCGCAGGACCCGCTGCGCAACCTGTCCAAGGTGAAGCAGGCCACGGTGCATGCCAGCGCCGACGTGCGCAGTGCCGGCGCCAGCCAGGCCGCGGCGGTGCTGCGCGCGCAGAGCGGGGTGCCGTTCTCGACGCTGGCGCCGGGCTCGACCTTCCAGATCGTCTGGCCCGACGGCTCGGTCGAGACCCTGCGCATCGTCAACCCGACCTCCTCGCTGGGCGTGGAGCCGGTGGCCGAGCTGCAGCCGGCCAGCGAGCGCTAGCACGGCGGGGCGGCGCCGCCGCGCGGTGCGCGGCGGCTTGCCCCTGCAGCCACGAAAAAAGGCGGGATCATCCCGCCTTTTTTCGTGGCCGAAGCGGCGCCGCTCACACCAGCGCGATCGACTTGTTCTTGCGTTCGGCCAGGCGCTTTTCCAGGTAGTGGATGTTCTGCCCGCCGGCCTGGAAGCCCTTGTCGCGCATGATCCGCTGCTGCAGCGGGATGTTGGTCTTGATGCCCTCGACCACCATCTCGCTCAGCGCCACGCGCATGCGCGCGATCGCGGTGTCGCGGTCGGGGCCGTGCACGATCAGCTTGCCGATCATCGAGTCGTAGTTCGGCGGCACCTTGTAGCCGCTGTAGATGTGCGTGTCCACGCGCACGCCGGGGCCGCCGGGCGGGTGGAACGCGGTGATCAGGCCCGGGTTGGGCATGAAGTTCTCCGGGTCCTCGGCGTTGATGCGGCACTCGATGGCGTGCCCGCGCGGGACGATGTCGCTCTGCTTGAGCGTCAGCTTGCGACCGGCGGCGATGCGCAGCTGCTCGCACACCAGGTCGATGCCGGTGATGCGCTCGGTCACCGGATGCTCCACCTGGATGCGGGTGTTCATCTCGATGAAGTAGAAGCGCCCGTTCTCGTACAGGAACTCGAAGGTGCCGGCGCCGCGGTAGCCGATGCGGATGCACGCGTCCACGCAGACCTTGCCGATCTCGGCGCGCTGCTCGGCGGTGATGCCCGGCGCCGGCGCTTCCTCCACCACCTTCTGGTGGCGGCGCTGCATCGAGCAGTCGCGCTCGCCCAGGTGGATGGCGTTGCCCTGGCCGTCGGCCAGCACCTGGATCTCCACGTGGCGCGGGTTCTGCAGGAACTTCTCCATGTACACCTGGTCGTTGCCGAACGCCGCCTTGGCCTCGGCCTTGGTGGTGGCGATGGCGTTGCTCAGCGCGCCCTCGGTGTGCACCTCGCGCATGCCGCGGCCGCCGCCGCCGCCGGCGGCCTTGATGATGACCGGGTAGCCGATCTCGCGCGCCAGCTTGACGTTGGTGGCCTGGTCCTCGCCCAGCGGGCCGCCCGAGCCGGGCACGCACGGCACCCCGGCGGCCTTCATCGCGCGGATCGCCTCGACCTTGTCGCCCATCAGGCGGATGGTGTCGGCCTTGGGCCCGATGAAGATGAAGCCGGACTGCTCCACCTGCTCGGCGAAGTCGGCGTTCTCGGACAGGAAGCCGTAGCCGGGATGGATGGCCTGGGCATCGGTGACCTCGGCCGCGGCGATCAGCGCCGGGATGTTGAGGTAGCTGTCCGAGGACGGCGCCGGGCCGATGCACACCGACTCGTCGGCCATGGCCACGTGCTTGAGGTTGCGGTCGACGGTGGAATGCACCGCCACGGTGCGGATGCCCAGGGTATGGCAGGCGCGCAGGATGCGCAGCGCGATCTCGCCGCGGTTGGCTATGACGACTTTATCGAGCATGGGAATAGGGAATCGAGAATGGAGAATGGGAAGAAGCGGGCACTATTGCGATCCTCGTTTCTGCAGCGCGTTCATCAATGCGGTGAGCTTGGCGAAGACCAGGTCGAACTGGTCGGCAAGCGCTCCGTTCGATCTGGTGTAGCCAAGCCTTTCGGCGATCTTCATCTGCGTGTCCAGTTCGGCCAGGGAACCGCGTGCGATCGACAGGAACCGCAGGTAGTCGGGAGTGGAGCGGCGTGCCGCACCTTCGGCGATGTTGGATGGAATGCTCACCGCCGAGCGCCTGACCTGTGAGGTGAGGCCGAACCGTTCGGCGTCGGGGAACGTCGCGGAAAGGGCATACACCCTCTCGACCAGATCCATCGAGTCCTGCCAAGCGTCCAGACGTTCATGGGGGCGCTTGGACGATTCCCGATTCTCCATTCCCGATTCCCGGCTTTCAGCCGATAACGAACAGCGGCTGGTCGAACTCGACCGGCTGGCCGCTCTCGCCCAGGACCGCCACGATGGTGCCGGACACGTCGGCCTCGATCGGGTTGAACATCTTCATCGCCTCGATGATCGCCAGCGTCTCGCCGGCCTTGACCGCCTGGCCGATGTTGACGAACGGCGGCTTGTCCGGCGCCGGCGAGGCATAGAACGTGCCGACCATCGGTGCGCGCAGCACGTGGCCCTCGGGCAGGGCGCTGGCCGGCTTGGCGGTGCCGCCGGTGGAAGCCTCGGTGGGCGAGCTCATCGCCATCGCCGGGGCCGGCGCGGCCTGCGCCACCGCCGGTGCGGCGGCGACCACGCCGCCTTGCGGCACCCGCGCCAGGCGCACGCTTTCCTCGCCCTCCTTGATCTCGATCTCTGCCAGGTTCGACTCTTCGAGCAGGTCGATCAGTTTCTTGATTTTGCGCAGATCCATAAAGGCCTCTTGGGTAGCGTCTGGGCGCCGTCGCCGGGCGACGGCCGCCGGTCAGGGGGAGATGGGGAAGCGGTGCCGGCAGCATCCGGCATCGGCACGGTCCTCGGCGACGGGCCACGGTGCGCGGGCGCGGCACGCCGCGCGCGTTCCGCGAGGGTGCGGAATGCGTTCGGGGCGTCGCGGTGCCAGCGGCTGTGCCATGCGTGGAAACGGTGCGGAAAGGGCGGCAGTCTGCGCGATGGCCGCGATACTGTCCAGATAGGCGAAGTTTGCGCTGTTTTAAATGGTCGTTTGATTCTGCGCGCGCAACGCTAGGGTCATGGCGCTCCGTGCGCGCTGCGGCCATGGCGCCGCGTGCGGCAACGAACGGTAGGAGCGACTTCAGTCGCGATGGGGCGTTACCGGTAAAGCCCCATCGCGACTGAAGTCGCTCCTACGGACGCTCCTGCAGGCGCTCCCACGGGCTCCTGCGGGACCTTCACGGCGTTCCTGCGTCGCCTCCGCCCTCAGCCGCCGGCGCGAAGCAGGGCGTCCTCGACGATGGCCTGGGTCAGCACCGTCGGCAGCACCCGCGGCGGCGAACCGGGCCCGTAGACCACGTACAGCGGCACGCCGACTGCCTTGTGCTCCTCCAGGAAGGCGCTGATCCGCGGGTCGACGTTGGTCCAGTCGCCCTGCATGTACACCGCGTCCACCTGCTTGAGCGCATCGCGGAAGGCGGCCCGGCCCAGCACGTTGCGCTCGTTGGCCTTGCAGGTCACGCACCAGTCGGCGGTCATGTTGACGAACACCACGCGGTCGTCGGCGCGCAGGCGGTCGAGCAGCTGCGGCGAATACGCCACCGCGCCCTCGCTGCGTTCGTTGCCGGCCGCCGGCGGGTGCAGGCGGGTAACGCCCCACACCGGCGCCAGCGCCAGCAGCGCCAGCGCCGCGCCCAGCGCCATGCCCAGCCGCCGGCTCTGCCAGCGGCTGCGCTCGAACCACCACAGTCCCAGCGCGAACAGCGGCAGCCCGACCAGCACCAGCCCCAGCGCGTCCACGCCGCGCTGCTTGCCCAGCACCCACAGCAGCCACGTCGCGGTCAGGTACATCGGGAACGCCAGCACCTGCTTGAGCGTCTCCATCCACGCCCCGGGCCTGGGCAGGCGCCGGGCCAGGCCCGGCACGAAGCCGACCAGCAGGAACGGCAGCGCCAGTCCCAGCCCCAGGGCCAGGAACACCAGCATCGCCAGCAGCGGCGGCGCGGTGAAGGCGTAGGCCAGGGCCGGCCCCATGAACGGGGCGATGCACGGGCTGGCGACCACGCAGGCCAGCGCGCCGGTGAGGAAGTCGCCGGCCAGGCCGCGCCGCGAGGCCAGCATCTGCCCCAGCCCGCCCAGGCGGCTGCCCAGGGTGAACATGAACACGCCCGACAGGCTCAGGCCGACGGCGAACATCAGGTACACCAGCGCCGCGACGAACCACGGCTGCTGCAGCTGGAAGCCCCAGCCCGCCGCCTGCCCGGCCGCGCGCAGCGCGATCACCAGCGCGCCGATGGCGGCGAACGCCACCAGCACGCCGAGCGTGTACCAGATGGCGTGGCTGCGCGCGCGCTCGCGGCTCTCGCCGCTCTGCGCCAGGCCCAGCACCTTCAGCGACAGGATCGGCAGCACGCACGGCATCAGGTTCAGCACCAGCCCGCCGAGCAGCGCCAGCAGCAGCGCCGCCAGCAACGGCTGCACCTTGGCCGGTGGCTGGCTGCGGCCGGCATTGCCGGCCGAGGCGTCCGGTGCCGGCACGGCCGCGGCGGGCGGCAGCGGCGGCACGTCGGCCGCGGCGGTGTCGTCGGCCGCCGCCGCGGCGTCGCCCAGCGGCGGGATCAGCAACGGCACCACCGCCGCCTGCTCGCTCGGGGTGACATGGCCGGCCGGGATCGACAGCTTCACCCGGCGGGTCATCGGCGGATAGCAGATGCCGTCGGTCTGGCAGCCCTGGAAGGTGGTGACCAGCGTGGCCTGGACCGCGTCGGCGCGCGAGCGCTGCAGCGGCAGCGTCACCTCGGCCTGGTCGAAGTACACCACCACGTTGCCGAAATGCTCGTCGCGGTGCGAGGTGCCCTGCGGCCACCGCGCCAGGCCCGGGCGGATGCCGGCGCTGCCCTCGATCGTGAACGAGGTGCGGTCGCGGTACAGGTAGTAGCCCGGCGCCGGGGTGAAGCGCAGCAGCAGGGTGTTGCCGTCGCCGACGATGGCCTCGAAGGCGAAGGCCTGCTCGGACGGCAGCGGCAGCGCGTCGGTGGCCGCCGCGTCGGTGCCGGGCAGGGCGAACCCGGGGCGCCGGGGCGCCGCCAGCGGGTTGAAGCCGGTGGCGGGCGGGGCGGCATCGCTGCCGGGGTCGCCGCCGCCGGCCGCCGGCAGCCGCACCTGCAGCGTGCGCTTCTGCGGCGGGTAGCACACCCCGGCGTCGGCGCAGCCCTGGTAGCGCACTTCCAGCGCCACCGTGTCCAGGCCGGCCTCGGGCGCGCCGGGCAGGGCCGCCAGCAGGCGGCCGTGGTAGGTCTCCACGTCGCCGAAGAACGCGTCGTGCTTCTTCTCGCCCGCCGGCATCGCCAGGGCCTGGGCGTGGAAACCCGCGGAGGCGGTGGCACTGGTGCGATGGCGGTACAGGTAGTAGCCGGGCGCGATCTTCCAGTTCAGCTCGATGCGGTCGCGGCCGACGGCATGGGCCTGCAGCTGGAAGGCCTGGTCGACCGGCAGCAGGTCGGCCTCGCTGATGGCCAGCACGGGCGGGGCGGCCAGCGCCAGGAGCAGCAGCGCGGCGATGCGGCGGAACAACGTCATCTGGTCAGACTTCCTCGGAGGTTTCGGCGCGTACCCAGTCCAGGTAGGCGGGCAGGCCAGCGTCGGCTTGGACCGCGACGATCTCCGGCAGTTCGTACGGGTGCAACTCCTGCAGCCGCGCGATCACCGCCTGCAGCGGCGCGTGCGCGGTCTTGACCAGCAGCTGGACCTCCTCGGCCTGCTCCACCTCGCCCTGCCAGCGGTAGCTGGAGACCGCGCCGGCGATGCGCGTCACGCAGGCGGCCAGGCGCGACTCGACCAGCGCCCGGGCGATGGCGTCGGCGCTGCCGGCATCGGGGCAGGTGCACAGCACTACGAACACGGGGGCGGGGGTCATGGCCGCAGTATAGAGAACCGGGGCGGGATCTCGGCCGGGTGGGGACATTTCCTCTCGGTGGCACCACAACGCGGCCCCTGCGCATTGCGGCCTGGGATACGGCGGAGTTCGAGTCGGGCGGGCACGGCCTTGGCACATCGGGGAGGCAAGGTCCGCAGTGCCCTTCAGCTGGCCTGGCCAAGGCGTTCGTGCAGGAACGCGAGGAAGGCATCGACCTTGCGTGGCCGGTAGTCGCGGTCGGGATAGACCGCGTGGATCGCGATCGGCACCAGGCTCCAGTCGGCCAGGATCTCGCATAGGCGTCCGTCGGCCAGTTCCTGCGCCACCGCGAAGGTCGCCGTCTGCACGATGCCCAGGCCGCGTACCGCGGCTCCCACCAGCGGCTCGCCGTAGTTGCTCTTGAGCGGTCCGCGCACTGCGATGCGCTGGCGCTCGCGGCCGCGGTGGAACTCCCAGGTCGCGGTGTCGCGGAACAGGGTGTAGTGCAGGCAGTCGTGCGCCACCAGCTCGCCCGGCAGGCGCGGCGTGCCGCGGGCGGCGAGGTAGCCGGGGGCGGCGACCAGGATCCGGCGCGTGTCGGCGAGCCGGTGCGCGACCAGTCGCGAATCCTGCAACGCGCCGATCCGTACCGCCAGGTCGTAGCCCTCTCCGATCACGTCCACGTAGCGGTCTTCGAACTGCGCGTCCACGGTGATCCGTGGCCAGCGCTGCAGGAAATCCGGCAGGTGCGGCATCACGTGGAGGCGGCCGAAGTTCATCGGCAGCGAAACCCGCAGTTCGCCCTGCGGCTGCGTGGACAGCGCACGGGTCCGCTCGGCCGCCGCTTCCAGTTGCGCCAGCGCCGGCGCGATTTCCGCATAGTAGTGGCGCCCGGGTTCGGTCAGGCTCAGGCGCCGGGTGGTGCGGTTGAGCAGCTTGACGCCGAGGCTGGCCTCCAGCGCGCCGATGCGCCGGGTGATCGCGCCGGGCGTCACCCCGAGCGCGCTGGCGGCGGCGGTGAAGCTGCCGTGGTGGAGGATGGCCTGGAAGGCTTCCAGTTCGGCGTAGCGGCTGCTTGACACTATTGATCATGGCTCATTGATGAATTGCCATGATGGTGGTTTTTATGCCGGGTTTTCAACAGTAGTTTGGGCATCCCTTCGCACGATGGATGTCTCCCGATGGATGCCTACCAAGTGCAGGGCCATGGCCTGGATACCCTGCGCCGCGTGCGCCTGCCCGATCCCGTGCCGGGACCGGGCGAGGTGCTGCTACGGGTGCGCGCGGTCTCGCTCAACTATCGCGACTACGCCCTGGTCGCCGGCCGCTACCTGCCGCAACTGCCGCGGCCCTACATCCCGGTGTCCGATGGCGTCGGCACGGTCGAGGCGGTGGGCGCCGGCGTCGATGCGCTGGCGCCGGGCCAGCGGATCCTGGGCGTTTACGCCAGCGACTGGTGCGACGGCCCGTTCCGTTCCGCCTATCACGCCAGCAAGCTGGGCGGGCAGCGACCGGGCTGGCTGGCGCAGTGGATCGTGCTGCCGCAGCACGCGGTGGTGCCGGCTCCGGCCGACCTGGACGATGCCCAGGCCGCCACCTTGCCGGCTTCCGCGCTGACCGCGTGGACCGCGTTGCGGCGGCTGGCGCTGCGGCCGGGTGAGCGCCTGCTGGTGCAGGGCACTGGCAGCGTGTCGCTGATGGCACTGCAACTGGCGGTGGCGGCAGGCTGCGAGGTGATCGCCACCACCGGCGGGACGGCCAAGGCCGCGCTGCTGCGGCGGATGGGCGCGCACGCGGTGATCGACTATCGCGCCTGCGGGGACATGGCCGCGGCGATCCGTGCCTGTACCGGCGGGCACGGCGTGGATGGGGTGGTCGAGGTGGTCGGCGGCCAGGGGCTGCTGGACCTGCTCGGCGCGGTGGCCGACAACGGCCGTGTCGCCGTCGTCGGCTTCCTGGACAGCCCCGTCCTGAGCGGTGACCTGATCGGGCCGATGCTGGCCCGGCAGATCGCCCTGTTCGGCATCAGTGCGGGAAGCCGGGCTGACTTCATCGGCCTGCTGGCCGATCTGGAGCGCTACCGGATCGTGCCACTGGTCGGCGAGCAGTTCGAATTCGGACAGGCGGACAGGGCATTTGCCGCGCTGGCCGGGCCGCGGCCGGCGGGCAAGCCGGTGGTGCGCGTGGGGTAGCCTGCCCGCCGCCACGCGCCGCGATCACTGCGCCAGCTGGCAGCTGGCGGGCTTGGCCGAGGTGAACAGCGTCGGCGTGGCCCATTCCGGGTGGTCGATGAACGGGTTGCGGTTGCCCTGGAAGCTGTAGATCACCTCGTTGCGGGCGCGCTCGGCGGCGTCCGGCGGGTCGGCCAGGTGCCAGTCGATCAGCGTCGACAGCAGGCCCATGTAGGCCGGCGAGGACGAGGTGCGCACGATCTTGCTGCGGTCGTCGGTGAGTTCCAGGTCCGGTTCGGACTGGCCGGTGGCCGCGTCGGTGCCGCCCTCGTAGCGGATCGCCATGTACATCACCGCGCGCGCCATGTCGCCCTTGCGCGGGTTCCAGACCTGGAAGGTGCCGCCGTTGCCGTCCGGCGAGCGCACCCAGTTGGAGTTGCCGGGGTAGCCGCCGCTGCCGCCGCCGGCGCCGTTGTTGGACTCGGTGGCGCGTTCGCCGCAGCTGCTGTCGCAGTTGGCGTAGGGCTTGTTGCCGCGGTCCGAGTTCCAGTTGGTGTCGGACAGGTACAGCATGTGGGTGTCGGTGTACGGCGCGTAGGGCAGGCCCTTGTCGCCGCTGGTGCTGCCGAAGCCCAGCGAGTTCGGCCAGGTGTGCTCGCGGTTGTAGGTCAGGCCGCTGCCGGTGCCGGCCCGGTCGCTGCCCTTGGCGTAGCTGCGGTTGCGGTAGACGTCGAGCACGCGACTGCTGTCGTTCGGGTCCTCGTCGGCGATCTCCAGGATGGTCCAGGTGCTGGTGCCGCTGCCGCTGTACGGGTACACGGTGTGGCCCTTGATGGTCTGGTGCAGCGAGCAGCGCAGCTGGCTCGGGCTGGAGGTGTTGACCTGCGAGTAGTAGCCGGTGGCGCCGCTGCTGCCGCCGGCGACGCTGAAGGCGATGGTGGCGTCCTGCGCCGGGTGGCTGCCGTCGGCGTCGCTGATGGCGGCGGCGGCGATGTCCAGGGTGCAGCTCTCGCCGGCCACCAGCGCGGTATCGGTGGACAGGGTGAAGCTGCTGCCGCTGGTCGGATGGCTCAGCGGCACGCCGCCGGAGCTGGCGCAGCTCAGCGCGAATGCGCCGCCGGCGAGCGTGACCGTTTCGCTGAAGCTCACCGACAGGTCGCCGGCGGAGGGGAAGTTGCCGGCGCCCTGGGTCGGCACGGTGGCGGTGACCGACGGCGCGCCGCCGCCGTTGCCGCCGCCGAAGCTCTGCCCGGCGTTGCAGCTGCCGAAGCTCTGCGTCGACGATCCGGCCCAGGCGAAGTCGGCGTAGGCGCTGCCGCTGCCGGTGAGCTGCAGCGAGGTCCCGGCGGCGGTGCCGTTGCTCTCGCTCACCGGCAGGTTCTGGCTGGTCAGGCCGGCGGCCGGCCCGCTGCCGGCGGTGATCGCACCTTCGTAGCTGAGGAACTGCACCACCTGGCCGTTGCCGTCCACCAGCGCCACGCCGTCGCTGGGGCCGTTCTGGATGCCGTTGCTGGGATAGCTGACGGTGGCGATGCGCACCTGGCCGCCGCAGCTGGCCAGGCTGCCGGCCGGCACGCTGCTGTTGGCGTAGACCGTGGCGGCCGACGACGAACTGCCGTTGTACAGATAGAGGCGGTAGCCGGACAGGCTCTCGCCGGCGGTGGCGACGACCTCGATGGCCTCGCCGGTATCGCCACTGGCGGTGGCATCGTCGTAGTGCAGTTCATTGATGAACACGGCGGCCTGCGCGGGGCCGGCGGCGAACGCCAGCAGGCAGGCCAGGGACAGCGGGGAAGACAGCAACCTCATCGACGGCTCCTTGTGATCGGGGGGACTGCGCCGCCGAATCTAGCCGTTCCCGATGACAACGGATGGAACCCGGTTGCAGTTTTCGAAGCGTGGCCGCGGATCGAGGCGTGCCGGCCGCTCCGCCGGCATCGCGCCGGCGCCGCGCGGGCGGGGCGCGGTCGAAATTCTTCTGCCCGGGCCTTGAAAGGCTTCCGCCCAGCCCCATCTTCGGTCCGTCCCGATCCGTCGGGTTTTTTCGCGAGCGGTGCTGGCACTCGTTGCTGCCGAGTGCTAACATCGCCGGTATTTTCCAGACCAATCAACAACTTACAGAGGTCTTTACATGAGCATCAAGCCGCTTCACGACCGTGTCGTTGTCAAGCCGATCGAAGCCGACGAAATCTCCGCCGGCGGCATCGTGATCCCGGACTCGGCCAAGGAAAAGTCCACCAAGGGTGAAGTCGTGGCCGTGGGTCCCGGCAAGTCGCTGGACAACGGCAGCGTGCGCGCCCCGGCCGTCAAGGCGGGCGACAAGGTCATCTACGGCCAGTACGCCGGCAGCAGCTACAAGGCCGACGGCATCGAATACAAGGTGCTGCGCGAAGACGACATCCTGGCGATCGTCGGCTGAAGCCGCCGATCGCGGGATTCGGGAGTGGAGATTCGGGATTGGTGACGCGCCTGCCGCGTCGACATCCCTGACCTTCCCCGGATCCCGCTTCCCGGCCATCCCCAATCCCCAATCACGAATCCCGGAGTTACATACACATGGCTGCCAAAGATATTCGTTTCGGTGAAGACGCCCGCGCGCGCATGGTGCGCGGCGTGAACGTGCTCGCCAATGCCGTCAAGGCCACCCTGGGCCCGAAGGGCCGCAACGTCGTGCTGGAGAAGAGCTTCGGCGCCCCGACGATCACCAAGGACGGCGTGTCCGTCGCCAAGGAGATCGAGCTGGCCGACAAGTTCGAGAACATGGGCGCGCAGATGGTCAAGGAAGTGGCTTCCAAGACCAACGACAACGCCGGCGACGGCACCACCACCGCCACCGTGCTGGCCCAGGCGCTGATCCGCGAGGGCGCCAAGGCCGTGGCCGCCGGCATGAACCCGATGGACCTCAAGCGCGGCATCGACAAGGCGGTCATCGCCGCCGTCGCCGAGCTGAAGAAGATCTCCAAGCCCACCACCGACGACAAGGCGATCGCCCAGGTCGGCACCATCTCGGCCAACTCCGACGAGTCGATCGGCAACATCATCGCCGACGCGATGAAGAAGGTCGGCAAGGAAGGCGTGATCACCGTCGAGGAAGGCTCGGGCCTGGAGAACGAGCTGGACGTGGTCGAGGGCATGCAGTTCGACCGCGGCTACCTGTCGCCGTACTTCATCAACAACCAGCAGAGCCAGCAGGTCGAGTTCGACGACCCCTACATCCTGATCCACGACAAGAAGATCTCCAACGTGCGTGACCTGCTGCCCGTCCTCGAGGGCGTGGCCAAGGCCGGCAAGCCGCTGCTGATCGTCGCCGAGGAAGTGGAAGGCGAGGCGCTGGCCACCCTGGTGGTCAACACCATCCGCGGCATCGTCAAGGTCGCCGCGGTCAAGGCGCCGGGCTTCGGCGACCGCCGCAAGGCCATCCTGGAGGACATCGCCGTGCTGACCGGCGGCACCGTGGTCTCCGAGGAAGTGGGCCTGTCGCTGGAGAAGGCCACCATCACCGACCTGGGCCGCGCCAAGAAGGTGCAGGTGTCCAAGGAGAACACCACCATCATCGACGGCGCCGGCGACACCTCGGCCATCGAGTCGCGCGTCAAGCAGATCAAGACGCAGATCGAGGAGACCTCCTCGGACTACGACCGCGAGAAGCTGCAGGAGCGCGTGGCCAAGCTGGCCGGCGGCGTGGCGGTGATCAAGGTCGGCGCCTCGACCGAGATCGAGATGAAGGAAAAGAAGGCCCGCGTCGAAGACGCCCTGCACGCCACCCGTGCGGCGGTCGAGGAAGGCGTGGTCCCGGGCGGCGGCGTCGCCCTGGTGCGTGCGCTGGTGGCCGTCGGCGACCTGAAGGGTTCCAACGAGGACCAGGACCACGGCATCCAGATCGCCCTGCGCGCGATGGAGTCGCCGCTGCGCGAGATCGTCGCCAACGCCGGCGAGGAGCCTTCGGTGATCCTGAACAAGGTCAAGGACGGCAAGGGCAACTACGGCTACAACGCCGCCAACGGCGAGTTCGGCGACATGGTCGAGTTCGGCATCCTGGACCCGACCAAGGTCACCCGCTCGGCGCTGCAGAACGCGGCCTCGATCGCCGGCCTGATGATCACCACCGAAGCGATGGTGGCCGAGTCGCCGAAGAAGGACGAGCCGGCGATGCCGGCCGGCGGTGGCATGGGCGGCATGGGCGGCATGGATTTCTGATCCGGCCCGCATCCGCTTCACCGCGAGCAACACGAAGGACCCCGCCGCAAGGCGGGGTTTTTCTTTGGCGGAACCCGGACCGTCGCGGCGGCGCTCGCTCGCTCGCGCGCGACGGCGGGTTCGGGTCCTTCCGGCATGACCGGCGCAGCCCCGGTAAGCACCGCGCACCCGGGACACGAGGGCGGCGCGCGACTGCCATCCCAGGGCGCCTTGGGCCTTGCCCCGATACGGTTTCCTCAAGCCCGTCCCGACTTTCCGATGATGCATCCTGGCCGTAGGGCCGAGCTTGCTCGGCCGGGGATTTGCCGGGAACGCTTCAGCCGAGCAAGCTCGGCTCTACTACGGCGCGCAGCCCGGCTCGGGTCGTAACCCCACCTCTGGCAGCCGGCTTTACCGCCCCGGCAGTGCGAACCCGGCGCCCAAGGAAAACCGCATTGAGCCTTGCCCGGGCTCTGTACCCGCCCCTCCGCTTCGACGGGCGTCTGCCTGGTCCAGTGCCTTTCCCGGATGGCGGCTGCGCGCGCGCCGGATCGGGACGACGGGATCGTCGCCACTACCCGCGCCGCCGCCAGCAGCCTACCCGAACGAATCGGGCCTACCCGTCGCCGCGGGCACCAACCGCCGGTGCGGTTGCTATAGATGCGAACACGCCAGGGGCATGCAACCGGTCGTGCCCCGGGCGGATGGAGAAGCGCACGAATGCTTCTGGTGGATGGCATCGCCTGCGGTCGCCTGACACGGAAGACGCGGTAGCCGAAGGGGATGGGGAAGCACGGGGTGCGGGGCCCGTATTACGGCCAGTGGCAATGCCGCGGCGGGGTTGCGGGATGCGGCGTGGTCCGGCCGTGGATCCGCAGTCGCGGCGTGACGGCGCTGCAGGGTCCGTGGACAGGACCGCGACGATTTCCGTCGAGCGGCGAGGCAATGCACGCACCGGCGGCACCTGCGGTTTCTCCGGTCCATTCGCTCTGACAACGGGGACAGACATGAGTACCGATTCTTCGCGACGTGCATTCCTCCGGCAGTCCCTGTATGTCGCCGGCGCGGCCGGCCTCGGGATCCATGCGGGCGTGGGGCCGGCATACGCGCAGGCGATGGCCGCGAATGCGGACGCGGCGGCGGATCTGCAGATCGTCAACATCGGCGCCAACACGCTGTCGATCGGTCCGTCGCGGCCGGCGCTGGAAGCGATCGCGAGGACCGCGCCGCTGAGCGGCGACTACGGCCGCGGGCAGTCGAGGGAGTTCCTGGAGACCCTCTCCGCCCAGCTCGAGGTCCCGGCCGACCACATCGCCGTCTATCCGGGATCGGGGACGCCGCTGGGCCTGGCGGTGACGACGTTCACCTCGCCGCAGCGTTCGCTGGTCACCGCGGATCCGACCTACGAGCAGGCATGGCGCACCGCTCCCAGGGTCGGGGCGAAGGTCGTCAGGACGCCGCAGCGCCGGGACTACTCGCACGACGTCGAGGCCATGTGCGCGGCCGATCCGAAGGCCGGCCTGCTCTACATCTGCAATCCGAACAACCCGACCGGCGCGATCACCTCGCGCGCGGACATCGAGTACGCGGCGAACCACCGGCCGCCGGGCAGCGTGCTGGTGGTCGACGAGGCCTACATCCACTTTTCCGACAATGCCGTCAGCGCGCTCGACCTGGCGGTCGAGGCCGACGACGTGATCGTGCTGCGCACGTTCTCCAAGCTGTACGGCATGGCCGGCCTGCGCCTGGGCTATGCCGTCGCAAGCCCGGCGAACCTGGAACGGATGAACGCCCACGGCGGCGGCAGCGTCGCGATGACGACGCTGGCCGCCGGCACCGCCAGCCTGCTCGATCCCGGGCTGGTGCCGGCGCGCCGCGCCGCGACCACGCGGATGCGCAACGAGACGGTGGCGTGGCTGCAGGCGCAGGGATATCCGTGCTCGACGTCGGAGGCCAACTGCTTCCTCGTCGACATCGGGCGCCCGGGGCGCGAGTTCCAGGACGCCATGGCCACGCACGGCGTCATGGTCGGGCGCAGCTGGCCCGGCCACGAGACCCGACCGCGGATCAGCGTGGGCACCGAAGCCGAGATGCAGCGCTTCCGCGAGGCATTCACCGCGGTCGCCGCGGGACAGCGGGGGCCGCTGCCGGTCCCGCAGCGGCCGCGCATGGCGCTGCGGGAAGCGGCGGCCGACCCCGCGCGGATGCCGTTTGCCTGTTGATGCGCGCCATGTCCGGCACGCAGCCGAAAGCCCTCGGGCCGCGGTCCCACGGCGGCCCGGAAGCGTCGAGTTCCACCTCCCCCTCCCCCCACCCTGGGAAACTGCGCATGAAAGATATGCCTCGTCTTGAAAAGACGGCCGCGAAGTCCAAGCGAAGCCCGCTGTGCGACGCGATCGCCCTGTCCATTGCCATCGCCGGCTGCTTCGCCGGCACCGTCCATGCCCAGTCGGCCACCGACGGCGAGGAGGCCAAGACGCTCGACAACGTCATCGTCACCGGCACGCGCAGGACCGGTATGTCGGTGGACGACAGCCCGGCGCCGGTGCAGATCGTCACCGCCGAGGCGCTGCAGCAGTCCGGCGCGCCGGACCTGATGAACCAGCTGGCGTTCCAGGTGCCCAGCTTCAACGCCAGCCAGCAGGGCACGGACATGACCAGCGGCACGCTGGTGGCCAACATGCGCGCGCTGTCGCCCAACCACACGCTGATCCTGGTGAACGGCAAGCGCCGCCACTTCACCTCCAACGTCGCGGTGACCGGCAGCTACGCCGGCGCGGCGTCCACCGACCTGAGCTTCATCCCGACCAGCGCGATCGCCAGCACCGAGGTGCTCACCGACGGCGCGGCGGCGCTGTACGGCTCGGACGCGATCGCCGGCGTGATCAACCTGATCACCAAGAAGGACGGCAGCGGCGGCAGCGTGTCGGCCGGCACCTCCGGCTACGACGACGGCGGCGGCTTCACCACCAACTACCAGGCCGATTTCGGCCTCGGCAGCGACAACAGCTACTTCAACATCGCCCTGGAGAGCGAGCGGCGCGAGACCATCAACCGCCCGGGCGCGCCGTACGGCGCCGCCGTGTGCGCGGCCGACCGGCTCGCCGATCCGGTCAACGGCTGCCCGGCCACCGGCACGGCGACCACGCCCAGCGGATACCCGAGCTCCACCGGCACCGCCGCGCTGGATCGCGAGAACGAATACAACATGCTCTACAACTCCTGGTATCCGAACAACAACCACCAGGGCGACTCGCCGGCGATCCAGCGCGACATCGGGTTCCTGAGCGGCGGCTTCTTCCTCGATAACGGCGCCGAGGTGTACGCCACCGGCAGCTTCGGCAAGAAGAAGACCCAGAGCTGGCAGAGCTACCGCCGCCCGTCGCAGGACGGCGGCGTGGACCTCAACGGCGACGGCGACCGCACCGATCCGATCGGCGGGGTCGGCGCGCGCAGCGGGCAGCCGCTGACCGAGGCGGACATCAACAAGTATCCCTACGGCTTCAGCCCCTCCATCGACACCGACGAGAAGGACTGGGAGATCGGCGTCGGCGTCACCGGCGAACTGGCCGGGTGGGTCTACGACCTGTCCACCAACTACGGCAAGAACCAGATGGAGATCCGCAACACCCACTCGATGAACTTCAGCCTGTGGAACGAGTACGGCGCTTCGCCGGACAGCTTCTACGTCGGCCGCTTCAACGCCTCGCAGTGGGACATCGCGCTGGACGTGAACCGCGACTTCGACTGGGGCCTGGCGTCGCCGGTGACCGTGGCCGCCGGCCTGGAGTACCGCAAGGACACCTACGGCATCTCCCCGGGCGACGCGGCCTCGTACTACGGCGCCGGCTCGGCCGCGTTCCCCGGCTACAACCCGGCCGCGACCGGCGAGTGGGAACGCAACAACAAGGCCGCCTTCGTCAACGTGATCCTCAACCCGACCGAGAACTGGATCGTCGATGCCGCCGCGCGCTACGAGAAGTACAGCGATTTCGGCAGCAAGGCGGTGGGCAAGCTGACCACCCGCTTCGACTTCAGCGACACCTTCGCCGTGCGCGGTACCGTCAGCACCGGCTTCCGCGCGCCGACGATGGGCGAGAACTACTACACCGCCATCCAAGTCGGCCCGACCGCCGCCACCGCCACCCTGCAGGCCGCCAACGTCGGCAGCGGCCTGAAGCCGGAAACCAGCAAGAACATCAGCCTCGGCCTGGTGTTCAAGCCACTGCCCAACCTGACCAGCACCCTGGACGCGTACCAGATCCGCATCGACGACCGCATCCGCCTGGGCAGCACGCTGCTGTACTCCACCAGCCAGAGCGTGGACACGCTGTGCGGCCGCACCGCCGGCTGCGTGCCGAACTCGACCCTGCCCGACCCGGCCGACACCAATCGCGACGGCGTCCCGGACGATGCCTACAACCAGACCCTGGGCATGGCGCTGGTCGCCGGCGGCTTCATCTCCCAGTGGGACGATCCCACCGCCGCCGGCGGCAGCATGGACGCTACCGCGCGCGCCAACATCGGCCTGAACTTCTTCACCAACGCGATGGACACCAAGACCACCGGCGTGGACTGGGTGACCACCTACAACAGCGATTTCGACTGGGGCCGCATCGACTGGGTGCTGGCGGCGAACTACAACAAGACCGAGGTCACCCGCGTCGGCAACGCGCCGGCCGATCTCGGCGGCCTGCCGCTGCTGACCGATGCCGACGTCGCCCTGGTCGAGAACAACAGCCCCAAGTACCGGGTCAACCTCGGCGCGACGATCCACTTCAGCGAGAAGCTCAGCCTCAACATCCGCGAGAACGTCTACGGCCCGCAGTACTCGCTGGGCACCACCAGCGCCTACGCGGCGTACCCGCAGATCATGGACACGCTGGACCTGGTCGACATCAACGGCGTGACCTACTACAAGCTGAAGATCGGCACGCTGTACACCACCAACGTCGAGCTGAGCTACCGGCCCAACAAGAACCTGCGTTTCAGCGCCGGCGCCGACAACCTGTTCAACGAGTATCCGGACAAGACGCCGGCGGCCATCACCCAGTACAACATCGAGCGCTATGCCAGCACCGGTGCGCGCGACTACGTGCTCGGCAGCCCGCTCGGCTTCTTCGGCACGCGCTGGTTCGCCAAGGTGAGCTACGAGTGGTAGGCCCGGGGAAGCGCACATGGCGATGACGCGGGCGTCCTGCGTCCGCGACGTGCCGAACCTGCAGCGCGCGCCGGCGGCGAACGCCGGCGCGCGCTGCCTTGCCGCAGGGGCTGGTCGCTGCACCATCGCGGGGATGACGCCGTTCCGCGCCTCCGGCCGGGATGGTCCGCCGGACGGATGAGCGCCTGGCGCGCGTTCCATGCAACGATGCGCCACCGGGCGCGGCCGCGCCCGGCCGTGCAGGTGGCCGCGTCGGCCAGCCCGGCGGCAACGGCGCGGATCGAAGTCGTCCGTCCCTGAGCCGGCCAACCCGAACCCGAGGAATCCAGATGCAACGTCGCAATTTCCTGCGTGCAGTCGGCGGCGCCGGCGTCGCCGCCCTGAGCGCCGGCGCCACCGGGCACGCCCTGGCGCAAGCCGTGCCCGCCGGCACCCTGCCCATCGGCCAGAAACCGAAGTTCGTCGAGACACCGCCGCTGGCGAAGGTGAGAGCCTCGCCCGAGCGGGTGATCTCGGTGGACGTGTGCACCCGCCCGTTCCGCGCCCAGGGGCCACGCATCGAGGCGGAGAAGGCCGGGCGCAAGACCATCATCCACAGCTACGGGCATGGCGGCAGCGGCTGGTCGCTGTCGTGGGGCACCGGCGAGCAGGTCGCCGCGCTGGCGCTGGCCACCGGCGAGAAGGAGATCGCCGTCGTCGGCTGCGGCGCGATAGGCCTGACCGCGGCCCGGGTGATGCAGCGGTACGGGCTGAAGGTGCACATCTACGCCAGGGAATTCCCGCCGGTGGTGCGCTCCAGCTACGCCACCGGTGCGTGGACGCCGGCCTCGCGCATCGTCTCGGCGGACCACGCCACGCCGGAGTTCCGCGCATGGTGGCAGAAGACCGCGCGCAGCTCGTTCCGCATGTACCAGAGCCTGCTCGGCCTGCCGGGCAACCCGATCGCCTGGCAGGACGTCTACCTGCTGTCCGACGGGCCGGCCGCCGAGACGCACTGGGAGAGCCAGGGCGAGCCGGACTACCCGGACCTGCAGATGGACCTGATCGAGGGCTTCCACGCCCGTTCCGTGGAACTGGCGCCGGACCAGCATCCGTTCGCCGCCGCCCGCGTGCGCCGCGGCCTGAACCTGGTGTTCGGCATCGGCGCGTACTCGAAGATGCTGATGGACGATTTCGTGCGCGCCGGCGGCAGCACCGAGCTGCGCGAATTCGGCGGCATCGGCGACATCGGCAAGCTGCGGCAGAAGGTCATCGTCAACGCCACCGGCTACGGCGCGCGCGCCCTGCTCGGCGACGATTCGGTGATTCCCGTGCGCGGGCAGACCTGCCGCCTCGCGCCGCAGCCGGAGGTGAACTACAACCTGTACTACACCTCGCAGAACGTCAGCATGACCTCGCGCACCGACGGCCTGCTGGTGCAGAGCCAGGGGCCGCACGACTTCGGCAACGAGGACGCCCGGCCGGACTACGCCGAAATCCTGCGCAGCGTGGAGGCACTGGCCAAGGCATTCGCCTGAGCTGCGGTCCTAGCCGCCGTCCGCCGGCCTTGCGGGCCGGCTTTCGCCGGCATCTTGGGGAGGGCAAGGATGAGCGCGGCACGTGCCTGCAGGTGATGGATGGGCGATCGGGTCGCATCGAGCCCGAGCCCGGCGCAGGCGCAAGGATTCGGCCGCTGCTGGATTACAGATGCAACTGTTGGCGATGCGCCGATCGTGTGCTATCAATGCTGCCCATGAACGCAAACCGCGCCCGCTTCTACTTTTGGTACTACGGCTTTCCGATGCCGCTGGCGGAGGAAGGATTGCGTTCACCCTGAAGGAAACTTCAGCCGCATTCCCGAAAAGCCGCCAGCGCACCTGGCGGCTTTTTTGTTGCCGCCGCTGCCTGGGGCACCACTCACGCATCCCCATGGAGTCCACCGCATGCCCCCGCACACCGACGACCTGCGCATCCGCAAGATCGAACCGCTCACCCCGCCGGCGCAGCTGATCGCGCTGCTGCCCTGCGACGATGCCGCCTCGCGCACCGTCCACGATGCGCGCCATGCGCTGCATTCGATCCTGCACGGGCGCGACGACCGCCTGGCGGTGGTGATCGGCCCGTGCTCGATCCACGACCCGGTGGCGGCGATGGAGTACGCCCAGCGCCTGCGCCCGCTGCGCGAGGAACTGGGCGACGCGCTGGAGATCGTCATGCGCGTGTACTTCGAGAAGCCGCGTACCACCGTCGGCTGGAAGGGCCTGATCAACGATCCAGACCTGGACGGCAGCTTCGACATCAACAAGGGCCTGCGCCTGGCGCGCGGGCTGCTGCGCGACATCAACCTGCTCGGCCTGCCGGCCGGCGTCGAGTTCCTGGACATGATCTCGCCGCAGTACATCGCCGACCTGGTGGCCTGGGGCGCGATCGGCGCGCGCACCACCGAGAGTCAGGTGCACCGCGAGCTGGCCTCGGGGCTGTCGTGCCCGATCGGCTTCAAGAACGGCACCGGCGGCGACATCAAGATCGCCGCCGACGCGGTCGGCGCGGCGATGCACCCGCACCACTTCCTGTCGGTGACCAAGGACGGCGCCACCGCGATCGTCGCCACCCAGGGCAACCCCGACTGCCACGTGATCCTGCGCGGCGGCAAGGCGCCCAACTACGATGCGGCCAGCGTCGAGGCGGCCGCGCAGGTGCTGGCCAAGGCCGGGCTGGAGCCGCGGCTGATGGTCGATGCCAGCCACGCCAACAGCCACAAGAAGCCGGAGAACCAGCCGGCGGTGGTCGAGGACATCGCCGCGCAGGTCGAGGGCGGCGAGCGCCGCATCGTCGGGGTGATGGTGGAAAGCCACCTGGTCGGCGGACGCCAGGACCTGGTCGCGGGCGCCAGCCTGACCTACGGCCAGAGCATCACCGACGGCTGCATCGACTGGGACGCCTCGGTGCAGGTGCTGCAGCGGCTGGCGCAGGCGGTGCGCCACCGCCGCCAGGCCGTGCGCAGCGCCGAAGCGGCCTGAGCGAACCGGCCCGCGGTCTCCTGCAGCAGGCGCGGGAGCAACCGCCGGCGGGAGCGATCGTAGAGCGACTGTAGGAGCGACTTCAGTCGCGATGAGGCGTTACCGGGAAAGCCCCATCGCGACTGAAGTCGCTCCTACGGGTACACGGGGACCGGGCTCCTGCATGCCGCCGCGCGCGCAGCAAAAAGCCGGGCGGTCGCCCGCCCGGCGTTCGAACAGCGCCCTGTTCGGGCCCGGACCCTGCCGCCGCGCGCGAGGGAGAGAGGTCTCATGCGCGGCGACAGTGGAGCGGACGCCGCCTTTATCGCCCACGGCGGTGTCAGCGGTCTTGCGGCCGGTGGCGGCCGCGGACACACGCCGGCAGAACCGCGGCGGGCGTTCAGGCAGAACCGGCCGCCAGCCCCTGCTGCCGCAGCAGGAAACGCTGGATCTTGCCGCTGGGCGTCTTCGGCAGCTCGCTGCAGAACTCGATCTCGCGCGGGTAGGCATGCGCGGCCAGCCGCTGCTTGACGAAGCCGGCCAGCTCGCGCGCCAGCGCGTCGTTGCCCTCGTGGCCGGCGTGCAGCACCACGAACGCCTTGACGATCTCGGTGCGCTTGGGATCGGGCTTGCCGACCACCGCGGCCTCGACCACCGCCGGGTGCTCGAGCAGGCTGCTTTCCACGTCGAACGGGCCGATGCGGTAGCCGGACGAGGTGATCACGTCGTCGCTGCGGCCGACGAAGGCGATGCTGCCGTCCTCGTTGAGCTCCACGGTGTCGCCGGTGAGGTAGTACGGCCCGCGGAAGCAGTCCTGCTTGGCCTGCTGCCAGTAGCCGGGGAAGAAGTACAGCGGCGAGTTCGGGCGATCGACCGCCAGTTCGCCCGGCACCCCCACGGCCAGTTCGTTGCCCTGCTTGTCCAGCACCGCCACCCGATAGCCGGGCAGGGCGAAGCCGGCCGAGCCGGGCTGGATGCGATGCGCCAGCGCGTGGTGGTTGCACACGGTCATGCCGGTCTCGGTCTGGCCGTAGTGGTCGTGGATGGTGGTGTCCAGCACCTGCGCGAACCAGCGGATCACCTCCGGGTTGAGCGGCTCGCCGGCGCTGCTGACCGCGCGCAGCTGGCCGCGGATCGTGCGCGCGTGGTCGGCGTTGGCGGTCATCAGCATGCGGTAGGCGGTGGGAGAGCCCATCAGGTTGGTCACGCCCAGCTCGCGGATCAGCCGGTAGGTGCCCTCGATGGTGAAGCCGCCCTCGTTGAAGATGATGGTGTGGCCGAGCATCAGCGGCCCGGTGACGCCGTAGTAGATGCCGTAGGCCCAGCCCGGATCGGCGATGTTCCACAGCACGTCGTCCGGACGCAGGTCGACCGCGTAGCGCATGTAGGCGCTGAAGGCGAGCAGCGCCTTCAGCGGCACCGGCACGCCCTTGGCCAGGCCGGTGGTGCCGGAGGTGAACAGCATCAGGAACAGGTCCTCGCCGCGGCGCGGTACCGGCTCGAAGCCGTCCGGCTGCGCCGCCAGCGCGGCGGCGAAGTCCTCGGCCGGATCGGCCGCGTCCACCGTCAGCACCGGCGGCAGCGGGTCGATGCCGTCGAGCTTGCCGCGGTTGCCGCGGTCGGTGACCACCAGCCGGGCCTCGCCGCCATGCAGGCGGTGCTCGATCGACTTGGGGCCGAAGGCGGTGAACAGCGGCAGGTACACCGCGCCGGCGCGCCAGGTGCCGAGCACCACCACCAGCAGGTCGACCTTGCGCGGCAGCAGCGCCGCCACGCGGTCGCCGGCGCCGATGCCGCGCGCGCGCAGGATGTTGGCGAACTGCGCCGACCAGCGGTCGAGCTGCTCGAAGCTGTAGTCGCGGCGGCTGCCGTCGGCGGCGATCGCGCGCAGCGCGGTGCGCTCGCTTCCCAGGTGGCGGCCGCAGCACTCGCTGTAGGCGTTGATGCCGGTGTCCAGGTCGCCGTGCAGCCGCGCGGCCTCGCTTTGCACGCACAGCTCCTGCATGAACCGGCGATAGTCCGGCGGCGCCGGCGCGTGCGGGGGGACTGCCGGGACGGCTTCGTCGATGATGGCTTCTGACATGTCGCGCTCCTGGCGAATCGGATCCGATGTGGCCGCCCATGGTCGCGCTAATGGACGCGCGTGATAACCCCTGGATCGTGTCGCGAGCGCGGGCGGCAGGTGGTTGCAGATGCAAGTTCCGCGACAGGGCGCGCCATCGCCGGCGCGACCGGCGCGGGGACGGGGGACGCGCCGCCGGGGCGGGGCGGTGGATAATCCACCGCATGTCCGCGTCCTCGCCGTCCTGGTGCCTGTACCTGCTCGAATGCCGCAACGGCAGCTACTACGCCGGCATCACCAACGACCTGGAGGCACGCTGGCGCGCGCATGCCAGCGGCAAGGGCGCGCGCTACACCCGCGCCAACCCGCCGCTGCGGCTGCTGGGCAGCCGCCCCTACCCGGACCGCGCCAGCGCCTCGCGCGCTGAATGGCAGCTCAAACGACTGCCGCGGGCGGCCAAGCTGGCGTTCCTGCTGGCGCCGTGAGCAGCCGCCCACCGGCGCCAGCGGCGCCCCGCCTCCCGTAGGAGCGACTTCAGTCGCGATGAGGCTTTACCGGGCAAGCCTCATCGCGACTGAAGTCGCTCCTACAGGTCCTCCCAAGTCACCAAGTCCCCAAGTCCCCAAGTCGCCCAAGTCGCCCAAGTCCCCAAGTCCCCAAGTCCCCAAGTCGCCCAAGTCCCCAAGTCGCCCAAGTCCCCAAGTCCCCCAAGTCCCCCAAGGCGCCCAAGTCGTCCAAGTCGCCCAAGGCACCCAAGTCGCCCAAGGCGCCCAAGTCCCCCAAGTCCCCCAAGGCGCCCATGCATTGCGCCTGCGGCGCCGGACCCTCAGGGCTTCATGCTGCCGGTGTCGAGCCAGCGCTGGTGCCAGGACAGCGTCTCCGGCAGCAGGTGCGGGGTGTGCTTGCCGTAGCTGTCGCGGCAGGCGCGGTCGAAGTAGTCCTCGATCTGGTCGCGGTAGTCCGGGTGCACGCAGTTGTCGATCAGCACGCGCGCGCGCCGCCGCGGCGGCAGCCCGCGCAGGTCGGCCAGGCCGCGCTCGGTGACGACGATGGAGACGTCGTGCTCGGTGTGGTCGACGTGGCTGACCATCGGCACGATCGAGGAGATGCTGCCGTTCTTGGCGGTGGACGGGCTCAGGAACACCGACAGGAAGCCGTTGCGGGCGAAGTCGCCGGAGCCGCCGATGCCGTTCTGGATGCGCGTGCCCATGATGTGGGTGGAGTTGACGTTGCCGTACAGGTCGGCCTCGACCATGCCGTTCATGCCGATGCAGCCGAGCCGGCGCACCAGTTCCGGGTGGTTGGAGATCTCCTGCGTGCGCAGGATGATGCGCTCGCGGTAGAAGTCGATGTTGCGCTTGAACTCCTCGTTGGCCTCCGGGCTCAGGGCGAAGCCGGTGCACGAGGCCACCCGCAGCACGCCGGCGCGCAGCAGGTCGAGCATGCCGTCCTGGATCACCTCGGTGAAGGCCTCCAGGTCGCGGAAGCCGCTGCGCGCCAGCCCCGCCAGCACCGCATTGGGGATGTTGCCCACCCCCGACTGCAACGGCAGCAGGTTCGGCGGCAGGCGGCCCTTGGCGACCTCGTGCTTGAGGAACTCGATCAGGTGGTCGGCGATGTCGCGGCTGGCCTGGTCGGCCGGGGTGAACGGGCTGTTGCGGTCCGGGCCGTTGGTGCGCACGATCGCCACGATCTTGTCCGGGTCGCAGCGCAGCGCGGTCTCGCCGATGCGGTCGTCCACGTTCACCAGCGGGATCGGCCGGCGGTGCGGCGGCAGCGCGGTGCCGTAGTAGATGTCGTGCATGCCGGCCATGTGCTCGGGCTGCCACTCGTTGACCTCGACGATCACCTTCCTGGCCAGGTCCAGCCAGGTCTTGTTGTTGCCGATCGAGGTCGACGGCACCAGCGCGCCGTCCTCGCGGATGGCCGACACCTCCACCACCGCGGTGTCGATCTGCCCGTAGAAGCCGAACCACACGTGCTGGGCGACGTGGCTGAGGTGGATGTCGATGTAGTCCAGCTTGCCCTCGTTGATGCGGTTGCGCGCGTCCGGGTCGCTCTGGAACGGCATGCGCAGGGCGATGCCGTCGGCCTTGGCCAGCGCGCCGTCGAGCTCGGGCGCGGTGGAGGCGCCGGTCATCAGGCTGATCTGGAACGGCTGGCCGAGCAGGTGCGCCTGCTCGATGCGCTGCGCCAGGGCCATCGGCACCGCCTTGGGATAGCCCGAACCGGTGAAGCCGCTCATCGCCACGGTCTCGCCGGGCTGGATGAAGGCGGCGGCGGTATCGGCGGAAACGACGCGTTGGCGCAGGCGAGCATCGAGGATTCTGTCGAGGGTCATTGGCTGGCGGTCTGCGGAGCGGGCCCCGGATTATCGCGGATCGGCGCCGGCGGCGGGCCTGCGACCTTAGTGGAATGGTGCGCCGCGCCAATCCGGTGGCGGGCGCATTCACGCCGCACCGCACCGTCGCTGGCGATAGTGTGTGCGTCCTCCGCCCTAGTTCCTTCGCGCATGGTTTCCCCGATCCGACGTCTGCGCCGCTGGCCCGCCCCCCTGCGGCGGGCGTTGTACGCCGTGCTGCTGGCCTACGCGGCCTACCTGGTGGCGGCGAACGTCTACCTCAACACGCCGCTGTTCGAGGCCTCGATCAACCAGAAGCCGGAGAAGTTCGTGCTGCGCACCGGGCCGGCGATCAGCCTGCTGCCGTCCCACGTGATCGCCTGGAAGGTGCGCGCCAGCGGGCATGTGCAGCACACCGTCTGGCAGGTGCGCGCCGATCGCGCCAGCGCGCGCATCGCGC
Source organism: Stenotrophomonas sp. MMGLT7 (assembly GCF_021168555.1). Classification (GTDB taxonomy): domain Bacteria; phylum Pseudomonadota; class Gammaproteobacteria; order Xanthomonadales; family Xanthomonadaceae; genus MMGLT7. Next base: position 166,960 of record NZ_JAJOZS010000003.1, on the reverse strand, counting down.
TGCTGCCGCTGCTGCGGCGCGAGGTGCGGATACCGCGGCTGCACGCCACCGGCGTGGATGCCGACGTGCAGCGGGTGGACGCGGAGATCCCGCCGCCGCCGGCCGGCGACCGCGGCTGGACGCTGCGCTTCGACGCCATCCACAGCGACAGCATCCGCCGCGCCCGCTTCGGCCAGCTGGTGCTGGAGGGCAAGGGCAGCGGCACCGTGGGCTTCCTCAAGCAGATCAGGGGCGGGCCCTCGGAGCTGTTCCCCTCGACCGTGGCCTTCACCGACGCGCGCCTGCTGCACGGCCGCCTCACCCTGGCCGACCAGGCCGCGCTGGAAGGCAGCTTCTCCTATCCGCGCCATTACCGCGCGCAGGCGCCGGGCATCCGCAAGCTGGGCATCCTCAGCGCCGGGCTCAAGCTCAGCGGGCGCAGCGCGGCGCTGCGGGTGGACAGCGGCGGCGGGCAGGTGGACATCCGCATGCTGCCGGCGCAGGCGCATCTCAACGCCGACCTGAAGCTCGAACGGGGCGAACTGCAGCCGGGCAGCCGCGCGGTGTGGCGCATACCGCTGCGGGTGGGCGTGGGCGCCACCGATCGCGGCGTGCTGACCCTGCGCCTGGACGCCGCGCAGGACATCCGCGTGCGCGCGCACCTGCCGCACGACGAGAAGACCGACACCCTCATCGATGCCGACCTGCACATCGCCGGCCGCAGCCTGCCCTTCGAGGACCCGTCCACGCTGTGGCCGCGCACCTCCGGCCAGGTGCGCGGGCGCTGGACCTTCGAGTCGCTGGACTGGATCGGCGCGCTGTTCGTGCGCAAGCCCTGGTTCAAGCTGCACGGCGGCGGGCTGGTGGACGCCGACCTGCGGCTCGAGCGCGGCCGGCTGCAGCCGGGCAGCACCCTGCAGGTGCCGCATGCGCAGGCGGTGGCCGAGGTGATGGGCGTGCGCGCGCAGGGCCGTGCCAGCGCGCAGGGGCGCATCGTCGCCGCCGGCGATGGCACCCAGGCGGTCCTGGACGTGGCCATGCAGGCGTTCGAGGCGGCCCCGCTGGCGGCACCGGAGCAGTTGCTGGTGCGCGGCGACGACCTGCACCTGCAACTGCGCGGCGAAGGCGAGCTGGGCCGGCTGCACGACAGCCTGCAGGCGCAGCTGCGCTTCGCCGATGCCCGCATCCCCGACCTGCGCGTCTACAACCGCTACCTGCCCGGCGGCAACGTGCGCGTGCTGTCGGGCAGCGGCAGCCTCGGCGGCGATCTCGAACTCGATGCGGCCGGCAAGGTCGGCCGCGGCTGGACACGGCTGCGCGCCAGCCAGGCACGCCTGCAACTGGCCGGCGCGCGGCTGCGCGGCGACATCGACCTGGATGCGCGGCTGGCGCGCGCCGACATCGAGCGCCAGGTGTTCGCGCTGGACGGCACCGGCCTGCGCCTGCAGAACGTGGAACTGGAAGGCGACCCCGGCTCGCGCGGCAGCTGGGCCACGGTGACGGTCCCGCGCGGGAGCATCGACGCGGCCTCGCCGTTCCAGGTCGATGCCACCGCGCGCATGCGCATGCGCGACGTCGGGCTGGTGCTGGCGCTGTTCTCGCGGCGCGCCGACTACCCGCGCTGGATCGGCAACATGGTCGATGCCGGCCAGGTCGAGGCGCAGGGGCAGCTGCGCTGGCGCAAGTCGCGACTGTGGCTGGACCGGCTGCAGGCGCACAACGACCGCCTGTCGCTGCAGGCGCGGCTGCAGCTGGGGCAGCAGCTCAGCCGCGGCGAACTGTATGCGCGCTGGGGCGTGCTGGGCGTGGGCGTGCAGCTCGACGGCGAGCAGCGGCAGTGGCACCTGCTGCGCGCGCGGCAGTGGTACGAGTCGCAGCCGGACCTGCTGCACTGAGCCGCGCAGCGGGTCGGCTGGTCACCGGTTGGCGGGATTGCCCGAATCGCAGGCCGGACCCTCGCGGTGCGCGTGCGCCGGAGAGCCCTGGAACCTGTGCACGATCCCAAGAGGGAATGCAGCCTGTTGCTCGCTCGCCGTGACCTGCAGCACATCCCCCCGCAGGAGCGACCTGTAGGAGCGACTTCAGTCGCGATGGGGCTCTACCGGTAAAGCCCCATCGCGACTGAAGTCGCTCCTGCGGAAGATCGTGGTTCCTGGCTTTATGTATACCGCCCGGTATCGTTTTGCGCTGCAGCGTGCATAGTCGGAAAAGAGCCTGCAATATCGGTCCCGCATCCCGACGTGGGGGAGGGAGCAGAGCCCGCTGGCAGCCCAAAGCTGCAAGCGGGCTTTTTAATGCCCGGGCGTGGGATGGCCCAACGCGGCGGCCGCGCGATCGGCAAGGCGTCGGGGACGCGGCCACGACCTGGCGGCCATGGCGGTGCGCCCTGGCCCGGCTAAGCCAAGCGCACCTCGCGACGAACCATGATCCGGGTGCCCGGGCCACGCGGCCGCAGCCGGCTAGGCCCCGTGGATGTGCTCGCGCGCCCACTGCACGATCGCCTGCGCCGGCATCGCGCCGGACTGGCGGACCAGTTCGCGTCCGTGCAAGAAGATCGCCAGCGTCGGGATGCTGCGGATGCCGAAGCGCGTCCCCAGTTCCGGATTGGCCTCGGTATCGAGCTTGCCCAGGCGCAGCCGTGGTTCCAGCACCGCGGTGGCCTGCACGAAGGCCGGCGCCATCGCCCGGCACGGTCCGCACCACGGTGCCCAGAAGTCCACCAGCAGCGGCAGGTCCGAGCGGCTGGCGTGCAGGTCGAAGCTGGTGGCGTCCAGCGTCGCCGGCGTACCGTCGAACAGCGGCCGGTGGCAGCGCCCGCAGCGCGGCGACTGCGCCAGGCGCAGGGCAGGCACGCGATTGACCGCCAGGCAGAGCGGACAGGGCACCTGCAGCAGGGTTTCGGGATTGGCGTTCATGCAGACTCCTGTGGGAGACGTCCGGCACGACCGGGCGGTACCGCGGCACGGTAGCACCGGCGCCGTGGGGGAAGCGTGGGCGGCAGCGATCGTCCGCGCTGCAGGGCCGTCGGCGTGATCCGGACTTCTGCCGCTACCTGGCCTGTGGTCCCGCTGCCGGCCGGCGAATCGCCGAAACGCCGGCCCCGTGCAGGCCGGCCCCTCGCCCCGGACGTTGCTGCCGCCCACGCTCCCGGGACCGCGCGACCGCGATCGCCGGCGGATGCGCAGGCAATGCCAGAATCGCGGCATGGAACCTACCTTCGATCCGCTCCCTCCCGAGCTGCAGCCGCTGGCCGGACGCGCCGTGGCGCGCCTGCGCCAGGCCGCCGGCGAGTCCTTCGACCCGGCGCTGGTGCCGCGACTGCAGCGGCTGGCGGTGGCCAGCGACTTCGCCGTCGACACGCTGGTGCGGCAGCCGGCGCTGCTGCCGCATCTGGCGCAGCCCGACCCGCCGCCGCTGCCGTTGCCGCTGCTGGACCCGGAGCAGCCGTCCGACTGGCCGCGCCTGCTGCGCCGCCATCGCGCCGCCGCCTCCACCCGCCTGGTGTGGCGCGACCTGTTCGGCCTGGACGAGGTCGAGGCCACCCTGGCCGGCGCCACCGCGCTGGCCGAGGACTGCCTGCGCCTCGCGCTGCAGGCGCTGGAAGGCGAGTTCGCGCGGCGCCACGGCGTGGTGCGCGCGGCCGACGGCGGCGTGCAGCGGCTGGTGGTGTTCGGACTCGGCAAGCTCGGCGGCGGCGAGCTGAACTTCTCCTCCGACGTGGACCTGGTCTACGCCTATCCGCAGGGCGGCGAGTCGGACGGCGCGCGGCCGCTGGCCGCCGAGGAATACTTCGCCCGCCTCGGCCAGCGCCTGGCGGTGCTGCTGGACGAGACCACCGCGGACGGCTTCTGCCATCGCGTGGACCTGCGCCTGCGCCCGTTCGGCGCGGCCGGGCGGGTGGCGCTGTCGTTCGCCGGCATGGACCAGTACTTCCAGCGCGAGGGCCGCGACTGGGAGCGCTACGCCTGGATCAAGGCGCGCGCGGTGGCCGGCGACGTCGCCGCCGGCGAGGCCTGGCTGCAGACGCTGCGCCCGTTCGTCTACCGCCGCTACCTGGACTTCACCGCGCTCGACGGCCTGCGCGGCATGAAGGCGGCGATCGCCGCGGACGTGGCGCGGCGCGAGATGGAGGACGACATCAAGCGCGGCCACGGCGGCATCCGCGAGATCGAGTTCCTGGTGCAGGCGCTGCAGCTGATCCGCGGCGGCCGCGAGGCGACGCTGCGCGAGCGCCGGCTGCTGCCGGCGCTGCAGGCGCTGGTGGCCACCGGGCAGATGGCCGCCGGCGACGGCCGCGCGCTGGCCGACGCCTACCGCTTCCTGCGCCAGCTGGAGAACCGCCTGCAGATGCTGCGCGATGCCCAGACCCACGTGCTGCCGCGCCATGCGCTCGACCGCCTGCGCATCGCCGTCGGCCTGGGCTGTCCCGACTGGGAGACGCTGCAGCGCCGCCTGGATGCGGTGCGCACGCGCGTGGCCGGCGAGTTCTCCGTCCTGCTGGCGCCGCGCGAGCGCGAGGCGCCGCCCGGCGCGCTGGCCGGCTACTGGCGCGCGCTGCCGTCCGCCGGCGATGCGCAGGCGCTGGCCGCGGCCGGCTTCGCCCGCGCCGCCGAGGCCGACCAGGCGCTGCGCGACTTCGCCCGTTCCAACGGCGTGGCCAGCCTGTCCGATGCGGCGCGTGCGCGGCTGGACCGGGTGCTTCCGGCGCTGCTGCAGGCGGCCTCGGCCTCGCCGCAGCCCGACGCCGCGCTGCGCCGCGTGCTCGGCCTGCTGCAGGCGATCCAGCGCCGCAGCTCCTACCTGGCCCTGCTCGACGAGCAGCCCAGCGCGCTGCAGCGGCTGGTGGACGTGTTCGCGCGCAGCGCGCTGCTGGCCGAACGGCTGGCCGCCTACCCGCTGCTGCTGGACGAACTGCTCGACACCCGCATCGCCGGCCCGCTGCCGGATGCTGCGGCGATGCGCGGCGCCTGCGATGCCGCGCTGGCCATCGACGACCCGGAAGCGGCGCTGCGCGCGCTCAACGAGGTGCGGCTGGCGCTGAGCTTCCGCATCGCCCTGGCCACGCTGGACCGGCGCCAGGACGCGGCGGCCAGCGCGCACCAGCTGGCGCAGCTGGCGCAGGCGGTGGTGCGCACCGTGCTGCGCATCGCCCGCGACGAGATGCAGGCGATGCACGGGCAGGTGCCGGGCGGGGCGTTCGCGGTGATCGGCTACGGCAGCCTGGGCGGCTGCGAACTGGGCTTCGGCTCGGACCTGGACCTGGTGTTCCTGTACGACCATGCGCCCGGCGCGGAGGCTTCCGACGGCCCGCGCCCGCTGGAGCCGGGTCGCTGGTTCGCGCGGCTGGCGCAGAAGATCATCGCCCTGCTGGCCACCGTCACCGGCGCCGGCCGCCTGTACGACACCGACGTGCGTCTGCGCCCGGACGGCGGCAAGGGCGCGCTGGTGTCCTCGCTGGCCAGCTATGGCGAGTACCAGCGCGAGCGCGCCTGGACCTGGGAGCACCAGGCGCTGGTGCGCGCCCGCGCGGTGGCCGGCGATGCCGCGCTGATGGCGCGCTTCGATGCCATCCGCGCGCAGACGCTGGCACATCCGCGCGACCCGCAGACGCTGCGCGCGGACGTGGCCAGGATGCGCGCGCGCATGCGTGCCGAACTGGACCGCAGCGAAGGCGCGCGCTTCGACCTCAAGCAGGGCGAGGGCGGCCTGGTCGACCTGGAATTCCTGCTGCAGTACCGGGTGCTGGACGCGCACGGGCAGCCGCCCGCGCTGCTGGCGCTGCGCGACACGCCGGGACTGATCGCCGCGCTGCGCGACGCCGGCCGCTTCGACCCGGCCACCGCCGCCGCACTGCTGCAGGCGCATGCGGTGCTGCTGGAGGAAGGCCTGGACTGCACCCTGGACCGGCGCCCGCGCATCGTCGTGGAGAACGCGCGGGTGGCGGCGTCCCGTGCCGCGGTGCGCGCGGCCTGGGCCGGCGCCGGCCTGCCTGCGGTGCTGCCGGCGGGCTGAACCGCAGCTGCGGCCGCAGCTGCGCCGGCACGCCCGCGCTGGCGCGAGCTGGGTGGTGGACCGATGCCGAAGGTTGGCGGCCGGATGTCGTCATGTTGCAACGTGGCCGCTTCAACATGCCCGTGCTGCATTTCGTCCCGGGGACCCGATCGCATGTCCGCTCGCTCCACCACGTCGGCCGCGGCCGTGCACCTGGCCTGCCTGCTCGGCCTGTCCGCCGTGCCGGCATCGCCGGCCATCGCCCAGCAGGTCCCGCCCGATCCCGACGCCATCGCCGCCAAGGACCTGGACGCGGTCATCGTCACCGGCCGCTCCGGCGTGGACTCCCGCACCAAGGCGGAGACCAGCTATTCGGTCACCAACATCGAGGAGGAGGCGCTGCGCCTGCAGGCGCCCACCAGCGTGACCGAGGCGGTGAAGTCGGTCCCCGGCTTCTGGGTCGAATCCACCGGCGGCGAGGCGTCCGGCAACGTGCGTGCGCGCGGCATCCCGATCGACGGCTTCGGCTCGGTGACGCTGCTGGAGGATGGGGTGCCGGTGGTCCACGACCCGGCGCTGGGCTATCTCAACGGCGACCAGGCCTTCCGCCTGGACGAGACCATCGAGCGTGTCGAGGTGGTGCGCGGCGGTCCGTCGTCGGTGTTCTATTCCAACGCCCCGGCCGGTGCGATCAACTTCATCCCGCGCCAGGTCGGCGACGAGCCCAGCGGCATCTTCAAGTACACCGTCGGCGACTACGGCCTGAACCGCGTCGACGTCTACTACGGCGCCCCGCTCGGCAACGGCTGGAAGCTGGGCATGGGCGGCTTCTACCGGGTCGACGACGGCATCCGCGATCCCGGCTACCGCGCCAACGACGGCGGCCAGTTCCGCTTCAACCTGGCGCGCGAGTTCGACGGCGGCAGGATCAGCTTCGACGCCAAGCACATGGACGACCGGGTGATGCTGTACCTGGGCATCCCGATGCACCGCAACGGCAGCGGCGACATCGTCGGCGTGCCGGGCTTCGACGCGCACTACGGCACCGTGGCCGGGCCGGAGACGCGCTACCTGAGGATGAAGACGGGCGACGGCAGCCTCTACGACTTCGACAATGCCGACGGCACCCACGTCAAGCGCGACCAGGGCACCATCAAGCTGGACCTGGACCTGGGCGCGGACTGGAAGCTGGCGCAGGCGCTGCGCTTCAGCAAGACCGACACCACCCGCAACGGCGTGTTCCCCAACGCGCTGTCGCCGGCGGCGACCTTCCTGGAGCAGCAGCAGTCGCTGCTGGCCGGCGTGCCCGGCGCCACCGGGCTGCAGCTGCGCTACATCACCAGCCCGAGCCAGGTATTCGACCCGGCCAGCCAGAACGGCACCGGGCTGATGATCATGGGCGGCCTGCGCGGGCTCACCATGCCGGTGCGCGAGTTCGGCAGCGACACCCGGCTGATGCGCAAGTTCCAGTTCGGCGGGCAGAGCCACGACGTCACCCTGGGCTATTACTACGCAACCGTCAGCGAGGACTTCGACCGCTATTCCTCCACCGTGCTGCTGGACGCGCAGGACCAGGCGCGCCTGCTCGACCTGGTGGCGGTGGACGCCGCCGGCAACGTGCTGCGCACCTTCAGCGACAACGGCGTGTGGCGCTACGGCTACGAATGGGAGAACGCCAGCGGCCAGTCCACCACGCAGGCGTTCTACCTGTCCGACGAGTGGCAGGTGAGCGACGCGCTGCGGCTGGACGCCGGCCTGCGCCACGAGAAGATCGACAGCGACGGCTGGGCCGAGGTGCGGCAGACCGTGGACCTGGGCACGCTGGCCACCTCCAGCGTGCTGACCGGCTCGGGCCGGTACGTGCGCTACGACCAGAGTTCCAGCAAGACCGGCTGGACGGTGGGCGCCAACTACCAGTTCGACGACCGCCAGGGCGTGTTCGCGCGCTGGAGTTCGGCCTTCCGCCTGCCCAGCCTGGGCAGCTACCTGACCCGCAACAGCAACTGCCCGCTGGCCACGCTGGAGGCCTGCGGGGCCGCCAACGGCGGCAACGCGATCACCCAGACGATGGACCTGGGCGAGGTCGGCTACAAGTTCAACGGCCCGTTGTTCAACGTCTACGCCACCGCGTTCTACACCAAGTTCGACAACGTTCCCTTCAGCAACTACGTCTACGACCCCGACACCGGCGTCTCGGTCAACCAGCAGGGCTATGCCGGCACCAGGACCTGGGGCCTGGAGCTGGAGGCCGGCTGGTATCCGACCCACTGGTTCGACGCGCAGTTGACCGCCACCTGGCAGGACCCCAGGTACAAGGGCCTGAAGTATTCCGAGCTGGTGGACGGCGCGCCGGTGCTGCGCGACTACGTGGACAACCAGCTGATCCGCGTGCCCAGGCTCAGCACCCGGCTGGTGCCCGGCGTGAACCTGCTCGAGCAGAAGCTGCGCCTGCAGCTGTCGTGGGAGTGGGAGGGCAAGCGCTACGTCGATACCGCCAACTCGGTGCAGCTGCCGTCCTACGACGTGCTCAACTTCAGCGCGCGCTACGAGGTCAGCGACCGCCTCTCGCTGTATGGCTACATCGACAACGTGACCAATTCGCTGGGCCTGACCGAGGGCAACCCGCGCGCCGGCGAACTGCAGAACGCCGACGTCGGTGCCAGCAGCTTCATCGCCCGGCCGCTGCTCGGACGCGCCTACCGGCTGGCGCTGATGTACCGGTTCTGAGCATGCGCAGCGGACACGGCCCCTGGCGGGTCTGGCGACATGCGCTGGCGGCCGCGATCGTCGCCGCCTCCGCGTGGGCAACGGCGGCATCCGCTGCGGTCGCGGTGGACGCGGTGGCCGCAGCGGACGCCGTGCCGGCGGGTGCCACCGTGCTGCGGCTGCACGGGACCATCCATGACCGCGACGCGCACAGCTACGTGCAGGTCCCGTTCGACGTGCCGCAGGGTACCGCGCGGCTCTCGGTGCGGTTCGACCATGGCGGCCGCGAGGACAAAACCGTCATCGACCTGGGCCTGCTGGATCCGCACGGATTCCGCGGCTGGAGCGGCGGCAGCAAGCGCGAGTTCACCGTCGCCGCCAGCGACGCCACGCCGTCCTACCTGCCCGGCACGCTGCCGGCCGGGCGCTGGCAGCTGCTGCTGGGCATACCGAACATCCGCCCCGGGCGCAGCGCCGACTACATCGCGCTCGTCACCCTGACCCCGCGCGCGCATCCGGAGGCCGTGCCGGCGGCGCTGGCGCCGGTGCTGCGCGCACAGCCGGGCTGGTACCGCGGCGACCTGCACATGCACAGCGCCCACAGCGACGCGTCCTGCGCCTCGCGCTCCGGCACGCGGGTGCCGTGCCCGCTGTTCCTGACCCTGCAGGCGGCCGGCGCCGCCGGGCTGGACTTCGTCGCGCTCACCGACCACAACACCGTCTCGCACCTGCAGCCGATCCGCGAGCTGCAGCCCTACTTCGACGACCTGCTGCTGATCCCGGGCATGGAACTGACCACCTTCCAGGGCCATGCCAACGTGTTCGGGCTGCAGGACTGGATCGACTTCCGCCTCGGCAGCGCGTCACTGCAGGACTGGAACGCGGTGCTGGACGAGGTGCAGCGGCGCGGCCTGCTGCTGTCGATCAACCATCCGCGGCTGCCCAACGACGAGCGCTGCATGGGCTGCGGCTGGACGCCGGAGCGGCCGGTGGCGATGGAGCGGATCGCCGTGGTCGAGGCGGTCAACGGCCAGGATGCCGGCACGCCGGTGTCCGGCATCCCGTTCTGGCACGCGCTGCTGGACCGGGGGCAGCGCGTGACCGGCGTCGGCGGCAGCGACAACCACGACGCCACCCGCCGCGAGGTCGGCGAGGGCGCCACCACGCCGGTCGGGCATCCGGCCACCGTGGTGCATGCGGCGGCGCTGTCGCAGGCCGCGATCCTGGACGGCATCCGCGCCGGCCGCGTGTTCATCGACGTCCAGGGCAGTCGCGATCGCAAGCTGGAGCTCAGCCTCGATTGCGGCCAGGGGCCGCAGCCGATGGGCGCCGAGCTGGCGCCGCGCGATGGCACCGCCTGCCAGGGCACGGTCGAGGTGGACGGCCTGGCCGATGCCCGCGTCGAGCTGCTGCTGGACGGCGACGGCCAGGCCATCGAGCCGCGCCCGGTCGCGGGGCAGGCGGGCCGCTGGCGCTTCGACTGGCAGGCCGACGGCCGCCGCCACTGGCTGCGCGCCAACGTCCATGACGCGCAGGACCGGCTGGCGCTGGTCGGCAACCCGGTGTACGTGAAGGCGACGCCTTAGCGCCTGCTCGCGATCCCAGGATGGGGCGGCCGCTGTGGCCCGGGAATGAAAAGCACGATAGCCGTCCGTAGGAGCGACGTAGGAGCGACTTCAGTCGCGATGAGGCTCTACCGGTAAGGCCTGATCGCGACTGAAGTCGCTCCTACGCCGCTCCTGTCGCTCCTGCGGGGATCGAGGACAGACTCTTGGGCAGCCTGCCGCCATGACGCGTTCAGCGTCGCATCGAGATCGCGCGCCACGCCAGCGCGCGGAACGGCGCCAGCAGGAACACGCCCATCGCCAGCTTCACTCCCAGGTCGCCCAGCGCCCAGCTCACCCACGGCAGCGCCGAGCCGGCGAAGGCGATCGACCAGAAGATCGTGGTGTCCAGCGTGGCGCTGCACAGCGTGGCCACCGCCGGCGCGCGCCACCAGTTGCCGGCGCGCAGGCGGTCGAACACCGCGATGTCCAGCAGCTGCGCGCTGATGAACGCGGTGCACGAGGCCAGCGCGATGCGCGGCGTGGCCACCCACACTGACAGCAGCACCGCCAGCGCGAAGCCGCACCAGGCCACCCGCCGCGCCGCGTGCACGCCGAAGCGCAGGTTGACCAGGTTGCTGACCAGGAACGCCACCGGATAGCTGAAGGCGCCCCAGGTCAGCCAGTCGTTGATCGGGTACTGCACCAGCACGTTCGAGGCCAGCACCACCGCGCCCATCGCCAGTACCGCCAGCAGCAGCGAGCGCAGGGTGAAGCGGGAGATCGATGGCGCGCTGCGGTGCATGGCGGCGGGGGCGGGACGAGGGGCGGGGATTATCCGGCGGCCGGGCGGGATCGGCCAGCGGCCTCAGGCCGGCAGCAGCAGCGGCCGCAGCAGCGGCCGCAGCTGCCGGGCCACGCGCGCGGTTTCGCGCAGGGGTGCTGCCGTCGCCGCTTCAGCGGCCGCGGGTATCGCGCCGGCCAACACGATGCGGCCCGACTGCAGCAGTCGATCCTGCAGCGCCTGCATGCGTCCGCGCGCGCACCCGGGCAGCGCCACCTGCACCGGTACCCGCGTGGCGCAGGCCTCGGACAGCAGGTTGGCCGAGTCCGGGGTGCAGACGATGCGCTCGGCCCAGCCGAGCAGGCCCGGGTACGGGTTGGGACCGTCGCCGTCGCCGCACCAGAGCCGGCCGGGGACATCGGCGAAGGCGCGCCGCAGCGCATCGCATACCGCCGCCGGGGTGCGCCGGGAGGTGGTGGCGAGCACGCTGCCGCCATCGTGCCGCAGCCGTGCGGCGACAGCGGCGAACAGGGCCGCGGCGTCGTCTTCGCCCCACGGCGCCTGTGCGGTGGGGCCGCCGACCAGCAGCGCGATGCGCGGCGAAGGCAGCGTGCCGAGCGCGGCGAACGCCTGGCGCCCGCGTTGCAGCCAGGCGTCGTCCACCGGGTTCAGGCTGCCGACCAGGGTCAGCACGTTGGGGCCGCGCAGGGCATCGTGCTCGGGCACCACCAGCGCATCCCAATGCCGCGGCGACAGCCGCGGATCGAGGATCTGCACCGCACGGCTGCCGCGCCCGCGCAGCAGCCGCGTCGCCAGCGCCGCCTGGCGGCCGCAGCCCACCGCGATCGCCGGCGGGGCCGCCAGCAGGGCGGCGAAGCCGGGGCCGAACGCCCATCGTGTCCCCGGACAGCGGCGCGGCGCCAGCCAGCGCCACGGCGCATGCGGCAGCAGCTGCACGTGGCGCACCGCGGCGCCTTCGGCCAGCGCCTCGGCCAGTGCCAGTGCCTGCCGCGCATTGCCTGCCCGGCCGTCGCTGATGGCGACAATCGCGTCGGATCGTTGCATGTTCGGCATCAATACGTTTCAGCCCGGTCGGGTATTGTGGCCAGCGCGCCACTCTACACTGGCCGTCCTCGTCGCCGCGGCGTGGCGGAAGGGCTTTCCCGCCACGCCGTCGGCCTTTGCTTCCCGGAGAGCACCGCATGTCCCAACCGCTCGGCGATGCCGATCTCGACCAGCTGTTCCGCAACGCGCGCAGCCAGAACGCGTTCCTCGACCGGCCGGTGGAAGACGGCCAGCTGCGTGCGCTGTACGAGCTGCTGAAGTGGGGGCCGACCGCGGCCAACGCCACGCCGGCGCGCTTCGTGTTCGTGAAGTCGGCCGAGGCCAAGCAGCGGCTGGCGCCGGCGCTGTCGGAAGGCAACCGCGGCAAGACCCTGGCCGCGCCTGTGACGGTCATCGTCGCCTTCGACCAGGACTTCCACGAGAAGCTGCCCTACCTGTTCCCGCACACCGACGCCCGCAGCTGGTTCGAAGGCCCGCGCGAGGGCCGCCACGAGGCCGCCCTGCGCAACGGCACGCTGCAGGGCGCCTACCTGATCCTGGCCGCGCGCGCGCTGGGCCTGGATGCCGGCCCGATGTCCGGCTTCGACAACGCCAAGGTCGATGCGGCGTTCTTCGCCGGTACCGCGATCAAGTCGAATTTCCTGGTCAATCTGGGGTACGGTGATCCCGCCGGCCTGTTCCCGCGCCTGCCGCGCCTGGGCTTCGACGAAGCCGCGCGCATCGAGTGACCGCGGGCGGCCCCGTGCCGCCGCCGTGTCCGTTCCGACCGCATCATCCTTCCATTCCTCGCCGCCTTTCCAAGCACGGAGTCCACCCCATGACCACACTCAACAAGCTGCTGCTTCCCCTCGCCCTGGCCGCCGCCGTCGCCGCCTGCTCCAAGACCGCCGACCAGCCGGCCGAGCCGGCAGGCGCGCCGTCCGTCCAGCAGGCGCCCGCCGAATCCGCCGCCGCCGAGCCGGCGCAGGCCCCGGCCGCGTCCGCCGAGGCGATCGCGGCCGCGTCCGGCACCTACAAGCTCGACCCGTCGCACACCGACGTGCTCGCGCAGTGGACCCACTTCGGCTACTCGCACCCGAGCGCGCACTTCGGCAACGTCGACGGCACCCTGGTGTACGACGCCGACGACGTGAGCAAGTCCAGCGTCGAGGTCACCCTGCCGCTGTCGGGCCTGAACAGCTTCACCGCCAAGTTCGACGATCACCTCAAGAGCGCCGACTTCTTCGACGCCGCCAAGTTCCCGGTCGCCACCTTCAAGAGCACCAAGGTCGAGTCCACCGGCACCAACAAGCTGGCCGTCACCGGCGACCTGACCATCAAGGACATCACCAAGCCGGTGACCCTGGACGTCACCCTCAACGGCGGCGGCGAGCACCCGATGGCCAAGAAGCCGGCGATCGGCTTCGACGCCACCGCCACCCTCAAGCGCAGCGACTTCGGCGTCGGCGCCTACGCGCCCAACGTCAGCGACGAGGTCAACCTGCGCATCACCACCGAGGCCACGGCCGAGGCGCCGGCCGCGGCGCAGTAACCGCCGGCGGGTCGCCACGGCGGCGACCGCATGGGACGAGGCCCGCTACGGCGGGCCTCGTCGTATCCGCGCGCGCCACCGCGCGGTGGGCCCGCGTCACGATCGTCCAGGCCCGGTGCCGCGTCGGCGCGCAAGTACCGGCGCTGCACTTTGCCCTCGACCCGCATCGCCGCGTCGCGGGCCTTGCCGGCACGGCCGGTCCTTCTGCGTCGGCGACAGCCATGTCCGAGAACGGCCGGCACGGATTCTTGCGGCTGCCGACACTGGCCTTCCCACGATGACGGAAAGGCAGCCCATGCACCTGCGCGCGTTCACCACCTTGGCGATGATCCCGACAGCCGCCGCCGCGGCGATTCCGCAGCAAGCGCCGGCAGGATGGTCGCCGGCAGCGATCGAGTGGGGCGAAGCAGCGCCGGACGGCACCCGCTACACGCTGCTGGAAGGCGTGCGCGACCGTGCCGGCGTGCCCTTCTCGTATGCCTTCTTCATTCCCGCCGGCAGCTGGGACGCGCCGCATTTCCACTCGGCCACGGCGCGGATCTTCGTCGTGCGCGGCGTGCTGCGGATCGGCTACGGAGCGAGCGCGGACCGGGACGCGGCACAGGCGTATCCGGCCGGCAGCTACCTGGTGGTGCCGGCGGGCGCGGTCCACTACGACGGCGCGGCGGAGGACACCACGATCATCGGTACCGCGATCGGCCCCTGGAGCACCACCTACCTGGATGCGACCGGGCCGGCTTCGGCGGGGACGCCGGAGGGAGAGTAGCCGCGTCGTCGCCGGTCCCCGCGGCCCCCGCGCATCGGCCGCTCGCGGCCGACGCGCGCGTGCGGCCTCAGCCCTCCGGCCCGGCCTTCCAGTAGCCGGTGGCGCGGATCGAATCGGAATCCACCTCGGGCCGTTCCTCCAGCAGCTTGCGCAGCGTCCGTGCGCGGCGCGATTCGCAGGCGATCCAGTAGAACGTCTCGCCGAGCGGCGCGGCGAAGTCGCGCAGCGCGTCCTCGAGCAGCGTGCTGGTGGCCGCGTCGGTGCCGTTGCGCTCGAGCCAGGTGACCTCGACGCCGGGGGCCGGCGGCAGCGGCTGCCGCTCGCCGGCATCGGCGATCTCGATGAACGCCCGCGCCTGCACCATGGGATCCAGTTCCTCCAGCCAGCGGGCGATGGCCGGCAGCGCGGTCTCGTCGCCGAACATCGCCAGCGTGTCGTAGTCGTCGGCCACCACGAACGAGGCGCGCGGGCCGCCCACCACCAGCGTGTCGCCCGGCTGCGCCGCCGCGGCCCAGGCCGAGGCGACGCCGTCGCCGTGCAGCACGAAGTCCAGCGTCAGCTCGCTGCGTTCGGCATCGTGGACGCGCGGGGTGTAGTCGCGCGCCGGCGAGGGCTGCACGCCCTGCGGGTAGCGCGGACCGTCCGGGCCCATTTCCGGGGTGACGATGCGGCCTTCCGCATTGGGGAAGAACAGCTTGACGTGATCGTCCGGCGCGGCGCTGTGGAAGCCGTCCAGTTCCTCGCCGCCGACCACGATGCGGCGCATGTGCGGGGTCAGCGTCTCGGTGCGCAGCACCTGCAGCTGGCGGAAGCGGACGGCGTGGCGGAGCTTGAGGTTTTCATGCAGCGACATGGGGATGTCCTGTAGTTGGAATGCGGGAACAAAGGGGAGGGCGGGAACCGGGCGGGGCGATGCACGGGCCCGCACCGGCGAGCGGCCGCGGGCCGTCGCGCTTCATGCGCGATCGCCTTGTTCCATGGTGTCCGCGGCGGCATCCAGCAGCGCGGCCACGCGCGCGGCCTCGGCGTCGTCCCAGCGACCGAGGCGCTCGCCCAGCGCGCGCTTGATGCGTTCCAGCGCCTCGCGCACCGGCTGCGGCAGGTTGGCCCGGGCCAAGCTTCGCGCACTGCGGGTGGTACGCGCCAGGGTGGCTTCCACCTGGTCGCGATGGGCCTGCATGAAGGCGCGGCCTTCGGCGGTCAGCGCGTGGCGCTTGCGGCCGCCCTCGTCCTCGGTCAGCACCAGGCCATGTTCCTGCAGCTGCGCCAGCACCGGGTAGACCGCGCCGGCGCTGGGGACGTACAGGCCATGGAACATGTCGCCGATCAGGCGGATCAGCTCGTAGCCGTGGCGCGGCTGCTGCTCGATCAGCACCAGCAGCAGCTGGCGCAGGTCGCCATGGCCGAGCCGGCGGCCGGGATGGCGGCCCTGGCTCGTACCGCGCGCGCCGGCGTGCCGCTCATCCGGCGATCCGGTGTCGTGACGGCGGGAGAAGGACGGTTTCATCATCGTTTCCGATATATCGAATCGGCGAAAAGATATATCGGAACCGGCCTCGGTGCAATCCGCTGCGAACGAGGATCGCATCGCCGCCGGCGGCCATGGTGCGCCGCGGCGGGACATTGCCGGTTTTCATAATTACTTTGTAATTAGATCGAGATTACATGGCCCGGCAGGGGCCCCGAGACCGGAGCGCGCATGAATCGAGACTGGGACCGCATGGCCGAGGACCGCCGCCGCCGCCTGCAGCGCGCGGCCGTGCTGGCACCGCGCGGGCGCGTGGTGCCGTCCGCGGACATGGTCGCGCTGCTGGAGGCGGTGATCGAGCCGGGCGACCGCGTCTGCCTGGAGGGCAACAACCAGAAGCAGGCCGACTTCCTCGCCCAGTGCCTGACCGATGTCGATCCGGCGCGCGTGCACGACCTGCACATGGTGCAGTCGGTGCTGTCGCTGCCGGCGCACCTGGACGTGTTCGAGCGCGGCATCGCCCGGCGCCTGGACTTCTCCTTCTCCGGCCCGCAGGGCGCGCGCCTGGCCGGGCTGGTGGCCGCCGGGCAGATCGAGATCGGCGCCATCCACACCTACCTGGAACTGTTCGGCCGCTACTTCATCGACCTCACCCCGCAGGTGGCGCTGATCGCCGCGCAGGCCGCCGACCGCGACGGCAACCTCTACACCGGCCCGAACACCGAGGACACCCCGGTGATCGTGGAGGCGACCGCGTTCAGGAGCGGCATCGTCATCGCCCAGGTCAACGAGATCGTCGACACCCTGCCGCGGGTGGACATCCCCGCCGACTGGGTGGACTTCGTTACCCATGCGCCGCGGCCCCACCACATCGAGCCGCTGTTCACCCGCGACCCGGCGCAGATCTCCGAGATCCAGGTGCTGATGGCGATGATGGCGATCAAGGGCATCTACGCCGAGTACGGCGTGCAGCGGCTCAACCACGGCATCGGCTTCGACACCGCGGCGATCGAGCTGCTGCTGCCGACCTATGCCGAGTCGCTGGGGCTGAAGGGCCGGATCTGCAGCCACTGGGCGCTCAACCCGCACCCGGCGCTGATCCCGGCGATCGAGTCCGGCTTCGTGCGGTCGGTGCATTCGTTCGGCTCGGAGCTGGGGATGGAGGCCTACATCGCCGCGCGCGGCGACGTGTTCTTCACCGGCGCCGACGGCTCGATGCGCTCCAACCGCGCGCTGTCGCAGACCGCCGGGCTGTACGCCTGCGACATGTTCATCGGCTCCACCCTGCAGATCGACCTGCAGGGCAACAGCTCCACCGCCACCCTCGACCGCATCGCCGGCTTCGGCGGCGCGCCCAACATGGGCTCGGACGCGCGCGGCCGCCGCCACGCCAGCGAGGCCTGGCTCAAGGCCGGCCGCGAGGCCGCGCGTCCGGGCGAGATGCCGCGCGGGCGCAAGCTGGTGGTGCAGATGGTGGAGACCTTCCGCGAGCACATGGCGCCGGCGTTCGTCGACCGGCTCGATGCCTGGGAACTGGCCGAGCGCGCCGACCTGCCGCTGCCGCCGGTGATGATCTACGGCGACGACGTCAGCCACGTGCTGACCGAGGAGGGCATCGCCAACCTGCTGCTGTGCCGGAGCCCGGCCGAGCGCGAGCAGGCCATCCGCGGCGTCGCCGGCTATACCGCGGTCGGCCTCGGCCGCGACCGCGCCATGGTCGAGAACCTGCGCGACCGCGGCGTGATCCGGCGCCCGGAAGACCTGGGCATCCGCACCCGCGACGCCACCCGCGACCTGCTCGCCGCGCGCACGGTCAAGGACCTGGTGCGCTGGTCGGGCGGCCTGTACGACCCGCCCAAACGCTTCCGCAACTGGTGAGGTGCGAGATGGAAACCCTGCGCTACCGCTTCGATGGCCGCGACCCCGTGCAGGCACGCCACGACCATGCGCTGGTCGGCGTGGTCGCCTCCGGCAACCTCGAGGTGCTGGTCGAGCGCGTGCCGCTGGACGGCGCGATGGAGATCGAGATCGTCACCGCAGCGCGCGGCTTCGGCGAGATCTGGCAGGCGGTGCTGGACGACTTCGCCGCGCGCCATCCGCTGCGCGACGTGCGCATCTCGATCAACGACGTCGGCGCCACCCCGGCGGTGGTCGGCCTGCGCCTGGACCAGGCACTGGAAGCGCTGCGGGAGGGCGGGGCATGAAGACCGCGCGCCCTCATGGCTTCTGCGCCCACCCTCGCCGCGCCCCCCGTAGGAGCGACTTCAGTCGCGATGGGGCGTCCATGCAGGTCCTTCTGCGAGCGCCCGCGCATCCATGTGCGCGGATTCAAATGGGAAAGCTTTTCGCGACTGAAGTCGCTCCTACGGTAGCGGCCGATCGCTGCAGGGGACGCGCATGAGCACGATCGCCGCCGACGCACGCAGCTTCTACGAGGCCGACGCGCGCGAGCGCATCGCCGGGCTGCTCGATGCCGGCAGCTTCGCCGAGTTCGTCGGCCCGCGCCGGCGCCTGGCCAGCCCGCACCTGGCCCAGCTCGACCAGCCCGGCGCCTTCGACGACGGCATCGTGGTCGGCGAGGGCCGCCTGCGCGGCCGGCCGGTGCTGGTCGCCGCGCAGCAGGGCCCGTTCATGGGCGGCGGCGTCGGCGAGGTGCATGGCGCCAAGCTCACCGGCCTGCTCGAACGCGCCGCCGCCACCGTGCCCGATGCCGTGCTGCTGCTGCTCGACACCGGCGGCGTGCGCCTGCACGAGGCCAACGCCGGCCTGGTCGCCATCTCCGAGATCATGCGCGCCACCCTGTCCGCGCGCGCCGCCGGGGTGCCGGTGCTGGCGCTGATCGGCAGCGGCAACGGCGCCTTCGGCGGCATGGGCATCGTCGCGCGCTGCTGCAGCGCGGTGATCATGTCCGAGGAGGGACGGCTGTCGCTTTCGGGGCCGGAGGTGATCGAGACCGTGCGCGGCGTGGAGGAGTTCGACTCGCGCGACCGCGCCCTGGTCTGGCGCGTCACCGGCGGCAAGCACCGCTACCTGCTGGGCGAGGCCGACGCGCTGGTGGCCGACCGCATCGGCGCCTTCGCCGACGCCGCGGTGTCCGTGCTCGAGACCCTGCAGCAGGGCGATGACCTGCTGGCCGCTCTGGAGCACGAGCACGCGCGGCTGTCGCGCCGCATCGCCGGCTACGGCGAGTGCCGCGACGGCCTGGAGATCTGGCGCCGCCAGGGCATCGCCGAACCCGAGCGGCTGCCGCTGCTCGACACCGAGGCCTTCCTCGCCGCCACCGCCGACCGGAGCGCCCCATGGAACTGACGCCGCTGCTCGACCGCCTGTTCCCGCTCGGGCACGCGATCCGCCGCGAGGACGACGTGCTCGCCGGCGCCGCCACCACCGCGGCCGGCGAGGTCACGGTCATCGGTACCGCCAACAAGCTGGAAGTCGGCGTGGACCACGCGCTCGCGCTCGCCGCCACCGTGCTGGCGAGCACGCGCGAGCACCCGCGGCGGCCGATCGTGATGCTGGCCGACACCGCCGGCCAGCGCCTGTCGCGGCGCGACGAACTGCTCGGCATCAACGGCTACTTCGCCCACCTGGCCAAGTCGCTGGAGCTGGCGCGCCGCCGCGGCGCGCGGCTGGTCACGCTGGTGTACGGCGAGTCGGTCAGCGGCGGCTTCCTGTCGTTCGGGCTGATGGCCGACCATATCCACGCCCTGCCCGAGGCACAGGTGCGGGTGATGGACCTGCGCGCGATGGCGCGCGTGACCAAGCAGCCGCTGGAGAAGCTGCAGGCACTGAGCGAGAGCTCGCCGGTGTTCGCGCCCGGCGTTGAGAACTACGTGCGGATGGGCGCGGTGGAGTCGGTATGGGAGGGCGACCTGGCCGCCGCACTGCTGGCCGCGCTGGCCGCCCCCGTCGATGGCGACCAGCGGCGCGCGCTCGGCGCCGAACGCGGCGGCCGCACCCTGGCGCGCGATGTCGCCGCCGCCGTGGCCGCGGGCGAGCGCTGAGATGGCCGCCCGCCACGCCCTGGTCTGGTTGCGCGGGGACGCACGCTGGCAGGCGCTGACGCCCGGTGCGCAGCCGCGGTTGCAGGCGTGGTTCGCCTCCGGCCATCCGGCCGTGGTCGCGCGTCGCGACGGCAGCGAGCCCGAAGGCATGCTGCGGCTGGGCGTGCCGCTGCCGCCGGCCGAGCACAAGCAGCGGTTGTCGCTGCTGGCACCGGTGGCGCACGTGTGCCGCGAAGCGGAGCCGTTGCCACTGGGTGAGGTGATCGACAACGCGCCGGAAGCCGCCCGGCCGGCGCTGCACGAACTGGTGCGTGCCACGCAGGCAGCTGCATTGGCGCCGCGCGTGTTCGGCAGCTTCGCCTGGCAGGCGATCACCGGCCTGGCCTACGTGCGCGACGGCTCCGACCTCGACCTGCTGTGGCAGGTGGAAGGGCCCGCGCAGGCCGACGCCATCGCCGCGCTGCTGCGCGAATGGGAGCGTCGCCACGGCCTGCGCGCCGACGGCGAACTGCTGCTGCCCGGCGACCTCGCGGTGAGCTGGCGAGAGTACGCCGGCGACGCGCGCCAGGTACTGGCGAAGTCGCAAGGTGGTTGCCGCCTGCTGCCGCGTGCGGCGCTGTTTTCGTTGTGGAGCACGGCATGAACGCGGAAAAGCGGCCCTCATCCGGCGCTTCGCGCCACCTTCCACCGCGAGGGTGCCCAGTCCCGCAAGCGGGAGAAGGGAGTTGCCACGGATTGCGCGCACAACCGCGGGAAAGCCAATCCCTTCTCCCGCTTGCGGGAGAAGGTGCCCGTAGGGCGGATGAGGGTGCTCTTGGCGAAACTTCGCTGAGTACATCCGCCGACGGCTATCGCAGCGACTTGCGGATCCAATCGCAACTTCCCACTGCCCTCCCCATCCCCGCCTCGCCGCTGGCCCATCGCCTCGGCCGTCTCGCCGTCGCCAGCCTGCACGCCGAACTGGCCTGCGCGCCCAAGCCGGGGCCAATCACCCCGTCCGACGCCTTGATCCCCGTAGGAGCGACTTCAGTCGCGATGAGGCTCTACCGGGAAAGCCCCATCGCGACTGAAGTCGCTCCTACAGGACGGCGAAAAGCCGTCGAAGCGAGGGATGCCGGTCGCATGCGCGCCGCATCTTCCCGGTCCATCGTTCCAGGCGGCACTCCTGCGTTGCGGCCCCCGCTCCCGGCCTCGCCGCTGGCCCATCGCCTCGGCCGCCTCGCCGTCGCCAGCCTGCACGCCGAACTGGCCTGCGCTCCCAAGCCGGGATTGGTCACCCCGTTCGACAACGGCAGCCACGCCGACATGGACGCGTCCACCTTCATGCGCAGCCTGTTCGCGCTGCGCGGCTACTTCGTCGCCATCGCCGAGGCCGGCGCTCGCGAGGCGGCGTTCGACACCCTGCGCCGGCTCGGCATCGCCGCCGAGGCCGGCATGCTGCGCGCCACCGCCGGCATCAACACCCATCGCGGCGCGATCTTCAGCCTCGGCCTGCTCGCCGCGCAGGCCGCGCGCCTTTACCGTCGCGACGGCCGCGCGCCCGACGCCGAAGCGGTGTGCATGGCGGTGCGCGAATGGCGCGAGGCCCTGCTCGCCGCGCCGCTGGACCCGCACAGCCATGGCCAGCGCATGCGCGTGCGCCATGGCGTGGCGGGCGTGCGCGAGCAGGCCGCGGACGGCTACCCATTGCTGCGCGCGGTCGCGCTGCCGGCCCTGCGCCGGGCACTGGCCGCCGGGCTCGCGCGCGAGGCGGCGCTGGCGCAGACGCTGATGTGCCTGGTCGCCGAGGTCGACGACCTCAACCTGCTGCATCGCGGCGGCGGGACCGGCCTGCGCAGCGCGCAGCGGCTGGCGCGCGCATTCCTCGCCGGCGGCGGCGCATACCGGCCGGACTGGAAGGCGCGGCTGGCGCGCATCGGCGAGGCTTTCGTCGCGCGCCGGCTCAGCCCCGGCGGCAGCGCCGACCTGCTGGCCTGCGCCTGGTTCCTGCATTGCCAGGAGCGCATCGCGTGAGCCTGGCGCTGCTGTGTCCGGGGCAGGGCGGCCAGCATGCGGCGATGTTCGCGCGCGTGCAGGACCACCCGCGCGCCGCGCCGGTGCTCGCCGCCGCCAGCGACGCGCTCGGCCGCGACGTGCAGGAGCTGGCCGCGCATGCCGACCGCTATCACAACCGCTGCGCGCAGCCGCTGGTCTGCGCCGGGGCGCTGGCGCACTGGCGGGCGCTCGAACCGCGTCTTCCGGCGCCGCGGCTGGCGCTCGGCTACAGCGTCGGCGAACTGGCCGCGCACGCGCTGGCCGGCAGCTTCGATGACGCCACCTGCCTGGCGCTGGCCGTCGAGCGCGCGCGGCTGATGGACGAGGCCAGCCCGGCCGATGCCGGCCTGCTCGCCGTCACCGGCCTGCGCGCCATGGCGATTGGCCAGCTGTGCGACCGCCATGGCGCGGCAGTGGCGATCGTCAACGGCGAGGACCACTACGTGCTCGGCGGGCCGTCCGCGGCACTGCGTGCGCTGGCCGAGGCCGCCACGGCGCGCGGCGCGCGCGCGGTGCCGCTGCCGGTCTCCGTGCCGGCGCACACCCCCTGGCTGAGGGCGGCCGCGCATGCCTTCGCCGAGCGCCTGCAGGCCGCCGCGGTACGCGCGCCGGCCACGCCGGTGCTGGCGGGCGTCGATGGCCTGCCGGTGGCGACGGGCGCACGCGTGGTCGCCACGCTCGCCGCGCAGATCGCCCACACCGTGCGCTGGCACCACGTGCTTGCCCAGGCGGTGGAGCGCGGTGCGCGCGTGTTCCTGGAACTGGGCCCGGGCGGGGCGCTGGCGCGGATGACGCGCGACGGCTTCCCCGGCTGCGAGGCACGCGCGGTGGAGGATTTCCAGACGCTGGAGGGCGTCGCGGAATGGGTCGCGGGTGCTTGCGCCCGCGCGCAGTAGTAGCAGCGGTTCTTTCCGGTTTTCGCAGGAGCGATGTGGGAGCGGCTATGGAGCTTTACCGGCACCCGATCGGTGTCGAGTGCCAGTGTCCCTTCTCCCGTCGGGAGAAGGTGCCCCGAAGGGGCGGATGAGGGTACGGAAGCCTCGTGCAGCTAGGCATCGCGAGGGCTTCGCCTCGTACCCTCACCCCAACCCCTCTCCCGGTGGGAGAGGGGCTTCGAGCACCGGCACTCGACGCCAAGCAGGTACCGCAAGACGTGCAACAACCCCGGAATGGCGGGCCGCCATTCGACGCTGTACGTGAATCAGGTGTCTCGGGAGGGCGCATGAGTCCACAAATCGCAACGATCATCGGCCTGGTGATCATGTTCATCGTCGCCACCGCACTGCCCATCAACATGGGCGCGGTGGCATTCGCGCTGGCCTTCATCGTCGGCGGCGTCTGGGTCGGCATGGGCGGCAAGGAGGTCCTGGCCGGGTTCCCCGGCGACCTGTTCCTGACCCTGGTCGGCATCACCTACCTGTTCGCCATCGCGCAGAAGAACGGCACCATCGACCTGCTGGTGCACTGGGCGGTGCGCGCGGTGCGCGGGCACATCGTCGCCATCCCCTGGGTGATGTTCGTCGTCACCGCGGTGCTGACCGCCTTCGGCGCGCTCAGCCCGGCGGCGGTGGCGATCATCGGCCCGGTGGCGCTGCGCTTCGCCAAGCAGTACCGGATCAACCCGCTGATGATGGGCCTGCTGGTGATCCACGGCGCGCAGGGCGGCGGCTTCTCGCCGATCAGCGTCTACGGCGGCATCACCAACCAGGTGGTGGCCAAGGCCGGCCTGGACGTGAGCGAGATGGCGGTGTTCCTCACCAGCCTGGGCTTCAACCTGCTGATGGCGGTGATCTGCTTCCTGGCGTTCGGCGGGCTGCAGCTGCTGCGCCGGCAGGGCGTGCTGGCGACGGCGGAGGTGGAGGGCACGCAGGCCTCCTCGCGGCAGTTCGCGATCGAGGGCCACGGCGCGCTGCTGGCGGCCGGCGGCGGCACCTCGTCCACCGACCCGGTGGCGCTGGAGGCGGTGCGGCTCAACCGCGACCGCTTCATCACCCTGGTCGGCCTGCTCGGCCTGGGCGTGGCGGCGCTGGTCTACGACCTCAACGTCGGGTTGGTGTCGATCACAGTGGCGGTGGCACTGGCGCTGATCTCGCCCAACGCGCAGAAGGGCGCGGTGGACGGCATCAGCTGGTCCACGGTGCTGCTGATCAGCGGCGTGGTCACCTACATCGCGGTGCTGCAGCAGGCCGGCGCGGTGGACTACATCGGCCACGGCGTGTCGGGGATCGGCATCCCGCTGCTGGGCGCGCTGCTGGTGTGCTACGTCGGCGGCATCGTCTCCGCGTTCGCCTCCTCGGCAGCGGTGCTCGGCGCCACCATCCCGCTGGCGGTGCCGTTCCTGATGCAGGGCCACCTCGGCGCGGCCGGGGTGATCTGCGCGCTGGCGATCTCCTCCACCGTGGTCGACGTCAGCCCGTTCTCCACCAACGGCGCGCTGGTGGTGGCCTCGGCCGCCAAGGACGAGCGCGAGAAGCTGTTCCGCCGGTTCCTGGTCTACAGCGGGCTGGTGGTGGCGCTGGGGCCGCTGCTGGCGTGGCTGCTGTTCGTGGTGCCGGGCTGGATGTGAGCCGGCCGCGCAGCGGCGCGCCCGGCACCGGGCAGGGCCTGGACGGCCCTGCTCCACGGGAGCGTGACGGCACGCGAAGTAGAATGACGCCCATGTCCCTGGTCTCCGCCGCCGATCCGCGTCCGACCCGCAAGCGCGTGCCGCTCTACGAGGAAGTGGCCGCGCGGCTGCGGCAGAAGATCTACGACTACGAACTGCCGCCGGGCGAGTGGATCGACGAGCCGGCGCTGGCCGAGGAACTGGGCATCAGCCGCACCCCGCTGCGCGAGAGCCTGAAGCTGCTCGCCGCCGAGGGGCTGGTGCAGATCGACGCCGGGCGCGGCAGCCGGGTCACGCGGCTGTCGCTGGAGGACCTCAACCAGTTGTTCCCGGTGATGGCGATGCTGGAAGGCCGCTGCGCCTACGAGGCGGTGCGCCGCATCGACGACGCCGGCGTGGCGCGGCTGGAGCGGCTGCACGAGTCGATGGAGGCCGCCGCCGGTGCCGGCGACCTGGCCGAGTACTACCGCTGCAACTACCTCATCCACGAGACCGTGCAGGACTGCGCCGGCAACCCCTGGCTGATCCGCGTCACCCACGACCTGCACCGCATCCTCAAGATGCACCGCGGCCGCCAGCTGCTCACGCCCGGGCGCATGGCGCAGTCGCTGGCCGAGCACCGCGAATTGATGGACTGCGTGCGCCGCCGCGACGCCGAGGGCGCCGAGCGCACCATGAACCGCCACCTGCTCAGCCAGGGCAAGGCCCTGGCCGCCTACGTCGCCGCCGGCGGCATGCTCAACGTCCCCGCGCCGCTGCCGAGTAGCGGCGGTATCTGAACCCTGTTCTCGCGGCGCCAGTGGCCATCGGCGCAGCGGCGGACGTCCGCCCGGCCGGCGCCAACCCCCTCCCAGCCTCCCCCTGCTTCGCAAGGGGAGGGGCCAGACTCCCTCCCAAGAGGAGGGGCCAAGGTTCCGCTCCATCGCAAGAGGAGGGGCCAAGGCGCCCCTCCATCGCAAGAGGACTGGCCAAGGCGCCCCTCCATCGCAAGAGGACTGGCCAAGGCGCCCCTCCATCGCAAGAGGACTGGCCAAGGCGCCCCTCCATCGCAAGGGAAGGGAGCCCAGGCCCCCTCAGCAAGGGAAGGAAGCCCAGGCCCCCTCAGCAAGGGAAGGAAGCCCTGGCCCCCTCAGCAAGGGAGGGAACCCAGGCCCCCTCCCTTTCGCCGAAGGCGAAGGGGAGGGCTGGGGAGGGGTGCCTTTCGCCGCCGAACCCGGCAATCCCCTCCCCGTTGTCCCCATACGGCGCCCCCCGGCCCGCCACCCGGCATGCCCCTCCTCTGGTCGGACCAATCCCGGCCATCAGAACCCGTCCACGATCCCCGTAGGAGCGACTTCAGTCGCGATGAGGCCTTACCGGTAGAGCCCCATCGCGACTGAAGTCGCTCCTACAAAAGGCTCGCCCCGCCAGTCATCCCCGGGCCACAGCGCCGACCAGCATGGGCCGTGCCCCTCCTGGGATCGTGAACGGGCCCCAGGGCAAACCCGGCCCTCCATACGCCTGCGTAGCGGGACGAGTATGGAAACGGTTGCGATACACTTGCAGGCTTCACGAAGACACTGTGGATCGCGCGGCAGCGCGGCCTAACTGGGAGCGCTATGAACTGGTTGACCGATGTTCTCAACAACGATCCGAACCCCGTCGAGACGCAGGAGTGGATCGAATCGCTCAAGGCCGTCATCGACGCCGAGGGCGCCGAGCGCGCGCACCAGCTGCTGGAGGGCATGGTCGAGCTGACCCGCCGCAACGGCGCCTACCTGCCGTTCTCGCCGACCACCGAGTACGTCAACACCATCGGCCCGCAGCACGAGGCCAAGAGCCCCGGCGACTCGGCCATCGAGTGGAAGATCCGCTCGATCATCCGCTGGAACGCCATGGCCACCGTGGTGCGCGCCAACCGCAAGCCCGGCGACCTCGGCGGCCACATCGCCAGCTTCGCCTCCAGCGCCACCCTGTACGACGTCGGCTTCAACCACTTCTGGCGCGCCCCCAGCGAGAACCATCCCGGCGACCTGCTCTACATCCAGGGCCACAGCGCCCCCGGCATCTACGCCCGCGCCTTCCTCGAAGGGCGCATCAGCGAGAGCCAGCTGGACAACTTCCGCATGGAAGTGGACGGCAAGGGCATCTCCTCCTACCCGCACCCGTGGCTGATGCCCGAGTTCTGGCAGACCCCCACCGTGTCGATGGGCCTGGGCCCGCTCAGCGCCATCTACCAGGCGCAGTTCATGAAGTACCTGGAGCACCGCGGCCTGATCGAGCCGTCCGACCGCAAGGTCTGGTGCTTCATCGGCGACGGCGAGTCCGACGAGCCCGAGACCCTGGGCGCCATCGCCCTGGCCGGGCGCGAGGGCCTGGACAACCTGGTGTTCGTGGTCAACTGCAACCTGCAGCGCCTGGACGGCCCGGTGCGCGGCAACGGCAAGATCATCCAGGAGCTGGAAGGCGTGTTCCGCGGCGGCGGCTGGAACGTCATCAAGCTGCTGTGGGGCTCGTACTGGGATCCGCTCCTGGCCCGCGACACCGACGGCGTGCTGCGCAAGCTGATGATGGAGACCGTCGACGGCGAGTACCAGAACTGCAAGGCCTTCGGTGGCGCCTACACGCGCGAGCATTTCTTCGGCAAGTACCCGCAGACCCGTGAGATGGTCGCCAGCCTGTCCGACGACGACATCTGGCGCCTGAACCGCGGCGGCCACGACCCGCACAAGGTCTACGCCGCCTACCACCAGGCGGTGAACACCAAGGGCATGCCCACCGTGATCCTGGCCAAGACCGTCAAGGGCTACGGCATGGGCTCGGCCGGCGAGTCGCTCAACCCCACCCACCAGACCAAGAAGCTCGACGACGCTTCGGTCAAGCATTTCCGCGACCGCTTCAACATCCCGGTCAGCGACAAGCAGCTGGAAGAGGCCGAGCAGATCCCGTTCTACCACCCGGGCGAGGATTCGGAAGAGGTCCAGTACATCAAGGAGCGCCGCGCCGCGCTCGGCGGCTACCTGCCGTCGCGCCGCCCCAAGGCCAGCAAGTCCTTCGTCGTGCCCGGCCTGGACAAGTACGAGCGTCTGCTCAAGGCCAGCGGCGAGCGCACCTACTCCACCACCATGGCCTTCGTGCAGACGCTCAACATCACCCTGCGCGACAAGGAGCTGGGCCCGCGCATCGTGCCGATCGTCGCCGACGAGGCGCGCACCTTCGGCATGGAAGGCCTGTTCCGCCAGATCGGCATCTACGCCCCGTTCGGGCAGAAGTACAAGCCGGTCGACGCCGACCAGCTGATGTTCTACCGCGAGGACGAGAGCGGCCAGGTGCTGCAGCAGGGCATCAGCGAGCCCGGCGCGATCTCCTCGTGGCTGGCCGCCGGCACCAGCTACTCGGTCAGCGACGTGCCGATGCTGCCGTTCTACATCTACTACTCCATGTTCGGCTTCCAGCGCGTGGGCGACATCGCCTGGCAGGCGGCGGACATGCGCACCCGCGGCTTCCTGCTCGGCGGCACCGCCGGCCGCACCACGCTCAACGGCGAGGGCCTGCAGCACGAGGACGGCCACAGCCACCTGCTGGCCGGCGCCATCCCCAACTGCCGCAGCTTTGATCCCACCTTCGGCTACGAGGTGACGGTGATCCTGCAGCACGGCATGAAGTCGATGATGCAGGACCAGATCGACGAGTATTACTACCTCACCCTGATGAACGAGAACTACGCCCACCCGGAGATGCCGGCCGGCGCGGAGGAAGGCATCATCAAGGGCATGTACCTGCTGCACGATGCCGGCAAGCCCAAGAAGGGCGAACTGCGCGTGCAACTGCTGGGCAGCGGCACCATCCTGCGCGAGGCCATCGCCGCGGCCGAGCTGCTGGACAAGGACTTCGGCGTCACCGCCGACATCTGGAGCTGCACCAGCTTCAACGAGCTGCGCAAGGACGGCTTCGACGCCGAGCGCTGGAACCGCATGCACCCGGAGGCCAAGGCCCCGCGCAAGGCCTACGTCACCGAGCAGCTCGAAGGCCGCCAGGGCCCGGCCATCGCCGCCACCGACTACGTGCGCGTGTTCGCCGACCAGATCCGCGGGTTCGTGCCGATGTCGTACACCGTGCTGGGTACGGACGGTTTCGGCCGTTCGGATACCCGCGCCAACCTGCGCCGGTTCTTCGAGGTGGATCGGTACTACATCGCGCATGCCGCCATCGCCGCGCTGGCCAAGGACGGCAAGATGACCGGGAAGGATGTGGCTCGGGCGATCAAGCAGTACAGGATCGATCCGGAGAAGGCTAACCCGGTTGGGGTGTGAACCTAAGAGGAGGCGGCCAGCGGCCGCCTCCTCTTAGGGGGCACTACTGCCTTTCGCTTATAGGAAAAGCGAAGGGGGAGGGGTAAGCAATTTTCTGCGAATTACAAAGGTCGCTAAGCCAACGGCATTAGCAGATGTACCTGGTTGACTTCCCCAACCTGGCAACCGTTAGCGTTATCGCGTGTGCCTGCCAGTCCTACTTGCTCTAGCGTCCACTTCATCGAGGTAATTGCATCGGCTGCCTTGGAGTGCTATGTGACAACAGGCCTCTATGGGTTCTCCATGAGGCACACTGTCTCAGTGATGCCGAGGCCATAGAACCTGCGGAGTGGCTAGACCGATGTGGCGAGCATGTGCGACAACAGTTAAAGAGGCTGGTGAAGTTGTTGGAGGTAAGATCGGTCTTATCGGCGGCCTACGCTACCAGGACTTAGGCCCAATGGGCCTAAGGAACGCCGCTGATCCGCGGAATTGAATAAGGCAATGGTGTAGTTAGATCAAGGAGCAGGTAATGAGTGTCGAGGCGAAGGAAACGGCGAAAGAGCGAAAAATCCACGCGGATGCCACAAAAGACTTCTTCGTAACCATGATTACACGTGATATCACGTTACGAGACTGTATTTTTGATCTGCTCGACAATTCGATCGACGGTGCAAGACGAGGCCATGCTGCAGACCGAAGCCAATCGTTAGCTGCCTTCGAGATAAAGCTCGGATGGCGTAAAGATTATTTCATGATTGAGGACAATTGCGGAGGGATCCTCCTGTCCGACGCAATTGACTACGCTTTCCACTTTGGTCGGAGACCCGGTGCCAAGGATGATACGAAAGGCGGAATTGGCCTGTACGGCATCGGAATGAAGCGTGCGATATTCAAGCTAGGCCGCCGCAGCGAAGTGATCAGTCATGCAGAGGATGCGTCATTCAAAGTCGTCATAAATGTAGATGACTGGGAGCGCTCTCCAGATTGGGACTTTGAGTACGAGGACTTGCATCCTGATGTGCATAAAGGGACGAAAATTGAGGTCCAGAGTCTGAACGATGGGGTCAGTAGCCTTCTGAACGATCCTTCGTTTGAGACGCAATTTATCCGGGATGTTGCGCGCGATTACGCGTTCTTCATTGCCCAAGGCCTAAAGATCGTCGTCAATGGCACGTTGGTTCCATCGTACAAATATCGACTCAAGCAGTCAGATAATGTTCGGCCATATGTTGGATCATATGAAGATGCAAGTGTACATGTAAAAGTACTTGCCGGGCTGGCCGATGAGCTCCCGGAGGATATTCCAGATGAACTGAAACCCGATAAAGTGGAGCAATTCGGCTGGTTCGTTATCTGCAACGGAAGAGTGGTGCTGGCCGCAGATAAGACCGAGAAAACCATCTGGGGCAATGACGGCTTTAATGTTTGGCATCCGCAGTACAATGGTTTCGCTGGCTATGTTTTTTTTGAGTCGGATGATCAGCGCGCACTGCCTTGGACTACGACCAAACGAGAGCTTGATATATCAAGCCCCCTCTACCGGCGCGCAGTCGTGAAAATGAAGGAAGTCTCAAAGACTTTCACTGAGTACACTAATAAACGTAAATCCGATATAACTACTGCACGTGCAGCCGAAGAAAAGAGTGAAAAGGTCGACATCTCAACGCTTATGCAACCCCAGGCCTTGGCGCTTCCAAAGTTGGCGATGGTCGATAGGCCAGACTTGGTTAATATTTCCTATAAACGAGATAGGAAAGAGGTTGAGGCTGTAAAAGATCACATCGGAAACGTGGGAATGTCTCTCAAAGATCTTGGTATCTATACGTTTGAGTATTACAAGAAGACGGAGATGGATTGATGTCTATTCCATCTTTTCAGCGGTTCGACTATGGGTTGAGGGCCAATAAAGCTATAGAGCGAAAGCTGGTATTCGACCTCGCGTTATCGGCGAAGAAAAATTTCACCCTCGTAGACCTTTGGTATCTTGGCTTCGGGTCTATGTGGTTTAGTGATTTCAAGATCGCCCATCGTACACTTCATGTGGACGATATGATCTCGATTGAGCGTCAGGCTCATGCGCCGCGGGCAGAATTCAATCGTCCTTTCTCGACCATTAAGGTGCTTGCGGGCGAGTGTGGTGAACTTCTTAAAGAAGGTATCGCCGCAGCGCTATGGGAGCGTCCGGTAATGGCTTGGCTTGATTACGATGGTCGGATGGATGAGACAGTTATCGGTGACATCGACATGCTGCTGGCAAAGGCGAAGCGCAATTCGATTGTGGCCATTACGATAAATGGCGCCCGGGGTTCTTACAGGCCCAAGCCAACCGCAATTGGTGCTAGCCCGCAGTCGCCAAAGACGGGGTTAGGCGTCGTTGCTCAATTTTTAGGTAAAAGCGCAGTGCCAAAGGAGTTCGTAGAACTCTTGGATAAGCCTGGCGTCGCCGGGGACGTTTCGGATCTCGATTTTCCTAGGTTTCTAGCAGAGGCCATTTCGAATTATATGTGGCATAGGGTCTTTAGTTTATCGAGAGCTGGCGATGAGGGCGACTACGGCTTCCAGCCACTTTTCCTGATGCATCATAAAGATAATGCAGACATGGTTACGGTCGGTGGCGCACTAATCGCTGAGCATGACCGAGAGGCATGGAGAGATGTGCTAAGGCAGCAGGAGGGCCTGGCTGATAGCGAGGGGAACCCCAGATACTGCCGCATGGATCTAGCACCGGTCACGCTAAGAGAGAAAATAACTTTAGATCGGTACCTTCCCACATCTAAGTCCTCGGACGAATACAAAGATGCTGTAACAGGCGAAGGAGTGCGCCTAGACGCAAATGAGGTCGAAAAATATCGGAGATTCTATCGCCAATTTCCTGTATTTATGGAGGCTGCTTACTGATCCCTCTCTGGGGATACGAGAGCCAGGTCGAGCTAAAAGAGCTAGCGGAACCGGATTGACCTGGCGCCGTTACGCTAGCCTAATTGTGCCATCCCTTTAGCTGGTCGATTCAGTCCCTTTGGGGAGGGGGAGAGAATTTCCCGTAGACGCTTTTCCAGGGCCGCCGTATTGCGCGTCTCGCACTGCCAGATCGTCTCTACTCGCCAGCCGGCCTGTCGAAGTTGCTGGGCCTTCTCTTTGTCGCGTTCTACGTTGCGAGTGAACTTGTTCTGCCAGAAAGTTACATTGGAAGACGGCATCGTGGCCAAACGGCAGCCCTCGTGACGATGCCAGAAACAGCCGTTAACGAAGATGCAGAGCCGACGGGATGGAAACACCAGATCCGGTGTTCCCGGTAGATCCTTGCGATATAGGCGGAAGCGAGCACCCAAGCAGTGAGCCATGCTACGCACTATCAATTCCGGACCCGTATTCTTGCCGCGCACCGCGCGCATCAGGGCGCTTCTGGCTTCGGTTGAAATCCTATCGGTCATGAGAAGTGGCTGTAATGTCAATAAGGCTGTAAGCGAGAGTTGCTTAGTCGAACATGCTACCCTCGACTAGCTTAGGCGCAAGCGATCGACAGACGAGCAGAGAGCCTTTAGAATTCGGATGATGAATCGACCGACCGTGATCGATCTCTTCTCTGGCGTGGGCGGCCTCAGTCTGGGGGCCGCTCGTGCGGGTTTCCGCGTGGCCGGAAGCGTGGAGTTGGATCCTATTGCCTCTGCTTCACACGCATTCAACTTCCCAAGCTCGACTCATCTCCGAGAAGATGTAGGTGCTTTGACTGGTGCCCGCCTGCTGGAAACCTGCGGCGTTGCGCCTGAGCAGCTTGCGGGGCTGATCGGAGGTCCGCCCTGTCAGGGATTCAGTCTCATAGGAAAGCGCGACAAGGACGATCCCCGAAACTTGTTGTTCGGTCAGTTCTTCCGGCTCGTGGCGGAAACGCGTCCTGCTTTTTTCGTTGCCGAGAATGTCTTGGGAATCCTGCGTGAGGGAAACTCTCCGGTCATCGAGGCAGCGCTCTCCAGGTTGCCCCCGGTATACCGCGTGCTGGCTCCCATCAGAGTCAGAGCAAGCGACTACGGTGCACCGACCACGCGTACGCGTGTGTTCTTCGTTGGTTTCGATCCATCCCGCGTTGCTGCACTCTCCGTCGACTCGTTCATGCCGAATCCGGAGACTGAGCAAGTCAAGGTGAAGCAAGCTTTGTGTGGTTTGCCGGATGTGGACGCAAACTGGCAGCAGGAAAAACAGAGTTGGCGGACCGTCAAGGAACTTGGAGGTGGCGACTTCGCCGAACGAGTCGAGGGGCATGTCCCGGAAGGTGTCGGCAATCCCGAGGCTCTCCATCTGGCTCGTAAGCGAAAGGTCTCCGGCTTCTTAGGTACTCGTCACAGCGGCGAAACTGTGGCGCGATTCGACGCCTTGGCACCAGGAGAAGTAGACCTTGTCTATCGTTCTCCGCGTTTGGATCCCGAGGGATTCTGCCCTACTTTGCGTGCTGGCACTAATTCCGACAAAGGTAGCTTTCAGGCGGTGCGTCCTATCCATCCTAAGAAACCTCGAGTGATTTCGCCGCGCGAAGCGGCGAGACTTCAAGGTTTCCCGGATTGGTTCGTATTCCACCCCACCAAATGGCATGCATTCCGACAAATAGGCAACAGTGTCAGTCCGATCGTGGCAGAAAAACTGCTGTTGTCGATCCGCTCAGCCATAAGCCTGCCATGACGAATTCGGGATAGACTCGCGGTTAGCATTGCCGTCCTTGCCTTCTATTGTACAGATCCTTGTGCACGATCCTGCCTGAGAACAAGTGCCGGCTTTGAATAGATCTTCATGTGTGTAGGAGAACATGCCGGTGAAGCGGTTTCGGATGGGAGAGTTATATCGATACGCCAGACCTCCTTTGCCGGAGCTGCCCGAGGTTGATGGCATCTCCAATTTTCACCATGTGGTGGCCGCCCAGGGTTTCCCACGACTGCAGTTGGAACGTGGTATCAATGCGCCGAGTTCAACGCTAGCCGTAGATGGAGAACGACTTTCGGTAGTACTTCTGTCCAGCAACGAGAACAAGCGTGGTTCGGTGGAGAACCCGTGGCACGACACGTTGGCGCCGGACGACGGCTTTGCGCGCTATTTCGGTGACAATAAGACACCCGAAGTCGACCCATCGACGGCGATAGGGAACCGGACCCTGCTTCGTCAGTTCGAGCTTCATACCTCGCCCGACCGAATTAAGCGCGAGCGTGCCGCACCGATTCTCCTGTTCCGATCTTCAAAGAAGGGGTTCAAGGAGTTTTCCGGATTGGCGCTGATCATCGGCGCGCGACGGGTAACGCAGTTCTCCGAAAAGAATGGGGGCTTCTTCACCAACTATCTATTCGACTTGGCCGTGCTGTCCCTTACCCAAGAGGACGAGAGTCTGGCGATGCAATGGATTCATGATCGGCGCGATCCTACGCGTCCATCCGACGTTGCCAATGCCACGGCACCGAAAGCTTGGCGGCAGTGGGTGAAGTTCGGTAGCCCGGAGATCGAGCGCGTCAAACGTCGCGTCGCTCGTTATCACATCTTGCCGAAGCGTGATCAGATCGCCCCGCAGACTTCTGAAACCGGAAGAACATTGGAAGCGATCTATCGATTCTATGAGCCTAAGCGCTATCGTTTCGAGGCATTGGCAAGTCTTGCCTGCGAATCCATGGTGCGCGGTACCGGTGCCGAGTATCACCGTGGATGGCTGACTCGCGGTACTGGGGATGGCGGCCTTGATTTCGTGGGCCGCATCGATATCGGTGATGGTCTCTGCGGAACGAAGTTGGTCGTACTGGGTCAGGCCAAGTGCGAGAAGATCGATGCCCCTACTGGAGGCGTTCATATCGCTAGAACCGTGGCTCGGCTCCGTCGTGGCTGGGTTGGTGCTTACGTGACTACCTCGTTCTTCTCGGAGGCCGTCCAGCGAGAGGTCTACGACGATCAGTACCCGGTGTTGCTGCTCAATGGTGTGGGCCTGGCGAACGAGGTGACGAAATTGCGGCTCGCCGGTGGATTTGCGAGTACTGAACAGTTCCTCGGGCACGTCGACGCGGATTACGAGACGCAGGTCAGCAGTAGACGGCCCGAAGAAGTTTTGTGGGACTGACAGCCAACCAGCTTAGCCGACTCCGGTATCCGTCCGGCCCTTTATAGGAAAGGGCGTCGATACGTGTAATGCTCTGCATGGCGATGCCCCCCGCGACGCACGGGCTTAAATGAATTGTTAGACCGCCGTCCCGTTAGCCGGCGTCTCTAGTTTTTTCAAGTTCTCGAGGTGCTGAATGTATGTCCTGAGCCCGCGTCCAGCGTTTCCATTAAGGCCCTCTCCCTGGGTCATAAGCACTTCATGATCGACTAAGTCAGTTGGATCACTTGTGCCATTCTTCCAGTTTGAGAAGTCGATCACTACTAGCGCTGATGTTATCTCAATGTTCTCCGGCCAAGCAGGCCTGTCTTTATTCATAAAATAATGAAAATTAAGCAGAGAGGGATCGCTTAGAGCTAGGTAGTACTTGTGACGCCAGAATTCCTCGATCTCTTCTGCAATCGTTATGTATGTTGGATGAGTAATTAGAGCCTGAATTTTTTTTGCCCGCAGAATATGGCGTGCTGCAGTTAACCAGTTGAGGCGATCCGCCTTTGGAGGAATTCTCTTGCCATCGGCCGTCAAAGCATTGAACGACCATTCCAGAGACGATTTGAACTGAGACACATACTCTTTGTCACGCTCTCGGGCCCGATCGTCGTTGATCTTGCCGAGATTGGCTCGATAAGTAAGAAACGCAATAAAGATTGAAACAAGTGTCAGACCACTGATCCCGATCTTGATCCATTCGATGCATTTTTCTGGGCAGGTGATCATTGCTTGTTCACAGTCTAACAACTATTCAAAAATATATAGCTCCGGCAAGTAGTTCGGGGACTCGGCCTCCAGCTCTGACCCTGTCCCCGCCAATGCTTTCCCCGGTCACGGTGCTTAATTCCCGTACCTAAGCATGCTCCTTTTTCTACGGACTTAGCCGGATGCCACCGTATCACCGGGGGTTGGCCGCACTCAATGGGCTTGCCCTTCATGGGCTCTTTGATCGGTTTCGATGAGCCTTTTTCTAGAGCGGTTATGGAGTCCAATGAACGTGAGCATTGAATCGGCGTTACCAGCAGCATCCCTCGTTGGGCTGTCGACCCTGAGGGAGGGGAAATCAAGTTGGAAGACACATTGTCGAGGGGCCAGCGGCCGGGGTGCTCCGTTCCCCGGCCCGCGCGTTTGGCTACCCGGGGGAGACGGGGATCGCGCGTTGCTGGCGGGATTGAGGATGCTGTTTTCCGTCGGTAACCGACTATCGGTGTCCGCCGCGAAGCCATGTCGGAATTGTCCTACCTCAACAAACTAGAGAAGGCTTGCTTCTTGGTAGTTAAGCCAATATGTCACTGTCCTGGTCGGCAGGTACCCTGACTTGGCTACACTGGCGGCTTCCTATCAGCGCTTGCCCTTGTTTCGCCCTTTGAAGTTGGCAATCAGCTGCGCTAGTTCGTCGTCTTCAGCGTAGAAGTAGGCCACCGGTAGCTGGAGGACCGCTGCAAGGCGTTGCAGTGTCTGCAGATCGGGTTGGTGTACACCCGTTTCGTAGCGATTGACGCGCGTGCTGGCGACGAACTCGTCCAGGCCTGCCTTGATGCCTAAGGCACGTTGCGAGATGTCGCGGGCTTCTCGCGCCTCGCGCAGCCGACGGCTATAGACGGGAAGCGATTTCCTGTCAGCCACGTCGGCATGTGTTCTGAACTTCCATGCGTGGAAGCATCCAGATACACGTGCGGCCGCGATACTACGTTAAACGTAGTTAGTTAGCGGCAAAGCGATGCATGTTCGGGTCGAGCGTATTACCTGGCGCGGGAAGACAGAAAGATGGGCCGGATGACTCGCTGGTCAGGCTTGAACTAGGGCAATAAGTGTTAGGCAAGCACGAACGGGCAGTCTGTAGCCACCCATAGCTCTTGGAAGTTCTTATTTCCGCTTTCTCCTCATCATCATCTTCTGCTTCTTGATCTCGATGAGCCTTTGTACCGGCTTGTCGCTACGCTCAGAGTTCGCGATCTGTCGCGCCTCTTCGTCGTCCACTGTATAGAAGTAGGCCAGTGGCAGTTCCAACGCCTGCGCGAACAGTCGCTGCATCCCCAGCTTGGGCTGGTGAACGCCGTTCTCGTAGCGGCTGATGCTGGGTGCTACGGAAGACACATCAAGTCCTATCGCGATCGCCAATTCGGCCTGGGAATAGCCATAACTCTCCCGCGCCTCGCGTAGGCGGCGTCCGTAGATGTTGCCAGGCCGTTTCTCGGTCATGCGTGCTTGTCTGGCTTCGACGCGCACAACGTGCCGGACAAGCACTTGACACCGATACTACGTAAAACGTAGTTTTAACGTAGCTACGTTTATCGTAGCTATGGATCTTTTGCCTGGCAATTTGGCGCATGGGGCAAGCGCGCTGGCATAGGCAAGAGGAGACGAAGCCACGACGCTGAGGCGATGGCTTGGCTGCGGGTGTGCGAGCTAGACCTGCGGTCGGGCAGCGGTTGGAAGGCGTCAATAAGGGGAAGAACACGCAGCATGAAGACAAGCACTTTGCGCAATGCCTTTTCCGTCGCCTTGTTCGCGACAGCCACCGGAGCGACCGGATTGGCCCCGGCCCAAGAGGTCGCAACGGGCGCGACCATCTTGAACGAGCCAGCGGAGGATGGCTCCGGCTCGAAAGACCATCCTGCATCCTCCACGACTACATCAAGGTCCGTGCCGCAAGCGGCATTGGCGGCAGTCGATCTGGAGGCTGTAACGATCACCGGCACGCGCATCCGCGGCGGCACGACGCCCTCGCCGGTGATCACCATCGGCAGCGAGCGCATCCGGGAGGAGGGCTTCACCGATCTGGGCGAGGTGATCCGCAGCCTGCCGCAGAACTTCTCCGGCGGCCAGAACCCGGGTATCGCGGCTGGCGCTACGGGAGGAGGGCAGGGCAATCAGAACATTACCGGAGGCTCGGGCCTGAACCTGCGTGGCCTCGGCCAGGATGCGTCCCTGACGTTGCTCAACGGCCGGCGGATGTCCTACGGCGGCTTCGTCCAGATGGTGGACATCAGTGCCATTCCTGTCGAGGCCGTGGATCGCATCGAGATCGTCGCCGACGGCGCGTCCGCCATCTATGGTTCCGATGCGGTGGGTGGCGTGGGCAATGTGATCCTGCGCCGTGACTTCGATGGCGTGGAGATCGGGGCACGCTACGGCACCGCTACCGATGGCGGGTTGACCACGCGCGAGTACACGGTGACGGGTGGCACCACTTGGTCGACTGGTGGGCTGATCGCGACGTGGAAGAAGAGCGAGAACGAACCGATCCGTGCGGATCAGCGCAGTTACGCCAAGGACATGTATGCGCCTTCGACGCTTCACCAGGCGGGTGACCTGAGAAGTGGATTGCTCAGCGTGCACCAGTCGCTGGGGGAGGTTGGCGAGTTCAGGTTGGACACGTTCAGGACGGAACGCGGGATCACTACGGACCTGGCCTACGCGAGCAACTACGAGCACAACGCGCCGGAGACGACGACCTCGCTGGTAGCGCCCGGCGTAGATGTCTTCCTGCCCAACGACTGGACTTTGTCGATCGGCGGAACCTGGGGCAAGGAAAGCACCGGTGTCGACTATACGGTGGTAACCGCGGCGACCGGTGTATCGACGCTTTCCCGCACCGCCTATCGCAATCGCAGCCGGGCGTACGAGATCGGTGCCGAGGGGCCGTTGTTCCCGTTGACCGGTGGCGATGCACGGCTCGCGGTCGGCGCCGGCTACAGGAACAATGCCTTCCAGAACCGCAACCTGATCAGCGGTTATACGCAGGTCGATGGGGATATCGGCAGCCGCTTTGCGTATGCCGAACTCAGCCTGCCATTTATCGGTCCGGAGCAGGCCGTTCCCGGTGTACATCGCCTGGCACTGACCGGTGCGGTCCGGGGCGAGGACTACGACAGCTTCGGCGGGGTCACCACGCCAAAGCTGGGCCTGGTCTATAGCCCCAGCGCCGATTTCACGGCAAAGGCCTCCTGGGGCAAGTCGTTCAAGGTGCCCACGCTGTCGCAGCAGTACCTGGCGCGTGACGCCATCCTCTTCCCCGCCGCGATGCTGGGCGGAACGGGCTACGCGCCCGATGCGACGGTGCTCTTCATCGGTGGCGGGAGTACCGGCCTGCAGCCCGAACGCGCGCGAACCTGGAGCGCCTCGCTCGCATTCCATCCCGAGGCGTTTGCCGGCCTGGAAGCGGAGGTGGGTTGGTTCGACATCGACTACACCGACCGCGTGGTGCAGCCTCTCGTCCCGGCACAGGCATTGAGCAATCCGGCGTTCGCCGAATTCATCATCGATGCGCCATCCGCTGCTGAGCAGGCCGATCTGCTCCAGACCTTCAGGTTCATCAATGCCACCGGGGTTGCCTACGATCCCGGCAAGGTGGTCGCAATCGCGAGCAACCTGTACGTGAACACATCCAGGCAGCGGGCCAGGGGGGTGGATGTGTCGGGGAGCTATCGTTTCGATCTGGCCCAAGGCCAGCTGACGATCCGCGGCGCGACCAGCTGGTTGGACAGCACGCGGCAGGTTTCGTCGGCCCAGCCGGCCTACGATCTCACCGGTACGTTGTTCTATCCAGCGAAGACCAGCAGCAGGATCGGCGCGATCTGGCACTGGGGCGGCTTCACCGCATCGCTGTTCGGCAACTACAAGGGCGGGGTGACCAACACTGCGGACGGCAGGAAGGGGGCTTCGTTCACCACGTTCGATACCACCGTGCGCTACGCCACCGGAGAGCGTGTGGATGCATGGGCCGGTCTGACGCTGGAACTGTCGGCGCAGAACGTGTTCGATCGGGCGCCGCCCTTGTACGCGGTCACTTCGCGGACGTATGCGCCCTACGACTCGACCAACTACACGGCGATCGGCCGCTATCTCGGTTTCGCTGTCTCGAAGCATTGGTGAATCCATTTCATGGACAGGGCCGTGCATTGCTGTATCGACACAGGAGTGAGGTCATGAGGTTCGTTTGGGTGAAGGCCATCCTCAGGCATGTCCTGGGAGTGTCGCTGGGCACTCTGGCCGCCGTCCCGTTGGTGTTCGCGGTCTCGCCACGACAGCTTGTGGAGATCGCGGACTTCAGTAGCCCCGTGGTATCGCCTGATGGCGAGCATGTTGCATTCCGGGTGCTGCGGGCATCGATCGAGCGCAATACCTACGATGCCGCCTGGTACATCCAGCGGATGGACGGAACGTCGCCGCCGCGCCGCGTTGCCGACGGAGGTATCCCCCTGCGGGACTCGGCTGGCAACACCGAGCCGGCCATTCCGGTCTGGTCGCCAGATGGGCGCTGGATCTACTATCGCGCCTGCTTGGGCGACCGGATCGACGTCTGGCGCGCATCGGCCGACGGCACTGCCGCCGAACGCGTAACCGGGGGCGGGGCGGACGTGAGGGACTTTTCGCTCAGTTCCGACGGCAACGTGCTGAAGTACAGCGTGGGGCCGACCCGCGAAGCGGTGGCCGCGGTGGAGCAGGCCGAGTACGACCGCGGCATCCGTATCGACCAGGCCACGCCCCTGGGACAGAACCTGTTCCGATCCGGCTATACCGGGGGGCGTCCTGCTACCCAGCGTCTGGGGCTCATGTTCAACCGCACTGCTCTCACGGCCGCTTCGCCTGATCGTTGGCAGGCGGTGGACCTGGCTGACGGTACCGTGCGGGATATCGATCCATCCGAAAGGCCGCCGGTGGCATTGGCAGTCTCGGACCTTGCGGGACACGTGGACAACGCCTGGAAGCTGGAACCTGAGCGCGAGCACGGGCGTGTCGCGCTGTTGACGCGCACGGATGCAACGACGGATCGGCCACGTGTCGTCCTGGGGGTGCTGCCGGACAGGAAGGCGCATGGATGGGTTGAGTGCTCGGCCGAGCCATGCACTGGCAAGGAGATCAGCGGGATCCAGTGGCGGCCCGGAAGCGACGATGTGGTCTTCACTGTCACCCCGTACGATGCGGGATTCGCACAATCCATCTACCGCTGGAATGTCGTCACTGGTGCTGTTTACCCGGTCGCCTCTTCCAGCGGCATGTTCGGTGGCGAAGGACGCTGGGGGCCGGGTACCTGTGGCGTATCGCATGCGGCGCTGGCATGCGTGACTGCCGACGCGAGTCGTCCCCCGCGGCTGGAAAGGGTCGATCTGCAGACGGGGGCGCGCCAAGTCTTGTTCGATCCCAATGCAAGCCTGACCCACGATCTTTCCGGGATCCCGACGCAACTGCTTCGTTGGACGGATGCGAAGGGGAGGTATTTCTCGGGGCAGCTCTACCCGGCACGCCCGACCGGCGACACACCGCCGGCCCTGTTCGTGACCTACTACCGGTGCATGGGCTTTACGCGGGGAGGATCAGGTGATGAGTGGCCGCTGGCCACTCTGGCAGAGCAGGGGATTTCTACTCTATGCATCAACGCTCCTTCGTTCCCTGCCGATGCCGGCGAGCGCTACGATCTCGGCCTTTCAGCGGTTGAAAGCGTGATCGAGCGGCTCGCCTCGGAAGGGCGTATCGACAAGGCCAGGATAGGCATGGGTGGCATCAGCTTCGGCAGTGAAGTGACGATGTGGACGCTGATCCATTCCGACGTACTCGCGGCCGCATCAATGGCATCACCTACTACCTCGCCGCTGTATCACCTGCTGGGCAGCAATATCGGCGACCCCTTCTTGTCACTGATGCGGGGGAACTGGCAACTGGGTACGCTGGACGAAACGCCATCGCAGTGGCAACGGATTTCACCGACCTTGAACCTGGGGATGATCGGTGCCCCCATCCTGCTGCAGCTCCCGGAGCAGGAATACATGCATGGACTCGACTACGCCATTCCGCTCATGCGGAGCAGCAAGGCGGACGTCTATGTCTTTCCCCATGAACCTCACAACAAGTTCCAGCCGCGACACAAGCTTGCCGTGTATGAGCGCAACCTGGACTGGTTCCGGTTCTGGTTGCTGGGCCTGGAGGATCCGAACCCAGGAAAGGCGCCCCAATACGCCATTTGGCGCGTGATGCGAGAAGCCATGCACGGTACGCGCAAAGTCCGCTAGGGCTGATGGCGTACCCAGTTCTCGACCATGCAGAGATCGAACATCCTGAGGAAGGTTTGATCTCGTGGCGCCAGCGGCGTCGCCAGGAAGGCGGCAATGGCGCGCCTGTCCAGGAGGCCTTGGGACTGGAGTCGGCCGGAGAGCAGAAAGTCCGAGATTTCATGCTTGCTTCTTTCGTACACAGCGCCCAGGTAGCTCATGTACGTGGCCTTGCTTTGGCGGTTCACGATTTCGGAAGGCAGGGTGTCGGAGAACGCATCTCTTGCAAGCGCACGATTCCTGCCCCCGGAAATCCACATCCAACTGGGTGCCTGGAGGCAGGCTTCCATTACAGGTTGGGATAGCAACGGAAAACGCAGGGGACGCTTGGAGCCCCGTGCGGCTTGGTCTTGGAAGAGCTGGTTCCCCGCCAGGTCGAAGATTCGCTCCCTGTCTCCCGGCAGCGCGTCGTCAGGAGCAGCGAACCATGGATGTGGCTCCGGGCTGGTGCTGGCCGTCCCTGGTGCGATGAACGTGGCATCCTCGCGATAAGGCGACGTCGGTGGCCGCCTCAGCTTGGATAGCGTCAGGCGGCCAGCCTTCCAGAGTGTGCATTGGTGCAGGCTGGACAAGTCCTTGGCCGCGGTGATCGCGTCTCCCAGCCCTCGTGCTCTGAACGCATCGGCAGCGGGTGCAGCAGTTCGTAGATAGCAGAACACGGAATCTCCCCCGCCTCCCGAGTAGTAAGCAGTGGCCCCATGTCGTTCGGCAAGATCCTCCATCGTCCGGTCGATGGCGTACTGCAGCGGTCCCATGCCAGGGGCGACGGAAGAGGCAGATATGTCGAAATCGAGGCGTGCCCGGTCGAGATCCAATTGCTCGGTGTGAAGTCCGGTGCCGAGTTGGCTGGCCATCAGTCCCGCGTAATGCCGCTCGTCCACGCCCGG
Source organism: Stenotrophomonas sp. MMGLT7 (assembly GCF_021168555.1). Classification (GTDB taxonomy): domain Bacteria; phylum Pseudomonadota; class Gammaproteobacteria; order Xanthomonadales; family Xanthomonadaceae; genus MMGLT7. The sequence goes on along the minus strand of NZ_JAJOZS010000003.1, from coordinate 124,158 downwards.
AACAGGGGTTGCCAGGTTGCAGCAGGTGACGCGTGCATGGCAGTCGCTCAGGCCGGCGGCAACGATGGACGAGTCCAGCCCGCCGGAAAGCTCCAGCAAGATCGCCCTGTCCGTGGCCGCCCATGCGTGAATGGAACTTGCGACGGCATGACGAATCCGAGCTGCTGCCTCGCGCGGGTCGCATTGACGACGTTCGGGAATGACGAAGTGCCAAGGAGACCACGCTTGGTCGATAGAGAGGGGAGTGGTGCCATGCAGGCTCAACGAGCATCCGGGCAGAAGTTCGGCGACTTCGGCCAATGCGGTGCGCTGCATTTTGATATGTGGATGCTTCAGGCGGCGGATCATGAAATCCCAGTCGATCCGCTTCCGATAGAGGTTGGCTTGGACTGCCAGGGAGATGTCGGATGTCAGGAATCCAGATCCATTCCTGATCGAGTAGATGCATGGGAGAGCGCCGGCAGCGGCTGGAGAACGGGTTATCGTGAGCTCGCCGGAACCCTCCATGTCGGGCTGGATCAGAAGATAGGAACCCCAGCATTTCTCGATGATGTGTTGCCGGGTTGCAGCCTGGCTGGTGAGCGCTGGCAGTCCTGCTTCCTCATCCAGGGAAATTCCGTCGCGGGTGAAGAGGCTGCCGAGGAGAATGCTGCCGTCAGGTAGAGATAGCGTCGAAACGTCCTCCCCGCAGAACAATACCATCGTGTCCGATGCATAACGGACATATGTGCTCATGGTGCCGAGTATGTCAGCCAGCGGAGAAGCGGGTGCCACGATCTCTGCCATGCCGTGGCCCAGAATTGCGATGTAGTCGCCGCACATCAGATCACCCGGATTGGCGTATGAGCGAGTACATGTCCCACGGTGTCGTTGAGCACCGTGGTTTCGTATTGCGCCCAACAGTGCGCCGAGAATGGGGTTGCAGTAACGCCAAAGACGAGCTTCGCTGCAAGCTCGCGCTTGGCCAGGAACTTGACCAGCGCGATTGAGTCGAGCAGGCAGCACGTGTCGATCGGGACGTACGGGCGTGTGCTGCGGAAGGCAGCGGTAGCATCCAGCGTGCGTGACTTGTCTTGATGAGAGATCAAGGCTTGAGGCACTCGTTTCTCACGATAGGAGGCGAGTCGGGCGAGGACATGCTTCAGCCTGCGGGTTTTCAGCAACAGCTGTGTCGAGCAGACAATCGCGAAAGTGTCCAGGACTTCGCTGATGCTCGTGCGATGGGTGGATACCTGTTCTTCCATTGCGCTGCGTGTTGGACTTCCTGGCAGCGATACAGGGATTCGGCCTGCGTCGGTCGCCGCGCCGATCAGGATCCGATGTTCGATCAGTCTCTGGATTGCACGGTGCGAGCCGTCATCGCCTTCCAGATAATTGACGAAACACGACTCCAGATCGGTCGATAACCGAAAGTAGCGATCGTTCTGGATGTCGAGGAAGATCAGGTTTCCATCGACTTTGCAGTACGACAGGTCGTCATGCAGTTTGAGAGGCATCATCTTCTTCATACCTGCCAAGAGGTGCGCCTTTCGGCGCACCTGGTTGGTCATGCATCGGAAATGCCGTCGAGGGGAACGGCGCCGAAGTTCTCGGTGATGCCCATCTGTCCTTTCGTCTCGACGCTGGCGACGCCAAGCACGATCAGGTCTTCCGCCGTGTTGGTGCGGGTGTTCTGGTTCGTATCCATCGCTGTCTCCTTCGGTTGCGTCATGGACGTCCCATGACAGGCGCAGCGTAGGAAGCAGGACTTTTTGTTTTCAAATGATTATTCGGCTGTAATCTGTTGATTGTCTGGGACTGTGATGCTTGTCGTGCAATGCCGGATTCAGGTGCGGCGCAGCCGGAGACGCCAGCCAGGCGCCAACCGTATCGGCCGGGCGGCCGGAGCGTCGCTGGCCGAGGGGCGTGTTGCTAGTGGAGGTAGTCGCTGCCGTCGCTCAGCGCGGCCACGATGCGCGGGACGAGTTGCTTGCGGCGTTCGTGATAGTCGCGTAATGCGGATCTGAGGGCCGGGATGTCGCGGGCCTGCCAATGCCGGTCCAGTGCCGAAAGCTCTTCGCAGGCGTTCTCGATCAGCTCCTGCTTGGCCCGCCGTATCGGCGCCAGCCGGCCGTTGGCCTGCTTCACGGCACGGTGCAGGGATCGATGGGAGGTAGCGCGGGCGATCGCATCGAACAGCTTCCAGGTCAGCTTCACCACATCGTCGTCGGTGGGGGCCAACTCCGGTTGTGTGGTTTTCCGGGCCGTCGATGCGAAGCCGATGTCGCATGCCATCAGCAGCAGGCGCTGCATCCAGTCGTAGAGGTCGCGCATGGCGACTTCGGTGAGCAGTGGGACGTGCAACCCGTTGCGGGCATGATCGGCGACCAGGCCTTCGCCGACCAGGCGATACAGGGCGAAGCGGACGGGCGTGGTGCTGGTGTCGAATTCCGTGGCGAGCGTGGCTGGGTCTATCCGTTGCCCTGGGACGTAGCGACCCGATTGCAGGGCGCGCCTGACCTGCCTGTACAGCAATTCATTCTTGGAGTGGGTGGCACTCATAGCGGAACTCCATGTCTGCGTATGGCGGCCTCCCTGGCCCGGATGTTACAGGGATCGGACATGGGCAAGGAGGTGGGGCTTTCTCTTCGGCGGGCTCGCCGCGCCAGTGCATCCGCAGCGGTGTTGACGCCGGGAAAAGGGGGACGGGGAGATACATGGTTCGAACGGCTGGTTTATCCAGATCCCCTGTTTCGAGTTCCTTGCTTGGAGTCGGCTTGGCGAAGCATGGGGACAGACTCGTGGGCAGGTGCCCTTCCGCCACCGGTGCGTGCGAATCCGTCCGGTTCTTAACAAGGTGTCATTCTTGTAGGGTGACCTTGCGCGGCCTAAGATAAAAAAGATTTTCCCCCGATAAATCGAACATGGATTTGGCTGCCTGGCGTAGACGCTGTATTCGTTGTCTTCCTTTCCTTGTCGTCCCGGCGCTCCTGGTTTCCTCGATCGTTCACGCGGAAGACGAGCCGTCGAGCGTGCAGGATCGCGCGGCGTACATGGAAGACATCGCGCGGATGCGCAAGGAGCAACTGGACGGCCTGCGGAAGGTGGTCGGGATTCGCGACGATCAGGCCGGGCTTTGGCGGCAGGTCGAGCAGCGGTTGGCGGGGCTGCATATCCGTGGCGCGCAGATCTACCTGGATGCCAAGGCGCACGAGCCGACCCGCGAGCTGGATCAGCTCGAGTTGCTCAATACCTCCAGCGCGGCGGAAGCCAGCGACCAGCGTCTGTGGGTCGACACGCTGCGTTGGCTGTACACGCAGGTGGATGCCTCGCAACGCGAGCGGATCGATCGCATGTTCGTGGGAGATGCCCGATGAACCTCGTCCTGGCGCGTGTGCTGCTGGGTGCGGCGCTTTCCACGGCACTGGTGGCGCTGCATGGAGTGCGCCAGAACGTCAGGAGGCGCAAGCCGACCCGATAACGGCGGCGCTGGCGGGCTGGCTGGAGCGCCGCGCGCAGTTGCAGCGCACGCTCCAGCCGCGTCCGGCACAGCTTGCGTACTGGCGCGCCTTCGAAGCGGAAACCGCCGCGCCCATGCTGCGTACGCGATCGCTCGCGACGGACGATGCCAGCCCCGATGAGTCCGATGAGCTGGACTACATGGACTACATGGCCCGCATCAACGAGGCCATGGTGCAGGACACCGCCGACTGGCTGAAATCCCTGCGGGCCCTGGATGATGCGTTGGACGACGAGCAGAAGACCAGGCTTGATGCATTCCTGGCCGAGCATGACTCGCCATTGGAGTGACCCCGTTACGGAACCGGGGTCAAAATGCACTTTCCATCACAGCAGCGTTTCGCCGTCGACAGCTCGCGGTAAGCCGATACATCCCGGTTCCTCCGCGTTCCTGCAGGAACGGAGAACGCGCGATTGCGCCCGCGCGCCCGGAAACGGGATTCATGCAGGCTGGCAGAACCGTACGATGGCATTGGCCACGGCTTGCGGGGCCTCGCGTTGCGGGAAGTGGCCGATGCCGTCGAGCACCTGCCGTTCGTAGCGGCCTTGGAAGAATGCTTCCCGGCCCAGGGACGTGTCGGGGCGGTTGCAGGTATCCGCTCCGCCATGCAGCACCAGCGTCGGCACCGCGAGCACGGGCGCCGGGTACAGGCGCGCGTCGTCGCCGGCATAGGCCGGGTCGCCCTCGGCGAAGCCCCAGCGATGCCGGTAGGAGTGCAGCACCACCTCGGCCCAGTCCTCGCCATGGAATGCCCGTGCCGCTTCGTCGAAGTCGGCGGGTGCGTACCAGCCCTCGGGCGCCCAGGTATCCCACATCATGCGGGTGAACGCCTCGCGTTCTTCCCGCACCACGCGCGCGCCGCGCGGCGTGGCCATCAACCAGTGATACCAGTAGTTGCGCGCCTGTTGCAGCGACATCGGCTGGTCCGGGGCATTGGTGCCGTAGCCCACCGACAGCAGCACCAGGTGCGAGGCCACGTCCTCGCGCAGGCCGCAGGCATTGGCGGCGGCCCGTGCGCCCCAGTCGTGGCCGATCAAGGCGGGATGCTCCAGCGCCAGCGCGTCGATGAAGTCCAGCAGGTCGCGCCCCAGTGCGGACAGTTGCCCGCTGCGCGGTGTGGCGGCGTCGCGGAACCGCGTCGGCGCGAAGCCGCGCAGCGCCGGGACCAGCACGCGGTAGCCCGCTTCGGCGAGGATGGGCGCGACGTTCTTCCAGCATTCGGGGCTGTCCGGCCAGCCGTGCAGCAGGACGGCCGTTCGGTCTGCCTGCGGATTCCATTCCAGGTAGGCGATGTCGAGCCGTTCGGTGGCGACGTGCTGGTAGGTGTTCATGGCATTTCTCCGGTGAGTCGATGAGTAGTATCGCGCCAGTCATGCGGTGGCCGGTGGGCCATGGCTGGCAGCGCGGCAGGCACCGCTCGGTCCCCCAGCCGGTTTGTGCCGGCGCTGCGTCGGAGCGGGGCGTGGCTGGCGCGGATCGGCATCGGCTGTGCTCCCCGGATCATCGCGCGAAGGCTAAGGGGTGATGATTCGCATTGATGAAGATTGGGTCGAGAGCGGCTGCGGATCATGGTGCAGATCGGGCAATTGCCGACGGAAGCCGTACCGCCGCAGGATGGACCGCTTGTTTTCCGGATTGATCCAGGTGCGGCATGCATTCCTGGCGGAGCATGATTCGCCACTGGGGTGATCTTCCTCCTCGCCTGTGCGGGAGCGGACGCGGCGGATGCCACATGGTTGCCGCTACTCTCCCCGCCGCGACGCCAGGTCATCCCATACACGCCCCTGCCGCTGCGCAGCGCTGGTCACGTTGAGCACCGCCTGTTCGCCGCGGCGATCCTGCAGCTGCTGCAGGTAGAGGCTGCGTGGCGTCAATACCTGCTTCGGGGACTGCACGATGCCAGACGGCTCCTCGGGCGGGAACTTGCCGGCCGCCACCTCGCCGATCTGTCCCATGCTCCAGTTCATCGCATGCGGCGGTGCCTGCAACACGTAATGGGCGCTGCCTGTGTTCCAGAACATCTGCTGGGCACCGGCCCAGCCATGTCCGGAGCCGCTCCTGCGTCGGTTCTGCACGCGCAGCTGCTGGTCGCGGGTGTTGTCGTACAGGGTGCCGGTGGCCCAGCGATGGTGGGGGCCGCTGTCATTGGTTGCGTCCACGGCCAGGCAATCCAGGAACACGTTGGGGCCGGGCACGCGTGCGCCGGTCACGAAGCTGTGCCGTCCCTGCTCGGCATAGCAGCGCTGGGTAAGGTTGAAGGCGGCGTTGCCTTCGTAGTCGAACACGTAGCGCCGCACGCCCTGGGTCCTGCCGTAGCGCGGGTCCAGGTAGGCCAGGTCCTCGAAGGTGTTGAAGTGCGCGCCGTTGTGGGCGGTGATGCCGTGCGAGACATAGCGCACGGTGACGTTGCGCACCCAGGAATCGCGCACGCCGCCAAAGTGGATGGCGGTGTAGGGGCCGGTGTCGGGCGTACCCAGGGCGGTGCCGGTATCGGGGTTGCCTTCGAGCCGCAGGTCCTCGACGGCTGCCTCGCCGATCCGTGCGACATCGGTGCGGTAGACGCTGCCGCCGCCGAAGCGGCGCTCGATGGCATCCACCACCGGCGCATCCAGGCTCAAGGTGTCGTGATCCACGGCGGTGACGACACGCTCGTAGTACATCACGTAGTCCTTGGCCGCCCAGCCGTAGCGTTCCGTGTCGATGCCGCCGGCACCGACCCATGCGGCGTTGGGCTCCCTCGCGATGGCGATGGTGTCGCCGACGCGGTAGCCGGCCGTCGATTGCAGGGGAACCCGCATCGCTCCCACCGGCACGATCTTCGCGCTGATCGGCGACCGTCGCGCATCCGCGGCGGCCTGCGGTACCGCAGGTTCGCGGTTGCCTACCTCGATGATCCTGCCTTGCCTGCCCGCGTACGTGGAACGGATCACGGTGCCGTGGGCGCCCCGGCCCTCGCCACGCAGCACCACGCCGCCGGCGCGGATGACCAGGCCCTCGGCGATGGTGTAGCGGCCACGCTTCAATACCACCACGCCTCGTACGCCGCGGCTGTCCGGCGGCAGTGCGGCAACGGCATCGATCGCCTGCTGGATGCGCGCATGGTCGTCGCCTTTACCGGACGGGGTGAGGACGAAGCGCACGGGCAGGTCCCCACGCGCCGGCAGCGCCACGCCGCCGCCGCGATAGCCGGCACGCGAGAAGTCCGGCACGATATGGCGAGGCTCGGCACCGTCCCGTTCGCGATAAAGGCCGTAGTGCAGCAGGCCGTCGTTTCCCAGTGCGACCAGCGGTGCATTCGCCGCGCGGTCGATCGGATGGGTGAAAGGCCCATTTCCCGTTGAGGCGGCAGTCGGACGACCTGCCGAGCTGGCGCAGGCGGCCAGCACGCACAGGACCAGCGCGGTGAGTGACTGGGAAAGCAACGGGCGCATGCAGGTCGTTTCAACCGCGAAGGATCGGGGTGCCGACCTTAGCAATCGCGGGTTGCGCTGAACAGTTGCTCCTGGGCGCCACAGACCATGACCGGCCGATCACCGTCGCGCCATGCTCCGCCCGTCCTCAGGGGAAGACCACGCTGCCGCTGAGGGATGCTGCGCCGAGCCTTCCGGGTGCAGCCGCTTTCGACCGCAGAACCCCCGCCTGGCCTTGAGGTGCCGCCGACATCCCTGCCCCGGATAGCCCCTATCCGGCAACTCGGCTCCCGGCGCTGTCCGCCACGGTCTTGACGCGGCGGGAACGTCTCGCTCACGTGCGCCCTATGCGCGCTTCTGCACCATGGGACGACTTATCCCACAGGAGTCGACCATGTCAGCCAGCCCCAATCGCGTTCGCCTGCATGTCGAGGATTCCGGCGGCTCCGGTCGTCCGGTGGTGCTGATCCACGGTTGGCCGCTGTCGGGCGAGTCGTGGAAGGCGCAGGTCGGCCCGCTCAAGGACGCCGGCTACCGCGTGATCACCTACGATCGCCGTGGCTTCGGCCGTTCGGACAAGCCGTCGGACGGCTACGACTACGACACCCTCGCGGCCGACCTGGCCGGGCTGGTCGAGGACCTTGAGCTCGAGGACGCGACGCTGGTCGGTTTCTCGATGGGCGGCGGCGAGGTCGCGCGCTACGTCGCCAACTACGGAACCTCGCGCCTGGGCGCGGTGGTGTTCGCCGCGGCGGTGCCGCCGTACATGCTCAAGAGCGACGACAACCCCGAGGGCCCGTTGACCGAGGACAAGGCCAAGGAGATGGAGGACGGCCTGAAGGCCTCGCGCGAGGAGTTCTTCGACCAGTTCACCCGCGAGTTCTTCAGCGCCAACGGCGAGTTGAAGGTGAGCGAGGCGCAGCGGCAGGAGGCCTTGGCGCTGTGCCTGCAGTCCGACCAGACCGCCGCGCTGGGCTGCATGAAGGCGTTCGGCACCACCGACTTCCGCCAGGACCTGAAGGAGGTGGACGTGCCCACGCTGGTGCTGCATGGCGATGCCGACGGCACGGTGCCGTTCGAGGGATCGGGCAAGCGCACGCACGAGGCGATCGCCGGCAGCGAGCTGGTGCTGATCGAAGGCGCGCCGCATGGCTGCAACGCCAGCCACGCCGAGGCGTTCAACCGGGCGTTGCTGGGCTTCCTCGACGGCCTGAAGTAGCCGCGGCGGCACGCTTGCGGCCGCGAGGCGCAGGGCCTCGCGGCGGTCGCGGTTCCCGGTGGTCCAGGCGTGCTCCCTGCGCCTGCCGCCGATGGTGCGGGCAAGGCTCAACCCCATGAAGACGGGCGACCGGCGAACTTCCGCCACTCCGGCGCTTCATTCGTGAAAACAAGCGGTTGCAGGCGGGTTTCCGCTTTACATGGAGGCAGCGTCGCGGTTCCATGGGGGCGACCGCCGCCTGTCAGCCGCCGCCCGCGATCATGTCGTCCGACCGCCACGAATGGTTCCTCAACCAGGTGTTCTGCCATCGGCAGATGCTGCAGCAGTACCTGCGCAAGTACCTGAACTCCGCCGAGGACATCGAGGACGTCATCCAGGACACGTACCTGCGCATCTACGGCATCCAGGACTACGCCGCGGTCGAGTCGCCCAAGGCGCTGCTGATCACCATCGCCCACAACCTGGCGGTCGAGCTGGGCCGCCGCCGGGTCAGCCGCGCCACCGATGCGGTGGCGGATTTCGATGCGTTGGGCGTCTCTTCCGATGGCCCCCAGCTCGAAGAGCAGCTGGATGCGCGCCGTCGGTTCGAGGCGTTCTGTTCGGCGGTGGACAGCTTGCCGCCGATCTGCCGGCGCGTGTTCGTGTTGAGGAAGGTCTACAAGTTGTCGCAGGCGGAGATCGGTGCGGTGCTGGGCATCTCGCAGAGCACCATCGAGAAGCATGTCGCCAAGGGCCTGGTGCGGTGCCGGGACCACCTGCGCGACCATGGCCTGTCGGGCGATGTCGCATCGATGGGCGAGGGCCGCCCGGCGCGCCGGCGCAGGGACGAAGGAGACGGCCGATGAGCGACGTGCTGAAGTTCCGCAGCCTGGCCGAGCTGGAAGAGGAAGCCGCGGCCTGGGTGTGGCGGCTGGACGACGAGGACGTGGCCCCCGAGGTGCGGGTCGAATTCGAGCAATGGCTGCGGCGCGATCCGCGCCATCGCCGCGCGTTCGAGGAACTGGGCGGCGTGTGGCAGTCGCTGGACGAACTGGCCGAGGCCAAGCGCGAGGAAAAGGTCGCCACCTTCGTGGCCGAGGAACGTCGCCTGTACGCCAGGGCCGCGCCGAAGCCGATGCGCAGCAGGCTGCGCAAGCTGGTGCCGTGGGCGATGGCCGCCTCGGTGGCGGTGGTGGCCGGCAGCCTGTCCTGGTACCAGCACGGCAGCGAGTCGCAGACGCTGGCCACGGCGGTGGGGCAGCAGCGCAGCGTCGCGCTGGCCGATGGCTCGGTGGTCCAGCTCAATACCAACACCATCCTGGAGACGCATTTCAGCCGTGGCAGGCGCGTCATCCAGCTGGAGAAGGGCGAAGCCTTGTTCAAGGTGGCACACGACGGCGAACGCCCGTTCTTCGTGCAGGCCGGCGATACCGTGGTGCGCGCGGTCGGCACCGAGTTCAACGTGCGCCTGCGCGACAGCCGCGACGTGGAAGTCATCGTCACCGAGGGCAGGGTGGAGGTCACATCGCAGGCGGGCTCGCCGGCCAAGACCGCCGCCGGGCCCGGGTCCGGCGCCGTTGCGCCGAGCGAGCTGGGCGCCGGGCAGCGCTTCGAGGCGGCCGCCGCTTCGCCGGTGGCCACGATCGCCCCGGCGAGCGTCTCCAATGCGCTGGCTTGGCGCGAGGGCGCCATCGTCTTCGAGGGCGAGCCGCTGGTGCGGGCCATCGCCGAACTGAACCGCTACACGGATACGCGGCTGGTCGTGGCCGACGCCAGCATCCAGGACCTGCGCGTGGGCGGGCGCTTCCGCACCGGCGACGTGGACGGCTTCCTGGAGGCGCTGACCAACGCGTTCCCGATCACCGTGCATCGCACGTCCGATCACCTGGTCTACCTGCAGGCGCGGGCCTCCACGTCATCGACACGCCAGTGACCCGCCTGTCGTGGCGCGGGCGGGCACGCACGGGCCGGCACCGGCGCGGCGGCGCAATGGCGGAAAACGCCCCGGCTCCCGTCTACCAGTGACCGGCGCCTTGGCGCCGCCTCCCTGGATGAGCTGGCCGGATGGAAACCGCCGTTGCACTCTCGCGCGTATTCTCGCGGCTGGCGCTGCCCCTGTTGCTGGCGGCGTGCGCGCCCACCGCCGCGGCCGACGTGCGGTTCGACATTCCCGCGCAGGCGGCGGGGCCGGCATTGAACGCGTTCGCCCGGCAGGCGGACATCACGCTGATCTTCTCCTACGACCTGGTCGCCGACGACCGCACGCACGCGCTGAGGGGACGCTACACGGTGGATCGCGGGTTGACGCTGCTGCTCGCTGGAACCCGGCTCGGCTACCGGCGGGCGCGCGACGGGACCTACCTGATCTGTCCGCGCGCGAGCTGCATGCCGTAGCCGCAGTCTGGCCCGGAGCAAGCTGCGGGTGGGAGTGGCGGAAACGCACGCATGGCCCGTCTCCATGACTGAACCGGTGCGATGCCGGGAACCCGAATCCAGCTCCGCGGAGACAACGCCACCATGCAAGGCCATCCCGTGATGAAGAACGTCCGGCACGACATCCTCCGCAATGCCCTGGCCGTCGCCCTCGGTGTCGCTGCCGCGATGCCCGGCGCGCAGGCGCAGGAGGCCGGCGCCGCAAGGCGCTTCGACGTTCCGGCCCAGCCCGCCGCCGCGGCCCTGAACGCCTTCGCCGAGCAGGCCGACATCACCCTGGTGTTCTCGCAGGACCGGGTGGCCGGCATCGTCACGCATCCGTTGCAGGGCAGCTACGGCACGCTCGACGGCTTGCAGGCGATGCTGGCCGGCAGCGGGCTGGCGGTTCGCCAGGTCAACGGCAGCACGATCTCGGTCGGCGATGGCGCGGCGGCGGGCGAGGCCGGTCCCGGCGCGGCGGCGAACGCCGGCGACAGCAGCACGCTCGATACCATCACCGTGACCGGCACCCGCATCCGCGGCGGCTCGACGCCATCGCCGGTGGTCGCGCTCGGCGCCGAGCGGATCCGCGAGGAGGGATTCGCCGATCTGGGCGAAGTCGTGCGCAGCATTCCGCAGAACTTCTCCGGCGGACAGAATCCGGGCGTGCTCAGCGGCAACCTGGCCGGTGCCGGCAACGCCAACCAGAACATCACCGGCGGGTCGGGGCTGAACCTGCGGGGGTTGGGAGCCGATGCCAGCCTGACCCTGCTCAACGGGCGCCGCATGGCCTACGGTGGCTTCACCCAGTCGGTGGACATCAGTGCGATCCCGGTGGAGGCGGTGGAGCGCATCGAGATCGTCGCCGACGGCGCCTCGGCGATCTACGGCTCCGATGCGGTGGGCGGCGTCGGCAACGTGATCCTCAAGCGCGAGTACGACGGCGTGACCGTCGGCACCCGCTTCGGGCGAGCCACCCAGGGCGGGCTGGCCAGCCGCGAGTACGCCGTCACCGCCGGCACCACCTGGCGCAGCGGCGGCCTGATCGCCACCTACCAGGACGTCTCGGTCGATCCCATCTACAGCCGCCAGCGCCGCTACGCCGAGCAACTTGTCGATCCCTCGACGCTGTATCCGGGCAGCGACCTGCGCAGCGGCCTGATCAGCGCGCACCAGTCGCTGGGCGAGGTTGCCGAGCTGCGCCTGGACGCCCTGCGCAGCGAGCGCGACCAGCTGCACCTGTACAACATCGGCGGCCGCAACAGCCGGGTCACGCCGCAGACCACGACCACGCTGGTCTCGCCCAGCCTGGAGGCCTGGCTGCCGCACGGCTGGACGCTGTCGCTCGGCGCGACGTCCGGCCGGAGCGAGCACGACCAGTACCGGCTGGAGACGGTGACGGCCACCGGCGCGGCGGCCGTCACCGACGTGTGCTACTGCAACGACAGCCGTAGCTACGAGCTGGGTGCCGAGGGGCCGCTGCTGGCGCTGCCTGCGGGCGATGCGCGGCTGGCGGCCGGCGTGGGCTACCGCAAGAACGAGTTCCGCAACGTCGACCACGTCACCGGCGCCGAGACGATCGACGGCAGCGAGAGCGCCCGGTTCGCGTATGCGGAGTTCAACCTGCCGCTGGTCGGTCCCGCGCAGCAGGTCCGTGGCGTGCAGCGCCTGGAGCTCACCGCCGCGATGCGCGGCGAGGACTACAGCAGCTTCGGCGGCGTGACCACGCCCAAGTTCGGCGTGGTCTATGGCCCGAACGCCGACGTCACCCTGAAGGCCTCCTGGGGCAAGTCGTTCAAGGCGCCCACGCTGTTCGAGCGCAACTACGCGGCCAATGCGTGGCTGTTCGGCCCGGCCAGCTTCGGCGGCAGCGGCTATCCGGCCGATGCGACCGTGCTGGTGCTCGACGGCGGCAACGGCAACCTGGAGCCGGAGCGGGCGGACACCCGCTCGCTGTCGCTGGCCTACCACCCCGAGGCCGTGCGCGGCCTGGAGGCCGAGCTGAGCTGGTTCCACATCGACTACCGCGACCGGGTGATCCAGCCGATCGCCAATTCCAGCCAGGCGCTGAACAACGCGATCTACGCGCCCTTCGTCGATCTCGCGCCGACGACGCAGGCGCAGGCGGACGTCATCGCCGCGGCGGGCACGTTCCACAACTTCGCCGGCGCGCCCTACGACCCGGCCAAGGTGGCGGCGATCATCTACACGCAGTACGCCAACGTGGCGCGGCAGGACGTCCAGGGCGTGGACCTGTCCGGGTCGTACCGGATCGAGGTGGCGGGCGGCTCGCTGACCCTGCGCGGCGCGGCGAACTGGCTGGACAGCACGCAGCGGACCCTCCCGGGCCAGCCGGACCATGCCCTGGCGGGCACGCTGTTCAACCCGCCCAGGGTGAGCGGCCGCGCCGGCGCCGTGTGGAGGCAGGGCGGGTTCACCGGCTCGCTGTTCGGCAACTACCGCGGCGGGGTGAGCAACCGGGTCGACGGCGTCGAGTCGGCCTCGTTCACCACCTTCGACGCGGCGCTGCGCTATGCCACCGGTACGCGCGGCGATGCCTGGTCCGGGCTGGAGTTCGGCCTGTCCATCGACAACGCGCTGGATCGCGACCCGCCGTCGTACGCGGTCACCTCGCCGCTGTACGTGGCGCCCTACGACTCGACCAACTATTCGGCGATCGGCCGCTTCGTCAGCCTTTCCGTGTCCAAGCACTGGTGATGCCCGCCGCGCGCACGGCGTCGTCCGTGTTCCCTGACCGTCGCAGAGAGGTGTGCCTGTCCCATGTCTGAGTGCATCGTGCGGGGCCTGCTGGCGGCAGGCGCGCTGGCGGCGAGCTGGACGAGCGTCTGCCAGGCACAGGACGTCACGCCGCGACGGCTGCTGGAAGTGGTCGATCTCGGCACTCCGACCGTCTCGCCGGACGGCCGCAGCGTGGCGTTCCGCGTCGAGCAGGCGTCGCTGGAGCGCAACACCTACGACAGCGTCTGGTACGTGCAGGGGCTGGGCGAGCCCCTGCCCAGGCGGGTCGCCGAGGGCGGCGTGCCGCTGCGCGACTCGGCCGGCGGCGCCTTGCCCGCGACCGCGCTGTGGTCGCCCGACGGTCGCTGGATCTACTACCGCGCGCTGGTCGACGGCGAGATAGCCGTGTGGCGCGCGGCGGCGGACGGGTCGGGCGCCGCCGCGGTGACGCGCGACGCCGCGGACGTGCGCGACTTCGCCCTGGACCGCGACGGGCGGGAGCTCAGGTACAGCGTCGGTGCCACCCGCGAGCAGGTCCTCGCCGCCGAGCAGGCCGAGTACGACCAGGGCATCCGCATCGATGCGACGGTGCCGATCGGCCAGGGCCTGTTCCGCTCCGGCAGTACCGAAGGGCGCCTGGCCACGCAGCGCTTCGGCGCGGTGTGGTTCGATCGCGCCGCGCTGCTGGCCGACGTGCCGGACCGCTGGACGGCGCTGGACCTGGCGACGGGGACGCAGCGGGCGCTGGCCGCGGGCGAGGCCGCTCCCGGGGCGTCGCCGGCCGCTCCCGCAGCCGGCGTCGAGGGCGATCCCTGGAAGTCCGTGCGCGAACCGAACGGCGCCAGGGTCGCCGTGCTGACGCGCATCGGCGACGGCAGCGGGCAACTGTACCGGCCGGATGTGCTGCTGTCGGTGCTGCCGGGCGCGGGTGCGCGGCGGCCGCTGCACTGCACCTCGGCACTGTGCACCGGCCGGCCCATCACCGCGATCCAGTGGCGCCCCGGCCACGCCGAGGTGCTGTTCACAGTCACCGATCCCGCGCTGGGGCTGGCGCAGTCGATCCATCGCTGGAACGTCGAGACCGGCGAGGTGCGCACGGTCGTGCAGGGCAGGGGGCTGGTCAACGGCGGGCGCGATGCCTCGGCCGGGTGCGGCGTCTCCGAGCAGGCGCTGGTGTGCGTGACGGCGGAGGCCGACCGGCCGCCGCGGCTGGAGCGGATCGACCTGGACGGCGGAGCGCGCCATGTGCTGTTCGATCCCAACGCGGCGCTGGCCCTGGACATGGCGCATGCGGCGCCGGCGCGGCTGCTGCGCTGGACCGACGCCCGGGGGCGGCGGTTCACCGGCCAGTTCTACGCGGCGCGGCGGCAGGCAGGCACGGCGGCCCCCCTGTTCGTCACCTACTACAGCTGCCCGGGCTTCCTGCGCGGCGGGGTGGGCGACGAATGGCCGCTGGCCTCGCTGGCGCAGGCCGGCATCGCCGCGCTATGCATCAACCAGTTGCCCGGATACACCCTGGATGCGGTCGAGCGGCATGGACAGGGACTGGCGGCGGTGCAGAGCGTGGTCGACCTGCTGTCCTCGGAGGGCGAGATCGACCGGGCCCGCGTGGGCATGGGCGGGCTGAGCTTCGGCGGCGCGGTGACGCTGTGGACCGCCACCGAATCCAGCCTGCTGGCCGCCGCATCGGTCGCCAATCCGGTCGTGTCGCCGTCCTACTACCTGTACGGCAGCATGAAGGGCGACGCCTTCGTGCAGGGCCTGCGGGACATGTGGGGACTCGGGGCGCCGGACGAGACCCCGGAGCGCTGGAAGGCGCTCTCGCCGGCATTCAAGCTGGACAGGATCCGGGCGCCGATCCTCTTCCAGCATTCCGAGCAGGAGTACCTGTACGCGCTGGACTACGAGATTCCGCTGCTGCGCTCGCAGCGTGCGGATCTGTACGTGTTCCCCAACGAGCCGCACCAGAAGTTCCAGCCCAGGCACAAGCTGGCGGTGTACGAGCGCAACCTCGACTGGTTCCGGTTCTGGCTGCAGGGCCACGAGGATGCCGCGCCCGCGAAGAAGGCGCAGTACATGCGCTGGCGGCAGATGAAGTCGAGCATTGCGGCGGCCGCCCGCTGACAACGGCCGGATCGCTTGCGATCTCATGGCCCGACCGGTCCCATCGCCGGAGCGGGACGCGCTCTGCTTGGCCGCGCTCGCCGCTCAGCCGGCCTGTCCCAGCCGCGCCTTGAGCTGCTGGATTTCGGCCTCGTCGATGCCGATGGACTTGAGGTAGCCCTCCGCGCCGCCGTACTGCCGGTGCAGCGCGTCCAGGAACATCTCCATGTTCTCCGGCGCGGTGCCGGCCATGCCGGCCATCTTCTTCCCGATCTGCGGGTTCTGCCTGACCAGCTCCATGATCTGCGCGTTCATTGCGCTGTCCTTGGGCTGGTCCTCCAGGTAGTGCGCGGAGATCGCGTAGTTGTGCACGATGTCCGCGCGGGACACGCCCGCCAGGTCCAGCAGCAGCCCGGCGACGATGCCGGTGCGGTCCTTGCCCGCGGTGCAGTGGAACAGCACGGTGCCGTCGCGCTGGGCGGCGATGCGCTGGAACACCTGCTTGAATTGCGGCTGGCTGTGGCCGAGCCATTGCACATAGGCCGCGCCCAGCGAATCCGGGAAGGACGTCATCATCTTCTGCAGGTCCATCTTCTCGGTACCCATGAGCGAGATGCGCTGGTAGTCGAAGCGATCGTCGTCGGCCAGCCGGTCCGGCGACTGCGCCTGCTCGTCGGCGGTACGCAGGTCGATATCCAGCGTCACCCCGGCGGCTGCCAGCGCGTCGCGGTCGGCGTCGGTCAGGCGTCCCAGGTCCGAGGTGCGGACGAACGCGCTGGCCGGGATCGGCCCATGGCTGCCCTGCAGCCCGGCGAAGCTGCGCGTGTTCCATGCGCCCTGCAGCGGAACCAGGCGCTGCGCGTCGGCGGCCACCGGCCGCACGTTGCCGCTGCGGGCCGCTGCGGTCGTGGCATCGTTAGCGGGGAGATCTGCGCGGGCAATGCCGCTGCCGGCCAGTATCGGCAGGCCCAGGAACAAGGCGAGTGCGATTGCGGTGCTTCGGTTCTTCATCGGAGCCTCCAGGGGGTCAGAAGTTGACGGTCACGTCCAGGCCGTAGGTACGCGGGTCGTTGAAGATGCCGGCCTGGCCGAGGGCGGCGCTGTTGAGCTTGTAGAACAGGTGTTCCTCGTCCAGCAGGTTGCGCGCCCACAGCGAGAAGGCGATGGTCGAACCGGTGTCGTTCAGCGGCACGTCGATCAGCGCCACGCGGGCGTTCACCACGAACGAACTGTCGGTGAGCATCTGGTCGTACTCGCTGGTGTAGAAGCCGTCGGACCAGTTGCCGTCGAGATGGAACTTGAGCGCGGAGAAGTCGGCGAACGGCACCAGGTAGTCCAGCGACACGCTGCCGGCATTCTTCGGGGCCAGCAGCGGCTGCACGGTGACTTCCACGCCGGCGCCGAACGGATCGACGGCGGTCTGCGCATCGATCCTGGTGTAGGCGTAGTTCAGGCCGACGGTCAGGTTGTCCAGCGGCATCACGCTGAACTCCAGCTCCGCGCCGCGCGAGGTGCCGTTGCCGGGCGCGTTGGTGGTGACCATCGTGGTGCGGGTTTCGCCGCTGTCCGGATCGAACGGCAGCGAGAAGTCCATCTGCTTGTGCTCGATCTTCGAGTCGAACAGGGCCAGGTTCAGGCGCGCACGGTTGTCCCAGAACTGCGACTTGAAGCCGAGCTCGAACGCGGTCACTTCCTCCGGCGCGAAGGAGGTGTAGGTGGTGGAGCGCGAGTTGGCGCCGCCGGCCTTGAAGCCGGTGCTGTACTTGGCATACACCATCGCGCTGTCGCCCAGGTCGTAGGCGATGTTCACCATCGGGTCGAAGCGTCCCCAGGCATCGTCGAAGGCGAGATCGGTGGCCACGCCGTTGACCATGTAGAGGCTGCCCTTCTTGTCGTCGCGGGTGTAGCGGCCGCCGACGGTCAGGTGCAGGCGATCGAGCGAGGCCGGCGTCCAGGTGGCCTGCCCGAAGATGCCCAGGCTGTCGGTCCACGCCTTGCTGGCGCGATCGATGCGCACGTTGGCCAGGTCCAGCGGATTGGTCGCCGGGTTCAGCGTATAGCTGTTGCCGTCCTGGCCCCACAGCAGCATGTTCGGCGTCTGCGCGTTGTCGCCCGCGGTCTCGTGGTAGTAGAAGGCGCCGGCCAGGAACTGCACCTGCGAGGTGTTGCCGATCAGCTGGAATTCCTGGCTGTACTGGTGCTGGTACACCTGCGCCAGGCTGTAGCGGCCGAAGGCGGTGCCCGGGCCGCCATAGGCGGAAATCGCATCGACCAGGCCCATGTCGAACTGGCCCTGGGTGAGCTCGCGGTAGGAACTGATGGACTTCAGCTCCAGGTTGTCGCTGAGCGTCCAGCCGAGGTTGAGCAGGTGGCCGCTGGTGCGGCCGATGTTGTCTTCCTGCGGGCCGCCCAGGATGGACGCGCCGCGCCGGTCCTCGCTGGCGCCGGCCTGCTGCAGCGGGCTCAGGTACGGGCCTGCCACCAGCACCTGCGTGTGGTACGGGGTGGTGGCGTCGTAGGAGCGGTCGAACGCGTACAGCGCGGAGAAGTCGTCGCTGGGCTGCCACAGCGCGCTCAGCCGTGCGCCGCGCTTGTCGTAGCTGTTGAAGTCGCGTTCGCCGCGCATCGGGTTGTCGGTGGTGCCGCCGCGCCTGGCCTGCACCGCATCGATCTTGAAGCTGACGTCGCCCACCTTGGGCAGGTCCAGGTGCAGGCCGCTGTTGTAGCCGCTGTAGTTGGACACGCCGGCACTGACGCTGCCGCCGAACTCGCCGGTGGGCTGCCGGGTGACGATGCTGATCGCGCCGCCCTCGGTGTTGCGGCCGAACAGCGTGCCCTGCGGCCCCTTCAGCACCTCGATGCGCTCCACGTCGTAGAGCATGCTGCCCAGGCCCTGCGCGCGGCCCATGAACACGCCATCGACGTATACGCCCACGCCGGCGTCGCGCGCGGGCTGGTTGGCGTCGCCGGAGGCCCCGATACCGCGTATGCCGATGTTCAGCGCGGAGCTGCGGGTGGCGAACGGCGTCACCCGCAGCGACGGGATCGAACCGTCGGACAGGCTGCCGATCGAGATCGCGCTGCGATCCTTCAGCGCCTCGGCATCCACGACGGAGACCGAGATCGGCGTCTCCTGCAGGTTCGTCGCGCGTTTCTGCGCGGTGACGACGACCTGGTCGAGCGCGACCACGTCGCGGGCGGCGGTGTCGGCGGTATCGGCGTCGTCGGCCATGGCGAGGGCCGGCAGGGCGGTGGCGACGGCAAGGGCCAGCAGTTGGCGGTGCAGCAGGGCGTGGCGCATCGGTCTCGTTCGCGGGGAGTGAGGGGCCGGCGCAGTCTGTGCGTGCACAATGACAGATGAATGACCGTTCATTCACCGGCCGGGTGGCGTACCATCCGGATACGCTGGATGCCCCGTAAGACAAGCAATGACGCTGAACACCCCCGATGCCCCTCCTGCCGAAGACGCCGCCGCCGCCCGCGCGGAGGCCCAGCGCCAACGTATCCTCGATGCCGCGCAGCGCTGCTTCATCACCCGCGGGTTCCACGCCGGGTCCGTCAGCGAGATCGCGGCAGAGGCGGACATCAGCCAGGGGCTGATGTATCGCTACTTCGAGAACAAGCGGGCACTGATCCTGGCGCTGATCGAACGCCAGCTCGTGCACGACCAGGACGCGATCGACCACATGCCGGCATCGTCGGACCTGGTCGAAGGCCTGCTGCGCTGCTACCAGCAATGGGCGCGCGGGGAGACATTGGATATCCGCGGCAACGGCATCGCCAGCGTCGCGTTGTTTGCGGAAATCACCGCCGAGGCGCACCGGGATCCGGTGGTGGCCGAGGTCCTGCGCCGGCACGACAAGCAGACCAGCGCTGCCATCGCCGGCTGGTTGCGCCAGCACGACATCGGGCGGGGGCGCGCGGCGGACGAGGGCGACCTCGAACGGCGCACCCTGCTGCTGCGCCTGCTGGTGGAGGGCCTGGCGATGCGCGCCGTGCGCGATCCCGGCCTCGCGCCGGACACCGTGCGGCAACTGCTGGCGGATATGATCTCGACGGTGCTGGCCGGGTGAGGCCGGGCCGGTCGATTGCCGCCTCGATCCAGGTCGAGGTCGATGCTCCCGATACCAGCGCACCGCAGGCGCGGGCGACGCATCGCGGCCGGGCCCGAGAAGGTTCCGGTCAACCCTTCGCCTGGTAAGCCGAGAGTGGCTGTCCGGTGCCTGGCTCCAGCCTGCGCGCCGTCTCTACAGGACGCGGCGGCATGACCTTTTCATGGGACGTCATGGCGTCGCCGATGCTGGGCGAAACGGCGAGTGCGCAGGCCAAGTCGCTTGCATCCAACATGGGGGCGGCAGGAAGCGCGCGCGGCAAGGCCTGGAAGAATCCGATCGCAAACGAAGACCATGCATGGCTACCTGCGGGAGCGTGTGGGGCCCGGTCTTCGGTGCCGGCCTTGCCGGGCAGGCAATGGCCGCCGGGGCCACGCAAGCGGGCTATCGCCATGCCAATGTCTTGCTCGGCGGCAAGACGTCTGCGATGAAGATTCAGCGCTCGTGTCCGCCTCCTGGCCGGGAGCGGGCGTTCCGGAGCGGACCGGCCAGGAACCTTGGCCCACAACGGCTGGACTTCGGGGTAGTCCCCGGTGCCGTGGCCGCGATGCGGCCACGAGCGCCGTCCTCCACGGCTCAACGTCCGCTGTCGCCGGCCGCTTCGGCGATCGGGCGGACTTCCTGCACCAGCGTGACCAGCGTCTTGCCGGGCTCTTCGTTCATGACTTCGTGGGCGGACTGCTCGAACCACACCAGCCGCTTGCGCGGGGCCTTCACCGTGGCGAACCATTCGGCCGCCACTTCGGAAGACACGTTCCGGTCGTGGCGCCCCAGGAACAGGAACACGGGCGTCTCCAGTTCGCGGACCTGGCTCATGTCCAGCGTCAGTACTTCCGCAAGCAGGTGCTCCATCGAGAACTCGTTGCCTTTCCATACGCCGGACAGGTCGGCGTCGGTGTATTCCGGCGAGAGCTTGATCGCGGCCGCTTCCGCATCGCCGCCCTGGCGGTTGTGGACCATGCCGCCGTAGTGGTTCAGCCACTTGCGCTGCTTGAACAGGCTGTCCAGCGGCACCGGGTCATTGCCCTGGGCATACGGGGCGATCGCCTGCAGTTCCTCCACCGCCTGCGCATTGCCGTCCTGCCGTGCCTGCCGCAGCGTCCACGCCCAGCCGCGGCGCTCGCTCTCGGGCGCGTTCGATATCTGCCCGACGCCGATGTAGGCATGCAGCCATTCCGGCCGCCGCCGTGCGAGCTCCAGTCCCAGGTAGCTGCCCCAGGAGTGGCCGAGCACGAAGATCTTGTCCTTGCCGAACTCCTGGCGCAGCCAGGCCACCATCTCCTCGGTGTCGGCGGTCATGCGTTCGCGCGTCATCGTGGGGGCGACCTGCGCCGGGTCGTTGGCCGAGTAGGTCTTGCCCGCGCCGCGCTGGTCCCACTGCACCACGGTGAAGTACTCCTCCCAGCCGCGCTGGAAGTACCAGCTGGTCGGCATCGCCACCCATCCGGGCCCGCCATGCAGCATGAGGAGCACCGGGTTGCGGCGGTCGTTGCCGCGGATCGAGACCCACTGGTCGATGCCGCCGATGCGGATCTTCTCCAGGCGCTCGATGCCGTCGTCGGCCACCACCCGGCGCATGTCCTCGACGATCGCCACGGCCTCCTGGCGATTCCTCGGGACAGGTGCTTCGGAGGCGTGCGCAGCCAGGGACGAACTGGCGATCATGAGGCAAAGAACGGCTGGGATCAGGGGCTTCATCGGGGTGCTGGCCTGCGTCGGTCGATCGTGCTGGATTGTGTCATGCGTTGCGCGGCCTCCATCAGGGATGCCCTTGGCCGGTGAGCCTCGAGTATCGTCGCCATGCGCGCACCTGATTGGCGTCGAGTGTCGGCCCCTGCCGGCGGTCGATTGGGCAAGACAACTGGCAGTTGGCGCCAATCAGGTGCGCGCACTGGCTACGCAAGCTCTCCTGCGTCGTGCCGATCGCGGCGCGCAACCGCCGGGTGAAGTCCGGGGCGTCCGGGAAGCCTGGTTGCAGCGCGATCTGCAGCATGCTGCCGTCCTCCCTGCGCAAGTGCGGGCGTGTGGCGATGTCCGGTACGGCGGTCAATAGTCCAGGCGTCGGTCGTGCTCGTGCGACGGTCTGCGGGGGCTGGGTTTCCGCATCCGTTAGTTCCGGATCGGCGGGATGCACGCCGCCGCCCGGAGGAGCGGGAGCCGTCAAGCGGGCATAACAGGCGCGGCTGCATATTGGCCCGGCCACATCCGGGACGGGTGACGGGCACGCCTGAATCGCCTCGTCGGAGGCGGTTGGCCATGATCGCCTGGCCCTGTCCTGTGCCACCCTGTCCACGGGCCATATCCCTCATTTCATGGAGTCTCGTATGAAGACCACGAACAAGTTCGTCAGGCGCCTGGCGCTGTTGCTGGCGGCGGGTGCCATGCTGCCGGTCATGACGGCCTTCGCCGCATTGCCGCAGGGCGCCACCGCGCCCCAGTTCACCCTGACGGCGGCCCTGGCCGGCAAGCCGACGACCTTCGACCTCGGCCAGGCGCTCAGGCGCGGGCCGGTGGTGCTGTACTTCTTCCCGGCCGCCTTCACCGCCGGCTGCACCATCGAGGCCCACCGGTTCGCCGAGGCGACCCCGAAGTTCGAGAAGCTGGGGGCGACCGTGGTCGGCGTCACCGCCGGCAACATCGAGCGGGTGGAGGAGTTCTCCAGCGCCGAGTGCCGGGACAAGTTCGCCGTCGCCGCCGACCCGGGTGCCAAGGTCGCGGCGAAGTTCGATGCCACCATGCAGGCCGACGGCAAGACCCTGTCCAACCGCACCTCGTTCGTGATCGCGCCGGACGGCAAGATCCTGCTCAGCTACACCGACCGCAGCCCCGAGAAGCACGTGCAGATGGCGATGGATGCGGTGAAGGCGTACACGGCCGGCAGGTAGCGGTCCGGGCGGGGGAGCGGCGCGCTTTTTCCCGGACTGCCGCCGGGGCGAATGGGGCGCCGAATGAATTCAGGGCTCTTGGTATACCTGCGGGCTTTCGGAACCCGGCTCGAAGCTTGCGCGCACAACCTTGGCTTCTCGTCATCCCCGCGCAGGCGGGAAGCGCTTTACAGCGGCCCGGAGGGCCGATCATCCAGGGACGTTCGTGCAGATCGGGGCGATGTCCACGGGCTCCCGCTTGCGCGGGAGCGACGATCGGGGTTTCCCCACTGCTGCGCGCAGGCGGGGTGCCAGTCCCTGTGGCTTGGAAGATGAATTGCCGCAAGGTTCCGTAGCTGGCGGATCCACCGCGCAAGTCGCTGGGTCCCCGCCTGCGCGGGGACGACGAATCAATCATCCCCGGCATGGTCGTCGGCTTCGCTGGAAGCGCATCGAATCGTTGACGAGTCTGTCCCGTTCCGCCTTGCAGTCTCGGAATCTGAGACTGGGGCGTGGCACCGTCTACGCATGGAACTGGCGCAGAAGCTGAACATCCTGGCCGATGCCGCCAAGTACGATGCGTCCTGCGCCTCGAGCGGCGGCGGGCGGCGGCATTCGCTGGGCAAGGGCGGCATCGGCAGTACCGAGGGCATGGGCATCTGCCATTCGTACACGCCCGACGGCCGCTGCGTGTCGCTGCTGAAGATCCTGCTGACCAACTTCTGCATCTACGACTGCGTCTACTGCGTGAACCGCGCCAGCAGCAACGTGCGCCGGGCGCGCTTCGCCACCGCCGAGGTGGTGAAGCTGACGCTGGATTTCTACAAGCGCAACTACATCGAGGGCCTGTTCCTTTCCAGCGGCATCATCCGCGACGGCGACTACACCATGGAGCAGCTGGTCGAGGTGGCGCGCAGCCTGCGCGAGGATCACCGCTTCGCGGGCTACATCCACCTCAAGACCATCCCCGAGGCCTCGCCGGAGCTGATCGAGCGCGCGGGCCGCTATGCCGACCGGCTCAGCATCAACGTCGAGCTGCCGACCGAGGAGGGCCTGAGGCAGCTGGCGCCGCAGAAGCGCGCCGACGGCATCCGCGCGGCGATGGGGCAGGTGCACGAGCGCATCGCCGTGAACCGCGGCGAGCGCCGCGAGCAGGCCAACAAGCCGCTGCTGCGCGCGCGTCCGCCGCGCTTCGCGCCGGCCGGGCAGAGCACGCAGATGATCGTGGGCGCGGACGGCGCCAGCGACGCGACCATCCTGCGCGCCAGCGACGCGCTGTACGGAGACTACCGCATGCGCCGGGTGTACTACTCGGCGTTCTCGCCGATCCCGGATGCCTCGGCGCAGCTGCCGCCGAGGCCGCCGCCATTGCTGCGCGAGCATCGCCTGTACCAGGCCGACTGGCTGCTGCGCTTCTACGAGTTCCGGGTGGAGGACATCGTCGGCAGCAACGGGGGCGGCGACATGCTGGCCCTGGACATCGACCCGAAGCTGGCCTGGGCGCTGCGCCATCCCGAGTGCTTCCCGGTGGACCTGAATTCCGCCTCGCGGGAAATGCTGCTGCGGGTGCCCGGGCTGGGCACCCGCAACGTGCAGAAGATCCTGGCATCGCGCCGGCACGGACGGCTGCGGCTGGACGACCTGGGGCGCCTGCGCGCGCCGCTGGCGAGGATGCTGCCGTTCGTCAGCGTGCTCGACCACCATCCGCGCCGCCGGCTGGACGATCCGGCGCGGCTGCGCGCGGAACTGGCGCCGGCACCGCGGCAGGCCGACCTGTTCGCATGAGCTGGCGGGCCGTGGTCGATCCGGGCTGGTCGCTGCCGTGCTGGCGCGCGCTGGCGCGGCATGGCTGGGAAGCGGGCATCGCGCCGGAGTCGATCGAATGGGAAGACGGCGCGCAGGTCGCCCTGCTGCCCGCGCAGCCGCTGCAGCAGGCGCCGGTGATCCGCGGCGGGCTGCAGGTGCCGGCGGCTTTCCTGGACCTGGCCGGGCGCGTGCTGTGCCATCGCGATCCGGCCCGGCATGGCCTGCTGTACCGCGTGCTGTGGCGCATCGGCGAGGGCGAGCGCGGCCTGCTGGAGCGCGCCGTCGACCGCGACATCCACCAGCTGGCGCGGATGGAGAAGGCGGTGCGCCGCGACGTGCACAAGATGAAGGCCTTCGTGCGCTTCCGCGCCGTGCCGGGACAGGACGACACGTTCGTGGCCTGGTATGAGCCGGAGCACGGCATCGTCGATCGCGTCGCGCCGTTCTTCCTGCGCCGCTTCGCCGGCATGCGCTGGTCGATCCTCACCCCAAGCCGCAGCGCCACCTGGGACGGCGAGTCGCTCTGGCTGGGCCCGGGCGGCCGCAGCGACGAGGTGCCCGCCGACGAGGCCGGCGAGGCGCTGTGGCAGACCTACTACGCCAGCATCTTCAATCCGGCGCGGCTCAATACCCGGATGATGCGCCAGGAGATGCCGCAGAAGTTCTGGCGCCTGCTGCCGGAGACCCGGGTGCTGCCGCAGCTGGTGCGCGAGGCGGGTAGGCGCGTGCGCGACATGGCAGAACTCGCGCCCCGGCGCGAGCGGCCGCCGCGGCAGTGAGCGGGGGAATGGGGCGAAGGACCGGGATCTGATGACCCGCTTTCCCAGGGGATGCTCGTGCTGTCGATACGCTGGCTTGCCATCGGCGAAGCGAAGGCTTGCGAGGCGTGGACGCGCAGACGAGCAGGCGCAGCACGGAGGAGTCCTGTTGCGAGCCGGTCGGCCCGATCGCCGTTCCGCTACTTCTAGCCGAACGCCAGTGCGGTCGCCTTGCGATCCCCGGCCAGCGCCGCGCGCATGCGTTCCTCGGTGAGCGGGCGCACGGTCCAGTCCACCTCGAACCTGCGCCCTTTCATCCTGACCTGCGCGATGGCCAGGAAATAGCTCGGCCCCGGTCCGACGCAGTACCAGAACACCTCGGCGGGCACGTTGCTGGTGTGGCGCGAAACCTGGTTGCTCGCCTTCACCACCCGCAGGCTCGCCCCGCCCACCGGTCCATCCGGGGTGTCGAACCTGTGTGCGGCGAAACTGCTTTGCAGTGCATTTCCATGCCTGCGGCGCACCGCCAGGTGGACCATGTAGAGACAAAACGCGAAGGGGACGACGGCGAGGAGCGACAGGAGCATGGCGCGAGCAGGGCAGAGTGCGTTCTTTCGAAAGGGGCGACAGGGTCGGCTTGCCTGTTCGGTCGAGTCAAGGTTCTTGCTCGTCGGGGGGCAGGGGCAGGTCCGCTCTCCGGCTCGATCCTTGCGGGGCCGGTACCGTGCACGCGATGTTGGCAGCCTGCGAGGCAGGCAGGCGGCATGCGGTCGAACCCGCTGTGGATCACCGGGCTTCTGGCTTCGATCAGGGTTCGAACGCGCACGGGTGGCAGGAGCATGCTGCTGTCGCAGGCGATCCCCGCTCGTGACTCGCCGCGTGTTGCGCGCAGACGTCTTCCCATGGCTGACGTGGGGCGATTTGCCCGGGATGCAGGGATGACATCCCATGGCATCCAGGGCGAACTGCCAGCGACGGCGAGATGGGTCGTCTCGCTCGCAGTCGCTGGGACAGTGTCGGCAACGGACGGTGTGTGGAACCCCCCACCCTTCCAGGACAACCGCTCCAGGACAACCGCCGAAACCCCCAATGTCATGCATCGGGGGACGCGGTGCGTGGGGCGATCAGCCCCTGCCTGCAACGACCACTATTCGCCGAACCCTCTGCTCGATTGCGTCCCGGGCGCGCTCGGCTCGGCAAGCACATCGGGCGGGGACTCGGCGAACGTCTGGTCGCCATGCGGGGCTGTCGCGTCGCCGGTGTCGGGTTCGGCCACCGCATCCGTGCCGGCCCGGCGCTTCTGCCACGCCTTGTATGCCACCACGCCCGCCGCACCGATTGCCAACAGTCTAAGGATTCCCATTGCCGTCTCCTCGTTCGAATGGGCACCAGGATGGCGCCGGTGGCGTTATCCAGGCGTGCCCGCGCATCAACGGGGCGTGAGTTCCCAACTGGGCAGGGTGCGGTCGAAGTCCGATCCGCCTGATCGCGGGGAGCGGGCAGTACTCGCGCAATCCGGGCATGGACGCGACAGGTATCCGGTCCCGCCGGCAGCCGCGCCGCGACGCCGCGTGCCGCCTTTTGGCGTGGACGCAGTCTTGGAACGGCAGGTGCCGATCATGAGTGCAGGTGCGTGGATCCGCTCCCGATACTTGCTGTCATGCCTGTCAATCGACGGCAGAAAACGCAATATTTTCCGCGCCCTGGCACCAGACCCCACGCAAATTGAATGGCCACTGTCCCGGTTCCGGGAAGGGCCCGCGTGCTCAAGTTGCAGATAGGTTCGAAGCCTATATTTCCCTTCGTCGGAACTTGTGCCCTGGAACCCGCAGATGAAAGCCGTCCTCTATGCGTCGATGCTGTCCGTGCTGTGTGCCGTGACGACGGTGCAGGCCCACGATGGTCCTTCGCGGGACGGGGGACCCGGAAGGGCGGGGCCGGCTGCCGGGCCCGGGCCCGGGCAACACCACCGCTTCCCGGGGGACTACCGCCGCTTCGGGCCGGACGACCGCGCGCTGTGGGCGCGGGGCGGATGGCGGCACGAGTACCGCGATGGTCGCTGGGGCTGGTGGTGGCTGGTCGATGGCATGTGGTACTGGTACGACCGGCCCGTCTATCCCTATCCCACGGCGGTGTCGGTGGTGACCTATGCGCCGCCCCCGGCGGTGGCCTACGTGCCGACCGAGCCCGCCGCGCCGGTCGCCCCGCCGCCGCGCTTCCGCTACTTCTGCCCCGGCCAGGGGTACTACCCCGAGGTCCAGGCGTGCCCGACCGATTTCGTCAGGCAACCGATCCCTTGAGCCATTCTTCGAGAAGACACGAAACATGAACATACGAGCATGGGGTGCCTGCGGCATCGTGCTGGCGCTGGCCGGGTGCGCGACCACGCCGATGGTGCCCAGCGTGCGGGTGATGCCGGCCCCCAACCAGCCATTCCAGGCGTTCCAGGCCGATGACGCGACCTGCCGCCAGTACGCCGCCGGTTCGGTCAGGGGCATGACCGACCAGGCCAACAACAGGGCGGTGGGGTCGGCTGCGCTGGGCACGGTCCTGGGTGCCGCGGTGGGCGCGGCCCTGGGGGGCGGTCCCGGTCCCCACCATGACGGCGGGCTGGTGGCGGTGGGCGCGGTCACCGGCGGTGCGATCGGCGCCAGCAACGGCAGCGCCGGGCCCGGCAATTCGCAGTACGGCATCCAGCAGGCGTACGACAACGCCTACGCGCAGTGCATGTATTCCCGGGGCAACCAGGTGCCCGGCGTGGCCATGCCGGCCCCGCAGGGGTAACGCAGCAGGCGGGTCGACCGCCTTGGTGCAAGCAGGTCGAACCGATCCGGTCCCGGCGTTCACAGCCTGACGCCAACGTGCCGCTTGCGTTCGCCCGTTCGCGCCCGCGCATGCATCCCTCGGCGAGCAGGCGCCGTCCACTCCCTGCCGGGCAGGCCAGCCTGCGCGCATGGGCTTCACTGCGACAGCAGTCCCACCTCGCGGAGCGCGGCCTCCACCAGCGGCTGGTTGCCCGGCTCCAGCTCGGTCATCGGCAGGCGCAGGGTGCCGCCGCACAGGCCCAGGCGCTGCACGGCCCACTTGACCGGGATCGGGTTGGCTTCCACGAACAGGCTGCGGTGCAGTGGCAGCAGTCGCTGCTGGATCCGCGTCGCATCGCGCACGTCGCCGCGCAGTGCGGCCGCGCACAGCTCGTGCATCAGGCGCGGGGCGACGTTGGCGGTGACGCTGACGTTGCCGTGGCCGCCGAGCAGCATCAGCGCCACGGCGGTGGCGTCGTCGCCCGAGTACACGCCGAAATGCTCCGGCACCTCGCGGATCAGCCACTGCGCGCGCTCGAGGTTGCCGGTGGCCTCCTTGATGCCGACGATGCCCGGGATCTGCGCCAGCCGCAGCACGGTGGCGTGCTGCAGGTCGGCGACGGTGCGTCCGGGCACGTTGTAGAGCACGACCGGCAGCTCGCCGGTCGCCTCGGCGATGGCCTTGAAGTGGCGGTACTGCCCCTCCTGCCCGGGCTTGTTGTAGTAGGGCACCACCTGCAGCTGGCTGCTGGCGCCCACCTGGCGCGCGAACTGCGCCAGCGCGATCGCCTCGGCGGTCGAGTTGCCGCCGCACCCGGCCATCACCGGCACCCGGCCGGCCGCCTGCTCGACCGCCACGCGGATGATCTCGCAGTGTTCTTCCACGTCCACGGTGGGCGACTCGCCGGTGGTGCCGACCACGCCGATGCAGTCCGTGCCCTCGGCCACGTGCCAGTCCACCAGTCGCCGCAGCGAGGCGTAATCGACGCTGCCGTCCTCGTGCATGGGAGTGACAAGAGCGACGATGCTGCCGCGGAGCAGGGGGCTGGAGGAGGTCATGGTGCCGGTATCGAAGGTGAAGTGAGCCTTCGATTCTAGAACGTCGCGGCACGGGTGAGGATGCGGAGGATCGCGCCGGGAACCGTCTGTACGGAACGCGCGCCTTCGCCGGCCGGTGGGACCGGCCGCCGCACCCGGCACGGCGACCGGGTACGCGCCGGCGCGATGCCTTGCCGGCCGGCATGCCGGCCGCGGCGATTGCCGGCCGCCGGTGAATCCGCATCGCCGCGCCCTCGTTCGCGAGGACGGTGGGCCGGCGTCCGCGGCGCCATCCCGCCGTGCCCGCGGATCAGCGCGAGACGATCGCGCTGATCCGCGGGGCGGACCGAGAGGACTGGAAGCGGGGCTTGCCGGCGCCTTCGCGTCCTGCTTGCGATGCCGCCGTGGCGGCGCTTGCCTCAGAAGCGGTATTCCACGCTCAAGGACGCCATGTCGGTGCTCAGGTCGACGTCGAACTTCTTGGCGGCGTAGTAGTCGTAGTTCACGCCGGCGCTGAGGTGATCGGTGAAGTCGTAGCCGGCGCCGACGCCGGCGTACCAGGACAGCTTGTCCAGGTCCTGGCGCCTGGACACCTCGTCGTTGCTCAGGCCCCGACCCTTCCAGCCGTAGACGCCGCCGCGCACGCTGGCGTACCACTTCGGGCCGAAGTCGAAGCGCTGGTTCACGCCGGCCGTCCATCCATGCAGCTGGCTCTTGCCGTCGTCGATCACCTGGTCGCCGTCGAACAGGTTCCTGGCCTCGATGTTGCCCAGGTCGTTGTAACCGACCTCCAGGCCCAGCGACAGCCACGGGAACAGTCCCCAGCGATAGCCGCCGTTGACGCTGTAGCCGGTGTCGCGGCCATCGTACGGGCCCTCCTTGATCGAGGTGCGGCCGGCACTGCCGTTGACGAACCAGCCGGCGCTGCCGGCATCCTGTGCGTGGAGTTGCGTGGCGGCCGTCAGGCCCAACGCGGATACGATCAATACGAGCGCCGGTTTGCGCATAAGAATTTCCTTGGCTTGGGTAGAGGTTCCGATCCGGCCGTTGCCTGGCAATGGGTCCGGAAGCGGCGGCCTAGGGATACCCGGCAAGAGTTAGTTTTTTCTAAGGGGATACCGAACAGGCCGGATGCGGGCGCGGCGCGCTGTCCTCGGCCCTGGCCGCCTTCGCTGCGGTCCCGCCGGTCGTTAGAGCGCAGTTGCACGATCACGCCGTGCGCGAAGGCCGCCAGGTCCGCCCGCCGTCGCGCATGGCCATCGCCCGGCCATCGCTGCATGATGGGCGCCATGCCGCTCACCCTCGATCATCTGCGCCGCTACGCGGTGGCCCGTTCGCTGTTCAGGCCGACCACGCTGATGCGGGCGATCGAGCGGCTGGGCTTCGTCCAGGCCGATCCGATCCGCGCGCCGGCGCGCGCGCAGGACCTGACCCTGCGCCACCGCGTCGTCGGCTACCGCGCGGGTGACCTGGAGCGGCGCTATCCGCGGCTGCCGCTGGAAGAGGATTTCTTCGTCAACTACGGCTACCTGCCGCGCGCGCACCATGCCCTGATGCATCCGCGCAGCGAGCGCCAGGCATGGACGCCGGCGCGCTGGAAGCAGGCCGAGCAGGTGCGCGCGTTCATCGCCGAGCGCGGCGTGGTGCACCCGCGCGAGGTCGATGCCCGCTTCGCCCATGGCAAGACCACCAACTGGTTCGGCGGCTCCAGCAACGCCAGCACGCAGCTGCTCGATGGCATGCACTACCGCGGGCTGCTGCGGGTGGCGCGGCGCGAGGGCGGCACCCGCCTGTACGCGCTGCGCGACGCGCTGGCGCCGGTGGACCCGGCCGCGATCGATGCGCGCATGGACGCCCTGATCGACCTGATCGTGGCCAAGTACGCGCCGCTGCCCGTGGCCAGCCTGCGGCAGCTGGTGGGCTACCTGCGCTACGGCGTGCCGCAGTGGGAGGCCGCGCGCGCCCCGGCACTGGAGCGTGCGCGCGGGCGCCTGCAGCGGGCACGGGTGGACGGCATCGACTGGCTGTGGCCGGCCGACGAGCGGCCGGACAGCCGCCGCTGGAAGGCGCCGGAGCGGGTGCACCTGCTGACCCCGTTCGACCCGGTGGTGTGGGACCGCCGCCGCTTCGAGCTGTTCTGGGGCTGGGCCTACCGCTTCGAGGCCTACACGCCGGCGCCCAGGCGCAAGCTCGGGTACTACGCGCTGCCGCTGCTGTGGCGCGACCGGGTGGTGGGCTGGGGCAACCTGTCGCTGACCTCCGGCGTGCTGCGGGCGCAGCTGCACTACGTCGATGGCGACCCTCCGGCCGATGCGGGATTTGCCGCGGCGCTGGAGGAAGAACTGGCACGGATGCGGGCGTTCCTGGGGCTGGCGGACTGAACGGGAGTGGATCGCCCCGGGAAATCGAAACCGGGGAGCAGGTTCGCCTGGCGGCGGCAAGCGAATCCGCATTTTCCTGGCGAGGAAAGGGCTGCTCCAAGAACCTGTTCACGATCTCCCGTAGGAGCGGCTTCAGTCGCGATGGGGCTTTACCGGTAGAGCCCCATCGCGACTGAAGTCGCTCCTACAGGTCGCCCCTACAGGTCGTTCCTGCAGGTCGCTCCTGCAGGGGGGACCGCGATGCAGGCAATGGCGGCGTCACGGCCTGCGATCAGCAGGCGGCATCGCTGTTGGGATCGTGGACAGGTCCTATGAGGGCTGCTGCGGCCCGAACGTGCTCGCCGGGTCGCCACGCCGGAACAGCGCCAGCGTGCAGCCCAGGCCGATCAGCGCGGCCACGCCCAGCCACAGCGCGGGCGCGGCGCGGCTGCCGGTGGCGTGGATCAGCCAGGTGCACATCGCCGGAGTGAAGCCGCCCATCGTCGCGGTGGCCACGCTGTAGGCCAGCGAGAAGCCGGTGGTGCGCACGTCGGTGGGCATCAGCTCGGTCAGCGCCACCACCATCGCGCCGTTGTACGTGCCGTACAGCAGCGACAGCCATTCGCCCACCAGCAGCAGGCGCGCGAACGACGGCGCGGCCACCAGCCACTGCAGGGCGGGCCATACGGTCAGCAGCGTGGCCAGCGAGGCGACGACCAGGAGCGGCTTGCGCCCGACCCGGTCGCTGAGCGCGCCCATCACCGGCAGCCAGACGAAGTTCGAAAGGCCGATGCAGCCGGTGACCAGCAGGCTTTCCAGCTCGCCCAGCTGCAAAACCGCGCAGCCATAGGTCGGCATGTAGGCGGTGATGAGGTAGAACGACACGGTGGTCATCATCACCATGCCGACGCCGGCCAGGATCAGCCCGGCGTTGGCCCGCAGCGATCGCAGGATCTGCCGGGTGTCCGGCGCCTTGCGTGCGCCGAACTGCGCGGTTTCCTCGAGCGAGCGGCGGATCATGAAGATCAGCGGCACGATCAGGCTGCCGACGAAGAACGGGATGCGCCAGCCCCAGCGGTCCATCAGCGCGTCGGCGAACAGGCTGTGCAGGACCACGCCCAGGGCCGCGGCGAACACCACCGCCACCTGCTGGCTGGCCGATTGCCAGGCCACGTAGAAACCGCGCTGGCCGGGCCTGGCGATCTCGGCCAGGTAGACCGACACGCCGCCCAGTTCGGCTCCGGCGGAGAATCCCTGCAGCAGCCGGCCGACCAGCACCAGCACCGGAGCCAACACGCCGATGGCGGCGTAGCCTGGCACGAAGGCGATCAGCAGCACGCCCGCCGACATCAGGCCCAGGGTGAGGATCAGCCCCTTGCGGCGGCCGTGCCGGTCGATGTAGCCGCCCAGCACCAGGGCGCCGATCGGCCGCATCAGGAAGCCGGCGCCGAAGGTGGCCAGCGACAGCATCAGCGAGGCGAAGGCGTTGTCGGACGGGAAGAAGGCGTGGCCGATGGCGGTGGCGTAGAAGCCATACACCATGAAGTCGTACATCTCGAGGAAGTTGCCGGTGACGACGCGGAAGACGGCGGCCGCACCGTGGGGTGCGCGGGATTCGTTCATCGTGGGGTGTTGTCTGTCGGTGGCGGGGGAGAGGATGCGGGAAGTCAGCCCGGTTGCCGGCCGCCGCAAGGCGCTGTCGTCCGCCCCCGGACGCGCGCGCGCGCGGCGCGGCCCGGTCGCGGACGCAAGCTGCGCGCCGGGGCGTCGCCCAGGGCGTCGATGGCGGCGATGCGATCTTCGCCACGCCGGGTTCCGAAGCATCGCACGCGCCCGGCCCGGCGCCGGTCCTGCCGTTGCCTCAGTGACACCGCGCGGCCCGGCGTGCCCTGGATTCAGCGCGCATCCGCCGTCACCCGCCACACCGCGTTGCCGACGTCGTCGGCGATCAGCAGCGCGCCCTCGTTGTCCTGCGCCAGCCCGACCGGCGCGCCGTACAGCTGCTTCTCGTCGCTGGAGTGGAAGCCGGTGACGACCGCCTCCGGCGTGCCGACCGGCTTGCCGTCGCGGAACGCGACGTAGGAGACGCGGTAGCCGCTCAGCGGCGAGCGGTCCCAGCTGCCGTGCTCGCCGATGAAGGCGCCGCCCCGGTACTTCGCCGGCAGCGCGTCGCCGGTGTAGAACCACAGCCCCAGCGGTGCCACGTGCGAGCCGATGGCGTAGTCGGGCACGATGGCCTTCTCCACCAGGTCCGGCCGTTCCGGCTTGACCCGGGAGTCCACGTGCTTGCCGAAGTAGC
The DNA here is from genome assembly GCF_021168555.1 of Stenotrophomonas sp. MMGLT7. Lineage (GTDB taxonomy): Bacteria > Pseudomonadota > Gammaproteobacteria > Xanthomonadales > Xanthomonadaceae > MMGLT7. Next base: position 90,756 of record NZ_JAJOZS010000003.1, on the reverse strand, counting down.
TGTACGGCCAGCCGTAGAAGCCGCCTTCCTGCACCGAGGTCAGGTAGTCCGGCACCAGGTCGGCGCCGATCTCGTCGCGCTCGTTGACGATCGCCCAGAGCCTGCCGCTCTGCGGCTCCCACTGCAGGCCGGTCGGATTGCGCAGGCCGGAGGCGTAGACGCGGCTGGCGCCGCTGGCGACATCGACCTCGAGCACGGTCGCGCGGCGGTACTCCACCGCCAGGCCGTTCTCGGTGATGTTGCTGTTGGAACCGACACCGACGTAGAGCTTGCTGCCGTCCGGGCTGGCCAGCAGCGCCTTGGTCCAGTGGTGCTCGATGCTGCCCGGCAGGTCGGCCAGTTCCTCGCCCGACACCTCGATGCGGGTCTCGCCGCTGCGGTAGGGGAACTTGACCAGGCTGTCGGTGTTGGCGACGTAGAGCGTGTCGCCGATCAGCTGCACGCCGAACGGCGAGTGCAGGTGCTCGATGAACACGTGTTTCTCCCACTCGCCGTCGGCGCCGGGCGCGCGGCGCAGCAGGGTGATCTGGTTGCCGCCCTTGGCGGCCTTGCCGGAGCGGCTCTTGATCATGCCGGCGACCAGCTGCTTGGGCGTGGTCACCGGCTCGCTGCCGGGACCGTTGGCCTCCACCACCAGCACGTCGCCGTTGGGCAGGACGAGGAGCTGGCGCGGATGCGCCAGGTCGCCGGCGATCTTCTCGATCCGCAGGCCGGCCGGCACCGTCGGCGCCTGGCCCTGCTTCCAGCCCACTCCCTCGGGAACCTGCATCGGCGGCACCATGAAGTGCCGGGCCTCGGGCAGCGGCGGGGCGCTGCCGGACTGCTGCGCCGGATCCAGCGACGCCTTCTCGCTGCATCCGCCCAGCAGGGCGATGCAGGCCAGCGCCAGCGTGCCGCGATGCACGATCCTATTCATGGACGTAGCTCCCGGTGGCGCGGTAGCGCAAGGCGACGGCGACGTGGGCGATCGACAGCAGCACCACCGTGACCACCGAGAGCCAGACCGCGGCGGGCACCACCCCGTAGGCGTCGCGGCTGTGCACGAAGGCATTGAGGATCGCCGCGACGATGGCGAGCAGGTTGAGCCAGAAGTCGAGCCGGTCCACGCCCGTGCTGCCGTGCCGGCCGGTGATCCACACCTGCACCAGGTTGACCAGGCGCGGGATCACCGCGAACAGCAGTCCGAAGGCGATCAGCCAGGCGGCGCCCTTCATCCACAGCATCTCCGCGCTGCGGGCGTAGACGATGTCGAAGATCAGCGCGGCGACGAAGCAGCCGAACGGGATCGGGTTGAGCAGGCCGTAGAGGGCGACAGCCACGGCGGAGCGATGCGGTACGGCGAGGGCATTCATGGGCGGCGTGTCCTTGAAGGGGACGGGAGGCGTGCTTCCGTGGCCGGCCCGGGAGCCCGCGAACCTCGTGCGCGCCCGTGGTCGACCCGCGTACCGTCGCGCATGGGGTGTTCATGTCGTGTCACGACGCGGCGTGGCATGTCGATCGGTCCACGCCGTATCGCTGCGGGTGCGGCGGCGGGTCCGATACGCAATGAGCGGATGTCCGGTGTCCGAGGTTTGCGATGGCCTTGCGCCCATCGGCCCGTGCAAGTGCACTGCCCGGGAAAGCCTCGGGCGTCGCTCCGGGGCAAGCGGAGTGGGCATTGCATGATCTGCACGAAAGCCACTGGATGACCAGCGATGACCAGCCGGCTGTGATGAGGCGTTTCGGCCACTGAAAAGCATTTCCTGCTTCGGCGCGATACCGCCTGGAGAAAAAGCAGGATCGTGCAGCTCTCAGCCGGAGTGGCGCGGCTCATGCCCGGAAAGATCGAAGTCGTCCCAGCGCAGGCAGGAACTCCGGGACTTTCGCGTTGAGCTGCCGGCTGCGGAATCTCCCTGTAGCCGCATCCTTCAAAGCACAGGCGCCGAGTTCTCCCGCACCCCTGTCTCTTCATCGCATTCCGAAATCCCAGGCTCTCCCTTCTCCCGCAAGCGGGAGAAGGAAACGGCGCTCGCGCATCCGGAATCGCCGCGGAGTCTCCCTTCTCCCGTTCATGGGGGAAGGTGGCGCGCAGCGCCGGATGAGGGTGCTTTTGCTGTGGCTTCCCGATGCTCCAGACAGCCCCCATCCGCCCTTCGGGCCCCTTCCCGCAAGCGGGAGAAGGGAACGGCGCTCGCTCATCCGCAATCACCGCGGAACCTCCCTTCTCCCGTTCACGGGAGAAGGTGGCGCGTAGCGCCGGATGAGGGCGCTTCTGCTGTTGCTTTCCCATGCTCCAGCCAGCCCCCATCCGCCCTCCGGGCACCTTCCCCCGCACGCGGGAGAAGGGGACAGCGCTCGCTCATCCGGAATCGCCGCGGAGTCTCCCTTCTCCCGTTCACGGGAGAAGGTGGCGCGCAGCGCCGGATGAGGGTGCTTTTGCTGTGGCTTTCCCATGCCTCAACCGGCCCCCATCCGCCCTTCGGGCACCTTCCACCCCGAGGGTGCCCAGCCCCGCAAGCGGGAGAAGGGAGATGGCTATTCCTGATTTGTGATCAAGAGATGGGGCTTCAGGGAGACGACGTGAAGAAGGTTCGGCGGACAAGCCCCGCTTCGAGTCCCGACGACATCCGCGGCATCGACGTCTGCGCTGCAGTCATCCGGCGACGCGTCGATGCCGTTTCCCGGAAAACGCTGCGCGAACGCGGAGCCGGCGACAGGCTTCCCGTGGGATGCCACGCGCAGGCGTATCGATGTTCGCAGGCCGACCGGACGGCTCTATCGTTGCTTCGGTCGTTGCTTTCGACCGTCGGAGCAGGCCATCGCCGTGAAAGCCCGTCGAGCCGCGCCAGGGAAATGCGCTAGCGCCACCCCAGCCCGGGCGCGACGTGGGTCAGGATCGACTCGATCACGTGCGTGCAGTAGTCCACGCCCAGTTGGTTGGGCACGGTCAGCAGCAGCGTGTCGGCCTCGGCGATGGCCTCGTCCGCGGCCAGCTCCTTGATGAGGACGTCGGGCTCGGCTGCGTAGTTGCGGCCGAAGATCGCGCGGGTGCCGCCGCCCAGGTAGCCGATCTGGTCCTCGTCCTGGCCGCCCTGGCCGAAGTAGCGGCGGTCCTCGTCGTTGACCAGGGCGAAGATGCTGCGGCTCACCGACACCCGCGGTGCGTGGGCGTGGCCGGCCTGCTTCCAGGCCTCGCGGTAGCCGCGGATCTGCTCGGCCTGCTGGACGTGGAACGGGCGCCCGTCCTCGTCGTCCTTGAGGGTGGAGCTCTGCAGGTGCATGCCCAGCTTGGCGGCCCAGGCGGCGGTCGCGTTGGAGCCGGCGCCCCACCAGATGCGCTCGCGCAGGCCCGGCGCGTGCGGCTCCAGGCGCAGCAGGCCGGGCGGGTTCGGGAACATCGGCTGCGGGTTGGGCTTGGCGAATCCCTTGCCCTGCAGCACGTTGAGGAAGACCTCGGCGTGGCGCCGGGCCATGTTGGCATCGCTCTCGCCTTCGGCCGGGGCGTAGCCGAAGTAGCGCCAGCCGTCGATCACCTGCTCGGGCGAGCCGCGGCTGATGCCCAGCTGCAGGCGGCCGCCGGCGATCAGGTCGGCCGCGCCGGCGTCCTCGGCCATGTACATCGGGTTCTCGTAGCGCATGTCGATGACGGCGGTGCCGATCTCGATGCGCCGGGTCCTGGCGCCGACCGCCGCCAGCAGCGGAAAGGGAGAACCCAGCTGGCGGGCGAAGTGGTGCACCCGGAAGTACGCGCCGTCGGCGCCGAGCGCCTCGGCGGCGACGGCCAGGTCGATCGACTGCAGCAGCGCATCGGCGGCCGATCGCGTCTGCGAGTGCGGCGACGGGGCCCAGTGGCCGAAGGAAAGGAAACCGATCTTCTTCATGCGTGACCCTTGGAGTGGGGAGCGTAGGCACGTGGCCATCGAGCGACGGCGGGCGGGCTGCCGCACGATTGTAGTGCCGGGCGGGGCGGGGCAGTCTCGTCACCGCATTCCAACCCCGGCTCCCTTCGCCCGCTTGCGGGAGAAGGTGGCGCGCAGCGCCGGATGAGGGCGCTTTTGCGGTGGCATTCCCATGCTCCAGACAGCCCCCATCCGCCCTTCGGGCACCCCCGCCTTCGCGGGGGCAGGCTCTTCCCCCGCAAGCGGGCGAAGGGAGCCGCCATGCCTGGGGAGGCCTGCCTTATGTCGCGTCGCGTCGCCCGGCGCCTACCGGGCCGATGCGCAGCATTTCCAGCGTGTTCGGGCCGCTGACCAGCGTATCGGCGCCCTGGCCCTCATGCACGCCGACGTCGAGCAGGAAATCGTGGTCGCGGCGGGCGATGCCATCGGCGCTGACCTTCAGTCCCAGGCCCTGGCTCAGGCCGACCAGCGCGCGCACCACCTTGGCGCTGGACTCCTGGTCCATGTGCTCGACCAGGCGGCGATCGATCTTGACCTTGTCGAAGTGGAACTCGCTCAGGTGATAGAGGTTGGAGTAGCCGGTGCCGAAGTGGTTCAGCGCGATGGCCACGCCGCGCGCCTGCAATGGCGCGATCAGCGCCTTGGCCGCGGCCAGGTCCTGCACCACCATGTCCTCGGCGACGTTCATCTGCAGTCGCCGCGGCGCCAGCCCGGTGCGGTCCAGCACCTGCAGGATGTCGGCGGCCAGCTGCGGGTTGTGCAGCTGGCCCGGCAGGACGTCGATGGCCAGGATCACCGTGTCGGGCCACTGCAGCGCGATGGTGCAGGCCTGCTGCCACAGCCGCAGCGCCAGCGCATGGATCAGCCCGGTCTCGGCGGCGATCGGCAGGAAGCGCTCCGGCGGCATCTGCTCGCCGTCCTCGCGGATCCACTGCGGCCTGGCATCGAAGCCGACCACCACGCCGCTGCGCAGGTCGCGCGAGGGCAGGAAGCACGGCTGGATGCGGTCGTGCGCGAGCGCCTGCTTCAACTCCTGTTCCACCTGCTCGCGCTCGCGGATCAACTGGTCCATCTCCTCCTCGAAGAAGCGGAACGCCGCGCGCCGCTCGGCCTTGGCGCGGTACAGCGCCACGTCGGCCTTGCGCAGCGCTTCCTCGGCGCTGTCCGCGTCCAGCGGCAGCAGCGCGATGCCGATGCCGGCGCTGAGGCTGTGGGCGACGCCGTTGACCTGGACCGGATCGCTCAGGCTCTGCAACAGCCGCAGCGCGATGTTCGACGCCGCTTCCGGGCCCAGCAGGTGGCGGGCGAGCACGACGAACTCGTCGCCGCCCAGTCGCGCGATCGACTCGTCGTCGCGCAGCGCCCGCCGCAGCCGCTGCGCGACGACCAGCAGCACGCCGTCGCCGGCGTCGTGCCCATAGACGTCGTTGACCTGCTTGAAGCCGTTGAGGTCGATCATCAGCACCGCGTGCACCGAGCCGGCGCGCGGCGGCGAGGCCGCCGCGACGTGCAGCGCCTCCTCGAACTCGCGCCGGTTGGGCAGGCCGGTCAGCGGATCCTGGTAGGCCAGTTCGCGGGCATGGCGCTCAGCCTGCTGCCGCCAGTGCGCCTCGCGCTTCTGCTCGCGGTAGCGGCGGATCGAGAAGACCAGCAGGCCCAGCAGCAGGATCGCGCCGAGCAGCAGCGCCTCGTCCAGCTCGACCGTCTGCTGCGCCGCGCTGACCCGGCCTTCGCTGACGAAGACGTCGTAGGCGAACACCAGGTAGGCCAGCACGGCCACGACGGCGGCGATGATGCCCAGATCGGTCAGGCTGGTGCGGTGTCGCACGAGGAAGCTCCAGAGAGGTCCGTGGGAAGGCGGCGCGCTGGTGGCCTGCGCCGCCGTCGGCATGCCGGGATCGTCTGTCGGCGTTGGGTGGGGTATCGGCATCGGCGGATCACGGCGCAGTGGCGGTATCGGCGACGACGCGTCCCGCGGGCCGGCAGGGATGGCGCCAGCGACCTATCTAGCACGATCACCGGCGGCGGCGGGTGAGGGCAACACGGGGCCGGCCGGGCTGCGCTCCTGCTTCACCCGGCTATTGCGGTACGGCTGCAGGTCGGAATGATCGCGCCGGCCTCCTCGGGGCGGTCGTGCCGGCACGCCGCCGTTGTTCGAAACCGAAGTGCCGGTCCGCCGGCATCGCCCCGGCCTGCGTTCAGTACGCGAAGCCCAGCCTGAAGCTCAATGTGCGCGGATCGCCCAGCGCCACGGCGCGGGCCAGGCCGCCGGCGTAGTAGTCGCGGTCGAACAGGTTGCGCACGTTCAGCGCGTAGTCCCAGCGGCCGTGGCGGTAGCCGACGCCGGCGTCGAACACGGTGTAGCCGGCCAGGGTGTAGCCATAGGCGTAGCGGGCGTCGGCGGTGCGCAGGCCGGCGCCGGCATACCAGCCGTCGCTGCCTGCGTGCGGGTCGTAGCGCAGCCACAGCGAGCCGCTGTTGCGCGGCACGTTGTTCAGGCGCTGGCCGACCGTCGAGCTGGGCTGGCCGCCGTCGTCGGTGATCGTCGCCTCGGTGTAGGCATAGCCGGCGTTGACGCTGAGGCCGTTGCCCAGGTCCGCGCTCAGGCTCAGTTCGCCGCCGCGGCTGCGCTGCTCGCCGATCGCGATGCTGTAGCCGTCGTTGTCCGGGTCGTCCTCCAGCACGTTGCGCCGGCGCAGGTCGTAGGCGGCCGCGGTGAGGGTCGCGGCGCCGCCGAGCAGGTCGAACTTCACCCCCAGTTCCCACTGCCGGCCCTGTTCCGGATCGAACGGACGGCCCTGCACGTCGGTGCCGGTGTTGGGGTAGAACGAGCTCGCGTAGCTGAGGTAGGGGCGGACCGAGGGGACGATCTCGTACATCAGCGCCGCCGAGCCGGTGGTGGCGCTGTCCTTGGTACGGGTCCCGACCGCGGTCAGGTTGTTGCGCGAGGTGACCTCGCTGCGGTCGTGGCGCAGGCCGAGCAGCAGCTGCCAGTCGCCGGCGATGCGGATCTGGTCGCGGGCGTACAGCCCCGCCGAGCGCACCACGCTGCGGCTGTCGGTGCTGCGGACGTCCGAGCAGCTGACGCCGCCGTAGACCGGCGCGTACAGGTTCAGTGCGCCGACGCTGCAGCGGTTGGTCTGGGTCGACTCGCGGGTCCTGAACGCGTCCACGCCCACGGTCAGGCTGTGCTGTAACGCGCCGTTGTCGAAGTGCCGGCTCAGGTAGGTGTCCTGCACCCAGGTGCCGCCGCGCCAGTGCTGGTGCTGGGCGGTGCGGCTCACCGTGGTGCCGTCGCTGCCGACGCCGTTGTTGGCGACCAGTTCGCCCTCGACGTCGTACTCCTGCCAGCGCAGGCCGTGGTGCAGGTTCCAGCCGTTGCCGAAGCGATGGTCGAGCTGGTAGCCGACGCGGGTCTGCTCGGCGTCGTAGGGCTGCTGGTCGAGCTCGCCGGTGAACAGGCTGCGGCGCAGCCTGCCGTTGGCGTTGGGATAGATCGAGCCTTCCAGCGGCAGCCCCTGCTGGCGGATGTAGCGGCGCTGCTGGTGGCTGGCGAGCACGACGAAATCGGTGTCCGGGCCGAACTCCAGCGAGAGCGATGGCGCGATCCAGCGTTCGCGCGACCACACGTGGTCGGTGGCGTCGTCGCTGTTCATCGCCAGCGCGTTGACGCGCAGCGCCGCCTTGCCGCCGGCCAGCGGCTGGTTGACGTCCAGCGTGCCCTGGCGCAGGCCGTAGCTGCCGGCGCCGAGTTCGCCGCGCACGAACGCCGCGGCCTGCGGGCGCTTGCTGACCATGTTGACCAGCCCGCCCGGCAGCACCTGCCCGTACAGCAGCGAGGCCGGGCCCTTGAACACCTCCATCTGCTGCAGGCCGGACACCTGCTCGGCGACGCGGTTGGAGGCGGCGGTGCGCAGCCCGTCCAGGAACAGCGAGTCGGAGGCGGTCTGGCCGCGGATGATCAGGTCGTCCCAGCCGCGCCGGCCGAAGGTGCCGCCGACCACGCCGGCCGAGTTCTGCAGTGCCTCGTTGACGCTGCGCACCTGCTGGCTGTCGAGCAGGCCGCGGGTCAGCACGTCGATCGACATCGGGGTCAGCGCCAGCGGTACGTCGGACTTGCTGACGGCGGCCGGGCCGGCGGCCTGGAATGCCCGTGGGTCGTTGTCGGCATGGACCTGCACGGCCGAAAGATCGGTGACCGCGTTCGCGCCGGTGGTGGCCGGGCCGCGGGCGTGGTCCCTGGCATGGCCGTGGCGGTGCGGGGGGAGGGCGTCGGCGGCGGGATCGGCCGCCGAAGCGTATCCGGTCTCTGCGGCGAAGGCGGGGGAGGTCAGGCAGGCGAGGCAGCAGCAGAAAAGCAGGGTGCGGGGCATGAAGCGGACCGATGCGGGCGAAAGCGCGCCATTCTATTGAGAATGAATATCGATTGCATCAGTTGGCGCACCGGCCGCACCGCTGGGTGACGCCGGGCCGGAAATGGCCGGACTCCGCGCCAGGGCGCGCTGCCTCGCAGGCAGGGGACACCGGCCGGATTGCTGCCGTCCGGCCTGCGCGATGCAAGGCCGTGGGCGGTACAGCGGAGATCCGGCCGGCGTTGCGACCTACTCCGTGGCCGTCGCGCGGCGCGCCGCCCGCAGGAAACGCTGCCGGAAGTCGCGCGACAGCGCGCACGGGATGAGCAGGTCGAACGCGTGGTACGCGCCCTGCACCTCGACCAGTTCGCATGGGACATCCGCCGCGCGCAGGCGGGCGGCATAGGTGATGTCTTCCTCGTAGAACAAGTCCAGCGTGCCCACGCCGATCCATGCCGGCGGCAGGCCGCTCAGGTCCTCGCGCCGCGCCGGCGCCGCGTAGTCCGGTGCCTCCTCCACGCGGGGCGCGCGGCCCAGGTAGCTGGTCCAGGCGAACAGGTTGGACCCCGGTGTCCAGCCGATCTGCCCGCGATCGTGCGCCGCCGGGCGCAGGGCGGTGCGGTCGTCGAGCATGGGGTAGATGAGGATCTGCAGGACAGGCAGCCGTTCGCCCTCGTCGAGCAGGCGCTGGCACAGGCCGGCGGTCAGCCCGCCACCGGCGCTCTCGCCGGCGACGACGATCCGCTGCGGGTCGACGTCCAGTTCGCCCGCGTTCTCCAGCAGCCAGCGATAGCCGGTGTGGACATCGTCCAGCGGCGTGGGGAACGGATGCTCGGGAGCCAGCCGGTACTCGGTCGACACGACGACCATGCCGAGGTCGCGGGCATAGCCGGAGATCCACTCCTGCGAGCCGGGCACGGAGCCGCCGATCATCCCGCCGCCATGCGTGTGCAGCATGACCGGGCCGCCGCGCCGGGCCGCTGCCGGGCGGTAGACGTGGAGCGTGATCTGGGCGCCGTCGGGCGTGGCGATGCTGCGGGTTTCGACGGACACTCCTTCCACGCACCTTGCTTGCCTTCTCGAAAGCGCACGCACCGCGTGCAGCATGATCGGTCCGACGTCCGGGGTGCGGATCCGGGTGGCGGCCACCCGCAACTCGGGCGCGATGCGGTCGCGGGCACGGGTGCGATTCAAGTAGGCCCACGCCCCCGCCGCGGCCGCCAGGGCCAGGATCGTGCCGGTCTTCATGCGGGACATGGCGATTCCTCCAGGACGTTGCATGGCGTGCACGGCGCGGCGGACCTGGCGGGTTGCCTCAGGTGCCGTGCCGGCCGTGCGTGCATTCAGCATAGGAAAGCCGGGACCATCGCGCCGTGAAAACGAGGGCGCCGGCCTTGCATGCGTGTCGCCGCGACGGGGCGGACGTGCAGGCTCCGGGCCTTCGTGTCCATGCGCGGCGGCGGTGGTGGTCCGTTCGGCGTTCCGGCTGGCAGCCGGCCGCGCGAACCGTCAGCGCGGCTCGGCTACCGCCTGCGACGGCGTCGTGCGCTGCCAGGCCTGCGCCACCCGCGCCGCCACTTCGCGATGATCGCGGTAGTAGCCGGCGTTGTCGGCCAGCGATTGCCAGCGCTCGTGATCGACCAGCGCGCGCAGCAGGTGATGGCACAGCCGCTGCAGCAGCTCGCGCGACGGTGGCGGGCCGCCCACCGCCACGCTGCCGTCCAGCAGCTCCAGCAGGCAGCGCAGGCGTTCCAGGCAATCCTCGGATTCGCGCCTGGCCGCCCGTTCCAGCATGTGCAGCCGCTCCTGCGCGAATCCGGCGATGCCGCTGTCTGCGTCCTGGTCCTTCAAGTTGTCCAGCAGCAGGCCGATGAGTGTGTCCAGCGCCCCGTTCTCCTGCTCCGGAGCAGGTGCGTTCCCCAGTTCGGACAGCGTTCGCGCGACGAACTGGCGCAACTCTGGCTGGCTCACGGCTCTTCCTCGGGGCTGGGAACGGCTTTGGTCGGGACGACAGCGGCGGACCCGCACCCAGAGCCTGCCGCAGCTGGGGAGACGCGGACGACCTTGGGGGAGCAAGGTGCTGGCGTGTGTGGATGCGGATCCGCCACGGGGCAATTTATCTGATTTATAGATATATGAAAAGCAGATATAGGGTCGCTGCGGCATCCTGAGATCCATGCCGTCATGTCCGCCAAGTCGATCCACAAGGCCGAGTATCAAGTGCTGCAGCGGCTGCTGCGTGGGATCCGCAAACGGGCGGGCCTGACCCAGGCCCAGCTGAGCGTTGCCCTGGACCGCCCGCAGTCCTACGTCAGCGACGTGGAGCGCGGCTCGCGGCGGATGGACCTGCTGCAGCTGCGCGAGTTCTGCCGTGCCTGCGGCCAGGACCTGACCGAGTTCGTGCGCGGATTCGAGGCGGAGCTGCGCTGATACCCCTGGCAGCGGCGAGCGCGTCCGCTTCCCCGGCGAGCACGCGTGCAGCCGATGCGCAGCGCCGGGACCGGCGCCGGGTCATGGCTGCGGCCGGCGCTGCAGCTGCTGCCGTCACGCGCTGTGCGCCCGCCGCAGAGCGGGACGCACAGGGGCGGTCTTCGCGTTGACGAAGGCGGAGGGGACCGGCGTCGATGGCGGCGGCCGACGTGGATGCGGGTGCGGGCGTGCGCCGGTTCGGGATCCGCATGGCGGATGCCCGGATCGAGGGCCTGGAACGGTGCCGACGCGCGGCGCGCGGGTCTTCGCCGATCGATGGCGAAGGCCGGGAACACGAGCCTCCCTTTCCTGCGGTGGCTTGCCGACCAGTGGCGACGACGGCTCGGCCGGCGTGCCCGGCAGGCGCGGCTGGACCGCAGTGCCGGGCGGTCTTGGATGGATCCGGCATCCCTCTCGTCATCGACCGGGCTCGCGGCCCGGGCCGTGCCGATCCTCACGCATGGTTCGAAGAATCTCTGCGCCGAGGTGAAGCGCGTCGTCGTCCCCGCGGCGCATGGCGGCGCACCGGCGATGCCCGCCACGTCGTCGTCCGGGCCTTGCCGGGGCGGGGCGGGGCGACCGATTGTTGCAGGGTTGGCAAAGTATCACTGAAATAATATAACATCCCGTCGGCCGGCTCTTCCGGCACTTCCCCATCCGTGTCCCGAATGCCCGCGCTTGCCGCGACATCCGGGATCGGCCGTCGATTGATACACAGTAACAATAACGCCTCGGTACCCATCCCATGCCAGCCTTCCGTTCCCTGCCGCGCACCCCTCTCTGCCTGGCCCTGGTGGCCGCCCTTTCCGCCCCCTCGCTCGCACTCGCCGCGGACGCGGCCAGCGGCCAGCACGATTCCCGTCACCAGGTCGGCGCCACCGGCCGCCACGTCAAGGACCTCGACGCCGTCATCGTCACCGCGAACCCGCTGCGCGGAACCGCCGAGGAACTGGGCCGCCCGGTCGAGGTGCTGGCCGGCGAGCAGCTGGACGAACAGAAGTCCGGCACCCTGGGCGACACCGTCGCCCGGCTGCCCGGCGTGCAGAGCACCTACTTCGGCCCCGGCGTCGGCCGTCCGATCATCCGCGGCCAGGAAGGCCCGCGCGTGGCGGTGCTGGCCAACGGCATCGGCAACCTGGACGCCTCCACCGTCAGCGCCGACCATGCGCCCGGCATCGAACCGTTCCTGGCCGACCAGATCGAGGTGCTCAAGGGGCCGGCCACGCTGCTGTTCGGCAGCGGTGCCATCGGCGGCGCGGTCAACGTGGTCGACGGCCGCATCGCCCGCGAACTGCCCGAGCGCCCGCTCAGCGGCCGCGCCGAACTGCGCGGCAACACGGTCGACGACGAGCGCAGCGGCATGTTCCGCCTCGATGGCGTCAGCGGCGACTGGGTGCTGCATGTCGACGGCCTGGTCCGCAATGGCGACGACTACCGGATCCCCGGCTATGCCCTGGCCGCGGGAGTGGACGAAGAGGACCACGACCATGACCACGATCATGATCATGATCATGACCACGACGAGGAAGGCGGCGAAGAAGTCGCGCGGCGCGGCCGCCTGGACAACAGCTCCACCCGTACCCGTGCCGGCGCCGTGGGCGCCACCTGGCTGGGCGAGGGCGGCTACTTCGGACTGTCCGCCAGCACCTACCGCAGCAACTACGGCATCCCCAACGGCGCCCATGTGCACGCCGAGGACGACCACGACGATCACGACCATGACCACGCCGAGGAGGAGGGCGAGGAGCACCAGGTCCGCATCGACATGGTGCAGAACCGCTTCGACCTGCAGGCCGGCATCCACGATCCGCTGTCGTTCCTGAAGAACGTCAACCTGCGTGCGGCCTATACCGACTACGAGCACACCGAGCTGGAAGACGGCATGCCATCGACCCGCTTCAGCAACCGCGGCATCGAGGGCCGTCTTGAGGCCGTGCAGCAGGAACTGGCCGGCTGGAACGGCGCCTTCGGCCTGCAGTTCGGCAGCACCGACTTCGGCGCCAGCGGCGAGGAAGCCTTCGTGCCCGATACCGGCACCGAGACCCTGGGGCTGTTCGTGCTGCAGCAGAAGCAGTTCGGCCCGTTCAAGCTGGAACTCGGCGGCCGCCACGACCGGGTGAAGCTGGACCCGAGCGGCGACTACCGGCGCCGCGACTTCGGCGCCACCAACCTGTCGGCGGCCGGCATCTGGACGCTCAACGAGAGCGTCGACCTGCGCTTCGGCCTGGACAGTTCCGAGCGCGCGCCGACCAACGAGGAGCTGTACGCCGGCGGCGCGCACATCGCCACCCGCTCGCTGGAGATCGGCGATGCCAACCTGAAGACCGAGCGTGGCCAGCGCGCCGAACTGGGCATCCACACCCACGGCGAACACCTGGATTTCTCGGCCTCGGTCTACTACACCCGGTTCAAGGACTTCATCTACCTGGCCGACACCGGCGTGGTCGAGGACGGCCTGCCGGTGCGCGCCTGGACCCAGCACGATGCCACCTTCAAGGGCGCCGAGGCCGAGGCCCTGGTGCACCTGTTCGAGGGCGCGAGTGGCGACTGGGACCTGCGCGTGTTCGGCGACTACGTCAAGGCGGAACTGGACGGCAACGGCAGCCGCCAGGTCGATATCGCGGTGCCGCACGGCAACCACGCCCACCACTACAGCGTCGCCCTGGCCAACGGCGGCTACCTGCCGCGGACCGCGCCGGCGCGGGTGGGCGCGGACCTGCGCTGGTCGCGCGACGGCTGGCGCGCCTCGCTCGGCGCGGTGCGCTACGGCCGCCAGAAGGACGTCGCCCAGAACGAGGCGCCGAGCCCGGGCTACACCCTGGTCGATGCCCACTTTGCCTATCGCTGGGATCGCAGTGCCAGCAACAGCTACGAGGTGTTCCTCGATGGCCGCAACCTGACCGACCGCGAGGCGCGGCCGCACACCTCGCTTCTGCGCGACTACGCGCCGCTGCCGGGCCGCGGCATCGCCTTCGGAATCCGCGCCTACTTCTGACCCGGCCAGGGACCGGGGGAGCCCGGATGCCCGTCGTAGGAGCGACTTCAGTCGCGATGAGGCCTTACCGGTAGAGCTTCATCGCGACTGAAGTCGCTCCTACAGTCGCTCCTACAGTCGCTTCTGCGGTCGCTCGTACACGCGGCTGTTCGGCCGACAGCCGGGCCTAGCGGCCAGGCAAGGCCGCCGGCAACGGCAAGGCACTGAAACGCAGGATGCCTACAGCCGGTTGTTCGAGTCGATCATGGCGTTGTAGTCGTTCACCATCGAGCCGATCTTTTCGGGTTCGCCGGAGCTGCGCAGGTCGCTGTAGTTGCTCAGCAGGCTGCGGGCGTTGAACAGGATCTGCCCGTGGGTGCCGTAGGAAGCCTTCTCCGACGCCCGTTTCTTCTCGATCTCCCGGTCCAGCGCCGCGATGGCTTCAAGCAGCTGCGGCTTGACCGCATCGGCCTCCGCGAAGGCCTCGCCCGTGTCCGCGTGGACCGCGGCGATCGATGCTTCCAGCAGGTCCTGGGACAGCATCAGCACGTGCCGGGTGGCGTAGGGGAGCGGGTCGGGCAGCGCCCTCAGCTCGGCCAGCTGCTGCTCGTTGCGTGCACGCTCGGCTTCGCTCAGGGCCGCGTTCAATGCCTCGAACCGGTGCATCGCATCGGTGAAGGCGGCGCGGATCTGCGGGTCCAGCTTCCTGGCCAGGGCGAGGTCGTCGTCGCGGTAGGCCTTGGTGCCGTAGTAGTTCTCGTGCTCGCCATGCAGCTGCGCCAGTGTCTGCAGCGAGGCGATCAACGGGTCGGCCGCGTCATCGAGCTGCCGGTAGGCGTCCGATTCAATCGCGCGCGCCTCGACCAGGTCCTGCAGCGGCCTGTCCATGTTCGCCCACGGGAAATAGACGGTGGAATCGCGGCCGGCCGAGGCGAGGTCCAACTGCAGGTACTGGTGGGCGTTGCTGACCAGGCTGTGCTCCTGCGCCAGCCCGTTGTAGCCCTGCACGTAGAGGCTGAGCTTCTCGTCGGCCTTGCGGTGTGCGTCGTCCTGCGCCTGCTGCGCCGGTACGGCAGCGCCGTCGTGGCCGTTGCCGGCGGTCTTGCCGCAGGCTGCCAGGCCCAGCAGCGCGGACAGGGCCAGCAGGACGGTGGTGCTTCGTAGGGTGTTGCGTCGATGTTCCATTTCAGGATGTTCCAAGGTAGTGAGCGGGAGGCAGGCCGCGGCCGTGCGGACGGCAGCGGGCGCGCGTGCCGGGACTAATCCGGCACGCACCGGGGCGCGGGCGATCGCGGCCGGCCGCCTGTCCTCAGCGGCTTGAGCGGCGCCGCCGCCACAGCGCGCGCAGCAGCGCCAGTGCGGCCGCCAGCACGATCGCCACCGGCACCAGCCAGGCGACGGCGCGGATCACCATGGCGACGCTGCCGGCGAAGATCCTGCCGCTCTCGGCGAAGGCCTGGCCGATCTCGCCACGCCCGCGTTCGCCGTCGGTCGCTCGGTAGTCGATGGCCACCTTCTGCGTGTCGATGCGGCGGTGCTGCTGCGCGGAGTCGCGCCGGGCCTGCTCGGCAGCCGCCTCGATCTCGGCCAGGCGTTGCGAGATCGCCAGCAGGTCGGCCACCGCCAGGCCTTGGCGCTGCTGGTATTCCAGCAGCCGCGCGTGTTCCTTCTGCAGGCGTTCCTGGGTAATGCGGGTGTCGGCGACCTCCTGCGCGAGGTCCTCCGCGTGGGTGCTGCGCGCGGCGATTTCTCCGCCCTCGCCGGCCAGCCCCAGGATCGGCTCCACGCCGGCCGGAGCTATGCGCACGACGATGCCACCGCCGGCGTAGCGGCCTGCCTGCTGCGACGCCGACAGCACCGCGCAGTCGCCGAAACGGCCCTGCAGGCAGGCCTGCTGTACCGCCGCGATGCGCGCGGGAATGGCGTCGCCGGGCATGCGCACCTGCACCTCGGTCTCGTAGGCGAGGAAGCTGCCTTCCGGCGCCTGCAATGCAGCGGGTGCCGCCGGCGGTGCGGCAGCGGCGGCATCCTCTCCGCTGCCGTGCCGGCTGCAGCCGGCGACGGCCAACAGGGCCGAAAGGATCAAGGCGACGCGCACGCGGGGACTCGGCAGGGATTCGGCGCGCATCGTAGCATCGGGCCGGGCGCGCCTGCGTCCGGCCGACTGTCGCAGGTAGCGGATCCGCCGCCGCTTCAACGCGCCGCGCAGAAGCCGAACTCGGCGGTCGCACCCGGCGCCAGCGTGCGGTTCCAGTCCACGCCCGAAGCGCTGAGCGTGCTGCCGCTCTGCGACCAGGTCGCGTTCCACAGGTTGCTGACCGTGCCGCTGATCGACAGCGTGACCGACCATGCCGCGGCGGCGCTGCCGGCGTTGGTGACCCGGACGCGGTTGCAGTAGCCGGCGCCCCAGTCGCTGTCGGTGACCACCTGGGTGGCGAAGTCGCCGCCGGGTGCGGGCTGCTCGGGTTCCGGCTCCGGCTCCGGTTCCGGCTCGGGTTCGGGTTCGGGTTCGGGTTCCGGGGCGCTGCCGTCCTCGTCGCCCCACAGCGTCTTCAGCAGGTACACCTTGTCCTCGCGCACCTGGTTCCAGTCGTCCATCAGGATGCCGCCGGTGTCGCCGCTGTTGGGATTCCAGGACCAGTAGAAGCCGCCGCGGATGCCCTTGCCGATCAGGTAGTCCACCAGCGATTCCTGCCATTGCACGTCGCGCGGATCGCCCTCGCCGTACTTGCCGCCGAACTCGCCCAGCAGCACCGCGTGGCCGGCCTGCACGAACTGGCCGAAGTGGCGCTCCCAGATCGCCGGCATGTTGGCCGGGAAGCCGGGGTCGTTGAAGTAGGACTGCACGTAGACGTCCGGGCCGTAGGTGTGCGGCGCCAGCAGCAGGCGGTCGGCGGGGATGTCCAGCGGCGTGCAGGCCAGCGGCTCCAGGTTGCTGCCCCAGAAGTGCCCGCCGCTGCTGGAGCAGACCGGGTTCTCGGCGATGCCTTCCACCGCGATCAGCCAGTCCGGCGCTTCCTGCAGCACCGCGGCGGCGGCGCGCTCGGCGGCCGTGTTCCAGTCGGTGGCGGGATTGCCGGTGCCCCAGGTGGCGGCGCCGTGCGGCTCGTTCTTCAGGTCCAGCCCGACCACGCCCGGCACGCCCGCGTAACGGCGGGCGACGAAGCGCAGGTCGGCGATCCACTGGCTCTCGCTGTAGGCATCGGTGTACCAGAGCTCGGATATCGACGCGCAGTCGGGGGTGTGGTGGTCGAGCAGCACGTACATGCCGCGGTCGCTCAGTTCGCCGACCACCTTGTCCAGGATCTGCAGCGCGCTCAAGCCCTGCAGGTCGGGGTTGCGGTAGTAGTCGATGCTGTCGGGCACGGTGCCGTCGCTCAGGCTGGCCGGGCAGAACGGCAGGCGTACGGCATTGAAGCCGAGCTGCTGCATCTGCGTGATCATGTCCTTCCAGTTGCGCGCCCACAGGCCGTGCACGACATGGTTGCCGGTCTCGAAGCCGAACCAGTTCACCCCGCGCAGTTGCACGGCGTTGCCCTGGTCGTCGACGACCTGGCCGTCGCTGATCGCGTAGCCGAAGGCGGTGGACGAGGTGAGGGCCAGGGCGAGGCCGAGCGCCAACGGGCGCAGATGCTTGCGAATCGACATGACAGACTCTCCTTATCGGTCGGTGGATGTGCAGCGAAGGACATCTTCGGCGACCGATTGCGGCATTGTCGTGACCGCGGCCGCAGAAATCGCGGCGCGGGAGCGATGTCGCCGGACATGGATGGGCGAAGGCGTGCGGGGAACCGCGACCATGCGACCTCGCGCCGCACCTGCGGCCTGCATGCCGGCGTCAGCGGCGCGTCGCCAGCACCCCGTCCAGTGCCGGTTGCGCCTTGAATCCTGCCTTCTCCAGCCGCTTCTCCACTTCGCGCGGAACGTTGCGGCCGCTGGTCAGCTTGTTGGGGCTGCCGGTGTAGTGGAACAGGCGGCCGCCGCGGCGCAGGACGCGCGCGAGCTGGTCGTAGAACGCCTGCGAGTACAGCTCGCCGGCGATGCCGAAGCGCGGCGGGTCATGCAGGATCGCATCGACCGAGGCGTCGGCGATCCGCGCGATCGCCTGCGACACGTCGTCGTGCTCGAGCTGCAGGCGGCCGTCGGCATCGTCGTCGTCCGGGTCCGGCGACCAGGGGTTGAGCGTGCGCAGCCACAGCACGTCGGCATTCTTCTCGAACGAATGGATGCGCGCCACGCCGGCTTCCAGGCAGCAGGCGGCGAAGTAGCCCAGGCCGCCACAGGTATCGAGCAAGGCCTTGCCGCGCGGTTCCACCAGCGCGACCTTGCGGCGCGCGTCCTCCAGCGGCGACACCCGCGCGGTCGGCAGCATCTTGATGCCGTCGATCTCGAAGGTCGGCGCACCCCATTCGGTCGGCACCAGCTTGATCAGCGCGCCGGAGAAGCGCGATGCCGGCGCGAACGCCTCGCCGTCCCAGTGGTAGATCGTGCGCGGCTTGAGCTTGTGCGGATACGGATAGTCATGGCCGTCCAGGTGCCAGCTGTCGGCGGCGAGGCGGGCGGTGGCGCTCGATCGCCCGAGATCGAACGAGACCGTCCATTGCCCAGCCCCCGCCTTGCGGGCGGCGAGCAGGGCCTCGGCGACGGGCAGTATCAGCAGCGGACCGGTGTAATGGCTCATGTCGATGCGTATTGTCTTTCATCGTGCCGCTGTCGGCACCTGTGCGATCCGTCGGTGTGCCGCGCGCGTGGAGTTGCAGTGGATTTCCCCAGGATCGTCCGGGCAGCGGGCGTCGCCGCCGTCCGCGTGTCGCGGTATCTCGCCGGCCCGATCCGCCGCCTCGCATGCGCCGGCATTGCCTGCCGCCCGGTGCCGGCGAATCGCCCGTGCGCACTGCAGGAAGCGATGTGCCGCGTTAGCCGGCGTCGCCGGCTTCAGGTGCGTGCATCGCCGGCCGCCGTGCGGCGGTACACCAGCAGCCGCGGCGACTTGTTGCCGCCTTGTGCGGCCGAGCGGCCGTCGGTCTCCAGCACGAAGCCGATGCCGCCCAGCAGGCGCGACAGCGCGTTGCCGTTGCCGCGGCCGGGGTCGCTGATCACGATCTCGCAGGCCGGCGCCGCCAGCAGCGGCACCAGCGTGGCGAGCATCGCGGCGTGGCGGCTCTCGTACAGCACGTCGGAGGCGATGATCATGTCGAACCGGCCCATTTCGCGCGGGGCCGCCTCCCAGTCCAGCTGGCGATACGGGACCGAGTCGAGCGCGTTGAGCGCGGCGTTGTAGGCCAGGAACACTTCGGCCAGCGGATGATGGTCGCTGGCCACGATGTCGGCGCCGCGCCCGCGCAGCACCAGGCTGGCCAGGCCCAGGCCGCAGCCCAACTCGAGGATGCGCTTGCCGGCGATGTCGTAGCCGGCCATGGCCTCGGCCAGCCGCTGGCCCGCCGGCCATACCTGGCCGAACAGGCTCCATTGCGCCGAGGAGATGCCGGCGTCGGCCGCGGTCAGGTCCGGGTCGGCGTACTGCTGGGTGTCGGCCAGGGCGCGGATGGCGTAGGTACGCGAGCCGAAGGTGAGTTGGTGGATCTGGGTGCGGTAGCCCGGCATGGTCGCTTCCGGAATGCGCCGGGACGATGCCGGCGGCAGGAGAAAGGCAAGCGAAACGGCGACGGGGGCGGCCGGACGAGACGCACGAAGGATCGTGGAGCCCGTGCATGCTACGGGAAAGCCGAGCAAGCCATCGTCGTGGTCGCGGTGGCCGGCGGCGTGGCGGCGGACCGGTGGCAGGCCCGGCCGCAAGCCGGCCTCGCCGGGCCAGGGCTGCAATGCCCGCGCTTGCGCCGGGATGGGGGCACGTCGAGCCCATCGAGCCCGGTGCAGCCTGGCGCGTGAGTCCGCGGCGTTGTCGAAGGCGCGTTCGCGGAAACCGCGAAAGCGGGAAGGAACGCCGGCGTTCCGCCGCCGGGGAACCCGGGTACGCTTCCATGGTCTGTGCACTGCGGGCCGTGCGGCGAATGGCGTACAGGCGGCCGCCAAGAGACCAGGAGCGACAAGGATCGTGAAGCAGGTTTTCCGGGAGGACGTCATCCCGCGCGTAGTGGCGCTTGCCGTCGCGGCGGCGATCCTGCTGCTGACGTGGAAGGTGCTGGTGCAGCGGCCGGACCGCTCGGCCTTGCATGCCGCCGACCGGATGCGGCTCTCGTTCCTCGAGCGGCAGGCGCCGCCTCCCGGCGAACGGGAGCCGCCGCCGGTTGCCGGCGCACAGGCGCGTTCCGCCCGCGCATCGCTTCCGCCGTTGCCCGACCCGGCCGGCAGCGCCTCACCGGCAGCGGCGGCGCAGCCCGCGCCCGGCCGCCTGCGGCTGGAGCTGGGGGCGTTGCCCTCCACTGCGGCTGCGCCAGGCGCTGCCGCGGGTGGGGCCGCCGCCGGCGA
This sequence comes from Stenotrophomonas sp. MMGLT7, assembly GCF_021168555.1. Classification (GTDB taxonomy): domain Bacteria; phylum Pseudomonadota; class Gammaproteobacteria; order Xanthomonadales; family Xanthomonadaceae; genus MMGLT7. The sequence continues at coordinate 70,654 of NZ_JAJOZS010000003.1, read as the reverse complement.
GCCGGGTTCGCAAGGCCGGGCAGGAGCACTGCTGGAACGGCCCAACCCGGTGGAGTACCGCGAAACCGTCTTCGACAGGAAGCGCCCGCGAGGCCAGAGCAGGAAGGAGCAGTGGCTCTACGGCAGGGACATCCAGCCGGCCGAGGCGCGGCCGCCGCCGGATGTCGCCTTCGACCCGTCACGGCATGGCCGCGATGCCGACCTGGGCCGCGAATCCACCGGCGATGCCTACAAGGCCGCGCCGATTGCGTGGGAACCGGCGCCGGGCCTGCAGGGCGAGGCCAGCAGGCGCATCCGTACCGCCACCCGGGAGCTGGAGCGGCGCCATGCGCGCTGCGACAGGGCGCTGCTGCAGCGCCTGGCCGGGCCGGTACTGGTGCACCTGGCCGACCTGGAGCGGGTGGAAGCGGCGATGGCCAGCGGTCCCGACCCGGTGCAGGCCGAGCACCTGCTGCCGCGCATGGCCGACAGCGCCTACGACCAGGCCCGGCGCGCGCTGTGGCATGCCGAGCAAGAACTCGCCGCCTGCGCCTCGCGGCAATGAGGGGCGCAGGCAATGCAGTGGCCGGCCACCGGACCGGACCTCGTGAGAGCGGGTCGCAACGGAATGAAGCGGCGGGGCGTTACGAGCGCTTTTCTTCCGGCACGTCGCTGCGGGCGATCTGGTAGAGCCTTTCCGCCACGGAGCCGGGCTTCAGGCTCACCGAGGGGCGCGGGATCGGCGTGATGACATTGCCGTCGCAGATGTTCATGCATTGCGTCAGCAGGGTTCCGCAGAGGGTTATGCCGCGGCCGGCATCCAGGCAGGCGTGCGCCTTGACCATGCACTCGTCGTAGCAGGCTTCGTTGTCGGCCATTGCCGGCGATGCGGCAAGCGCGGCCAGGGCGGACAGTCCCAGGGACAAAACGTGGCGTTTCTTCATGGTCGTCTCCAGCGGTGGGTACAGGGGTCGGCGTTGCGCAGGCCGGCCTGCGCAACGTACCACGCCGGCCGTGTCTTCTACCTGTCTTTCACGGTGTTCCTGCGAAAATTCACCGGGTCGAGGGGAGGGGGACCGTTTCTACAAGAGGCACCACCGTCATGAACATGACCAAGCTTTCCACCAAGGCCGAGAAGGACGCGCGCCGGCTGCAGGATTCGCCGCTGGCCACGCCCACCGATCTGCACCCGGACGCCACCCGCGACATTGCCGCCGCGATGAACCCGATCCTGGCGGACGTGTTCGCGCTGTACCTGAAGACCAAGAATTTCCACTGGCATCTCAGCGGTCCGCATTTCCGCGACTACCACCTGATGCTGGACGAGCACGGCGACCAGCTGTTCGCCATGACCGATGCGATCGCCGAGCGCGTGCGCAAGGTAGGCGGGCAGACGCTGCGCTCGATCGGCGAGATCTCGCGCCTGCAGCGCGTGCTGGACAACGATGCCGACTATGTCGAGCCGTCGGACATGCTGGCCGAGCTGCGCGAGGACAACAAGGCATTGGCCGAACGCCTGCGCGAGGCGCACGGCGTGTGCGACGACCATCGCGACATCGCCACCGCCAGCCTGATCGAGAACTGGATCGACGAGACCGAGCGCAGGACCTGGTTCCTGTTCGAGTCCAGCCGTCGTTCCGACGCCAGCGGCCATTGACCCGTTGACGGTTCCGCCGATCAACCTAGCGGCGACGAGGGGCCGGTGCCGGGAACATCCGGCGCCGGCCCCTCTGCGTTGGGCGGGGTGGGCGGCGCCGTGGTGCACCTGCGCGCGGTTCGCCGACGGATTGCCGCCGGGTGCGGCCGAAGCGGTGCCGATGGGGCCTCGCCGATGAGCGGCGGACGACGCAAACGGCGGGCGACGCGTCCGGTTGACGGCGTCCCCGCGGTCGTCGGATGCTCGTCCTCCTTCGAGCCGGGCACGCTACCGCGATGATCACTATCCATTCGCTGTCGACCGCCACCCAGCCGGGGGGCAGCTGGGTGGACCTGTGCCAGCCCAATCCCGAGGACCTCGAGAAGGCCGCCCACGAGGTCGGCTTCGAGATTCCCGACCGCGCCAGGATCAGCGAGATCGAGTTCAGCAGCCGCGTGCGCAGCGTCGGCGACGTGCTGTTCCTGAACCTGCCGCGCTTCCAGGAGGGCGAGACCTCGGTGGCGCCGCTCGGCTTCGCGCTGTCGCCCACCGCGCTGGTGACGCAGCGCGAGCATCCGCTGGCATCGCTGGAGACCATCGAGCACGACATCGGCCATCACCCGTGCCAGGGTTCGGTGGACCTGTTCCTGCGCATCGTCGAGCACATCGTCGACCGCCTCGCCGACCGCCTGGAATCATTGGAAGCCGAGGTCACCGACACCACCCGCGACAGCTTCGACGACAGGCAGCGACTGCGCGATCGCGAGAACGCGCTGCGGCGGGTGGGCAACATCGGCCGCCGGCTGGGGGCGATCCACAACACCGTGCTTGGCCTGCTGCGCATCGTCACCTACCTGACCGAGGCCGCGCCGGCCTGGTTCGGCGAAGCCGCGCCGCAGCGGTTGAAGCTGATCCACAAGGACCTGTTGTCGCTGAGCGAGTTCGAGCAGCAGCTGGGCGATCGCCTGGAGTTCCTGCTCGACAGCGTGCTGGGCCTGATCAACACCGACCAGAACGAGGTGATGAAGGTGATGGCGGTGGCCTCGGTGGTGGGGGTGCCGCCCACGGTGCTGGTCGGGATCTGGGGCATGAACTTCGCCTACATGCCGGAACTGGCCTGGCACCCGGGTTACTTCGTGGCGCTGGGAGCGGTCGCGCTGAGCATGGCGCTGCCGCTGCTGTGGTTCCGGCGGCGGCACTGGATCTAGCGAAGAGCCGGTTGCCCGGTCGTGCCCGCCGCGCGATTGCATCGGTGCCGGGGGCGGCGTAGAACGCATCCGTAGTCGCCGGATCCGTCAGGAGATGCAGTCATGCCATTGCAGAAGGCTCTCGAACGCGCGCGCAAGGACGAACGCGAAGGCAAGTCGGCCAGCACCCAGGCCGGCGAGTTCGTCCGCGAGGAAATCGACAACGTCCGTGCCGGCAAGAGCGGTGCGCGCTCGGTGAAGCAGGCGATCGCCATCGGCCTGTCGGAGGCGCGCCGGGCCGGCGTGGACCTGCCGCCGCCGCGCAAGGGCGCCGCCTCGCCCGCCACCCGCGTCAAGGCGCGCAAGGACCTGGAGGCCGGCAAGGAGAAGCCCGCCGCCAAACCGTCGCCCAAGCGCTCCGCCGCCACCCGCAAGGCGCTCGAGCGCGAAGGCAATGCGGCGATCACCGGGCAGGCGCTGTCGCGGCAGGCCAGGTCCGCGGCCGCCAAGCGCACGCCCGCGCAGCGCAGCGCGGCCGCGCGCAAGGCCGCGGCCACCAAGGGCCCGGAGGGACGCTCGCAGGCCGCGAAGAAGGCCGCGCGGACGCGGGCCCGCGGGAAGGACTGAGCGGGAACGGGGAAACGGCCGTCATCGCCCCGCGGCCGCGACCTGGGCGACGACCGCGGGGCCCGGGCAAGCGCGGCATGGCCGGGCGCCGGTCATTCCGATGCGGTCGCTGCCTTGTCCCGGAGCCACGGGTTCCCGGCCTTGTCGCGACGTCGACGCGAGCGCCCCGAGGGCTGCTGCGAGCAGCGGCGCGGGAGTCGCCCTGCCGAGCCATGAGATGAGCCTTGCAGGAAACGTAGCGCCGGATTTCAGCGCGCTTCCACCCGCAACGAGAAGAAGCCGGCGTGATGCATGATCTCCCGCAGCAACACCAGCGCGGCGGCGAAGTCCTGGTCCTCCGGCAAGCCTTCCCAGCGCGCCGGCCGGCCGGCGGCCACGCGCGCCAGGCGCTCGAACACGCGCTCCACGGCGTCGATGTCGATCACGACCGGCCGATCCGGGAGCGCGCCCGCGGCCTCGGCGATGGCCTGGCACGCGGCATCGCCGCTGGCCAGCGAGGATGCCCCCAGCTGGCGGATCCGCGCGACATGCGGCATCAACGCGTCCTCGACGCAGGCGATGGCATGCTCCAGTGCGGACTCGCGCGGCGGGAAGCCCGCAAGCTCGCCGCCAAGCCGGTGCAGCCCCAGCGGCACCGTCACCGCCGCCCCCGGTATCTGAGGTGCCGAGAAGCGGGTGTCCTCGGCACCGATGTGCAGGTTCACGCTCATGCGCCGATGCTAACCGGTGGGCCGGATGCCCGATGTCGATGCGGGGCTGCGGGTGGGATATTCGTCATGAGGTTTGAGCTGCATCAATGGACAGATTGTCGCGGGGGAGCAAACTGCTCCGGGTCGCAGCCAGGAACAGCAAGAGTCTAGTCATGAGCGCAGTACCGTCGGACAGGGAGCAGGCCATCCGCTCCGTCGTATTCGTGGCGCGTTGCGCCATCGCCGCGGCACTGGCCTACGAGGCGGCGCGCGCCATCGGCCTGGCCTTCCCGGTGTGGGCCTCGATCTCGGCGCTGATCGTGTCGCAGGAACGCCTGCACGAGACCCGCATCTCGCTCTACGACCGCATCCGCGGGACGCTGCTGGGCGTGGCGATTTCGCTGGCGGTCAGCCTGGCGACGACGCCGTTCTCGCTTTCCCTGTCCATGCAGCTGATGCTGTCGGTGGCGATCTGCGCGGCGATCGCGCGCGCCAGCCATGGCCTGCGCGTATGCATGTGGACCTGCCCCATCGTCCTGCTCAGCGGCCAGATGCTCGGCGAGACGGTGCTGGAGGCGGGGCTGTCGCGGGCGCTGGAGATCGTGATCGGGTGCCTGGTCGGTGCGGCCGTGCACCTGCTGGCGGAATTCCTGGTGACGCGGCTGCTGCCGCATCTGCAGCCGCACCGGCAGTAGGTCGCGTCCGCCATCGGCCGGCCGCGACCTGGCCGGGGTAGGGCGAAGCGCAGCCGGGACGATCGCGCGCTTCGCCGGCCTTGGCCACGGCCGTCCTCCTGTTCCGGTCCGGCGCGAACCGCGCAAGGGACGACGGCGCCCCGCGGCGCCGTCGTCCCCACCATCGATGCGCCGATCGCGGCGATCACTGCGCCGGCGTGGCGCCGTCCTTGCCCAGCATGCGGTCGCGCGCGGCCTTGAACGGATTGCCCTCGTACCAGTTGGGCCAGGCGTCGCCGCCGGCCAGTTGCTTGCCCACCTCGTACAGGGCCTGCAAATCCTCGACGTTGCCGTCCAGCTTCCAGCGCGCCGGGTCGTACTCGTCGGCCGGCGAGTGGTAGCGCTTGGCGTAGTCGTCGCTGGCGCGCTTGCCGGCGGCGCGGCCGCCCTCGCGCAGGTCCTCGCCGCCATCGGCATACAGCGCCGGCACGCCGGCCTTGGCGAAGTTGAAGTGGTCCGAGCGGAAGTAGGAGCCGTTCTGCGGGTTCGATTCGCCATGCAGCGTGCGCCCCTGCAGCGCCGCGACCGGCTTGAGGATGTCCTCCAGCTCCGAGTTGCCGTAACCGACCACGGTGAAGTCGCGGGCGCGCCCGGCCACCGACATGGCGTCGATGTTGATGACGCCGGCGATCTTCTCCAGCGGGAAGGTCGGATGGGCGACGTAGTACTGCGAGCCGAGCAGGCCGGACTCCTCCAGTGTCACCGCCAGGAACACCACCGAGCGTTCCGGCCTGGGATCCTGTGCGGCGAAGGCACCGGCGATCTCGAGGATGCCGGCCACGCCGGTGGCGTTGTCCACCGCGCCGTTGTAGATGTTGTCGCCCGGCTCGCCCTCGTGCTTGCCCAGGTGGTCCCAGTGCGCCATGTACAGCACCGCCTCGTCGGCGCGGCCGCTGCCCGGCAGCACGCCGACCACGTTGCGCGACTTCTTCTCGGCGATGCTGCTCTTGAGGTCGACCGAGAAGCGCGCCTTCAGCGGCACCGGCTTGAAGCCGCGCCGGCTGGCGTCCTTGTAGGCCTGGTCCAGGCCCAGGCCGGCATCGGCGAACAGCTTGCGCGCGGCGTCGGCCGACAGCCAGCCCTGCACCGGCAGCCGCGGTGCCGGGTCGTCGGCGGCCGGCAGGTCGTACTGCGGGCCCGACCAGGAATTCTTCACCACGTCCCAGCCATAGCTGGCGCCGGGGGTGTCGTGGACGATCAGCGCGGCCGCCGCGCCCTTGCGCGCGGCTTCCTCGAACTTGTAGGTCCAGCGGCCGTAGTAGGTCATCCGCTTGCCTTCGAACAGCGACTCGTCGTGGGTGTGGAAGCCGGGGTCGTTGACGAACATGACCACCGTCTTGCCCTTCCAGTCCTGGCCGGCGTAGTCGTTCCACTTCTGCTCGGGCGCGTCCACGCCGTAGCCGACGAACACCAGTTCGCTGCCGTCCAGCTTCACCTCGGGCTGGCCGCTGCGGGTGCCGACCACGATGTCGGTGCCGAACGCCAGCTCGCGGCTGGTGCCGTCGGCCAGCGCCAGCCGCGGCGCGGTGGCCGCGTCGGCGGTGGTCTCCACCATCGGCACGTCCTGGAACCAGCTGTCGCCGTTGCCGGGCTGCAGGCCGATGCGCTGCATCTGGTCGCGGATGTATTCCACCGTCCTGTCCTCGCCGGGCGTGCCGGGGCCGCGGCCCTCGAAGGCGTCGGAAGACAGCGTCTTCACCAGCTCGCCGAAGTCGGCCTCGTTGATGGCGTCGGCGAAGGCGTGGCCGGGGGCCGCGGGAGCCTGGGTGGCGGCAGGCGCCGGGGATTCGACCTCGGGACCGGCGGCTTCGCGCTTGCACGCGCTCAGCGCCACCACCACGGTCAGGCACAGCATCAGCTTGCGGGACATCGGGGAGTCTCGGTTCGGCGGAACCCCGATTCTAGGGCCTGTCGTCGATAACCGAGCAGCTCGCGCCGTTCCTGCGCGTGGCCGGGGCAGGCAGGACGGCCCGGATGTGCAGCCATGCCCCGGCGATGACGCAGTCCCGCACGCGCACGGGAACGGCGCCTGGGTTGGACCCGCAGGCCCGACGCGGGCTACCCGGGAGCGGGTGACAGGTCTTGCGCGATCGTGCCGGCGGACCGCATGCGCAGGCCCTGCGCGGCCGCCCGGCGATCAGTCCTGCGGCGCGGTGTCGGTGCTGAACGACTGCGCGGTGGCGCCGGAGACCGGGCCGATCCGGGCCGAGGTGTGCACGTAGAGCACCACCTCGCGCTGGAACTCCAGCGGCCCGTCGACGACGGCATTGGGGCCGATGACGATGCGCGGCTTGCGGGCCGGCCGCATCGACAGGTTGAAGCTGGGCTTGTTGACGCGGATGCCGCCGCCCACGTGCGAGCCCACGCCCACGGTGATGTCGCCGTTGACCGTCTCGATGCGCTTGTCCAGCCGCGTCGCGACCAGGCCGATGCCGCCGTTGACCGTCTCGATGCTGCCGGCCACCTGGCTGCCGCGGTCGAAGAACACGCTGCCGTTGACGGTCTCCACGTCGCCGGCCACCGTGACCTGCTGGCCGGCACGGATGCCGCCGTTGACGGTGGACAGGCTGCGCGCGCTGGCGTGGCTGGCGAGGGTGATGCCGCCATTGACGGTCTCCACCCCGCCGACCTGGGCGCGTTCGCCGACGCTGATGCCGCCGTTGACCGTATCCAGGCTGCCGTACTGGCGGCCGGCCTCGGCGGTGATGCCGCCGTTGACCTTGCTGATGTCCTGCGCGGCCAGCGCCGGCGTGGACAGGCACAGCAGGAGCAGGACGGTGGTAGGGGCGAGTTTCATGGCTTGCCTCGCGGTCGCGGATGCGTGATGGATGGGCCGGCGAGAATGACAGCATGCTTGGCTACAATCCGCATCTGTCTTAAGTCACTGGAAGTCGCCTTGTCCCATTCCGTTCATGGTCCGCTCCACCGCCGGGCGCCGACGCCTGCGACCGCGCGGCCCGGCCGGTGGCGGCGGATGCTGGCCACCGGCATGGCGCTGGTGCTGCTGGCCGGGGGACAGGTCGCGCTGGTGCAGGGCGCATCCGCCCAGAACCCGCGCGAGGCCGAGCAGCGGCTGCAGAAGGTGCGCGGCGAGCTCAAGGGCATCGTCCAGGAGCGGCGGCGCATCGAGGGCCAGCGCGGCGATGCCTCGCGCAGGCTGCGCGAGGCCGACGAGAAGGTCGCCCGCAGCAGCCGCGCGCTGGCCGAGACCGTGCAGTCGCTGGAGAGCGAGAACCGCGCGCTGGCCGAGCTGCAGGAACGGCGGCAGCGGCTGCAGCAGGGGCTGGACGAGCAGCGCAGGACCCTGGCCGCGCTGCTGCGCGCGGCCTACGCGGTCGGCGACAACGCACCGCTGAAGCTGCTGCTGTCGCAGGACAGGGTGGCCGACGCCAACCGGGTGCTGGCCTACCACCGCTACGTGCAGCGCGAACGGGCGCGCTCGATCAACACGCTCACCGGCGACCTGCAGCAGCTGCGCGAGGTGGAAGAGCAGATCGTGGCGCGCCGCGAGGCGCTGCAGCAGGCGCACGCGCAGCAGAAGTCGCTGGTGGACGAGCTGGCGCGCGACCGCCAGCAGCGCGCCAGGACCGTCGCCGACCTCGACCAGCGCTACCAGGATCGCAGCGAGCGCGAGAAGGCGCTGGGCCAGGATGCGCGCTCGCTCGAGCGGTTGCTCGCCAACCTGCGTGCGGCCGCCGCGCGTGCCGAGGCCGAGCGCCGCGCCGCCGCCAGGCGCGCGGCCGCCGAGCAGGCCGCGCAGGCCAAGTCCGGCGCCCCGCGCGGCGGCACGCGCACGCCGCCGAAGGTGGTGGCCAACGCGCCGGCGCCGAAGGTCGGTGGCCTGGGCTGGCCGCTGTCGGGCAACCTGCTGGCGCGCTACGGCGGCAAGCTGCCCGACGGCCGTACCGCCAACGGCGTGCTGATCGGTGCGCCGGCCGGCAGCACCGTCACCGCCGTGGCCGACGGTACCGTGGTGTTCTCGGACTGGATGACCGGCTACGGCATGATCCTGATCGTCGACCACGGCAACGGCTACATGAGCCTGTACGCGCACAACGATTCGCTGCTGCGCGACGCCGGCGACCGCGTCAAGCGCGGCGATGCGGTGGCCAAGGTCGGCAACTCCGGCGGGCAGGGCGTCACCGCGCTGTACTTCGAGCTGCGCCGCAACGGCCAGCCGGTCGATCCGTCGGCGTGGCTGCAGCGCCGCTGAGGCCGCCGCCGCCAGCGCCGGCGGCGTGCCGCGCGCACGGTTCAACGCGGATTTAGCGGCGCTTCGCGCATAATCGCCAGGCCGCGCCGGCAGGTGCGGACTTTTTCCCCACCGGAGCACCCCATGCGTGTAGCCCTGTCCGCCGCCTTCCTGCTGCTCGCCTTCGCGCCGCTGCCCGGCTGGTCGCAATCGCAAGCCGCTGTCGACCAGGCCGCGGCCAGCGACGATCCCGATTCCAGCGAGGCGGCCTCGTCCAAGGTGCCGCTGGAGGAGATCCGCCGCTACGTCGCCGTCTACAACGCGGTCAAGCAGGCCTACGTCGATCCGGTGGACGACAGGAAGCTGATGCAGTCGGCCATCCGCGGCCTGCTGCTGGACCTGGACCCGCACAGCACCTACTTCGACAAGGAGGACGCGCAGGCCTTCGACGAGCAGGCCAGCGGTGCCTACGACGGCATCGGCGTGGAACTGCTGCAGCAGCAGGACAACACGCTCAAGGTGGTGTCGCCGATCGACGACACCCCGGCCGCGCGCGCCGGCATCCGTGCCGGCGACGTCATCATCGCCATCGACGGCAAGCCGATCAGCGCGGTGCAGGCGATGGAGCCGCTGCGCGGCGCGCCGGGCAGCAAGGTGGTGCTGACCATCAGCCGCGAAAAGACCGACAAGCCGTTCGACGTCACCCTGACCCGCGAGACCATCCGCGTGGCCAGCGTGCGCAGCCGCATGCTCGAGCCCGGCTACGGCTACGTGCGCATCAGCACTTTCCAGGCCGATACCGGCACCGATTTCCAGGGCAACGTGAAGAAGCTGCAGGCGCAGGCCGGCGGCACGCTGCGCGGGCTGGTGCTGGACCTGCGCAGCAATCCCGGCGGGCTGCTGACCGCGGCCGTGCAGGTGGCCGACGACCTGCTCGACAAGGGCGTCATCGTCAGCACCCGCGGCCGCATCGCGATCAGCGACGCCGAGTTCGACGCCACCCCGGGCGACCTGCTCGCCGGCGCGCCGGTGGTGGTGCTGGTCGACGCCGGCTCGGCCAGCGCCTCGGAGGTGCTGGCCGGCGCACTGCGCGACAACGGCCGCGCCCGCATCGTCGGCAGCCGCACCTTCGGCAAGGGCTCGGTGCAGACCGTGCTGCCGCTGGACAACGGCGACTCGGTCAAGCTGACCACCGCGCGCTACTTCACCCCCAGCGGCAAGTCGATCCAGGCCAGCGGCATCGTGCCCGAGGTCGTGCTCAAGCCCGACGAGGAGGACGGCGACGTCCCCGCCAGCATCGCCGACTACAGCGAGGCCACGCTGCCGGGCCACCTGCATGGCGACGACGAGAATGCGGAAGGGTATTCCGCCGGCGACGTGCTGCCGGGCGATGGCCCGATCAGTGCGGCGCTGGCCGAGCTCAAGCGTCCCGGCACGACCGCGGCGGCGGAGAAGGCCAGGGCGGCTACGCCGAGGCCGAAGCAGTAGGGACGCAGTATTGATCCTGGCTTTCGGTACCCCCGTTGCTTCCTCTTTTGCTGTTTGCGAAAGGATGGGAGGTGGGGAAACGCCCTCATCCGCCCTTCGGGCACCTTCTCCCGCACGCGGGAGAAGCGAGGCGAGCAAGGAAGGGAATCGGCAGGTTGCGGCGAGTCGCTTCTCCCGCGTGCGGGACCATGGTCCCCTTTTCGGGGGAAGGTGGCGCGCAGCGCCGGGTGAGGGCGCCTTTGCCGTGGTTCCATAATCCCATCTGCCCCAAGGCGCCGGCCTGACAAGCAGGATTGGCGGGAGACGGGAAGTGGCGGGCGCGCTGGGAGGCCAGGCATCCGGCCAAGGCCGACAGACCAGGCGCGCAGCAGCTGCGCCTGCTACGAAGACCGCTGCCCCAGCACTTCCGGATTGGCCAGGTTGCACGGCCGGCCTTCGGCGAACGCCAGCACGTTGTCGAAGGCGGTGGAGAAGTACAGCTCGTAGCTGTCCTGCTCGACATAGCCCAGGTGCGGCGTCGCCAGCACCGCGGGATGGCGCAGCAGCGGGGCGTCGGCATCGACGAGCGGCTCGCTTTCGAACACGTCGACCGCCGCCATGCCCGGGCGGCCGGCGTCGAGCGCGGCCAGCAGGGCACCCGGCGCGATCAGCTCGGCGCGGCTGGTGTTGACCAGCAGGGCATCGGGCTTCATCCGCGCCAGGTCCTGCACGCCGATGTCGTGCCGGGTCGTGGCGGCGAGCCGACGGTGCAGGCTGAGCACGTCGCTGCGCTCGAACAGTTCGGCGCGGCTGGCGGCGACGTCGTAGCCATCGGCGCGCGCCTGCGCGCAGGACGCCTCGCCGCCCCACACCAGCACCCGCATGCCGAAGGCGCGGCCGTAGCCGGCGATCATGCGGCCGATCTTGCCGTAGCTCCAGATGCCCAGCGTCTGCCCGTGCAGGCAGTGCCCGAGGCGGGCGTCGCCGACGTCCTGCCAGCGGCCCTGGTGCAGCGACTGCAGGTAGGCGGGCAGCCGGCGGCGTGCCGCCATCACCAGCGCCCAGGTCAGTTCGGCCGGCGCCTGCGGCGAGCCGCTGCCCTCGGCCACGGCGATGCCGTGCCCGCTGCAGGCGGCCAGGTCGAGATGGCCGGAGACCTTGCCGGTCTGGCTGATCAGGCGCAGGTGGGGCAGGCGCTGCAGCAGCGCGGCGTCGATGCGGGTGCGCTCGCGGATCAGCACCAGCGCCTCGGCGTCCTGCAGATCCCGCGCCAGTGCATCGCCTTCGGCGTGGTGGGTCAGCACGCGGACGTCGTGCCCGTGCAGCCGCGAGAAGCAGGGCAGGTGGCGCACCGCGTCCTGGTAGTCGTCTGGAATGATGATTCGCATGGGGTCTCAACGTGGCCGCGAAGGAAGGGGGAAGGGCGTGACGACCTTCTCGCCGGTGGCGGCATCGCGGATCGCGGACTGGCCCTTCTTGTCCACTTCCTCGATGCGCACGATGCTCTGCATCGGCAGGTGCAGGGTCTTGGTGTTGCCGAATTCGTCGCGCAGGCGCTCCTCGGTGGGATCGACCACCATGCCGTCGTGCACGTCGAAGACGAAGTCGCCGACCTCGTTGAAGCCCCACAGGTGGCTGCTGCCGACGCGCCGGGCGTACAGCTCGTAGACCTTGCCGTGGTTGAGGAACGTGACCTTGTAGAGCGGTTTTTCCATGGCGCGATTATAGGGGCGCGGCGGTCCGGGCACGCGGGCCGCGACAATCAGTAGCCCTGCTGGCGGCGCAGCTTGCGCGCGATCTCGGCGTGCACGTACAGCCCGTACGCCACGCCGAACAGGAAGCCGGCGATATGCGCCGACCAGGCGACCATGCCGAATGCCGGGCCGATGTAGGCGAACACCACCTGCAGCAGCGCCCAGATGCCGATCAGCAGCGACGCCGGCGCGCGCACGAATTCCAGGAACAGCCCCAGCGGCAGCACCACCCCCAGCCGCGCCCCCGGGAACAGCGCCAGGTAGGCGCCGATCAGTGCCGACACCGCGCCGCTGGCGCCGATGATCACCCGGTCCGGGGTGCCGATCGCCACGATCGCGGCGAGGTTGGAGATGGCCCCGCCGAGCAGGAACAGCAACAGGAAGCGCCACGGGCCGAGCACGCGCTCGGCCGGCAGGCCGAAGATCAGCAGGAACACCAGGTTGCCGAGCAGGTGCGACCAGTCGGCGTGCAGGAACAGCGCGGTGACCAGCCGCCATACGCTGCCGTCGCGCAGCGCCGCCATCCAGTCCTGCGGATGGCCGACGCCGCTGGACAGGGCGCCCCAGTCCAGCCAAAGGCTGTTGCGTGCCTCGCCCGGCTGGCTGATCGACCACAGGAACGCCAGCCACATCGCCGCGAAGATGAGCGGGGTCGCCCACCGCGGCGGGGTGCGCTTGCGCGAGGGAATGGAGACGAACATCGGGGTAGCTTGCCGCAAATGGGGTGAATAGAATTCACACGCCTGAATGCCCGCCCAATCCTGGCGGGCGTACTCGACCAAGGTCGTTATTGTTCGGTTAACCCCTCCCGATATACTGCGTACGGCGTCGTATGTCGGGAGGGGACTCCGGCGCATGTCCGTGGGCCTGCCAAGGTCCGCGGGCGTGCAGACGCGCCACAGGCACTCAACGCTTACCGGAGAGCAATACACATGCACAACTCACCCCATCTCGTCCGCATCACCGCGGTCGCAACCGGCATCGCCGCAGTGCTGGCCTTCGGCCAGGCCCACGGTGCGGCCTTCCAGCTCAAGGAAAACAGTGCCAAGGGCCTGGGCCGCGCCTTCGCCGGTGCGGCCAGTGCGCCGGACGACGCCGCGATCATCGTCAACAACCCGGCCGGCATGCGCCAGCTCGACGGCCGCCAGTTCCAGGTGGATGTCAGCGCGATCAGCTTCTCGGCCAAGTACCGCGGCGAGGGCGGCAACCACGTCGGCCCGACCGGCCCCGGTACCGGGACGGCCATTTCCGGCGGCAACGGCGGCGACGCCGGCATGATCGCGCCGGTCCCGGCGGCCTATTTCCACCTGCCGTTCGGCGAGAACGACAACATGCACCTGGGCGCTTCGCTGAGCGTGCCGTTCGGCTTCAAGACCGAGTACGACCGCGACTGGGTCGGCCGCTACCACGGCGTCAAGACCGAGCTGCAGGCGGTCGATGTCGGCCTGGCGTTCTCCTACGACGTCAATCCCTACGTGTCGTTCGGCGCCAGCGTGTTCGCCGAGCGCCTGGACGTGGACCTGACCAGCGCCATGGACCTGGGCGCGGCCCTGTACGGCGTGGTGCCGGGCTTCGTCCCGGGCGGCGCCGACGGCTACAACCGCATCAAGGGCAACAACACCGAGGTGGGCTTCACCCTGGGCAGCCTGTTCAGCATCGACGAGAACACCCACATCGGCTTCACCTACCGCTCGGAAGTCGAGCACAAGATCAGCGACGGCACCGCGCGCTTCACCGCCGACGGCACCGCCGGCACCCAGGCGCTGGCGGTACTGCGCACGCAGGGCCTGTTCGTCGATTCCAAGGGCCGCGCCACGATCACCCTGCCGGCCTCGGCCTCGGCCAGCTTCACCCACCGCATCAACGACCAGTGGTCGATCATGGCCGACGTCACCCGCACCGCGTGGAGCAAGTTCGACCGCGTGCTGGTGGACCTGGATTCGGGGCAGCAGCTGCCGCTGGAGTTCCACTACCGCGACACCACGTTCGCCTCGATCGGCGCCGACTACCGCCTGAGCGACACGGTCACCCTGCGCGGCGGCCTGGCCTACGACCAGACCCCGACCACCTCCGCGCATCGCGACGTGCGCGTGCCCGACGCCAGCCGCAAGTGGGTGTCGCTGGGCATGAGCTGGACGCCGTCGGAACGGGCCGAGTACAACTTCGGCTACACCCACCTGTTCACCAGCGATCCGACCATCGACCTGACCTCGGCCTACGGCAGCACGCTGGCCGGCAGCTACGACGTGGTCGGCGACGTGCTGGCGGCCTCGGTGAACTACAAGTTCTGAGGCAGTCCGGCCAACCGCTTGCGACAGGCCCCGCTCCGGCGGGGCCTGTCGTTTGTGCGGCCCGCAGGGACCGGCGCCGGTGCGCGCGCGGCGCCGTCGTGTGATCCCGCCGGCGCATCGCCGCGCTTGCGCGATGCTTGGGTGCACTGCAACAAAAATCCTGATTAATCAGTTGCTTGCCGCATCCTGGCGGCGGGCATACCATCCGTGCAAAGGCTCAGGTCGCCAGTGCGGATGCCGGGATGATCGAAGTGCTTGCGTATTCGCCGCAGGGAACGGGCGCGCAGTTGCGGCTGCGTCCACGGCGCGCGCTGCAGGCGCGGCAGTTCGCCTGGCTGTTCCTGGCGCTGGCCGGGACGATGTGGCTGGTGGCCATGCTCGGCTGGAGCGCCGGCAACGTGTTCGCACCGGTGTTCGCGCTGCTGTACAGCGTGCTGGTGGCATCGGCGCTGCGCTGGCTGTGGTACGAAGGCGAACACGGCGAGGAGATCCGGGTACGGCCGGACCGCGTCGAGGTGGTGCGCGACGGCGCCCGTCCCCCCGCGTTCAGCGCGCATCCGTACTGGGTGCGGCTGCAGGAGCGCGAGGGCCGGGTGCTGCTGGGCTGCAGTGGCCGCCAGGTCGAGGTGGGAAGCTTCCTCGGGCCGGGCGAACGCCGCCAGTTGCTGGATACGTTGAGAAGCTTGCTGGCGGCCGCCGACGGCCGCGACCGACGACACCGAGGGGTCTAGGCAATGACGCAGCATGCAGGGCGGGGCGTGACCGGGATGGCGGCGATGCTGCCGGCACTGGCGTGGGGGATGCCGGCGGCGTGGGCGCAGTCGGCCGATCCCCGGCCGTGGCAGCTCAACATGGGCAAGGGCGTGACCCACACCGCGCGCATGGCCTGGGAGGCGCACATGGTGGCGCTGTGGGTGTGCGTGGCGATCGGCGCGATAGTGTTCGGCGCGATGGCCTATGCGATCTTCAAGTTCCGTCGCTCCAGGGGCGCGGTGGCCGCGCAGTTCAGCCACAACACCCGCGCCGAGATCGTGTGGACGGCGGTGCCGGTGGTGATCCTGGTGGCGATGGCGTGGCCGGCGACCGCCAAGCTGATCGCCATGTACGACACCCGCCAGTCCGAGCTCACGGTCAAGGTCACCGGCTACCAGTGGATGTGGAAGTACGAGTACCTGGGCGAGGACGTGGCCTTCACCAGCCGCCTGGACCGCCGCTCCGACCGCATCCGCCAGGACGGCACGCGGCCGACCCTGGCCAGCGATCCGCACTACCTGCTGGAGGTGGACAACCGCCTGGTGCTGCCGGTGGACACCAAGGTGCGCTTCGTCATCACCGCCGACGACGTGATCCACTCGTGGTGGGTGCCGGCGCTGGGCTGGAAGCAGGACGCCATCCCCGGCATCGTCAACGAGGCCTGGACCAACATCGAGGTGCCCGGCGTCTATCGCGGCCAGTGCGCCGAGCTGTGCGGCAAGGACCACGGCTTCATGCCGATCGTGGTCGAGGCGGTGCCGAAGGAGGAGTTCCGCCGCTGGCTGGCGGCGCGCAAGCCACCGCCGCCGCAACCCGAGCCGGCGCCGGCGCAACCGGAGCCGGCCGCGGCCGACCCGGCGCAGGCGGCCGGCGCCGATGCCGCCTCCGCCATGGCCGACTGACGGCGCTCCGCGCCCGCACGCGTCCCGACCGCAAGATCCGAAGAGGCCCACCCGCGATGTCCTACTCCGCCACCGACCATTCCGATCACCACGGCCACCCGCAGGGCTTCTTCGCGCGCTGGTTCTTCTCCACCAACCACAAGGACATCGGCACGCTGTACCTGCTGTTCTCCTTCGTGATGTTCGTGATCGGCGCGGCGATGAGCGTGGTCATCCGTGCCGAGCTGGCGCAGCCGGGACTGCAGTTCGTCAGGCCCGAGTTCTTCAACCAGATGACCACCGTGCACGCGCTGGTGATGATCTTCGGCGGGGTGATGCCGGCCTTCGTCGGCCTGGCCAACTGGATGATCCCGCTACAGATCGGCGCCCCGGACATGGCGCTGCCGCGGATGAACAACTGGTCGTTCTGGCTGCTGCCGGTGGCCTTCACCATGCTGCTGCTGACGCTGTTCCTGCCCGGCGGCGCGCCGGCCTCGGGCTGGACGCTGTACCCGCCGCTGTCGCTGCAGGGCGGCTACAACGTGGCCTTCAGCGTGTTCGCCATCCATGTCGCCGGCATCAGCTCGATCATGGGCGCGATCAACATCATCGCCACCGTGCTCAACATGCGCGCCCCGGGCATCGACCTGCTGAAGATGCCGATCTTCTGCTGGGCCTGGCTGATCACCGCGTTCCTGCTGATCGCGGTGATGCCGGTGCTGGCCGGCGCGGTGACCATGCTGCTGACCGACAAGTTCTTCGGCACCAGCTTCTTCAACGCCGCCGGCGGCGGCGACCCGGTGATGTACCAGCACATCTTCTGGTTCTTTGGCCACCCGGAGGTGTACATCATGATCCTGCCGGCGTTCGGCGTGGTCAGCGAGATCATCCCCACCTTCAGCCGCAAGCCGCTGTTCGGCTACCAGGCGATGGTCTACGCCACCGCGGCGATCGCCTTCCTCAGCTTCATCGTCTGGGCCCACCACATGTTCACCGTGGGCATGCCGCTGGGCGGGGAGATCTACTTCATGTTCGCCACCATGCTGATCTCGGTGCCGACCGGGGTGAAGGTGTTCAACTGGGTCAGCACCATGTGGAAGGGCTCGCTGACCTTCGAGGCGCCGATGCTGTGGGCGGTGGCGTTCGTGATCCTGTTCACCATCGGCGGTTTCTCCGGGCTGATGCTGGCGATCGTGCCGGCCGACTTCCAGTACCACGACACCTACTTCGTGGTCGCGCACTTCCACTACGTGCTGGTCACCGGCGCGGTGTTCGGGCTGATCGCCGCGGTGTACTACTGGTGGCCTAAGTGGACCGGGCGCATGTACAGCGAGAAGTGGGCGCAGTTCCACTTCTGGTGGACCATGGTGTTCGTCAACCTGCTGTTCTTCCCGCAGCATTTCCTCGGCCTGGCCGGCATGCCGCGGCGCATCCCCGACTACAACGTGGTGTTCGCCGACTGGAACCTGGTCAGCTCGATCGGCGCGTTCGGCATGTTCGTCACCCCGTTCCTGATGGCCGGCATCCTGCTGGCCTCGCTGCGCAGCGGCGCCCCGGCCGGCGCGCGCGCCTGGGAATACGCGCGCGGGCTGGAGTGGACGGTGCCGTCGCCGGCGCCGGCGCATACCTTCACCGTGCCGCCGGTGATCCGCCCGGGCGACCTGGCGCACGGCGACGTGGGGCATTGACGATGGCCCGTGCGCCGCGCCCGTCCACGGAACTGCAGCAGCGCCAGCGCCGCGCCGTGCGCACGGCGTGGATCGTCGGCGCGATCGCGCTGGCGGTGTACGCCGGCTTCATCCTGTCCGGGGTGATCGGGCGATGAGCGGCCCGGCGCGCCCGGCCCGCGGCAGCGGCATCGGCCGGCTGGTCGGCGTGGCGGTGGCGGTGTTCGTGCTGACCTTCTCGCTGGTGCCGCTGTACCGCATCGCCTGCGAGAAGGTGTTCGGCATCCGCCTGGAGCGCGGGCCGGCCGGCACCGCGCAGGCCGCGCCGGCGGCGGGCAGGCGAACGGTGCGGGTGGAGTTCGACGGCGGGGTGAACTCGCGCCTGCCGTGGTCGTTCCATCCGGCCCGGCAGTCGATGGACGTGGTGCCGGGCGAGCTGAACCAGACCGAGTACTACGCCCGCAACGAGGGACCGGACGCGGTGGTCGGCAGCGCGGTGCCGTCGGTGGCGCCGGCGCGCGCCTCGGGCTACTTCAACAAGACCGAGTGCTTCTGCTTCACCGCGCAGACGCTGGAGCCGGGCGAGCAGCGGCCGCTGCCGGTGCGCTTCATCGTCGATCCGAACCTGCCGGCCGACGTGCACGTGCTGACGCTGTCCTACACCTTCTACCGCAACGATGCGCTGACCGCGGAGCTGCCGGTGGCGAAGGCGAATGCTGTTCCCGCAGGGGCGACTTCAGGCGCGATCGGGCTTCGCCGGTAAGGCCCATCGCGACTGAAGTCGCTCCTACGAGTCGCTCCTACAAGCCGCGCCTGCGAGTGGTCCTCGTCGGCGAACAATTCCACAGGAAGCAACGACATGGCCGAACCCACTCCCGATGCCAACGTCTACTACGTCCCGGCCCAGAGCCGCTGGCCGTTCGCCGGCTCGATCGCGATGCTGGTGACGATGGTCGGCGTGGCCAGCTGGCTCAACGACGCGGCCTGGGGCAAGTGGACCTTCCTCGTCGGCGTGGCGATGCTGGTGGCGACCCTGTTCATGTGGTTCGGCGACGTCGTGCGCGAGTCGGTGGCCGGGCGCTACAACCGCCAGGTGGACGGCTCGTTCCGGATGGGGATGGTGTGGTTCATCTTCTCGGAGGTGATGTTCTTCGGCGCCTTCTTCGGCGCGCTGTTCTACACCCGTACCCTCGGCCTGCCGTGGCTGGGCGGCGCCGGCGACGGCGCGATGACCAACGAGCTGCTGTGGCAGGGCTACTCGGCGGCCTGGCCGACCAACGGGCCCGGCGCCATCGGCGGCCCGTTCCAGACCATCCCGGCGTGGGGGCTGCCGCTGTTCAACACGCTGATCCTGCTCAGCTCCGGCGTCACCCTCACCATCGCCCACCACGCGCTCAAGGCCGGGCGCCGCGGCGCGCTGCTGGCATGGCTGGCGGTCACCGTGGTGCTGGGCGTGGCGTTCCTGCTGCTGCAGGGCGAGGAGTACCTGCACGCCTACCGCGAGCTCAACCTGACCCTGGGCTCGGGCATCTACGGCTCCACCTTCTTCATGCTCACCGGCTTCCACGGCGCGCACGTGCTGCTGGGCACGATCATGCTGGCGGTGATGTGGGCGCGCGCGGCCAAGGGGCACTTCACCCGCGACAACCATTTCGCCTTCGAGGCGGCGGCCTGGTACTGGCACTTCGTCGACGTGGTGTGGCTGGCGCTGTTCCTGTTCGTGTATGTGCTTTGAGGCGGGGATTCGGGATTGGCAAGAGCGGGGCCCACGAATCCCGAATTCCCAATCCCGAATCCCGCGCCTCAAACCCCATGCGGCCTGATCGCGCCGGTCCAGATGCCGATGATCACCAGCACGATCAGCGCCACCGAGAGCGCGATGCGGCGGGTGAGGGCGTTGACGGTACGCTTGCTCTGGCCGCGGTCCACCAGCAGGTAGTACAGCCCGGCGCCGAGGTTCCAGACGATGACGATCAGGAACGCCACCACCAGCAGGGTCTTGAGCGAATCGTTCAACATGCGGGCGTGCCGATGAGGGTGACGCGTGCATTGCAGCCGTTCCGGCGGCATTTGTCATGACGCGGCAGCACACGCGGCGGCTGGGCTGGGTTCTGGCGGTTGCCGCCGTCGTGGCGTTCTGCCTGCTCGGGCGCTGGCAGCTGCAGCGCATGCACTACAAGCAGTCGCTGCTGGTGCAGGCGACGCAGGCGCGCGACCGGCCCTGGGCGCTGGCCGATGCCCTGCAGGCGCCGCCCGCGCTGCGCTGGGTGGAGGGCGAGGGCGCGTTCCTGCCGCAGGTGCTGCTGCTGGACAACCAGTTGCATGCCGGCCAGGCCGGCATCCGCGTCTACCAGCCGTTCCGGGCCGGGGGCGGGGCGTCGCCGGTGCTGGTGGACCTGGGCTGGCTGCCGCTGCCGGGCGACCGGCGCATGCCGGTACTGCAGCCGTTGCAGGGCCGGTTCCAGCTGCGCGGGCTGCTTGCGCCGCCGCCTTCGCCGGGGCTGGCGCTGGGGCCGCCGTTGGCGGCGACCGCGGTGCCGGGGCGCTGGCTGGCCAGCCGCATCGACATGGCGGCCACGGCCGGCGCGCTGGGTTATGCGTTGTCGCCGCAGGTGCTGCGGCTGGACCCGGCGCTGCCGATCGGCCACGTCCGCGACTTGGATCCGCTGCCCAACATGCTGCCGCCCGCCCGCCACCTGGGCTACGCGGTGCAGTGGTTCGCGTTGGCACTGGCGGTGCTGGTGCTGGCGCTGGTGCTGGAATGGCGCCGCCGGCGGGTGCCTCGGGCGGTGCCGTGATTGCCGCAGGTGCGACAAGCGGGCGCTGATCGCCGGAGCATGAGAAAATCGTGCCCATGACTTCCTCCGTGCCGGCCCCGGGGCATCCGTCCCGACGTGGACGCCTGATGCTGATCGCCCTGTTCGCGCTGTTCTTCGGCTCGATGCTGGTGGCCGGCGCGCTGCGTTTTTCCGGCTGGCAGCCCTCCGGGCACCGCAACCACGGCGAGCTGCTGTCGCCGCCGGCCGACCTGCGCATGCTGGCGCCACGACTGGCCGATGGTGGCGCCTACGCCTGGGAGCCGGCGGCGCGCATCTGGCGCATCGCGCTGGCGCCCTCGCCGGACTGCGCCGCCGATTGCCGGGCCCTGGCCGGCGACCTGGACAAGGTCCGGCAACTGCTGGGCCACCGCGCCGACCACGTGCACCTGTTGTGGATCGGCACGCCGCCGGCGGACCTGGCGGCGCTGCCGGCGCTGCACGCGCTGCAGCCCGATCCCGCGCTGCTGGCCGTACTGCCGCGCGCCGCCGATCCCGCCGGCACGCCGGTGTACGTGATCGATCCGAACGGCTTCGTGATCCTGCGCTATGCCCCCGGCTTCGACCCGGCCGGGCTGCGCGCGGACCTGGCGAAGCTGCTGAAACTGAAGTGAGCCTCCCCCGATGACCCTGCTCGCACGGCCGGCGCTGTTCCGGCATTTCCACCGCATGGCCTGGCTGGCGGTGCTGGCCACCGCCGGCACCATCGTGTTCGGCTCGTTCGTGCGCCTGTCCGATGCCGGCCTGAGCTGCCCGGACTGGCCCACCTGCTACGGCCGCATCGCCTGGCCGCAGGCGCCGCACGAGGTGCTCGACCACGCCGCCACGCAGATCCGCCCGCTGGAGACGCACAAGGCCTGGCGCGAGCAGGTGCACCGCTTCCTGGCCGGCTTCCTGAGCCTGGAGATCCTGATGCTGGCGGTGCTGTCGGCGCGCCGGCGCAGGTTGGGGGTGACCCAGGTGGTCGGCGCGCTGGTGCTGGTGGCGCTGGGCATCCCGCTGTACATGCGCGGCGAGCACGTGCTGGCCAGCGTGCTGGCGCTGGGCGGGGAGGCGATCCTGCTGCTGGCCGCGCTGCGCTGGTCCAACAGCGACCTGTCGCGGGTGGGCGCGCTGGCGCTGGCGATGATCGTGTTCCAGGCGCTGCTGGGCATGTGGACGGTGACCTGGCTGCTCAAGCCCATCGTGGTGATGGGCCACCTGCTCGGCGGCATGGTCACCTTCTCCTTGCTGGTGTGGATGGCCTGGCGCGCCACCCACCTGCCGATCGTGATGGCCGATGCCGCGCGCTGGAAGTGGCTGCTGCGGCTGGGCCTGGCGCTGCTCGGCCTGCAGATCGCGCTCGGCGGCTGGGTCAGCGCCAACTACGCCGCGCTGGCCTGCGGCGGCGGCAGCTGGTCGGCCGACAACTTCCCCAGGTGCGTGAGCCGCTGGTGGCCGCCGCACGACTTCCGCGAGGGCTTCACCCTGTGGCGCGGCATCGGCGTGGACTACGAGGGCGGCGTGCTCGACGGCGCGGCGCGCATCGCCATCCAGATGGGGCACCGCATGATGGCCGTGGTGGCGGTGGCCTACCTGCTGTGGCTGGCGCTGCGGTTGGGACGGCAGCCGGGCATGCGCGGCTGGGCCGCCGGGCTGGTGCTGCTGCTGGTGGTGCAGGTCGCGCTGGGCATCCTCAACGTCAAGCTGGCGCTGCCACTGGAGGTCTCGGTGCTGCACAACGCCGGCGCGGTGGCGCTGCTGTTCGTGCTGGTGTCGCTGCTGGCGCGCATGCGCGCCCCGGAGCCGGCATGAGCGCCACCGCCCGCGACTACTGGGACCTCACCAAGCCCAAGGTGGTGGCACTGATCGTGTTCACCTCGCTGGTGGGGATGTGCCTGGCCATCCCCGGCCTGCCCGATGCCGAGCAGGTGCGCGCCGGGCTGCTCGGTTTCGTCGGCATCTGGCTGTCGGCCGCCGGCGCGGCGGCGATCAACCAGCTGCTCGATGCCAAGATCGACGCGCAGATGGCGCGCACCTCGTGGCGGCCGCTGGTGGTGGGCAAGGTCAGGCCGTGGCAGGTGCTGGTGTTCGCCAGCGTGCTGACGGCACTGTCGATGGCGATCCTGGTGCTGTGGGTGAACGTGATCACCGCAGTGCTGACCTTCGGCTCGCTGATCGGCTACGCGGTGATCTACACGGTCTACCTCAAGCGCGCCACGCCGCAGAACATCGTCATCGGCGGGCTGGCCGGCGCCACCCCGCCGCTGCTGGGCTGGGCGGCGATCACCGGCATGCGCGGCGAATGGGACTGGGCCTACGCCTCGCTGCTGGTGCTGATCATCTTCGTGTGGACGCCGCCGCACTTCTGGGCGCTGGCGATCTTCCGCCGCGCCGACTACGCCAAGGCCTCGATCCCGATGCTGCCGGTGACCCACGGCGTGGAGTACACGCGCCGGCAGATCCTGCTGTACACGGTGATGCTCGCCGTGGTGACGCTGCTGCCGGTGGCGGTGGGCATGTGCGGGATGTTCTACCTGGGCGGCGCGCTGGTGCTGGACGCGGTGTTCCTGTGGTACGCCTGGCGCATGCTCGACCCGCCGGACGAGTTCTTCCCGATGCGCATGTTCGGCTACTCGATCGTCTACCTGATGGCGCTGTTCGCGTTCCTGCTGGTGGACCACTGGCTGCCTTAGCGCCCGGCCGGGTCGCTGCGCAGGCGGATCGGTGCCGCGGATGCGGCCGGGCTCACCTCCGCTCGCGCGCGTAGCGCTGGGCGACGAAGGCGCAGACGATCAGCTGGATCTGGTGGTAGAGCATGATCGGCAGCACGATCGCGCCGAGGCTGCCGCCGGCGAACATCACCTTGGCCATCGGCACGCCGGTGGCCAGGCTCTTCTTCGAGCCGCAGAACACGATGGCGATCTCGTCGGCGCGATTGAAGCCGAACCGGCGTGCGATGAAGGTGATCAGGCCCATCGCCAGCGCCAGCAGCACCGCCGCGGCCACCGCCACGCCCAGCAGCGCCGGCAGCGGCGTGTCGCGCCACAGGCCCTCGATCACCGAGGCGCTGAAGGCGGTGTAGACCACCAGCAGGATGGTGCCCTGGTCGGTGTAGCGCAGCACCGGCCGGTGCCGCTCGACCCAGGCGCCGATCCACGGCCGCAGGAAATGTCCGGCCAGGAACGGCACCAGCAGCTGCAGCAGGATCTTGCCGATCGCCACCAGCGGGTCGGCCATTGCGCCCTGGGTGCCGACCAGCAGGCCCATCAGCAGCGGCGTCAGGAACACCCCCAGCAGGCTCGACAGCGAGGCCGCGCACACCGCCGCCGGCACGTTGCCGCCGGCCATCGAGGTGAAGGCGATCGAGGACTGCACGGTGGACGGCAGCGCGCACAGGAACAGCAGGCCGACGAACAGCTGCGGCGTCAGCAGCGCGTGCGCCAGCGGCTTGAACAGCAGCCCCAGCAGCGGGAACAGCACGAAGGTGCACGCCAGGATGACCAGGTGCAGGCGCCAGTGCAGCATGCCGGCCTTGACCGCCTCGCGCGAGAGCCGTGCCCCGTGCAGGAAGAACAGCGCGGCGATGGCCACGTCGGTGACCACGTCCATCACCCCGGCGGCGGTGCCGGAGACCGGCAGCAGCGAGGCCAGTACCACGGTGGCAAGCAGGGCCAGGGTGAAGGGATCGATATGCAGGCGCTGGAACAGGTTCTTCATCGGTGATGGCGTTCGGGGTGGGGACGTAGGACGTAGCAGCGACTTCAGTCGCGATGGGGCTCCGCCGGTGGAGCCCCATCGCGACTGAAGTCGCTCCTGCCGGGTGCTCCTACCATATTGCATCCTCTCATCGCGCCGGAGCCCAGGGCTGCACGGCGCTTCAATGCATCGCCGCGCGCGCGCGCAGCAGCTCGCGCAGTTCGTACTTGTCCATCTCGTCCAGGCCGCGCTCGCGCTGCTTGGCCTGCAGTTCCTCCAGCCGCTGCTGCAGCAGCTGCCTTTCCAGCTGGATGGCGGCGTCCTGCAGCTCGGCGGTCCAGATGGTCTCGTCGCCCGGCAGCTCCAGCGCCGCCAGCTTGTGCAGCGCGGCCTGCTCCTCGCGCTCGGCGAAGTGCTCCAGCAGCGCGCCGGTGCTGATGTCCGGGCGCTGGCGCACCAGCTCGATCAGCTCGACCAGCAGCTCGATGCCGGGCAGCCGCAGCCCGGCGAAGCGGGCATGGCCCTCCATCGCCAGCGCCAGCGCCGGCTTCTGCAGGATCAGCGTGATCGCGCTGCGCACCAGGCTGCGGCGCTGCACCGGCGCCGCGCCGCGCGGCCCGGGACGCGGCGCGGCGGGCGCCGCCGCCGCGCCGCCGACCCCGGTCATGCGCGCCAGTTCCTGCCTCATCAGGTCGCCGAAGGCGCCGTCCGGGATCTGCGCCAGCATCGGCCGTGCGCGCTCGGCCAGCCGCGCGCGGCCGTCGAGCGTGGCCAGGTTGACCTCGCGCGCCAGTTCGTCGAAGAAGAACCGCGACAGCGGCGTGGCCTGCTTGAGCCGGGCGTCGAACGCCTCCTTGCCCTCCTTGCGCACGATGGTGTCCGGGTCCTCGCCGTCGGGCAGGAACAGGAAGAACGCCTGGCGGCCGTCCTTCATCCGCGGCAGCACCGATTCCAGCGCGCGCCAGCCGGCCTTGCGCCCGGCGTTGTCGCCGTCGAAGCAGAAGTACACGTCGGGGGCGTTGCGGAACAGCAGCTCGGCATGGTCCGGCGTGGTCGCCGTGCCCAGCGTGGCCACCGCCTGGGTGACGCCGAACTGGAACAGGCTGACCACGTCCATGTAGCCCTCGACCACGATCAGTCGCTCGATCTTCTGGTTGGCCTGGCGCACCTGCCACAGCCCGTACAGCTCGCGGCCCTTGTGGAACAGCGCGGTCTCGGGCGAGTTGAGGTACTTGGGGCCGTCGTCCTTGGCCAGCACGCGGCCGCCGAAGGCGATCACCCGGCCGCGGCGGTCGAGGATCGGGAACATCACCCGGTCGCGGAACTTGTCGTAGACGTGGCCGCGCTCGTTCTTGGAGAACAGCCCGGCGCGGTCGAGCAGCTTCATCCGCCGCTCGTCCTTGCCCAGCGCGTCCTTCAGCGCGCTGTAGCCGTCCGGGGCGTAGCCGATGCCGAACTGGGCGATGGTCGCCGCGTCGACGCCGCGCTCGCCCAGGTAGCTGCGGGCCTTGTCGCTGCCTTCCAGGTGCTTCTGGAAGAACTTAGAGGCCGCGTCCAGCGCCGAGTACAGGTCGCGGCTGTCGTCCTGCTGCTGCGCGCTGCGCGGCTGCGCCTCGCGCGGCACCTCCATGCCGGCGTGCTTGGCCAGTTCGTCGACCGCGTCGAGGAACTCGAGGCGGTCGTAGTTCATCAGGAAGCTGATCGCGGTGCCGTGCGCGCCGCAGCCGAAGCAGTGGTAGAACTGCTTGGTCGGCGAGACCGTGAACGAGGCCGAACGCTCGTCGTGGAACGGGCAGCGCGCCGCGTACTCCTTGCCCTGGCGCTTGAGCGGCACGCGGGTGCCGATCACCTCGACGATGTCGGTGCGGGCGAGCAGGTCGTCGATGAAGGCGTCCGGGATCCTGGCCATCTTCAGCGTCCCCCGCGTCGCCGGTGGGAGCGGCAACAGGTGGCCGGCGGCATGCGGCGCACGCCGGCACGGCCTGCCGCGCCGCAGCCGGGCATGGCTGTGGCGTGGTCGTCGGTGAGAGCGTGAGGAAGGCGTGCCATGGCAGACCGATAGGATGCCATGGCCGTCAAGCGCCGGCCTGCCTGGCAGGAGCGAACCGCAGGGGCAAACCGTGGGCGACCCGTAGGAGCGACTTCAGTCGCGAGAGGCCTTACCGGTAGAGCCCGTTCGCGACTGAAGTCGCTCCTACGGGCCGCGCCTACACTGGGTCGGGGGGATTGCCCGTGCCGCCGTCCGGCTCCGGCGTTGCGGCCGGCGCGGGCCGGCGCCGCGCCTCGGCCCGTTCGTCGATCACCGCGGTGATCAGCGCGCCGGCGAAGAACACCAGGATCGCGTAGTACAGCCAGATCAGCAGCAGTACCAGCGCGCCCATCGAGCCGTAGGCGCTGCCCGGGGCGGCCTGCGCCAGGTACAGGCCGATCAGGTAGCGGCCCAGCGCGAACAGCAGCGCGGTGATGACGCCGCCGAGGATGGCCTGGCGCCATTCCACCCGGCGATCGGGCAGGTAGTGGTAGAGGAAGGCGAACGCGGCCGCATACAGCAGCAGGGTGGTGACGTAGCCGATCGCCGGCAGCACCGAGGGCAGGCGGGCGAAGGCGACCTGCAGCGCAGTGGTCGCCAGCATCGAGATGATCAGCAGGAAGCCCAGCGCCAGCACCACGCCCATCGAGAACACGCGCTTCTTCAGCCAGGCCACGGCACCGTTCAGGTGCAGGCGGTCGGAACGGAAGATCAGGTTGAGCGCCCCCTGCAGTTGGGCGAACACCACGGTCGCGCCGACGAACAGCAGCAGCGTGCTCCACAGCCCGGCCAGCGAACCGACGCTGGGCTGGTCGGTGGCGTTGCGGATCACGGTATCGGCCACCGCCGCGGCGTTCTCGCCGGCCATCTGCCCGATCTGGTCGATCAGCGACTGCTGCGCCGGCGGGTACAGCGAGGCGGTGAGCCACAGCAGCAGCACCAGCAGCGGCGCCATCGACAGCAGCGCGTAGAACGCCAGCGAGGCCGCCTGGGTCATCAGGTCGATCTCGACGAAGCGCTGCACCAGCGCCACCGGCAGGCTGCGCTGGATACGCTCGCTGAGATGCTGCATGCGGGGTGACAGGCGTGGGGCCATGCGGAGCCGGAAGTGTCGGAAGCCAGGGGGTGTTCTAGCAGGAATCGTCCGAAGACCGCATGAAAGGCCGCTGATGGCGCTGGATTCGGGATTGGGGATTCGGGATTCGGGAAAAGCGGAGGAGCAAGGCTTCTGCCAATCCCGAATCCCCAATCCCGAATCCCGCCCCCCCCCTTCAGCCCGCCAGCGCCTTCTTCACCAGCGCCGAGACCTGGCCCATGTCGGCCTTGCCGGCCAGCTTGGGCTTCAGGGCGCCCATCAGCTTGCCCATGTCGGCCGGGCCGCTGGCGCCGGTCTGGGCGATGGCGGCCTGGACCGCGGCCGCGATCTCGGCCTCGCCCATCTTGGCCGGCAGGTAGCGCTCGATCACCACGATCTCCTCGCGCTCGACCGAGGCCAGGTCCTCGCGGCTGGCGGCCTCGTACTGGGTCACCGAGTCCTTGCGCTGCTTGACCATCTTGTCGAGCACCGCGATCACCGCCGCGTCGTCCAGCTCGATGCGCTCGTCCACTTCCTTCTGCTTGATCGCCGCGTTGATCAGCCGGATCACGCCCAGGCTGTGCTTGTCGCCGCCCTTCATCGCGGCCTTCATGTCGTCGGTCAGCTGCTGCTTGAGGCTCATGGCTTCACCTTTCATGGCTTGTCGGAGGGACCGGCCGGGGCCGGATTCCGGGGGAGAGGGGGATGCGCGGGCGCGCCGCACCCTGTCGGCGGCCAACGCAAAAAGCCGGCAACGCTTGCGCGTGCCGGCCTTTCGTAAGCGTCCGGCCGGCGCCGCGGGGCGGCTGCCGGCGGGAAACCCGCGGATGAATCAGTACAGGCGCTGGCGCTTGGTGACGTCGCGCGAGCTGCGGCGCAGCTGGCGCTTCACCGCGGCGGCGGCCTTGCGCTTGCGCTCCTGGGTCGGCTTCTCGTAGAACTCGCGCTTGCGGGTTTCGGCCAGCACGCCGGCCTTTTCGCAGGTGCGCTTGAAACGACGGAGCGCAAACTCGAAGGGCTCGTTTTCGCGGACTTTGACGCTGGGCATGGAATCTCCGGGAATTTGGCAGTCGGGCCACGGGTGGCCAGGCTGGTGCGAAGGGACTCGCATAACAGGATGCCGGGCCGGGCCCGGTGAGCCGCGTATTATAGCGACTCGAACGGCGGCTGCAAGCGGCCGGGACACGCCGCGGGCTTGTGCCGGCCCGATTCGGGTCCACAATGATGCCATGCGAGTCCTCGGCATCGAATCTTCCTGCGACGAAACCGGCGTGGCGGTCTACGACACCGCCTTGTCCGGCGCTGCGGCGCTGCGCGCCCATGCGATCTACAGCCAGATCGCGCTGCACGCCGAATACGGCGGCGTGGTGCCGGAACTGGCCAGCCGCGACCACGTGCGCAAGGCGCTGCCGCTGATCCGCCAGACCCTGGCCGAGGCCGGGCTGTCGGTGCGCGATATCGACGGGGTGGCCTATACCGCCGGCCCCGGCCTGGTCGGCGCGCTGCTGGTCGGGGCCGGGGTGGCGCGGGCGCTGGCCTGGGCGCTGGAGGTGCCGGCGGTGGGGGTGCACCACATGGAAGGCCACCTGCTGGCGCCGCTGATGGGCGACGATCCGCCGCGGCCGCCGTTCGTGGCGCTGCTGGTGTCCGGCGGGCATACCCAGCTGGTGGCGGTGGAGGCGATCGGCCGCTACCGGCTGCTCGGCGAGACCCTGGACGACGCCGCCGGCGAGGCCTTCGACAAGACCGCCAAGCTGATGGGGCTGCCGTACCCGGGCGGTCCGCAGCTGGCGGCGCTGGCCGAGCGGGGCACCCCGGGGCGTTTCCGCTTCGCCCGGCCGATGACCGACCGTCCCGGGCTGGACTTCAGCTTCTCCGGGCTCAAGACCCAGGTGCTGCTGGCCTGGCAGGGCAGCGACAAGGCCGAGGGCACCCGCGCCGACATCGCCCGCGGCTTCGAGGATGCGGTGGTCGATACCCTGGCCATCAAGTGCGAGCGCGCGCTGGACGCGGCCGGCTGCGACACCCTGGTGGTCGCCGGCGGGGTCGGCGCCAACCGCCGCCTGCGCGCGCGGCTGCAGGCGATGGCGGCCGCGCGCGGCGGCCGCGCCTGCTTCCCGCCGCCGGCGCTGTGCACCGACAACGGCGCGATGATCGCCTTCGCCGGCGCGCTGCGGCTGCAGGCCGGCCAGCGCAGCGGCGAGGCGGTCAGCGTGACCCCGCGCTGGGACATGGCGACGCTGCCGGCACTGGTGTAGGCGGGAGGGCTGGTGCGATGCCCGGCTGGGTGGCCGCGTTCCGCATCTGTCTCTCCACCGCAAGATGTGAATTGGGCAAGTTCCCTTCTCCCGCTTGCGGGGGAAGGTGCCCGAAGGGCGGATGGGGGCTGTCTGGAGCATGGGAAAGCAACAGCAAAAGCGCCCCCATCCGGCGCTGCGCGCCACCTTCCCCCGCAAGCGGGAGAAGGGGAGAAGCGGGTCTCGTCTCTCTCGCTGGGGATCGCGCTCCCGATGGGGTACGGCACAGGCGAAATCGTGCTGGCCTCTCTTCAGATGCCACCGCGGCAGCGCCGCGTAGCGACCGCCAGGCCTGGCGTCGTTTCTCGCGGCATTGCGCCGGCGGCGGCTAACATGTCGCGCATTCGGCAAGGCCAGGCGGCAGCGCAATGGACAAGGTTTTCATCGAGGGGCTGGAAATCGACGCCCTGATCGGCATCTACGACTGGGAGCGGCGCATCCGCCAGACCCTGCGCTTCGACCTGGAGATGGCCTTCGACAACCGCCGCCCGGCCGCCAGCGACGACATCGCCGACACGCTCAACTACAAGGCCGTCAGCAAGCGCCTGGTCGAGTTCGTCTCGCAGTCGGACTACGGCCTGGTGGAGACGCTGGCCGAGCAGTGCGCGCGCATCGTGCTCGACGAGTTCGGCGTGCGCTGGCTGCGGCTGAAGCTGAGCAAGCCCGGCGCGGTGCGCGGCGCGGTCGCGGTGGGCGTGATCATCGAGCGGGAGGCGGCCCGGTGACCGACCTCAAGGCCGACGTGCACGCCGACCAGGTGCTGCTGGACCAGCAGCTCAATGCGCTGCAGAAGGTGCTGGCGCCGTATCCGGGCGCCTACGACCTGGCGGCGGTCGGGCTGCTGCTGGTGGTGGCGTGGCTGGCGAACTGGGTGACCAAGCGGATCCTGCTGCGGGTGCTGCAGAAGGTCCTGGACAGGGCGCCGTGGGCGCGCCAGGACGGCGACGGCAAGCCGCTGCGGATGTCGGTGATCCGGCGCCTGGCCAACGTGGTGCCGGCGCTGGTGATCCAGCTCGGCCTGGCCTGGGTGCCGGACCTGCCGGCGAAGCTGGTGGCGGTGGTGCAGGCGGGCTGCCAGGTGTTCATCGTGCTGACCGTGGCGCTGGCGATCTCGCATGCGCTCAACCTCGCCAACGAGATCTACGAGCGCCGCCCGGACGCGCGCAACCGGCCGATCAAGGGCTTCCTGCAGGTCATCAAGATCATCATCTTCGTGCTGGCCGGGCTGTCGATGGTGGCCACGCTGTCGGGGGTGTCGTTCGGCCACATCGTCACCGGCCTGGGCGCGATCATGGCGGTGCTGATCCTGGTGTTCCAGGACACCCTGCTGTCGCTGGTGGCCAGCGTGCAGATCAGCACCGACGGGCGCGTGCGCATCGGCGACTGGATCGAGATGCCCAGCCAGAACGCCGACGGCACGGTCACCGACATCGCGCTGCACACGGTGACGGTGCAGAACTGGGACATGACCATCACCACCATCCCGACCAAGAAGCTGATCAGCGAGTCGTTCAAGAACTGGCGCGGCATGTACGCCTCCGGCGGCCGCCGCATCAAGCGCTCGATCCTGCTGGACCAGCACAGCGTGCGCTTCCTCAGCGACGAGGAGATCGCGCACCTGCGCCAGTTCACCACCCTGGCCGACTACCTGGACGGCAAGGACAAGGAGATCGCGGCCTGGAACAGCGACATGGCCAAGCGCGGCATCAAGCCGGCCAGCGAGCTGCGGCCGACCAACCTGGGCGCGTTCCGGGCCTACGTCGAGCGCTACCTCAGGCTCGACCCGCACATACGCCAGGACATGCTGCTGATGGTGCGCCAGCTGCAGCCCGACGCCAACGGCCTGCCGCTGGAGATCTGGTGCTTCGCCGACCAGACCGGCATCGTCGGCTACGAGCAGATCCAGGCCGACGTGATCGACCACCTGCTGGCGCTGCTGCCGTCCTTCGACCTGCACGTGTTCCAGGTGTCGAGCGACGCGATGCTGATGCGCGACGCCGAGGCCAGGCAGCCGCCGCGCAACCGCATCCTGGCGGCGATCGCCGGCTGACGCAGTTCGCACGCGGAACTTGACGCGGTTCACGTGCCGATGCATGTTGCTGGAAAACATGCCGGCGGGCCTTTGCTGCCGGGTGGCAGGCAACAAGGGGCAAGATGGACTGGAGCAGGTACCACACCGCCACCTACGACGAACTGATCCAGGCCGACGGCGCGCCGCGTCCGGCCGCACGCCGGGTCATCGAATACCTCTCCAGCCTTTCCTCGCGCGAACTCGGCGAGCGCCAGCTCGCCGCCGACCTCGCCGCGCGGGTCATGGGCATCACCTTCACCGTGTACTCCGACGGCCGCAACGTCGACCGCACGCTGCCGTTCGACCTGATCCCGCGGGTCATCCCGCTCAAGGAGTGGCAGCGCACCGAGGCCGGCCTGCGCCAGCGCATGCGCGCGCTCAACCTGTTCATCGGCGACCTGTACGGCCGCCAGCAGATCGTCAAGGACAAGGTGTTCCCGGCGATGCTGCTGGCCGACTCGGTGAACTTCCGCCCGCAGTGCGTGGGCATCGTGCCGCCGCTGGGGGTGTGGGCGCACGTGTGCGGCTCGGACCTGGTGCGCGACGCCGACGGCACGCTCTACGCGC
The DNA here is from genome assembly GCF_021168555.1 of Stenotrophomonas sp. MMGLT7. GTDB lineage: Bacteria > Pseudomonadota > Gammaproteobacteria > Xanthomonadales > Xanthomonadaceae > MMGLT7. Next base: position 38,264 of record NZ_JAJOZS010000003.1, on the reverse strand, counting down.
TTGAGGACAACCTGCGCATTCCCTCCGGGGTGTCGTACATGCTGGAGAACCGCATGGTCGCCAAGCGCGTGTTCCCCGAGCTGTTCGACACCAGCGCGATCCTGCCGGTGGACGAGTATCCCTCGCAGCTGTACGACACCCTGGCCGCGCTGACCCCGCGCCCGGGCGAGCAGCCGGTGATCGCGCTGCTGACCCCGGGCGTGTACAACAGCGCCTACTTCGAGCACGCCTACCTGGCGCAGGCGATGGGCATCGAGCTGGTGGAGGGCGGCGACCTGTTCGTGGCCGACGACGACTGCACCTACATGCGCACCGTCTACGGCCCGCGCCGGGTGGACGTGATCTACCGCCGCATCGACGACCTGTTCATCGACCCGGAGACGTTCCTGCCGGACTCGATGCTGGGCGTGCCGGGGCTGATCCGCAGCTGGCGCGCCGGCAAGGTGGCGCTGGCCAACGCGCCCGGCGCCGGCGTGGCCGACGACAAGGTCGTGTTCGCCTACGTGCCGAAGATGATCCGCTACTACCTGGACGAGGAGCCGATCCTGCCCAACGTGCCCAGCTACCTGTGCCACGACGACAAGGAGCGGCAGTACGTGCTCGAGCACCTGGAGGAACTGGTGGTCAAGCCGGCCAACGAGTCCGGCGGCTACGGCATGATGATCGGCCCGCGCTCCACCGCCGCCGAGCGCGAGAAGTTCCGCGCGCTGATCCAGGCCGACCCGCGCAACTACATGGCGCAGCCGACGCTGAACCTGTCCACCGCGCCGATCGTCACCGAGGACGGCCCGTCGCCGCGGCACCTGGACCTGCGCCCGTTCATCCTCTCGCGCGAGGACACCTACGTCACCACCGGCGGACTGACCCGGGTGGCGATGCAGGAGGGCTCGCTGGTGGTCAATTCCTCCCAGGGCGGCGGTGCCAAGGACACCTGGGTGGTGGACCTGGACGAGGAGCCTTAGGGCTCGCCGCCGCTGCCGGAACCGGCCACGCCGCGCTCGAGTGCGTGTGGGGCGAGGAACAACGAGGAGATTTATGCCGACAATCGATCGAACGAGGACACGCTACCGCACGCACCCGAGCGCGGCCCCCGTATCAAGTACGGGGCAGGCTCTGCGGGTTGCCGTGTCCGGCCGCCTGGCGGCCGGACATGGCAACGTGGTCTGCCCCGGCAACGGCGGCAAGCCCTGATGCTTTCCCGCGTCGCCAACAACCTCTACTGGTTCAGCCGCTACCTGCGCCGGGCCGAGAACACCGCGCGCCTGGTCGGCGCCGGCAGCCTGCTGCAACTGGACCTGCCGCGCTCGGTGCGCTTCACCTGGCGGCCGATGGTCGATACCGTCGGCACCGGCGAGATCTTCAACGAACTGTTCCCCGAGGCCGGGCGCGACGTCGCCGACACCGAGGTGGTGCGCTTCCTGCTGCTGGACGAACGCAACCCGTCCTCGCTGCGCTCCTCGGTCGAGCAGGCACGCGAGATCCTGCGCAGCATCCGCGATACCCTGCCGCAGGACGTGTGGGAAGCGGTCAACGACCTGCACCTGCACATCGGCGCCGAGGGCGAACGCGGCATCGGCCGCCGCTACCGCCAGGACTTCGTGGGCCGCATCACCGATGCATGCCTGAAGGTGTCCGGGCTGCTCATCGCCAACGTCAGCCGCGACATCGGCTTCCAGTTCCTGCGCCTGGGCACGGCGATCGAGCAGGCCGACATGACCACGCGGATCATCGACGCCGGCGCCTCCGGCCTGGTCACGCCGCGCCAGGCCGACGACCTGGAGGCCTACAGCAACCTGCAGTGGATGAGCGTGCTGCGCTCGCTGGCCGCGTTCCAGATGTATCGCCGCCACGTGCGCCAGCGCGTGACCGGCGAGCACGCGCTGCGCTTCCTGCTGCAGAACGGCGGGTTCCCGCGCAGCGTGCTGTTCTGCCTGACCCGGGCGCAGCAGATCCTGCCGGCGATGCCGCCGCGGCCGCGGGTCGAGCGGGCGATGATGCGCGCGGTCGGGCTGGTGCGGCAGGCCGACCCGGCCTGGCTGGCCGCCCACGACGCCGCCGGCTTCATGGACGAGATCCAGGTCGCGCTGGGCGAACTGCATGGACGGATCTTCGAGGCGTACTTCGACCCCTAGGATCGTGGCCGGCAGGCGATCCCGTGCCGCCGCGCGTGCACCGGGAGATGCGGTGTCCCCGGTCCCGGCTCGCACATGCCGGTCGGTCGCCGTTGCGCAGGAGCGGTACCCATGAAAGCGACTCGCCGTGGCCTCCGGGCCGTCGGTCGCGACCAGGCTTTCCCGCGACCCGGCTGGCACCCGGCTTCGGCTTCCTCCCTTCTCCTTCCGGGGAAGGTGCCCCGAAGGGGCGGATGAGGGCACCGGCGAAGCCGCGCGATACCGGGCTGCAGGAGGCTTCGCCGGTACTCTCATCCCAGCCCCCTTTCCCGATCGGAGAGGGCCTGAACATCCACGCCTGAAAGCCGGCGCAACCGATGGCCCGGAGGACCACGTGGCATCGCGCCCTAGATCGTGGGCAGGCCGCGGGTTCCCGGCGCAGGCCGTGCGGCCGCTGCCACTGCACATCGCTGAACATGCCGGTGCGTGTCGCCGGGCGTCCGGACCGCTAGAATGGCGGGTTCATGTAAACGTTTTCCCGGACTCTCTCCATGGCCTCCTCCCGCATCGAATCCCTGCTCGCCCGCATGACCGTGGAGGAAAAGGTCGGCCAGCTCGGCGTGTTCGCCGACATGGTCCGGCCGTTCGCGCCCGAGGTGAACCCGGAAGCCAACGTGAGCAACGCCGAGCAGGTGCTGCAGCAGGTGCGCGAAGGCCGCGTCGGCTCGCTGTTCAACGGCGTCGGCGCCGAGCTGGGGCGGCAGATCCAGCGCGTCGCGGTGGAGGAGAGCCGGCTCGGCATCCCGGTGATCCTCGCCGCCGACGTGATCCACGGCATGCGCACGGTGTTCCCGATCCCGCTCGGCGAGGCCGCCAGCTTCGAGCCGGAACTGGCCGAGCGTACCGCCCGCGCCACCGCGGTCGAGGCCACCGCCGCCGGCATCCACTGGACCTACGCGCCGGCGGTGGACATCGCCCGCGACCAGCGCTGGGGCCGCGGCGCCGAGGGCGCCGGCGAGGACGTGGTGCTGGGCTGCGCGTTCGCCGCCGCGCGCGTGCGCGGCTTCCAGGGCGGGGACCTGCGCGCGGCCGACGCGCTGCTGGCCACGCCCAAGCATTTCGCCGCCTACGGCGCGGTGGCCGCCGGCATGGAATACAACACCGTGGACATCGCCCCGCAGACGCTGCGCGACGTGCACCTGCCGCCGTTCCAGGCCGCCTTCGCCGCCGGCGCGCTGTCGGTGATGACATCGTTCAACGACATCAACGGGGTGCCGGCCAGCGCCAACCGCGAACTGCTGACCGAGATCCTGCGCGGCGAGTGGAACTTCCCCGGCGTGGTGATCTCCGACTACACCGCCGACATGGAGCTGATCGCCCACGGCTACGCCAGCGATGCGCGCGACGCGACCAGGAAGGCGTTCCTGGCCGGCATGGACATGAGCATGCAGAGCGGCTTCTTCGCCGACCACCTGCCGGCGCTGGTGGAAGACGGCGAGGTGCCGGTGGAAGCGCTGGACGCGGCGGTGCGGCGGGTGCTGGAGCTGAAGGAAGCCATCGGCCTGTTCGACGACCCCTACCGTTCGCTCGACCCGGCGCGCGAGGCCGATGCCTCGTACCTGCCCGCCCACGACGCGCTGGCGCGCGATGCGGCGCGGCGCTCGATCGTGCTGCTGAAGAACGAGGGCGCGGTGCTGCCGCTGCGCAAGGCCGGGCAGCGGATCGCGCTGGTCGGCCCGTTCGCGCGCGACCGCGAGAACATCGAGGGTTGCTGGACGCTGTTCGGCGACAAGTCGCGCTACGTGACGCTGGAAGCCGGGCTGCGCGCGGCGCTGGCCGACGAGGCGCTGCTGGCGGTCGAGCCGGGCTGCGGCCTGGAGGAGCCGCTGGACGGCGGCATCGACGCCGCGGTGGCCGCCGCGCGCGCCGCCGACGTGGTGGTGCTGGCGCTGGGCGAGCCGCAGCGCTACAGCGGCGAGGCGCAATCGCGCACCGAGATCGTGCTGCCTGCCGCGCAGCAGGCGCTGGCCGAGGCGGTGGCGGCCACCGACACGCCGCTGGTGGTGCTGCTGCGCAACGGCCGCGCGCTGGCGCTGCACGGCGCGGTGCGCGATGCGCAGGCGATCGCGGTGACCTGGTTCCTCGGCACCCAGACCGGCCACGGCGTGGCCGACGTGCTGTTCGGCGACTACAGCCCGTCGGCGCGGTTGCCGGTGAGCTTTCCGCTGGCCTCCGGGCAGCAGCCGTTGTTCTACAACCACCCGCGCACCGGACGGCCGGAACTGCCGGAGATGAAGGAGTTCAAGGCACGCTGGCGCGAGATCCCGGACGCGCCGCTGTACCCGTTCGGCCACGGCCTGGGCTACACCACGTTCGAGTACGGCGTGCCGTCGCCGAGCACCGGGCGGCTGGGCTGGGACGAGACCCTGACCGTGACCACCACGGTGACCAACACCGGTGCCGTGGCCGGCGAGGAAGTGGTGCAGCTGTACGTGCACGACCGCGTCGCCAGCCGGGTGCGGCCGGTGCGCGAGCTCAAGGCGTTCCGCAAGATCGCGCTGCAGCCGGGCGAGAGCGCGCAGGTGGCGTTCACCCTCGATCGCCATGCGCTTGCCTTCACCAACCCGCGCGGCGAGTACGGCGCCGAGCCGGGCCTGTTCGACCTGTGGGTGTGCGCCGATGCGCTGGCGGGCGAGGCGGTGCAGTTCGAGTTGCTGGGAAGCGGGGATTCGGGATTGGGGATTCGGGATTAGTAAGAGCCCGATCCTCCGTGGTCCCCGCCTTTACCAATCCCCAATCCCGAATCCCCAATCCCGGGCTCACGCCGCAGGCGTGAGCCTCAGCAGCCGTCCATCGCTGCCGTCCTCCAGCAGCCAGATCGCGCCGTCCGGGCCCTGCTCGATCTCGCGGATGCGCTGGCCCATGTCGTAGCGGCCGGCCTCGCGCGCGTCCTCGCCGTCCAGTTCCACCCGCACCAGCGCCTTGGACGACAGGCCGCCGATGAAGCCGTTGCCGCGCCACTGCGGGAACAGCGTGCCGTCGTAGATGATGAAGCCGGCCGGCGAGATCACCGGGGTCCAGGTCACCTTGGGCGCGACGAACTCCGGGCGGGTGTCGTGGTCGGGGATCGGGCGGCCGTCGTAGTGGTCGCCGTTGGAGACGATCGGGTAGCCGTAGTTGCCGCCGCGCTGGATCAGGTTCAGCTCGTCGCCGCCCTTCGGGCCCATCTCGTGCACCCACAGCCGGCCCTGCGCGTCGAAGGCGATGCCCAGGGCGTTGCGATGGCCGAGCGACCACACCTGCGCGGCCACGCCGCCCTGGGCGGCGAACGGGTTGTCGGCCGGCACGCTGCCGTCGTCGTTCAGGCGCACGATCTTGCCCAGGTTGGACTGCATGTCCTGCGCCGGGTCGAACTTCTGCCGCTCGCTGGAGGTGATCCACAGCTTGCCGTCGGGGCCGAACGCCAGCCGGTGTCCGTAGTGGCCCTGTCCGCTGACCTTGGGTTCCTGGCGCCAGATCACCTCGAGCCCGTCCAGCCGTCCGCCGCCGTCGGCGTCGAGGGCCAGCGTGGCCCGTGCCACCGCCGCGCCGCGGGTACCGCCGGTGCCGGGCTCCGCATAGCTCAGGTAGAGCAGGCGGTTGTCGGCAAAACGCGGGTGCGGCAGCACGTCGCCGAACCCGCCCTGGCCGCCGTAGGCCACGTCGGGTACGCCGGCGATCTCGCTCTTGCGACGGCTGTCCGCGTCGTAGCGCAGCAGGCGGCCGCGCTTCTCGGTGACCAGCAGCGTTCCGTCCGGCAGGAAGCTCATCGCCCACGGTTCGTCGAAGCGTCCGGCCTCGGTGGCGGCGAAAGGCCATTGGCCGCGCTCGACCGCGGCGGTGCCGGCGGCCGGGCCGTCGGCCAGTGCACAGGAACTGACGGCCAGGCAGGCCAGGGCGCAGGCAAGCAGGGAAGGCAGGCGCGGGCTCATGCGGACTCTCCGGGATGGGCGGGCGCCTCCGACCATATCAGGATGGAGCGGCCGTTGCGCGCGCGGGGGCGGGGTCAGGTCCCGTGCGGCTCGTCCTTGCCCGGACGCGCGGCCAGTTCCCAGGCGCTGCGCACGGCGTGGCGGGCCTTCTCCCACGTCGTGCGCGAGCGCCCCTGGGGATGGGCGGTCTCCCACTCGCGCTGCAGTTCGCTTTCCACTTCCTCGTAGGCACGGCCGAATTCGCGCAGGCGCGCGTTGTGGCCGGCGCGATAGGCCGGCTCGTAGTCCTCGAACAGTTCGCCTTCGTCGTAGTAGGGCTTGCCGTCGAAGTGCCGGCGCCAGTAGACCGAGGCCTGGGTGGCGTCGTCGTCGTTCGGCACGCGGCCGGGAATCTGATAGGGAACGCTCATGCTCGGGCTCCTCGATGGTCGAGATTCCGGACGTTAGCGCGATGGCCGTTAACCCGGCTGCGGTGCGACGTGAGGCGAACGTCAAATCCTGCCGGTAGGCGGGATGAAGGGCGCGCCGTGCGGACGTGAGTCAAGGCGTAGCGGCCGAAGCCGGTCACGGCCGCCCGCAGCGGTTCATGGCACCTGTTCAGGCCGCGGCCATGGACGAGCAAGCTGCGGTCGCCGCGTGTCCCAATCGCTGCATGACTGTAGGAGCGACTTCAGTCGCGATGGGGCTTTACCGGTATGCAGGTCCTTCTGCAAAAGCCCGCACATCCCTGTGCGGGGATTCGAATGGGAAGGCCCATCGCGACTGAAGTCGCTCCTACGGCCGCTCTTACAGCTGCTTCTACGAAATACGTACGCTCGTCGAATGGCGGTTACGGCATGGCCGTTCCGGCGTCCAGCCAGATCGCGTCCCAGTACGGATAATCGCCCAGTCGCCGGGCCAGTCCGGCGCGAAGCGGGTTGGCGACGATGTAGCGGGCGCTGTGCAGCACGTCATCGTCGCGGCGCAGGGCGTGGCCGTGGTAGGCGGGTGCCCATACCTGTCCGCTGCGGCCGCGTGCACGGTTGACTGCATGCGCCGAACGCCCCTTGGCGTGGCGCATGGCTGCCGCCAGCGTGCCGCGAGACCGAAGCCTGAGCAGTCCATGCCAGTGATCGGGCATCAGCACCCAGCACAGCAGTTGCGCGTCCGGCCAGCTCGCCGGTTGCGCCAGCGTGGCGGCCGCCGCCCAGGCGCAGCGCCAATCGGCGAACAGCGGCTGACGCTCCTGGGTGACGGCGGTCAGAAGGTAGGTACGGCCATCCTCGTCGCGCCGGTGGCGGCGCAGGGCGTGGTGACGGGCGCAGGGCGGGTGTGGACTGGACATGCCCACAGGATGATTCGCAGGACGGGCACGGTCCGTAGGAATTCAGCGCGAGGTGGTGCCAGAAGGAGGCACGTCGTCGGGTGGGAATGCTCCGCCGAGATTGCCCGCGAGCCTGGATGCATCCGGCAGGAATGCGGCCTGCCGGAGCGGCTGGTGGAATGGCTGTTGGATCGGCTGCTGGAATGGCTGCTGGAATGGCCGTAGGAGCGACTTCAGTCGCGATGGGCCTTCCCATTTGAATCCCTGCACAGGGGCGTGCGGGTTCGTGCAGAAGGGCCTGCGTACCGGTAAAGCCTCATCGCGACTGAAGTCGCTCCTACAAGTCGCTCCTACAGGTCGCTGCTGCGTCAATTCCTTGGGCCGGGGTTCAGCCCAGCGCCTTGTCGCGCAGCTCGTCGATCAGCACGCGCTTGTTCTCCGAGTAGTCGACCGGGGCGACGACGACATGCACGCCGCCCTCGGCGAAGGCGGCTTCCAGTGCCGGCACCAGGCCGTCGGCCGTCTCCACCCGGCTGCCCTTGGCACCGAAGGAGGCGGCGTAGGCGACGAAGTCGGGATTGCCGAAGGTCATGCCGAAGTCGGCCAGGCCCTTGGCTTCCTGCTTCCAGCGGATCATGCCGTAGGCGTTGTCCTGCAGGATCAGCACCACCAGGTCGAGCCGCAGGCGTACCGCGGTTTCCAGCTCGTGCGAGTTCATCATGAAGCCGCCGTCGCCGCAGACGGCCATCACCCGCCGCCGCGGGTACAGCATCGAGGCCATCATCGCCGAGGGCAGGCCGGCGCCCATCGTGGCCAGGGCGTTGTCGAGCAGCAGCGTGTTGGCCACCCGGGTGCGGTAGTTGCGCGCGAACCAGATCTTGTAGATGCCGTTGTCCAGGCAGACGATGCCGTCCTCGGGGATCACCTGGCGCACGTCGTGGACGATGCTCTGCGGGGGCAGCGGGAAGCGGTGTTCCTCGGCGCGTTCGCCGATGTGGGCGAGGATCTGCTCGCGCAGCGGCAGCAGGGCCTCGGCGTTCGGCAGCCTGCCCTCGATGCGGTCGGCCAGCAGCGCCAGCGTCGGCCCGACGTCGCCGATCAGCTCGGCATCGGGGAAGTAGACCTCCTCGACCGTGGCCGGGATGTAGCCCACGTGCAGCACCTTGGGGCCGCCGCGTCCCATCAGGAACGGCGGCTTCTCGACCGTGTCGTGTCCGATGGAGACGATCAGGTCGGCGCGGTCGATCGCCTGGTGGACGTAGTCGCGCTCGGACAGCGCGGCGGTGCCCATGTAGCGGCCGGAGCCGCCGGCGACCGAGCCCTTGCCCATCTGCGTGTTGAAGAACGGTATCTTCACCCGGCGCACGAACTCTGACAGGGCATCGGCCAGGTGCGGGCGGCTGGCCGCCGCGCCCAGCATCAGCAGCGGGCGCTCGGCCTGCTGGATCAGCTCGGCGGCGCAGTCCAGCGCCTGCGGGCAGGCTACCGGCAGGCGGATGGCGTGCGGCGGGATCAGCGCGATGTCGGGGGCCGGCGAGGCGGCGACGTCCTCGGGCAGCTCCAGGTGCACCGGGCCGGGGCGTTCCTCGCAGGCGACGCGGAAGGCCTCGCGCACCAGCGACGGGATGGTCTCGGCGCTGACGATCTGGTGCGCCATCTTGGTCAGCGGCTTCATCGTGGAGACGATGTCCACGACCTGGAAGCGCGCCTGGCGGCGATGCAGCACGCCCTTCTGGCCGGTGATCATGATCATCGGCATGGCGCCGAGCTGGGCGTAGGCCGCCCCCGTGGTCAGGTTGAGCGCGCCCGGTCCCAGCGTCGCCAGGCACACGCCGGGCCGGCCGGTGAGGCGGCCATGGGTGGCGGCCATGAAGGCGGCCGCCTGTTCGTGCCGGGTCAGCACCAGCTCGATGGACGAGTGGCGCAGCGCATCGACGACGTCGAGGTTCTCCTCTCCGGGAACGCCGAAGATCTGCTTCACGCCTTCCTGTTCGAGTGCTGCAACGAGTAATTCTGCCGCGTTCATGATGTCACCATGCCTTTTCGTAGATCGACGTCGCGTCTTCGAGATCGACGTCGCAGGGATTGTTGGCGAGCAGCCGCGTCTGCAGCATGGCCGCCGCCGCCAGTGCGGGAATGTCCTGCCGGCCGATGCCGACATCGCGCAGCCGGGTGGGGACGGCGGCCTGCTCGACCAGCCGCTGCATGTGGCCGATGAAGGCCTCGGCGCGTTCGGCGATGCTGCCCCTGGCCTGCGCGGGCGGCAGGATGGCGTCGGCCAGCTGCGCGTACGCCTCGCCGGCGCGGCTGCAGTTGTGGCGCAGCACGTGCGGCAGCACCAGCGCGTTGGACACGCCGTGCGCGACGTGGAAGATCCCGCCGACCGGATAGGCTAGGGCGTGCACCGCCCCGACCGGGGCGTTGGCGAAGGCCTGGCCGGCGAGCAGGGCGCCGAGCAGCATGTCCTCGCGGGCCGCCAGGTCCCGCCCGTCGCGGCAGGCGGCGAGCAGGCTGCGGTCGAGCAGCTTCAGCGCCTTGATCGCCAGGCTGTCGGAAATGGGGTTCTTGAGGCGGCGGCTGGTGAACGATTCGATCGCGTGGACCATCGCATCGATGCCGGTCGCGGCGGTGACCGCCGGTGGCAGCCCCAGCGTCAGCCCGGCATCGAGCACGACCAGGTCGGCATAGAGCTGCCTGGCGACGATGCCGCTCTTGGTCGTCTCGCCGGTGGTGACCACGGCGATCGGCGTCACTTCCGAGCCGGTGCCGGCGGTGGTGGGGATCTGCACCAGCGGCAGCCGCGTCCCGCGCACCTTGTCGATGCCGTACATCTGCGGCAGCGGCTGCTCGCTGCCGAGCAGGACCGCGACCAGCTTGGCCACGTCCATCGCCGATCCGCCGCCGACGCCGATGACCAGCTCGCTGCCCAGCGTGCGGGCGCGCGCGGCGATGTCCAGCACCACCGCTTCCGGCGGATCGGACTGCACGTCGCTGACGACGTCCACGCTCCAGCCGGCGGCGGCCAGGCTGTGGATTATCGGTTCCAGGGTGCCGTTGTCGGGCAGCGGCGGGGTGGTGACGATGCAGGCGCGGCAGGGCTGGAAGTACTCGCCCAGGATGGCGTCCAGCCTGGCTGCCGCCCCGGTCTCCACCACCAGGTGGGGGACGGTATGGAATTGGAATGGTGTCATGGTCCTGGCCTCTGCATCTGGCTTGGCGCCGGTGTGCGCCTGTTCCGGACCGGGGATCGATCGGGGAGGCGGCATCGCGCCAGTCGCGCTTGACGGCGAAGGACGTTACTCCCTTGCCATGTTTCTTTAAACTGAATAAAACTAAGCAAGTCAGTCACGAAAAGAGAATGCCGTGGATTTCCCGCAGTTGGCCATGTTCGTCGCGGTGGCACGGGAGGGCAGCATCAACGCCGCCGCCCGGCGCCTGCACCGGGTGCCGTCCAACCTCACCACGCGCATCCGCCAGCTGGAGGACGAACTGGGCGCGGAGCTGTTCATCCGCGAGAAGCAGCGCCTGCGCCTGTCGGCGTCGGGGCGCAACTTCCTCGACTACGCGAACCGGCTGCTGAGCCTGGCCGACGAGGCCAGATCCTCGGTCTCCGGGATCATGCCCAAGGGCGTGCTGTCGCTCGGGGCGCTGGTGAGCACGGTCGCGGTCCGGATCTCGCCGGTGCTGGCCGAGTACCACCGGCGCTTCCCGAACGTGCTGCTCGACCTCAGCACCGGGCCGTCGGGCGACCTGATCGACGGTGTGCTGGACGGCCGCCTCGCCGCCGCGTTCGTGGACGGGCCGGTGACGCATCCGCTGCTCGATGCCGTCGCCCTCTACGAGGAGGAGCTGGTGGTCATCTCCGCGCTGGGACTGAAACCGATCGCCAGGGCCCGGGACATAAACGGCTTCAACATCTACGCGTTCCGCCCCAACTGCGCCTATCGGCGTCGTTTCGAGGACTGGTTCCGCCAGGACGATGCCACCTGGGGCAAGCTGATCGAGCTGGAGTCGTACAACGGCATGGTGGCCTGCGTGGCGGCGGGCGCGGGCCTGGCGCTGCTGCCCCGGAGCATGCTCGAGTGCCTGCCGCACAGGCACGATGTCATGTCGCACGAGGTGGAGGACAGGTACCGCCAGGTCACCATCCACCTGGTCTGGCGCAAGGGACTGCGGCTGCCGAGCCTGGATTCGCTGCTGGAGGTCCTGGGCCGCCCGCGCGACGGCGAGGGCGGCCCAGGCGCCGGGCGGGAGGCGCCGTCGCCGGCCCTGGCGACCGTCACGCGCGCGCAGCCCGTTCGAGGTCCGGTGTAGGAGCGACCGTAGGAGCGACTTCAGTCGCGATGAGGCTCTACCGGTAAAGCCCGATCTCGCTCCTACAGTGCTGCCTAGCCGGCCTTGCGCGGAAAGCGGTAGATCACCGCGCCCACCAGCAGCGCGACGCCCGCGGCGGCCAGGTTCTGCCAGCTGGCGCTGGCCAGCAGCGCCAGCGACAGCAGCAGCGCGGCGACCGGGATCGCCGGCCCGCCCGGCAGCCGCAGCGCGCCGGGACGGCCGCCGTACCTGCGCGCCAGCACGATCACCGCCGCGGCGGTGCCGATGTAGGCGAACAGCCGCGTCACCATCGACAGCAGCGCCAGCTGCACGAAGGTGCCCGACAGCGCCAGCGCCAGCGATACCACGCCCTGCACGACGATCGCCGCGGCGGGGGTGTGGAAGCGCGGGTGCACCCGCGCCAGGAACGCCGGGCCGAAGCCGTCCTTGGCCAGCGCGAACAGGAAGCGCGGGCCCAGCATCACCGTGTTGCTGGTGGTGCCCAGGATCGAGATGGTGGCGCCGACGGTGAGGATCAGCGCCAGCCCCTCGCCGCTGAAGCGCGCGGCGGCATCGGCCAGCGGCGTGGCCGAGCTGGCGATGCCGGGCAGCGTGCCCTGCGCCACCACCTGCACCGCGGCGTAGATCAGCGTCACCGTGACGATCATGGTGATCAGCGCGAACGGCACGTCGCGGCGCGGGTTCCTGTACTCGCCGGCGGCGGCGGGGATGTTCTCGAAGCCGGCGTAGGCGAACAGCAGCAGCAACGCGGCCTCGCCGAGGTTGCGCAGGTTGCGCGGGTCCGGCGCCTGTCCGGAGAACGCCCACGACCAGTCGACATAGAAGATGCCGATGCCGACGAACAGCACCAGCGGCACCAGCTTGCCGATCACCAGCGCCACGCCGGTACGCGCGGCCGACTTCACCCCGATCACGTTGATCCCGGTCAGGAACGCCAGCGATCCGGCGACCACGAACAGCCGCGCCGCGCCATCGCCACCGGCCGCCGGCCAGAAGCGCGCCACCGCGTCGGCCAGGCCGTTGCTCAGCGCCGCGGCCGAGCTGATGCGGGTCAGCCAGATCATCCAGCCGATCTCGAAGCCGGCGAAGCGGCCGAACGCCTCGCGTGCGTACAGATAGCTGCCGCCGGGCTGGTCGAAGTAGCTGGCCGCCTGCGCGTAGCACAGCACCAGCAGCGCCACCGCCAGCCCCGCCAGCAGCACCGCCCACAGGCTCATCGGCCCCAGCAGCGCCGCCGCCGCGGCCGGCAGCAGGTAGATGCCGCTGCCGATGACGTCGTTGATCGACAGCCCGACGATCTGCCAGCGGCTGACCGCGCGGACCAGGCGCGGATCGTCGTTCCCGGTCGCGCTCACGGCGCGGCCCCGGCGATGTCGGGCAGGCCCCATGGCGCCTGCAGGCGCCGGTACTCGTCCTGCGGCAGCAATACGAACAACGGCCGTGCCTCGGGCTTGAGCCAGGCCAGCAGCCGGTGCATGTTGGCCGGTTCCATCGCGGTGCAGCCGGCGGTGGCCTCGCCGGGGCGGCGCCACAGGTGGGCGAAGATGCAGCTGCCCAGGCCCGGCTGCGCACGCGGGTTGTGCTCGATCACGAAGCCCTCGCGATAGCGGCGGTCGCCGTCGTTGTGCAGGTCCAGCCGCATCGGCTCGGTGGAGCCGGCCACGGCCTCGGCGCCGACCTGCTCGGCGTCGACGATGCGGTTGTACAGCGGCGAGTCCGCCACGTCGATGCAGTAGCTGCTCTGGCGCATCGGCCGGTAGGGCAGGGAGCTGTCGATCCGCTCGGCATAGCCGAACGCCTCGCCGATGGCGAAGACCCCGGCCGGGCTGCGGCCGTCGCCCTCGCGCTTGCGCGGGCCCGCGTCGGTGTCGGCGGGCTGCGGATGCAGGCCCTCGCCCCAGGCGCTGCCGCTGCGCCCCAGCGCCACCGCGAAGCCCTCGCCGAGCGCCTGCCAGCGGCCGGAGGCGTCGCGCTCGAAGGCCCGCAGCTGCCCGTGCGTGGCGTTCCAGTCGGGGCTGGTCACCACCACCAGTTGCCGCGCCTGCGCCAGCGGCGCGACCACCGGTGCCGTGGTCGCGGCCGCGGCCTGCATCGACACCAGTGCCAGCAGCGCCGCGCCGTAGCTGCGCAGTCGGTGGATCGCCGACATCGCCCGGGGGGCGGCGACGCGGGGCGGCAGGGAATGCGCAATGGAGGGCATGGGGGCTCCGGTGGCAGAGGGATCAGGCATCGAGCAACTGGCCGACGCGTTCCAGGTTCATCGCCAGCTGGCGATCCCGTTCGGGATTGGCCTGGCACAGCAGGACGAACAGGAAATCGAGCAGGTACTGCAGCGAGGAACGGTACAGCAGTTGTTCCACGTGCGGGGCGTCGTCGTGGGCCGAGATCGCCAGCGAGGCGTCGGCCAGCGCGCGCAGCGGGTTGGCGGTATGGCGGGTGATCGAGACCACCTTGCCGCCGCAGGCCTGGAACTGCCGCGACAGCTGGCTGATCGGCGCCAGCTTGCCGAACTCTGAGAACATCAGCAGCACGTCGCCGCTGCGCGCGGCCGACAGGTTGGACATCATCAGGATCGGGTCGGAGTGGTGCACGGTGAGCATGCCCAGCAGCGACAGGCGCATGGCGAACTCGCGCGCGAACAGGCCATCGTCGCCGAGGCCGCAGACGAACACCTTGGGCGCGCCGTCGAGCAGGGCGACGATGGCCTCGATGGTCTGGCGCGGGTTGAGCAGGCGGGTTTCCTCCTCGGCGGCGGCCTTGCTCTGGCGCAGGTTCTCGTCCAGGCGGGTGTAGGCATCGCCCGGCGCATCGGTGGGCGCCGCCTGCTCGGAATGGCCGTTGCCGGCGCGGGCGACGGCTTCGCCGACGGAGTATTTGAGGTCGGGGTAGCCGCGGAAGCCGAGTTTCTGGCTGAACTTGACCACGCTGGATTGGCTGATGCCCAGGGCGCTGGCCAGTTGCTGGGAGGAGTAGTCGCGCAGCAGGTGGGCGTTGTCGAGGATGAAGTCGGCGATGCGGCGTTCGATGGCCGACATGCTGTCGCGTTCGGAGCGGATTTTTACCAGGGGTGGCATGGCGCGATCATGGTCTCCGCGGGGCATGGCAGGCAATCATCCTTGCGTTGCTGTTGCTGTTGCTGTTGCTGTTGCTGTTGCCCTGCTCCCTCCCTTGCGCGAAGCGCAGGGGAGGGCTGGGGAGGGGTGCTCTTGCTCTTGCTTTGGTTTTTTGACTTACAGGTTCCCTTCCGAAAATTCCTGCCGGATCCGCGAACCCGGAGCGCGTGAGCGCGGAGGCGCGCAGACAGGGCGTGCTTGACCAGCCTGCGCGCCTTCCGCGCTGCGCGCTCCAGGTCCGCTCCGCCAGCGGGAATTCGCGGAAGGGGCATCCTGCCCCTGCCGCGAACGACGTGCATCCATGCACGTCGCCCCTGCGGGGTTTTACCCGCTGGCTCCGCCGCTACGGAAGGGAACCCGGTAAGTCAAAAGCAAGAGCACCCCTCCCCGGCCCTCCCCTGCGCTTCGCGCAAGGGAGGGAGCAGGGCAACAGCAACAGCAGCGTTCCTGCCTGTAATTCCGCTGGTCGGCATGCAGCGTGGGAGCACGTCGGCGATCTGCGGCATCACCAGGGCAGGGGCGCTCGAAGGCATCATGGCTTCAGCATCTCCAGCCCGTGGATCTCGCGGATGCCCAGCCCCGGCGCATCGCTGATGGTGATCTCCGACTCGTTGAAGTTCACCCCGCCCTCGACCGGGTTGAACAGGCCCAGCGACGGGCCGTCCAGGTCCACCTTGGTGATCACGTCCGACTTGGCCACCGCCACGTGCACCGCCGCGGCCACGCTGATGCTCGACTCGATCATGCAGCCGATCATGCATTGCATGCCGTACAGCGAGGCGATGTCGGCGATGCGGATCGCGTTGGAGATGCCGCCGGTCTTCATCAGCTTGATGTTGATGATGTCCGCGGCGCGGCGCTCGATCAGGTCGAACACCTGGGTCGGGGCGAACACGCTCTCGTCGGCCATCACCGGCGTGTGCACGCGCTCGGTGACGTACTTGAGCCCGTCGATGTCGGCCGCCTTGACCGGCTGCTCCAGCAGTTCCAGCACCACGCCGGCTTCCTCCAGCGTGTTCATCGCATGCACCGCCTGCTTGGCGGTCCAGCCCTGGTTGGCGTCCAGGCGCAGCAGCGCGCGGCCCTCGACAGCGGCGTGGATCGCCTTGACCCGCTCGATGTCCAGGCCGATGTCCTTGCCTACCTTGATCTTCAGCGACTCGAAGCCGCGCTCGATCGCCGACAGCGAGTCGGCCACCATCTTGTCGATGTAGTCCACGCTGATGGTGATGTCGGTGGTGATCACCGGATCGCCGCCGCCGAGCAGCTTGTACAGCGGCGCGCCGTACAGCTGCGCCCACAGGTCGTACACGGCGATCTCCACCGCCGCCTTGGCGCTGGTGTTGCGCTCCATCGTCGTCTGGATCAGCCCGACGATGTGGTTGAGGTTGGCGATCTCCTGGCCGATCAGCCGCGGCTTGATGAACGTGTCGATGGCCTCGATGATCGAGCCGTGGGTGTCGCCGGTGATCGGTGCGGTGGCCGGCGCCTCGCCGTAGCCGGTGTGGCCGCTGTCGGTGCGGATCAGCACCACCACGTCCTCGACCGTCTCCACGGTGCGCAGCGCGGTCTTGAACGGGGTCTTCAGCGGCACCCGCAGCATGCCGAGCTGTATGTCGGTGATCTTCATTGATGGTCTTTCAGCGGATGCGCTGGATGTTGGTGATGAGGTCGACGTAGCTGGCGGTGTCGCTGGCCAGCATCGGCTCCAGCGGCGTCACTGACACCCCGTTCAGGTGTGCGGACACGCGCTTGCCGTCGGGCCCGCGCCAGCCGCCGCCGGCGGTGTCGTGGATCATGTAGGTCAGGCCCTGGTCGTGGCCGAGCGTGACCATCACGTGGCCGGGGATGTAGACCAGGTCGCCGACCTGCAGCGCCTCGACCGCGGCCATGCGCTTGGCGCTGCCGTCGGTAGTGTCGAAGGCGATGCGGTCCAGCGCCGGGCTGACCGCCTGCGCGCTGGTGTTGCGCGGAACCAGCACGCCGAAGCTGCGGTAGATCTCCGAGACGAAGCCGCTGCAGTCGCGGGTGCCGTAGTCGTGGCCCCAGCCGTAGCGCTCGCCGAGGAACTTGAAGGCCTGTGCGATGAGGTTGCGCGGGGTCAGCGGCAGGTAGTCGGCGGCGCTGTCGGCGGTGCGCGGCAGCAGCGCGGGAACCAGCTGCAGGCGGCCGTCGGCGTCGCGGATGGGAAGTTCGATCACGTACGAGGTGTAGGCCTGCTGGCCGTTGACCGGCGCGTCCGGCGGCCAGTCGGCCAGCACCGGCACGCGCACGCCCATGTCCAGCTGCAGCCGCGAGACCTGCGGCTGCTCGGGCGTGTACGCGGTGAAGGCGGTGGGACCCGTGACGATGCGGTAGGGCGTCTTGCGCGCATAGCCGAACACCTGTTCGGCGCTGCCGGTGGCGACGAAGGCCTTCTCCATCCAGGCGTAGTAGCGCTCGCTGGCGACGAACACCCATTGGCCGTCGCCGCTTTCGTGCAGCACGACCACCGCATCGCCGGGGAACAGCGCCGATTCCTGGAAACGGTCGATGTCGGTGTCGCCGATGCGGCTGAACACCCGCAACGAGGTCGGGAATGCGCGCAGCGCGGCGCGATGGACGACCAGTCCGTACCGCAGCGGCTGCGTGGCCGGGATCGCGTCCAGCACCAGGTTGGCCTGCAGCCGCGCCAGGGTGGCGGCGTCGATCCGCTGGCCGGCCGCGTCGTAGAGCGGGCGGCTGGGCGGGGACGACAGCTCGCCGATCCGTTCGCGCACCCAGGCCGCCGGCATCGGCTGCGGCAACGCGCGCAGGTCGTGGATCGCCGGATCCAGCGCACGCATGCGTGCGTTCTGCGCATCGATCGCGGCGCGGTCGAGGATCGGCCTGTCCGGATCGGGCTGCAGGTCGATCCAGTGCTGCGGCGTGAGCTGCTGCCGCGACAGCGCGACGACCCCGGTGTCCGCATCGACCGCCAGCGGCTGGCGGGCGCTGGCGCCCGGCGCCAGCAACGCCAGCAGCAACACCGCCGCGACGATGCGGCGCGGCAGCGGCGCGAGGGAACGAAGCAGGCTTTTCATGGCCGCGCTGTCTCCGGGTACGAGGTCATTGAATAGTTATTCCTTTGATGTTCGATTGCAAGAATAAATTATTGACGGTGGTTGGGCCGCGTGCTACACAACGATCACCCCCCGCTTCCACCCGACCCCCCGGGAAGTGCCGCCGTGGCAAGCCGCTGTCGTCCCCCTGTTATTGCAGCCCTCGCCGCCCGGCGCCAGTGGTTCGTGCGATCGCTGCTCGCCGCGGTGCTGGCGGCGGCGATCCCGGCGGCGGCCGCGCAGGCCGTTGCGACTTTGCAGCAGGTGGTCGCGCAGGTGGACCGCGGGCAGTTCGCGCAGGCCGAGGCCGCCATCGCGCAGGCGCTGGCGGATCGGCGGCTGCCGCAGGCGCAGCGCGAGCGGCTCGAGTTCGAGCGCGAGCGCATGCGCCGCATCCGCCTGGATTTCGGGCTGGACGCCGAGCAGGCCAAGGCCAGGATCCGCAACGCGATCCCGGACCTGCGCGAGGACGAGTTCGCCGCCTGGGACGCGGCCGGCCTGATCGAGCACCTGGACATCGACGGCCAGCGCCGCTACTTCAACCGCGCGCCGTCCAACCTGTTCCGGCTGAGCCCCGCCGCCGCCGCGCGCCGTGCGCCGCCGGTGCGGCCCTTGCGCAGTGGCCCCTACGAGACCTTGAACCCGCATCACCGCGAGGTGATCGAGGCCGCGCGCGACAGCGCCTCCACCAGCCTGGCGCCGCGCCGCCTGCGCGTGACCCAGTCGCTCACCGTGCATGCCGACGCGGTGCCGGCCGGCGAGACCGTGCGCGCCTGGATTCCCTATCCGCGCGCCATCCCCGGCCAGCAGGAAGACATCCGCTGGGTCGGCAGCGTGCCGGCCGGCGGCGAGCCCGCGGCCGAGGACGCGCTGCAGCGCACCGCGTACCTGCAGGCGCCGGCAGTGGCAGGCCGGCCGACGAAGTTCTCCATCAGCTACGAGCTGACCGTCTACGCGCGCCACTTCGACATCGACCCGGACAAGGTGGTGCCGGCACCGGCCAGCGCCGGACTGGCGCCGTACCTGCAGCCGCGGCCGCCGCACGTGGTGTTCACCCCGGCGCTGCGCGAGTTCTCCAGGCAGGTGGTGGGCGATGAGACCAATCCCTACCGCATCGCCCGCAAGCTGTTCGCCGCGGTCGACCGCATTCCCTGGGCCGGCGCGCGCGAGTACTCGACCCTGTCCAACATCAGCGACTACGCGCTGCACGCCGGCCACGCCGACTGCGGCCAGCAGACGCTGCTGCTGATCGCGCTGCTGCGCATGAACGGCATCCCCGCGCGCTGGCAGTCCGGCTGGACCTTCTCCGACGACGCCGTCGGCTACGACAACATGCACGACTGGGGCTGGATGTACCTGGCGCCGTACGGCTGGGTGCCGATGGACGTGACCACCGGCGCGCTCGACAGCGACGATCCGGCACTGCGCGACTTCTACTTCGGCGGGCTGGACGCGTACCGCATCGCCTTCAACGACGACTGGACGCAACCGCTGGTGCCGGCCAAGCGCTTCTTCCGCTCCGAGACGGTGGATTCGCAGCGCGGCGAGGCCGAATGGCGCGGCGGCAACCTGTACTTCGATCAATGGGACTACGACTTCGACTGGCGGATGCTGCCGCCAGGGGACCGTCACTGAGGCCGGGACGCCACGCAACCACCACATTCACCTGAAGGAGAGAGCAGGATGAACGGCAAGAGTTTGAGAAGGGCGGCGCTGTGCGCCGCGCTGGGCGCCTGCCTGGGGGCGATGGCGCCGATGGCGATGGCGCAGAGCGCAACCGGCGCCATCGCCGGTCGCGCCAACGCCGGCGACCAGATCACCATCACCAATCCCAGTACCGGGCTGACCCGCACGGTCACCGTGGGCAGTGACGGCACGTACCGCCTGGGGCAGCTGCCGGTAGGCAACTACAGCCTGCAGGTCAGGCGCGATGGAGAAACCGACAGGGAGCCGCTGGGCGTGAGCGTGTCGCTGGGCGGTACCACCACCGTCAACCTGGGCGGCAGCGGCAACGCGGTGACACTGGATTCGGTGCAGGTGGTCGGGTCGAGGATCGTCAACCGCGTGGACGTGCATTCCACCGAGACCTCGTTCAACGTCGGCCGCGAGGAACTGGCGCGCATGCCGGTGGACCAGAGCGTCGAGTCCGTGGCCCTGCTGGCACCGGGCGTGGTCGCCTCGGGGGCCACCTTCGGCGGCCTGACCTTCGGCGGTTCGTCGGTGGCGGAGAACGCCTACTACATCAATGGCCTCAACGTGACCGACCCGTATCGCCGCCAGGGCTTCTCGACGGTGCCGTTCAACTTCTACCAGGAGTTCCAGGTCAAGACCGGCGGCTATTCGGCCGAGTTCGGCCGCAGCACCGGCGGTGTCATCAATGCCATCACCCGCTCGGGCGGCAACGAGTTCCAGGGCGGCGTGGAAGTCACCCTGGAGCCCTCGGCCTGGGCCTCGGCGAAGAAGGACCACTTCCACCGCGACGGCACCATCGACGAGCGCGATCGCACCAGCCGCGACCGCAACCCGCTGTTCAAGACCAACGTATGGGCGTCCGGTCCCATAGTGAAGGACCGGCTGTTCTTCTTCGCCATGTACGAGGACCGCGACAACGACTCCAGGGACATCGACACCAGCCAGGCCTGGAAAACCAGGAGCGACAACGACTTCTGGGGCGGAAAGCTCGATTGGCGCATCACCGACGACCACCTGCTGGAACTGCTGGCCTTCTCCGACAAGGCCGATTCTGTCACCACCAGCTATGACGACTACGACTGGGACACCGGCGAGTTCGGCGCGCGCTCGGGCGAAAGCAGCACGGGCTCGGGCGGCGACAACTGGTCGCTCACCTATACCGGCCATCTCGCCGACAACTTCGTCGCCAAGGCGATGTATGGCGTGAACAAGCGCAGCGCCACCAGCGGCAGCCCGCTGGACGGCGCCTGCAGCATCGTCACCCTGGCCAGCAGCTACACCCAGATCTACGGCCCCAGGTCCAACGAAGGCTGCCATCCGACCAACGGCAGCATCAGCAGCCGCTACGACAAGCGCGAGGCGGCGCGCCTGGACTTCGAGTGGACGCTCGGCGACCACCTGCTGCGCTTCGGCCTCGACCAGGAAGTGATGGATTCGGACAGCTCGGTGGTGTACCCGGGCGACGGTGTCAGCTACCAGGCCCAGGCCGCCACGCCGGGCGGGGTGCTGCCGAACGGCGCGCTGATCCCGGACGGCGTCACCCGCATCATCGACGCGCGCCGCTACGTCACCGGCTCGCCGGTCAGTACCAAGGCGCAGGCGTTCTACCTGGAAGACAACTGGAGCGTCACGCCCAACCTGCTGTTGAACCTCGGCGTGCGCTTCGACCAGTTCCACAACAAGCTCGCATCGGGCGCGACCTTCGCCAAGACCAAGTTCAACGACATGATCTCCCCGCGCCTGGGCTTCAGCTGGGACGTGAAGGGCGATGGCACGACCAAGGTGTTCGGCAACGCGGGCCGCTACTACCTGCCGCTGACCAACAAGCTCGCCGACTATTTCGGTGGTGGAACCACGGACGAGCATACCTATTACGTGCTCAACGGCTGGACCGAGAGGCAGAACCCGCTTACCGGCGCCCCCTATCTCGCGCCGGACCTCGGTGCGCAGATCGGCGCGGTCAACACCGAGGGCAATGCCCCGGCGCCGACGGACGTGCGCACCGCGGTCGCCCGCGACCTGAAGCAGGTGTTCCAGGACGAGTTCATCGTCGGCTTCCAGCAGGCCATCAACCAGGAGTGGTCGTACGGCGTCAATGCCACCTACCGCAGGATGACCCGCGCCGTGGAAGACGCGCGCATCAACCACGTGGAAGGATGCCCCTGGTACTCCGGCGACTGGCCCATCATCAACCCCGGCGAGAAGGCGACGTTGTGGTGCCCGGATACGGATGGCTGGGTCGAGTTCGATTCCTCCAAGGACGGCTACCAGGCCTCCGGCAGCGGCATCGTGATGGGCTACAAGAAGCCCAAGCGCACCTACAAGGCGATCGAGGTCCAGCTCGACCGCGCGTGGGACGACAAGTGGGCCTTCAACGCCAGCTACATCTGGTCCAGGAGCGAGGGCAACATCGAGGGGCCGGTGAACTCGGATACGGGCTACGCCGACACCAACCTGGTGCAGTACTACGACCATCCGGCGGTCAACGAGCGCTACGGCGTGCTGTTCAACGACTTCCGCCACCAGTTCAAGCTGCGCGGCAGCTACAAGCTCAACGAACAGTGGTCGTTCGGCAGCACGCTTTCCGCACGCTCGGGTGGGCCGATCACCGCCTTCGGCGTGGTCTGGCCCGACGACAGCCGCACTGCGGGCGGCCCCGGCGAGTTCAGCGGCGGCGGATCGGGCTGGCTGTGCGTGGCCAACTGTTCCGACTGGGCGAGCCGCGAGCTGGTCTATTCCGAGCGTGGCGCCTTCGGCCGGATGCCATGGGTCGTCGACCTGGGCGCCAGCGTGACCTGGACGCTGCCGGTGGAGGGCATCGACCTGAAGGCACGCCTGTCCGTATACAACCTGCTCAACAGGCAGACGGTCGTCAACGTCCATTCCCGCTATGAAGGACAGCCGGGAACCAAGCTCCCCTACTTCGGAGAGGGTACGGTCTGGCAGCCACCGCGCTACACCAACCTGGTGGTCACCTGGAACTTCTGATGCGGGCGCGGTCCGGCTGGCCAATGCCGCGCTCCGTGATCACTACCGGGACGGGACGCCACGTCCGACAATCGGCCACCACCACTTCCCCTGAAGGAGAGAGCAGGATGAACGGCAAGAGTTTGAGACGGGCGGCGCTGTGCGTCGCGCTGGGCGCCTGCCTGGGGACGATGGCGTCGGCCGCGTCCGCGCAGGAGACCAAGGACCTGGACCAGGTCACGGTGACCGGCTCGCGCATCGCGCGCGCGGAGGTGGAGGGGCCGGCGCCGGTCACCGTCATCACCGCGCAGGAAATCCAGAAGCAGGGCTTCAGCACCGTGTGGGAGTCGCTGGGCACGCTGACCCAGTTCAGCGGCAGCGCGTTCAACGAGAGCGACCAGACCGGCAGCTCGCCCAACGGGCAGTACCTCAACCTGCGCGGGCTGGGGCCGGGCTACCAGCTGATCCTGCTCAACGGCAAGCGCATCGCCGACTATCCGCAGTCCTACGGCGCCAACGGCACCGCGGTCAGCCTGGGCAGCATCCCGGCGGCGGCGGTGGAGCGCATCGAGGTGATGAGCGGCGGCGCGTCGGCGATCTACGGTTCCGACGCGGTGGCCGGCGTGGTCAACATCATCACCAGGACCGACTACAACGGCGACACGGTGCGCCTGCGCGGCGGCACCACCACCCGTGGCGGCGGCGACACCGGCCAGCTGCAATGGAGCGGCGGCCGCACCGGCGACCGCTGGAGCCTGACCTACGCGTTCGAGCGCCTGGACCGCGAACCCATCGTCGCCACCCAGCGCGACTTCATGGACTCGTACTACGACCATCCGGACAACCGCGCCGATCCGTCCAGCCCCAACGCCTCGATCTCCGGCGTCTACCTGCGCCAGGGCAGCACCTACCTGTGGCCGAGCGCCGGCGGGCTGTCCACCTCGGCCGATGCGCTGGCCGAGGCCTGCGCGGCGACCAACCCAGGCTTCACCCCGTACAAGACCAGCGACAGCCTGGCCGCGCCCAACCGCTGCGGCGCGTTCGGCTACTACGAGGGCCGCTCGGTGCAGAACGGCTACGGCAAGACCTCCGCCTACCTGTCCGGTACCTTCGACTTCACCGCCGACGTGCAGGGCTACGCGCAGCTGCTGGGCAACCGCTCCAGGGACAAGAGCTCCAGCCAGACCCACTACTACATCGGCGAAGGCGCCTTCACCGCCTACGACCCCGACCTGGGGCTGGTGACCGCGCAGCGCATCTTCCTGCCGTCGGAAGTGGGCGGCATCAAGAACATCGAGTACGACGAGAAGTCGTGGAACGTGAACGCCGGCGTGCGCGGCAAGCTGTTCGACGGCCGCTTCGACTGGGATGCGAGCGTGTCGATGTCGCGCTACGACATCACCACGCATCGCCCGCGCTTCCTCACCAACGCGGTGCGCGACTACTACCTGGGGCCGATCCAGGGCTATACCGCCGACGGCGTCGAGATCCGCCAGTTCCGTACCGACCGGCTGTTCGCGCCCGGCAGCGCGGCGCTGTACGACCAGCTCACCACCGACGTGGTCAGCCGCGGCGAATCCAGCACCGACCAGGCCCAGTTCGTGTTCAGCGGCGACCTGTTCGAGCTGCCGGCGGGCATGGTGCAGGTCGCCGCCGTGCTGGAGGCGGCGCGGCAGAAGTACGACCTCGACCCGGATCCGCGCACCACCGTGGACTACACCGGCAGCGAGCGCATCTACAACCTGACCCAGACCCCGGGCGGCGGCTCGCGCGACCGCTACGCCGCCGGGCTGGAACTGCGAGTGCCGATCTTCAGCCGCCTCAATGCCACGCTGGCCGGCCGCTACGACAAGTACGACGACATCACCTCGGTCGATGCCGCCACCACCTGGCAGGCCGGGCTGGAATGGCGTCCGTTCGACAACCTGCTGCTGCGCGGCAGCCACGCCACCAGCTTCCGCGCGCCGGACCTGCTGTGGATCTATGCCGGCACCAGCGCCAACAACCCCACCGTCACCGACGAGTACCTGTGCCGGCGCGCCGGGCTGGACCCGCTGTCCGACGCCTGCTCGGCCGCCTACGAGTACCAGACCTTCTCCACGCAGTCGTCCAATCCGCTGCTGGAGGAGGAGAAGGGCAAGTCGACCACGCTCGGCTTCGTCTGGGACATCCTGCCGGCGCTGTCGCTGAGCGCGGACTACTACCGCATCGAGCTGGAGGGCCGGGTGGAGTCGATCTCCAGCGAGACCCTGCTGGAGAACAACGCCAGCTGCCTGCTCGGCAGCGACCGTGCCGGCAATGCGGTCGATACCGCCTCGGCGGCGTGCCGGTTCTACATCGACTCGGTCACCCGCAGCCCCGGCACCGAGCTGACCGCCGAGGGCCAGATCACCGCGTTCGAGACCTTCCCGATCAACCAGTCGCTGATGCGCACCGACGGCATCGACGCGAACCTGCGCTACAGCTTCGATGCCGGCCGCTGGGGCTCCTTCGGCCTGCAGGCCGGGTACACCCGCGTGCTGAAGATGGAGGTGGCGCAGTTCGCCGACGCCGAGCCGGTGGACGTGATGAACGACGTCGACTACCTGGCGTTCCGCACCCGCAGCAACTGGCGGGTGAACTGGAACATCGGCGACTGGTCGACCAGCCTGTACGGCTATCGCTACGGCTCGCGCCCGAACTACGCCGAGACCGGCCGGGTGGCACCGTACGTGATCTGGAACGCGGACATCTCCAAGAGGATCACCGACAAGGCGACGATCGGGTTGAGCGTGCTCAACGTGTTCGACAAGCTGCACCCGAAGGACGACAGCTACACGGCGTGGCCGTACTTCCCGCGCGTGTACAGCGCGATCGGGCGGCAGGTGTATGCCAACTTCACCTACGATTTCTGATCTGGCCACGACGGCCGTGGCGGCCGGCTGGCGGCGCGGCACGGAAGGACGGCGATGACATGACCCACGATGCCCAGGCTCCGCTGCGACCGCACATCCCGGCCGCCGTACGCGCAATGGCGGCCGGCCTGCTCCTGGCGCTTGCGACCGCTTCCCAGGCGGGAGGGGCGGCGCCGGCCGCCGTCCCGGTGGCGCAGCCGGCGCTGGACCGCCTGTTCGACCAGGCCATGGCCCGCTACCGGCTCCCGGGCCTGGCGGTGGGCGTGATCGAGGACGGCCAGGTCGCCTACGTGCGCACCGCCGGCGAACTCGCGGCCGGGAGCGGCGAGGCGGTCGATGCCGACACCCTGTTCAAGATCGCCTCCAACAGCAAGGCGATGACCACCGCAGTGCTGGCGCGGCTGGTCGATGCCGGCAGGCTGCGCTGGGACGACCCGGTCACGAAGTACCTGCCGCAGTTCCGCATGCACGACCCCTGGGTCACCGCCAACATCCAGGTGCGCGACCTGCTGATCCACAACAGCGGCCTGGGGCTGGGCGCCGGCGACCTGATGCTGTGGCCCGAGCCCAACGACTTCACCCGCGCCGACATCATCGCCGGCCTGGCCCATCTCAGGCCCACCCACAGCTTCCGCTCGCACTACGCCTACGACAACCTGCTGTACGTGGTCGCCGGCGAGGTCGCCGCGGCCGCGGGCGGCAAGCCCTACGAGCAACTGGTGCGCGAACAGGTGTTCGCGCCGCTGGGGATGGATCGCTGCCAGGTCGGCGGCTGGTCGCGCGCCGCGGTCGGCAACGTCGCCCAGCCGCACATGCGCCAGGACGGCCGCAACGTGCCGGTGCGCGAGGACGGCGCGGTGATCCCCGATTCGCCGTCGATGGCGGCCGGCGGCATCCGCTGCAGCGTCAGCGACATGCTTGCCTGGATGCAGGCCTGGCTGCAGCCCGATCCGGCCAGGCCGTGGCTGTCGGACGAGCAGCGGCGGGCGGTGTGGACGCTGCAGACGCCGATGCCGGTCTCCCGGCGCATGCGCGACTGGGACGGCACCCGCATGTACGGCTATGGCTACGGCTGGCGCATCTCCGACGTCGATGGTGAGTGGAAGGTGGCGCACACCGGCACGCTGATGGGCATGTATTCCTCGCTGGTGCTGCTGCCGGACCGCCGCAGCGGCTTCATCATCCTGATCAACGGCGAGGGCGAGCAGGCACGCACAACCCTGGGCGAGGCATTGACCAAGCGCTTCACCCGGCCGGACCGGCCCGGGCTCGACGTGGACCACTACGCCGGGCTGATCGCCGCGCAGGAGCGGCAGTCCTCCGCCACGGCGGCGCGCAAGCCGGACACCTCGTCGCGGCGCGCCGTCGCCAGCGCCGAGCTGAAAGCGTGGGAGGGCACCTGGCGCGATCCGTGGTTCGGCGAGGTCCGGCTGTGCCCGCAGGCCGGCAGCGTCGAGTTCCGCGCCATCCGCTCGCCGATGCTGCATGGCCGGGTGATGCGCGTGGGCGGGCGCTTGCTGGTGGACTGGGCCGAGGCCAGCGTCGATGCCGAGCCCTGGCTGCTGTTCTCCGGCCAGGGCGCGCAGCGCCGGCTGCGGCTGGAACACGTCGACCCGGATGCCGACTTCAGCTACGACTATCCCGACCTCGACTTCGCCTGGACCGGCCCCTGCCCACCCTCGTAGGCGCGATCTCCCGGATCGACCGTAGGAGCGACTTCAGTCGCGATCGCGGCCTTGCCGGTAGAGCCAGATCGCGACTGAAGTCGCTCCTACGCCTGCCGCAGGCACCCCCATTCTTCCCTTCCTCCATTGCCCCGACATGCCATGAACGATTCCTTCCCGCGCCGTCTCCGTCCCCGCCTGGCGATGCTGCTGCTCGCCGCGGCCCTGCTGTCGGCCTGTGGCCACGTTCCCCAGCGCAACCCGCTGGCGCATTGGGTGCCGTCGACCAACCAGGACGAGCGCCGTCCGATCCTGATCGTGCTGCACTACACCGACCAGGATTCGGTGCAGGAGAGCCTGGACACGCTGCGCACCCGCAACAGCGGCGGCCCGGTGAGCGCGCACTACCTCGTCGGCCGCGACGGCTCGCGCTACCAGCTGGTCAGCGACGAGCGCCGCGCCTGGCATGGCGGCCCCGGCCGCTGGGGCACGATCACCGACATCAACTCCGCCTCCATCGGCATCGAGCTGGACAACGACGGCAGTTCGCCGTTCCCGCCCGAGCAGATCGACAGCCTGCTGGTGCTGCTGGAGGACCTTTGCACGCGGCTGCGCATCCCGCGCACGCAGATCGTCGGCCACCAGGACTTCGCCCCCGGGCGCAAGATCGACCCGGGCCCGCTGTTCCCGTGGAAGCGGCTGGCCGAGGCCGGCTTCGGCCTCTGGCCGGCGGACGACGCACCGCCGCCGCCGCCCGGCTTCGATCCGTGGCTGGCGCTGCGCCTGATCGGCTATCCGCTGGACGATCGCGCCGCCACCGTGCGCGCGTTCCGCAACCATTTCCGCGGCATGGAAGGCGATGCGCTCGATGCCGAGGACCTGCGCATCCTGCATGCGCTGGCGTGGCCGGCGGCGGACGCATCCGCGGGCGCGGCCGCGGAATGAGCGATGGAGGCCGTTGCGGCGCGATTGCCGGCCGCTCGCACTCACGCCACGCTCCCGGCGCCGCCCACGACGCCGGTAGCGTGGCGACCGACGTCAATTGCCGGTTTGCTGCTCCCGGTCGGCGCTGCGGCGCAATGCCTCGAACTCCGTTCCCAGGATGAACTCGGGCTTCTTCTCCTCGGCGAGCTTGGAGTGGTAGTAGATGTAGTAGCGCTTGATCGCCGGCAGGTACTGCTTGGCGGCATCGTCCAGCGGCCGCGAGGCAAGCTCGGCGATCTGCCTGACCTGCTCGGGCGCGACCGCCTCGGGCTCTCGGCGGGCCAGGTCGTCCGCCATCTGCGGGGTGACCTGGGCGGTGTCCACGGCGGCCACCCTGGCCTCGTGGGCTTCGTCCGCCTTGGCGTTGAGCAGGCCGCCGCGGATCATCTCGATCGCCACGACCGAACAGAACAGGGCGAGCGAAATCGCCAGATGCACCAGCGAGGTCTTCAGGCGTGGCCTCTTGAACACGACGTACGAGAGGAACATGAGTATCGCCGCCATGACGTACAAGAAGAACAGCGCGCCGATGATGTTGAGCGTGGTTTCCATGCGTGGTGCATTCCATTTGGGAAGGATCGAGGGGCGCGGATTGTAGGGGATGGTGCCGGCCGGAGCCACCTCCTGGCGCTCGCGACCGATGCCTGAGCGCCGATGCCGCGGCGTCGTCGCGCTTGACAGTGGATGCGCGGTTGCCTTGTGCTGTGCGCAGCCGCTTCAGGGAGTTCGCCGATGTCCTTGCCACGCCGCCACACCGTCCGTCTCTGCGTCGCCGTGCTGGCGCTGCCGTGGTGGGGGGCGCTCGCGGCCGAGCCGGACGTGTCGGCCGCAGCCACGCCGGCCCAGGCCGGCATGCGCGAGATCCGCGAGCTGGCGCCGGACATCGCGCTGGACATCCGCTACGCCGGCAGCGACAACTTCACCGGCCGCCCGGTGCCCGGCTACGACGCCGCCAAGTGCTACCTGCTGGAGCCGGCCGCGGTGGCCCTGGCCCGGGTGCAGGCGGCGCTGCGCCGCGAGGGCTACTCGCTGCAGGTGTTCGACTGCTACCGCCCGGCGCAGTCGGTGAAGGCCTTCGTCGACTGGGTCGCCGCCGCCGACGATCCGCGTGCCAAGGCCGCCCATTACCCGAACGTGGACAAGCGTGCGCTGCTGGACGGCTACATCGCCGGGACCTCCGGCCACAGCCGCGGGGCCACCGTCGACCTCACGCTGCTCGACTGCCGCGCCGGCGCCTGCGTGCCGCTGGACATGGGCACCGGCTTCGACTACTTCGATCCGCGCGCGCATACCGATGCGCCCGGCCTGAGCGCGGCGCAGGCCGGCAACCGCCGGCGCCTGCTGCAGGCGATGGCGGCCGGCGGCTTCGGCAACTACCCGATGGAGTGGTGGCACTACACCCTGCGCCCGGAGCCCGCGCCGGACACCGCCTACGATTTCCCGGTACGCTGACTCCATGTCCTCGATGCTTCAGTTCCAGCAGGTCGCCTGCCCGTACTGCGGGGAGTGGATCGATCTGGCCGTGGACGCCTCGGCCGGCGCACAGCAGTACGTGGAAGACTGCCAGGTCTGCTGCCGGCCGATGCTGGTCATCGTGGCGGTGGACGCGCAGGACCAGGCCGAGGTCTCGGTCCGTGCCGAGAACGAAGGCTGATCCGGCCGCGGAAACGGTACCGGCGCTCGCGTAGACTGGCGCCTTTGATCGAGGGTCGCCGATGAACCTGTCGCTGCATTTCGGCCTGCTGGGGACGCTGGAGGCTGGCCTGATCGCGTTGGCGATCGGCTTCCTGGTCTACCTGCTGTGGTCGCGGCTGGCATCGTGGCTGGGCTGGTCCAGCGGGGTGACGCTGGGCTGGGCCTGTGTCATCGCCGTCGCCATCGGCGCCGGCGTGGATGCCTGGAACCTGTTCTACACCAGCATCGTACGGCTGGAGTCGCCGCTGTACGCGCGCATCGCGCTGCAGTCGATCCACGATCCGGACCAGCTCGGCGCGCGCGTGGTGGTCGAGGCGGTCGCCGCGGTGGCGGGCGTGGCGCTTTCGTTCTGGGTGTTCAGTTCGCGTATGGCTTCCGCCGCCAGCGAGGACGGCGCCTGAGCACGGCCGAAAGCGGGCATCGGTCGCATAAATCGCGGCATCCAATGCAAGCCTTACGTCGAGGTCACAGGATGCTAACCACGGCGGTAACGCGCTATCGGACGCCTGTGGTTAAAAGCCCGTTTGCCGGGCGGCCGAGCAGTAAACCACGTTCATTTGCGCGGGTTAGGGTGGGCGACGTGCGGGATCGGCCGTGCATTCTTCACCGAACAGGAGACCCCATGAACACTCGCAAGAACACTTCCAAGCTGATTGCCCTGGGTGCCGCGCTGGCCGCCGCGGTGGCGTTGCCGGCAATGGCGCAGAGTGCGCAGCAGGATGCGGCCGCCACCAATCCGGCTGCCGCACAGCCGCAGTCGGCGGCCTCGGGCGGCGGGCAGACCTGGGAAAGCGTGGACACCGACGGCGACGGCACCATCAGCAAGCAGGAGGCACAGGTCAACGCCGGGCTGACGCAGATCTTCGACCAGGCAGACAGCGACAAGAACGGCAAGCTGACCACCGACGAGTACAAGGCCTTCGTCGCCAGCCAGCAGGCCGGGTCGACGCAGCCCTGAGGCTAGCTTTCCCGCCGCCTTTGGCGGCGGTCGCATGACACCTATCGCGCGGTATCGACGGGGTGGCCCTGGCCACCCCGTTCGCCGTTCCGGCATCCGGCCGTGCGCATGATCGCAGCCGCGCCGGAAGACGGCCGCCGCCGGGGAACTGATCGGCGGCTGATATGCTTGCCGCCATGAAAATGACTGCACCTTTCGATCGCGACGGCATCGCCCTGGTCGGTTTCGACGGCGACGACACACTCTGGAAAAGCGAGGACTACTACCGCAGGGCCGAGGAGGAGTTCGAGCAGATCCTCGGCCGCTACATCGACCTGCAGGACGCGGGGACCGCGCGCCACCTGCTGGAGGTGGAACGCCGCAACCTCGGCGTGTTCGGCTACGGCGCCAAGGGCATGACGCTGTCGATGATCGAGGCGGCGGTGGAACTGACCGACGCGGCCATCGACGCGCACGACATCCGCGCGATCGTGGAGATCGGCCGGCGCACGCTGCAGCATCCGGTCGAGCTGATCGACGGCGTGCGCGAGGCGGTGGCGCAGATCGCGCGCGACTTCGAGGTCGTGCTGATCACCAAGGGCGATCTGTTCCACCAGGAGCAGAAGATCGAGCAGTCCGGCCTGTCCGACCTGTTCCCGCGCATCGAGGTGGTCTCGGAGAAGGATCCGCAGACCTATGCCCGCGTGCTGTCCGAGTTCGACCTGCCGCCGGCGCGCTTCGTCATGGTCGGCAACTCGCTGCGTTCGGACATCGAGCCGGTGCTCACGCTGGGCGGCTGGGGCATCCATACCCCGTACGCGGTCACCTGGGCGCACGAGACCGAGCACGGCGTGCAGGCCGGCGACAGCCGCGTCTACGAGGTCGACCAGGCCGCTGGCTGGCCGCAGGCGGTGGCCGAGATCGCACGGGTCGCGTGTGGGGGTGAGGCGGGGATTGGGGATTCGGGATTGGGGATTCGGTAAAAGCAGAAGCAGGGCTTTTTTGGAACCCCAATCTCACGCATCCACGCCCAGCCACTGCGACCGATAGCCGCAGCGCTGCCTTCCGGCGCGTCCGCGCGCAGGGGCCGGTTTAGCATGGCGCTGTGAAGAACCCGGTCCGCCATCGCCGTTCGAGGATCGCCCTGCTGGCGATCCTGTGCCTGCTGTGCCAGCAGCTGGCGATGGCCGCGGCGTGCGCGATGCCGCCACTGCCTGCGCCGGCGATGTCCGAGCACTGCGCCGAGGCCGGCATCGCCATGCACCGCGATGCCGACCCGCAGGCGCCGTGCCAGACCCACGATGCCGCCGGACAGGCGGTGCTGGGCGACCACGCGCCGCCGGCGGTGCCGATGCAGGCGCTGCCGCCGCCGTTGTTCCCGCTGGCATTGCAGGCCGCCGCGCCGGCGGCCTCCCCGCTCGCGGCGGCGATGCCGCTGCATGCCGATCCGCCGCCGCGGCTGCGCTACTGCACCCTGCTGATCTAGCCCCGTTCTCCTTCCTGCTGGCCGTCGCGGCGTAGTCGCCGCGCCCGTTTCCTGCCCTGGCTGGAGAAACCATGTTCCCGTTTTCCCGTTTCCGTTCCGTCGAGCGGACGCCGGCGCGTGGCGCCGGAAGGCCCCCATCGTGGGTGCTGTTGCTGCTCGCCCTGATTCCCCCGCTCGCGCCGGCGCAGGCCGCGGCCGATGCTTCCGCACCGGTATCGCTGTCGCAGGCGGTCGCGCTGGCCGGCGCCCGCGCGCCGATGCTCGAGGCCCGCCGGCACGCGCTGCTGGCCGCGCGCGAGGAAGCCGCGCGCGCCGGCGCGCTGCCCGATCCGATGCTCGGCGTCGGCATCGACAACCTGCCGGCAAGCGGCGGCGATGCCTTCGACGGCAGCGCCGAGGACATGACCATGCGCCGGATCTCGCTGTCGCAGCAGATCCCGTCGGCCGCCAAGCGGCGCGCGCAGACCGCGCTGGCCGCGCGCGAGACCGAACTGGCCGAGGCGATGTCCAGCGCCGAGCTGCTGGCGGTGCGCCGGGCCAGCGCCGAGGCCTGGATCGAGCTGTGGGCGGCGCAGCGCGAATACCTCGCGCTGCAGGCCCAGCGCGAGCAGGCCGGGCTGGCGCAGCGGCTGGCCAGGGCCCGCGCCGCCAGCGGCGCCGGCAGCGTGGCCGAGGCGCTGGCGGCTGCGGCGGCGGTGCTGGAACTGGACGAGCGCCTGGAAGCGGCGCGTGCCGGCGAGCAGGCGGCGCAGGCCGGGCTGGCGCGCTGGCTGGGGGATGCCGCGCCGGTCGCCAGCGCCGAGGCGGTGGATTTCGCCCGCCTGCCGCTGGCGGAAGCCGCGCTGGTGGACGGCATCGACCGCAGCGGCGCGCTGCTGCCGGCGTCGGCGCAGGTGGAGGCGGCGGCCGCCGCGATCGACGCCGCGCGCGCGGACAAGCGCCCGGACTGGAACGTCGGCGTGGCCTACGGTCTGCGCCAGGGTCGGCGCAGCGACATGCTGTCGCTGGAGGTCGGCATCGGCCTGCCGCTGTTCGCACGTTCCCGCCAGGACCACGGCATCGCCGCGCGCGAGGCCGACTACCGCGCCACCCTGGCCGCGCGCGAGGACCTGCGCCGCCAGCAGCGGGCGCAGCTGCAGGCCGACCTCGCCCGCTGGCACGGGTTGCAGCGGCAGGTCGAGCGCTACCGGTCGGCATTGCTGCCGCTGGCGCGCGACCGCAGCGCCGCGGCGCTGGCCGGCTACCGCGCCGGCGCGCCGCTGCAGCCGTGGCTGGACGCACGTCGCGACGAACTCGATGCCGAGATGGCGCAGGTGCGCACCCTCGGCGATCTCGGGCGCGCCTGGGCCGCGCTCGCCTACCTGCTGCCGGAGAGCATCCCATGAAGACCTCCACGATCGCCGCCGCCGTGCTGGCGGTGCTAACCGCGCTGGCTGCCGGCTTCCTGCTCGGCCGCCACCATCCCGTGCCGGCGCCCGCCAAGGATGCCGCGGGCGCGCAGCGCGAAGTGCTGTACTGGTACGACCCGATGATGCCGGCGCAGCACTTCGACAAGCCGGGCAAATCCCCGTTCATGGACATGCAGCTGGTGCCGCGCTACGCCGACGAGGCGAGCGCCGCCGACGATGCGGTGCGGATCTCGCCGGCGCTGTCGCAATCGCTGGGCGTGCGCACCGTGGCGGTCCGGCGCGGTGCGCTGGCGCGGCGGCTGCAGGTGCCGGGCACGCTTGCCTGGGACCCGACGCGCGAGCAGGTGGTCAGCGTGCGCACCGATGCCGTGGTCGAGCGCCTGTACGCCAGGACGCCGTTCGCCAAGGTCCGTGCCGGGCAGCCGCTGGCGAGCCTGCTGGCGCCGGAATGGAGCGGCGCGCTGGCCGAGGCGCAGGCGCTGGCGGCGGCCGACTCGGCGCCGGCGCGGGAGCTGCGTGCGGCCGCGCAGCGCCGGCTGGCGGCGCTGGGCCTGCCGCCGGGCGCGCGGGTGCGGGGCGGGCGCATCGCCATCGCCGCGCCGGCCGATGGCGTGCTCACCGAGATCGGCGTGCGCGAGGGCGAGCTGGCCGCGGCCGGCACCCTTATGTTCCGCATCAACGGCAACGCCGGCGTCTGGCTGGAGGCCGCGCTGCCGCAGGCCGACAGCGCCGGCATCGGCCCCGGCAGCGTTGCCCGCGTGCGCGTGGACGCGTGGCCGGGCGAGGTGTTCGACGGTCGCGTGCAGGCGCTGCTGCCGCAGGTGGACGCGGCCACCCGCAGCCGGCGCGCGCGCATCGTCCTCGACAACGCCGACGGCCGGCTGGCGGCGGGCATGTTCGCCGAGGTCGAGCTGGAGGCGACGCCTGCCGCGGCGCAGCTGCTGGTGCCGTCGGAGGCGCTGATCGAGGGGCAGGGGCCGGCGCGGGTGATCGTAGCCGATGGCGAGGGGCGGTTCCGGCCGGTCGCGGTGCGCGCCGGGCGCAGCGGCGGCGGCATGACCGAGATCCTCGCCGGCCTGCGCGAAGGCGAACAGGTGGTGGCCTCGGGCCAGTTCCTGATCGACTCGGAGGCGAGCCTGTCCGGCGCGCTGGAGCGGCTGGGTTCGGTGGGGGACGACGTGGTCGCGGACGGCGCGAGTGCGGGCGGCACGGGCGGTGCCGGCATCGCGGAGGACATGCCGCAAGCGCAACCGCATCGGCACGACCGCGGGCACGCGCCCGCAGCCGAGCCGGTGCCGGCCGGACACGAGCATGCCGCGCATGCGCACGCGGCCGATGCCGCCAGCGCGGAGCCGCAGCCATGATCGCCGCCATCATCCGCGCCTGCATCGGCCATCGCCGCTGGGTGCTGCTGGCGGCACTGGTGCTGGCCGTTGCCGGCGTCTGGTCGCTGCTGCGCACCCCGCTGGACGCACTGCCGGACCTGTCCGACACCCAGGTGATCATCCGCACCGAGTGGCCCGGGCAGACCCCGCGCATCGTCGAGGACCAGGTCACCTATCCGCTCACCACCACCATGCTGTCGGTGCCCGGGGTGAAGGCGGTGCGCGGCTATTCGTTCTTCGGCGACTCGTTCGTCTACGTCCTGTTCGACGACGAAACCGACCTGTACTGGGCGCGCTCGCGCGTGCTCGAGTACCTGGGCCAGGTGCGCGAGCGCCTGCCGGAGCAGGTCAATCCCTCGCTGGGGCCGGACGCCACCGGGCTGGGCTGGATCTACGAATACGCGCTGGTGGACCGCAGCGGCCGCCACGACCTGGGGCAGCTGCGCGCGCTGCAGGCCTGGTTCCTGCGCTACGCGCTCAAGACCGTGCCGGACGTGGCCGAGGTCGCCAGCATCGGCGGCATGGTCGCGGCCTGGCAGGTGGAGGCCGATCCGCAGGCGCTGGCCGCGCGCGGCATCACCGTGGAGCGGCTGGCCGACGCGATCCGCGACGCCAACGGCGCCACCGGCGGCTCGGTGATCGAGCAGGGCGAGGCCGAGGTGATGGTGCGCAGCGAGGGCTACCTGCGCACGCGCGAGGACTTCGAGCAGGTGCCGGTGGCCAGCGGCGCGGACGGCGTGCCGGTGCTGCTGCGCGATGTCGCCACGGTGCGGCGCGGGCCGGCGATGCGGCGCGGCATCGCCGAGCTCGACGGCCAGGGCGAGGTGGCCGGCGGCGTGGTGGTGCTGCGCTCGGGCAAGAACGCGCTGGCGACCATCGATGCGCTCAAGGCGCGGCTGGCCGAGCTGCGCGCCAGCCTGCCGGACGGGGTCGAGATCGTCCCGGTGTACGACCGCTCCGGGCTGATCCGCGAGGCGGTGCG
Organism: Stenotrophomonas sp. MMGLT7; assembly: GCF_021168555.1. Lineage (GTDB taxonomy): Bacteria > Pseudomonadota > Gammaproteobacteria > Xanthomonadales > Xanthomonadaceae > MMGLT7. The sequence goes on along the minus strand of NZ_JAJOZS010000003.1, from coordinate 2,256 downwards.
GCACCTGTCCGGCAAGCTGGTCGAGGAGTTCGTGGTGGTGATGCTGGTGTGCGCGCTGTTCCTGTGGCACGTGCGCTCGGCGCTGGTGGCGGTGGTCACGCTGCCGCTCGGCGTGCTGGCCGCGTTCATCGTCATGCACCTGCAGGGCATCAGCGCCAACCTGCTGTCGCTGGGCGGCATCGCCATCGCCATCGGCGCGATGGTGGATGCGGCGGTGGTGCTGATCGAGAACGCGCACAAGCACCTGGAGCACTACCGCGAGCGCCATGGCGCCGATGCGCAGGGCGCGCGGCGCTGGCGGCTGATGTCCGACGCCGCCACCGAGGTCGGGCCGGCGCTGTTCGTCAGCCTGCTGGTGATCGCGCTGTCGTTCGTGCCGGTGTTCGCGCTGCAGGAGCAGGAAGGGCGGCTGTTCGCGCCGCTGGCCTTCACCAAGACCTACGCGATGGCGGCCGCGGCGATCCTGTCGATCACCCTGGTGCCGGTGCTGATGGGCTACCTGATCCGCGGCCGCATCCGCCCCGAGCACGACAACCCGCTCAACCGCCTGCTGATCGCCGCCTACCGGCCGCTGCTGGAATGGGTGCTGCGGCATCCGCGCGGCACGCTGCTGGCGGCGGCCGCGGCGCTGCTGCTCGGCGCGATCCCGCTGTCGCGGCTGGGCAGCGAGTTCATGCCGGCGATGGACGAGGGCACGCTGCTGTACATGCCCACGGCGCTGCCGGGGCTGTCGGCAGGCAAGGCGGCGCAGCTGCTGCAGCAGACCGACCGCATGATCATGAGCGTGCCGGAGGTGGCGCACGTGTTCGGCAAGGCCGGGCGCGCCGAGACCGCCACCGACCCGGCGCCGCTGGAGATGTTCGAGACCACCGTGACCTTCAAGCCGCGCGCGCAGTGGCGCCCGGGCATGACCCCGCGCAGGCTGCGCCAGGAGCTGGACCGCGCGGTGCAGGTGCCGGGCCTGACCAACCTGTGGGTGCCGCCGATCCGCAACCGCATCGACATGCTCGCCACCGGCATCAAGAGCCCGATCGGCATCAAGGTCTCCGGGCCGGACGTCGCCGAACTGGCGCGCCTGGGCGAGCAGGTCGAGCGGGTGGCGCGCGGCGTGCCGGGGGTGAGTTCGGCGGTGGCCGAGCGCATCGCCGGCGGCCGCTACCTGGACGTGCGCATCCACCCGCGGGCCGCCGCCCGCTACGGCCTCACCCAGGCCGGGCTGCAGCAGCTGATCGACACCGTAGTCGGCGGCACCCCGATCGCCCAGACCATCGAGGGCCGCGAGCGCTACCCGGTGGTGCTGCGCTACCCGCGCGCGCAGCGCGACTCGGCGCAGGCGCTGCGGTCGCTGCCGCTGGTGGCGCCGGACGGGGCGCTGCTGACCCTGGGGCAGGTGGCCGACATCGCCTACAGCGAGGGCCCGCCGATGCTGCGCAGCGACGACGCCCAGCTCGGCAACTACGTCTACGTCGACGTGGACGGGCGCGACCTGGGCTCGGTGGTGGCGGACCTGCAGGCGGCGGTGGCGCGGCAGATGCGGCTGCCGGCCGGCTACAGCCTGGGCTGGTCGGGCCAGTACGAGTACCTGCAGCGCGCCGGCGAGCGCCTGCGCCTGGTGGTGCCGCTGACCCTGGCGATCATCTTCGCGCTGATCTGGGTGGTGTTCCGGCGTGCCTCGGAGGCGGGGCTGATCATGCTCAGCGTGCCGCTGTCGCTGCTGGGCGGGCTGTGGCTGGTGTGGCTGCTGGGGCACGCGGTGTCGGTGGCCACGCTGATCGGCTTCATCGCCCTGGCCGGAGTGGCGGCCGAGTTCGGCGTGATCATGCTGCTGTACCTGCGCCATGCCTGGGATGCGCGGCTGGCGGCCGATCCGGGTGCCGGCGAGGACGCGCTGGATGCGGCCATCCGCGAAGGCGCGGTGCAGCGCGTGCGGCCCAAGGCGATGACCGTGGCGACGATCCTGGCAGGCCTGCTGCCGATGCTGGTCGGCGATGGCGCCGGCGCCGAGGTGATGCAGCGCATCGCCGCGCCGATTGTCGGCGGCATGCTCAGCGCGCCGCTGCTGTCGATGCTGGTGATCCCGGCAGCGTACAAGCTGCTGCGCGGCCGATCTTTGCGGCGCCGGCAGCGGGGCTGAAGGCCGGCCCGCGGCAAGTTGGATGGCCCGGAGCGACGTAGGAGCGACTTCAGTCGCGATGGGGCTTTACCGGTAACGCCCCATCGCGACTGAAGTCGCTCCTACATCGCTCCTACAGGAGA
>NZ_JAJOZS010000029.1 GCF_021168555.1 Stenotrophomonas sp. MMGLT7 | reverse complement strand
GGGCGATGGAGCCCACCAGCATGGTCTTGCCCAGCCCCGGCACGCCTTCCAGCAGCACGTGGCCGCCGGCCAGCAGCGCCGTCAGCACACCGTCCACCACCTCGCGCTGGCCCACGATCATCCGGCCCACTTCCGCGGCGATGGCGTTGAAGACCTGCTTGAACTCGGCCGCGGCGTGGCGCGCCGCATCGATGTCCTGTATTGCTGACATGTCGTTCCAGTTTCGGGAAGGGGATGGAGATCGCTGCATTGTCGCGCCGCTGGCTTGCACCAAGGTTGCGCCTGCGGCGCGTAGAGCCCCCCGGCAAAAGCGACCTGTGGAGCGATCTGTAGGAGCGACTTCAGTCGCGAAAGGCTCCACCGGTAAAGCCCGGTCGCGACTGAAGTCGCTCCTACATTCGCTCCCATGCATGGACCGGTCGCCGGTCCATGGCATTGCAGTCGATCCTACAGGGCGGCCTGGGCGGGTTCTCACTCCTCGATCAGGCTGTAGCCCATGCCCCTGACCGAGTGGATCCTGATCGCGCCGGTCTTCTCGGCCAGGTTCTTGCGCAGCCGCGAGATCTGCGATTCCAGCGAGTTGGAGTTGACCAGGCGGTCGTAGCCATAGACGCGCGCCTCCAGCGACTCGCGCGGCACCAGCACGCCGGGCCGCGCCATCAGCGCCGCCAGCACCAGCGCCTCGGTCCGGCGCAGCGCCAGCGGCTCGTCGTTGACCCAGAACGCCCGGTTCTCCACATCGTAGGCCAGCGGCCCGAAGCGCTTGACCTCGCGGTTGCTGGCGATGCCGTGGCGCAACGCGTTGCGGATGCGCGCCAGCAGCTCGCGCGGCTCGAACGGCTTGGCGATGTAGTCGTGCGCGCCGGATTCGAGCCCGTCGACCTTGGCGTCGACGTCGGCGAGCGCGGTCAGCAGGATGATCCGCTGCGGCCGGTTGTGGCTCCTGGCGAAGGCGATGAGCGAGAGGCCGTCGCCGTCGGGCAGGCGGCGGTCCAGCAGCACCAGGTCGAAGTCGTTGTCCAGGATCACCGCCCGGGCGATGGCCAGGGTAGGGGCCAGGTCCACCACGAAGCCCTGCTTGGCCAGGAAATGGGTCAGCGTTTCGGCGATGTCCTGATCGTCTTCTACCAGCAATAGCCGCATCACCTGGCCTCTGTGCCTGCCGCGGGCTCCCGGGGCCCGCTGCCGGTCCGGGTCCGCGGTCGCGGCGCCGCCGGCCGCCGGCGACGCCATCGATCGGCGTCGCCGGGAGCCGGTGCCCGCGCGTCAGAAATCGTACTGCAACTCCAGCGACAGGGTACGCCCGGCGGCGTTGTAGCGGGCGGTGTCGTAGGGCCGGGTCTCGACCACCACGAACGGAGGCGCGCTGTCGAAGATGTTGCGGCCGACGAAGTTCAGGCGCAGGTCGTTGCGCATCTGCCAGGCCAGCGACAGGTCCCAGGTCAGGTACGAGTCGACGGTCTTGGCGTATTCCGGGCGGTCGAGGACGCCGGCGTACATGTTCACCACGTAGTCGTTGATGTACTCCGGGGTGTAGTACGCCCACAACGTGGCGTTGAAGGAACCGTAGAACCAGCGCAGCGAGCCGATGATCTTGTAGTCGTCCACGCCCTGCAGGTGTCCCAGCGTGGATACCGGATCGCTGTCGGCGAAGGCCCGGCGCTCGGCCTTCAGGTTGTCCAGGTAGGTCAGCCGGGGCTCGAGGCCGCCGAAGCGGGTATCGAACGCGTAGCCGAGCTCGTAGGTCACCGATTCGTACTCCGAACCGAGGATGTTGAAGATCATGTTCTGCATGCCGACGACCCTGCCGGTCTCGTCGCGCCGGTAGAACTGCTCGAGCGAGTAGATCGTCTCCTGCCGCAGCAGCGAGTACAGGTCGTTGAGGTTGGCGTACTCGTTGTCGACCTTGATGCGGCTGTAGCTGGCATCCAGCGACAGCCCGCGCAGGGCGCCCTGCGGGCGCCAGGAGAGGCTGTACGAGCGCTGGGTGGAGGTCTCCGGCCTCAGGTCGGGATTCGGCGCCGTGGTGCGCGGTGCGTAGTAGGCATTCGGGCTCCACGGGAAGTCGCAGTTGGGATTGCAGTCGTACAGCGGGTCGTTGAAGATGATGGTGTCGTAGGTCGCCGTGCCGGTCGTGTCGAACAGGTTGGTGTAGGGCGGGGCCTGGAATCCTTCCGACCACCTTGCCCTGAAGGCCAGCGCGTCGTTGATTTCCCAGTGGAAGCCGTAGCTGGGGGTGGTCCTGGCGAAGGTGTTCTTGCCGTACACCAGCTCGCCGCCCATGTCGATCGGGATGCCGTCGACGGTGCCGATCGCGCCTTCGGTCTTGTAGGTGTCGCGCCGCGCGGCCGCGCTCAGGGTCAGCGACTTCACGCCCGGCAGGCTGTAGTCCTTGCCGAACACCGGGATGGTCATCTCGCCGAACATGGCATGGCGGTCGCGGCTGACGGCCTCGCCGGTGAAGTTCTTGACCTCGTTGCTGCTGACGCCGTCCTCGTAGTACTCGCCGCCGACGGCGTAGTAGATCTTGCCGGCCGGCAGTTCGTACAGGCTGCCGTTGAGCCGCAGTTCGTAGCTTTCCACCCGGGAATTGCGCTGCTCCTCCTGCTGCAGGTAGAAGAAGTCGGTGATGCTCGAGCCGCTGCCGTTGGCCGACGAATTCCACGGGTTGACCGCCAGGTTCGGATCGCTGCTGGTCAGGGCCCGGCACTGTATGTCGAACAGCGCCTGCCGCTGTGCGAGCGCCTCGCCGCTGAGCCGGCTGTAGGCGAGATCGTGGCTGTAGCAGGCCACGCCGTTGGGCGAGGTGGGATCGCTGATCAGGGACACGATGGAGTTGAAGTTCCACGTCGAGCCCTTGGTCTTCGAGGCCGACGTGGTGTATGCCAGCTCCAGCCGGGTGTCGGCGTTGAACTCGTAGCTCAGTGCCGCGTTGGCGTTCCAGGAGGTGGAGGTATTGCGGATGATGCCGGGTTGCAGCACGCCGGCGTCGATCTCGGCCTCCGGGTAGTAGTGGACCGTGGTGCCGGGCGTGTAGCTGTTGAAGTAGTAGGCCGGGAACGGGTTGTAGTACTGGCCGGGAGCCAGATTCAGGGTGAGGCCGTTCTGGAAGGTCTGTTGCTGGTGGTTGCGCGAGCGGCTGTACAGGCCGTTGAAGGTGAAGCGCAGCCTGTCGGTGATGTCCTGGCTGAAATTGAACGTGGCGCTGTTGGATTCGGATTCCGGCCCGGCCAGCTTGGGAACGAAGTCGCGCTTGGCCTCGGGGCCGAGCACGATGAAGTCGTCGATCGTCGGCACGCCGGTGAAGCCAGCCGGGACGCTCAGCCCCTGGGCGATGGTGGTGGACCGGTAGGTCTCCGGGTCGTAGATCTCGTACGACTGGTCGATGACGCCCGGCTGCAGGCCGCGGCCGAAGCTGCGCCTGTCGTAGTACGAATCTCCGTCGTAGTAGTCCGAGTAGTCTTCGGTGACATAGCCGGACTTCCAGTTGTTGACCGGCTTGCGCTTGCCGTGGTCCAGGGTGATGGAGACGTTGCCGCTGTTCCAGGCATAGCCCGAGTACAGGCTGATCTTGCGGCTGTCGGCGTCGTTGCTGGAGTGTTCCTGCTGCACGCTGAGCGTGCTGCCGACGTGGTTCTTCTTCAGGATGAAGTTGATCACGCCGCCCATGGCGTCGGCGCCGTAGACCGCCGAGGCGCCGTCCAGGTTGATCTCGACCCGCTCCACCGCGCTCAACGGGATTCCGTTGAGGTTGGCGAAGCCGTCCTCGATGCCGGCGGCGCCGGCGACGCGGCGGCCGTTGACCAGCACCAGCGTCTTGCCGGCGCCGACGCCGCCGAGGTTGGCGGCGGAGACGCCGAGCGTGCCGATGGCCGAGACGCTGGCTTTCTCCCTGCTCGACAGCGGCCCCCGGCTGCGATCGTTGGTGATGTCGCCGATGGTCGCCAGGTTCTGCGGCAGCGTGCGCACCAGTTCCTCCACGCTGGTGACGCCGCGCGACTTGATCTCCTCCTGGTCGATGATGACCACGCGCGAGGTGATGTTGCCGTGCTGCAGGCGGCTGCCGGTGACCTCGACGCGGTCCAGCGAGGTCGAGACGTCGGCGAACCGGGCAGGATCCTCCTCGTTCCCTTCCTGGCCGGTTGCCGTCTCGCCGGCCTGGTCCTGGGCCGGGGAGGTCGTATCGATCGCCTGGCTCCATGCGGACGACATGACGCCGTACAATGCGACGGCCAGCAGGGACAGCGGGAACTTCTGGGTGTTCAAAGGATGATCTCCTCGTGTTTCCGGGCTCGATGGGGGTAGTGACTCACTGGCAACACCACGTGCTTCCGGCAGCTACGCCTCCCGCGTCCGCTTGCCATTGTGCGTGCCATTGCGGCTTGGGTTGAGCGCAATGCCACGGCATGACCGCATGGCCCGGAGTGGCCCTCCGGGCTGTCCGTCCGAAAGCTTGTTCCCCGTGCCTCGGCCGGCGATTCATAGTTACGTCATGAACCTTGCATGGACCTTACGCCGGGCCTCGCCGCGACCGGGAAGTGCAGGCGTGCGGCGCGTCCGCTGCCGTGGCCCTTGCGCGCGTGGCGCGACCACTGCTCGGCCAGCCCCCTCTCGACCGCGGCGCGGCAAACAGGCATCTTGTCGCGAGTCGCAGCCGGGAAGGCGCGCGGTGGGGAAGCGGCGCCATCGCGGCGCGGTGCCCTGGCGGCAGGCCGGCCGCCGTCGCCGGCCGCGGCATCCGCCTCCGTTCGCGAAGCAGCCGGGACCATGCGAGAGACGCAGTGAGACAGAAGCCGCTCAGTTGGATGTACAAATCGATGCTGGGGCAGATGACCCTGCTGACCGTGATCTTCATCGGCGGGATGGTGTACTACCTCGGCGTCCGCCCGATCCTGGAGTCGACGCCGGCCACCGACGGCGATCCGCTGCTGCTGACCGGCAGCGAGGTGGTGCGGACCCTGAGCCGGTTCATCCAGGACAGCCGCAGCGGTGGCGACGTCGCCCCGCTCGAGGCGAGCCCGCTGCTGCGGCAGGTGCGGGAGCGGAACCCGCGGTTCCGCTACTACCTCAGGATCGACGACCGCGAGTTCGGCAGCGGCGCGGATTCCTACTACCGGAAGATGCAGCTCGACGAGATCACCCGCCTGCGCAGGCGCTCGGCCTACCCGGACCTGTGCACCCAGGTCGGGAACGCACTGGACGGCGACGACGGCCAGGGTTCCGTCAGCTACATCGACTGCAACGGCCAGCTCAACTACTACGAGTACTCGGGGTTGCAGCACCCGCTGGACCTGGACGCCAGCCTGGCGCGCTACTACCCGCAGTGGGTGTGGTCGGGCAGCCGCGGCCTGGTGCTGGCCGGCGCTGGCATGTTCCTTATCTTCACCCTGATCGTGATGATCAACGTGGTGATGATCCGGCGCATCACCGCGGTGACCAAGTCATTCGACCCGAAGAACCTGGAGCGGAAGCTGCCGGAGAAGGGCTTGCCGAGCGAGGTGGTGCCGCTGGTGAAGGCGGTGAACGAGATGATCTCGAAGGTGGACGAGGCGCAGAAGCGGCGCGATTTCTTCCTGTCCACCGCCGCGCACGAGATGCGCACGCCGCTGACGGTGCTGCGCACCCGCCTGGAAATGCTCGGCGACGGCCCGGTCAAGGACAAGCTGGTCGGCGACGTGGGCCGCCTGACCAGCCTGGCCAACCAGTTGCTCAAGCTGATGAGCATCAACAGCGACCGCAGGCTGGATACGCTGGTGGACCTGGTCGCCGCCTGCAGGAAGGTGATCGCCGAGCGCGAACTGCTGGCCGAGGTGCGCGGCATCGCGCTGCAGCTGGAAAGCGCGGTGCCGACGCAGCGGATCGTCGGCGATGCCGGCCTGATCGAGGTGGCCATCGCCAACCTGGTCGACAACGCGATCTCGTTCTCGCCCGACGGCGGCCGCGTGGTCCTGGCGCTCGATGGCGACGGGCGGCTGTCGGTGCGGGACTTCGGCCCGGGCATTCCCGAGGAGAACCTGTCCACGCTGTTCGAACCGTTCGCGAAGTTCCCGCCCAACCGCAACGGCCATGGGCTGGGGCTGGCGATCGTCAAGGCGGTGGCGGTGCTGCACGGGGCCGGGATCCGCGCCGACAACGCGGCCGGCGGCGGGGCGGTGTTCACGCTGCACTTCGAACACGTGGACTGAGCGCCGCGTTTGCGTGGAGCCGAGCTTGCTCGGCCGAGGCTCCACCGGGAACGCCCCAGCCGAGCTTGCTCGGCTCTACGAGCGCGCGGGCACGTCCCGCGCAGCGGCGTGGCCCCGGGGCTTCAGCGCACCCGGTTGCCGTAGACGTCCCAGACCTCGACCGGGCCGAGGCCGAGCGCACGGATGTCCTGCTCGATCGCCTTCAGGTCGCCGGCCACCACCCAGGTCAGGTCGTCGGGCTTGTAGGTGGCGCGTGCGGCCTGCCTGACCTGCTCCAGGTCGACCTCGGACAATCGCTGCATCGCCCCTTCGGCGCGGGTATACGGCAGGCCGTAGGAGCGCGAGCTGATCATCGATGCCAGGAACGCACCGCCGCTGGCGAAGCCGGAAGGGATGGCGCGGATGGCCGATGTGCGGTCGCGTTCGAGTTCGGCCTCGGTCGGCGGGCGCGTGCCGACGTAGTCGGCGATCTCCTTCCTGATCTCGAGCATGCCCCGCGCGGTCCTGTCGGACTGCAGCGTGCCGCTGGCGGCGAAGACCCGCGGTCCCTCCGGGGTGTTGGATACCCCGGCGCTGAAGCCATAGGTCCAGCCCTTGTCCTCGCGCAGGTTCATGTTCAGGCGGCTGTGGAAGCTGGTGCCCAGTGCGGCGTTCATCAGCGACTCGATCGCGGCGGTGTCCTTGTCGAACGGCGCCACCAGATGTCCGGCGATGATGCTGCTCTGCGCTGCGCCGGGGGCGTCGATCAGGATCACCCGGGAGCCGGTGCCGCGCGGTGCCGGCCGGCTGTCGTCCGGCAGCGCGGTCGGGGTCGCCGCGCGCCAGTCGCCGAAGTGGCGCTCGGCCAGGGCCCGCGCCTGCTCCAGGGTGACGTCGCCGAGCACGTAGAGGGTGGCGTTGTTCGGCCCCAGCTCGGTGTCGTGGAAGCGGGCGATGGTCTCGCGCGAGGACTGCAGGGCATGCTCGCGGCGGCCCTGCTCGCGGGTCGGGATGCGGCCGTTGGGATGGTCCGCGCCCCAGAGCGCGCGGGCGAACACCGCACCGGCGGCATCGATCGGGTTGCGCTCGTAGGCGTCGTAGTACGCCTCGACATCGGCATCCTCGTTGCGCCGGTCGATCTCCTGCTGCGGGTAGAGCGGATGGCGCAGCAGTTCCGACGCCAGCGCGAAGCTGTCGTCCAGGCGATCGCTGGCGCTGCTCCAGTTGAAGCCGCTCTGGCGCTCGCCGACGGCGGTGTTGAAGTAGAAGCCGACGCGGTCGATCTCGCGCATCAGCGCGTTGCTGTCGTACTTGCGGGTACCCAGCGTCAGCAGCCGGAAGGCCTGTTCGGCGATGCCGGGGGCGTAGGCGCGGTCGACGTCGCTGCCGGTGTCGAACTGCACGCTGGCGTTGACCAGCGGCAGGGTGTGGCGTTCGGCCACCACCAGCCTCATGCCGTTGGCCAGAACCGTCTCGCTGATGGCCGGGAACTTGACCTGGCCGTTGAACTCGCCCGGATCGGGGATGCGGCTGCGGTCGACCGTGCCGCGCGCGTCGCTGGTCTTCGGCGACGGCAGCAGCAGCGACTCGTAGTACGGCTTGTCCAGCCACTTGCGGGCGACGGCGCGCAGGTCCTCCGCGGTGGCCTCGCGCACCCATTGCCGCTGCCGGGTGAAGAACAGCGGGTCGTTGGCGTACAGCTGGCCCTCGGCCAGCATCGAGCCGATCGCGGCGTTGCTTTCCAGCGAGCGCAGCAGCGCGTTGTCGGTGCCCAGGGCGATGGCCTGCAGGCGCTGGCTGTCCTGCGGCCCCTTGGCGAAGTACTCGCGCAGGGTCTGGTCGATCAGCTTGCCGACCCGCTCAGGGGGCACGCCGGGCCTGAGCGTGGCGGAGATGCCGAAGGTGCTGGTCAGGTGGTTCTTGGAGACGCTGGCCGAGACCTGGGTGGCCAGCTTCAGCCGCTCCACCAGCAGTTCGTACAGCACGGTGTTGCTCGAGCCGGCCAGGGTGCCGGCGGCCAGTTGCAGCAGGGTGATCTCCCTGGGATCGTCGTTGGACAGCGGCCAGTTGCGGCGCAGGTTGGCGACCGGGCCGTCGCCGTAGATCACGTCGCGCTTGACCTGCGGGAAATCGGGTACCCACTGCTCCAGCCGCGCCGCCGGCTTGCCGGCCGGAACGTCGGCGAAGTAGTGCGCGACCTTCTGCCGTGCGGTTTCCACATCGACGTCGCCGGACAGCACCAGCACTGCGTTGGAGGCGCCGTAGTAGTCCTCGAACCATTGCTTGACGTCGTCCAGCGAGGCCCGGTCCAGGTCCTCCATCGAGCCGATGGTCGAGTGCGCGTAGGGGTGGCCCTTGGGATAGAAGTTCTGCCGGTAGAACTCCAGCGCCTTGTCGCCGCCGTTCAGCTCGTCCTGGCGCTTCTCGTTCTTCACCACGGCGCGCTGTTCGTCCAGCTCCTGCTGGGTGATACTGCTGCCGAGGTAGCCCATGCGGTCCGATTCCATCCACAGCGCCAGGTCCAGCGCGTTGCTCGGCACGGTCTGGTAGTACTTGGTGCGGTCCACGTCGGTGGTGCCGTTCATGTCCGAGGCGCCGGCCTTGTCCAGCGGCAGGAAGTACTCGCTCCTGCGGTTCACCGTCTCCTGGAACATCAGGTGCTCGAACAGGTGGGCGAAGCCGGTCTTGCCTTCGGGTTCGTCCTTGGAGCCGACGCGGTACCACACGCCGACGAAGACGGTTGGTAGGCTGTGGTCGCTATGGACGATGGTGGTCAGGCCGTTGGGCAGGGTGAATACATGGTGATCGATGTCGATCCGGCCGGCGGGACGCTCCGGCGCGGCCGCCGCCGCAGGCATCGGCGCGGCGTGGGCGACGCCGACCAGCAACAGGGAAAGAACGGACTTCTGCACACGGTTCAACGGCTTGCTCCTGGCGATCGGGCCGCGAGGATTGACGCATGGCAACCTTGCATCAGCCTTGCATGCCGGCCGCGCGTGCAGCCGCGGGCCGGCCGCCTGCCTGCGCCGGCCGGCGGCAGGGGTAAGGTTCGCGCAAGTGTGCTGAGGTGAAATGCTCGCCTGTCTGATTGATGTAGTCGTGGACGATGGCTGAGGCCCCTGCAGGGTTCGACGAGCGGATCGAGCGGCGACTGGACGCCCTGGCGCGTGCCGGCCAGCGCGTGCTGTCGCGGCGCGCGCGTCGTTCGGCATGGCGGCGGGCCAGGGCCTGGGCGCTGGCCTCCACCGTGGTCGTGCCGCTGCTGGCGTTGCTGGCGGCAGGCTTCGCCGTCGTCGATGCCCGCTGGATGCTGGCGGGCTGCCTGCTGTTGCCGGTGCTGGTGGCGGCGATCGTGCAGGGCGTGCTGCTGTCCCGCCGGCGTGACGACCGCCGCGCGGCGCTGGCGCTGGTCGACGGCCACGTCGGCGCCAGGGATCGCATCAGCGCTGCCGATCAGTTCGTGCACGAGCGCAACCGCGATCCGTTCCGCGACGCGGCCGTGCAGGACGCATTGCCGTGGATCGAGCGGGCGCTGGCCGCCGCGATCGAGCCGCCACCGGTGCCGGTGCCGCGGCTGGAGCGGCGGCTGTGGCTGTTCCCGCTGGCGGCGGCATTGCTGCTGGTGGCCGCGTTGTTGTTGCAGCGCGGGCATGTTCCATCGGTGGGAGCGGCTGCGGCCACGGTGGCCGGCGCCACGTCGCCCGCAGCGCCGCTCCCCGGCTCGGCGCAGGCGGGGTCGCAGGCGACCGATGCCGATGCCGAGCGGCCACCGTCCGCCGGGCAGCGCGCCGCCATCGCCGCCGCCTCGGCAGCCGGCCCGCGCGAGACGGCTGCGTCCGGTGCCGCGGCCGCGGCGCAGGCAGGTGCGGCCGGGGTCGCGCGCGATGCGGCGCGGACCGCCGCCGGTGTCGCGGCGCAGCCAGGCAGCGGCG
>NZ_JAJOZS010000028.1 GCF_021168555.1 Stenotrophomonas sp. MMGLT7 | reverse complement strand
ACAGAAAACGCACCCCTTCCTCACGCGCGTTCGCTACCTCGCGCGCAGATCCCGGCATGTTCTGCTCGTCCCGGCGATAGGCGCAGGTGACCTTGGCCGCACCCAGGCGGATCGCGCTGCGCACGCAATCCATGCCGGTGTCGCCGCCTCCGAGCAGAAGCCGGACTCAGGCGTCGGCTGCGGGATCAGGCGGGGATCTGTCCCTAGCTCGGGACGATTGCCTGCCGATACGGGGGGAGGATGCACATCTCCCGCGCGGTGTCGGGAGCGGCTGGCGAACCGACACCAGTCCGGCAGCGGCTGGTACCGGCCACGTTGGGGTTGCCGGCAGCTTGGGGACCACCCGCCCTGCCTTGGACAGTCAAGCCGCGTGCATCGCGGGGCTGCCGTCGAAATGGTTGAGGGCGTTGACCAGTTCCGTGTGCTGCCTCAGCCGGCCCATCTCGCGCATGATGTGGATGTCGGCATGGCGCAGGCGGCGCTTGGCGGTGACGGCCTGCTTGTAGGCCAGCACTTCGGGATAGTGGCGGGCCATGGCCAGCGCGTCGGCCACGCATTCGACGGTGTCGGCGTCGGCCGAGAGCGGTTCGCGGCTGTTGAATGCGGTGAGCCAGCGTTCGAAGCCGGCCTGGTGATCGAACATGTCGGCGATGAACCACATCACGAACAGGATCGATACCCATGAGGTGAAGACGATCACCACGCGGGCGAAGGTGATGTGGTAGTCGTGCTGCCAGAGCTGGTCGACGATCACGCCCAGCAGGATCAGCGAGATGGCCTGCCAGCCGATGATCGAGGCGACCACCCACTGGCGTTTGGCACGGGCGAGCAGGTCGACCTCGTCCAGCAGTTCCTGCTCGCCGATCTGCTTCCAGTGGCGAACCTGCTCCTCGAACGGCGCGCGGTTCAGCGCATTCTCCTTCAGCAACAATCCCAACCCCTTGAACAATGTGATCATGACGGGCTCCTTGCGGATGGGGGTAGTACCTGAGGCGACAACGGCATATGGGCCGGTTCTAGCACATCGCCCCGGCGCCTGCGTGCAGTGGCCGTGAGCAATGAGATGAATGGGCGCATGAACCCGTGATCGGCCCGCATCGATGGCCTTTTGCTCCCGGATCGGAGACAGGGTTTGCTGCGCGTGCACAACGTTTTCCGCTTCGTTGCCGTTGCCGAAGCCGATGCGAGGTACAGAATGGGAGGCGATGCCGCCCATGCCCGACCGCCTGCCTTCCATGATCGCCGCGCCGCTGCGGAACTGGGTGCTGCGTGCCTTCCCGCGCGGGCAGAGCGGGATCGACTACGATTCGCCGCCCGGGGATCCGGGGCTTTTCGGCCCGGACAGCGTGACCTGGCGGATCCACTCGGAGTTTCCCGGCATGCTGGCCGGAGGCCTGTGTGCGCTGATGCTGCAGGTGCTGCACCCGTTGGCGCTGGCCGGGGTGTGGGACCATTCGCGCTTCCGCGAGGATCTGGTCGGCAGGCTGCGCAGGACGACCAGCTTCGTCGCAGGCACCACCTATGCGCCGCGGGAGACCGCGTTGGCGTTGATCCGGCGCGTGGCGGCCGTGCATGCGCAGGTGGCCGGGCATGCGGCCGACGGGCGGGCGTATTCGGCCGACGATCCCGGGCTGCTGACGTGGGTGCACGTGACCGAGGCGTACGGCTTCCTGCACGGCTGCCGACGCTATTGCCGCGACGTTCCCGCGGCGATCGCCGACGCCTACTACGACGAGACGTGCCGCGTGGCCGAGATGCTGGGTGCACGCGCGGTGCCGCGCAGCGAGGCCGAGGTGCACGACTATTTCGCTGCGGTGCGGCCGACGCTGCAGGTGGATGAGCGTTCGCGCGAAGTGCTGGATGTCCTGTTCGATGTGCGGCTCCCGGTTCCGGCGCCGCGGCTTTCGCGCGACGTATTCCTCGGCGCCGGTATCGCGCTGCTGCCCGGATGGGCAGGCGACATGCTGGAGCTCTCACTGTCCAGGCGTGGCAGCGCACGCATCGCGGCGCGGCTGCTGCGGACATCGGCGCCGCTGTTCCGCATCGCGCTGCCCGATGGCCTGGCGGCGCGCGCCTGCGCCCGGATGGGACGTGCACCGGCGACGTTGCGAAGCTGGCCCTGATCGGCGGGCGGGTTCTCCGAGTGCCCGGACCCGGAGCGAGCGGGAACTGGCTTGCGGACACGGCCGCAAGTTGCGGCCGTGTCCGGCCTGGCCGGCCCCGGAGGGCGGCCAGGCGGCGTGCCGTCAGCGATCGACGTGGCTCATCATCGCTTCCGGGTAGCGCGTGCCGGCGGCGGCGCCGGACGGGAACACCGCATCGATGCGCGCCAGGTCCGCGGCATCCAGCGTCACGTCGAGTGCGCCCAGGTTCTCCTCCAGGTACCTGATGCGCTTGGTCCCGGGGATCGGCACCAGGTCCTGGCCCTGCGCCAGCACCCATGCCAGCGCCAGCTGGCCGGCGGTGATGCCCTTGGCCGCCGCCAGCTCGCGCACCTGTTCGACCAATTGCAGGTTGCGGGCGAAGTTCTCGCCCTGGAAGCGCGGCGAATGGCGGCGGTAGTCGTCGGCATCGAAATCCTCCGGCGAGGCGATCGCACCGGTCAGGAAGCCGCGGCCCAGCGGCGAGTACGGCACGAAGCCGATGCCCAGTTCGCGTACGGTCGCGAGCACGCCGTTCTCCTCGGGCTCGCGCGACCAAAGCGAGTACTCGGTCTGCAAGGCGGTGATCGGATGCACGGCGTGGGCGCGGCGGATCGTGGCCGGCGCGGCCTCGGACAGGCCGAGGAAGCGCACCTTGCCCTGCTCGACCAGCCGCGCCATCGCGCCGACGGTGTCCTCGATCGGCACATCGGGATCGACGCGGTGCTGGTAGTACAGGTCTATGTGGTCCACGCCCAGGCGCTTGAGGCTGGCCTCGCAGGCGGACTGCACGTACTCCGGGCGGCCGTCGACGCCGCGCGCCGCGGGGTCGTCCGGGTCGAGCTTGATGCCGAACTTGGTGGCCAGGAACACCGCGTCGCGCTTGCCGGCGATCGCCTTGCCCACCAGTCGCTCGTTGGTGTGCGGGCCGTACATGTCGGCGGTGTCGAGCAGGGTGAGGCCGAGTTCCAGCGCACGGTGGATCACGGCGATGGAGCCGGCCTCGTCGCTGCGGTCGCCGTAGAACGCGCTCATGCCCATGCAGCCGAGGCCGAGGGCGGAAACTTCCGGACCGTTGCGGCCGAGAGTTCGGGTCTTCATGTGAGATCTCCTGGAAGGAAATGGAAGTCCCTCTGCCCATCGGGAGAGGGAGTGGAGTCGAGGGTACGGGGGACACCCTGCGTGTCGTTTCGGCTGCACGAGGGTTTCGTGCGTACCCCTTCTTATCCGGCGCTTCGCCGCTGATCCGGCGCAGCGCACCAGGTGTTCACGCGTGTGCCAGCCAGCGGCTTGCAGGCAACACGCCTTCACCCCAACGGAAGAAGGACGTACGCCATCAGCGCGGCTGCACGCGGGTACCGCCGAACACCAGCTGTTGCGGGATCGGGCCGCGGATGAAGTCGTGCGGGAAGCCCAGTTCCACTGCGCTGGCCTCGTCCAGCCGCCGAAGGTGCTCGCTGTCGAGCGCCACCTGCAGCGCGCCGAGGTTGTCCTGCAGCTGCGCGGGCGTGCGTGCGCCGACGATCGGGATCGGTGCGCCGGGACGCTGCAGCAGCCAGGCCAGCGCTACCTGTGCCGGCGAGTGTCCGCTCTCGGTGGCGACCGCCTTGACCACCTCGCCGATCCCCAGCGTACGCTCGTCGAGCATGTCGTGCGAATAGGCCACCGCGCCGCGGCCGCCGTCGCCGCCGGGCGAGGTGCCGGCACCCTGCGCACGGGTGCGCTCCAGGTCGGCACGGGTGTACTTGCCGGTGAGCACGCCCATCGCCAGCGGCGACCAGGCATGCACCGACAGGCCCAGCGCGTTCGCCATCGGCACCAGGTCGCGCTCGACCGTGCGCTGGGCCAGGCTGTATTCGATCTGCAGCGCCACCAGCGGCGACCAGCCGCGCAGCTCGGCCAGGGTCTGCATCCGCGCCACCTGCCAGGCCGGCGTGTCGGAGATGCCGGCGTAGACGATCTTGCCGGCGCGCACCAGGTCGTCGAAGCCGCGCATGATCTCCTCCACCGGGGTGGTGCCGTCCCAGATGTGCAGGTAGAGCAGGTCCAGGTAGTCGGTGCCCAGGCGCCTGAGGCTGGCCTCGACAGACTGCATCAGGTTCTTGCGGTGGTTGCCGCCACCGTTGGGATCGCCGGGGAACGGGTTGAGGGTGTACTTGCTGGCAATCACCAGGCGGTCGCGGCGGCCGGCGGCGAACTTGCCCAGCAGCGTCTCCGAGTTGCCGTTGGTGTAGATGTTGGCGGTGTCGATGAAGTTGCCGCCGGCATCGATATAGAGGTCGAACTGGCGACGGGCGTCGTCCTCGTCGGCGCCCCAGCCCCAGTCCTTGCCGAAGGTCATCGTACCCAGGGAAAGCGGGCTGACGCGCAGGCCGGAGCGGCCGAGCAGGCGATAGTCGTTCAGTTGCACGGGAGTTCTCGTTGCGGGGGATGGCGACCATTCTGTGGCTGGCGACTGTGGCGATAAATCCCCAGAATGGGGATCCTCCTTTAAGCTGGACTAAACAATGGCGGCCAATCCCCTGCCGGCGGTCGTGGCCTTCGCCCGCGTCGCCCACCATGGCAGCTTCACTCGCGCGGCGGCCGAGCTGGAGGTCTCGCCATCGGCGCTGTCGCAGACGGTGCGCGCACTGGAGGCACAGCTCGGCGTGCGCCTGCTCAACCGCACCACGCGCCGGGTCGGCCTGACCGAGCATGGCGAGCGCTTCCTGCGGCAGGTGTCGCCCGGGCTGCAGCAGATCGATGCGGCCTTCGCCGACCTGGACTACCTGCGCGGCCGGCCTTCGGGCAACCTGCGCATCAACCTGCCGGCGGTGGCCGCCGAGCAACTGGTCGATCCGCACCTGCCGGGGTTCCTGGCGAAGTACCCGGACGTGAAGGTCGAGCTGTTCGTCGACCGCACCCTGGCCGACATCGTCGACGGCGGTTTCGATGCCGGCATCCGCCTGGGCGAGTGCCTGGCCCGCGACATGGTGGCGGTACCGATCGGGCCGGCGCAGCGCCAGGCCATCGTCGCCACGCCGGACTACTTCGGCCGCCATCCGCCGCCGCGCGCGCCGGCCGAGCTGGTTGGCCACGACTGCATCCGCTATCGCCGCAGCAACGGCCGCATCCAGCCCTGGGAGTTCACCCGCGACGGCCGCGACTTCGAGGTCCAGGTGGACGGGCGGCTGGTGGTCAACGACAGCGAGATCGGCCTGAGCGCGCTGCGCCGGGGACTGGGGCTGGGGCAGGTGTTCGAGTGGCAGGTCGCCGCCGACGTGGCGGCCGGGCGGCTGCAGCGGGTACTCGACGACTGGCAGGCACCGTTCCCCGGCTGGCACATCTACTATCCGGCACGCGAACACCTGCCGCCCAAGCTGCGGGTGTTCATCGACCATCTGCGCGAGTGCGCGGGGCCGGTCAATGGCGGATGGGTACAGGCGTCGGGCTCGTCCGGGCGCGTGGCCGGCAGCAGCGTCCGGGCAGGCAATCCGCAGTAGTCCGGGTCCGCGCAGTGCACCGGGACGGCGGGACGCCGCCATGGCCGTCGTTCCCGCCTGCGGCCCTTGGCCTCGCCCGCGCTACGCGCTGGGGCGCCGGTATCCGCCGGCCGCTGCGGGCGGTGCATCCGGGGCCAGCCTTTCGACCAGGTAGTCGATGAAGCTGCGCACCTTCGGCGCCAGGTGGCTGCGGCTGGTGTACACGGCGTGGATGCCGATCGGCGCCGCCGTGTAGCCGGGCAGCACGCGTACCAGCGCGCCGCTGGCCAGGTCCCGCTCGACCAGGAAGTCGGGCTGCAGGATCACCCCCATGCCGGCCAGCGCCGCCTCGCGCAGCACGTCGCCGTTGTTGGCGCGCAGGCCGCCGCCGATGCGCACGGCGTGCTCGCCGTCCGCTCCCTGCAGCTGCCATTCGTCGCCGCCGGACCAGTAGCTGTAGGCCAGGCACTGGTGGCCGGCCAGGTCCTCCGGCAATCGCGGGGTACCGGCGCGGGCGAGGTAGTCCGGCGCCGCGCACAGTTCCAGCCGGGCCTCGGCCAGCTTGCGTGCGATCAGTGCGGGCGAGGGGTTGCGGGCGATGCGGATCGCCACGTCGAAGCCTTCCTCGACCATGTCCACCAGGCGGTCGGACAGCGACAGGTCCAGCCGCACCTGCGGGTAGCGCTGGCGGAACCCGGCCAGCAGCGGACCGAGCCGGGCGATGCCGAAGCTCACCGGTGCATTGACCCGCAGCAGCCCGGACGGCACCAGCGCCTGCGCGCCGATGGCCGCTTCCAGGTCGTCCAGTTCGGCCAGCAGCTGCACGGCGCGCTGGTAGTAGGTCGCGCCGGTGCTGGTCAGGCTCACCCGGCGGGTGGTGCGGTTGAGCAGGCGCGTGCCCAGGCGCCTCTCGAGGGCGGCCACCTGGCGGGTGACGCTGGCGGTGGAGAGATCGAGCGCGTCAGCGGCGGCGCTGAAGCCGCTGCGCTCGGCCACCGCCACGAAGATGCGCATGGCTTCCAGGGTGTCCATTTATTCCGTTTCCTGCAAAGAACATTGGTTATTTCTTGTATTTATCTCATTGTGGATGTCAATAAGCTACCCGGAAGCCCACTTCATCCGAGAAACCTGCCATGAACTCCACCGTCTCCCCTCGCACCACGGCCTACGGCATCGCGCTGCTGCGCATCACCCTGGGCGTGTTGTTCCTGGTGCACGGCCTGACCAAGCTGCTGGTCTTCACCCCGGCCGGCACCGTGGGCTATTTCCAGTCGCTGGGCCTGCCGGGCGGACTGGCCTACGTCGCCATGGCCCTGGAACTGCTGCTGGGCGTCGCCCTGGTCCTGGGCATCCATGCGCGATGGCTGGCGCTGCTGGGCGTGCCGCTGCTGCTGGGAACCATCGTCAGCGTGCATGGCGCCAATGGCTTCGGTTTCGCCAACGCCGGTGGCGGCTGGGAATATCCCGCCTTCTGGGCGGTCGCACTGGTGGCGCAGTGCCTGCTCGGCGACGGCGCCTTGGCGTTGAGGCCGTCCGGCAAGTGATCGCAGCGGTCTAGCTCAGGCCATTCGGCGAGCGCACCTGTCGCAGCGGCGAGGCTTTGCCGCCGTCGCCGCCGCTGCCGCCCCCGGCCGCAACGCTGGGAATCCCATTCCGACCATCGGAGACTGTCATGTCGCGTCTTCCTTCCCTCTACATCTCGCACGGTTCGCCGATGACGGCGCTGCGCCCGGGCAAGGTCGGGCCGCGCCTGGCCGAGCTGGCCGCGGCGATGCCGCGGCCGCGGGCGATCGTCGTCGCCTCCGCGCACTGGCTGGGTCGCCGGCCGCTGGTGGGCGGCGCGGCGCGGCCGAAGACCGTCCACGACTTCGGCGGTTTTCCCACCGCACTGTACGAACTGGAATACGCCGCGCCGGGCGAGCCGGCGCTGGCCCGGCATGTCCATCGCCTGCTCGAGCAGGCGGGCCTGCATCCGCACCTGGACGAACAGCGCGGCCTGGACCATGGCGTCTGGGTGCCGCTGCGCCTGCTGTACCCGGATGCCGACATTCCGGTGGTGCCGCTGTCGATCCAGCCCGAACTCGGCCCGCGGCACCAGCTGGCGCTCGGCCGGGCACTGGCGCCGCTGCGCGAGGAAGGCGTGCTGCTGGTCGGTTCGGGCAGCATCACCCACAACCTGCACGACTGGCGCGGCGGCTACGGCGAGGGCCGCGAGGCACCGTACGTGCAGCCCTTCGTCGAATGGATCGAACAGGCACTGGTGGCCGACGACATGCCCGCGCTGCTCGACTATCGCCGGCAGGCGCCGTACGCCGAGCGTGCGCATCCCACCGACGAGCACCTGCTGCCGCTGTACTTCGCGATGGGGGCGGCCGGAGAAGGCGGGCTCGGTGCGCGGCGCATCGACGCCGGCGTCGACATGGGCATCCTGGCGATGGACATCTACCGTTTCGACGGTGCCCGGCAACGGGAGCTGGCCGCATGAGCAGCGCACCGCTGACCTTCGTCGAGCGTACGGCCGACGGGGCCGCGCGCGGGCTGCTGCTGTTGCTGCACGGGGTCGGTGCCAGCGAGCAGAGCCTGGCCGCGGTGGCGATGGAGCAGGATCCGGCGCTGCACGTGATCCTGCCGCGCGGGCCGCTGGCGTTCGCGGCCGGGGCCTTCGGCTGGTTCCAGGTGCAGTTCGGCCCGCACGGGCCGGTGATCGATCCGCGCCAGGCCGAGGCCAGCCGGCACCTGCTGATCGGCTTCGTCGCCGGCCAGCAGCAACGCCTGGGGCTGGCGCCGGCACGGACCGCGATCGCCGGCTTCAGCCAGGGCGGCATCATGAGCGCCAGCGTCGGCCTGACCTCGCCGGGCAGCGTCGCCGGCCTGGCCATCCTCAGCGGCCGCATCCTGCCGGAAATCGAGCCGCTGGTGCCGGCCGACGCCGGAGCCCACGGCCTGCAGGCGCTGGTGATGCATGGCCGCCGCGACGGCAAGCTGCCGTTCCCGCTGGCTGAGCGCTCGGCCGAGCGCCTGCGCCACTTCGGCGTGGCCCACGAACTGCGTGCCTACGACGAGGAGCATGCCCTCAATCCGCAGATGCGCGCCGATTTCCGCGACTGGGTGGAGCGCCTGCTGGCGCCGGCCTGACCGGCCTGGCGTCAAGCAAGCTGTGGTTCGTTCCGAAGGTCCGATGCGCCTGTCTGCGCCACCTCCGGGTCCGGCACCGGCGACCGTGCCAGGGCGATGGCGCGCCGGGTGAAATCGTCTTAGCAGTGCGGCCATGCGCCGGCACCGGGGCATGTGTCGATGATCAGTACGACGATGGCCGGGGGGCAGGGCACGGCAGCGTTTCCCGCGCCGCGTCGGCCTGCTGGACATTGCGCCGTCCATGCGCTTTGCTTGCATCCTCCCCGCCGGCCGCGTTGGTCGCGCCCGTGTCCACGGCCGGCGCTCCCATGGATTAGGCATGCATTCGATCGACGTTGTCCTGGCGATGCTGCTGGCGGTGGCCGTCAGTGGATATCTGGTCCGTATCGTTCCCTTCTCGCTGCCGCTGCCGCTCGTGCAGATCGCGCTGGGCGCGGTGATCGCCGGCGTGTTCAACAAGGGCTACACGCTGGACCCGGAACTGTTCTTCCTGCTGTTCCTGCCGCCGCTGCTGTTCCTGGACGGCTGGCGCATCCCCAAGCAGGGCCTGTTCCGAGACAAGGGCGCGATCCTGGAACTGGCGCTGGGGCTGGTGGTGTTCACCGTGATCGGCGCCGGGTTCCTGATCCACTGGATGATCCCGGTCATGCCGCTGGCAGTGGCGTTCGCGCTGGCGGCGATCGTGTCGCCGACCGACCCGGTGGCGGTATCGGCCATCGCCTCCAAGGTGCCGATTCCGAAGCGGCTGATGCACATCCTCGAAGGCGAGTCGCTGCTCAACGATGCCTCGGGCCTGGTGTGCTTCCAGTTCGCCGTGGCCGCGGCGCTCACCGGCGCCTTCTCGCTGGCCTCGGCCTCGCTGACCTTCCTGTGGGTGGCGCTGGTCGGCCTGGCGCTGGGCGTGGGCACCACGCTGGCGGTCAGCCTGGTCCAGCGCACCATCTGGCGGCGCTTCGGCGAGGAGCCGGGCGCGGCGATCCTGGTCAACCTGCTCACGCCCTTCGCGGCCTACCTGCTGGCCGAGGCGTTCAACGCCTCCGGCATCCTCGCCGCGGTGGCGGCCGGCATCACCATGAGCTATGTCGAGCTCAGCGGCCGCGCGCCCGGCAGCATGCGCGTGCAGCGCTCGGCGGTGTGGGACACGGTGCAGTTCACCTTCAACGGCATCATCTTCGTGCTGCTGGGCGAGCAGTTGCCGGGCATCGTCCAGGGTGCCATCCACAATGTCGACCAGGCCGGCCACCTGTCGCCGTGGTGGCTGCTGGTGTACGTGCTGGCGCTCAACCTGGCGCTGGCGGCGCTGCGCTTCGTCTGGGTGTGGCTGTCGTTGCGCTGGAACCTGCTCAAGGCGCGCTACCGCGGCGAACAGGCGGTGAGCCCGTCGTGGCGCATCGTGGTGGCGACCTCGCTGGCCGGCGTGCGCGGCGCGATCACCCTGGCCGGCGTGATGACGCTGCCGCTGGCGCTGCCCAGCGGCGACGCCTTCCCGGCCCGCGAGCTGGCCATCTTCCTGGCTTCGTCGGTGATCCTGGTCTCGCTGCTGGTGGCCAGCCTGGTGCTGCCGCGGCTGCTGCGCAACCTGGAGATGCCGGCCGAACCCGAGCACCGCAAGGAAGAGGACCTGGCCGAACGCGCCGCGTCCAAGGCGGCACTGGCCGCAGTGGAGAAGCTGCGCCAGCAACTGGTCGAGCGCGGCGTGCAGGTGGACATCTACAACGAGGCCGCCAGCCGCGTCAGCCAGCTCTACCAGCGCCACCTCGACCGCATCGACAAGACCGAGACCGACCCGGCGCAGGCGCGCCTGCTGGAGGACGCGCTGCTCCAGTTCCGCCGTGCCGGCCTGCAGGCCGAGCGCGACGAGCTGTTCCGGCTGGCGCGCCACCGGCAGATCTCCGACGAGCTGTCGCGGCGGCTGGTGCGCAACCTGGACCTGATCGAGGCGCGCCGCAAGGAATCCTGAGGCCGGACCGGCATCGGGGCGATGCCGGAAGATCCCCGTTTCCGTTCGCCATGCCGCAGTCCGGAGGGCGCAAGGATGCTTGCCTTGCGCACTTCTGATACCTTTCTCACGCCATAAAGTTGACGCGCCCGGTGTTGATTGCAACGGGCTGCAGGGACAAGGAGCGGTAGTACATGAAGGAGAGCATGCGCGCGGCCCTGGGTGTGCTGGCCGGCCTGGAGCAGCAGACGCGGCTG
>NZ_JAJOZS010000027.1 GCF_021168555.1 Stenotrophomonas sp. MMGLT7 | reverse complement strand
TGGGCGCCGAGCGCGAGGAACTGACGGTGGTGGCCGACCAGGTCGGCACGCCGACGCCGGCGGCGCTGATCGCCGAGGTCACCGCGCAGGCGCTGGCGCATCCGGGCCAGTTGTCCGGCACCTGGCACCTGACCGCGCGCGGGCAGACCAGCTGGCATGGCTTTGCCGAGGCGATCTTCGCCGAGGCGGTGGCGCAGGGCGTACTGACCAAGGCGCCGCGGGTGCTGCCGATCACGACGGCGGACTACCCGACGTCGGCGCGGCGGCCGGGGTACTCGTGCCTGGACACGGCCCGGCTGCAGGATGACTTCGGCATTGTGCTGCCGGACTGGCGCGAGGGCGTGAAGTGGGTGGTTGGAGAAAAACTGCCATGTTGAAGGCAGATGCAAGAAGTCATCAATAGCCAAGGAAACAGCAGCACAATGAAAATTCTGGTATGCGGCGGTGCTGGCTACATCGGTAGTCATATGGTGCGATGGCTATCTGAGCATGGACATGAGGTGGTAGTGCTAGACAATTTCTCCACCGGACATCGTGGTGCAGTGCAGTGGGGCGAACTTCTGGAGGCCGACCTAATGGTGCCGGCGGATCTGCAGCCCGTGTTCGCAAGCCGGCATTTCGATGCGGTGATGCATTTCTGTGCACGCTCGCTGGTAGGAGAGTCGGTGACAGATCCGTATGCCTACTATGCCAATAACGTGACTGGCACGCTTAACTTGCTAGAGGCGATGCGTCGGCACGGAGTGGAACTGCTGGTATTTTCCTCCACTGCAGCGGTATTCGGTCAGCCGCAGTCGGAGTTGATTAGTGAGGATCACCCTAAGGCGCCCATCAATCCCTATGGGGCTAGTAAACTGATGGTCGAGCGCATCCTGGCTGACGCGGGACAGGCCTATGGTCTACGCTCAGTGGCGCTGCGCTATTTCAATGCCGCTGGTGCTACTCTCGATGCGCGCATTGGTGAGGCGCATGCATGCGAGACCCATCTGATCCCCAACGTACTCAAATCCGTGTTAGGCACCGGTGGTTCGCTGAAGGTGTTTGGCGATGACTACGCCACGCTGGATGGCACCTGCGTACGCGACTACGTACATGTGGAGGATTTGGCGCAAGCTCATCTATCAGCATTGAACTACCTTAAAGACAATCCTGGTGCCCACACATTCAATCTCGGCAACGGACAGGGATTTTCCGTGCGTCAGGTGATCGATGCGGCGGCGCGGGTTACGGGACGTAACGTGCCTTTTGAGGTGGCGTCACGGCGGGAAGGCGATCCGGCCAGCTTGGTGGCATCAGGACGCAAGGCGCGCGATACGCTGGGATGGACACCGATCTGGACTGATCTTGAGGCCATTATTGAAAGTGCTTGGCGCTGGCACCAATCTCCTGCTTTCTGAGCTTGTCCATATTTGTCCAGATTCTCGTGGAAGAACCTCATTGTGTTCGCTGGTGAGAGTGGCTAGAACGTGTGTATGAGGTGCCGCCGTCGCGGATCAACGGGTTTCAGACGAAGGGGGCATGGCAGCGGTTGGAGCGCGTTAACATCAAGTCGAACGGGATCGAGAAGTCGATGACCTTTGATCAATGTAGGTGTTCGGCCCCACGCTGCGCGACGCGCGAGAGTTGGGCCCTCAGGTGTCCGGGTTAACGATCGATCTTGTCCAAGTTCTCGTAGAAGAACCACTCGTTGCGATCACTGGTGAGCGGGTAGAGCGCGTACTTGCGGCCAAGCATGGCACCGCCGTCGCGGATCAGCGGGTTCCAGACGAAGGTGGCGCGGGAGCGGTTGGAGCGCGGCAGCATGGAGTCGAACGGGATCGTGAAGTAGATGCCCTTGTCGAAGCTGCCCTCGCCGAACTCCTCGGCCGAGACGTTGGTCTTGGTGGCGTAGGCGCCCATGGTGACGCCGTTGCGGAATACCCGCGCCACGTCCAGGGTGGCGCCCCAGTCGCCGGCCAGGTAGCGGCCGGCGCTGAGCGAGGCCAGCACGCGCTGCTCGCGGCCGAAGGCGTAGTAGAAGGTGGCGTGGCCGGTGGCGATGTCGTAGTCGCGCAGGCCGAAGTGCTGGTCGTAGTCGCGCTGCCTGACCCAGTTGGCATTGATGCCCAGCGCCCAGCGCTCGCCCATCGGGCGGTACAGCAGCTCGCCGCCGGCGCCGGCATACATCCATTCCAGGTAGCCGGCGTAGGCGATGCCGTACAGGTCGCGCCCGAGCTTACCGGCCGTGGTCAGCTGCAGGTTGGGCACGGTGATGTCCGAGGTGGTCATGTACTGGCGCAGGTCGGTGCGCACGCGCGGCATGTTGCTGGGCGCGTCGTACTTGAACTTGTCGTAGTTGTTGACCAAGTTGCCGCTCACCGTGCCGGTCAGCCACAGGTTGCGGGTGAAGAAGTAGCTGCCGGTGTAGTTGGCCGCGATCTGGTACAGGATGAAGCCGTCGGGGCCGCCGAGGTTCTGTTTGTAGCCGATGTTGAAGCCGCCGCCGAAGCGCTTGATCGGTGCCTGGTAAAGCACCTCGCGCTGCTGCTGCGTGGGCGGATTGAGCTCGGTGGCGAGCTTGAGCTGCTGCAGGTCGGTGCGGTGCTCGAGGTAGTCGACGAAGGTGTCGCGCTTGATGCTGGTCTCGGAGATCGGCATGCCCAGGCGGGTATTGAGCAGGGTGAACCACTCGATGTCCGGATCGACCGAGTTGTCGAGGATGCGGGCGCTGCGGCCCAGCCCCTGGGCCGGGTGGAAGTAGCGCAGCTGCTGCCCGTCCACCACCAGTTCCGGGCCGCGGCGCGAGATCTGCCGCACCTGGAAGCCGGCATTCCTGCGCAGGCGCGTGGCTACGTCCTGCCAGTCGGTGGCATCGGTACCGGGTTGGGCATCGTCGCGTCCAGCGGTCGTGGCCATGCCGCCCTGGATGCCGTGCTGCGCGCCAGCATCGATGGTCGCCGACGTGCCCGCGGCAGATGCATCGCGGGCGCGCAGCGGTTCGGGCTTGGGGTCGAGCAGCTTGGCCATCGCCGGCGACCTGGCGGGGTTACTGCGCAGGGTGAGGGCGAACATGGCGGTATTGCCGCGTTCCCAGCCGGCGCTCAGCACGATATTGCGGTTGACGGTGAACACCGCACCCAGGTTGAAGGGCGAATCCTGCTCCTGGTTATTGTTCTGCGGCTCGTTCTTGTAGTCGTTGCCGTCGTATTCCAGCTTGAGCTGCAGCCGGTCCCACGGCGTCTGGTAGGCGATGCCACCGAATACGCCGACGCGGCCGCGGAACATGGAGTCGAAGCTGACGTCGCCCCAGCGTCCGGTGCTGGAGCGCTGCTTGAACTTGTCGTCGATCGCACCCAGCGGGTTGCTGAAGTCGCCGCGGTTGCCGATGTAGCCGGTGGCCAGGCCTAGGCTGGCATCGACCGGGCCGAAACGCTTGCTGGCAACCAGGTACTCGCTGGCGAACAGGCCGGTGCCGCCGAAATCGCGGAAGCCCAGTGCGACTTCCGGCAGCCAGCGGCTCTCCTGCCACAGCCGAACCTTGAAGTCGAGCGACTTGTCCTTGTAGTTCTGGTCCCCGCTCAGGCCGGGCGCGCCATAGCGGCGGTTGGCCACGCTGATGTAGCGGAACGCGCCTTCGAACCAGGGGAACGGCTGCATGGTGAGGTTGTAGCGGCTGTAGGGCGAGGTGTGCGAGGCGGTGAGGGCGATCTCGCCTTCCTCGGCCATGCGCGCGGTCGGGGTCTGCAGCAGGCCGATGTTGCCCCAGTCGCTGGCGGTGGGCGCAGGTCCTTCCTGCGCATACACGGCGGCGGAGGTGGCCAGCGCCAGCAGGCTGAGCGTGCAGCGGGCCAGGCCGGGAACGGTGCGATGCGGCTTCAAGGCGAAACTCCGGGCGCCGGCAGCAGTTGCGTCGCCAGGAAGCGGGCGAACTCGGCGTTGAAATCGGGGGCGGTCTTGCGGAGGGCGTGCTGCGCCAGCGGCACGTACACGATGGCGCCCGGCGCCAGCGGCTGCGGTGCGCTGCGGTTCCAGGCGGCGATGCCGATCTGCTGGACCTGGCCGTCGGGCTGCACGACGTACGCCACGTCGCGGTCGGCGACCGTGGTGGCGGGGCAGGCCGCCAGGTAGGCCCGGGCCGCTTGCAGCGGCACGTGCGGGACTTGGCAGGAACGGGCGACCGCACCGACGATGCGGACGTGGTCCGGGCGCAGCGGGTAGACCACGCGGTCGCCGGCGGCGGCCAGCGGATTGTCGGCGGTCTGGATTTCCAGTTGGCGCGGCTCCAGCAACTGCGGGACACGGCCGGTGACCGGCAGCGTCTGCAGCCATTGCGCCTGCGTGGCGGCGGTCGCCGCCAGTTCGCTGTCCGGCTGTGCCTGCAACTGCTGCAGGTCGTACAGCAGCCCGGCTTTGAGCCTCACCTGCTCGGTATATGCAGCCTGGCGCAGCAGCGCGGCGCCCAGCGGATAGGCCGTGGCATCGGGCCTGGCGGCCAGCACCGCTTCGCTCAGGCGATGGCCTGCCGGCACCGGGTACTGGCCGGGGGCGTGCACGGCGCCCTCGACCGTTACCGTGACCGGCGCGGCGGCGGGTTGGGCAGCCGCGGGAAAAGCGACTGCCGATTGCAGGGCCAGCAGGGCGGCCAGGCGGAGAAAGGACATGCGGCTAGGACTTCGCGGGTCGGTAGGGCTTGAGTTGCACGATCTCGACGGCGTGGCCGGGCGCCAGGTACTGCCGGCTTTTCCAGATGAAGCCGCTCTCGGGATCGGCCCAATAGGTGTTGCTGCCGGACAGGCCGCCGCCATCGAGGGTTTCCTCGTAGCGTGCCAGGTGCAGCGTCCGCCCCAGGATGGTGACGTCTTCGGCACCGGTCCGGCGCAGGCTGCCGGTGACGGGCACGCCGTAGCGGTAGCCGGGCATCCAGTCGTAGCGGCGTTGTACGGCCACCGGGCCTTGCACCGACGGCAGGTCCAGGAATGGGTCCTCGCCCTCCACGCGGATGGCGACGGTCCGCCCCATGCCGGCCGAACCGGCGAGCAGGCCGTTGCCCTGCAGGTAGTAGACGGCGTTGCGGCCGGCGTACCAGACCTGGCGGCCGTCGTCGATCTGGCCGAGCACCAGCACCGCGCTGAGGTCTGGCGCCTGGATCAGCGCTTGCGGGTAGGGCAGGGCCGCGACTTGCTCGGCGGTCGGTGTGACGTCGGGGCGGCCCTGGAACAGCAGCCGGATCGCATCGCTGGTGGAGCGGCTGACCGTGGTGCAGCCGGTCGCGACGAGCGCGAGGCCGGCTGCCAGGATCAGCCCCATGCAGCGGGCCGGGAAGCACCGTGGATGCTGCCGCAATGCCGTGGTGTCCGGCATCGGATCAGTTTTCCAGGTCGTTGCTGGCGCTCGCGGCATTGCTGATGATCCCGGTGAACGGCAGCAACTGGTTCACGAAGCGGCTCCAGCGGGTGATACCGGCCGCGCCGACGAACACCACGTCGCCGGGTTGCAGGTGGAAATGGCTGGCCACGGCGAAGGCGCCGGGTGAGCGTGCCTCGAGCTGATAGATCACCGAGGGCTCCTGCTGCAAGTCGCGGGCGCCACGGATGACGTAGACCGCATTGCCGTTGGCGGTAATCTGTGCAAGGCCGCGCGCGCGGCCAATGGCTTGGCTGAGGGAGATGTCGCCGGTGCGGAAGTTGTAGGCGCCGGGCTGGCCCACCTCGCCGACCACGAAGACTTCTTTGCGGTCGAGATACGGCACATAGATGTTGTCGCCGGCCTTGAGATGGATCTGCCGGCCGCCGCTCTGCTGGGCGAAGCGTTCCAGGTCTATCTCGTAGGTGATGCCTTCGCGGGTGAGCTTGATTCCGGACAGGTCGCCCTCGCTGGGGTTGATGCCGGCCTGGCTGATGGCATCGCTCAGCGTCATCGGCGCGGTACCGATCGAGATCGTGGTCGGGTTGGCGGTGGCGCCGGTGACCCAGACGCGTTGGTTGGCATAGGTCAGGACCGCGACGTCGACCTGCGGCGATTCGACGTATTTGGCCAGTCGCTGGGTGATCTCGTCACGCAGTTGCCCTGGGGTCTTGCCGTCGGCCTGGACCTTGCCGATGTAGGGGTAGAACAGGGTGCCGTCGGCCTGTACCAGCCGCCCGGCGAGGTTGCCCTGCTGCTGCGAGCCTGCCGGCACCGTCAGCTCGGGGTGGTCCCAAACGGTGATGTAGAGAATGTCGCCCTTGCCTACGCGATAGGCATCAGGCTGGAAGTCGAGCAGGGCGGCAGGCAGCGTCTGTTCGGTCTGCGCGGCCTGGTTCATCGCGATCAGCTTGGGGGTGATCGGGATCAGTTCCAGGCGGCCGTCGTCGCTGGGACGGTCCTTGCTGATATCGCTGCTGCGCAGGTGCTGGCCCGGGGCCCAGACGCAGGCGGAAAGGGAGGCCGAGAGCAACAGGGCAGCCAGCAGGGGCGTGAGTTTCATCGTGGTTCCGTTCATTTGATTACGCCAGGCATAAAAAAACCCCCGCCAAGCTGCGCCCGGCGAGGGCCTTTGGATCTGGAGCTGGAGGATCAGCCGCCGGTGCCGCCGGTGCCACCCGTACCGCCGGTGCCACCTGTACCGCCGGTACCACCACCGCCATCACCGCCGCCGCCGCCATTGCCGCCGTCGTCGTCCTCGCCGCTGGAGCTATCGCCCGCGACGGTATAGAGAGCTGCCGCGGCAGCAACGCTGGCGGCGACAGTGGCCACGGTCTCGACGGTCGAGTAGTCGGTGGCCACCGGGCCGGCCAACTGGTCGCTCGATTCGGGCTGCTGGGCCTGCGGAGCAGCCCATGCAGGCGACGTCAGAGCCAGGGCAATGGCCGTTACGATCAACTTCT
Organism: Stenotrophomonas sp. MMGLT7; assembly: GCF_021168555.1. Lineage (GTDB taxonomy): Bacteria > Pseudomonadota > Gammaproteobacteria > Xanthomonadales > Xanthomonadaceae > MMGLT7. The sequence continues at coordinate 10,986 of NZ_JAJOZS010000027.1, read as the reverse complement.
TCATGGGGGACTCCTGAAATCCGTATGGAAGAAATGTACAGTCCGGATGCTGTCGTAATGCCGCACCCTTGTCAATCGTTTTTTGTTTCTTGTTGCACTGCGATTGAAGTGGGCTTTTCCTCGCCCCTGGCGGCGCGCCGGTGCAGCCAACCGCGGCTGTAAGTCTCGTCCCGGCCTGAGACAGACTTGACAAGGGCGATGACCAACTGGTGCGTGCTGGCGGTGGGGGGCAGAAGGGTCTGGATGCCGAGTGCGAGGACGGCCGGGACCAGCCATTTCCAGGCCGGCAGCGCCGCCGCCCTTGCCGGCCAGTGCGACAGCGGCCAGGCCGCCGCGAGGCCGCCGAGCAGGAACCCGGCGATGACCTCGGACGGGGAATGCGCCCGCAGCGGCAGCCTGGAGTAGGCGATGGCGGCGGCCAGGGCAAGGCCGGCGATCACGAGCCAGCGTCGCGATACGTGGCGGCCGGTGCCCAGCAGGGCGGCCAGCGGCGGGTAGATGCAGGCGGACATCGCCGCATGGCCGCTGAAGCCGGTGAAGTCCAGCGCCGCAGATCCGATGCCCCAGCCCATGAATGCGATCTTGGAGCAGAGCACGATCAGCGAGGTGACGCCGACGGCGATGGCCCAGCGCGTGGCCGTGCGCCAGGGCAGGGTGCCCGAGATGCCGGACAGGACGATGAGCAGCACGGCGGCAGGCAGCAGCCATTTGCTGTTGCCCAGTTCGGAAAGCCAGATCCACATGAGCGGGCGGGGAGGGGAGGCATCTCACCGTAACCCGAAGCGCCCTGCTGGTGGCTGAGTGGAGAACCGGCCTGTTATCGGCCTATGGTGCCGTGCGTACACGGCCGGTCTTGAAAGAGCGGGCGGCTTCGTGGCAATTTCCGGTTCGAGGCACGGTCTGGTGCCAGGGAAATCGGGGAAAAGGATGAAGTACGGGGTAAGGATCGCGGCGCTGGCCATGCTGGCGTTGGCGGGCGGTGCGTTCGCGCAGGTGGATGTCGAGGCCTTCGTCAAGAAGGACAAGTTCACCGATATCAAGATCTCGCCGACCGGCGAGTACTTCGCCGCGACGATACCGCAGGAGGACAAGACCGCGCTGGCGATCATCCGGCGCTCGGACAACAGTCTTGCCGGCAGCTTTGCGCTGGGCAGGAACACCCATGTCGGCAGCTTCGACTGGGTCAGCGACCAGCGCGTGCTGATCGGCATCTCCGAGAAGTACGGCCAGCTCGACAAGCCGCAGCCGACCGGCGAGTTGTATGCGATCAACGCCGACGGCAGCGGTGCCGACCTGCTGGTGGGCTACCGCGTTGCCGGTCGCGGTGTCGGCACACGGATCCAGCCGAAGAAGGTGGAATCGGTCGCGGCCTTCCTCACCGATACGCTGCCCGGCGACGATCGCGGCGTGGTGGTGTCGGTATGGCCGATGACGGGGGATGACCCCTTCACCCGCGCCGAACGCCTGGACGTGGTGTCGGGCCGGCGCACGGTACTGGCGCGGGCGCCGGTGCGGCGCGCCAGCTTCGCCACCGACAACCGTGGCGTCGTGCGCTTTGCGCTGGGTGCCGGCAGCGACAACGTGCGCAAGCTGTACTACCGCGATGGCGAGGCCGCGGCCTGGACGCTGATCGCCGACGAGGCCCTGCATGACCGCGTGGAAGTGCCGCTGGGTTTCTCGGAGGACGACCGTACCGCCTATATCCAGGTGGAGAGCGAGCGCGGGCCCGATGCGATCGTGGCGATGGATATCGCCAGCGGCCAGCGGCGGCAGGTGCTGCGCGACGAGACCGCCGATCCGCTGCGCATCATCTATCGCAACGGTACCTCGATCCCGGTCGGTGCCATGGTGATGGCGGGCAAGCCGCGGACGCTGTTCTTCGACGACGCTTCGCCGGAGGCACGCATGTATCGCAGCATGGAGGCGGCGTTCGGCGGGGAAGCGGTGTTCATCACGTCCAGCAGCAAGGACGGCAGGCTGGCGTTGATCCAGACCTGGTCCGGCGGCAATCCGGGCGATTTCTTCATCTTCGATACGGTGGCGAAGAAGGCCGAGTACCTGCTCAGCCGCCGTGAATGGTTCGACCCGGCCACGATGGCGAGCGTGCGCCCGATCTCGCTGCAGGCGCGCGATGGATTGCAGCTGCACGGCTACCTGACCGTGCCCCAAGGCCGCGACGACGGCAAGCTGCCGATGGTAGTGATGCCGCATGGCGGTCCGTTCGGCGTCTTCGACACCTGGGGTTTCGACGAGGAGGCGCAGTTGCTGGCCGCTGCCGGCTACGCCGTGCTGCAGGTCAATTTCCGCGGTTCCGGCAACTACGGCCGCGCCTTCCGCCAGGCCGGCGGGCGGCAGTGGGGCGGCGCCATGCAGGATGATGTCACCGACGCCACGCGCTGGGCGATTGAGCAGGGGATCGCCGATGCCGGGCGCATCTGCATCTACGGGGCCAGCTATGGTGGCTATGCCGCGTTGATGGGCGCGGCGAAGGAGCCGGACCTGTATCGCTGCGCGGCGGGCTACGTCGGCGTCTACGACCTGCCGATGATGTTCACCACCGGCGACATCCAGCAGCGCGGCTCGGGCGAGAACTACCTGAAGCAGTGGCTGGGCGAGCGCGAAAGCCTGGCGGCGGTTTCCCCGGTCAACCTGGCCGCCCGCATCAAGGTGCCGGTGTTCCTGGCGGCCGGCGGCAAGGACGAGCGCGCGCCGATCCAGCACTCGCGGCGGATGCAGGCGGCACTGGCCAAGGCCGGCGTGCCGGTGGAAACCCTGTACTACGACACCGAGGGGCACGGTTTCTACACCGAGCCGCACCAGCGCGAGTACTACACCCGCCTGCTGGATTTCCTCTCGCGCCAGCTGGGAGGGCAGGTGGCCAAGGCGGGCACGCCCTAGATATGTCGGTCGGTCTGTCGAATAGGCGCCTGTAGGCCTGTATGTAGGCCTGTAGGAGCGACTTCAGTCGCGATGGGGCTCTACCGGGAAGGCCTCATCGCGACTGAAGTCGCTCCTACGGGTCATAGGGTTGACTGCACGGGCCGGTGGCATGCACGACGCGTCAAGGTTCCGGGTGCGTATGTCGGTGGTGCGGCGGCGGGCCAAGGCCGCCCTATGCCGTCGTACGGAAAGGAGCAGGCGATCAGCGCGCGCCGTGCATCATCCGCCGCAGCAGCGGCGAGGCCAGCAGCGCGATCGCCGCGCAGCCCAGGCCGATCCACATCATCAGCCAGAACAGGTGGCTGTAGCGGGCGGCGGCCTCGGCCATGTCCATGACTTGGCCTTCGGGCACCTCGATCGCGGCGAGCTTGCCGAACAGCGCCGCCAGGGCTTCGGAAAACGCGGTGGCCAGGAACCAGGTTCCCATCATCAGGCTGACCACGCGTGGCACCGCCAGTTGGGTCACCGCGGACAGGCCCACAGGCGACAGGCACATCTCGCCGATTTCCAGGATCAGGTACGCCAGCACCAGCCACCACACGCTGGCCATGACGCCGCTGGCCCCGGCCTGTTGAGCGGCCAGCGCCAGCGGCACGAACGAGAGCCCGGCGAAGGCGAGTCCGAAGGCGGACTTGACCGGCTTGGAGGGATCGGCGCCGTGCCGGTCCAGCCACGCCCACAGCGCCGCGAACAGCGGCGCCAGCAGCACCAGGAACAGCGCGCCCAGGTAGGTCAGCGAGCCGGCGGTCTGCGGCAGCACGATGCAGTCGCGCACCAGGAACACCAGCATCAGCACCGAGACCGCGATGAACGTGACGCGTGGCGCCACCGAAGCCGGATTGCGGTCCGACAGCGAGGCGGCCACCACGAAGCCCAGTGGCGCCAGCAGCAGCGAGACGATCGACCACGGCAGCGGCGCGCCGCCCTGGATCACCAGCGCCGGTGCGATGTCCTTGGTCAGCATGCGGTCGGTGAAGGTGACCCAGGAGCCGTAGGTCTGCTCGTACAGGGTGAAGAACACCAGTGCCATGAAGATCAGCGCCATCAGCGCCAGCATCTGTTGCCGCTGAAGCGGCGTGCACTGGCTGCCGGTGAACCAGGCGAACCACACCAGCACGCCGCCCAGTACCACCAGCATCAGCATCAGCGCCAGCGAGATCTCCCCGCCCAGGGCGAAGGCGCCGTTGCCCGCGGCCCACATCAGCCAGGCCACCGGCAGCACGCCGAGCACGGCGCACAGGTAGATCAGCCATTCGCGGCGGATGCCGGCCACCGGCTCGCGCAGTCGGGCCGGTGTGGCGGGTTCGGCATGGCCGTGCAGGTACTTCTGTCCCCATAGGAAGGTGGCCAGTCCGGCCAGCATGCCGATGCCGGCCGCGCCGAAGCCGTAGCGCCAGCCATAGGCCTCGCCGAGGAAGCCGCACACCAGCGAGGCGAACAGCGAGCCCAGGTTGATGCCGGCATAGAACAGCGAGAAGCCGGAATCGCGGCGCGGGTCGTTCTCGGCATACAGCTTGCCGACGATGGTGGAGATGTTGGGCTTGAGGAAGCCGACGCCGACGATGATCAGCGCCAGCGACAGGTAGGTGGTGGCCAGCGCCGACTCGTCGCGCACCACCGTGCCGGCCACGCGGCTGGCGGCATGGCCCTCGAATGCCATGCCCAGGTGGCCGAGCACCAGCAGCACGCCGCCGAACACCACCGCCTTGCGCATGCCCAGCCAGCGGTCGGCGACCAGGCCGCCGAACACCGGGATGCAGTACACCAGCCCGCCGTAGGCGCCCAGCAGGTCGTAGCCGGCCTTGTCGCCGAACAGGTGGTACTTGGTGAGGTAGAGCAGCAGCAGCGCCTTCATGCCGTAGAAGGAGAAGCGCTCCCACATCTCGGTGAAGAAGCACACGTACACGCCCTTGGGATGGCCGAGGAAGTCGTCGCGGGAGACTTGGGCTGCGATCTGGCGCATGGGCCTGGGCATGGCAGTGAAGCGCCGGAGTATAGGGGGAGCCGGGATTGGGGATTGGGGATTGGAGAAAAGCAGGACCATGGCTTTTGCGAATCCCCAATCCCCAATCCCCAATCCCAGCCCCCAACTGGACTTGATTGGTTGCAGGCGATAGCGTGTGCCGGATTTTTCCTGTGGGGATCCCCATGAATACTGCTGCGCCGCGCCAGCTCACCCTGCGCGCCGTCATCCTGGCCATTGTCCTGGCCGTGGTGCTTTCGGCGGCCAACGCCTACCTGGGCCTGTTCGCCGGCCTGACCATCGCCACCGCGATCCCCGCGGCGGTCGTCTCGATGGGCGTGCTGCGCCTGCTCGGCGGCGGCACGATCCTGGAGAACAACATCGTCCAGACCGGCGCCTCGGCCGGTTCCTCGATCGCCGCCGGCGTGATCTTCACCATCCCGGCGCTGGTGATCATGGGCTACTGGCCCGACTTCAAGTACTGGTGGGTGCTGGGCATCGCCGGCCTGGGCGGCCTGCTGGGCGTGCTGTTCTCGGTGCCGCTGCGGCGCTCGATGATCGTCGAGGACCCGCTGCCGTTCCCCGAGGGCAAGGCCGCGGCGGAGGTGCTCAAGGCCGGCGACAACCCGGGGCCGGGCCTGAGGATCCTGGCCGTCTCCGGTGCCATCGGCGCGCTGGTCAAGCTGGGTGCGGCCAGCGGCCTGCGGCTGATCCCCGACACCTGGGCGCAGGCGGCCTACCTCGGCAGCAGCCGGGTGGTCGGCTACTTCGGCACCAACCTGTCGCCGGCGCTGCTGGGCGTGGGTTACATCGTCGGGCTGAACGTCGGCATCGTCGTGCTGTCCGGTTCGGTGCTGTCCTGGCACATCGCCATCCCGCTGTACCAGGCCTTCTTCATGGGCAGCGATCCGGCGCTGGCGCAGGGCATCGCCGGTGCGCCGGCGGCCGATGCCGCCTTTGCCATCTGGGGCGCCAAGATCCGCTACCTCGGCGTGGGCACGATGCTGGTCGGCGGCGTATGGACGCTGTTTTCGCTGCGCAATTCGCTGCTGGGCGGCATCAAGAGCGGCTTCGCCGCCGCGCGCAAGAGCGCCGGCACCGAGGTGGTGGCCGAGACCGAGCGCGACCTGCCGATGAAGTGGATGCTGATCGCGCTGGTGGCGTTCACGCTGCCGCTGCTGGGGCTGTACCAGGAGATCGTCGGGCTGTGGCACGTCTCCATCCCGATGACGATCATCATGATCGTGGCCGGCTTCCTGTTCGTGTCGGTGTCGGCCTACCTGGCCGGCCTGATCGGCTCGTCCAACAACCCGGTCTCGGGCATCACCATCTCCACCATCCTGTTCGCCTCGGTGGTGCTGCTGCTGTTGCTCGGCAAGGACGGGCTGCTGCCGGTCGGCATCAGCGGCGCGCCGCTGGGCGCGGTGGCCGCGATCATGATCGGCGCGGTGGTGTGCTGCGCGGCGGCGGTCGGCGGCGACAACCTGCAGGACCTGAAGGCCGGCTACCTGGTCGGCGCCACGCCGTGGAAGCAGCAGCTGATGCTCGGCATCGGCGCGTTCTCCTGCGCGCTGATCATGGCGCCGGTGCTCAATCTGCTGGCCACCGCCTACGGCATCGGCCCGGCCACGCCCGAGCATCCGCAGTCGCTGGGCGCGCCGCAGGCCACGCTGATGGCCTCGGTGGCGCGCGGGCTGTTCGGCGGGCAGCTGCCGTGGGGGATGATCGGCATCGGCGCGGTGGTCGGCGCCGCCATCATCGCCCTCGACGAGCAGCTGAAGAAGCGCGGCGCGCGTTTCCGCGTACCGGTGCTGGCCGCGGCGATCGGCATCTACCTGCCGCTGGAACTGATGGTGCCGATCTTCCTCGGCGGCCTGCTGGCGCACCTGGTGGAGCGCTTCCACCGCATCCGCGCAGACGACGAGGAAGGCCGCGACCGCGTGCATCGTCCCGGCGTGCTGTTCTCGGCCGGCCTGATCACCGGCGAGGCGCTGATGGGCATCGCCATCGCCATTCCGATCGTGCTGTCCGGCCGCGCCGACGTGCTGTCGCTGCCCGATGCGCTGCACCTGAACCAGTGGATCGGCCTGCTGGTGCTGGCGCTCGTGGGGTGGCTGCTGTATCGCACCGGCAAGCGGGGTTGAGGAGCGGAGGCCAGGGGGCGGGGGCAGGAGCGGGGGGCAGGGACAGGCAATGCGCTCAACCTAGGCTGCTGCCGATCCCTTCTCCCGCTTGCGGGGGAAGGTGGCGCGTAGCGCCGGATGGGGGGGCTTTTGCTGTTGCTCGCCCATGCTCCAAACAGCCCCCATCCGCCCTTCGGGCACCTTCCCCCGCAAGCGGGAGAAGGGAGAGTCCTGAAAGCCGGCAGGTGACGAAGTGCCGTGGCCGCCTAAGGTGAGAGCATTGCACGCCCACCGCCCACCGCCCACCGCCCACCGCCCACCGCCCACCGCCCACCGCCCACCGTCCCCCGCCCCCCGCCCCCCGACCCCCGACCCCCGACCCCCGACCCCCGACACCCGACACCCGACACCCGACACCCGACACCCGACCTTTGCGCCGGCCGCCGGCCAGCGCATACCATCGGCGCTTTGCCGTTACCGGGAAGCCCGATGAATCTCCGTTACGCCCTGCTGCCGTTGTGCCTGTTGACTGCGATGCCGGCCGCGGCCGCCACCCGCGGCCTCGACGTGCGCGACCTGGTCGCGCTGGACCGCGTGTCCTCGCCGACGCTCACCCCTGACGGCGGCGTGCTGGTGTTCGCCAAGCGCGAGATGGACGTGGCCGCGACCAAGGCCAGCACCGGGCTGTGGGTGCGCAACCTGCGCACGCGCGACGCGGCGCCGCCGAAGCGGCTCACCCCGGAGGGCTGGAACGTCAATTCGCCGGAGATTTCCGGCGACGGCAGCACCGTGTACTTCCTCAGCGCCAAGAACGGCAGCCAGCAGCTGTACGCGATGGCGCTGGATGGCGGCGACCCGCGCCAGCTGACCGATTTCGCCGTCGACGTGGACAGCTACCGGCTCTCGCCGCAGGGCGACCGCATCGCCTTCAGTGCCGGCGTGTTCCAGGACTGCGGTTCGGACCTGGCATGCAGCAAGCAGCGGCTGGACGCAAAGGTGGCGGCCAAGGCCTCCGGGGTGGTGTTCGACTCGCTGTTCGTGCGCCACTGGGATACGTGGAACGATGGCCGCCGCAACACGGTGTTCGTGGCCCCGCTTCCGGCCGCCGGCGAGAAGCCGGTGGTGGGCGCGTCCGCGCTCAGCGCGACGCTGGCCGGCGACATTCCCTCCAAGCCGTTCGGCGGCAGCGAGGACTATGCCTGGGCGCCGGACGGCCGGTCGCTGGTGGCCAGCGTGCGCGTCGCCGGCCGCGAGGAACCGTGGTCGACCAACTTCGACCTGTATCGCCTCGATGCCGCCGGCCGGCAGGCGCCGGTGAACCTGACCGCGGCCAATCCGGCCTGGGACGCCGGCCCGGTGTTCAGCGCCGACGGCAAGACCCTGTACTACCAGGCGATGAAGCGCCCCGGCTTCGAGGCCGACCGCTTCGGCCTGATGGCGATGGACCTGGCCAGCGGCCGCACCCGCGAGATCGCGCCCGGCTGGGACCGCTCGGCCGGCGGCATCGTGCTGTCCGCCGATGGCACGGCCATCTACACCAGCGCCGACGACATGGGCGAACATCCGCTGTTCCGCGTCGACATCGCTAGCGGCAAGGTCGACAAGCTGGTGGGCGAGGGCAGCATCGGTTCGCCGGCGGTCGCCGGTCCGACCCTGGCCTTCACCCGCAACTCGCTCAAGAGCGGCGACCAGATCCTGGTCACCGACGCCGAGGCACAGGCGCCGCTGCGCGCGATCACGCCCAGCGCCGCGGAGATGCTGCCGGACGTGGCCTTCGGCGACTACGAGCAGTTCCAGTTCAAGGGCTGGAACAACGACACCGTGTACGGCTACGTGCTCAAGCCGTACGACTACCAGGAAGGGCGCAAGTACCCGGTCGCGTTCCTGATCCACGGCGGCCCGCAGGGCAGCTTCGGCAACGGCTGGAGCTATCGCTGGAACCCGCAGACCTACGCCGGCCAGGGCTACGCGGTGGTGATGATCGACTTCCACGGTTCCACCGGCTACGGCCAGGCGTTCACCGACGCGATCAGCCAGCACTGGGGCGACCGTCCGCTGGAGGACCTGCAGAAGGGCTGGGCGGCGGCACAGCAGCAGTACCCGTTCCTCGACGGCGGCAAGGCCTGCGCGCTGGGTGCCAGCTACGGCGGCTTCACGGTCAACTGGATCGCCGGCAACTGGAACGAACCCTGGAAGTGCCTGGTCAACCACGACGGCGTGTTCGACCAGCGCATGATGGGCTACGCCACCGAGGAACTGTGGTTCACCGAGTGGGAGCAGGGCGGCACGGCCTACGACAGGCCAGAGGCCTACGAGAAGTTCAACCCGGTCAACCACGTCAAGGACTGGAAGGTGCCGATGCTGGTGATCCATGGCCAGCAGGACTTCCGCATCCCGGTCGAGCAGGGGCTGGGCGCGTTCACCGCGCTGCAGCGCAAGGGCATCGAGTCCAAGTTCCTGTACTTCCCCGACGAGAACCACTGGGTGCTCAAGCCGCAGAACAGCATCCTGTGGCACGACACCGTCAACGGCTGGCTCAGGCAGCACATCGGCCAGTAGTCCTTGTGCGGGCCACCTGCGGGTGGCCCGCGTCGTTTCCCTACTTGGAGAACCATCGTCGATGGCGATCGAATCCGGCGTGCCGGCAGAACCGGCGATCATCAGCAACGACATCGTCCTGCTCGGGCTGATCTCCGCAACGCTTGGCGTGATCTTCTGGCTGGCCAGCGGGCCGACCCCGTTCTGGAGGAAGTTCTTCGCCTGGGTGCCGGCGCTGCTGCTGTGCTACTTCGTCCCCGCGCTGTACAACACCGTGGGCCTGATCGACGGCGAGAACAGCAGCCTGTACAACCCGGTCGCCAGCCGGGTGATGCTGCCGGCGGCACTGGTGCTGCTGACGCTGTCGGTGGACCTGAAGGGCATCCTCAAGCTCGGGCCGCGGCTGCTGTTCGTGTTCTGCGCCGGCACCATCGGGGTGGTGCTCGGTGCGATCGTCTCGTTCCAGGTGATGGAATGGGTGCATCCGCCGGCGGTGGCCGGCGATACCTGGAAGGGCATGGCGGCGCTGTCGGGCAGCTGGATCGGCGGCGGCGCCAACATGGTCGCCATCCGCGAGGTCTACGGCGTCGATGCCACGCTGTTCGGCCAGTTCGCCGTGGTGGACGTGGCCTTCGCCAGCCTGTGGATGGCGACCCTGCTCTTCCTGGCCAACCGCGCTGCCCAGATCGACGCGCGCAGCGGCGCCGACACCCGCGCGCTGGACGAGATGAAGGAACGCATCGCCGCCTACGAGGCCGCCAATGCGCGCATGCCGACCCTGACCGACCTGATGATCATCGTCGGTCTGGCCTTCGGTACGGTGGGCCTGGCCCACGCCGTCGCCACCCCGTTGGCGGCGTGGTTCGGTGCCAACGTGGCGGCCGCGCCGCAGTTCAGCCTGGACTCGCCGTTCGTCTGGGTGGTGGTGATGTCCACCGCGGCCGGGCTGGGGTTGAGCTTCACCCGGGTGCGGCGGATGGAGAGCGTCGGCGCCTCGCGGATGGGGACGGTATTCCTGTATTTCCTGATCGCCTGCATCGGCATGCAGATGGACTTCATGAAGCTGGCCAGCCGGCCCGAACTGCTGGCCATCGGCGGGATCTGGATGGCGGTGCACGTGCTGGTGATCTGGGGCGCGGCGCGCATGGTCAAGGCGCCGCTGTTCTATTTCGGCGTCGGATCGATGGGCAACATCGGCGCGGCGGCGTCCGCCCCGGTCATCGCCGCCGCCTTCCACCCCAGCCTGGCGCCGGTGGGCGTGCTGCTGGGTACGGTCGGCTACGCCACCGGCACGGTGATCGCCTATGGCCTGGGCCAGGTGCTGCGGTTGATGGCCGGGCAGTAGCCGTCCCTCCGGCACGGCTCGCATCTGTAGGAGCGACTTCAGGCGCGATGGGGCTCTACCGGTAGAGCCCCATCGCG
>NZ_JAJOZS010000026.1 GCF_021168555.1 Stenotrophomonas sp. MMGLT7 | reverse complement strand
ATCGGGCCTTGCCGGGAAGGCCCGATCGCGACTGAAGTCGCTCCTACGCGCATTCCTACGGGCGATCTCCCGGAACGCGTCCGCGGTCGGCGGTCTGCTGCAGCGCGCCAAAGCTTGCCCAAAGCTTGGCGCGGCATCCTGACGCACCCCAGGTCGCGATCAGGAATCCCTTGCCGATGGCTGCTTCGACGCTTTCCTCCCACCGCCTGCGCTGGCTCGCCGCCGCCGCGGCGGTGCTCGTGGCCGTGCTGGCGTGGTGGCTGTGGCCATCGGCGCCGCAGGACGCACCGGCCGAGGCCGCGCCGGTGGCGGCAGCCGACGGCAGCATCGAACTGAGCGAGCAGCAGCTGCGCGCCCAGGGCATCGCCGGCGAAGCGGTCGCCGCGGCCACCAGCATCCCCCTGCCCGGGCTGCCGGCGCAGGCGGCCGCGCCGCTGGATGCCAGCGCGCGGGTGACGGTGCCGTATGCCGGCGTGGTCACCCGCATCCTGGTCGACGAGGGCGCCAGCGTGCGCCGCGGCCAGCCGCTGGCGTGGATCCAGGGCCGCGACCTGCTGCAGGCGCAGGCCGAGCTGGCGCAGGCGCGCAGCGAGGCCACGGCCGCCTCGCTGCAGGCGCAGCGCGACCGCATCCTGCTGTCCGAAGGCATCATCGCCGCCGCACGCGAGGAACAGAGCCGCGCCCGTGCCGCCGCCGCCGAGGGCGTGCGCCGCCAGGCCGAGGGCGCGCTGTCGCAGCTGCGCATGGCCGAGGGCGGGCAGCCCGGCGAGTACGAGCTGCTGGCGCCGATGGGCGGCCGCATCCTGCGCCGCGCGATCCAGCCCGGGCAGGCGATGGCGGCGCTGGAGGAGGCCTTCGTGGTCGCCGAGCCGGGGCCGATCGACATCAACTTCTCCGCCCCGGTGCGGGTGCGCGCGGCACTGGCGCCGGGCCTGGAAGTGGCCTTGCCCGATGGCGCCCGCGCCACGGTGGTCGCGGTCGGCGCCGATACCGACCCGGCCAGCCAGAGCCTGCGCGTGCGCGCCCAGGTGGCCGCCGATGCCGGTTATGTCGCCGGCCAGCAGTTCGACGTGACCCTGCAGCTGCCCGCCCCGCCGGACAGCCTGGCGGTGCCGACCGCGGCGCTGCTGCCGGCCGGCGAGGGCCACGTGCTGTACCGCATCGACGGCCGCAGGATCGGCCGGGTGCCGGTGCAGGCGCTGCTCGGCGGCGATCGCGACACCAGCATCGTCCTCGCCCCCGGGCTGGCGCCCGGCGCGCAGGTGGTCACCCGCGGCACGGCGATGCTCAAGTCGTTGATCCCGGCGGCGGCGGAGTAGGCCGATGCTCGCGCGCCTGATCGATTTCTCGCTGCGCCAGCGCGTGCTGGTGCTGCTGGCCGCCGTCGCCCTGGCCGGCGCCGGCGCGGCGGCGTTCCTGCGCCTGCCCATCGACGCCTATCCGGATATCTCGCCGACCCAGGTCAAGCTGATCCTCAAGGCCCCCGGCATGACCCCGGAGGAGGTCGAGGCGCGCGTGATCGCGCCGCTGGAGATGGAACTGCTGGGCGTGCCGCAGGGGGTGATGCTGCGCTCCACCGCCAAGTACGCCATCGCCGACATCACCCTCGACTTCGCCGAGGGCACCGACATCTACTGGGCGCGGCAGCAGGTGGCCGAGCGCTACGGCAGCGTCGCCCCGGACCTGCCCGGCGACGTCGACGGCGGCCTGGCGCCGATCTCCACGCCGCTGTCGGACGTGTACATGTTCACCATCGAGGGCGGCGGGCTGACCCTGACCGAGCGCCGCAGCCTGCTCGACTGGACCCTGCGCCCGGCGCTGCGCACGCTGCCCGGCGTGGCCGACGTCAACGTGCTGGGCGGGCACGTGCGCAGTTTCGCGGTCATCCCCGACCGCGCGCGGCTGTCGGCCGCCGGCCTGCACTTCCGCGACGTGGTCGATGCGCTGGAGCGCAACAACCGCAACGACGGCGCCGGCCGCCTGGAGGCCGGCGAGGAGGCGCTGATCGTGCGCACCGAGGGCGCGATCGCCACGCTCGGCGACATCTCCTCCATCGTGGTGCGGCCGGGCGCGGCGCCGGTACGCATCGGCGACGTCGCCGAGGTCCGCACCGATGCCATGACCCGCTACGGCGCGGTCAGCCGCGACGGCGTCGGCGAGGCGGTGCAGGGCATCGTGGTGGCGCTGCGCGGCGCCGATGCCTCGGCGCTGGTCGAGTCGATCCGCAGCCGCCTGGACGAGCTGGCGCCGAGCCTGCCGCCGGGGGTGAAGATCGTGCCGTTCTACGACCGCAGCGTGCTGATCGAGCGGGCGGTGAGCACGGTCGAGCGCGCGCTGCTGGAGGCCACGGTGCTGGTGGTGCTGCTGCTGCTGCTGTTCCTCGGCGAACTGCGCGCGGCGCTGGTGGTGGCGCTGATGCTGCCGTTCGCGGCGCTGTACACCTTCCTGCTGATGCAGCTCACCGGCATGAGCGCCAACCTGATGAGCCTGGGCGGCCTGGCGATCGCCATCGGCATGCTGGTCGATGCGGCGGTGGTGGTGGTCGAGAACGCGGTCAGCCGGCTGGCGCCGGATGCGCCCGGCGCGCACCTGCCGCGGCTGCACCGGGTGTTCGCCGCCGCGCGCGAGGTCGCCACGCCGGTGGCCGCCGGCATCCTGATCATCTGCCTGACCTTCATGCCGCTGCTGACCCTGCAGGGACTGGAAGGCAAGCTGTTCGCCCCGGTCGCGATGACCATGGTGTTCGCGCTGGGCGCCTCGCTGCTGCTGTCGCTGACGGTGGTGCCGGTGCTGGCCTCGCTGTTGCTGAAGGAGCGCGCGCATGGCGAGCCCTGGCTGATGCGCAAGCTGGACCGGCTGTACCGGCCGCTGCTCGACGGCGCGCTGGCGCATCCGGCCCGCGTCGTGGTCGCCGCCTGCCTGGCGCTGGTACTCGGCGTGGCCGCCTACCTGGCCACCGGCAAGGCCTTCATGCCGACCATGGACGAGGGCGACATCCTGCTGCAGACGCAGAAGCCGGCCTCGATGAGCCTGCAGCGCTCGCTGGAGCTCGACCTGGCGATAGAGCGGGCGATCGCCGAGCAGGTGCCGGAAGTGCGGCACAGCATCGGCCGGGTCGGCTCGGACGAACTCGGGCTCGATCCCATGGGCCCGAACGAGACCGACCTGTTCATGGAGCTGGCGCCGCGCTCGCAGTGGCGCGTGGCCGACAAGGACTGGCTGACGGCGCAGATCCGCAAGGTGATGGACGATTTCCCCGGCATCGAGTTCGGCTTCACCCAGCCGATCGAGATGCGGGTGTCGGAGATGCTCACCGGCAGCCGCGGCGACGTGGCGGTCAAGCTGTTCGGCCCGGACCTGGACGCGCTGGGCGAACTGGGCGGGCGCATCGCCGCGGCCATCGAGAAGGTGCCCGGCGCGCAGGACGTGCTGACCCAGGCCGGCGACAACGTCCAGTACCTGCAGGTCCGGATCGACGCCCAGGCCGCCGGCCGCGCCGGGCTGGCGATCGCCGACGTTCAGGACGAACTGCGCGCACAGCTGGAAGGCGTGCCCGCCGGCACCGTCATCGAGCCGGACCGGCGCACGCCGATCCTGGTCCGCGGCGACGCGCAGGTGCGCGGTTCCAGCGGCCGCTTCGAACAACTGCAGCTGGCGCGCGGCGACGACAGCGGCCAGGTGCCGCTGAACGTGCTGGCGCGCGTCGCCCCGACCGACGGGCCGGTGCAGGTGCGGCGCGAGAACGGCTCGCGCTTCGCGCTGATCCAGTCCAACGTGTCCGGCCGCGACCTGGTCGGGTTCGTCGAGGAGGCGCGCGCGGCGGTCGCGCGCGACGTGCCGCTGCCGCCGGGCTACCGCCTGGTCTGGGGCGGCCAGTTCGAGAACCAGCAGCGCGCGGCCGCGCGCCTGGGGCTGGTGGTGCCGGCCGCGCTCGGGCTGATCTTCGTGGTGCTGTTCACCACCTTCGGCTCGGTGCGGCAGGCGCTGCTGATCCTGGGCAACGTGCCGTTCGCGATGGTCGGCGGCATCCTCGCGCTGTGGCTGTCCGGGCAGTACCTGTCGGTGCCGGCCTCGGTCGGCTTCATCGCCCTGCTCGGCATCGCCGTGCTCAACGGACTGGTGCTGGTATCGCACTTCAACCAGCTGCACGCGCTGGGCCATCCGCTCGAGCACGTGGTGCGCGAGGGCGCGCTGCGACGGCTGCGGCCGGTGCTGATGACCGCCACCATCACCGCCTTCGGCCTGGTGCCGCTGCTGCTGGCCAGCGGCCCGGGCTCGGAGATCCAGCGGCCGCTGGCGATCGTGGTGATCGGCGGGCTGGTCAGCTCGACCGCGCTGACCCTGCTGCTGCTGCCGGTGCTGTACCGCCGCTACGGCCAGCCGCCGCGACCGGCGGCGCTTTCCGCTTCCCCCGCGAGGACCGGCGCATGAGCGAATTCGTGCGGTTGAACCTGATCTTTCCCCCCGGCCTGGAGGACGCGGTGACCGAGGCGCTGGTCTCCGACCCGGCGATGCCCGGCTTCACCCTGTTCCACGCCGAGGGCCACACCAGCGACTTCGCCCGCGCCTCCGTCGCCGAGCAGGTGCGCGGCCGCGTCGAACGGCGCGTGCTGTGGGTGATGATCGAGCGCGAGCGCCTGCAGCAACTGCTGGCGACGCTGCGCCGCGAGGTCGCCTCCACCGACGTGCGCTGGTGGACCGAGGCGGTGTGCAGCCACGGGAGGCTGGCATGAGCCGACGCGGTCTTCGCCGCTGCCTGCTGCTGGCGGCGCTGTCGCCGCTGGCCGCGGCGGCGCAGGAAAGCGCCTACCTGCCGCCGCAGGAGCTGATCGCCCGGGTCCTGGCCGCGCAGCCGCAGGTGCGCGCCGCCGCGTCCCGGGCCGACGCGGCGCGGGCCGATGCCCGCGCCCGCGCCGTGGGCAGCTACGAGTACGAGGCCAGCGTGATCCCGCAGCGGCGCAGCACCGATGCCGGCGACGACTATTCGGAATGGGAAGCGCAGGTCGGTCGCCGCATCCGCCTGCCCGGCAAGGCGCGGCTGGACCGCGAGATCGGCGATCGCGGCATCGCCGCCGCCGAGCTGCGCCTGGCCGATGCCGAACACCTGGCCGCGCGCCGGCTGCTGGCGGCGTGGATGGGCTGGCTGCGCAGTGCCCATGCCGCCACCGAGACGGCGCAGCAGCAGGCGCTGCTGGCCCGCGAGCGCGACGCGCTGGCGCGGCGGGTGCAACTCGGCGACGCCGCCCAGCGCGAGCTGGACCTGTTCGAGGCCGAAAGCGCGCAGGCCCAGGCGCAGGCGCTGGCCGCGCAGGCCGAGGCCGAGGCGGCGCGGCAGCGCCTGGCCAGCGGCTTCCCGCAACTGCCGCTGCCGCAGCGCCTGCCCGCGCTGCCGGACCCGGCGCCGCTGCCGGGCGGAGCCGAGCCCTGGCGCCAGCGCATCGTCGAGCGCAACCACGAGATCGGCATCGCCGGCGAGGAGGCCGCGCGGCAGGCGCTGGCCGCCGACCGCGCGCACGCCGACCGCCGTCCCGATCCGAGCATCGGCGTGCGGGTGATGAACGAGCGCGGCGGCGAGGAACGAGCGGTCGGGCTGGTACTGAGCGTGCCGCTCGGACTGCGCCATCGCAGCGCGCTGGCCGCCAGCGAGTCGGCGCAGGCGCAGGCGCTGCAGGCCGACGCGGCCGGCGTGCGCCGTACGATCGAACAGGAGGCCTGGGCCGTCACCCAGGCGGCCGAGACCCGGCACACGCAATGGCAGGCCCGGCGTGCGGCCCTGGTGGCGCAGACGGCGGCGGCCACGCGCAGTCGCCGTGCCTGGGAGCTGGGCGAGATCGGCCTGGGCGAGTACCTGCTGGCCCAGCGCGGCGAGCTGCAGGCGCGCCTGGCCGAGTCGCAGGCCCGCATCGATGCACTGGAGGCGGCGCTGCAGGTGCGCGTGGACAGCCACGAACTGTGGCACCCGGAAACGCCGCAATCGCACGCCCAGGCCGGCATGCCGTAGTCGCATGGCGTCGATCGCGCCGTCGCACGCAGGACGCCGGCCTCGGCCCCTCACGCTTGCGTGCATCACCGCCGGAGGGCGCCGGACCGGGCGGCCATGCCCGGGTAGGCGCAGCGCACCCGGGAAGCGGGGGCGCGGAACCCCAAGCTGATGCCGCGGGTGACACCGGGCTTCGTCCAGTCCCCCGTGGACTCGGGAAGGGATTCCAGCAAAAGGAAGCTCTATCACGGCCGAGACGCTTCACCGCAGCCGAAGCGCTTTACGCCGTGTCGTAGGGTCGGCCTTGGCCCACCGCGACGGAGCCTGCCGAGGCTATGGCGTCACGGGCCGGCGGCAGGCAAGACGAATTCAAGGCTCCGTTAGCGTACGGCCGGCGGTGCGAGCGCGGGCCAAGACCCGCCCCATGCCTTCGCAGGAGCAACGGTGCGGCGCCCCGGATGCCCTGCCGTTCGCGCTCTTTGCGAAGCGGGGAAAGGTCGGGGAGGGAGAGCCTTGCTGGCCTGGTGTGGATGCGACTGCGGGGGAACCGGGTGCCGGTTAAGCCTCATCGCCACCGAAGCCGCTCCCGGCTGCAGCGGTCGATGGCAGTCCCGTGCGTATCGAGGCTTTGGAGCGGCTCTCAGAGCAGCAGGTCGCGCTGCAGCAGCCACTCGCGGGCATTCTCCGCGTCCTGCTCGAACCATGCCTGGGTCGAGCCGAGCCGGTAGGTGTAGCCCCATGCATCCATGTCGGCCATCAGCCGCGCGCTGCCCACGCCGGGCAACTGCCCGGCCAGCACGATCTGCAGGTAGCAGGTGGCGTCCTCCTCGGGCACCGAGTCGGTGGCATCGGTGTGCACCGCCGCGCGCTTTTCCGGCGGCAGCACGATCAGGTGGCAGGCCTCGTGCAGCAGCGAGTGCACCGGGGTGTCGCCGCGGGCGTAGACGTTGCAGCCGATGATGCCGGCCTCCGGCTCGCCCCAGTAGCTGCCCGGAATGGCCTCGCCGTCCGCGACCCGGTGCAGCGCCAGGCCGTGGCGCTGCAGCAGCGCGGCGGCGGCCTGCCCGTCGATGTCGCGCAGGCAGAGGACGGCGGGGGCGGTGTCTGGGGACGTCATGATGCAGGGCCGGCGGCCATCGGGGCCGCGAATCCGTTGGAGGTGCGCCTGCACCGGGACGGGCCCGGGCAGGCAGTGCGGGCGGGACCGGCCCGCCGGCGCTTCAGGTCTGTTGCGGCCCTTCCGGCAGGGCCACCGAGATGTCCAGCACGTCGTTCTCGCCGTCCTTGGCCAGGTCCACCCTGACCGCGTCGGCATCGACGTTGACGTACTTCTTGATCACCTCGAGCAGCTCGCGCTGCAGCAGCGGCAGGTAGTCCGGGCCGCCGCGATGGCTGCGTTCCTGCGCGATGATGATCTGCAGGCGATTCTTGGCCGTCTCGGCGGTGGTTTTCTTGTTCTTGAGAAAATCCAGCAGTCCCATGCTTACCCTCCGAACAGCTTGCTGAAGAAGCCTTTCTTCTCCACGTTGGTGAAACGCATCGGGCGCTCTTCGCCCAGGATGCGACCTACGGCATCTTCATACGCCTGGCCGGCAGGGGATTCCGGGTCCAGGATCACCGGCTCGCCCTTGTTGGAGGCGTTGAGCACATCGCCCGACTCGGGGATCACGCCGATCGCCTTCAGCCCCAGCACCTCCTCCACGTCGGTGATGCTGAGCATCTCGCCGCCCTCCACGCGGCCCGGGCTGTAGCGGGTCAGCAGCAGGAACGCCTGCAGGTTCTGCCCGGACTCGGCCTTCTGGGTCTTGGAATCGAGCAGGCCGAGGATGCGGTCGGAGTCGCGCACCGAGGACACCTCGGGGTTGACCACCACCACCGCGCGGTCGGCGAAGTACATCGCCAGGAACGCGCCCTTCTCGATGCCGGCCGGGGAATCGCAGACGATGTAGTCGAAGCCGTCGGCGGCCAGGTCCTTGAGCACCTTCTCCACGCCTTCCTTGGTCAGCGCGTCCTTGTCGCGGGTCTGCGAGGCGGCCAGCACGAACAGGCTGTCGAAGCGCTTGTCCTTGATCAGCGCCTGCTTGAGCGTTGCCTCGCCATGGACGACGTTGACGAAGTCGTACACCACGCGGCGCTCGCAGCCCATGATCAGGTCCAGGTTGCGCAGGCCGACGTCGAAGTCGATGACCGCGACCTTCTTGCCGCGTCGCGCCAGCCCGCAGGCCAGGCTCGCGCTGGTGGTGGTCTTGCCGACGCCGCCCTTGCCGGAGGTGACTACGATTATTTCAGCCAAAGGACTTCTCCCGAAAAACGTTTCTTGTGGTTGGGCCGCGTCAGTCGAGCGCGGCGATTCTTATCTGGTCCTGCTCCAGCCAGATCTGCACGGCCTTGCCGCGCAGCTCCAGCGGAACATCGTCCAGTACCTTGTACTGGCCGGCAATGGCGACCAGCTCGGCGTGGAACTCGCGGCAGAAGATCCGCGCCTCGGCATTGCCCTGCGCGCCGGCCAGGGCGCGCCCGCGCAGGGTGCCATAGATATGGATGCTGCCGTCGGCGATCACCTCGGCGCCGGCGCCGACGGTTGCAAGTACGGTCAGGTCGCAGTTCTCCGCGTACAGCTGCTGGCCCGAGCGGACCGCGCTGCGCTGCATGCGCCCGGGCTTGGGCTTGGCGGCCGGCGCAGGCGGCGTGGCGGGGCGCGGCGGCTCGGCACGGGCGGGCGCCGGCGCCGCGGCGCCGCCGTCGATGCGCTCGTACTGGGCGCGGAACTTGGCCAGCAGCGGCAGGCCGAGCTGCTCGCCGAGCAGCTCGGTCTCGCGGGTGCCGTAGGCCAGCGCCACCGGCAGCACGCCGGCGGCCTGCAGGCCGTCGATCAGCGCCTGCGCGGTGGTGACGTCGGGCACCTGGCTCAGGCCGCCGAAGTCCACGATCACCGCCGCCCGCCCGAACAGCTTGGGCGCGCGGTTCACGCGGTCGCGCATCTCCTGCACCAGCCTGGCGACGTCGAGCGTGCGCACCCGCAGGTTGGCGATGCCCACCTGGCCGATCTTCAGTTCGCCGGCCTGTTCGAAATCCAGATTCGCCGACATCAGTGCGTCCCGGTCGGGCGCTGCGCGCGCGGCAGGTGGCGCGGATGGCCGACCCAGGGCAGGTCGGGGAGGTTGTCGCCGTAGGTGTCGTGCACCCACTGGTAGCTGCACATGTCCTTCATCAGCATGCAGGCGCGCACGTCCACGTCGGACATCACGTTCTGGCCGACCTCGCGGAAGCCGAAGCTGCCGTGGAACAGCAGCGCCGGGTCTGCGCCGTGGTCCAGGAACACCTCGCACGCCAGCTGCGGGTAGCGCAGCTCGGCATAGCTCTGCACGTCGGCATAGAAGGCGCGGCCGACGCCGCCGCCGCGGCGGCGGCTGGCGATCACGATGCGGTCGATGTAGAAGAACTGCGGATAGCGCTCGCGGAACCAGGCGAAGTTGCTGCTGTCGTGGTCGCTGTCGCTGCCGAAGCCGACCAGGAAGCCGGCCAGGTTGCCGTCGCGCTCGGCGACGCGGAAATACTCCGCCGACTCATAGAAGTAGCGGACCCTGGCCGCATCCAGCGGCAGGATGGCCAGGCCGGCGTTGTTGTTGAGTGCCAGGACGGAATCGAGCTCGTGCTCGCGCACGTCGCGGATGACGATCGACATTGTGACTCCGTGGGGTAGAACGGACGGCTGCAGGCAACCGTGCCGGCGATTATCGCATGGGTCGTGCGCCGCGGCGACCCGCGGCATGACTTCCGTGGGAGGGCGGCCGGCCGGCTTCGGCCATAAGATGCGATCCATGTTCGCCACCCTCAGCCATACCCGCGTCCTGCGCCTGGCCGGCCTGTTCACCTGGGCCGTGATCGCGATGCCGCTGCTCTACGTCTACTGGGAGCCGGCCGAGGCCGGCAATCTGCCCGCCACCGGCCTGTGGCCGCTGTTCATCTTCTACTTCGGCTTCGGCGCCTGCTACTTCTGGCTGACCCGCGGGCTGGACAGCGGCGGTCACGCGCGCTGGCTCGACCGCGCCATGCTGCTGGTGCTCACCGTCTGCGCGCTGGCGGTGAGCTACCTGCACGGCTCCGGGCTGGGCAGCATCCTGATGATGGTGGCCGCCGGGGTGATCCCGTGGCTGCTGCCGCTGCATGCCGGCGTGGCCTGGCTGCTGCTGAGCCAGCTGGCGGTGCTGCCGATGTACCGGCTGATGGGCTTCCCGCCGTTCGACGCGCTGATGCAGACGCTGCTGTACGGCGGCTTCTCGATGTTCGTGTTCGTCACCAGCCTGGTGGCGCGGCGCCAGACCGAGGCGCGCGAGGAGCAGCGCCGGCTCAATGCCGAGCTGCGCGCCACCCGCGCGCTGCTGGCCGAAAGCACGCGGGTCAACGAGCGCACCCGCATCTCGCGCGAGCTGCACGACCTGCTCGGCCACCACCTGACCGCGCTGAGCCTGAACCTGGAGGTCGCCAGCCACATCACCGAGGGCCAGGCCCAGGAACACGTGCGCCAGGCGCATGCGCTGGCGCGGCTGCTGCTGACCGACGTGCGCGAGGCGGTCAGCCAGCTGCGCGAGGGCGGCACCATCGACCTGTCGATGGTGCTGCGGCCGCTGGTGCCCAAGGTGCCGGGCCTGGACATCCAGCTGGAGATGGAGTCGCCGCTGACCGTGGACGATCCCGAGCGCGCGCACGTGCTGCTGCGCTGCACCCAGGAGATCATCACCAACACGGTGCGCCACGCCGCCGCGCGCCACCTGTGGATCCGGGTGTTCCGCGAGGACGACGGGGTGGTGATCGAGGCGCACGACGACGGCCGCGGCGCCGACGCCTTCGCCAGCGGCAACGGCCTGCGCGGCATGCGCGAGCGCCTGGGCCAGTACGACGGCCATCTGGACATACGCACCCAGCCGGGCGCAGGCTTCCGTCTGCGCCTGTCGATTCCCAGCGGCGTGCCGCTGCTGGCCGCCGTGCCCCAAGGAGTGTTGTGATGGTCCGAGTGTGCCTGGTCGACGACCAGACCCTGGTGCGGCAGGGCATCCGCTCGCTGCTGGCGCTGGACGACGGCATCGAGGTGGTGGCCGAGGCCGCCGACGGCCAGCAGGCGGTCGAGCAGATCCCGCAGGTCGGGCCGGACGTGGTGCTGATGGACATGCGCATGCCGGTGATGTCCGGACTGGAGGCGCTGCAGGTGCTCTCGCGCGCCGGCCAGCTGCCGCCGACCATCATCCTGACCACCTTCGACGACGACCAGCTGGTGCTGGCCGGGCTCAAGGCCGGCGCCAAGGGCTACCTGCTCAAGGACGTCTCGCTGGAGCAGCTGGTCGGGGCCATCCGCACCGTGGCCGGCGGCGGCTCGCTGGTGCAGCCGGCGGTCACCCAGCGGCTGCTGTCCGGGCTGGAGCACATGCGCAACGATTTCGTCAGCCTGGACCGGCCCGACCCGCTGACCGACCGCGAGACCGAGATCCTGCGGCTGATGGCCAGCGGCTTCTCCAACAAGGAGATCGCCAACTCGCTGGGCGTGGCCGAGGGCACCATCAAGAACCACGTCTCCAACATCCTGTCCAAGCTCGGCGTGCGCGACCGCACCCGGGCGGTGCTGAAGGCGTTCGAGCTGCAACTGGTCTGAATGGAGGAAATGCCTGGGCCTGCAGGCACTTGCCGGCTTCGGCAGGGCGTGCCGCGCAGCCCCGGAATCAGCTCGGCGGAAACCATTTCTTGATGCCAGGGCAAGGGCGGCGTAAAAAATATGCTGCAACCGCACATGGACGTGTAGATAGACTGAACTTCGTCCATGAAGCCTGCTAGGATGAAGGCTTCGCTTCACCTAACCCGGCCGTGGGATCGGCCCCGGAGACTGCTGAATGACCCGTATTATCGAGTTCCTGATCGCCTTGGGGATCGTCGCTGGCCTGTTTGTCGTAGTGGGGCTGGTGTTGCCATCGGAGCGGCATCTGACCGAAAGCATCGAGACCAATCGCCGGATGACGATTGTCTACGATACCGTTAACAGCCTGCGTCGCTTCAAGGACTGGAATCCGCTGGTACTGCGCGATCCCAAGATCCAGCTCAAGCTCTCCGGCCCGGACTCGGGCAAGGGCGCGCGCCTGGACTACAGTTCCGAGGAAGGCTACATCGGCAAGGGTAGCTGGACCATCACCGGTTCCGAGCCCAACAGCCGCGTGGACATCGCCATCGAGGACCCGACCAAGGGCCACGACAAGACCACCTCGTTCACCCTGCAGCCGACCGGCAGGAACAACCGCAACGTCAAGATCACCCAGGAATACAGCGTCAAGTACGGCTGGAACCTGCCGGGCCGCTATGCCGGCCTGTACGTGACCCGCCACGTCGGCGACGACCTCAAGCTGGGCCTGTCGCGCATGGCCAACATGCTCTCGGCGGTGCCGAACTTCGACTACCGCGCCGAGGGTGCGCCGCTGACCGATCTCAAGATCGTCGACGTGCCGGCCGAGAACCTGCTGACGGTCAACGCCGGCAATATCGACCGCAGCAACGAGACCATCGAGAAGTCCATCAAGGACAACCAGGAGTGGATCAAGCGCGTGATGGACGCCAACGGCCTGGAGCCGGCCGGTCCGGTACGCATCGTCACCACCGACTTCGGCGCCGAGAAGTACGCCTTCGACATCGCCCAGCCGGTGAAGAAGAAGGACGGCGGCGACGCCGCGGCCGAGCTGCAGGTCAACATCCCCGGCGGCGCCCCGGTGCAGTACGTGCACACCGAGCCGCGCCGTTCGGCATTCGCCTCCTACAGCGGGCACATGGCCGGCCTGGACGTGGCGCGCAACTCGCTGCGTGCATGGGCCACCACCAACGGCTACGACGTGGTCGACCGCCCCTACGAGTCGTGGAAGGGCGGAGTGGAGAAGGCCTTCACCCAGGACGGCAGCTACGACGTCTACTGGGCGATCAAGTGATCGCCCGGTGATATCGATGGGCTGATCGATCGATCCATGACGCGCCGCTCTGCGGCGCGTCTTCGTTTGGGCGCCTGCATGGCATGCGCACGGAGGGAAAACCACGATGCTCAATCTCGAACGCCGCCGCCGCCGCCCGTCGCTGCTGGCCTTCATCGGCGCGCTGCTGGCCGCGGCCGCGATCGGCCTTTCGGCCTATGCCGCCCACGGCGTCAGCGACGCGCTGGTGCAGTCGCGGCTGTCCACCGCGGCGATGTACGCCTTCGCCCATGGCGTGGCGCTGGCGGCGCTGGGGCCGCGGGCACAGGACATGCTGGGCCAGGTGGCGCTGTGGCTGCTGCTGCTGGGCACGGCGCTGTTCTCCGGCAGCCTGGTGGGCGGCGCGCTGTGGCACCTGTCCACGCAGCTGGCGCCGGTGGGCGGGGTGAGCCTGATGGCCGGCTGGGTGCTGTGGGCGCTGGACGCGCTGCGGCGGTAAGCGGCCGTGCCCTGGCATTGCCGCGGTTTCGATGTGCAGGCCGCCTACGACCATCTGGCCCGACGCGATCGCCGGCTGGCGGCATGGA
Organism: Stenotrophomonas sp. MMGLT7; assembly: GCF_021168555.1. Lineage (GTDB taxonomy): Bacteria > Pseudomonadota > Gammaproteobacteria > Xanthomonadales > Xanthomonadaceae > MMGLT7. Next base: position 7,339 of record NZ_JAJOZS010000026.1, on the reverse strand, counting down.
TGAAGCGTCTGGGGCCGCTGCCCGCTCCGCCGGGCTGGCGGCGGCCGTTCGACCCAGCCGATGCGCTGGCGCGCGCCATCCTCTTCCAGCAGCTCTCCGGCAAGGCCGCGGCGACCATCGTCGGCCGGGTGGAGGCGGCGATCGGCAGCGACCGGCTGCATGCCGACACCCTGGCCCGCATCGACGACGCGGCGCTGCGCGCCTGCGGCGTCTCCGGCAACAAGGCGCTGGCGCTGCGCGACCTGGCGCGGCGCGAGGCTGCCGGGGAGATCCCGAACCTGCGGCAGATGGCGCGCATGCACCATGACGACATCGTCGCCGCGCTGGTGCCGGTACGCGGCATCGGCCGCTGGACGGTGGAGATGATGCTGATGTTCCGGCTGGGCCGCCCCGACGTGCTGCCGGTCGACGACCTCGGCATACGCAAGGGCGCGCAGCGGGTGGACCGGCTCGCCGCCATGCCCGCGCCGCGCGAACTGGCCGCGCGCGGCGAGCGCTGGGGGCCGTATCGCACCTATGCCGGGCTGTACCTGTGGCGGATCGCCGATGCGGCGGCCGCCGCGTCGACCCCGACCCCGCGCTCGCAGGAGTAGGCGGCCCGTTTGACGATGCGTTGGCGCCGCGTTCGGCACACTGTCTTTCCCCCCTGTGCCGGCCAAGGCCGATGAATCCACGCTACTCGCTTCTTTCCCTGCTGCTGGGCGGACTGGCCCTGGGCATGACCGAGTTCATGCCGATGGGCCTGCTGCCGCAGATGGCGCAGGCGCTGCAGGTCACCATTCCGCAGGCAGGCCACCTGATCTCGGCCTACGCGATCGGGGTGGTGATCGGCGCGCCGGTGCTGGTGGGCCTGGGCGACGCCTTCCCGCCGCGCAAGGTGCTGGTGGCGTTGATGCTGATGTTCGCCATCTGCAACGCGCTGTTCGCGATCAGCCCGACCTACGAGCTGCTGTTCGTCACCCGCCTGTTCGCCGGGCTGCCGCACGGCGCCTTCTTCGGCCTGGGCGCGGTGGTGGCGACCCGCGTCGCCGGGCCTGGGCGCGGTGCCAGCGCGGTGGCGACGATGTTCGCCGGGCTCACCCTGGCCAACATCGTCGGCGTGCCGCTGGGCACCTGGCTGGGGCACGCCTCGCACTGGCGCGTGCCGTTCCTGCTGGTGGCCGCCGTCGCCGGCCTGACGGCCTGGGCGATCGTGCGCTGGATCCCCGAGCTGCCGATCAGCCGCGAGGGCGGCGTGCTGGCGGCGCTGCGCATGTTCGCGGTGCGCAAGCTGTGGCTGATCATCGGCATCTCCGCCATCGGCACCGGCGGCATCTACGCCTGGATCAGCTACATCGCGCCGCTGGTCACCGAGGTCACCGGCATCCCGAGCGCGGACATGTCCGGGGTGATGATGCTGGCCGGGCTGGGCATGGCGCTAGGCAACTGGCTGGGCGGGCAGATCGCCGACCGCACCTCGCCGCTGCGCGCGACCATGCTGATGATGCTGGCGATGGCGGCGACCTCGGTGGTGGTGGCGCTGTGCGCGCACTGGAAGGTGCCGACGCTGGTGCTGACCTTCGTCGCCGGCGCGGTGGCGTTCTCGATGCTGGCACCGCTGCAGATGGTGATGATCGAGCACGCGCCGGGCTCGCGCACGCTGGCATCGGCGATGATCCAGTCCACCTCCAACGTCGGCAACGCGCTCGGCGCCTACCTGGGCGGCGTCACCATCGCCGCCGGCTTCGGCATGGCTTCGCCGCTGTATGCGGGTGCGGCGCTGGCGCTGATCGGCGCAGGCCTTGCCTGGATACTGTTGCGAACCAGCCCGGTGCGGGCCGAGGCGGGTCCGCCGGCGGTGGACTGAAAACCCATGGCGTGGCTCCGCGCAGGAGCGACTTCGGTCGCGACCGAGCCTCGCCGGTACCGGAGCAACGTTGAGCGCGCGCAATCCAGGCCCCCGCCCATCGCGATGGGCGGGGGCTGGGAGTACGAGGCGAGGCCCTCGCGATGGCTGGATGCGCGAGGCTTCACCCGCACCCTCATCTGCGTCTTCGGGGCAGCTTTTCCCGAGGGGAGAAGGGGACTGACATTCGACACCAGTCTCCGATAGGCCGGTCGCGACTGAAGTCGCTCCTGCGGAGTTGCTGCTGGCGAGGGCAGGGCGCAGTGGTCGACCGGCGTCCCCGGGCGCGGTTGCGGTCAGCAGCCTTCGCCGCGGAAGCGCCAGTGCCACGGTTCGTAGACGATGCCGTGCGGGTTGTCGCGCGGGTAGCTCATGGCGAAGCCGAAGCGTGCGGCATGGGCGGCGAGCCAGGCGAAGGCGGCGCTGCGCTCGAACGACGCCTCGGCCGGCGGCTCGCCCGGGGTGCCGATGTCGAGTGCCTGGCCGCTGTGGTGCTCGCTGTAGCCGGGCGCGGCGTTGACCGCCAGTATCTGCGCCAGGACCTGCCCGCGCGCGAACTTGCGTTCGAAGATGCCGAGCTGGTAGTCGTGGCTGCGGTAGCCGGAAATGGCCTCCAGCACCACGCCGTCGGCCGCTGCCGCGCGGCGCATCGCCCGCCAGGCGCGGGCGCTGCCGGCGGTCAGCCACAGGGCGCGGCGGTAACGGTCGCGGCCGGCCCAGGCGAGCACGGAGGGCTCGGGTTCCAGTGGCAGGCCGGTTCGCGCGGCGTGGCCGTCGTCGACGCCGATCCGGCGCAGCCGCCGCTGCAGGCCGGCCAGCGGCAGCGGCACGGGATCTGGCAGGCTGCGGCGGTGCCGGGCGGCGAAGCTGTCGGCCGCGTCCAGGGCATCGTCCAGCCCCGCCTCGCGTGCCAGCCGCGGTACCAGCGGCAGCAGGCCCTCGGGCAGCAGCGCCGCCAGGTAGCGGCCGTCGCGCTTGCGCCGCAGCACCCAGGTGGCGCGGGCGAGTGCGCGGGCATCGGCATTGCTGCGCGCGCGCAGCGCAGGGGCGGGCCACAGCTCGATGGACGGCGTGTTGAGCATCAGGCGCGGCAGGGCTTGCATCCGTGCAGCTTAGCCCCGCCGATCGGCGACGGCCAGTTCGCGCAGGCGCGCGAGCAGCGCCTGCGGCTTCTCCGGGCTCAGCAGCAGACAGCGACCGTCGCGCTGCGGCAGGACCAGGACGCGTTCGCTGTCGGTCAGCAGGCAGAAGGCGCGCACGCCGTTGCGCAGGCGATAGTGGCCCGAGCGCAGGCCAGGCAGGCCATAGCCGTTGATCTTCAGCCGCGGCGCGAACTCGTCGTGCTCGGCCAGGTCGACGATGCGGGCGCGATCCAGGTCCAGCTCCCGAACCGCGATGCGACGGGTGTAGAACGTGGAGGCCACGCGCAGCCGGGTGCCGTCGATGGCGATGCGGCGTCGCCTCAAGGCCAGCGACAGCGCCGCCAGCAAGGCGGCGGCGACCAGCAGCGGGACCAGCCAGTTCGACGCCGACCCGGAGCGGTGCAACGGTACGACCAGGCCGGTGGCGACCACCAGCATCACGCCGAGCAGTACCGCCCATGCCAGCGGCTGCATGGGCGCCACGGCGAACTCCTGCCGATCGCGGGCGGCGGGCGTCATGGCAGTGCCCCCGACAGCAGCGGCGTGAGTGCATGCAGCACGACGTCGGCGGCGAAGTGCGCCAGCACCGCCATCTCCAGCCCGCGCTTCCAGTACAGCCAGCCGAACACCACGCCGGCCACGCCGTTGAGCAACAGCGTGCGCAGTACCACCAGCGCATCCAGGCCCCACACGTGGCCGGCCGCAGGCAGGTGGCCGATGCCGAACAGCAGCGCGGCGGTGACGATGGCCATCCAGTACACCCCCGGGCGCGGCTGGCGCCGCTGCACGCGTGCGACGATCCACAGCAGCAGCGTCATCAGGAACAGCCGCAGCTGCAGTTCCTCGACGATGCCGCCGTAGAAGGAGGCCAGCAGGCCGTTGAGCGCGGAGGCGCCGCTGCCCAGCTCCTGCGGCGGATGCACCGGCTCGGGCAGCAGCGGGTCGACCAGCAGCGACAGCGCGATCACCGCCAGCGCGGTGACCACGCCCAGTCCCAGCGACCGCCAGGGCCGCAGCGTCTCCAGGTCGGCAGGCGGTGCGGACCCGAGCCAGCCGCGCAGCAGCGGGCTGCCGAGGTGCAGGCGATGGCCCATGCGCAGGCCGAGCAGCGCCAGCACCCCGCACAGCAGCGTGGACTGCAATCCCTGCAGCAATGCGAGGGCGGGCAGCGACAGTGACAGCCGCGCGAAGCGTCCGGGCATCATCTGCACCAGGTACGGCAGCACGGCCGCGGCGGCCAGGCCGGCCAGCATCGCCCAGACGACGGAAATCCTCAGGTCGGTGCGCCAGGGCGCGGTGCCGGCGGTGCCCGGGGCGGAAGCCGGAAGCGTCATGTCAGCCTTCCTTCTTCAGGACCAGGATGGCCGGCGAAATCTGCGACGGCACGATCATGTTGACCAGCTCCCAGCCGAGCCTGCCCTGCTTGTCCAGCTCGGCCTGGATGTCCTCGATCCTGAGGCCGCGGAAGCTGGGCTTGATCTCGACGGTCAGGTAGCTCCAGCGCTTGCTCATTTCCTGTCTCCCTTTTCGTCCGGCTTCGGCAGCCGGCCAGCCTTGCGCAGCGCGTCGCGCAGCACGTACTCGATCTGCGCGTTGAGGCTGCGCAGCTCGTCGTCGGCCCAGCGCTGCGCCGCCGCCAGCACCTCGGCATTGATGCGCAGCGGATAGGCCTTCTTCTCGCTCATCCTCGTCCCCGCGGCCTGGCGCGGCGGATATGCAGCACCATCGACAGCAGCAGCGCGTTCACCGTTGCCAGCAGGACGATGGCGACCGCGTAGACGTGCGCGCGGCTGTCGCCGGCCCAGTACAGCGCGGCCGCGCCCAGGAACATCGACAGCGCGATCAGCGCCCAGCGCAGCCCGATGCCGCGCGCATGCGCATCGCCGGCGCGTCCGCTCCACACGGCGACGGCCAGCGCCGGCATTCCGGACAGGGCGAGGATCAGCGGAGCCAGCGCACTCATCACGTCAGTACAGCGAGCCGGCGTTGACGATCGGCTGGGTGCCGCGGTCGCCGCACAGCACCACCAGCAGGTTGCTGACCATGTGCGCCTTGCGCTCCTCGTCCAGCTCGACCACGCCGTTCTTCTGCAGCTCGGCCAGCGCCATCTCGACCATGCCCACGGCGCCGGCGACGATGCGCGTTCGCGCGGCGATCACCGCGTTGGCCTGCTGCCGCTGCAGCATCGCCTGGGCGATCTCCGGGGCATAGGCCAGGTGGCTGATGCGCGCCTCGATCACCGCCACTCCGGCGGTGCCCAGGCGCTCGGCGATCTGCTGCTGCAGGTGCTCGGAGATCTCCTGCGGATGGCTGCGCAGGGCGATCTGGCCGTCGTCGTGCTGGTCGTAGGGGTAGCTGGAGGCCATCGAGCGCAGCGCCGCCTCGGACTGGATGTGCACGAAGCTCTCGTAGTCGTCGACGTTGTAGACCGCCTCGGAGGCGTCCACCACCTGCCACACGATCACCGCGGCGATCTCGATCGGGCTGCCGTCCAGCTCGTTGACCTTGAGCTTGCCGCTCTCGAAGTTGCGCACCCGCAGGCTGACCTTCTTCTTGGAATAGAAGGGGCTGTTCCAGCGCAGGCCGTTGTCCTTGACCGTGCCCACGTACTTGCCGAACAGGCTCAGCACTGCCGCCTGGTTGGGCTGCACCGTGTACAGGCCGGCCAGGCAGAAGATGCCGAGCGTGGCCACGACGATGGCGACGACGACAATGCCGGCGAACAGGGACGATCCCGGCTGGCGTGCGGCCACGCTCACCAGCGCCCAGACCACGAGCGCGAAGGCGGCGGTGACGACGGCGACGAGCGGGATTCCGGACAGCGAGCCGAGCGGCTTTTCTTTCATGGCGGGTCTCCAGGGGTTGAATTGGAAGATATCAAATTGATATCACAATGCAAGGGAGAGGCCGGGCATGTCGGGTGGGCGGCTAGAATTGCCGCCCCGCCACTTTCCAGAGACCGCCATGACCTGCCTCGGTACCCCGCTGACTCCCGATGCCACCCGTGTGCTGCTGCTGGGATCGGGCGAACTGGGCAAGGAAGTGGCGATCGAACTGCAGCGCTTCGGCGTGGAGGTGATCGCCGCCGACCGCTATGCCGACGCGCCGGCGATGCAGGTCGCGCACCGCTCGCACGTGCTGGACATGCTCGACCCGGTGGCGCTGCGCGCGCTGATCGAGCGCGAGCGCCCGCACCTGGTGGTGCCGGAGATCGAGGCGATCCACACCGAGACGCTGGTGGAACTGGAGCGCGAAGGGCTGGCGGTGATCCCGACCGCGCGCGCCGCGCGCCTGACCATGGACCGCGAGGGCATCCGCCGGCTCGCGGCCGAGACGCTGGAGCTGCCGACCTCGCCGTATCGTTTCGTCGATACCGAGGCCGAGTACCACGCCGCGGTGGCCGCGATCGGCCTGCCGTGCGTGGTCAAGCCGGTGATGTCCTCCTCGGGCAAGGGCCAGAGCACGCTGCGCGAGGCGGCCGACATTGCCCCGGCATGGGCGTACGCGCAGACCGGCGGCCGTGCCGGGGCGGGGCGCTGCATCGTCGAGGGCTTCATCGACTTCGACTACGAGATCACCCTGCTCACGGTGCGCCACGCCGGCGGCACCTCGTTCTGCGACCCGATCGGGCACTGGCAGAAGGACGGCGACTACCGCGAGAGCTGGCAGCCGCAGCCGATGTCGGCGCTGGCGCTGGAGCGGGCGCAGGCGATCGCGCGGGCGATCACCGACGACCTGGGCGGGCGCGGGCTGTTCGGGGTGGAACTGTTCGTCAAGGGCGACGAGGTGTGGTTCTCCGAGGTGTCGCCGCGGCCTCACGACACCGGCCTGGTGACGCTGGTGTCGCAGGAACTGAGCGAGTTCGCGCTGCATGCGCGTGCGATCCTGGGCTTGCCGATCCCGACGATCCGCCACCTCGGCCCGTCCGCTTCGTGCGCGCTGCTGGCGCGTGGCGACGGGGTGCCGTTCTTCAGTGGCGTGGAGGCGGCGCTGCAGGCGCCGGACACGGCACTGCGGCTTTTCGGCAAGCCGGAGGTGCATGGACAGCGGCGGGTGGGCGTGACGTTGGCGCGTGGCGAGAGTGTCGATGCGGCCAGGGCCGCCGCGCGCGAGGCAGCCGCGGCGATCGGAATAGAGCTGCGGCAATAGGCAAGATGCCCGCCGTACAAACTTTTGTTACTTTCGCGCCATAAAGTTGACGCGCCCGGTGTTGATTGCAACGGGCTGCAGGGACAAGGAGCGGTAGTACATGAAGGAGAGCATGCGCGCGGCCCTGGGTGTGCTGGCCGGCCTGGAGCAGCAGACGCGGCTG
>NZ_JAJOZS010000025.1 GCF_021168555.1 Stenotrophomonas sp. MMGLT7 | reverse complement strand
GGCACGGTAGTAGCGACTTCAGTCGCGATGGGGCCTTACCGGTAGAGCCCCATCGCGACTGAAGTCGCTCCTACAGTCCCGCATGGTCATTCCCCTGCCTGGCACGCTGTCAGGCCGGCCGGCTCCTACAATCGACACCCCCACAACGTGAGGAGAACACCATGGACCTTGGCATCGCCGGGCGCTGGGCGCTGGTATGCGCGGCCAGCAAGGGACTGGGGCTGGGCTGCGCGCAGGCGCTGGCCAGCGAGGGCGCCAACGTGACCATCGTGGCACGCGGCGAACAGGCGCTGCAGGCCGCCGCGGCGCAGTTGCGCGCCCTGCCCGGCGCCGGGCAGGTACGCGCGGTCGCCGCCGACATCGCCACCGCCGAGGGCCGCGCCGCCGCGCTGGCGGCGTGCCCGCAGGTCGACATCCTGGTCAACAACGCCGGCGGGCCGCCGCCGGGCGATTTCCGCACCTGGCAGCGCGAGGACTGGCTGCGCGCGCTCGACGCCAACATGCTCGCGCCGATCGCGCTGATCCAGGCCAGCGTCGATGCGATGGCCGCGCGCGGCTTCGGCCGCATCGTCAACATCACCTCCAGCGCGGTGAAGGCGCCGATCGACATCCTCGGCCTGTCCAACGGCGCGCGCTCGGGCCTGACCGGCTTCGTCGCCGGGCTGGCGCGCAGCGGCATCGCCGCCCGCAACGTCACCATCAACAACCTGCTGCCCGGGCAGTTCTACACCGACCGCCTGCGCGGCAACTTCGCCGCCGTGGCCGAACGCGAGGGCAGCAGCGAGCAGGACGTGGCCGCGCGCAAGCAGGCGCAGATCCCGGCCGCCCGCTTCGGCACGCCGGCCGAGTTCGGCACCGCCTGCGCGTTCCTGTGCGGCGCGCAGGCCGGCTACATCACCGGGCAGAACCTGCTGATCGACGGCGGCGCCTATCCGGGCACGTTCTGAGCGGGGAATCGGCAATGGAGAATCGGGAATCGGAGCAGGCCTGCGCCACCGGCCCTGACGACTCCCGTTTCCCCATCCGCCTTCACGAAGTGACAATGGCAGCGCAATGAACCTCCCCTTCGATCCCACCCACATCCGCCGCGCCTTCTCGCGCGCCGCACCCGGCTACGCCGCCGCGGCGGTGCTGCAGCAGGAGGTGCGCAAGCGCCTGCTCGAATCGCTCGACTACCTCGACGACCGCGTGCCGCAGGTGCTGCTGGACGTGGGCAGCGGTCCCGGCCATGCCAGCGCGATGCTGAAGAAGCGCTGGCCGAAGGCGCAGGTGATCGCGCTGGACCTGGCGCTGCCGATGCTGCGCGAGGCCAGGAAGCAGGCCGGCTGGTGGAAGCCCTTCGCCCGCGTGTGCGCCGACGCGCGCGCACTGCCGCTGGCCGAGCACAGCGTGGACGTGATCTTCAGCAACCTGTGCCTGCAATGGGTGGAAGACCTGCCGGCGGTGCTGGCCGGCTTCCGTCGCGTGCTCAGGCCCGGCGGGCTGCTGCTGTGCTCTACCTTCGGCCCGGACACGCTGATCGAACTGCGCGAGGCCTTCGCCCAGGCCGACGACGTGCCCCACGTCAGCCGCTTCGCCCCGATCGCGCAGTTCGGCGACGCGCTGATGCTGGCCGGCTTCCGCGACCCGGTGCTGGACCGCGACCTGTTCACCCTGACCTACCCCGACCTGACCGCGCTGATGCGCGAACTGCGCGCGATCGGCGCCACCAACGCGCTGGCCAACCGACGCCACACGCTCACCGGCCGCGGCCGCTTCGCCGCCGCCAGCGCCGCCTACGAACCGCTGCGCCGCCCCGACGGCACCCTGCCCAGCAGTTGGGAAGTGATCTACGCCCAGGCCTGGGCGCCGGCACCGGGCGCACCGATCCGCGAGCAGGGCCAGGAGATCGCCTCGATGCCGGTCTCGGCGATCCCGATCCGCCGCCGCGGGGATCCGTAGGAGCGACTTCAGTCGCGATGGGCTGTACCGGTAAGGCCCCATCGCGACTGAAGTCGCTCCTACGGTCGCTCCTACGGTCGCGCCTACAGGAAACCGGCTCCCTCAGACCGCCGACACGAACAGGTCGCGGTGGAAGAAGTACACCTCCTGCAGCAGGAAGCGCCAGCTGGTGTGGAAGCTGCGGAAGCGCGTGCTCGGGGTCGACGAGGCCAGCGCGTCGATGCCCAGCTGCCGGCTCAGCCGCAGCGCGCGCGCCATGTGCAGCGGATCGCTGACGATGATGACGGTGTGCATGTCGCGCTCGCGCATCAGCGTGCGCGCCTGCTGCAGGTTCTGCCGGGTTGTGCGCGAGACCGTCTCGATCAGGATCGCCTCGGCCGGCACGCCGTGGTGCAGCGCATAGCGGCGCGCCACCTGCGATTCGGAAAAGCGCGCCCGGGTGCCGCCGAAGCCGCCGGTGAAGATCAGCACCGGCGCGTAGCCGCGCTGGTACAGGTCCAGGCCATGGCGGATGCGCTCCTCGAACACCGGCGACGGCTTGGCGTCGTAGGCCGCCGCGCCCAGCACGATGATGGCGTCGGCCGGCGCCGCCTGGTCGCGCTCGCCGATCCACACGATCCACGCCGCCACCCCGAGCAGCCACAGCACGACCAGCGCGCCGAGGCGCCAGGCCCAGCCCAGCCAGCCGCGGCGGCGTTTGCTCAATCCCGCCCCCATGGCAGAGCATCGATGTCCACGTTGCCGCCGGACAGCACGATGCCCACGCGCCGCCCGGCGAAGCGCTGCGGCTGCGCCAGCACCGCGGCCAGCGCGATCGCCGAGGACGGCTCCACGGTCTGCTTGAGCACCTGCCACAGCAGCCGCATCGCCGCCACGGTGGCGTCGTCCTCGACCACGATCGCCTGCGCACCGCCGCGGCTGAGCAGGGCGAAGTCCGGCTGCCCGAGGGTGCCGCGCAGGCCGTCGCAGATCGTGTCGGGAACGAAGTCCGGCTGCAGCGATCCCGCGGCCAGCGAACGCGCGGTGTCGGCCGCGCCGGCCGGCTCGGCCAGCACCACCTCGCATGCCGGCGCCAGCGCGCGCGCCGCCAGCAGCGTGCCGCTGGCCAGGCCGCCGCCGCCCACCGGCACCACCACCGCGTCCAGCTCGCCGCTGGCCTGCAGCAGCTCCATCGCGGCGGTGCCCTGGCCGGCGATCACCGCCGGATGGGTGTACGGATGTATCAGGGTGGCGCCGGTCTGCTGCTGTATCTGCGCGCACATCGCCTCGCGCGAGGCGATGTTGGCCTCGCAGCGCCACAGGGTGGCGCCATGGCGCGAGATGTTGGCCAGCTTGGCCGCCACCGCGCCCTCGGGCACGACGACGTGGCAGTCGATCCCGCGCGTTCGCGCAGCCAGCGCCAGCGCCGCGCCGTGGTTGCCGGAGGAATGGGTGACCACGCCGCGGGCGGCATCGTCGGCATCCAGCGACCATACCGCGTTGCAGGCGCCGCGGAACTTGAACGCACCGCTGCGCTGCAGGTGCTCGGCCTTGAAGTGCAACTGCGCGCCGCTCATCGCATCGAGCGTGCGCGAGCGCAGCACCGGGGTCACCGCGGCATGGGGCGCGATCCGCGCGGCCGCCGCCAGCACGTCCGCGTAATCGGGAAGAGAAGGCATGTCCATGCCGAAAAGGTTAGCGTATCGCCCGGCTTTTGCCTCGCACCGTTTGCCGCAAGCGCCGCACCGGAACGATTCATCTGCGCCGGCAGGGTTAAGGACGGATTCAAAGCCCGGCCACGATGCTGCAGTTCTATAGACAGAAGGGGGATTTTCATGAGGACCCGCCTGATCCTGGCCGCCGGGCTGCTGGTGCTGCTGGGTGGCTGCGCCACCTACGACTACGCCGGCGGCGGAAGCGGCGGCTACTACCGCGGCACGCCGGGCGTACAGTACCGCTACGACGACCGCTACGGCCCCTACTACAACGGCGCCTACGGCTATCCGTATGGCTACGGCTACGGCCTGGGCTATCCGTACTACTACGGCGGCCGCTACTACTCGCGCCCGCCGGTGCGCCCGCTGCCGCCGTCGCGCCCGCCGCACAGCGGCCGCCCGCCCGATCACCGGCCTCCCCAGAACAGGCCTCCCCAGAACCGCCCGCCGCAGAACCGTCCGCCCGGCAACCGGCCGCCGCCGCAGAACAACGGCGGCAACAGGTCGCCATGGCGCAACATGGACGGCCTGCGCCGGCCGGGCAACAGCAGCGACGCGCGGCCGGCGCCACGGCAGCAGGCGCCGAGGTCCAGGCCCGCGTCCAGCCCGCAGCCGCGGCCGCGCCCGGCGGCGCGTCCCGGCCGCAATGCGACGGTGTCCACACAAGAGAGATGACGGGGCTTGCTTTTGGCCGAGCTCTGCCCTCAATCTACGCCGACGCAAGTGACCCACCACGTCGTTTTGTGACGGGCAGGGCCTGCGCAGCCTCTTATGTCGATGTCCGGCAGGGAAATCTGGATCCCCCCTGTTCCGGCCCTGGCGGACATCGGCGCCTATGCAAGCAAAGAGCCCCGCAGTCGCGGGGCTCTTTGCTTGCGAGGATCGCGGCGGCAGGAAACAGCGGGCAAACACCCACAAAAAAAGGGCCGACAGCTCCCCTGACTGTCGGCCCCCGGCTTCCCCATCGTGCGCTTGGCCGGCCCCTGTTCCAATTCCGGCCCTGCGCCACTGGCGCGGTGCCACGCGTGGGTGCAGGACGGGTATCCGCATATTGCATGCCAACTTGAGCGCGGCAGCCACGAAACGTGATTGTCGCCACTAAAATGCCCGCCACGGGCCGAACCTCGCGAACCTCCCCCCATGAACCAGTCCTTCCATCGCTACGACGTCATCGTGATCGGCGGCGGCCACGCCGGCACCGAGGCCGCCCTCGCGTCCGCGCGCGCCGGTGCACGCACGCTGCTGCTGACCCACAACATCGAGACGGTCGGTGCGATGAGCTGCAACCCGGCCATCGGCGGCATCGGCAAGGGCCACCTGGTCAGGGAGATCGACGCCCTCGGCGGGGCGATGGCGCACGCCGCCGACCTGGCCGGCATCCAGTGGCGCACGCTCAACGCCAGCAAGGGACCGGCGGTGCGCGCCACCCGCTGCCAGGCCGACCGCGGCCTGTACCGCAGCGCGATCCGCCGCATCGTCGAGCACCAGCCCAACCTGACCGTGTTCCAGGCGGCCGTGGACGACCTGGTGATCGAGGGCGAGGCGGTGCGCGGCGCCATCACCCAGACCGGGCTGCGCTTCGACGCCGGGGCGGTGGTGCTGACCGCCGGCACCTTCCTGGCCGGCAAGATCCACATCGGCCCCACCCAGTACGCCGCCGGGCGCATGGGCGACCCGCCGGCGACCACGCTGGCCGCGCGCCTGCGCGAGCGCCCGTTCGCCATCGACCGCCTCAAGACCGGCACGCCGCCGCGCATCGACGGCCGCACCCTGGACTACGCGGCGATGCAGGAGCAGCCCGGCGACGACCCGCTGCCGGTGATGTCCTTCCTCGGCCACGTGCGCGAGCATCCGCGCCAGGTCAGCTGCTGGATCACCCACACCACCCAGCGCACCCACGACATCATCCGCGCCGCGCTGGACCGCTCGCCGCTGTACACCGGCCAGATCGAGGGCATCGGCCCGCGCTACTGCCCGTCGATCGAGGACAAGGTGGTGCGCTTCGCCGAGAAGGCCAGCCACCAGATCTTCGTCGAGCCGGAAGGGCTGGACGTGGCCGAGATCTACCCCAACGGCATCTCCACCTCGCTGCCGTTCGACGTGCAGCTGGAACTGGTGCGCAGCATCGCCGGCTTCGAGCACGCCCACATCACCCGTCCCGGCTACGCCATCGAGTACGACTTCTTCGACCCGCGCGGACTCAAGGCCACGCTGGAGACCAAGCTGGTGGCCGGGCTGTTCTTCGCCGGCCAGATCAACGGCACCACCGGCTACGAGGAGGCCGCCGCGCAGGGCCTGCTGGCCGGCCTCAACGCCGCGCGCTTCGTGCGCGGCCTCGATGGCTGGTCGCCGCGCCGCGACCAGGCCTACCTGGGCGTGCTGGTGGACGACCTGATCACCCACGGCACCAGCGAGCCGTACCGCATGTTCACCAGCCGCGCCGAATACCGGCTGCAGCTGCGCGAGGACAACGCCGACGCGCGCCTGACCGCCATCGGCCGCGAGCTGGGCGTGGTGGACGATGCGCGCTGGGCACGCTTCGCCGCCAAGCAGGAGGCGGTGGAACGCGAGCGCGAGCGCCTGCGCGGCCTGTGGGCGACGCCGGGCAACGCCACCGGCCGCGAGCTGGAAGCCACGCTGGGCGTGGCGGTCAGCCGCGAGACCAACGCACTGGACCTGATCAAGCGCCCGGAGCTGGACTACGCGCGGCTGATGCGGGTGCCGGCCTTGGGCCCCGGCGTGGACGATGCGCAGGTGGCCGAGCAGGTCGAGATCGGCATCAAGTACGCCGGCTACCTGGACCGCCAGCGCGAGGAGATCGAGCGCCAGCAGCGCCACGAGGGCACGCCGATCCCTGCAGACTTCGACTACGCGTCGGTGCGCGGGCTGTCGGCCGAGGTGCAGCAGAAGCTCGAGCGCGTGCGCCCGCAGACCGTGGGCCAGGCCCAGCGCATCCCCGGCATGACCCCGGCGGCGATCTCGCTGCTGCTGGTGCACCTGGAGCGCGCGCGGCGCAGCCGGGTGGCGTAGGCGCCTGGCCCAGCCGGGCAAGCGTGGCCCAGGAAGCACGGCGCGCCGGGGCAGCGGCATGGCGTGCGAGCGCCCCCTGGGAAGGCCTTCGGCCTGTCCCGGGCTGTACGTTGAATCGTGCTCGGCGCAGCCAAGGAGAGGGATACTTCGACTCTTTACCCCCGCCTGGGCTTTCGACCTGTCCGCTCCGCGATGGCTACCGACGATCAGGCAACCAAGAGCAAAAGCACCCCTCCCCGGCCCTCCCCTGCGCTGCGCGCAAGGGAGGGGGATGATGGAGGCCGCATTCTGCATTGCGGTTCCATCAATCGTTCTCTTCGGCCGCCTCGCGGCCCTGCTGGCGGATGATCGCCTCCTGCCGCGCGTCCTCGATCGAGGCCTGCACCGCGCGCACGTCGGCACGGCGGGTGTCGAACACGAAACGGCCGGTCAACACCGTATCGCCGTGCAGCTCGCCCTTCTCGTACAGCGCCCACATCTCCTCGCCGTGGTGCAGCGAGGCCAGCGCCGGGGCGGAACCGGCCAGGTAGTCGCGGATCTTGTGCACGTCGTGCAGCAGCATGGCGCGCGCGGAATTGTTGCCGGCGGCGCTGACCACCTGCGGGAAATCGATGATCACCGGCCCGTCCGGCGCCACCAGCACGTTGTATTCGGACAGGTCGCCGTGCACCAGCCCGAGGCTGAGCATGCGCACCACGTCGGCGACCAGCATGGCGTAGAACGCCTCGGCCTGCGCCGGCTCCAACTCGACCTCGCCGAGCCGCGGCGCGCTGTGGCCGTCGGCGTCGGTCACCAGTTCCATCAGCAGCACGCCGTGGAAATAGCCGTGCGGCTGCGGCACGCGCACGCCGGCATCGGCCAACTGGTACAGCGTGGTGGCCTCGATGTCCTTCCACGCCTCCTCCTGCTCGCGGCGGCCGAACTTGCTGGCCTTGCCCATCGCCCGCGCCTGCCGGCTGCCGCGCACCTTGCGTCCCTCCTGGTACTGCACGCGCGTCTGGAAGCTGCGCTGGGCCATGTCCTTGTAGACCTTGGCACACAGCACCTGGTCGCCGGCGCGCACCACGTAGACGGAGGCCTCCTTGCCGCTCTTGAGCGGCCGCAGCACCTCGTCTATCAGGCCATCGTCGATCAGCGGCTGCAGGCCCTGGGGGGTTTTCATGGAAGACGGCAACGACCGGTGGCGAGCGGGAGCCGGATTATGACCCAACGCAGCCGAAACCCTCCGTCAACGGCGGCGTGCGGGCGCTGGAACAGAGCGTAGAGTGCCGGGGGCAGGCCGCACCGGCGGCGCTGCCGCGACGTTCCCGTCGAACCGCCAAACATGAGGGTGTCATGAGCAAGGGTATGGACCAGAAGAAAGGCGAGAAGAAGCAGCCGACCAGGACGCTGAAGGAAAAGCGCGCGGCCAAGCAGGAAAAGAAGAAGCAGTGACCCGGCCGGGGCCGGCGCGGCGCTCGCAACGCCCCGCCCGGCCCCTGCATCGGCATGCACCGTCCTGCGCCGGCGACGCTGCAGGACGGTCGCCCGGCCATCGCCGGGCACGCGCCCGGCGGTCCACGGCGGTAGGCACCCGTCCGGCCGTCTACCGATCGGCTCACTTTCCCGCCTGCAAGCGACCGAACGGCCATGCATCCCGGCCCGGCGCCCGGCGGCGGCGCCTGCCTCGCGGGCCGAGGAATGCGGCGGCATGAGGCCGCCGGAACCGCTGTCCGTCCATTCCATTCGCGCTCGCGGCCCCATCCCGGGCGGCGCCGCACATTTCGCCAAGATCGCCATCGACCACGGATGGGATAATTGCGACGATCGGTCGCATGCACCCCCGAAACACTGCGCAGGACGGCGGCCGTGCGAAAGGCGCCTTCACCTCGCCTCCTCCCGTCCGGGTGCAGATTCGCACACGACGACGGACGCAGCCGGGGTAGTACACGCGCCGTCCATTTCAGTCTCATGGAGTTTCGTATGGACACACAATCCAAGCCGTCCGCGCTATGCCGCGGCCTGGTATCGCTGCTGGGCATCGTGGTGGCGCTGTTCGGCCTGACGCTGATCGCCGGCGGCATCCAGCTGGTCACGCTGGGCGGGAGCTGGTACTTCCTGCTGATGGGCCTGGCATCGCTGGTCGCCGGCGCCCTGCTGACGACGCACAAGCCGCTGGGCGCGATCGTCTATGGCGTGGCCTTCATCGCCAGCGTGATCTGGGCGCTGGCCGATGCCGGCCTGGCCTTCTGGCCGCAGGTCTCGCGGCTGGTGATGCCGGCGGTGCTGGCGATGCTGGTCGCCTTCGCCTGGCCGGTACTTCGCCGCAGTACCGGCCAGCGCGCCGGCAAGGGTGGCTACGCCGTCGGCGGCGTGCTGTTCGTGGCGCTGCTGGCCACGCTGGTGCAGGCGTTCGTGCTGCGGCCGATCATCGACGAAGGGCAGCAGAAGCCGCTGCAGCCGGTGGCCAAGGGCGCCGAGCAGAAGAACTGGGAGGCCTGGGCCAATACCAAGCAGGGCACCCGCTTCGCCGCGCTGGACCAGATCAACCGCGACAACATCAAGGACCTGCAGGTCGCCTGGACCGCGCACACCGGCGACGTGCCGCAGAGCACCGGTTCCGGCGCCGAGGACCAGAACACCCCGCTGCAGATCGGCGACACGCTGTACGTGTGCACCGCCTACAGCAAGGTACTGGCGTTCGACGTGGACAGCGGCGAACAGCGCTGGAAGTACGACGCCCACGCCAAGGCGCCGAGCTGGCAGCGCTGCCGCGGCCTGGGCTACTACGAGGACGGCGCCGACACCGGCGCGGCGGCCGCCGCCGCGTCCACGCCGGCGGCACCTGCGCCTGATGCCGTCGCCACGGCGGGCACGGCGGCGGCGGCCTGCCGGCGCCGACTGTTCATGCCGACGATCGACGCCCGCCTGATCGCGCTCGACGCCGACGACGGCCGCCCCTGCGCCGACTTCGGCAACGACGGCACCATCGACCTGTCCACCGGCATGGGCGACATGGGCGAGGACTGGTACCAGCAGACCTCCGCGCCGCTGGTCGCCGGCAACGTGGTGATCGTCGGCGGCCGCGTGGCCGACAACTGGTCCACCGACGAGCCCTCCGGCGTGGTGCGCGCCTTCGACGTGCACAGCGGCGAGCTGGTATGGGCCTGGGATTCGGGCAATCCGGCCATCACCAAGCTGCCGCCGGAAGGCCAGACCTACACCCGTGGCTCGCCCAACGTATGGGCGGCGATGTCCTACGACCCGCAACTGGGCCTGGTGTACCTGCCCACCGGCAATGCCACCCCCGATTTCTACGGCGCCCACCGCAGCCCCGAGGAGGACAAGTACGGTTCCTCGATCGTCGCCGTCGACGCGCGTACCGGCGCGGTGCGCTGGCACTTCCAGACCACCCACCACGACCTGTGGGACTTCGACCTGCCGGCGCAGCCACTGCTGTACGACGTGCCCGACGGCAAGGGCGGCACGCTGCCGGCGCTGGTGCAGGTCAGCAAGCAGGGCATGATCTTCATGCTCGACCGCCGCAACGGCACGCCGCTGGCCGAGGTGCAGGAGAAGCCGGTGCCGCAGGGCGACCTGCCGGGCGAGCGCTACTCGCCGACGCAGCCGTACTCGGTGGGCATGCCCTCGTTCGGCAACGACACCCTGGCCGAATCGGACATGTGGGGCGCGACCCTGCTCGACCAGATGCTGTGCCGCATCCAGTTCAAGGGCATGCGCCACCAGGGCGTCTACACCCCGCCGGGGCTGGACCCGTCGCTGCAGATGCCCGGCTCGCTGGGCGGCATGAACTGGGGCAGCGTCTCGGTCGATCCGACCACGCACTACATGTTCGTCAACGACATGCGCCTGGGTCTGTTCAACTACCAGATCCCGCGCGACAAGATGCCGAGCAACGCCAGCGGCATCGAGATGGGCGCGGTGCCGATGACGGGCACCCCGTACGGCGCCATGCGCCAGCGCTTCCTGTCCAAGCTCGGCATCCCCTGCCAGAAGCCGCCGTTCGGCACCCTCTCGGCGGTGGACCTGACCACGCGCAAGATCGTCTGGCAGGTGCCGGTGGGCACGGTGAAGGACACCGGCCCCATGGGCATCAAGATGGGCCTGCCGATCCCGGTCGGCATGCCGACGCTGGGGCCGTCGCTGGCCACCCAGGGCGGGCTGGTGTTCTTCGCCGGCACCCAGGACTACTACCTGCGCGCCTGGGACAGCCACACCGGCAAGGAGATCTGGAAGGCGCGGCTGCCGGTCGGCAGCCAGGGCGGGCCGATGACCTACGTCTCGCCGAAGACCGGCAGGCAGTACATCGTGATCACCGCCGGCGGCGCGCGGCAGTCGCCCGACCGCGGCGACTACGTCATCGCCTACGCGCTGCCGGACAAGCGCTAGGGCGTTTACAGGTCGCGCGTCCACGCGATCGTCGCTCCCGCTCAAAGCCTGCCCCCGGCGGAGGCGGGGCGGGAGTATGGCGACTTCGCCGCGGTGGACGAAAAGCACGGGGGGTTCCCGCCTGCACCCGTCTCTATCAGCACAGTTGAATTCCCCAGCTCCCCTTCTCCCGCTTGCGGGGGAAGGTGCCCGAAGGGCGGATGGGGGCTGCCTGCGGCATGGGAAGACCCAAACAAAAGCTCCCTCATCCGGCGCTGCGCGCCACCTTCCCCCCCAAGCGGGGGAAGGGAACCTGGTCGTCGCTGCCTTGTGGAAAAGACAGACCTGCGCGGGAACGACGGCACGGTAAGCGCGTGCGGCAAGAACGCTGCCGGTATCCGCCTGCCCAACCGCGCAGGGCCACCAAGGCCGGACCTGTCCCGGCCTTCGCCTTCCGACACCGGCGCTGCCGGCGCAGTAGCCGGAACGCCGCGGCTGCGACAACAAGCAGCCGCCTCCCTTCACGGCCGCTCAGCGCGATGCGGAACAGTTCCTCAGTCCGGCCTGCAGCATCCGCTGCTGCATGAAATCGACGAACACCCGCAGCTTGGGCGCCATGTGCCGGCCGGAGGGCCACAGCAGGTGGTAGCTGTTGCAGAAGTCCATGCAGCCGTCGAGCACGCTGCGCAGGCGTCCGGCGGCCAGCGCCGCGACGGCCGAGAAGTCCGGCACGCAGGTGATGCCCTGCCCGCGTTCGGCGAAGCACAGCCGGCTCTCGATGTTGTTGCACACCATCGACACCGGCAGCGTGCAGGCCTGGCCTTCGGGCCAGCGCAGTGGCCACGGCTCAAGCCGGCCGCTGGTGGGAAAGCGGTAGTGCAGGCAGCGGTGGCCCGCCAGGTCCGCCGGCTGCCGCGGCACGCCGGCCTGGGCCAGGTAGTCCGGCGAGGCCACCAGCTGCAGGCGGAAATCGCCCAGGTGCCGCGCCACCAACCGCGAATCGCGCGGCGGCCCCAGCCGCACCACCGCGTCGAAACCCTCCTCGACCACGTCGACCATGCGGTCGCTGAAGTCCAGGTCGAGCTGGATCTGCGGATAGGCCGCGGCGAAATCCGCCAGCACCGGCAGCACCAGCGAGCTGATCAGCGGCAGGCTGACCCGCAGCCGCCCGCGCGGCGCGCCGGCACTGCTGCACAGCTCGGCCTCCACCTCCTCGATCTGGCCGAGGATGCGGCGGCTGCGTTCGAGCAGCAGCTGGCCCTCGGCGGTCAGCGCCAGGCTGCGGGTGCTGCGGTGGAACAGCCGCACACCCAGCCGCTCCTCCAGCCGCGACACGCGCTTGCCGACCGCCGAGGCGGAGATGCCCAGCAACCGCCCCGCAGCGGCGAAGCTGCCGGTCTCGGCCACCTGCACGAACACGTTGAAACCGGCCAGGCTGTCCATGGTCCTCCCTTGTCGATTGCCGTTGCCAACCGCGATGCAGGAGCGCCCTGTAGATCAGTCTGTAGGAGCGACTTCAGTCGCGATGGGGCTCTGCCGGGAAAGCCCCATCGCGACTGAAGTCGCTCCTACAGTCGCTCCTACCGGAAGGCCCCGTCATGGCCTCAGCTTAGCCCGTGATTGCGGACATTGGCGTCCTGGCAGCCGCAACCGATGCCCATCTTTTTCCGCGATGGCGCAATGCCTAGCTTGGAGATCTCCCGTTCCACCGAGATCCCCCCATGTCCGATGTTCCTGCCGCCACCGACGGTTCCCGCCGCCGCTTCCTGCGCGATGCCACGCTCGCCGGCGCCGCGCTGGCCCTGCCGCACGCTGGCGCCGCCACTGCCACCGCGCCGATCGATGCCGCGATCGACCGCGCCCTGGCCGAACGCCGCCTCGTCGGCACCGTGGTCCTGGTCGCCCGCGACGGCCGCACCGTCCATCGCCGCGCCGCCGGCCTGGCCGACCGCGAGGCCGGCACGCCGATGCGCGAGGACACCCCGTTCCGGCTGGCCTCGGTCAGCAAGCCGGTGGTGACCACCGCGGCAATGGCGCTGGTCGCGCAGGGCCGGCTCGAACTGGACGCCCCGGTGACGCGCTGGCTGCCCGGCTTCCGCCCGGCGCTGGCCGACGGCAGCCGCCCGCCGATCAGCCTGCGTCAGCTGCTGACCCATACCTCCGGACTCGGCTACCGCTTCCTCGAAGCCGATGCGGCCGGCCCCTATGCCCGCGCCGGCGTCTCCGACGGCCTGGACCTGCCGGGCTTCGACCTGGACGAGAACCTGCGCCGGCTGGCTTCGGTACCGCTGCTGTTCGCGCCCGGCAGCGCGTGGCACTACTCGCTGGGCGTGGACGTGGTCGGCGCGGCGATCGAGCGCGCCGCCGATGCACCGCTGGCGGATGCAGTGCAGCGCCTGGTCGGCGCGCCGCTGGGCTGGCGCGACACCGCGTTCCACGCCCTCGACCCGGCGCGGCTGGCCGCGGTGTACGTCAACGACACCCCGGCGCCGCACCGCATGCAGGGACCGGAGACCGTGGCCTTCATGCCCGGCAGCGCCGGCGTCGCCTTCGACCCGGCACGCGCGCTCGACCGCAGCGCCTACCCTTCCGGCGGTGCCGGCATGGTCGGCACCGCGGACGAACTGCTGCGGCTGCTGGAAGCACTGCGCCAGGGCGGCAGCGACGTGCTGCCCGCGGCCAGCGTGGCCGAGATGGCACGCAACCAGACCGGCACGATGGGGCCGCCCGACGCCCCCGGCAGCGGCTTCGGCCTGGGCTTCTCGGTGCTGCGCGACCCGGCCGCGGCAGCCTCGCCGGAGGCGCCCGGCAGCTGGCGCTGGGGCGGCGCCTACGGCCATGCCTGGTTCGTCGATCCGGTGCGCCGGATCAGCGTGGTGGCGCTGACCAACACCCTGTTCGAAGGCATGTCCGGTGCCTTCGTCGGCGAACTGCGCGATGCCGTGTACGCGCAGCTGGCCGCGACCGCCGAGCGCGCATGAGCAGCCAGGACGGCTGCATGGCGGTCATCCCGGCGGCCTCCACGCGCCTGCCGGTCACGCGCCTGCTGGTACTGGCCAGCGGCGCCTTCGTCACCATCCTCACCGAGGCCCTGCCCGCCGGCCTGCTGGCCGACATCGGCACGGGGCTGCAGGTATCGGAGGCGCTGGCCGGGCAACTGGTCAGCGTCTACGCGCTCGGTTCGCTGCTGACCGCGATCCCGCTGGCGCGCGCCACCGCGCACTGGCCGCGCCGGCGCGTGCTGCTGCTGGCGCTGGCCGGCTTCACCGTGGTCAATGCGATCACCGCGGTGGCCACCAGCTACGCGCTGGCGCTGGTGGTGCGCTTCCTGGCCGGGGTCAGCGCCGGCCTGCTATGGGCGCTGCTGGCCGGCTACGCCAGCCGCATGGCACCGCCGGCGCTGCAGGGCCGGGCGATCGCGCTGGCCACGGTCGGCACGCCGCTGGCGCTGGCGCTGGGCATCCCGGCCGGCACCGTGCTCGGCCAGGCCGTAGGCTGGCGCTGGACCTTCGGCCTGATGTCGCTGCTCAGCGCCGCGGTGCTGCTGTGGGGACGGCTGGCGCTGCCGCCGATGCCGGGCCTGCCCGGCGCGCGCGACTTCGGCATCGGCCAGGTGTTCCGGCTGCCCGGGGTGCGCCCGGTGCTGGCGGCGATGTTCGCCTTCGTGCTGGCCCACAACCTGCTCTACACCTATATCGTGCCGTTCCTGGACGATGGCCTGGGCGTGCCGGTGGACAGTGCGCTGCTGGCCTTCGGCCTGGCCTCGCTGGCCGGGATCGGCGCGGCCGGCGCCGGCGTGGACCGGCACCTGCGCGCCCTGGTGCTGGGCGGTACCGTGGCCTTCGCCGCGGCTGCGCTGGCACTGGCCTGGAACGGCCGCCCGGTCGCCGTGACCTATGCGGCCTGCATCGTCTGGGGCATCGCCTTCGGCGGCGCCGCAACGCTGTACCAGACCGCGCTGCTGCGCGCGGCCGGCGAGGCCGGCGACATCGCCCAGTCGATGACCGTGACCAGCTGGAACCTGGCCATCGCCGGCGGCGGCGGCCTAGGCGGCATGGCGCTGGCGGCGTGGGGCGCCGCATCGCTGCCGTGGACGCTGCTGCTCCTGCTGCTGGCCTCGCTGGCGATCGCGGCGGGCGCCAGGCGGCACGGGTTTCCCGGGTAGCCGGCGGCTACCCGACCGGCCTGGCCATGACCCGCTTCGAACACGCAACTCCGTAGCCCGGGCAAGCGCATCGGAACGAACAACCATCCGTCGAAGCGGCGAGGGCCATGTACGGGAAACTTGAACTTGTCGTCCGCGCGTATGCCTTTGTCTTGATTACATGTCGAGACTCCTTTCCCTTCTCCCGCTTGCGGGGGAAGGTGCCCGAAGGGCGGATGGGGGCTGTTTGGAGCATGGGAAAGCCACGGCAAAAGCCCCCCATCCGGCGCTGCGCGCCACCTTCCCCCGCAAGCGGGAGAAGGGGAAGGCCTATTTCTGATTTTGTGACCAAATACATATATAGAAAGAGGCGTGCGCGGGGATGACGGGCAAGACAGATGCCGGCACCCTTCCTGTCCCGCAGGACACCCCCCCGTCCCGCCCCATAAACTGTCGCTCCCGATCCCGCCGGCAACCACCATGACCCTGCGCCCCTACCTCGACAAGTCCCCCCGGCTCGGCGAGCGCGTCTACATCGATCCGGCCTGCACCGTGATCGGCGACGTGGAACTGGGCGACGACGCGTCGATCTGGCCGGGCACGGTGATCCGCGGCGACGTCAACTTCGTGCGCATCGGCGCGCGCAGCAACATCCAGGACGGCACCGTCATCCACGTCAGCCACCACAGCCCGTTCAACACCGCCGGCCACCCGACGCTGATCGGCGAGGACGTCACCGTCGGCCACGGCGCCATCGTCCACGCCTGCACCATCGAGGACGCCTGCCTGATCGGCATGGGCGCCTGCGTCCTCGACGGCGCCACCGTGAAGCGGCACGGCTTCGTCGGCGCCGGCGCGGTAGTCGGCCCGGGCAAGGTGGTCGGCGAAGGCGAACTGTGGCTGGGCAATCCGGCGCGCCTGGCACGCAGGCTCAGCGACAAGGAGATCGAGAGCCTGCACTACTCGGCACAGCACTACGTGCGGCTCAAGGATCGCTACCTCGACCCCGCGGGCTGATCGGCACGAGCAAACCGGATCGGCCTGGCGTAGGAGCGCAGGAGCGGCGTAAGCCGCGAGGGCTCTGCCGGGAAGGCCCTCGCGGCTTACTCCGCTCCTACGGAAGATCGTCGATGAGTTCCGGAACCCGTGCCGGCCAGGCGGAACGACCGTTATCCGGCATCGGCGGGCGGCTTGCCGAACAGGCGCTCGGCGATCTCGTGACCGCGCTCGAGCCCCTGCGGCGTGAGCCAGACCGACTTGGCCTTGCCAACGGGGTCGGAAATGAACCCCTGCGCATGCAGCCGATCCATGATCTCGAAGTCGAACCCCTTCCAGGCCCAGCCCTCATCGAAACTGAAAGTGGCCAGAAGCGCCAGAACCGCCTCCTCGATCCTGGATTCGTCGTAGCTCATTGCGTACCTCCATACTCTCGCGCCATTGCTGTTTCGGCCAACGCCGAGGATCGGCCATCCCGCCAAGCGGCATCAGACCGAATCGTCAGGCCGCGGCGGATCGCTGCAACGCATGCAGCACGCCCATGGCCTGTCGCGCCTGCTGCACGGGAACGAACAGGTGGTCATGGTGTACGCCGGCCACCACGTTGCAGCCGATGGCCGCCTGCGCGAGCGCGCCTGAGAATGCCGCGGTCAGCCCGGCCGCCGCAAGGTCCGAGTCGACGGTCAGGCTGATCTAGGCCGCGGTGAAAGCGATAGGCAGCCCCAGCGCGATCGCGTCCTGCTCGGCGAGGATTGTGGAAAGCCCTTCGGGCTCGCGGATCGAGACGACCACCCTGGCCGGGTCGATCGCCAAGCCCGCCGGCAGCGTCACGAACGCATAGCGGCCCGGGTCGAGGACAGGTTCCATGTGGGCCAGCAGCGTGGACAGATCGCCGATCGCGTGCATCGTGTCTCCGGTTGTCTGGGTTTGAACGGTACCGCCAGGCGGCCTCACCCCGGATCGCTCGTCCGCCATCACCTACTTCTGCCTGAGAGCCGCCACCGAGAATCCGGAAGCGAAGAATGCCGGACCGGCCCCCGCGTTTGGGCCGGCGATCACCCGCGGGCGTGTCCGAACGCCATCGACGTAGCGGTGTCCGGTCATGCGCAACATGCACTCCGACCCCGGATTCCCGCATCCGCCGCTACGCTGGATCCGGCCAGGCCGGGCAAGCCGGCAGCCCGTCCAGCCGTGCCTGCAAGCGCACCAGCGCACGCTGCAGCAGCACGCGATGCCGGGCCAGCTTCATCCAGGTCGGCATGCGCGAGAACAGCGACCGGTTGACGGACGGCCCGCGCTCGCGCAGGGTCGCCGCGGCGAAGTCCGCCAGGCTCCGCAGATGCTCCCGGTTGTAGGCCCACACCGTGCCTGCGCGGGTATCGACCTGCAGCGCCAATGCCAGGCCGAAGTGCGGATCGACCGCCGCGCCATCGCGCACGATATGCACCTCCACCGGCACCGGACCGCGCCAGCCGCAGCGCTGGCAGCATCCCTCCAACTCCACCGGCGGTACGGCCGGGGCGCTTTCGAAACGCTTGCCGGCACCTACCCATTTGTATCCGCAATGACCGCAGGCCCGATGGCCGCGATACTCGCGCGCCCCCGCCCATTGCCCCTGCTCCAGCCGATGCCCGCAGCTTCCGCAGCGGAAACGCGCCTGCCATTGATACGGCTGCCAATGCGCGGCCACCCAGCCCGGCGCGGCGCAGCGCGGGCAAATCACCGCCACTTGTTCGGCATACGCCGCCAGCGGGCGGCCATCGTCGCGATGCCGCAGCTGGCCGTTCTGCATGTGCCGCCGCTCAGGCATAGAACACCGTGGATGCCCCCTCCTCCACGATCGCATGCGGCACGAAGCGCGCGCTGTCGCGGGTGATGGGGCTGTCGTCCTCGCGGATGCCGATGCCGCAGGCGCGATCGCCGACGATCCAGCTGCCCACCAGCGGATGGTTGCCGTCGAAGGCGGGCAGCGGATGCAGCTTCTGGCGGATGCAAGGGCCGTGGTACGGGCCTTCGCTCTCCAGCCAGCTTCCGTCGGGCAGGTGCATGGCGACGTTGGCGCCCTCGCGCGAATGCAGCGGCTTGCGCACCCAGCCGCCGGGCAGCTCGCCGCCATCGTCGAACTCGGCCGGCAGCAGGTTGGGATGGCCGGGATAGCGCTGCCACAGCAGCGGCAGGATGCCCTTGTTGGACAGCAGCGCCTTCCACGGCGGCTCCAGCAGGCGCAGGCCCGAACCTGGCAAGGCCTTGCCGAACTCCTCGGCGAACAGGTCCTCCAGCGGATACAGCTTGAACAGCGAGCCGATCACGACGTCGTCCAGGTCGGTATAGCGGCCATCGGCGGACAGGCCGATGTCCTCGATGGCGATGGCCTGGCCATGCAGGCCGGCCTGGGCGGCGCAGTCGCGCAGGTACTCGACGGTGCCCTGGTCCTCCTCGGACTCGCGCACGGCACTGAAATACAGCGGCGGCGGCAACTGCGCGGCAAGCTCGCCGAATCGCTCCACCAGCGCCTCGTGGATGGAGTTGAACTGGTCGGCATCGGCAGGCAGGCGCTGCTGCGCGCGCTGGTCCTCCAGCCACTGCCACTGGAAGAACGCAGCCTCGAACAGCGAGGTCGGGGTGTCGTAGTTCAGCTCGTACAGCTTGGCCGGGCCGCGGCCGTCGTAGGCAAAATCCAGGCGCCCGTACAGGTGCGGGTCGCGCTGGCGCCAGCTGTCGGCGATCCAGTCGCGGAACGGTTCCGGGATCGCCAGCCGCGCCATCATGTCCTCGCTGGCGACGACGTCGTCCAGCAGCGCCAGCGCCATCTGGTGCAGCTCGGCGCTGGGGTCCTCGATGTCGTGCTCGATCTGGCGCAGGGTGAAGGCGTAGTACGCGCGCTCGTCCCAGTAGCGGGCGCCGCCGATGGTGTGGAAGCGGAACCCGCACTCGGCCGCCTGCGCGCGCCAGTCGCCGCGCTCGATGATCGGCACGCGCTTCATGTTGTTTCCTTCATCGGGATCGTCCTGTCCTCGTCTTCTTCTAGCCCGCGGGAACGGCGCTACGGCCGATGGGCAATCGGCCAGCGCCCGGAAACCTGTCCACGATCCCAGGATCGATGCAGCCAACACATCACTGTAGGAGCGACTTCAGTCGCGATGGGGCTTTCCCGGTAATGCCCCATCGCGACTGAAGTCGCTCCTACGGAAAACGGGAGATCGTGAACAGGCTCCGAGAAAAAACGCTGGCCGACGGTGGCGCCCTCAGCCGCCGACGCTGCGCCCGCTGCCGGAACTGCCGAAGCCGCCGCGGCTGACGGTGGCCGCACGGGTGACGGCGCGGTCGGGGGTGCTGCCGATGTGGGTCATGGTGCGCGCACTGGCGACGCCGCCGGCGGCACCGGGAGTCGGGCGTGCCCAGTTGTTGTTCTTGTCGCGGAACGCCGGCGCGGAGTTGAAGCCGGCGGCGGCGCGGTTGCCGTTGAGCATCTGCGACAGGAAGAAGCCGGTCATCAGCGGACCGATGAACGAATGCCCGCGGCTGTCGGTCTGCTTCGCGCACTGCTGCGCGCCGTAGTCCTGCTCGCACTGCTCCTGGCTGGCATAGCGCGGCCCCTGCTCGGCGGCCTGCTGCTGCGCCTGCTGGGCGGCCTTCTGGCAGGTGGTGATGTCGTGGGTCTGCGCGGCACAGCTCTCCACCGAGGTGTACACGCCCTCGCGCGCCTCGGGCTCGCGCTGGCAGGCCGAGAACAGGAGCGGCGCGGCGCCCATCAGCAACAAGGTGGTGGTACGGGATCGTTTCATGGCATCCGCTGCAATGGTTGGGTCCGGCGCACATGATAACGGCTGCGGGTTCACCGCCCCTTGCGACACCCGCGACAGGACCGGCGCGAAGCGCAGAGGACGCCGACGCACCACGCAGGAACGGGACAAGCCGCTGCCATCCTTCCCAAGGCGAATGGATGTGCAACACCGAACTCTGGGCCCTCCTTGCGAAGAAGGAGAGCTGGGGAGGGAGCCGTCGCCTCGGCGTTCAACCGGTCTATCCGGCAGACACAGCCGCCCCCCAGTCATGGCAACACCCTCCCCGGCTGCTCACCAGGAAGCGCCACTTCGACGCCGGTTGAAGCAGCAGCCCGGCTCCTGCCCCCTCCCTTGCGAAGCAGGGGAAGGCTGGGGAGGGGTGCCGTTCCCCCGACATTCCATCCGACCTACCCGGCAGGCACAGCCAATACCCCCGGGGCAATGCCTCTCCCCGACTGTGCAACAGGAAGCGCCCCTTCGACGCCGGTTGCAGCAGCAGCGACCCGGCTCCTGCCCCCTCCCTTGCGAAGCAGGGGAGGGCTGGGGAGGGGTGCCCTTCCCTCGGCATTCCATCCGGCCTGCCCGGCAGGCACGGCCAACACCCCACGCCCCTCCCCCGGCTACATACCAGGAGCGCAACTTCGGCGACGGTTGCAGCAGCAACCGAGAAAAAGGCCGAGAATCGGCTCTCGTTCGCCGTACCGTGCCAGCCCCAAGCCCGCAAAGATCCGCAACGCCATGCCCGACTATCGCTCCAGGACCTCCACCCACGGCCGCAACATGGCCGGCGCGCGCGCGCTGTGGCGCGCCACCGGGATGAAGGACGGCGACTTCCACAAGCCCATCGTCGCCATCGCCAACTCGTTCACCCAGTTCGTGCCCGGCCACGTGCACCTGAAGGACATCGGCCAGCTGGTGGCGCGCGAGGTCGAGCGCGTCGGCGGCGTGGCCAAGGAGTTCAACACCATCGCCGTCGACGACGGCATCGCCATGGGCCACGACGGCATGCTGTACTCGCTGCCCAGCCGCGAGATCATCGCCGACTCGGTGGAGTACATGGCCAACGCGCACTGCGCCGACGCGCTAGTGTGCATCTCCAACTGCGACAAGATCACCCCCGGCATGCTGATGGCCGCGCTGCGGCTCAACATCCCCACCGTGTTCGTCTCCGGCGGGCCGATGGAGGCCGGCAAGACCCGGCTCTCCGAGCACGGCCTGGACCTGGTCGATGCGATGGTGGTGGCCGCCGACGACAGCGCCAGCGACGAGAAGGTCGCCGCCTACGAGCGCAGCGCCTGCCCCACCTGCGGCTCCTGCTCGGGCATGTTCACCGCCAACTCGATGAACTGCCTGACCGAGGCGCTGGGCCTGGCGCTGCCCGGCAACGGCTCGACCCTGGCCACCCACAGCGATCGCGAGCAGCTGTTCCTGCGCGCGGGCCGGCTGGCGGTGGAACTGTGCCACCGCTGGTACGGCGCCGAGGACGCGAGCGCGCTGCCACGCGGCATCGCCACGTTCGAGGCGTTCGAGAACGCGATGACCCTGGACATCGCCATGGGCGGCTCCACCAACACCATCCTGCACCTGCTGGCCGCCGCGCAGGAGGCCGAGGTGGCGTTCGACCTGCGCGACATCGACCGCCTCTCCAGGCGCGTGCCGCAACTGTGCAAGGTCGCGCCCAACATCCAGAAGTACCACATGGAGGACGTGCACCGCGCCGGCGGCATCATGGCCATCCTCGGCGAACTGGCGCGCGGCGGTTTGCTGCACACTGGCCAGCCCACCGTGCACAGCGCCAGCCTGGGCGAGGCCATCGCGCACTGGGACATCGCCGTCAACGACGACGCGGCGGTGCGCGAGTTCTACCGCGCCGGCCCGGCCGGCATCCCCACCCAGGTCGCCTTCAGCCAGTCCACGCGCTGGCCCAGCCTGGACGAGGACCGCAGCGACGGCTGCATCCGCGACGTCGCCCACGCCTACTCGGCCGAGGGCGGGCTGGCGGTGCTGTACGGCAACATCGCCCGCGACGGCTGCGTGGTGAAGACCGCCGGCGTGGACGAATCGATCCTGGTGTTCGAAGGCCGCGCCAAGGTGTTCGAGAGCCAGGACAGCGCGGTCAAGGGCATCCTCGGCGACGAAGTGGAGGCCGGCGACATCGTCATCATCCGCTACGAAGGCCCCAAGGGCGGCCCCGGCATGCAGGAGATGCTGTACCCGACCTCGTACCTGAAGTCCAAGGGGCTGGGCAAGAAATGCGCCCTGCTGACCGACGGCCGCTTCTCCGGCGGCACCTCCGGCCTGTCGATCGGCCACGCCTCGCCCGAGGCCGCGGCCAGCGGCGCCATCGGCCTGGTGCGCGATGGCGACCGCATCCTGATCGACATCCCCAACCGCAGCATCGACCTGCTCGTTTCCGACGAGGAACTCGCCGCGCGCCGCGCCGAGCAGGACGCCCAGGGCTGGAAGCCGGCGCAGCCGCGCGCGCGCAAGGTCAGCACCGCGCTGAAGGCGTACGCCCTGCTGGCGACCAGCGCCGACAAGGGCGCGGTGCGCGACAAGGCGCTGCTGGACGGCTGAGTCGTCCTCGCCGACGCTGCGCGACGGAGCCTGTTCCCGATCGGAACTGCTCCCGCCGATCAATCACCGTCGCGCAGCAATTGGCATGCAGCACATCCACCTGTAGGAGCGACTTCAGTCGCGATGGGGCTTTACCGGGTGAAAGCCCCATCGCGACTGAAGTCGCTCCTACACGTCATGGTGAACAGGCTCTCAGGTCCCAGATGCCCTGCGGCGGTCCAGCGGACTGCGCACCGCCGACGCGCCGCGGCCGAGCACATGGGTGTAGATCTGGGTTGTCGCCACGTCCTTGTGGCCGAGCAGTTCCTGCACCGTGCGGATGTGGTGGCCGGCCTCCAGCAGGTGCGTGGCGAACGAATGCCGCAACGTATGGCAGCTGGCCGGCTTGTCCAGCCCGGCCTGCCGGCAGGCCGCCTTGACCGCGCGCTGCAGGCCCTTCTCGTCCACGTGATGACGGCGCATCGCGCCACCTCGCGGATCGACGCTGCGGCGCGGTGCCGGGAACAGGTATTGCCAGCCGATCTCACGCGCCGCAGCCGGGTGCTTGCGCGCCAGCGCGTGCGGCAGCCACACCTCGCCATACCCCGCCTCGAAATCGCGCGCATGGATGCGCCGGGCCTCATCCACCTGTGCCACCAATGGCGCGCGCAGCGATTGCGGCAGGATCGTGCGCCGGTCCTTGCCGCCCTTGCCCTCGCGCACCACGATCTCGTTGCGAGTTAAATCCACGTCCTTGACCCGCAGGCGCACGCATTCCATCAGGCGCATGCCTGTGCCATACAACAGTGCTGCCATCAGCCAATAGCGGCCCTCCATCCGCGCCAGCAGTACGGCCACCTCCTCCTCGCTCAACACGCACGGCAGCCGGCGTGGACGCTTGGCGCGCTGGATGTCGTCCATCCACGGCAGCTCCCGCCCCAGCACCTCCCGGTACAGGAACAACAGCGCAGCCAATGCCTGGTTCTGCGTGGACGGCGACACCTCGTCATGCGCCGCCAGCCTGGTCAGGAACGCTTCCACCTCCGGCGCCCCCATCGTGTCCGGATGGCGCTTGCCGTTGGCCAGGATGAAACGGCGGATCCAGCCGACATAGGCCTCCTCGGTCCGCTTGGCCCTGCCCAGCCGCCGCAGCCGCTCGCGCACGCGGTCCAGCAGGCGCGGCGCCGGCCCATCGGCGGCCGGCACCGGCGCCCGAGACTGCAGAGGCCGCCGAGACTGGACACGCGTTGAGGCAAGTTGCTCCGAATGATAGGGTGGCATCTTCGACAGGCTCGCATGGGGAATGCGGCATGTTTACGCACCGGGATTACACGCCACTATCGGGGAAAAGCGTTGCCGGATGTGGGGTCGGCCCTGGGAGCTGTGTAGGAATTGCCGAACTAGATGCCGGGATTACCGGTCGTTTTGTCTTCGAATAGTAGTTAGGCGGTAGTGCCGTAGGTGCGGCGCGGCTTCCTTCTTCGGCAAGCACCTTGGCGCTTCGGCGGTCAGCTCCGGGTCGCCGTCCTCACGTTCACCGCCATCGGACCGGTCGCCGCTTCGCCCTTTCGCTTCACCCCCACGCTGCGCTCATTGCCTTCGGCTTCGGTCGGCATCTGGCTGCAAGTGCCTCGGGCAAGCACCAGTGCCGCCATCTGTGGCATGCTCGGCTGGCGGCGGCAGTGCTGGGGAGCACGGTCCATGGTTCACCATCTCCAGGCACCACCGCCTAACAATTCATTCAAGCCGAACCCGCTTCGCGGGTCGGCTTAATTCAAGCGTTAGGCCGCAGGAGTAGACACCGCGATGACCGTACAAGCGCAGTTGACCCAAGATCAAGCGTACCTGGCTATGTATGCCTTCTTGGACAAGCAGTTCTCGCTAGGTTGCGAAGAGCTTGGTGGGATTCTCGGGTCAATGGCTCTACTTGCGGATGGGTCACCTGCAGACCACGCGATTTTTCAAGAATGGCAAGAGGCTGTTGCTGCAGCGTTGTTGGACAATGTAGATGCACACCTGAGGTTGGTTAGTGGAGACTAGCCAGCGGTCTAACAATCCATTCAAGCCGACGCCACGTAGTGGCGCGGCTTAATTCAGGCGTTAGGTGCCAGGGATGCGTTATCGGCGGCTTATCAATCTCTTGGCCATCATTGCCGGCGGTGGCGTCGCAGTGATGGGCGTACTGCTACTGGCAATTGCTGCGTCTGGCAATGTCAGCCAGGGACAGACAGGATTAGCACTCAGTGGCATAGGGTTCGTGCTTGCCGCAGCCCCAGCTCTCGCTGTTC
>NZ_JAJOZS010000024.1 GCF_021168555.1 Stenotrophomonas sp. MMGLT7 | reverse complement strand
GAAGCCCCATCGCGACTGAAGTCGCTCCTACGGGCGATGGCGCGCGGCGGCGCGGCTCTCGTCGCCGACAGGCCGCCTACCCGCATTCCAGGCCCCACCCCTTCGCGCGGTTGCGCCCTCGCCGCCTGCGTCCTATAAGCGAAGACACCCGCCCCCCGCCCGGAGATCCGCACGATGGCATCGGAGCAGCTCAAGCCGACGCTCGGCACCCTGCACCTGTGGGGCATCGCCGTGGGCCTGGTGATCTCGGGCGAGTACTTCGGCTGGAGCTACGGCTGGGGCGTGGCCGGCACCCTCGGCTTCCTGGTCACCACCACGCTGGTGGCGGTGATGTACACCTGCTTCATCTTCAGCTTCACCGAGCTGACCACCGCGATCCCGCACGCCGGAGGCCCGTTCGCCTACAGCTGGCGCGCGTTCGGCGCCGTCGGCGGCATGCTCGCCGGGATCGCTACGCTGATCGAGTTCGTGTTCGCCCCGCCCAGCATCGCGATGGCGATCGGCGCCTACCTCAACGTGCGCTTCCCGGGCCTGGACCCGAAGCTGGCGGCGGTGGCGGCGTACTTCGTGTTCATGACCCTCAACATCCTCGGCGTCGGCATCGCCGCCACCTTCGAGCTGGCGGTGACGGTGCTGGCGGTGCTGGAACTGCTGGTGTTCATGGGCGTGGTGGCGCCGGGCTTCAGCCTGGCCAACTTCACCCGCGGCGGCTGGGCCGGCTCGGACCACTTCACCGCGGCCGCGTTCGCCGGCATCTTCGCCGCGATCCCGTTCGCGATCTGGTTCTTCCTGGCCATCGAGGGTGCGGCGATGGCCGCCGAGGAGGCCAAGGACCCGCGCCGCACCATCCCGCGCGCCTACATCGCCGGCATCCTCACCCTGGTGTGCCTGGCGCTGGGGGTGATGCTGATGGCCGGCGGCGTCGGCGACTGGCGCGAGCTGTCCAACATCAACGACCCGCTGCCGCAGGCGATGATGGCGGTGGTCGGCGCCGATTCCGGCTGGCTGCACATGCTGGTGTGGATCGGCCTGTTCGGCCTGGTAGCGAGCTTCCACGGCATCATCCTGGGCTATTCGCGGCAGTTCTTCGCGCTGGCCCGGGCCGGCTTCCTGCCGCGCGGGCTGGCGCGGCTGTCGCGCTTCCGCACCCCGCACCGGGCGATCCTGGCCGGCGGTGCGATCGGCATCGCGGCGATCTACAGCGACGGCCTGGTCGACCTGCAGGGCATGAGCCTGACCGCGGCGATGATCACCATGTCGGTGTTCGGCGCCATCGTCATGTACATCATGAGCATGCTCAGCCTGTTCCGGCTGCGGCGCAGCGAGCCGGGGCTGCCGCGCAGCTTCCGCGCGCCCGGCTACCCGCTGCTGCCGGCGATCGCGCTGGCGCTGGCGCTGCTGTGCCTGGCGGCGATGGTCTGGTTCAACCCGCTGATCGCGCTGGCGTTCGTCGCGCTGATGGCGCTGGGCATGCTGGCCTGCGGGGTCAGCCTGCGCTACCAGGGCGCGACGGCGGCGCCCGGGCGGGCCTAGGTGGGCGGCTACGCGCACAGCATCGGCGGCCGCCGCTGGCGCTTCGCCGACCTCAAGGAGCTGCTGGCCAAGGCCTCGCCGGCGCGCTCGGGCGACGTGCTGGCCGGCATCGCCGCAGCCGACGCCAGCGAGCGCGTGGCCGCGCAGATGGCGCTGGCCGAGCTGCCGCTGCGCCGCTTCCTCGACGAGGCGGTGATCCCCTACGAGGACGACGAGGTCACCCGGCTGATCGTCGATGGCCACGACCCGGCGGCGTTCGCGCCGGTGGCCCACCTCACCGTCGGCGACTTCCGCGACTGGCTGCTCGGCGACGCCGCCGATGCCGCGGCGCTGGCCGCGCTGGCGCCCGGGCTGACCCCGGAGATGGCCGCGGCGGTGAGCAAGATCATGCGCGTGCAGGACCTGATCCTGGTGGCCAGCCGCATCCGCGTGGTCACCCGCTTGCGCAACACCCTGGGGCTGCGCGGGCGGCTGTCGACCCGGTTGCAGCCCAACCACCCCACCGACGATGCCGCCGGCATCGCCGCCAGCATCCTCGACGGCCTGCTCTACGGCAACGGCGACGCGGTGATCGGCATCAACCCGGCCGGCGACAGCACCGCCCACGTCTGCGAGCTGCTGAAGATGCTCGACGCGGTGATCGGCGGCTACGCCATCCCCACCCAGGCCTGCGTGCTGGCCCACGTCACCACCTCGATCGAGGCGATCGGGCGCGGCGCGCCGGTGGACCTGGTGTTCCAGTCGATCGCCGGCACCGAGGCCGCCAACGCCAGCTTCGGCATCGACCTGGCGCTGCTGCAGGAGGGCTGGGAGGCCGGGCTGTCGCAGCGCCGCGGCAGCCTCGGCGACAACGTCATGTACTTCGAGACCGGCCAGGGCAGCGCGCTTTCGGCCGGTGCGCACCACGGGGTGGACCAGCAGACCTGCGAGGCGCGCGCCTACGCGGTGGCGCGCCGCTTCCGGCCGCTGCTGGTCAATACCGTGGTCGGCTTCATCGGCCCGGAATACCTGTACGACGGCAAGCAGATCGTCCGCGCCGGGCTGGAGGACCACTTCTGCGGCAAGCTGCTCGGCCTGCCGATGGGCTGCGACATCTGCTATACCAACCATGCCGAGGCCGACCAGGACGACATGGACGTGCTGCTGACCCTGCTCGGCGCCGCCGGCACCAACTTCGTCATGGGCATCCCCGGCTCGGACGACGTGATGCTCAACTACCAGACCACCTCGTTCCACGACGCGCTGTATGCGCGCCAGTTGCTGGGGCTGCGCCCGGCGCCGGAGTTCGAGGACTGGCTCGAGCGCCAGGGCATCCTGCGCCTGCGCGACGGCCGGATCGCCCTGGGCGGAGACCTGCCGCCGCCGTTCCGCGGCGCGCTGGCGCGGCTGCGCGAGGATGGGCCGTGAGCGAGGGTCCCGCGTGCATGGACCCGTGGGCGCGGCTGCGGCGGCTGACCCCAGCGCGCATCGCCCTGGGCCATGCCGGCACCAGCCTGCCCACCCGCGCCCACCTGGAATTCCAGCTCGCGCATGCGCAGGCGCGCGACGCAGTGCACCTGGCGTTCGACCCGCAGCCGCTGTGCGAAGCGCTGCACGCGCGCGGCCGCGCCTGCCTGCTCCTGCACAGCGCCGCGGCCGATCGCCACGCCTACCTGCAGCGCCCCGACCTGGGCCGGCGGCTGGACCCGGCCTCGGCCGAGGCGCTGGCCGCATACGTCGCCCGGCACGGCGGCGGTGCCGACCTGGCGGTGGTGGTCGCCGATGGCCTGTCGGCACTGGCGGTGCACCGGCATGCGCCGGCGATGCTGGAACGGATCGAGGCGCTGTGCGGACGCCGCGGCTGCTCGCTGGCGCCGGTGGCGCTGGTCGCGCAGGGCCGCGTGGCGGTCGGCGACGAGATCGGCGAACGGCTGGGCGCGCAGGCGGCGGTGGTGCTGATCGGCGAGCGTCCGGGCCTGAGTTCGCCCGACAGCCTGGGCCTGTACCTGACCTGGGCGCCGCGGGTGGGCTGCAACGACGCGCAGCGCAACTGCATCTCAAACATCCGCACCGGAGGCCTGGGCTATGCCGAGGCAGCGCACACGCTCGACTTCCTGCTCGGCGAGGCGTTCCGGCGCCGGCTCTCGGGCGTGCAGCTCAAGGACGAGGCGAGCGCAGCGGTGGCGGCGCTGGAGAGCGACGACACGCGCGCAGGCAATTTCCTGCTGCCGGATTCCGCCGATCCGTAGCGCTGAGTTGGTGCTTGCATCCCTTTTCGGGGCCCGGCCGAGGAGCTACTGGGAACGCTTCAGCCGAGCAAGCCCGGCTCTACGCGAACGGCCTCAGGCCCCGCCGCTGGCGGCACGCCAGCTGTGCCAGAGCTGCTGCAGCGGCGGAGCCAGCACCGGCTTGCCGGCGTGTTCGCGCTGCAGGCGCAAACGCGCCAGCCGCGACCAGACCCGGTGCGCACGGGCCAGCCGGGGCTTGGCCGGCCATCGCCGCAGCAGTTGCGCGCGCCACTGCCCGGCCTCGATCCCGGCCGGTGCCGCCGCGCTGCCGGCAGCCTGGCGACGCGCGTCCAGCCACTGGACGGCCACCGCGGCCGCGTCGGCGGGTTCGCCGCGTCCGAACAGCACCGCCTCCACCGCGACCACCGCGGCGGCGAAGTCGCCGAGCCCGGCCAATGCGGCGTCGAGCGAAGCCGGCATCGCGCGGGCATCCTGGATCGCCGGCAGCGCCTGCGCCAGCTCGGCCCACGGTGCCCGCACCGGCTCCAGCACGCGCCCCAGCGGATGGCGCGAACGCTGCTGCGCCCAGTCGCGCAGCTCCTGCTGCCACCAGGCCAGCTTGGCATCGGCCGGCAACGGATCGCCGGCGATGTTCATGATGTCCTCGAACTCCTGCAGCAGCGCGAACCAGGCCAGCACCACCAGCCGCTGCGGCTCGGGCACGAAGCGCTCGGCCAGCGACCATTCCGGCCAGCGGCTGCGCCATTTGTCGATGAAGCTGTCCAGTACGGCGGATTGGCTCATGGCTGATCCGGGATCGGGGTCAGGACGATGGCGACGCCGCCGGCCACGCCGCCGGATCCAGCAACTGCCGCGGCGCGTCCACCAGCACGTCGGCCTGCCACGCCAGCGGATCGTCGTCGTGCAGCCGGTAGCCCCACAACGCCGCCACCGACGGCATGCCCGCCGCGCGCGCGGCGACGATGTCGCGCTGGTCGTCGCCGACGTAGACGCATGCGCCGGCCGCCACGCCGATGCGCTCGGCCGCGGTCAGCAGCGGCAGCGGGTGCGGCTTGCGCTCGGCCAGGGTGTCGCCGCCGATCAGCACCGCGCAGCGCGTCTCCCAGCCCTGCTGCGGCAGCACCCGCCGCGCCAGGTACTCGGGCTTGTTGCTGACGATGCCCCACGCGCTGCCGGCGGCATCCAGCGCGGCGAGCATCGCCGCCACGCCGTCGAACAGGCGCGCATGCTGGCCGACGATGCGCTCGTAGCGATCGAGGAACTCGGGCACGTGCGCGTCGCGCTCGGCCGTGGGCAGCTCCGGGAACGCCACCCCCAGCATCGCCCGCGCGCCCTTGGACACCACCGGCCGCAGCTGCGCCAGGGTCAGCGGCGCGCGGCCGCGATCGGCGAGCATGGCGTTGGCGGTGACCAGCATGTCCGGCGCGCTGTCCAGCAGGGTGCCGTCGAGGTCGAACAGCATGGCGGGGGGGAAAGACGGGGATGGGGGATTGGGGATTCGGGATTCGGAAAAGCAGGCTGTCGCAAGCCCCGGCTCTTGCGAATCCCCAATCCCCAATCCCGAATCCCGGCTCTTCACGCCTTCACCGCGCAGGCCAGGTAATTGACATCCGTGCGCGAGGACAGCCGCGCGCGGCTGCGCCACGGCTCGTAGGCCATGCCGCTGACGTCCTCCAGCTGCAGCCCGGCCTCGCGCAGCCAGGACGCCAGCTCGGCCGGCTTGATGAAGTCCTGGTAGCGGTGGGTGCCGCGGGGCAGCAGCCGCGCCACGTACTCGGCCCCCACCACCGCCAGCGCGAACGCGGCCGGGGTGCGGTTGACCGTGGACAGGAACAGCCGCCCGCCCGGCCTGAGCAGGGTGGCGCAGGCCTGGACGATCGCCGCCGGGTCGGGCACGTGCTCGAGCATCTCCATGCAGGTGACCGCATCGAAGGCACCGGGCCGCTCGCCGGCGAGCTGCTCGGCCGACTTCACCTGGTAGTCGATCTCCACCCCGGTTTCGCGCTGGTGCAGCCGCGCGACCTTGATCAGTTCCTCGCCCAGGTCGACGGCGGTGACGTTGGCGCCCTCGCGCGCCAGCGCCTCGCTGAGCAGGCCGCCGCCGCAGCCGATGTCCAGCACGCTCGCGCCGGGCAGCTGCACCCGCGCAGCGACATAGGCCAGGCGCACCGGGTTGAGTGCGTGCAGCGGCTTCTGCGGGCCGTCGGCGTCCCACCAGCGGGTGGCCAGGGCGGCGAACTTGTCCAGCTCGGCCTGGCTGAAGTTGCCGTGGTTCGGGGTGTTGTCGGCGGTCATGATGGGCTGCTCCGTGTTGCGATGCTGGCCGGACGGATCGCGGCTCAGGCCTTCAGGCATGGATGGTACGGATACGGTCGCGCCACTGGCGTGCATTGGCGGTGATCGCCTCCACGTCCATGCCGACCAGCTCGCGCCGCACCAGCTTGGGACGGCCGGCGATCCACACGTCGCTGACCTGGTGGCGGCCGGTGGCGTAGATCAGCTGCGACAGCACGTGGTGCAGCGGCTGGGTCTCCAGCGCCGACAGGTCCACGCACACCAGGTCGGCCTGCTTGCCGGGCTCGATCGAGCCGATCCTCTCGCCGAACCCCAGCGCGCGCGCGCCGCCCAGCGTGGACGCGCGCAGCGTGGTGGCCGCATCCAGCGCGGTGGCGTCGTTGGCCACCGCCTTGGCCAGGATCGCCGCGGTGCGGTTCTCGCTGAACATGTCCAGGTCGTTGTTGCTGGCGCAACCGTCGGTGCCGATGGCCAGGTTGACCCCGGCCCGCGCCAGCGCGCAGGCCGGGCAGAAGCCCGAGGCCAGCTTGAGGTTGGATTCCGGGCAATGCACCACGCTGACTCCGTGCTCGGCGCACAGGTGGATCTCGCCCTCGGTGAGCTGGGTCATGTGCACCGCGATCAGGCGGTCGTTGACCAGGCCCAGGCGCTCCAGCCGCGCCAGCGGGCGCTGGCCGTACTGCCGGATCGAGTCGATGATCTCCTGCTCGGTCTCGTGGGTGTGCAGGTGCACCGGCACCTCGAGCTGGTCGGACAGCATCCGCACCCGCTCGAAGTTGGCGTCGCTCACCGTGTACGGCGCATGCGGCGCGAACGAGGTGCCGATCAGCGGATCGTCGCGCCACTGGTCGTGCAGTTCGGCGGCGCGGGCGAAGTACTCGTCGTCGGACTTGGCCCAGGCGGTGGGGAAATCGATGATCGCCGCGCCGACCAGCGCGCGGAAGCCGTGCTTCTTGTAGACCGCCGCCTGCACGTCGGCGAAGAAGTAGTTCTCGTTGGCGCAGGTGGTGCCGCCACGCAGCATCTCGGCGATCGCCAGGGTGGTGCCGTCGGCGACGAACTCCGGGCCGATCACCGCGGTCTCCACCGGCCAGATGTGCTCGCGCAGCCAGGTCATCAACGGCAGGTCGTCGGCCACGCCGCGCAGCAGCGTCATCGGGTTGTGGGTGTGGGCATTGACCAGGCCGGGGATCAGCGCGCACTGCGGCCGCGACACCACCTCGGCGGCGGCGAAGCGCGCGCGCGCCTCGGCCCTGGGCAGCACCGCGACGATCTCGCCGCCGCGCACCGCCACCGCATGGTCCTCCAGCACCACCGCGTGCGGTTCGACCGGGACGACGTGGCCGGCCTCGATCAGCAGGTCGCAGGGTTCGGGGAGGCTGTGCGGGTCGGTCATGCGGGGGATCGCCGATGTGGGATGGAGGCGCCGCTGCGTATCGCGGCGATGGAGCTGTGCCGGTGCTGGCGGCGCAGCGAGGCCCTGCTGTCAGGCGGATGGTAGCGGGAAGCCATCTGCCGTAGTCCCCGCGCAGGCGGGGACCCAGGGACGTTGGCTTTCGCGGCCTGGAAGCTGCTGCTCGAAGCAACGGCAACGGCAAAGCCACTGGATCCCCGCCTTCGCGGGGATGACGCAACGGCAGGGGCGTCCGCTTTGCGGACGCGTCGTTGCGTCACTTCACCCGGGAAACGTACTCGCCGGAGCGGGTATCGACCTTGATCACCTCTTCCTGGCCGACGAACAGCGGCACGCGCACCACCGCGCCGGTCTCCAGCGTGGCCGGCTTGCCGCCGCCGCCGGAGGTGTCGCCGCGCACGCCCGGGTCGGTCTCGACGATCTTCAGCTCGACGAAGTTCGGCGCCTGCACCGCGATCGGGGTGCCGTTCCACAGCGTCACCACGCAGTCCTCCTCGCCCTTGAGCCACTTGGCGGCGTCGCCGACGCCGGTCTTGTCGGCCTGCACCTGCTCGAAGGTCTCCTGCTGCATGAAGTGCCAGTACTCGCCGTCGCTGTACAGGTACTGCATGTCGGTATCGACCACGTCGGCGGCCTCGACCGAGTCGGTGCTCTTCATGGTGATTTCCTGCACGCGGCCGGACTTGATCAGGCGGTAGCGCACGCGGGTGAAGGCCTGGCCCTTGCCCGGCTTGACGTAGTCGGTCTCGGTGATGATCGCCGGGTCGCCATTGATCAGGATCTTCATCCCGTTCTTGACGTCGTTCATGCCGTAAGTGGCCATGCTGCAACTCCTCGGATAGGGTAAAACCGCCGCGGGGAAGCGGCCGGCCGGATACAATGGGGAGCCCGCCGCGACCGGCGGGCGCTTGTTTTCAGACCTCACATGATAACCGCAGCCCCCGCTCCCAGACAGCCCGCCCCCGCCCTGCCGATGGACGCCGCGCCTGCGCCGCGCTGGCAGCGGCTGTGGCGCGAGGCGGTGCGCGACCCGCTCGAACTGCTGGCGATGCTGGGGCTGGACGCGCAGGCGGCCGGCATTTCCGGGCAGGCCGCCGCGCAGTTCGCGCTGCGCGTTCCGCGCGGATTCGTCGCACGCATGCGCCGCGGCGACCGCCACGACCCGCTGCTGCGCCAAGTCCTGCCGCTGGACGAGGAAATGCGCAGCGTGCCCGGCTTCGGCCTGGACGCGGTCGGCGACGGCGCGGCCAGGAAGGCCACCGGGGTCATCCAGAAGTACCGCGGCCGCGCGCTGCTGGTGGCCACCGGCAGCTGCGCGGTGCACTGCCGCTACTGCTTCCGCCGCCACTTCCCGTATGCCGAGGAGACCGCCGCGCGCGACGGCTGGCGCGAGGCGGTGGCGGCCATCGCCGCCGATCCGGACATCGACGAGGTGCTGCTGTCCGGCGGCGACCCGCTGTCGCTGGCCACGCCCAAGCTGGCCGAGCTGACCGACGCCCTGCGCGCGATCCCGCACATCAGGCGCCTGCGCATCCACAGCCGGCTGCCGGTGGTGCTGCCCGAGCGCATCGACGCCGAGCTGCTGCAATGGCTGCGCTCGCTGCCGTGGCCGCTGGCGTTCGTGATCCACGCCAACCACGCCAACGAGTTCGACGCTTCGGTCGATGCCGCCATGGCCGCCTTGCGCGGCACCGGCGCGACGCTGCTGAACCAGGCGGTGCTGCTGCGCGGGGTCAACGACGATGTCGACGCGCTGGCCGCACTGAGCGAGCGCAGCTTCGCCGGCGGGGTGCTGCCGTACTACCTGCACCAGCTCGACCGCGTGGCCGGGGTGGCGCACTTCGAGGTATCGGACGCGCGCGCCCGCGAACTGCACCGCGAACTGGCCGCGCAGCTGTCCGGGTACCTGGTGCCGAAGCTGGTGCGCGAGGTGGCCGGCGACAGCGGCAAGAGGCCGCTCTGAGCCCTGCGGCTACCGTGATGGCAGCAGCCGTCGGTTTCGTATCGAACCGAACCGTCGTCCGCACGCTGACAGGAAACCGGCGATTCTCGCGGTGGGCAGCCGGCGACTGGATCTCCCGGTAGCCCGGTCCCAGCGTATAGACCCCAAGTACCCGCCCTCCCCTGTTTCGTCATCAACATTCCAGAGCCCCCCCTTCTCCCGCTTGCGGGGGAAGGTGCCCGAAGGGCGGATGGGGGTTGCCTGGAGCATGGGAAAGCAACAGCAGAAGCGCCCCCATCCGGCGCTGCGCGCCACCTTCCCCCGCAAGCGGGAGAAGGGAACTGCCGCCTGCTCCCGGCTTTTCGATCAAGTGGCAGGTCTTGGGAGCGACGACGACCGTAAGGCTGTGGAAATGCGGAAGGGCTGGTACCGATGCAACTCGAATACGTCTACGGCTACGGCTACGTCTACGGCTACGCCGGCGACTGCAGCAGCCGCACCAGCTCCTCGCTGCGCAGCGGGTGGCTGAACAGGTAGCCCTGCCCCAGTTCGCAGCCGCGCTCGCGCAGCAGCTGCAGCTGTACCTCCTGCTCGATGCCCTCGGCCACCACGGTGATGCCGAGCGAATGCGCCATCGAAATCACCGCGCTGGTCAGCGCCAGGTCGTCCGGGTCGCGCTGCATGTCGGCGACGAAGCTCTTGTCGATCTTGACCCCGTCCACCGGTACCTGGCGCAGGTGGTTGAGCCCGGAGAAGCCGGTGCCGAAGTCGTCCAGCCAGACCTTGACGCCGGTGCGGTGCAGCTTGGCCAGCAGGCTGCTGGCCTGCAGCTCGTCGCCGACCACCGCGGTCTCGGTCAGCTCCAGGTGCAGGCGCGAGGCCGGCAACCCGGATTCGTCCAGGATCCGCGCCACCACCCGGTCCAGGTCGCTGGTGCGCAGCTGCCGCGGCGACACGTTGACCGAGACGAACAGCGGCTCGCCGCTGGCCGGCAATGGCCAGCGCATCGCCTCGTGGCAGGCCGCCTCCAGCACCTTCGGCCCGATCGTCTCGATCAGGCCGGTCTGCTCGGCGATCTCGATGAACACCGCCGGCGCGATCGCGCCCAGCTCGGGGTGCTGCCAGCGCATCAGCGTCTCCACCCCGACCATCGCACGGTCGGCGATGCGGAAGATCGGCTGGTAGACCAGGTGGATCTCCTTGCGCGCCCAGGCGTTGCGCAGTTCGTATTCCATGTGCATGCGGCGCTCCACCGCGTGGTCCATGGCCCGGCTGTAGAAGCGGTGGCAGTTCTTGCCGGCCGTCTTGGCCTGGTACATGGCGATGTCGCCGTTCTTCAGCAGCGTGGTGGCATCGCTGCCGTCGTCCGGATACAGGGTGATGCCGATCGAGATGCCCAGGAACACCTCGCGGTCCTGGATCACCAGCGGCCGCGCCATCTCCTGCACCAGCAGGTCCGCCAGCCGCGCCGCGGCGCGGGCGACGTCGCCGTCCTGGATCAGGATCACGAACTCGTCGCCGCCGAAGCGCGCCACCAGCGGGTCCTGCTCGTCGATCAGCCCCACCGCGCGGCTGATCCGCCCGGCGAACTGCACCAGCGCCTCGTCGCCGGCCTCGTGCCCGAGCGTGTCGTTGATGCGCTTGAAGTCGTCGATGTCGGCGAACAGCAGCGCCAGCTGGCGGCTGGTGCCGAGCGTGCCGATCAGCCGGTGGTCGAGCGCCTCGCGGAACGCCGGCCGGTTGGTCAGCCCGGTCAGCGCGTCGGTGTAGGCCATGTGGCGGATCTCGCGATCGTGCCGGGCGATGCCCTGGCTCATGCGGCCGAAGGCCTCGATGAGCTCGCCCAGCTCGTCGTTGCGCCGCACCTTCGGCGTGCCGATGTCGTAGTCGCCGGCCTCGATCTGGCGCGCGGCCGCCGCCAGCCAGCGGATCGGCCGCACCAGCGTGCGCTCGACGTAGCTGGCGACCACCGCCGCGGTGGCGACCAGCACGGCCAGCAGCAGCACCAGCCAGCCGAGGTGGCGCTTGCCCATCGCCTGCAGCCGCGCGGCGAGGTTGAGGTTGGCGGCGGCTTCCAACTCGCGCACGCGCGCCAGCGACATGCCGACGCGGACGCCGCCGATGCGCTCGCGACCGACCATGATCGGCCGCGACACCTCCAGCACCTCGGCCGACTCCTGCGTCACCATCCCGCCGCCGGCCACCGCCCTGGCCGCCAGCGGATCGCGCATGGGCTGGCCATAGCCGGCGATCTCCTGGCTGCCGTCGTGAACCAGCAGTCCCTCGGCATCGAACACCATCACGTAGCTGACCACATGCTGGCGCGCGGTGTTGCGGGCCAGCACGCCGATCGTGTCCAGGTCGGAGTAGTAAAGGGGGTTGGCCAGCGAGTCGGCCAGTTCCGCGCTGAGCGCCTCGCCGCGGCTGCGCACGCTGCGCTCGAATAGGCCGCGGATCACGCTGCCGCTGACCGCCCCCACCTCGCGCTGCATGGCGGTCTGGCGCTCCAGCAGCAACGCCAGGATCGCGGCCACCAGCACGAAGGCCACGCCCATCACCAGCAGGAACCTGGCCTGCAGTCCGACAACCCTTCTGTTCATTCCACTTCCAGGCGAACGCGATCGACGCCCCGGCGCAGCCGCTCCAGCTGGCGCCCGGACTCGGCATCCATGCGCCGGAAGCCCGAGGTCGCGAAGAACCGCCGCAATGCCGGTGCGGCCTGCGGGTCGTCGCGTGCCTGCAGCAGCACGTCCTGCAGGCGCCGCGCCACGCGCTCGTCCATGCCGGCGCGCACCAGCTCCACCGCGCGCGGCACCGGCGCGCTTTCGTGGATGATGCGCATGTCGCGACGGAACCCGGCCGGCATCACCCGGTCGTCGTTCCATTCGATCTCGTTCAGCGCCCCGCAGTCGACCAGGCGCTTGTGCACGTAGGCGGGGATCGCCGTCGCCGAACCGGCCAGCGCGTA
The DNA here is from genome assembly GCF_021168555.1 of Stenotrophomonas sp. MMGLT7. Lineage (GTDB taxonomy): Bacteria > Pseudomonadota > Gammaproteobacteria > Xanthomonadales > Xanthomonadaceae > MMGLT7. The sequence continues at coordinate 18,242 of NZ_JAJOZS010000024.1, read as the reverse complement.
CCCCACCGAATCCGGCGCCGGCTGGTCGCGCGGCGACAGCAGGATGCCCGGGTGCAGCCTGGCATCGAGCATGTCCATCAGCGGCAGCAGGTAGGCGCTGGTGGACAGCGTCGACTCCAGCGCCACCCGGCGGCCGCGCAGGTCCGCCAGCGAATGCACGTCGCTGTCCTTGCGCACGAACAGGAGCGAGCGGTACTGCCTGGCGCCGTCGCGCTCGTTGAGCAGCAGCACGTGGGCGCCGGAGCGCTGCGCCAGCGCCATCGCGGTACCCGGCGTCTCGGTCACCCAGTCGACCTGGCCGCGCCTGAGATAGCTGGCCATCTGCTGCGCGTTGCGCGCCATCAGGATGCGCCCGCCGGTGATGCCGACATCGCGCATGCGCGGCACGACGTAGTCGAGCAGCGGCCTGAGCTGTTCGTAGTGCGAGCGGGGGTCGTCGCTGATGCGGCCGAGCACCAGCACGGAGGAGGAGGCCGGTGCGGCGGCGCTGGCCGGCACGCAGGAACCGCAGATCGCCAGCACCAGCGCGAACGCAACGCAAAGCCAACGCAAGTTGTACAAAAGCACCCTCCCCGGCGGACGCCAAAGCCTAGCCGAAAGCCGCCACGGGCAACAGTGTTCAGGCGCTGCCGGATGCAGCCAGCCGGGCCATGCGCTGGGCGTCGGAAAGGATGCCGCGCAGCAGCCTGACTTCCTGCTCGCTCAACTCCGCCTTGAGGAACAGCCGGCGCAGCTTGCGCATCGCCGATTCCGGCGCCCGGCCCTTGTGGAAATCGATCTCGTCCAGGGTGTCGCCGAGTTGGCCGAACAGGCCTTCCAGCTGCGCATGGCTGGCCACCTGCTCGCGGAACCCGGGCTCCGGCGCCGGCGCCGGCACCCCGGCCAGCTGCGCCAGCCGCAACTCGTAGGCCAGCACCTGCACGGCGGCGGCCAGGTTGAGCGAGCTGAAGGCGGGATCGGAGGGGATGTGCACGGCCACGTGGCACAGCTGCAGCTCGTCGTTGCTGAGCCCGGTGCGCTCGCGGCCGAACACCACCGCCACCTCGGCCGGCTCGCCGGCCCGCTGCACCGCGCGGGCAGCGGCATCGGCCGGCAGCAGTTCCTCCAGCGCCACGCGCCGCGCGCGCGCCGTGCAGCCCAGCACCAGCCGGCAGTCGGCCACGGCCTCGGCCAGGGTGGGCAGCACCGGCGCGTCGCCGAGCACGTCCTCGGCCCCGGCCGAGCGCCGGTAGGCGGCCTCGTCCAGCGGCTTTTCCGGGGCGACCAGTACCAGCCGCGACAGCCCCATCGTCTTCATCGCCCGCGCCGCCGCGCCGATGTTGCCCGGGTGCTGGGTGCCGACGAGGACGAAACGGATGCGGTTGCAGGCGGACATGGAAGATCCGGTTGGAGGCGACGGGACCGCAAATGGTAAACTGCGCGGCCGGTCATCGCGCCGGCCCGCTCTTTTCCACCGCCAGTTCCAACTTCTGCCTTCACGGGAGCCATTGCCATGCAGAAACCCGCCGTCACCGTCATGGTCAAGGCCGCCCGCCTCGCCGGCAACGTGCTTCTTCGCAACATCAACAAGCTCGACGCGCTGAACGTGGTGCAGAAGGACCGCATGGACTATGCCAGCGAAGTGGACGCGGACGCGGAAAAGACCGTCATCAAGGAACTCAAGCGCGCCTATCCCGGCTACGGGGTGTTCGGCGAGGAAGGCGGTGCCCAGGGCGGCGGCCGCTACATGTGGGTGATCGACCCGCTCGACGGCACCAGCAACTACCTGCGCGGCTACCCGCACTACTGCGTGTCCATCGCGCTGGTGGAGAACGGCGAGCCGACCGACGCGGTGATCTTCGACCCGCTGCGCAACGAGCTGTTCACCGCCAGCAAGGGCGCCGGCGCGGTGCTCAACGACCGCCGCATCCGCGTGGCCGAGCGCAAGGACCTGGCCGGCACCGTGATCAATACCGGCTTCGCCCCGCGCGAACGCGCACGCACCAGCGCCCAGCTCAAGTGCGTGGATGCGCTGCTGGTCCAGGCCGAGGACATCCGCCGCAGCGGCTCGGCCGCGCTGGACCTGGCCTACGTGGCCTGCGGCCGCGCCGACGCCTACTTCGAGGCCGGGGTGAAGGCCTGGGACATCGCCGCCGGCGTGCTGCTGGTGCGCGAGGCCGGCGGCCGCGTCTGCGACTACAAGGGCGCCGCGCCGGGCCGCATGGACGACCGCGGCCCGCAGACCCAGCAGATCGTGGCCGGCAACATCAAGGTCTGCGACGCGCTGCAGAAGGTCATCGTCAACAGCGGCTACGCGCGCGAGTTCGATCCGAAGTTCTGAGGGGCAGGGATTCGGGATTGGGGATTGGCAAGAGCGGTTTCCAGTCACCCGATAACGAGGAAGGCCGCCCGAGAGGCGGCCTTCTGCTTTTTCGAATCCCGAATCCCTAATCCCGAATCCCTGCCTCAACGCAACCCGGTCTCGCCGCGCGAGATCACCAGGCGCAGGATCTCCGAGGTGCCCTCGTAGATCTCGGTGATCTTGGCATCGCGGAAGTAGCGCTCCAGCGGCATCTCCTTGGAGTAGCCCATGCCGCCATGGATCTGCACCGCCTGGTGGGTGATCCACATCGCCGCTTCCGAGGCGACCACCTTGGCCATGGCCGCCTCGCTGCCGTAGGCCTTGCCCTGGCCCTTGAGCCAGGCCGCGCGCAGGGTCAGCAGCAATGCCGTATCCAGTTTGCAGCGCATGTCGGCGATCTTGGCCTGGGTCATCTGGAAGCTGCCGATCGGCTGGCCGAAGGCCTTGCGCTCCCTGGCGTACTCGACCGTCGCATCGAAGGCGGCACGGGCGATGCCCACCGCCTGCGCGGCGATGCCGATGCGGCCGGCGTCGAGCACGCCCATCGCGATCTTGAAGCCGTCGCCCTCCGCGCCGATCACGTCCGCGGCCTGCGCCACGTAGTCCTGGAACTCGATCTCGCAGGTGGCCGAGGCGCGGATGCCGAGCTTGGGCTCGACCTTGCCAGCGTGGAAGCCGGGCTTGCCGGTATCGATCACGAACGCGGTGATGCCGCGCGTGCCCTTCTCCGGCGCGGTCATCGCGAACAGCACGATGTAGCGGGCCACCGAACCGGACGTGATCCAGCTCTTCTTGCCGTTGATGACGTAGCTGCCGTCGGCCTGCCGCTGCGCGTTGCAGCGAATGGCGGCCGCATCGGAACCGGACTGCGGTTCGGTCAGCGCGAAGGCGCCGATCTCGCCGCCCTCGGCGATCGCGCGCACGTACGTCTGCTTCTGCTCCTCGCTGCCGTGCTTGAGGATGCCGGTGCAGAACAGCGAGTTGTTCACCGAGACGATGGTCGAGTGCGCGGCGTCGGCCGCGGCCACCTCGATCATCGCCAGCACGTAGGCGATCGTGTCCATGCCGGCGCCGCCGTACTGGTCCGGCACCTCAATGCCCATCAGGCCGTTCTCGCCGAGCAGGCGGACGTTCTCCAGCGGGAACTCGCCGCTGCGGTCGAAGTGCTCGGCGCTGGGGGCGATCTTCTCCTGGGCGATGCGCCGCGCCACGTCCTGAATCATCAACTGCTCTTCGCTGAAGCTGAAATCCACGTGATGGCCCTCCCGGGCAACGAACCAGCCGTCATTCTAACCATTCGCCAGCGTATGCAGGTTGACCCCGGTCAAGCCCGCCCGCAGAATATCTCGCCATCGCGATACAGAGATATTTATGGACCTGGAAGACTGGTCGACCCGGCTCAAGGTGTTCGCCGACGCCACCCGCGTGCGCCTGCTGGCGCTGCTGGAGCAGGAGGAACTGACCGTGGCCGAGCTGTCGGCGATCACCCGGCTGGCGCAGCCGCGCGTGTCCACCCACCTGGCCCGGCTCAAGGAGGCCGGGCTGGTGCGCGACCGCCGCGCCGGCGTATCGGCCTACTACCGCTTCGACGAGGCCGCGCTCGACGCCGCCCAGCGCGCGCTGTGGCACGCGCTGAGCACCGGCAGCGACGATCCGCTGCTGCGCCAGGACGCCGAGCGCGTCCCCGCGGTGCTGGCCAACCGCGCCGCCGACCAGAACTGGGCTGACTCGGTGGCCGGCGACATGGAGCGCCACTACTCGCCCGGGCGCACCTGGGAGGCACTGGCGCGCACCGCGCTGCCGCTGCTGGAGACCGGCGACGTGCTCGACATCGCCTCCGGCGACGGCGTGCTGGCCGAACTGGTCGCCCCGCACTCGCGCCGCTACGTCTGCATCGACACCAGCGCGCGCGTGGTCGCCGCCGCCAGCGAGCGCCTGCGCCGGCTGGCCAACGTCGAGGTGCGCGAGGGCGACATGCACGCCCTGCCCTTCGCCGATGCCGGCTTCGACCTGGTGGTGCTGATGCACGCGCTGACCTATGCCAGCAAGCCGGCGCAGGCGGTGGCCGAGGGCGCGCGCGTGCTGCGCCCGGGCGGGCGCCTGCTGCTGTGCAGCCTGGCCCGGCACGAGCACCGCGCCGCAGTCGACGCCTACGGCCACGTCAACCTGGGCTTCAGCGGCAAGGAGCTGCGCCGGTTCGTGGAGAAGGCCGGCCTGCAGGTCTCCAGCCTGGAAACCGTCACCCGCGAGAAGCGCCCGCCGCATTTCGAGGTGATCTCGCTGATCGCGGTGAAGCCGGGATTGGGGATTGGGGATTGGGGATTAGATAAAAGCAAGAGCAGTTCGCCGCGGAGGCCGGGATCATGAGCCGTTCCCCAATCCCCAATCCCCAATCCCGAATCCCGGGCCAACGCCTGCCCTGGCTGCATCCCGAACGCGCCGCCAAGCTGCTGGCCGCGCTGGCCGCGCGCATCCTGATCATCGATGGCGCGATGGGCACGATGATCCAGCGCCACGGCCTGCAGGAAGCCGACTACCGCGGCCAGCGCTTCGCCGGCGGCTTCGATTCGTTACGCGAATCTCCGGCGGAGAACCCGGCCATCCATGGCCCGGCTTCCCAGGAAGGCCACGTCCACGGCCCGGGTTGCGACCATGCGCCCCAGGAGCACGACCTCAAAGGCAACAACGACCTGCTGCTGCTCACCCGCCCGGACATCATCGCCGGCATCCACCGCGCCTACCTGGAGGCCGGCGCCGACCTGGTCGAGACCAACACCTTCAACGCCACCGCGATCAGCCAGGCCGACTACCACCTGCAGCACCTGGTATACGAACTCAACAGGGTCGGCGCGCAGGTGGCCCGCCGCGCCTGCGACGAGGTCGAGGCGGCCACGCCCGACAAGCCGCGCTTCGTCATCGGCGTGCTCGGCCCGACCAGCCGCACCGCCTCGATCAGTCCCGACGTCAACGACCCCGGCTTCCGCAACACCAGCTTCGACGAGCTGCGCGGCACCTACCGCGAGGCCATCGAGGGCCTGATCGACGGCGGCGCCGACACGCTGATGGTGGAGACGATCTTCGATACCCTCAACGCCAAGGCGGCGCTGTTCGCCATCGAGGAGGTGTTCGAGGCGCGCGGCGGACGGCTGCCGGTGATGATCTCCGGCACCATCACCGACGCCTCCGGGCGCACCCTGTCCGGGCAGACCGCCGAGGCCTTCCACACCTCGGTGATGCACGGGCGGCCGCTGTCGATCGGGCTCAACTGTGCGCTTGGCGCCAAGGACCTGCGCCCGCACATCGAGACCCTGGCGCGGGTGGCCGATGCCTATGTCAGCGCCCACCCCAATGCCGGCCTGCCCAACGCCTTCGGCGAGTACGACGAGACCCCGGAGGAGATGGCGGCGACGCTGCAGGAGTTCGCCCGCTCCGGCCTGCTCAACCTGGTCGGCGGCTGCTGCGGCACCACGCCGGCGCACATCCGCGCCATCGCCGAGGCGGTGGCCGGGCTGGCGCCGCGGCAGCTGCCGCGGATGCAGGACCAGGCGGCGTGAGCGCGCCGGGCTGCCCTCATCCGGCGCTGCGCGCCACCTTCTCCCGCAAGCGGGAGAAGGAAGCCCAGCGGTGTTCGACGATGCCGTGCAAGCGCAGGGCTCCTCCCTTCTCCCGCTTGCGGGAGAAGGTGCCCGAAGGGCGGATGAGGGCGCTCGTCGCGCACGCCTGCCCCAATGCGCGGCCCGCATCCGCCCTCAGGGCACCTTTCCCCGCCAACCGGGGAAGGAACAAGCACCAGATCCCCGCATGAACGATCATCCCCGCTACACCCGCCTGTCCGGCCTGGAGCCGCTGGTCATCACCCCGGACCTGCTGTTCGTCAACGTCGGCGAGCGCACCAACGTCACCGGCAGCGCGCAGTTCCGCAAGATGATCAAGGAGGAGCGCTACGAGGACGCGGTGGAGGTCGCGCGCCAGCAGGTCGACAACGGCGCGCAGATCCTCGACGTCAACATGGACGAGGGCCTGATCGATTCCGAGAAGGCGATGACCCGCTTCCTCAACCTGATCATGTCCGAGCCGGACATCGCCCGCATCCCGGTGATGGTCGATTCGTCCAAGTGGAGCGTGATCGAGGCCGGGCTGAAGTGCCTGCAGGGCAAGGGCGTGGTCAACTCGATCTCGCTCAAGGAAGGCGAGGCGGTGTTCGTCGAGCACGCGCGCAAGGTGCTGCGCTACGGCGCCGCGGCGGTGGTGATGGCCTTCGACGAGCAGGGCCAGGCCGATACCCGCGACCGCAAGGTGGAGATCTGCACCCGCGCCTACCGCATCCTGGTCGAGCAGGTCGGCTTCCCGCCGGAAGACATCATCTTCGACCCCAACATCTTCGCCGTGGCCACCGGCATCGAGGAGCACGACAACTACGCGGTGGACTTCATCGAGGCCACCCGCGTCATCAAGGCCACGCTGCCGCACTGCCACGTCTCCGGCGGCGTCTCCAACGTGTCGTTCTCGTTCCGCGGCAACGAGACCGTGCGCGCGGCGATCCACTCGGTGTTCCTGTACCACGCCATCGCCGCCGGCATGGACATGGGCATCGTCAACGCCGGCGCGCTGCCGATCTACGACCAGCTCGACCCGGAACTGCGCGAGCGGGTGGAGGACGTGATCCTCAATCGCAGGAAGGACGGCACCGAGCGCCTGCTGGAGATCGCCGAGCGCTACAAGGGCAGGAAGGGCGAGAAGAAGGTCGAGGACCTGACCTGGCGCGAGAAGCCGGTGCGCGAGCGCCTGGCGCACGCGCTGGTGCACGGGCTGGACGCCTGGGTGGAACAGGACACCGAGGAGGCCAGGCAGCAGTCCGCACGGCCGCTGGACGTGATCGAAGGCCCGCTGATGGACGGCATGAACGTGGTCGGCGACCTGTTCGGCGCCGGCAAGATGTTCCTGCCGCAGGTGGTCAAGTCGGCGCGGGTGATGAAGAAGGCGGTGGCCTACCTGCTGCCCTACATCGAGGCCGAGAAGCTGCGCAGCGGCGATGCCGGCAAGTCCAACGGCCGCATCATCATGGCCACGGTCAAGGGCGACGTGCACGACATCGGCAAGAACATCGTCGGCGTGGTGCTGGCCTGCAACAACTTCGAGGTGATCGACCTGGGGGTGATGGTGCCGGCGCAGACCATCCTCGACCGTGCCCGCGCCGAGAACGCCGACATCATCGGCCTTTCGGGCCTGATCACGCCGTCGCTGGAGGAGATGAGCCACGTCGCCCGCGAGATGCAGCGCCAGGGCTTCGAGCTGCCGCTGATGATCGGCGGCGCCACCACCTCGCGCGCGCACACCGCACTGAAGATCGACCCGCACTACGCCGCGCCCACGGTCTGGGTGAAGGACGCCTCGCGCGCGGTCGGCGTGGCGCAGTCGCTGATCTCGCGCGAGCTGCGCGCGGCCTTCGTCTCCGCCAACGAGGCCGACTACGCCGAGATCCGCCAGCGCCATCGCAACCGCGGCGACGCCAAGCGGCTGGTGTCGCTGGAGAAGGCGCGCGCGCAGAAGTTCGATGGCGGCTGGGACAGCTACGTCCCCCCGGTGCCGAAGCAGCCGGGCCTGCACGTCATCGACGACTACCCGCTGGCCGAGCTGGTCGAGCTGATCGACTGGACGCCGTTCTTCCAGGCCTGGGAACTGGCCGGCAAGTTCCCGGCGATCCTCAGCGACGAGATCGTCGGCCCCCAGGCCAGCGACCTGTACCGCGACGCCCGCGCCATGCTGGAGCGGATCGTCGGCGAGAAATGGCTCACCGCCCGGGCGGTGTTCGGGCTGTGGCCGGCCAATTCGGTCGGCGATGACGTGGAGGTGATCCTGGCCGATCACCGGGATTCGGGATTGGGGATTGGGAATGTGCAAAAGCAGGATCCCGCCTCTCCCCAATCCCCAATCCCCAATCCCCAATCCCGGCTTCTCCTGCACTTCCTGCGCCAGCAGGTGGACAAGCCGGCCGACCGCCCCGACTTCTGCCTGGCCGACTTCGTCGCGCCGAAGGACTCCGGCCGGCAGGACTGGATCGGCGCGTTCGCGGTCACTGCCGGCATCGGCATCGATGCGCACGTGGCCCGCTTCGAGGCCGCCTTCGACGACTACAACGCGATCCTGCTCAAGGCGCTGGCCGACCGCCTGGCCGAGGCGCTGGCCGAGCGCCTGCACCAGCGCGTGCGCACCGAGTTCTGGGGCTACGACAGCGGCGAGCGGCTCGACAACGAGGCGCTGATCGCCGAGAAGTACCGCGGCATCCGCCCCGCCCCCGGCTATCCGGCCTGCCCCGAGCACAGCGAGAAGGCCACCCTGTTCCGCCTGCTCGACGCCGAGCGCAACGTAGGCATGCAGCTCACCGAGAGCTACGCGATGCTGCCCACCGCGGCGGTGTCCGGCTACTACTTCAGCCATCCGCGCAGCCAGTACTTCGTCGTCGGCCGGCTGTCCAAGGAGCAGGTGGCCGACTACGCGCGGCGCAAGGGCGTGACGCTGCAGCAGGCCGAGAGGTGGCTTGCCTCCAACCTCGACTACGACCCGGAATGACGCGCAACGCGCCCGCCTTCCGCAGGACAGGCCGCAGGAGCGACTTCAGTCGCGATCGGGCTTTACCGGTAGAGCCTCATCGCGACTGAAGTCGCTCCTGCGGTCGCGCCCAGGTAGGCCACACCGTCGTCGTCCGCGGCTGCCTTGCGCCACGGCCGGGCGCCCACCGCGCACCGCCAGGCCATCACCAGACCAGGTCGTCGGGCACCTGGTACTTGGGATCGGCGTAGGGATCGTCCTCTGCCGGCGCATCGGGATCGACCTTCAGCGCCACCGCAGGCGCGAACACGGCCTCGGCCTCGGCCAGCAGCGCCGCGGTCACCAGCACGTAGCGGCCGTTGAGCTGCAGCACGCCCAGTTCGCCGGCGTTGAGCGCCTTGAGCTGGTCGGCATTGACGTAGATGCGCTTGATCTTGCCGCCATAGGGGAAGTGGCGGGCGATGTCGGCCTCGGGGTCGTTGAGCCCCTTGTCCTTGACCAGTTCCTCGAGCCTGGCACGGGCCTCGCGGCGCAGGCGCGCCTGCTCCTGCTTGAGCCGCTCGGCCTCGATGCGCTCGTCCTTCTCCTTCTGTGCGCGGATCGCATAGGCCTTGGCCAGGTCGATCTCCTCGCGGCTGCGGGCGGGCTTGCCGGCCGCACGCTGGCGGCCGTCGTGGCGGCCCTGCGGATGCGGGCGCGCGCCCTGTCCAGGCTTGTCGTCGCCGGCCTTGGCCGGCGGCCGGCCGGAATGGCGCCCCTTGGCGCCGCCATGCTTGGCGCCGCCGTGCTTGGGCTCTGGCTTGCGCTCCGGCTTGGGCGCGGGCTTGAAACCCAGCCCCAGCAGCTGGTCGCGGAGGGAATCGGTCATGACGGGATCGGATCTGGAAGGACGGGATCAGTAGTGCGGCGGAGGCGGTTCGTCGGCGGCATCGGCATACAGCGCGGTGCGCACCTTGCCGAGGTCGTCGATCAGGTTGCGCAGGATCTCGGTGTTGCGGGCGCCCTGCAGGCGCGCATCGGCCAGCGCCTCGCTCAGTTCGGACAGCGCCTGCTCCTGGAAGGACACGCGCATCTCCAGTTCGACCAGCCGCTCCTCCAGCGCCTGTTCGCGCGCCGAGGGCGACTGCTCGCGGAATTGTTCATTCATGTGCATACCCCTGCACGGAGCGGCCACGGCCGATGCCATAGTAGGCCAGACCGGCCGCCTCGATCTCCGCCGGCTCGTACAGGTTGCGGCCGTCGAACACCACGTCGTCGCCCAGCGTTTCCTTGATGCGGGCGAAATCCGGGCTGCGGAACTGCTTCCACTCGGTCACCACCACCAGGGCGTCGGCGCCTTCGAGCGCATCGAAGGCCGACTCGCACAGCTCCAGGTCCTCGCGCTCGCCGAAGATGCGGCGGGCCTCGGCACGGGCCTCGGGATCGTAGGCGCGGACCCTGGCCCCGGCCTGCCACAGCTGCGGCAGCAGGCGGCGGCTGGAGGCCTCGCGCATGTCGTCGGTGTCGGGCTTGAACGCCAGTCCCCACACCGCGAAGGTCTTGCCGGCCACGCCTTCGTCCTCGCCGCGGTCGTAGTGCCGCTGGATCAGCTCGAACAGGTGCCCCTTCTGCGCATCGTTGACCGCTTCCACCGCGTTGAGCAGGGTCGGCTCGAAGCCATGCTGCTGCGCCGTGCGCGCCAGCGCCTGCACGTCCTTGGGGAAGCACGAGCCGCCGTAGCCGGCCCCCGGATAGATGAAGTGCCAGCCGATGCGCGGGTCCGAACCGATGCCCTTGCGCACCTGCTCGACGTCGGCGCCGACGCGCTCGGCGATGTTGGCGATCTCGTTCATGAAGCTGATCTTGGTCGCCAGCATCGAGTTCGCCGCGTACTTGGTCAGCTCGGCCGAGCGCACGTCCATCTCCACGATGCGGTCGTGGTTGCGGTTGAACGGCGCGTACAGGCGTCGCAGCCGCGCCACCGCGCGCGGGCTGGAGGCGCCGACGACGATCCGGTCCGGGCGCATGCAGTCGGCCACCGCGTCGCCTTCCTTGAGGAATTCCGGGTTGGAGGCGACGTCGAACTCGAACGACACGCCGCGCGCCTCCAGCTCGGCGGCGATCGCCGCGCGCACCTTGTCGGCGGTGCCGACCGGCACGGTGGACTTGTTGACCACCACCACCGGTCCCTGGATGTGCGCACCGATCGTGCGCGCCACCGTCAGCACGTACTGCAGGTCGGCGCTGCCGTCCTCGTCCGGCGGCGTGCCCACGGCGATGAACAGCACCTCGCCGTGGGCGATGGCGGCCGCCGCATCGGTGGTGAAGGAAAGCCGCCCGGCCTCGCCGTTGGCCTTCACCATCGGCTCCAGGCCGGGCTCGTAGATCGGGATCACGCCGCGGTTGAGCCCGTCCACCTTGGCCTGGTCGATATCCACGCAGACCACGTGGTGGCCGACTTCCGCCAGGCAGGTGCCGGTGACCAGGCCCACGTAACCGGTACCGAAGATTGCAACGCGCATCGAGACGAACCTTTGTAGCTGGATTGCTGCAGGTATTGCGGGGTTACGGCAGGATGCCCATCAGCTCGACATCGAAGGTCAATGTCGCATCCGGGCCGATCGGGCCACCCTGCGTGCCCTCGGGGCCGTAGCCCAGGTTGGAGGGGATCCAGAAACGGTACTTGGAGCCCACCGGCATCAGCGTCACGCCCTCGCTCCAGCCGGGGATCACCTGGTTCAGGCCGAACTCGGCAGGCTCGCCGCGCCCGTAGGAACTGTCGAACACGGTGCCGTCGAGCAGCTTGCCCTCGTAGTTCACCCGCACCTTGCTGGTGGCGGTCGGGCGCTCGCCGCTGCCGGCGCGCAGCACCATGTACTGCAGGCCCGACGGCGTGGTGACCACGCCCTTCTGGGTCTTGTTGCGGGCCAGGAACTCGTTGCCCTTTTGCCGGTTCTGCTCGGCGAGCGCGGCCTGGCGCGTGCTGGCGAACGCCTGCAGCGTGGCCTGGGCGTCCTGCTGGCTCATCAGCGGCGTGCCGTCGGCGAACAGGGTGGATACGGCCTGGAACAGCGTGTCCAGCTCGATGACGTCCTTGAGCTGCGCCAGCGACGGGCCGACCGCGTAGCTGCCCAGCATCAGCCCGACCTTCTCCTTGGACACCGGCGGCGGCTGGCTGCCCGGCGCCTGGCCCGGCACCGGCTGGCCGCTGCGCGCGGCCAGGGCGGCACGCAGCGCGGCATCGGTCGCCTGCGCCTCTTCCTGCGAGATCAGCGGCTGGCCGCCGGCGAATGCGTTCTCCACCCCGCGGCGCAGCGAGGCCATGTCGATGTCCTGCGCGATCGGCTGGAACGAACGGCCCACGTCCAGGCCGATGGCGTAGCTGACTTTCTCGCGTTCCGTGCTCAATACCGTGTTCGACACCGACTTCTCCTGCTTGACCGCAGGTGCGGCCGGCTGCTGCGACCACGCGGCTCCCGGAGCCGCCATCGCCATGATCATCAACGACGCCGCGGCGCCGCGCATTCCCATCTTCATTCGCTGTATTCCTGGTATGAAACAGACGCCGGCAAGGGCGGAAGAACGCGCATTGTCGCATGCGCGGCGGCCATGTCGATGCGCTCTCGGCGCACAGGCGCAGGCGCCTGCAAAGCCTGTCCGATGGCGGCCAGCAGTTGCGGGGCGTCCGGCTTCGCCTTGCCGGGAAACTGCGCCAGCACCCGGCCGTCGCGCGAGACCGGGTACTGGTGGAAATCCCATCCCGGCGCCACGCCGGTGGCGGCGGTCAGGCGCTGGTACGGCGGCGTGGCCTGCGCACCGGGCACGTGAATCTTCCGGACATCGGGAACTTGAGACCGCAGCTGGGCGAGCAGCACGCCTGGATCTGCGCCTCGCTCCCCGCTCTCGGCCCTTGAGGTCGTTGCACGGGAAGCCCGGCACCACGAAGCCGCGGCTGCCCAGGCGCTGGCCGAGCGGCTCCAGGTCCTCGTACCGCGGGGTGCAGCCACACCGGCTGGCGGTGTTGACCAGCAGCAGCGCGTTGCCCTGCCAGGCCCGGGCCTGGTTGAGCGATTTCTTGCCCGCCAGCGGCCGGTAGCCCGGGTCCGGCAATGCCGTCGGCCGCGCCGCCAGGGCAGGCGCGACGACGGCGGCGAGCAGCAGCGCCGGCAGCAGGTAACGGGATTTGCCGGGCAGGAATTCCTTGGCCGCATCCTGGTAGGAATGAACGGACGATGGCAGTTCCTGCAACCGGGGCGAATTGCCGCTTGACCTCGCCCGCCCTGGTGTTATAGTCACGTACAACACCAGTCACCCAAAGCAGGGGATGCCATGAACCGCAAGCGCTTCCAGCAGTCCATTGCCAAGCTGTTCGTCGGCGGCCTGCTGCTGGGTGGTGGCTGGCTGGTGGCCGCTTCCGATCGGGTCACGGACCCCGACGCCGAATATGGCGCGTCGAAGACCGGCCAGGAAAACCAGACCCCGACCCCGCAGGCGCCTCCCGCCAGGCGCCTGCGCTCGTCGCTGTCGATGCCCTACTTCTCCTTCGCGCACTCGCTGCGTCCACGGAGCTGACTCCCCCCATGACCGACATCCAATGGAGCGATGGCGCTCCGATCTACCGCCAACTCAAGGAAAAGGTGATCGCGATGATGCTGGACGGAATCATCAAGCCGGGCGACGCCCTGCCCTCGGTGCGCCAGGTGGCCGCCGAATACCAGCTCAATCCGATCACCGTATCCCGTGCCTACCAGGAGCTGGCCGACGAGAACCTCGTCGAGAAACGCCGCGGCCTGGGCATGTTCATGACCGAGGAAGCCGCCAGGAAGCTGCGCGGCAGCGAACGCGAGCGCTTTCTCAAGGAGGAATGGCCCGCCGTGCTCGAACGCATCCAGCGGCTCGGCCTGACATTCGAAGACCTGCTTCCCCCGGGAACCATCAAAGCATGAACGCCGCCCTCGATTCAGACACCGTCGTTTCCGCCCGCGGCCTGCGCAAGGCCTACAAGAACCGGCTGGCGCTGGACGGCGCCAGCTTCCAGATCGAGTCCGGCCGCATCGTCGGCCTGATCGGCCCCAACGGCGCCGGCAAGACCACCGCGCTCAAGGCCCTGCTCGGACTGACCTCGTTCGAGGGCGAGCTGGACGTGCTCGGCCGCGACCCGCGCCGCCAGCGCGACGAGCTGATGAACGACGTCTGCTTCATCGCCGACGTCGCCGTGCTGCCGCGCTGGCTGCGGGTGCGCGAGGCCATCGACTTCGTCGAGGGCGTGCACCCGCGCTTCGACCGCGCCCGCTGCGAGCGCTTCCTGGCCAACACCCAGCTCAATCCGAAGCTGCGCGTGCGCGAGCTGTCCAAGGGCATGATCGTGCAGCTGCACCTGGCCCTGGTGATGGCCATCGACGCCCGCCTGCTGGTGCTGGACGAACCCACCCTCGGCCTGGACATCCTCTACCGCAAGCAGTTCTACCAGCGCCTGCTGGAGGACTACTTCGACGAGAACAAGACCATCGTCGTCACCACCCACCAGGTCGAGGAGATCGAGCACATCCTCACCGACGTGCTGTTCATCCGCGACGGCAGGATCGTGCTCGCCACCGATACCGAGCACCTGTCCGAGCGCTACGTCGAACTGCTGGCCGGCGCCGAGGCGCTGGAGGCGGCGCGCGCGCTGAAGCCGATCGACGAGCGCGCCCTGCCCTTCGGCAAGACCGTGCTGCTGTACGACGGCGTGCCCAGTGCGCAATTGGCGCCGCTGGGCGAGACCCGCAATCCCGGCCTGGCCGACCTGTTCGTGGCCATCATGAAAGGAACCTACGCATGAACGCCGTCGTTTCCACTGCTCCCAAGCGCCCCATCGGCAAGCTCGGCACCTTCAAGTGGCTGCTGCGGCGCGAGTACTGGGAGAACCGCGGCGGCTTCCTCTGGGCGCAGCTGATCACCGGCGGCATCGCGGTGTTCTTCGCCCTGCTGGGCGCGGCGATCGGAGTGATCGCCGCGGCCCGCGCTCGCGCCGGCGGTGCCATCACCCAGATCGACGACCTGCAGGACTACGCCCGCACCATGGGCTCGGTCGGCGACGGCCTGCTGCTGACCGGCTTCGCCCTCTCCGCCATCGTCGTCGCCTTCGTGGTGTTCTTCTACGCACTGGGCAGCCTGTACGACGACCGACGCGATCGCAGCATCCTGTTCTGGAAGTCGCTGCCGCTGTCGGACACCCAGACCGTGCTGTCCAAGGCCGCCTGGGCGCTGGTGCTGGCGCCGCTGATCTCCATTGCCACCGGCCTGGTGGTCGGGCTGGCGCTGTGGCTGATCGCGATCCTGGGCGCCTGGGCCGCCGGCGTGCCCAGCCCCTGGGCCATGGCTACCCACTCGCACCCGTTCCGCATGCTCTGGCTGATGCTGGTCACGGTGCCGATGGGCATGCTGTGGTCGCTGCCGGCGGTGGGCTGGCTGATGCTGTGCTCGGCCTGGGCCCACAGCAAGCCGTTCCTGTGGGCGGTGCTGGTGCCGCTGCTGGGCTGCGTGATGCTCAGCATCCTCGGCGCCATGCCCGGCGTGCGCCTGCCGATCGGCTGGATCTGGTACGTCGTCGGCTACCGCGGCCTGCTGAGCGTGCTGCCCGGCAGCTGGGCGCCGAAGAGCGTGCGCGGCACGCTGGATCCGGACCAGCTGCATGCACCCAGCGATGCACTGGGCTGGGTCCTGAGGCACAACGACGCCTCGGCCCTGTACGGACAGCCCGACATCTGGATCGGCGCGGCGGTGGGCATCGCCTTCATCGTCGCCGCCATCTACCTGCGCCGCTGGCGCAACGAGAACTGACTGCCCCCTTTTCCGGTCCGGACCCGAGGGTCCGGCCGCCCGACGCGGAGAAAAACCCATGCGCACGTCCCTGGCCCTTATCCCCCTGCTGATGCTGCCGTCGCTGGCAATGGCCGACGAACACTGCAAGTTCAGCGAACCGCGCGCGCTCGACCTCGACCTGGCCGGCGCCAAGGCAGTGGTGTTCGAGGTCGCCCAGCACGACCTGCGGCTGCAGGCCGCCCCGGGCGCCGCCGCGCGACTGCAGGGCCGCGCCTGCGCCTCCAGCGCCGACGCGCTCAAGCAGTTGACCCTCACCCAGCAGCGCAGCGGCGACAAGCTGGTGGTCACGCTCAAGCGCGAAGGCCGCAACATTTCCCTCGGCAGCAACTACGCCTACCTGGACATCGCCGGCAGCGTGCCCGACACCGTCATGGTCCAGCTCAAGGTCGGCTCGGGCGATGCCGAGGTGTCCGGCGCGGCCGCGCTGAGCGCGGACATCGGCTCCGGCGACGTCAAGGCACGCGCGATCAAGGGCCAGCTCACCGCCGCGGTCGGTTCCGGCGACCTGGAGATCGACGGCGCCGGCTCGCTGCACCTGCTCTCGATCGGCTCGGGCGACGTCAAGGCCGAGCGCGTGCAGGGACCGGCACGCATCGGCAGCATCGGCTCCGGCGACCTGACGTTGCGCCAGGTGCGCGGCGACGTGCGCATCGACTCCGTCGGTTCGGGCGACGTCGACCTGACCGGCATCGGCGGCAACGTCGCGCTCGGCAGCATCGGCTCCGGCGACCTGGACGTGCGCAACGTGCAGGGCGGGCTGAAGGTCGACAGCAAGGGCAGCGGCGACATCTCCCATCGCGACGTCAAGGGCACCGTGCAACTGCCCACCAGGAAGCGATAGCCGCCTGCGGCGGCACTGCCGGATACGGGTCGTGGACCGCTCCGGCCACGGCCTCGCCTGGCCGTCGCAATACGCATACGACAGGCAACGTGACCGGAAACTCCACCAGTGCGGAAGCCGTGTCCCACGCCCCACTCTCCAACTTCGACGGATACCCACCCCATGAACAACCATCCGATGCGAATCGTCCTGGCAACGGCACTGCTGGCGCTGGCGGCATGCCAGCCCGGCGGGAAGGACACCGCCGCCGCCCCGAACGGGCCGGCGTCCCAGGCACTGGCCGAAGCCGGCAAGGGCGTGGATGAAGCGCGCAAGGAGATCGAGCAGGCCCGGCAGAAGCTGGCCAGCGAGAACTTCTCGCTCGGCCGCGACGGCCACGGCAATCTGCCCAAGGCGGAAATCACCCCTGACGGCGAAGTGCTGGTCGCCGGCAGGAACGTGACTTCCACCCCGGAGCAGAAGGCCCTGGGACTGGCCTACCGCACCCAGTTGCAGGACGTGGTGAGCGACGGCATGGCGATCGGCATCGAGGGCGCGAAGCTGGGCATCGATGCCGCCGGCGCGGCACTGAAAAGCCTGTTCGACGGCCAGTCCGCCGACGAGATCGGCAAGCAGGCCGAGGTCGCGGCCAGGGAGCGCATCAAGCCGCAGGTCGAGCAGCTGTGCGCACGCCTGCCCCGGCTGATGGAAGCCCAGCAGGCCCTGGCCGCGGCGCTGCCCGAGTTCCGCCCCTACGCCACCATGGACCAGTCGGACATCGACGACTGCGCGGACAAGGGCGACTGGAACTTCTGAAGACCTCGCCCGGCATGCCTGCATGGCCGGCGGCAGGATCGACCCGAGCCGCGACGGGGATTTGCCGGCTGGGTCTCCCGCACGCATCGCTTCCCGGGCCGCTGCGCCACGGCGATCGATCGGCTGCGGTCCGTGCGCCTGGCGACATCGAGCCGGCCGCGGCGGTGGCCGCACGCCGGCCGCGGTTTACAATGCACCGGCTCACTCCTGCGGCGTATCCCACCCGATGAAAAAGCTCCTGGTCCTGTTCCCGCTGTTGCTGCTGTGCCTGTTGGCCACTGCATGCGGCGGCCCGCAGCCTTCGCGCGAATCGCGTGCCGAACGCTCCAAGCCGCGCGTGGCCATCGGCGGCGATACGGTGACGCTGCGCCGCCCCCCGGCTCCCAATGTCGCCATCGCCGTCGACGGCACGCTCAGGATCGACGACATCCGCCTGCCGCTGGCCGCCCCGCAGCAGCAGAAGCTGCAGCAGGCCTTCATGCAATGGCAGATGCTGCGCCAGCAGCTGGTGCTCGACGGCCGCCTGAACGCGCAGACCCGCGTGCTGTCGGTGACCGCGCCGCCGGCGCTGCAGTCGCTGCAGCAGGAACTGATGCAGGACATTCCCGAACTGCGTCCGTACAAGGAAAGCTTCGGCAACCTGAAGGCCGAGTGGCACTAGCGCTGCTGCCCGTTCCCTCGCTTGCACCAGCGGATCGGTCGCTGTCGCGAAGGAAAGCCCGCTGCCGGAGCGGTTGTAGGAGCGTTGTAGGAGTCAACTGTCATCCAGGCTGCACGGGAGGCGGTGCCCAAGGTGCTTGATCGCGCGCCATGGCGTTGAGCATGGTGAGGTACTTGCGCATGCATGCGGTTACGGCGAGCTTTGGGGGTTTG
>NZ_JAJOZS010000023.1 GCF_021168555.1 Stenotrophomonas sp. MMGLT7 | reverse complement strand
TGGGGCGTTACCGGTAACGCCCCATCGCGACTGAAGTCGCTCCTACAGGTGACTCTCGCTTAGTGCCATTGCCGAGCCACGACGACCGACCGGCACCTGCCGTATCCGTCCTGAGACCGCGGACAGGCTCCAAGGCTGACCCAGCCCCACGCGCGGGAGCGACGATCGGACACCAGTGCGCGACAGCGGGAATGGCGGCCTGGCGGGATCGGCGGCCTGGTTGGCGCGTGCGAGCCATGCCCGGTGCCGATGGAACCCGGGTGCGCCGCACGCCGGCCGCGTCGGGCCGGCCTGAGCGATTCATCCGCATCTCGCAGGCTGAGATGCGCCTGCGCGATCATGTGCGCCATGTATTGCGGAGTTTCCCGATGAGCCGACGCGGCGGCAGTGCCGATCTTCCCCTGCATGGCGGGCGCGTGCCGGCGTGGCTGGGCCAGCGCATGACCCGGCTGGGCGCGGTGATGTGCCAGGCGATCGTGCATGCCTATGGCCGCGACGAACTGCTGCGGCGGCTGGCGCATCCGTTCTGGTTCCAGTCGTTCGGCGCGGTGATGGGGATGGACTGGCATTCCTCCGGCATCACCACCAGCGTGATCGGCGCGCTCAAGCGCGGGCTGGCGCCGCTGGCCGGCGAACTGGGCATCCATGTCTGCGGCGGCCGCGGGCGCCATTCGCGGGCCACGCCGGACGAACTGCTGGCGGTGGGCGAACTCACCGGCATCGACGGTGCGGCGCTGGCGCGCGCCAGCCGGCTGGTGGCCAAGGTGGACAGTGCGGCGGTGCAGGATGGCTTCGACCTGTACCTGCACGGCTTCATCGTCAGCGACGATGGCCGCTGGGTGGTGGTGCAGCAGGGTATGAACGGCGCCCGCAAGCAGGCGCGCCGCTACCACTGGCTGTCGGAAGGGCTGGAGAGCTTCGTCGATGCGCCGCACGCGGCCATCGACGGGCCGGGGCAGGGACGCATCGTCAACCTGGCCGACCACCGCGCCGCGGCCGCGCGCGAGGCGCAGGTGGAACTGCTGCGGCAACTGGCGCCGGAGGCGATCGCGCGGGAGTTCGTGAAGCTGGAGGCGGCGCAGGAAGACGCCCGGGACAGGACTGCTCATTCGCTGGATCGAAGCCGGGCGCCACGCCGCGATGGCGGGGCGAGGCACGGCCCGGCGCCTGCAGCGGTGGAGGCCATGCCGGTGACCGGCGACCTGTTCGGCGGCGTGCCCGCGACCGACCCGGCGCCGGAGTTGCAGCCCTGGCATCCGCACGGCCAGCCGCACCTGTCGATGGCCGATCACCACGACGTGCGCAGGCAGGACGTGGTGGTGCGCCGGCTGCACGGCGCGCTGGCGGCGGCGGCCGAGTGCGGGCCGCAGGACTTCGCCGAACTGCTGCAGGTACCGGGCGTGGGGGCGCGCACGGTGCGGTCGCTGGCGATGGTGGCCGAGGTACTGCACGGCACGCCGTGCCGGTTCAGCGATCCGGCGCGCTTCTCGCTGGCGCATGGCGGCAAGGACCGGCATCCGTTCCCGGTGCCGACCCTGGTGCTGGACCAGACCATCGGCGTGCTCAAGACGGCGCTGGCGCAGGCCAGGCTGGGCAACGAGGAGAAACTGGAGGCGATCCGCCGGCTGGATGCGCAGGCGCGGCGGCTTGAGGCCACGGCCAGCGGGCCGTCGGTGGAGGAGTACATCGCGCAGGAGCGGCTCGACTCGCATCGGTACGGCGGGCGCAGCGTGTTCGGCTGGGAGCCGGCGCCGCAAGCGCAGCCGCAGGACGAGTGGATGCCGGCACCGTCGGCCGGCAGGCGCGTTCGAGGCTGAGGTCCGGCGCCCTTCCGGGTTGCGTGTCCTTGTAACCCAGGATGTGGCTTGCGCGCTGGACCTTGCTTCTCGTCATCACTTCTCGTTATTCCCGCGAAAGCGCACTGCAGTCCGGGGAAGTTTCATCGTTGGAATACCGAGTGTCTGGAACGCAAGGCTCTCGGCGTGCCAGGGTACCCTCGGAACTCGGACCGAGGCTTGCGCACTGAGCCTTGCTTCTCGTCATCCCTACTTCTCGTCATTCCCACTTCTCGTCATCCCCGCGAAAGCAGGGATCCAAGGACTTCCGCGCAGACCGAGGCAACGTCCATGGGCTCCCGCTTGCGCGGGAGCGACGACCGGAGTTTTCCCCGGATAGCAGTGCGCGAAGGCGGAGATCCAGGGACGTCCGTGCAGTTCGAAGCAAAGTCCATGGGCTCCCGCCCCGCCTTCGCCGGGGCAGGCTCTGCGCGGGAGCGACGGATTCACTATTCCGAATGCGAGCCACACCACTCCGGCCGACAGTTGTCCGGTCCAGCTTTTTTCTCCGGACATTACTGCGCTTCCGCAGGGATGACGTCGGGGAAAGGATGTGAACGCCGCGCAGGGGCGGTCGCTTTCAACACGGCGAGCGATCCTTGCCGATATCTATCGAAGGAACCCGGAGTCCGGCTGTCCACCCGCTATGCCGCGCCGCTCCCGCGAGGGTTGCTTGGCGGCCGGGGAAGACATCGCCCATCCTCATCCCCGTTCGCGGTTTCACGCCGGTGTTCGCCGCCGGATGCTAATGCTGGAACCAGCGCAGGCGCCGCACGCCTGACAGGAACCGAAAATGCCTGCCCCTCGGCGCTCTTTCAGCAGATGGCTGCGTTGGTATCTGCGTGGTATTTCCGCCGCGCGCGTCGCTTCGCGCGGGCAAGCGCAGCGCCGGCCGGCGGTCGAGGAGCCGCTGCGGGCGCAATTGTTCAGTGCCGAGCAGATGGCGTTGCACGGCGAGGCGCTGGCGCGTGCGCACCGGCTGGGCACGCGCCCGGTGCCGGAACGGCTGCTGGCGCGACTGAAGCAGAACGAGGACGTGCTGGCGCAGGCGCTGGCGCTGCTCACGCGCATGGTCCAGGACGAGGTGCGCATCACCCCGGCCGGCGAGTGGCTGCTGGACAACTACTACCTGGTCGAGGAACAGATCCACATCGCGCGCCGGCATCTGCCGCAGGGCTACAGCCGCCAGCTGCCGGTGCTGGACGGCGGCGCATCGGCCGGGCTGCCGCGGGTCTACGACCTGTCGATGGAGGCCATCGCCCACGGCGACGGCCGCATCGATGCCGAGAGCATCGGCCGCTTCGTCGCCGCCTACCAGCGGGTGACGCCGCTCAAGCTCGGCGAGCTGTGGGCGATCCCGATCATGCTGCGGCTGGGCCTGATCGAGAACCTGCGGCGGGTGGCGGCGCGGGTGATGCGCGATGGCCGCGACCACCGCCTGGCCAGCGAGTGGGCCGAGCGGCTCAACACCACCGCGGCGAAGGACCCCAAGAGCGTGGTGCTGGTGGTCGCCGACATGGCGCGCTCGTCGCCGCCGCTGACCGGCGCCTTCGTCGCCGAGCTGACCCGCGGGCTGCACGGCCGCGGCGGGGTGCTGGCGATGCCGGTGACTTGGGTCGAGCAGTGGGTGGCCGACAGCGGCCATCGCATCGACGACCTGGTGCATGACGAAAGCCGGCAGCAGGCGGCCGACCAGGTGTCCATAAGCAACAGCATCGGCAGCCTGCGCATGCTCGCCAACGTGGACTGGCGCGAGTTCGTCGAAGGCACCAGCCTGGTCGAGCGGCGCCTGCGCGGCGACCCGGCGGGCATCTACGCGCAGATGGACTTCAACACCCGCGACAGCTACCGCCATGGCGTGGAGAAGATCGCCCGGCTCGGTGGCGTCAGCGAGACCGAGGTGGCGGACTGCGTGCTGAGGCTGGCGCAGACCGCCGCCGCCGGCGGCCAGACCCATGTCGGCTACTACCTGGTCGACGATGGCCTGCCGCACACCTGCAACGCCGTGGCGATGCTGGCCGGCGCGCGCGGGCCGCCGCGACTGCGGCCGCGGCGGGTGCCGCTGCCGCTGTACCTGGCGCCGATCGCGCTGCTGGCGGTGCTGGCCACGTTGGGCCTGTTGCAGCAGTGGCAGGGCCTGCCCGGCGACGGCGTACCGATCTGGCTGTGGGGACTGTCGGGCGCATTGGCGCTGCTGGCCTTCAGCGAGATGGGCATCACCCTGGTCAACTGGGCGGCGACGCTGCTGGTGACGCCGCGGCCGCTGCCGCGCATGGATTTCTCCAAGGGCATTCCGGTTGCCGCGCGCACGCTGGTGGCGGTGCCGAGCATGCTCGGCAGCACGCAGGCGGTGGACGAGCTGGTGGAAGGGCTGGAGGTGCGCTTCCTGGCCAACCGCGACCGCCACCTGCATTTCGCCCTGCTGACCGATTTCCTCGATGCCGACACCGAAACCCTGCCCGGCGACGCGCCGCTGCTGGCGCATGCGCTGCGGCAGATCCAGGCGCTGAACCAGCGCTACGCGCCGGAGAGCGGCGACCGTTTCTTCCTGCTGCACCGGCCGCGCCGCTGGAATGCCGGGGAGAACAAGTGGATCGGCCACGAGCGCAAGCGCGGCAAGCTGGCCGCGCTCAACCGGCTGCTGCGCGGCGGCCTGCGCGAGGGCGCCGCGGAGGCGGATTTCATGCAGATCGCCGGCGACACCTCGGTGCTGCGGCAGGTGCGCTACGTGATCACGCTGGATTCGGACACGCGGCTGCCGCGCGATGCGGCGCGCGAGTTCGCCGCCACCCTCGCGCACCCGCTCAACCACGCCCGCTTCGACCCGCGGCTGCGCCGGGTGACGCGCGGCTACGGCATCCTGCAGCCGAGCGTGGGCAGCAGCATGGGCGGGCGCGGCTCGCACTATTCGCGCCTGTTCGGCAGCGAGCCGGGCATCGACCCGTACACGCGCACGGTCTCTGACGTGTACCAGGACCTGTTCGGCGAAGGCTCGTTCGTGGGCAAGGGCATCTACGACGTGGATGCGTTCGAGCAGGCGCTGGAAGGCCGGCTCCCCGACGACCGCATCCTCAGCCACGACCTGCTGGAAGGCTGCTACGCGCGCGCCGGGCTGGTCAGCGACGTGCGCCTGTTCGAGGACTATCCGACGCGCTACGCCGCCGACGTCAAGCGCCGCGCGCGCTGGATCCGCGGCGACTGGCAGCTGCTGCCTTGGCTGCTGCCGTGGGTGCCGCGCGCCGGCGGCGGCCACGAGCGCAACACGCTGTCGATGCTTTCGCGCGGCAAGCTGCTGGATAACCTGCGCCGCAGCCTGGTGCCGGCCGCCGCCACCGCGCTGCTGGTGCTGGGCTGGGCGCTGCTGCCGCAGCCGCTGGCGTGGACCGCCTGGCTGCTGTCGCTGTGGCTGTTGCCGGTGCTGCTGCCGGCGTTCTACGAGGCGGTGTGCAAGCCGCTGGACATGGACTGGCGCACCCACCTGCTGCAGGTCGGCCATGCCGCCGCGCGGCAGCTGCAGCGGGTGCTGGTGGTGCTGGCGTGCCTGCCGTACGAGGCGTTCTACAGCCTGGCGGCGATCGCGCGCACGCTGTGGCGAATGGCGGCGCGGCGGCGTCTGCTGCAGTGGAATCCCTCCAGCGAGGTCGAGCGCAGCCTGGGCAGCGGGATGGGCGCGGAACTGCGCGCGATGGCGCCGGCGGCGCTGTTCGCGCTGGCGCTGGCGGCGCTGCTGTGGCGGCTGCAGCCGGCGGCGCTGTGGGTGGCCGCGCCGCTGCTGGCGCTGTGGCTGCTGTCGCCGGCGCTGATGGCCTGGCTGGGATGGCCGCTGCGGCGGCGGCAGTCGCTGCTGTCCGGTTCGCAGCGCGCCTTCCTCGGCCGCCTGGCGCGGCGCACCTGGGCGTTCTTCGAGGTGCACATCCGCGCCGAGGACCACTGGCTGCCGCCGGACAACGTGCAGGAGCATCCCAACCTGGTGGTGGCGCGGCGCACCTCGCCGACCAACATGGGGCTGTCGCTGCTGGCCAACCTGGCGGCCTACGACCTGGGCTACCTGCAGGCCGGGGAGGTGATCGACCGCACCGCGCGGGCGCTGGCGACGATGGAATCGCTGCCGCGCCACCGTGGCCACTTCTATAACTGGTACGACACCGAAACCCTGCAGCCGCTGCCGCCGCACTACGTGTCCACGGTGGACAGCGGCAACCTGGCCGGCCACCTGCTCACCCTGCGCCAGGGACTGCTGGCGCTGGCGCAGGCGCCGCTGCTGGGCGCCAGCACCTTCACCGGCCTGCGCGACACGCTGGGCGTGCTGCGCCGCGCCTGGCGCAACGAGGGGCGCACCGACGCGGTGATCGACCCGGCGCTGATGGCATTCGGCGAGCAGCTGGCGGCGCTGCGCGCGGTGCCGCCGCGCTCGCTGGCCGATGCGCAGGCCGCGCTGGAGCGGCTGGCGCTGCTGGCAGCGGAGATCGCGCAGGCGTGGCCGCCGCCGCCGGCCCCGGACGAACGGCTGCCGGAGGCGGAGGAGCCGCACTGGCCGCAGGCGCTGGACCAGGCCTGCCGCGCGGCGCTGGCGGAACTGCGCTTCCTGCAGCCGGAAGGGGACGCGGCGCTGGCGTCGGTCTCGCCGCTGGACATCGCCGACCTCGGCCAGCTGGCGAGCCGCGGCAGCGGCGAGGCGGCGACGCGTGCCCGCGCGCGCATCCACCAGCTGCACCGGCTGGCGCACGTGGCCGGGCAGCTGTCGCTGATGGAGTACGACTTCCTCTACGACCGCGCGCGGCGGCTGCTGGCGATCGGCTACAACGTCGACGAGCGCCGCCTGGACCAGGGCTACTACGACCTGCTGGCCTCGGAGGCGCGGCTGGCCAGCTTCGTCGCCATCGCCCAGGGCCAGCTGCCGCAGGAGAACTGGTTCGCGCTGGGACGGCTGCTGACCGAGGTCGAGGGCGAGGCCACGCTGCTGTCGTGGAGCGGCTCGATGTTCGAGTACCTGATGCCGCAGCTGGTGATGCCGGCCTATGCCGACACCCTGCTGGAGCAGACCTCGCGGCATGCGGTGAACGCGCAGATCGCCCACGGCGCGCGCCACGGCGTGCCGTGGGGCGTGTCCGAGTCCGGCTACAACGCGGTCGACGCGCGGATGAACTACCAGTACCGCGCCTTCGGCGTGCCCGGGCTGGGGCTCAAGCGCGGGCTCGACCAGGACCTGGTGATCGCGCCCTACGCCAGCGTGATGGCGCTGATGGTGGCGCCGGAAGCGGCGTGCCAGAACCTGCAGCGGCTGGCCGAGCTGGGTTTCGGCGGGCGCTTCGGCCTGTACGAGGCGATCGACTACACCCCCGGGCGGGTGCCGCCGGGCCAGGAGCACGCGGTGGTGCGCTCGTTCATGGCCCACCACCAGGGCATGGGCTTCCTGGCGCTGGACTACCTGCTGCGCGACCAGCCGATGCAGAAGCGCTTCGCCGCCGACGCGCAGTTCCAGGCCACCTTGCTGCTGCTGCAGGAACGCATCCCGCGCACCGGCATCTTCCATCCGCAGGCGGCCGAGACCGCGCGCGTGCGCGCCGCCGCGGCCGAGGGCGAGGCCGAGACGCGGCTGCGCGTGTTCCGCAACCCGGGCGCCGCGCGGCCGGCGGTGCAGCTGCTGTCCAACGGCCGCTACCACGGCCTGCTCAGCAGCGCCGGCGGCGGCTACAGCCGGCTGCGCGACATGGCGGTCACGCGCTGGCGCGAGGACCTCACCCGCGACCACTGGGGCAACTTCTGCTACCTGCGCGACGTCGCCAGCGGCGACTTCTGGTCGGCCGCGCACCAGCCCACCTGCGTGCCGGTGGAGCAGTACGAGGCGATCTTCTCCGACGCCCGCGCCGAGTTCCGCGGCCGCCGCCGCGGCTACGACACCCACCTGGAGATCGCCATCTCCGCCGAGGACGACATCGAGCTGCGGCGGCTGCGCATCGGCAACCGCTCGCGCCACACGCGCACCATCGAGATCACCACCTACGCCGAGGTGGTGCTGGCGCCGGCGATCGCCGACGAGATGCACCCGGCCTTCAGCAACCTGTTCGTGCAGACCGAGATCGTGCGCGACAAGCAGGCGCTGCTGTGCACGCGGCGGCCGCGCTCGCAGGAGGAGGTCGCGCCGTGGATGCTGCACCTGGTGGCGGTGCACGACGCCGACATCGACGCCATCTCCTACGAGACCGACCGTGCGCGCTTCCTCGGCCGCGGCAACACCCCGCGCGCGCCGCAGGCACTGCTGGGCGACGCCGCGCTGTCGGACAGCGCCGGCTCGGTGCTGGACCCGATCGTGGCGATCCGCTGCCGCATCGTGCTGGCACCGGAGCAGAGCGCGGTGATCGACATGGTGTTCGGCGTCGGCAGCGACCGTGCCGCCTGCGCGGCGCTGATCGACAAGTACCGCGACCGCCGCCTGGCCGACCGCGTGTTCGACCTGGCCTGGACCCAGAGCCAGGTGGTGCGCCGCCAGATCAACGCCTCGCAGGCCGACGCGCAGCTGTACGAGCGCCTGGCCGGGGCGATGGTGTACGCGCATCCGTTCCTGCGCGCCGATCCGGAGGTGCTGCTGCAGAACCGCCGCGGCCAGTCCGGGCTGTGGGGCCACGCCATCTCCGGCGACCTGCCGATCGCGCTGCTGCAGATCGCCGACGTCGACAACATCGAGCTGGTGCGGCAGATGGTGCAGGCGCATGCCTACTGGCGGCTCAAGGGCCTGCATGCGGACCTGGTGATCTGGAACGAGAGCCAGGCCGGCTACCGGCAGCAGCTGCAGGACCAGATCCTGGGCATGATCTCCACCGACGCCGATTCCAACGTGCTCGAGCGCCCCGGCGGGATCTTCGTGCGGCCGGTGCAGAACATCTCGCAGGAGGACCGCGTGCTGCTGCTGTCGGTGGCGCGGGTGATCGTCAGCGACCAGCGCGGCACGCTGGCGGCGCAGGTGGGCCGGCACGTGCCGCCGGAACTGCGCGTGGCCGAGCTGCTGCCGCAGGTGCCGGCCGCCGGGACGGCCGCGCCGGAGCCGATGCCGGAAGTGGCCCGGGAGGCCGGCGCGACGCTGGCGGACGATGCCGGCGCCGGCCTGTTCGACAACGGTACCGGTGCCTTCGCCGCCGATGGCCGCGAGTACGTGATCATGCTGCGCGAGGGCGCGGCCACGCCGGCGCCGTGGGCCAACGTCATCGCCAACGCGCAGCTGGGCTGCGTGCTCAGCGAGAGCGCGCCGGGCTACACCTGGTTCGAGAACGCGCACGAGTTCCGGCTCACGCCCTGGCACAACGACCCGGTGTCGGACACCGGCGGCGAGGCCTTCTACCTGCGCGACGAGGACAGCGGCCGGGTCTGGTCGCCGACGCCGCTGCCGTGCCGCGGCCGCGGCGACTACCGCATTCGCCACGGCTTCGGCTACAGCGTCTACCAGCACGTCGAGGACGGCATCGCCAGCGAGCTGTGGGTGTTCGTGGCGCTGGACGCGGCGGTCAGATTCTCGCTGCTGAAGCTGCGCAACCTCGGCACGCGCCCGCGGAGGCTCTCGGCCACCGGCTACGTCGAATGGGTGCTGGGCGACACCCGCGGCAGGACCCAGATGCACGTTGTCACCGAGATGGACGGCGACGACGGCCCGGTACTGGCGCGCAACCCCTACAACACCGAGTTCGGCGGCCGTACCGCGTTCTTCGACGTCGATGCCGATGCGTGCAGCTTCAGCGGCGACCGCGGCGAGTTCCTCGGCCGCAACGGCGACCTCGGCGATCCCGATGCGCTGCGCCGCGAGCACCTGTCCGGCCGGCTCGGCGTCGGCCTGGACCCGTGCGCGGCGATCCAGGTGCCGTTCGAACTGGCGCCCGGGCAGGCGTTCGAGACCACGTTCCGGCTCGGC
Organism: Stenotrophomonas sp. MMGLT7; assembly: GCF_021168555.1. Taxonomy (GTDB): domain Bacteria; phylum Pseudomonadota; class Gammaproteobacteria; order Xanthomonadales; family Xanthomonadaceae; genus MMGLT7. The sequence continues at coordinate 21,454 of NZ_JAJOZS010000023.1, read as the reverse complement.
GCCGGCAGGGACCGCGCGCAGGCCGTGCAGCTGGCGCGGCAGGTGCGCGGCAGCGAGGCCGCCCATTCCGCGCTCGATGCGGTGCGCGCGCACTGGCTGGACGTGCTCGGCGGCGTGCAGGTGGCCACGCCCGATCCCAGCGTGGACCTGCTGGCCAATGGCTGGTTGCTGTACCAGACCCTGGCCTGCCGCTACCTGGCGCGCAGCGGCTACTACCAGTCCGGCGGCGCGTTCGGCTTCCGCGACCAGCTGCAGGACACGATGGCGGTCGTGCACGTGGCGCCGGCGCTGGCGCGCGAGCACCTGCTGCTCAGTGCCGCGCACCAGTTTCCGCAGGGCGACGTGCTGCACTGGTGGCATCCGCCGCTGGACCGCGGCGTGCGCACGCGCTGCTCGGACGACTACCTGTGGCTGCCGCTGGCGGCCTGCCGCTACCTGCAGGCCACCGGCGATGCCGGCGTGCTCGACGAGCCGGTGGGCTATGTCGAGGGCCGCCTGGTCAATGCCGACGAGGAGTCCTACTACGACCTGCCGGTCGCCTCGTCGCTGCGGCAGCCGCTGTACGACCACTGCGTGCGCGCACTGCGCCGCGGCAGCGAACTGCTCGGCGAGCGCGGCCTGCCGCTGATCGGCACCGGCGACTGGAACGACGGCATGAACCGGGTGGGCGAGGACGGCCGCGGCGAGAGCGTGTGGCTGGGCTTCTTCCTGTTCGACGTGCTGCAGCAGTTCGCCGTCGTGGCCCGCGCGCGCGGCGATGCCGGCTTTGCCGGCTACTGCGAGCAATCGGCGCAGCGCCTGCGCGAGAACCTGGACGCGCACGCCTGGGACGGTCAGTGGTACCGCCGCGCCTGGTTCGACGACGGCACCCCGCTGGGCTCGGCGGGCAATGCCGAGTGCCGGATCGATTCGATCTCGCAGAGCTGGTCGGTGCTGTCCGGCGCCGGCGACCCGGAACGCGCACGGCAGGCGATGGCCTCGCTGGACCGGCACCTGGTCAGGCACGAGGCCGGGCTGGTGCAGCTGCTGGAGCCGCCGTTCGACCGCGCCGGCAAGGGCGACGACTACCGCGATCCGGGCTACATCGCCGGCTACGTGCCCGGCGTGCGCGAGAACGGCGGGCAGTACACCCATGCCGCGGTGTGGGCGGCGATGGCGTTCGCGCAGCTGGGCGACGCCGCGCATGCCTGGGAGCTGGCGCGGATGATCAATCCGATCAACCATGCCCGCGACGTGGACGAGGTGGCGCGCTACAAGGTCGAGCCCTACGTGCTGGCGGCCGACGTCTATGGCGTGGCCCCGCATGTCGGCCGCGGCGGCTGGACCTGGTACACCGGCTCGGCCGGCTGGATGTACCGGCTGCTGACCGAATCGCTGCTCGGCCTGCAGCGCGACGGCGACACCCTGGCGCTGCGCCCCTGCCTGCCGGCCGACTGGCCCGGCTACGCGCTGCGCTATCGATTCGGCACCAGCACGTACCGGATCGAGGTCGAGCAGGTCGATGCGGACGCCGGCGGGGCGGCGTCGCTGCAGGTGGACGGCAGTGACCGCGAGGGTTTCGCCTTCCGCCTGCTGGACGATGGCGGCGAGCACCACGTGCGGGTGCGCTGGCCGAGGGCCGCGTCGTGAACCGGCGCGCGCAGCTCGACGCCGAACTGCGGCACATGGCGCGGATGCTGCCGCCCTGGTGCGAGCACCTGCGCGATCCGGCGCAGTTCTGGCCGCAGTTCACCCGCCTGGCCGGCGAGATCCTGGCGCGCGCCGATCACCGCGACCAGGCCTATGCGCGGCGTGTGCTGGACGCGCTGCTGGCCAGGAACGGCATGCGGGCCGGCACGCGGCGACACCATCATTAGCCGGAGCCTGCATCGGGACAGGCAAGCGCCTGCAGCGTTCCAGCACGGCATTCCCGCACCCGATTAGCGCCGCGTGTTTCCACCGGCTTCCCGTTATCGCCCCCCGCGAAAGTGCGGACCCAGTGCCTTGTCGCGACACAGGCCCGAAGTCGCTGGGCCCCCCCCTCCGCGCACCACTGTCCGGGGGAGTTTTCTTGCCTGGCCGGCAAGGCCTTGTCGCAGGAGTCTTACGATCTCATTGGCTATCGCGGGACACGGATCGTGGTTCGCCATCCGTGTGCCTGTCGTCCCCGCGCAGGCGGGACCCAGCGACTTGAGCGATGGAAACAGCCGGCTACGCAATCTCCCGGTAGCTCCACCTTTCAAGGCACAGGCACTGGATTCCCGCCTGCGCGGGAGACGCGTTCAATCTTCCGGCCGTGAGCCACGCCACTTGAGCTGGCAATCGTTCGATCCTGGGTTTCTTGCGGACGGTAGTGCGGGGACTACGGTCGGTTTCGATGCGATGGCTGACAGCGGGGCCGATTAGATTCCAGCATCGCAGGGCGCATGCATGACGTGATTCCTGCGCATGCACGCTGAAGCCTTCAGCCAGGCAATGCCTGTGTGAAGCGCATCAACACACGCTGTTGTCCCCCGACCTGTTGTGCTGGCTCCATCAACGAGCCGTCGTGATTGCTGCATTCCCATCCCGCGCGATGCGCGACGGACGACAGGACAAGGAGCCCGCCTTTTGGATCACCCCTTCATTTCACCGCTTGCACTGGACGACGAACGCGACCTTGGCGCTGCGGCGCGACAGGCGCTGCGGTGCCATCCCGGGCTGCCGCTGCCCGGAGCGGGCCGCACGCTCGAGCGCTGGCGCACGCTGGCGCGGATCGCCGCTGCCGACGTGTGTCTGGCCAAGGTGCTGGAGGCGCACTACGACGCGCAGGCGATCCTGGCCGAACTCGGCATGCCGGCACCCGATCCCGGCCGGCTGCTGGCGGTATGGGCGGCGCAGGCGCCCGGTGCGCGCCTGGACTGGCAGCCGGACGGCAATGGCAGTGGCCATCTTTCCGGCAGCAAGCCCTGGTGTTCGGGCGCCAGCCTGGTCGATGCGGCCCTGGTGACCGCGCACGAGGGCGAGCGCGATCGGCTGCTGCTGGTGGACCTGCGCCAGCCGGGAGTGACGCCGCGCGAGGAGGGCTGGGCCGCGGTGGGCATGGCGCGCATCGCGAGCGGACCGGTGGCGTTCGAGCGGGTGCCGGCGGTCGCGGTCGGGGCGCCGGGCGACTACCTGCGGCGGCCGGGCTTCTGGCATGGCGGTGCCGGCGTGGCGGCGTGCTGGTACGGCGCCGCCACGGCGATCGCCGCCACCTTGCAGGGGCATGCCAAGGTGCAGCGCGATCCGCACGCAGCCGCGCACCTGGGGGCGATCGACCTGTCGCTGCAGGCGGCGGCCGCCTTGCTGCGCGAACTGGCCGCGCGCATCGACGCCGAGCCGGAGCAGCCGCATCGCGACGCAGTGACCCGCGTGCGCGCCTTCGTCGAACGCGCCTGCAGCGAAACGATCGAGCGGGTTGGCCGTGCGCTCGGCCCGGCGCCGCTGTGCGGCGACCGCGCGCATGCCCTGCGCTGCGCCGACCTGGCGGTGTTCGTGCGCCAGAGCCATGCCGAGCACGACTGGGAGGCCCTGGGCCGCGCAGTCGCACAGGATAAGGCGCCATGGCGGTTGTAGAACACGTGCCGAAGATCCACGGCCGCGGCACCACGGAGGCGGCGTGGCGGCAGTCGCCCTGGCTGGCGGCGCTGCCCTTGCTCGACATGCAGGCGCTGCTGGCGCAGGCGCGGCGCCTGCTGGTGGTATCGCCGCACCCAGACGACGAAGTGCTGGGCTGTGGCGGCGCGATCGCCAGCGCCTGCCGGCGCGGCCTGCCGGTCGTGCTGGTCGCGGTGACCGACGGCGAGGCCTGCTATCCCGGCGACGCCTGGTGGACGCCGCAGCGGCTGCGCCGGGTGCGCCGCCAGGAGTTGGAGCACGCCGCGCAGGCGCTGGGCGTGGGCGCCGATGCCATCGTCCACCTGGGCGTGGCCGATGGCGGCGTCGCCGCGCAGGAGCCGGCCATCGCCGCGCAGCTGGCGCAGCTGCTGCAGCCGGGCGACCTGCTGCTGACCACCTGGCGCGACGACGGCCACCCCGACCACGAGGCGACTGCGCGCGCCTGCATTCAGGCGGCCGCGGAGCGCGATGCGACGCTGGCCGAGTTCCCGGTGTGGGCCTGGCACTGGCTGTCGGCGGCCGGCGAGGACTCCCTGCTGCCGGCGGCGGCGCGCCATGCGCTGCCGGAAGCGATCCAGCAGGCCAAGCGACAGGCGCTGGCCTGCTTTGCCTCGCAGCTCGGCCGCGGCGCGCATGCGGTGGCCGAGCCGATCCTGCCGCCGCACGTGCTCGAGCGCTTCGAACGCGGCTACGAGGTGTTCCTGCGATGACCGCCCTGCACGACTATTTCGGCCAGCTGTACCGCCAGGACGACCCGTTCGGCTACCGGCAGCGCTGGTACGAGGCGCGCAAGCGCGACCTGCTGCTGGCGTCGCTGCCCCGGCAACGCTTTGCCCGCGGCTGGGAGCTGGGCTGCTCCAACGGCGAACTCACCGCGGCCCTGGCGCCGCGTTGCGACGAACTGCTGGCCACCGACGTGTCCGCGCGCGCGGTTGAACTGGCGCGGCAGCGCACCGGCATGCACGCGCACGTGCAGGTGGGCTGCGCCACCCATCCGCAGCAGTGGCCGCGCGGTCGCTTCGACCTGATCGTGTTCGGCGAGGTCGGCTACTACCTGCAGCCGGCGCAGCTGGCCGAATGCGCCCGGCGCATGCAGGCCAGCCTGGAGGACGAAGGCGTGATCGTGGCCTGCCACTGGCTGCATCCGTTCGAACCGGCGCAGGGCGATGGCCGCCAGGTGCACGCATCGCTGCAAGACACGCTGCAGCTGCCGCGGCTGTTCCGCTACGAGGACGCCGACTTCCTGCTGGAAGGCTGGGGGACATCGCCGCAATCGGTGGCGCAGCGGGAGAACCTGCGGTGATCGCGGTGCTGGTGCCGGCGCACGACGAGGAACAGGCGATCGGTGCCTGCCTGCAGTCGCTGGTGCTGGCCGCGGCCTGTCCGCGGCTGCAGGGGGAGGACGTGCGTGTGTTCGTCGCGCTGGACCGCTGCCGCGACCGCACCGCCGCAGTGTGCGCGAGCTTCGGCGTCCACTGCCTGCCGCTGGCCGAGGGCAACGTCGGCATCGCCCGCGCCACCGCGGCACGCGCGGCGATCGCCGCGGGCGCACGCTGGCTGGCCTGCACCGACGCCGACTCGCAGGTGTCGCCGGACTGGCTGTCGGCGCAGCTGGCCTACGATTGCGATGCCTTCTGCGGCATCGTCACCGTGGCCGACTGGAGCGGCTGGCCGCCGGCCCTGCGCCAGGCCTACCTGGCCGGCGAATGCCATCGCGACGGCCATCGCCACGTGCATGGCGCCAACCTCGGCCTGAGTACCGAGTTGTACCTGCGCTGCGGCGGCTTCCTGCCGCTGCCGGTGCACGAGGACGTGGCACTGGTGGCGGCGATGGAACGCGTGCATGCGCGCATCGCCCGGCGTTGCCGGCCGGTGGTGACGACCAGCGCGCGGCGGGTCGCACGCGCCCGCGGCGGGTTCAGCGACTACCTGCTGCAGATGGAGCAGGCGGTATTGCAGGGAGCGTTGCCGCTGGCCGGCGCCGCGGGCGGGGCCGTGTCGCCGTAGCCGGCGGGGAATGGTGTCGTCATGGCCGATGGGGGCCGGGATCCAGGTATGTCGCATCGGCCCGGATCCCGCACCGTGCCCCTCTCCGGCCAAGCGCCCTTGCCCCCTCCCTTTCGCCGAAGGCGAGGGGGAGGGCTGGGGAAGGGTAGCTGTTGCCTTGGCTCTCGATTGCGGCATGCCTGGCGATTGGTTGCCCAGGCAGAAAGCCAAGAGCCCAGGCAAAGGCACCCCTCCCCAACCCTCCCCTGCGCTGCGCGCAAGGGAGGGTGCGGTCTCTGCAAGGTTGCCGGTTTTGCGTGCGGGCGTAAGCGACGATTGCCTTTTAGTGGTCGGTGGGGTCGGGGTGCAGGCATGCCACGCTTCGGAATGAGCGTGTACATCCGTCATGGAACCCCATCACGGAACCGCGGTGGCCGATCGCTTTGCCCCCTCCCTTTCGCCGAAGGCGAAGGGGAGGGCTGGGGAGGGGTAGCGGTTGCCTTGGTTCTCGGTTGCGGCATGGTGTCGATTGGTTGCCCAGGCAGAAAGCCAAGAGCCCAGGCAACGGCACCCCTCCCCAACCCTCCCATGCGCTGTGCGCAAGGGAGGGGGCTGTCTCTGCGAAGTTGCCGGCTTTGCGTGCGTGCGGGCGTCGGCGACGATTGCCTTTTCGCGGTCGGTGGGGGCGGGGTGCAGGCCTGCCACGCTTCGGAATGAGCGTGTGCATCCGTCACGGAACCGCGATGGCCGATCGCCTTTGCCCGCTCCCTTTCGCCGAAGGCGAAGGGGAGGGCTGGGGAGGGGTAGATGTTGCTTTGGCTCTCGATTGCGGCATGCCTGGCGATTGGTTGCCCAGGCAGAAAGCCAAGAGCCCAGGCAAAGGCACCCTCCCCAACCCTCCCCTGCGCTGCGCGCAAGCTAGGGGGTACTTGCGCCGCTACGCCAGCATGCGCAGCTTCTTCTCGCGTGCCCACTGCCGGGTCTTGGCGACGGCGACGAAGCCCTTGGCGTCCTCGGCGTCCACCACGCCAGGGTCCTTGCCGACGTTGCCGGCCTTGAGCAGCGGCTGCGCGCCGGCGTCGGCGGCGATCGCCTTCAGGTGCGACCAGGCGTTGGCGACGAAATCGATCGCCGCCGACTCGCGCGAAAGCTGCCGGCCGGCCTCGGCCGACAGCACCACCGCCACCGCGTCGAACACGAACGAAGGCGTGCCGGCGAGCTGGCCGTCGGCGTCCTGCTTCCTGCCGTCGCTCAGCTTGATGCCGCCCAGCCTGGGCGCCACCAGCTTGACCGTGGCCCCGGCCGCTTCGGCGGCCCGGCGCAGGCTCCTGACGATGGCCGCGTCCGAGCCGTCGTGGACGAGGATGCCGATGCTGCGTCCCTTCAGGGTGTCCTTCATCTTGCCGATGATCTGCAATGCGGGCGAGGGCGGCATGTCGAACGGCTTGGCCGCGGCCGGCGGTACCGGCGGCATCGCCTCCAGGCCCAGGCCCTCGGCCACGCGTCCGGCCAGATCCTCGTCGATGTGGCGCAGGTGGCCGACGATGGCCTCGCGCACGTGCGCGGTCTCCACCTTGGACAGCTCGAACACCAGCGCCGAGGCCAGGTGCGCCTGTTCCGGCGCGCTCTGGCTGCGGAAGAACAGCCGCGCCTGGCTGTAGTGGTCGGCGAAGCTCTCGGCGCGGATGCGGCCCTTGCTGCCGTCGCCGGCCGGCGCGGCGAAGCTGCGGAAGCCGCGTGGGGTCTCACGAGGGGAATCCGGTTGCAGCGAGCTGGGCTCGTAGGCGACGCGGCCCTTGGGCTGGCCCATCTGCATGTGGCCGTCGCGCTGGTGGTTGGCGAACGGGCACTTGGGCGCGTTGATCGGGATCTGGTGGAAGTTCGGCCCGCCCAGGCGGATCAGCTGCGTGTCCAGGTAGGAGAACAGCCGCCCCTGCAGCAGCGGGTCGTCGGAGAAGTCGATGCCGGGCACGATGTTGGCCGGGCAGAACGCCACCTGCTCGGTCTCGGCGAAGAAGTTGTCCGGCCAGCGGTCCAGTACCATGCGCCCGACGATGGTCAGCGGGATGGTCTCTTCGGGGATGATCTTGGTCGGGTCGAGGTGGTCGAACGGGAACTGGTCGGCCTGTTCCTGGGTGAACAGCTGCACGCCCAGCTCCCACTCCGGGAAGTCGCCGGCCTGGATCGCCTCGAACAGGTCGCGGCGGTGGAAGTCCGGGTCGGCGCCGGCGATCTTGACCGCCTCGTCCCACAGCGTGGATTGAAGCCCCAGCTTGGGCCGCCAGTGGAACTTGACGAAGGTGCTCTCGCCCCTGTCATCGACCAGGCGGAAGCTGTGGATGCCGAAGCCCTCGATCATGCGCAGCGAGCGCGGGATGGTGCGGTCGCTCATCGCCCACATGATCATGTGCATCGACTCGGGCGTGAGCGAGATGAAGTCCCAGAAGGTGTCGTGCGCGCTGGCCGCCTGCGGGAAGCCGCGGTCCGGCTCCATCTTCACCGAGTGGATCAGGTCGGGAAACTTGATCGCGTCCTGGATGAAGAACACCGGGATGTTGTTGCCGACCAGGTCGAAGTTGCCCTCCTGGGTGTAGAACTTGACCGCGAAGCCGCGCACGTCGCGCGGGGTGTCGATCGAGCCGGCGCCGCCGGCGACGGTGGAGAAGCGGGTGAACACCGGCGTCCTGGTGCCGACCTCGGTGAAGATCTTCGCGGTGGTGTATCTGGACAGCGACTTGGTCAGCTCGAAGTAGCCGTGCGCCGCCGATCCGCGCGCATGGACGATGCGCTCGGGGATGCGCTCGTGGTCGAAATGGGTGATCTTCTCGCGCAGGATGAAGTCTTCCAGCAGCGTCGGCCCGCGCGGGGTGGCGCGCAGCGAGTTCTGGTTGTCGCTGACCGGGATGCCCTGGTTGGTGGTGAGCGGCGGGTGGCCTGCGCCTGCGCTCTGGTGCAGTTCGTCGCCGCTGCCGCGGCTGTCGGCGGCACTGTTCTCGCGGGCGGTGGGTGCGGCGGGCTTGCCTGACGGCTTGCTGGCGGCCATGGGATCACTCCATTGGAAGTCGCGGGATCGGACTTCGCAGGCTGGTGCGAACGGCGTTAACGCCCGGTGGTGGTTTGCCGCGCGGTCGTGCACGCACGGTTCACCTGGGGTGGCTCCGGCCAGGCGCCCACACCCGTAGGAGCGACTTCAGTCGCGATGAGGCTCTACCGGTAACGCTTCATCGCGACTGAAGTCGCTCCTACAGGTATTCCAACGGCCGTGGAATCCACGGTGGGCCTACAGAACGTCCAGCGGCTGCTTGCGCCTGGGCGGCGGGAAGGCCCGGTCCAGTGCCGCCAGGTCGGCGTCTGTCAGTTCCAGGGCCAGGCCGGCCGCGTTCTCGCGCATGTGCGCGGGCGTGCCCGATTCAGGGATGGCGACGACGTCGCCGCTGCGGATGGCCCAGGCCAGCGCCACCGCGGTCGGCGCGGCGCCGTGCGCCTGGCCGATGCGCGCCAGCGTGGCATCGCCCAGCAGCGCACGGCTGCCCAGCGGCGAGTAGGCCATCACCGCCACGTGGTGTCTGCGGCACCAGGGCAGCAGGTCGAACTCGATGCCGCGGCTGCCGACGTGGTACAGCACCTGGTTGACCAGGCAGCGCTCGCCGCCGGGGACGCGCCACAGTTCTTCCATGTCCTCGACATCGAAGTTGGACACGCCCCAGTCGGCGATCTTGCCGGCCTGGCGCAGCTTCTCGAACGCGGCCACCACCTCCTCCAGCGGGCCGCCGCCGCGCCAGTGCAGCAGGTACAGGTCCAGCCGCTCGACGCCGAGCCGCTCCAGGCTGGCATCGCAGGCGCGCGGGATGCCGCGCGCGGTGGCATGGGAAGGCAGCACCTTGGAGACGAGGAACGGACGCTTGTGGACCCCGTGCAACGCCTGGCCGATCAATTGCTCGGACTTGCCGTCGCCATACATCTCGGCGGTGTCGACCAGGCTCATGCCCAGCGCCAGGCCGGTGCGCAGCGCCTCGATCTCCTGCGCCGCCGGATGCCGGCCCTGGCCCAGGTTCCACGAGCCCATGCCCAGCGCCGGGACCGCCCGGCCGTCGCGCAGGCGCACGCGCGGCGGACTGGCGAGCGGCCCGCTCATGGCAGCGCGCGCCGGCTGTGGGGGCATTGGCCTGTCGAAATCGGGTGGTGGCAATTCATGCGTGAAGTCTCCGGTAAACCGGCCGCGATGGGATGGACGGGTTGGCCGGCACTGCCGATTTTCGGGCGTGGCGGTTTCGTTCGGCGTGATCGTTGCCGGTCCGGGGTGGGACGCCCGTTTCCCGCTCCCTGTAGCCCGGGTAGGCGCAGCGCACCCGGGATCGCAGCTCTGGCTGCGAGACACAGCCACAAATCCCGGGTGAGCCGCGCCTATCCGGGTTGCGAGGCTGGTGGCATCGCCCGGGCCGATGCTCACAGCTCGATGCGCTGGCCCTGCCGCGGCAGCAGGTAGCGGACCTGCAGGTCGTTGCCGGCCTGCAGCTGCGACTCGATCAGCCGGCGGGCATCGCGCCCGGCCTGCAGCGAGGGCTTGATGTGGCCGATCACCACCGGCAGCCCGCGCAGCGCCGCGTTGCCGCCGGCCTGTGCGGCCAGCGCGTGCAGTTCGCTGGCGAGCCAGCGTGGGGTCAGGTGGCCGTAGAGCTTGTCGTCGGCGACGTCGTCGGGATAGGACGTCTCGATGACGATGCCCTTGAGCGCCCCCTGCCGGACCAGCGGCGCGAGCGTCCGCCACGCCTCGGCCAGGCGCGTGCCGTGCTGGACCGCATCGGCGCCGGTATCGCCGAAGTAGGCCAGGTAGGCGTCGCCGGCGCGCAGCAGCAGCATCGACGATTCCATCCGGTCGTGCTGCAGCGGCAGCAGCAGGCCGCGCAGCGAGGTGCCTTCGATCGCGAACCACTGCCCCGGCGGCTGCGCCGCAAGCCGGTACTGGCCCAGCGCCGGCGGCGCGCCGCGGTCGGCGAAGTTCGGCCAGGCGTTCCAGTTGAAGTAGTCGCGCGCGAGCCCGTCCAGCGTCGAGGCGAGTCCGTAGATCGGCTTGCGGCTGTCGTCGGTGGCGGCGATCAGCAGCCCGGCGACGTGGTCCAGGTGCGGGTGGCTGACGAAGTAGCCGGCGATCGCCTCGCGCAGCAGGTAGCCGGCAGGCGTGAGCGTGGTGTCCGCTGGGATCGGCAGATGCGCGAAGGCGCCGCGCTCGTAGGAACGCTGCAGTCCCGGCAGCAGGGTGCCGGCGTCCATGGCGATGTAGCGGCTGTCGCCGGGCGCACGCGCCAGCCAGGCGCTGAGGTCGCCGTCCTGCAGGCCGCCCTGCACACCGAGCGCGATCAGTTCGAAGGAGGGCGCCGGTGCCGGCGCAGCCACCGCCAGGCAGGTGGCCAGCAGCAGCGCCAGCAGGCCGCCGGCGAACCAGCGTCGTGGGCGAACAGCCGCCCTTGCTTCGTGTTTCATGGCTTGTCCGTCCATGCGGCTGTCGGCCGGAGTGATGCGGTTCGCGTTCAGGAAAACTGAATCCGTCGTCCCCGCGAAGGCGGGGATCCAGGGACTTTCGCGGTGAAGTCGGTCATCTATGGAATCTCGTGGTAGCCCCATCATCCAAGGTGCTGGCAGTAGGTCTCCACCTTCGCACATTGTTGTGCGGAGGAAACTCCGATCGTCGCTCCCGCGCAGCGGGAGCCAGGGGCGTTGCCGCTATCGGTTCGAACATCCCAGGACCCCCGGTTCGCGTACTGCTGCCCGGATGAAGCTCTGGGCAGGACGACTGCCGGCCAGAGCACCGTGACTGAAACTCGGGACGGTGAACTCGTCGTCCCCGTGCAGGCGGGGACCCAGCGACTTTCCCGGTGAAACCAGCCAGTTGCGGAATCCCACTGCAGCACAGGCACTGGGGCCGCGCCTGCACGGGGACGACCGGCACACGCATGTCGGCGCTGCGATCGAAGTCCCGTCGCCAGGCGGCGTTGCCGCAGGCCTTCGCTGACAAAGCAGGAAAACTTCCCCGGATAGTGGCGCGCCTGCGCGGGGAAGACGCTTTGCGAAGAACGGGCGGTCAGGCCTCGGCATCCTCCCTGTACGCATCCACCGGGATGCAGGAACACATCACGTGCTTGTCGCCATAGACGTTGTCCACGCGCGCCACCGGCGGCCAGTACTTGCCGTGTCGGAGCGAAGCCAGCGGGTACGCCGCCAGCTCGCGCGGGTAGGCATGCGTCCACTCGCTGGCGGTGACCGCGCTGGCGGTGTGAGGGGCGTGCTTGAGCGGGTTGTCCTCGCGGTCCAGGCGGCCGTCGTCGATGGCGCGGATCTCGTCACGGATCTGGATCATCGCGTCGACGAAGCGGTCCAGCTCGGCCAGCGGCTCGCTCTCGGTCGGCTCCACCATCAAGGTGCCGGCGACCGGGAAGCTCAGCGTCGGCGCATGGAAGCCGAAGTCCACCAGGCGCTTGGCCACGTCCTCGGCGCCGATGCCGTTGGCCTTCTCCAGCGGCCGCAGGTCGAGGATGCACTCGTGCGCGACCAGATCGTTGCGGCCGGTGTACAGGGTGGCGTAGTGCGGGGCGAGCCGGCGCGAGATGTAGTTGGCGTTGAGCAGCGCCACCTGGGTGGCCTTGCGCAGCCCGGCCGCGCCCATCAGGGTGATGTACATCCAGCTGATCGGCAGGATCGAGGCCGAGCCGAAGCTGGCGGCGCTGACCATGCCGCCGGAGCCGCCCCCATCCGCCCTTCGGGCACCTTCCCCCGCTTGCGGGGGAAGGGAGGAAGAAATGCTCCCCGCTTGCGGGGGAAGTGAGGAAGAAATGCTCCCCGCTTGCGGGGGAAGGGAAGAAGGAACGCTCCCCGCTTGCGGGGGAAGGGAACCGGTCTTGGGGAGGAAGGGAGCGAGGTGCGCCTTCACCGCGCACGGGCCCACGCCGGGGCCGCCGCCGCCGTGCGGGATGCAGAAGGTCTTGTGCAGGTTCAGGTGCGATACGTCCGAGCCCCACTTGCCGGGCTTTGCCAGCCCGACCAGGGCGTTCATGTTGGCGCCGTCGGTGTACACCTGGCCGCCGTGCCGGTGGACGATGTCGCAGATCTCGACCACGTCCTCCTCGAACACGCCGTGGGTGGAGGGGTAGGTGATCATCAGCGCGGCCAGGCGCTCGGAATGCTTCTCGGCCTGGGCGCGGATGTCGGCGACGTCGACGTTGCCGTTGGCGTCGCAGCGGGTCACCACCACCTTCATGCCCGCCAGGTGCGCCGAGGCCGGGTTGGTGCCGTGCGCCGACTCGGGGATCAGGCAGATGTCGCGGTGGCCTTCGCCGCGCGAGCGGTGGTAGGCGCGAATCGCCAGCAGGCCGGTGTACTCGCCCTGCGCGCCGGAGTTGGGCTGCAGGCTGACCGCGTCGTAGCCGGTGCACTCGGCCAGCATCGCTTCCAGCTCGGCGATCAGCTGGGCGTAGCCCTGCGCCTGCTCGGCCGGGGCCAGCGGGTGGATGTCGGCGAACTCGGGCCAGGTCACCGGGATCATCTCGGCGGTGGCGTTGAGCTTCATCGTGCAGCTGCCCAGCGGGATCATGGTGCGGTCCATCGCCAGGTCCTTGTCGGCCAGCCGGCGCAGGTAGCGCAGCAGCTCGTGCTCGCTGTGGTAGGTGTTGAACACCGGGTGCTGCAGGAACGCGCTGGTGCGCCGCAGGTCCGGCGGCAGCGCGTCGGCGGTGGCGGCATCGAGCGCGTCGATGGTCGCCGCCTCCAGGTCGGCGCCGAACAGCGCCGCCAGCGCGACCACGTCCTGCCGGGTGGCGGTCTCGTCCAGGCTGATGCCGAGCGAGGCGCTGTCGATCTCGCGCAGGTTGTAGCCGGCCGCGCGCGCCTTGGCGTGGATCGCCGCGGCGTCGATGCCGGCCACGTGCAGGGTGTCGAAGAAGTGCTCGCCGACCTGCACCCCGGCGCCGCGCAGCGCCGCGGCCAGGATCGCGGCCAGGCGGTGGCTGCGGCGGGCGATGCGGGTCAGCCCGTCGGGGCCGTGGTAGACCGCGTACATGCTCGCCATCACCGCCAGCAGCACCTGCGCGGTGCAGATGTTGGAGGTGGCCTTCTCGCGGCGGATGTGCTGCTCGCGGGTCTGCAGCGCCAGGCGGTAGGCCGGGTTGCCCTGCGCATCGACCGACACGCCGATCAGGCGCCCGGGCATGGAGCGCTTGTAGGCGTCGCGGCAGGCCATGAACGCCGCGTGCGGGCCGCCGAAGCCCAGCGGCACGCCGAAGCGCTGCGAGTTGCCGACCACGATGTCCGCGCCCCATTCGCCGGGGGCGGCGACCAGCGTCAGCGCCAGCAGGTCGGCGGCCACCGCCACCAGTCCGCCGCGCGCATGCACCGCGTCGGTCAGCGCCCGGTGCTCGGCCAGCGTGGCCAGGGCGAAGCGGCCGAAGGTGTCCGGGTACTGCAGCAGCACGCCGAAGGCGTCGGCTTCCAGCGCCTGTGCCGGGGTGCCGGTGCGCAGCTCGATGTCCAGCGGCGCGGCACGGGTGCGCAGCACTTCCAGCGTCTGCGGGTGCACCGCGTCGTGGACGAAGAACACGTTCGACTTCGACTTGCCGGCGCGCCGCGCCAGCGTCATCGCCTCGGCCGCGGCGGTGGCCTCGTCCAGCAGCGAGGCGTTGGCGATCTCCATGCCGGTGAGGTCGGCGCACATGGTCTGGAAGTTGATCAGCGCCTCCATCCGGCCCTGCGAGATCTCCGCCTGGTAGGGCGTGTAGGCGGTGTACCAGGCCGGGTTCTCGAAGATGTTGCGCAGGATGACCTTGGGCGTGTGGGTGCCGTGGTAGCCCTGGCCGATGAAGCTGTGCAGCACCTGGTTGCGCGCGGCGATGGCGCGGATGCGGGCCAGCGCCTGTTCCTCGGCGACGCCGCCGGGCAGGTCCAGCGCCTGCGCGGTCTTGATGCCGCCGGGCACGATGGCGTCGGTCAGCGCCTCCAGCGAGTCGTAGCCGACCGTGCGCAGCATCTGCGCGATCTCGTTGTCGTCGGGGCCGATGTGGCGGCCGACGAAGGCATCGGCGTGCTCGAGATCGTGCAGGGAAGGGGTGTTCTGGGGCATGTCGGGCATCCGGGAGAAGGGCACGCGGGAGTCGGAAGCGCCGTGGCCGCCCCTGCCTTGGCCGCCTGGGGCGGTCACGGCGGGCGGGAAGCCTGCGGTCTTCCTCGCGCCCCTCTGTCCTTTTGCCTGAGAGTTTGGAAGCGTGCGGCTGCTTCGTGCCCCTTCGGCGCCGGTGGCTGCCGATCGGGGCAGGCCGGTCTCTCCAGAGTTGTTGTTGCGATGGTGGTATCGGGCCTGAGCGATTACGGGCGTTGCGCCTTCGGCAGCGGGTCGCCCCGCTTCTCCCACCGTGCTGCCCCGCGATTATATCCGGGTGGGGCGGGGATTCGGGATTGGGGATTCGGTAAAGGCAGGAGCAGCGCTCCTGCTAATCCCCAATCCCCAATCCCGCCGCCGCAAGGCGCCCAATACAGCCCGCAGCCAGCTTTGCGCTTAACGCCGGCCGCCCCAGCGCCTATCATGGGCAGTTCCCATCCGCAGCGCGCCTGCGCCGTCCCCGCCTGGACCGGCGCCGCGGTGCGCTTGCCGTCTCCTGCCGCTCGCGGCGGCAGGTATCCAGGAATCCCACGATGACGACCACCAGCCCATCCACCCGGAGACTGGCCCTGCTGCTGGCCGGCCTGGCGATGTTCGGGCCGTTCTCGATCGACACCATCTTCCCCGCCTTCCCCGAGCTGTCGCGGCGGCTGGCGGTGGAGCCGGCGGCGGTGCAGCAGACCATCAGCGTGTACATGCTCGCCTACGCGCTGATGAGCCTGGTGCACGGGCCGCTGTCGGACGCGATGGGACGCAAGCGGGTGATCCTGGCCGGGCTGGCGGTGTTCGTCGGCGCCTCGGTCGGCTGCGCGCTGTCGCGCGAACTGTCCACGCTGCTGATGTTCCGCGCGCTGCAGGGCTTTTCCGCCGGCGTCGGCATGATCGTCGGCCGCGCCGCGATCCGCGACCTGTTCCACGGTGCCGACGCGCAGCGGCTGATGAGCCAGGTGGCGATGATCTTCGGCATCGCCCCGGCGATCGCACCGATCATGGGCGGCTGGATCCTGGCCTCCGGCGCCGGCTGGCCGGCGATCTTCTGGTTCCTGGTGGCCTTCGCCAGCATGCTGCTGGTGACCACCTCGCTGTGGCTGCCGGAAACCCACCCGCCGGAACGGCGCACGCCGCTGGCGCCGCGGCGCCTGCTGCACGACTACCTGAGCATCGGCTTCAATGCGCGCTTCCAGCGCCTGTCGGCGGCCGCGGCGTTCAACTTCTGCGGCATGTTCCTGTACATCGCCTCGGCGCCGGCCTTCGTCATGGACATGCTCGGCAAGGACGAGCAGGGCTTCGCCTGGTTGTTCATCCCGACCATCGGCGGCATGACCCTGGGCTCGTTCCTGTCCGGGCGCATGGCCGGGCGGCTGCGGGCCAAGGTGCAGGTGCGCATCGGCTTCATCTGCTGCGGTGCGGCGGCGCTGTTCAACATCGGCTACGTGCTGTCGGTGGATGCGATCGCGGTGCCGTGGGCGCTGCTGCCGATCTTCGCCGGCGGCCTGGGCATGGCGCTGATCTTCCCGGTGATCTCGCTGGCGGTGCTGGACCTGTATCCCAACCAGCGCGGGCTGGCGTCCTCGCTGCAGGCCTTCACCCAGCTGACGGCCAACGCGGTGGTGGCCGGCATCGTCTCGCCGCTGCTCGGCCGCCAGCCGCTGTGGCTGGCGCTGGGGTTCGGCTTCTTCTTCCTGCTGGGCTGGCTGTTCTGGCGCTGGGACCGCAGCGTGACCCGGCGCGAGCACCGCAGCGGCGTGCTCGCACAACCGCTGCCGCCGGCCGACAATGGCTGACGCAGCACCCTGCATTCCACGGAGAACCCGATGTCCATCCAGTCCAAGGCCCGTCGCGAGAGCCGCCGCCGCCTGGCCGAGCGCGAGCGCAACCAGGCCCAGGCCGTGCCGGCGTCGAGCCCGGCGCTCGAGCCGCATGCCGAGCTGCGCGATGCGCAGCGCACGCTGCTGGCCGGCATCGTCCGCCGCGACGGGGAATGGGTGCTGGGCATGGACGGCCGCATCGCCGGCGAGAGCTCCAGCGCGGCGCGGGTGCTGGCGCTGATCATGCAGGCGGCCGAACTGCACGAGCGCGCCGGCACACCGGTGCGGCTGGTCTATTCGGACGCGCTCAAGGACGCCGCGCACGCCGAGGCACGCGCCGAAGGGCTGGACTTCGAGCAGTTCAAGGCGCGGCTGGCCGAGACGCTGCGTGCGGACAAGCGGTAGGCAGTCCGTAGGAGCGACTTCAGTCGCGATGAGGCTTTACCGGGAGAGCCTTCGCGACTGAAGTCGCTCCTACGGTCGCTCCTACGTGACGGTCATGGGGCGTCGGGGGCGGGCCTGGGTGCCTCCCAGCCACACATCCGTCCCTGGTTCTGCTGCTGCAGCCACTCGGCCATCGGCGCGAAGTACTCCAGCATCGGGCCGGCATCGAGCCTGTCGCTGCCGGTGACTTCCTTGAGCGTGGCCTGCCACGGCTGGCTGGCGCCCTTCTGCAGCATCGACCAGAACTTCTGCCCGGCTTCGCGGTTGCCGTAGAAGCTGCAGGCGTACAGCGGTCCCTGGTAGCCGGCCGCGTCGCACAGGCCCTTGTAGAACTGGAACTGCAGGATGTGCGCCAGGAAGTAGCGCGTGTACGGCGTGTTGCCGGGCACGTGGTACTTGGCGCCGGCGTCGAAGAACTCCTCGCCGCGCGGGGTGGCCGGGGCCACGCCCTGGTACTTGGCCTTCAGTTCCCACCAGGCCTGGTTGTAGCGATCCGGCGCGATCGAGCCGTCGAACACGCCCCAGCGCCAGCGGTCGATCATCAGCCCGAACGGCAGGAACGCCACCTTGGCCAGGGCCATGCGCATCTGCGCGTTGATCAGCGCCTCGCGGCCCTGCTGCGGTTCGCCGACCAGGCCGATCGAATGCAGGTACTGCGGCGTCATCGCCAGCACGATGGTGTCGCCGATGGCCTCGTGGAAGCCGTCGTTGGCGCCGCCCTGGAACAGCGGCGGCAGCGGGTTGTAGGCCAGGTCGTAGTAGAGGTGGCCGAGCTCGTGGTAGATGGTGGTGAAGTCTTCCTCGGTCGGGCGGATGCACATCTTGGTGCGCACGTCGCCTTCCATGTCCATGTCCCAGGCGCTGGCGTGGCAGACCACGTCGCGCTCCAGCGGCTTGATGAACTGGCTGCGCTGCCAGTAGCTGTCAGGCAGCTTCGGCATCCCCAGCGAGGTGTAGAAGTCCTGCGCGCGCTCGGTCATCTGCCGCGCGGTCAGCAGCTGGGCGTCGCGCTGCGCCCTGAAGCGCGTCTCCACGCCGGCCTGGCTGCCCGGCCGTGCCAGCGCCGCGCTCAGGTTGCCCTGGTACTGCTTTTCCAGGGTGTCGGTGATGTCCAGGCTGCCGGCGCCGGGGTAGGGCTGCAGCAGGTCCCACAGGTTGCTCCAGTCCTGCTGCCACATGTTGCCGGTCAGGTGCGCCGGCAGCAGGCCGCCGGCGAGTTCGCCCTGGTCCTTGCCGTACTGCGCGTCGAGCTTGCCGCGGGCATAGCACTGCAGCTGCTCGTACAGCGGCTTGACCTGGCCCCACAGCTGGTCGGTGACGGTGGCGACCTGCTCGGGCGGCATGTCGTAGCCGCTGCGCCACATCTGCCCGACGTCGGCGAAGCCCATCTCGCGGGCGCCTTCGTTGGCCAGCTCGACGAAGCGGGCATAGTCCTTGCGCATCGGCTGCGCGATCGAGTGCCAGCCCTGCCAGGCATCGAGCTGCTCGCCATAGTCGCGGCTGCGCGCCAGCACCTGTTCCAGTTCGCCGAGCTGGCGGCAGCGGCGGGCATCGCCTTCGCCGCTGCAGTAGGTGCCGGCGCCGTAGTCGCCTTCCATCTTCGCGGCGATCCGGGTCAGTTCCGCCAGCCGTGCCGGGTCGCGCGGCGCCGGCATCGAAGTCATCAGCTTGAGCAGCCTGAGCGCGCGCGCGGTGTCGGCCGACATCGGCTGGCCCTCGTAGCGCCCGGCCTGCTCGATCCAGGCGTTGAGCGCGGACAGCGAGCGCTCGTTGGCCTTGGAGGCGATCCGCTGGGAGTCGCCGTTGATGTAGGTGGCCGACAGCCACTGCGAGGAGGTCATCTCCGGATACATCGCCTTGTACTCGGCGTTGACCCGGGCGATGAACTGGTCGGCGCTCTCCCCGCCCGCGGCCTGGGCGGCGGGCGCCTGCTCGGCGGGCGAGGACTGCTTGCGGCAGGCCGACAGCGACAGCGCGGCGGCGGCCAGGGCCAGGACAAGCAACGGGGTACGGTGGTTCACGGCGGGTCCTTGCGGTGGCGGACGACCGGCGAAGGCTAGTGGCTCGCCGGGGGCGCCGCAACCCGTTCCTGCTGCGGACCGGGGCGGTTGCGCGATGCCGGTCGCAGCGGCGACAGTGGCGGCATCACGGCGGTACGGGATACGAGCAGTTGCTGAATCATCGAGCGCTGTCCGCGGTTCGCGCGGACGCAGGGAACCGGGCAGGCACGCGGCGGCCGGCGATCGCGGCGGCGCGCGGCCCTGGACGGGGGCGGCCATGCGCCTGTTGATGGTCGAGGACTCGCCGACGCTGTCCGAGGCGCTGGGCCGGCGCTTCGGACGCGAGGGCTATGCCTGCGACATCGCCGCCGACGGCCGCGATGCGCTGGCGTTCCTGCAGGCCTACGACTACGACGTGGTGGTGCTGGACCTGATGCTGCCGCGGCTCGACGGCCTGTCGGTGCTGCGCGAGTACCGCGGTGCCTGCGGCAGCGCGCCGGTGCTGGTGCTGTCGGCGCGCGACCAGGTCGACGATCGGGTACAGGCGCTCGATGCCGGTGCCGACGACTACCTGGTCAAGCCGTTCGCGCTGGACGAGTTGCTGGCCCGCGTGCGCGCACTGATGCGGCGGCCCGCGCAGCGGCCGCCGCCGGTGCTGCGCGAAGGCGCGCTGGAACTGGACATGCGCTCGCGCAGCGCACGCTGGCAGGGGCGCGAGCTGCGGCTCACCCCCAAGGAGTACGGCCTGCTGGAACTGCTGCTGCGGCACAAGGGCCATACGCTCAGCCGCGCACGGATCTTCGAGCACCTGTACGACAGCCGCAGCGACGCCTCGGACAAGGTCGTGGAGGTCATCGTCAGCACCCTGCGCACCAAGCTGGCCCGGCACGGCATCGGCGACAGCATCCGCACCCGCCGCGGATTCGGCTATGTCTTCCCCTAGCGCGGCGGCGCCCTGGTCGCTGCGGCGGCGCCTGGCCGCCGGCCTGGTGCTGACCGTCGGCGGCGTGCTGGCGGCGATGTTCCTGGTGCTGGACTACTGGATCGATCGCGAGATCTACCAGCGCCTGGACCAGACCCTGCTGGAGCGCGCGCGCACGGTGAGCAACACGCTGCAGCAGCGCGACCTGGAAGCGCTGGAGCGGCTGATGCCCGAGTACGATCCCGACGGCCACACCGAGTTCTTCACCGTCTTCGACCGTGGTGGCCGGGCGCTGCTGCATTCCTCCAGCAGCGGCGGCATCGCCTTGCCGATCGGCCAGGTCCAGGACGGCACTCCGCGCTACTACGACGTGGTCCTGCCCGATGGCCACGTCGGGCGGGCGCTGGCGACGCGGCTGCCGGCGGCCGGGGGCGGCCACGCCGCCACGCGGCTGCTGGTGGTGGCGACCGAACGCGAAGGCTGGGACCGGACCGAGCGGCGCATCCATTTCACCCTGCTCGGCGGCGTCGCGCTGGCGGTGGCGCTGGTGGTCGGGCTGGGGCTGGCGATGTTGCAGCGCGCGTTCGCGCTGCTGCGCCAGGCCGGCGGCACGGTGGCCGAACTGGACGCGCAGGCCCCGCCGCAGCCGATCGGCGACGGCTTTCCGAAGGAGCTCAAGCCCTTCGCCGCCGCGTTCGATGCCGGGCTGCGCCGGTTCTACGAAGCCGCCGACCGCGAGCGCCGCCTGGCCCGCGACGTCGCCCACGAACTGCGCACGCCGCTGGCCGAGATCCGCACCAGCGCCGAGACCGCGCTGGCGGTCGCCGATCCGGCGCTGGAACGGGCCAGCCTGGGCACCGCCATCGCCGCCTGCGCGCGCATGCAGCGCAGCGTCGATACGCTGCTGCAGCTGTCGCGGCTGGAGTCCGGCCTGGAGACGCCGTCGCTGGACCCGCTCGACCTGGCGGCGCTGGTCGCCGACATGGTCGCCGAACTGGTCCCGGTGGCGGCCGAACGCGGCATCGCCATCGATGCCGGGCTGCCGGCGGCGGCATGGGTGCAGAGCGACTACGGCATCGTCGAGCGGATCGTGTCCAACCTGCTGCGCAACGCGGTCGAGTACGCCCCGGAAGGCGGGGTCATGGCCTGCCGCTTGCAGCGTGGCGACGGCGAGTGGTGGCTGTCGGTCGACAACGCCGCGCCGGAGCTGACGACGGCCGACCTGCAGCAGTTCGGCCTGCGCTTCTGGCGCAAGCAGCCCGAGGGCGGCACCCCGCAGCATGCCGGGCTGGGCCTGGCCTTGGCGTTCGCCCTGGCGCAGGCGCTGTCGCTGCCGTTGCGCTTCAGCCTGGACGCGGGGCGGTTGACGGCGCGGCTCGGCCCCTGGCCGGCGCTGTAGCAACCCGTTCAAGGCCGCAACACGCCATCGATCATCGTGGCGCGGAGATCGCGGAGATCGCGGAGATCGCGGGGCTCGTGGGCTCGCGTAGGAGCGACTTCAGTCGCGATCGGGCCTTGCCGGGAAGGCCCGATC
>NZ_JAJOZS010000022.1:22505-36101 GCF_021168555.1 Stenotrophomonas sp. MMGLT7 | reverse complement strand
TGGGCGCCGAGCGCGAGGAACTGACGGTGGTGGCCGACCAGGTCGGCACGCCGACGCCGGCGGCGCTGATCGCCGAGGTCACCGCGCAGGCGCTGGCGCATCCGGGCCAGTTGTCCGGCACCTGGCATCTGACCGCGCGCGGGCAGACCAGCTGGCATGGCTTTGCCGAGGCGATCTTCGCCGAGGCGGTGGCGCAGGGCGTACTGGCCAAGGCGCCGCGGGTGCGGCCGATCACGACGGCGGACTATCCGACCCCGGCCAAGCGGCCGGGCTACTCGTGCCTGGACACGACCCGGCTGCGCGAGGACTTCGGCATCGCGTTGCCGGACTGGCGCGAGGGACTGGCGCGGGTGATCGGCGAACTGCGGCGCGGGTGAGTCAGCGCTCTCTGACAGCCAACGCCCTTCAGGGTGACCAATGCAGGACCTGTAGGAGCGACTTCAGTCGCGATGGGGCTCTACCGGTGAAGCCTCATCGCGACTGAAGTCGCTCCTACAGGGAGTTCTTCGTTGCCCCTGCGGCCGTGGATGGGCTACGCCCGCCCGTAGGTATCCTCGAAGCGCACGATGTCGTCCTCGCCCAGGTAGCTGCCGGACTGCACCTCGATCAGTTCCAGCGGCAGCTTGCCCGGGTTCTTCAGCCGATGGGTCACGCCCAGCGGGATGTAGGTGCTCTGGTTCTCGGTGAGCAGCAGCACCTCGTCGCCGCGGGTGACCTCGGCGGTGCCGCTGACCACCACCCAGTGCTCGGCACGGTGGTGGTGCATCTGCAGGCTCAGCGTGGCGCCGGGCTTGACCGTGATGCGCTTGACCTGGAAGCGCTGGCCGTTGTCGATCGAGTCGTAGGCGCCCCAGGGGCGGTAGACCTTGCGGTGCCAGGTGGCCTGCGGCAGCCCCTTGGCCTTGACCTGCGCCACCACGTCCTTGACCTGCTGGATGTGGTCGGCACTGCCCACCAGCACCGCGTCGGGCGTCTCGACCACGATCACATCGTCCAGCCCGATCATCGCGATCAGCCGGTCGCCGTAGGCGTAGCTGTTGTGGCAGTCGATCTGGATGACGTCGCCGCGGTGGGCATTGCCGTCGGCGTCCTGCTCGGAGACGTCGCGCAGCGCCGACCACGACCCCACGTCGCTCCAGCCCGCATCCAGCGGCAGCACCGCCACCTCGCGGGTCTTCTCCATCACCGCGTAGTCGATCGAGTCGGACGGGCTGGCCTCGAAGGCCGGCTTGTCCAGGCGGATGAAATCGTGGTCGCGCCTGGCCTGTTCCCAGGCCTTGCGGCAGGCATCGAGCATCTGCGGCTGCAGGCGTGCCAGCTCCTCCAGGTAGCGCGAGGCCTTGAACAGGAACATGCCGCTGTTCCAGAAATACTCGCCCGAGGCCACGTACTGCCTGGCGGTGTCCAGGTCGGGCTTCTCGACGAAGCTCTCCACCGCGCGCACCCCTTCGCCGCTGGCCGCCTTGATGTAGCCGTAGCCGGTTTCCGGGGCGGTGGGAACGATGCCGAAGGTCACCAGCTTGCCGGCCTCGGCCGCGCTGGCCGCCACCGCGATCGCGCTGCGGAAGGCGGTCTCGTCGCGGATCACGTGGTCGGAGGGCAGCACCAGCAGCAAGGCGTCCTGGCCGTCGCGGGTGGCTTCCAGCGCCGCCACGGCAATGGCCGGCGCAGTGTTCCTGCCGATGGGTTCCAGCAGGATCGCCGCCGGCTTGACGCCCACCGCCTGCAGTTGCTCGGCGGCGACGAAGCGGTGCTCCTCGTTGGCCACGATGATCGGCCCCGACGCGCTGACCGGGGCCACGCGCAGCCAGGTCGACTGCAGCATGGTCTTGTCGCCGACCAGCGGCAGGAACTGCTTGGGATAGGTCTCGCGCGACAGCGGCCACAGGCGCGTGCCCGAACCGCCGGACAGGATGACGGGAACGATATTGCTCATGTAATGGGGTCTCAGGGGAACGGTTCAGCGTTGCAGCAGCGACGAGATTTCCTGGGTACGCGCTTCCATCAGCGACGCATCGCCGCGCGATTCCACGTTCAGGCGCAGCAGCGGCTCGGTGTTGGAGCTGCGCAGGTTGAAGCGCCAGTCGCCGAAATCGGCGCTGATGCCATCAGTGTGGTCGAGTTTGGGCGACAGTGCGGCGTAGTGTTCCATCACCCGGGCGACCGAGGCCTTGGCATCGGTGACCTTGAAGTTGATCTCGCCGCTGCACGGGAAGCGGGCGATGCGCTCGGACACCATGTCGCCGAGCGACTTGCCGGTCTTGCCGACCAGTTCGGCGATCAGCAGCCACGGGATCATGCCCGAATCGGCGTAGGCGAACTCGCGGAAATAATGGTGCGCGCTCATCTCGCCGCCGTACACGGCATCCTCGGCGCGCATCTTTTCCTTGATGAAGGCGTGGCCGCTCTTGCACAGCACCGGCACGCCGCCAGCCTGCTCGACCATCTCCTCGGTGTTCCACACCAGCCGCGGATCGTGCACGATCTTGCCGCCGGGATGCTTGGCCAGGATCGACTGCGCCAGCAGGCCCACCAGGTAGTAGCCTTCGATGAAGTTGCCCTGGTGGTCGAAGAAGAAGCAGCGGTCGAAGTCGCCGTCCCAGGCGATGCCGAAGTCGGCGCCGTGTTCCAGCACCGCATCGGAGGTCGCCTTGCGGTTCTCCGGCAGCAGCGGGTTGGGGATGCCGTTGGGGAAGCGGCCATCGGGCTCGTGGAAGATCCGCACGAATTCGAACGGCAGGTGCGGGGCCAGCAGGTCGACGATCGCGCCGGCGCCGCCGTTGCCGGCATTGACCACCAGCTTGAGCGGCTTGAGCGCGTCGCGTTCGACGTAGCCGAGCAGGTGCTCGATATAGGCCGACTTGTCCGGCTGCGAACGCTCGCCCGCGCGTGGCTCGGCGGCGGGCTGGTCGTCCGCCTCGACGGCATCGGAGATGGCCAGCAGGCCGGTGTCCGAGCTGATCGGCTTGGCGTTCTCGCGCACCAGCTTCATGCCGTTGTAGTCCATCGGGTTGTGGCTGGCGGTCACCATCGCCCCGCCCGCCGCTCCCAGGTGGTCGACCTGGAAATAGACTTCCTCGGTGCCGCACTGGCCGATGTCGATCACTTCGCGGCCGACGCTGCGCAGTCCCGAGGACAGCGCCTGCTGCAGCGCCGGGCTGGTCAGGCGGATGTCGTGGCCCACCACGACCGGACCGGGGCCGAGCTGGTCGGACAGCGCCACGCCGATGCGGCGCGCCAGGTCCTCGTTGAGTTCGTCCGGCACGCGGCCACGGATGTCATAGGCCTTGAAGGCGGGAAGTGTCATGGGGTGCCATCCTTAGGTAGAGCGACGTGTCGGCCATTCTAGCGGCCAGAAAGCGGCCGATGGGTTCCGCGCAATGAACGAAAGTCCAAGGGGGAGATGGACCCGCAGTGGCTAGAATGGGCGCCGGATCACACCGAGACGGCTTGCGATGAGCGACATTCCTGCGACCGCGCTGCGCGGCAAGAAACTCTACCCCGGTGCCGCCGCGGCCCTGTCCGACGTGGTGGCCGACGGCCAGACCCTGGCGGTCGGCGGCTTCGGGCTGTGCGGCATCCCCGAGGCGTTGATCGAGGCGCTGCGCGACTCGGGGGTCAAGGACCTGACGGTGATCTCCAACAACGCCGGCGTGGACGGCTTCGGCCTGGGCCTGCTGCTGGCGACCCGGCAGGTGCGCAGGATGATTTCCTCCTACGTCGGCGAGAACAAGGAGTTCGAGCGCCAGTTCCTGTCCGGCGAACTGGAGCTGGAGTTCAATCCGCAGGGCACGCTGGCCGAGCGCCTGCGCGCCGGCGGTGCCGGGATCCCCGCCTTCTACACCGCCACCGGCTACGGCACGGTGGTCGCCGAGGGCAAGGAGACGCGCGAGTTCGACGGCAAGCAGTACGTGATGGAGACCGCGCTCAGGGCCGACGTGGCCCTGGTCAAGGCTTGGAAGGCCGATCCGGCCGGCAACCTGGTGTTCCGCAAGACCGCGCGCAACTTCAACCCCGCCTGCGCCATGGCCGGGCAGCTGTGCATCGCCGAGGTCGAGGAGGTCGTGCCGCTGGGCGCGCTGGACCCGGACCAGGTGCACCTGCCGGGCATCTACGTCGATCGCATCGTCCACAACCCGCACCCGGAAAAGCGGATCGAACAACGCACCGTGCGCCAGGCCTGAGCGAATGCGCTTGGCCGGTGCCGCATCGGCACCGGCCGCGATGGCCATATCGAATTTCGAATAGGAGAGACTGAGATGCCCTGGACCCGCGAGCAGATGGCCGCGCGCGCCGCGCGCGAACTGGCCGACGGCATGTACGTCAACCTCGGCATCGGCCTGCCGACCCTGGTGGCCAACCACATTCCCGAGGGCGTGGACGTATGGCTGCAGTCGGAGAACGGCCTGCTGGGCATCGGCCCGTTCCCGACCGAGGACGAGATCGACGCCGACCTGATCAACGCCGGCAAGCAGACCGTGACCGCCCGCCCCGGCTCCAGCTACTTCGGCAGCCATGATTCGTTCGCGATGATCCGCGGCGGCCACGTCGACCTGGCGATCCTCGGCGCCATGCAGGTCACCGCCGGCGGCGACCTGGCCAACTGGATGGTGCCCGGCAAGATGGTCAAGGGCATGGGCGGGGCGATGGACCTGGTGGCCGGCGTCAAGCGCGTGGTGGCGCTGATGGAGCACGTGGCCAAGGACGGCAGCCACAAGATCCTGCGCGAGTGCGACCTGCCGCTGACCGGCGTGGGCGTGGTCGACCGCATCATCACCGACCTGGCGGTGTTCGATGTCACCGCAGACGGACTGGTGCTGGTGGAAACCGCCGATGGCGTGAGCGAGGAAGAACTGCGGCAGAAGACCGGAGCGGAGTTCACGCACCCGGCCTGATCCGTCGCGGCTCGCGGCGCTGGCAAGATCGAAGAACGAAGGGCAAAGCCGGAGGCTTCGCCCTATACCGATTCCCGGTCGATCCCGGGGTGGAAGCACGCCCTCTATCGGCCCCACTCGGCCGACACGCCTGGGCGCCTGGATTGCGAGGAGTCGGGGCGTGGGGCCGACCTGCGATGGAAAGACCCCGGCGAAACTCCCTTCCGTGGTCGTATTCCGGCCGAACCGCTCAAAGATTCTGGTAGTTCGGCCCCGAGCCGCCTTCAGGCGTCACCCAGTCGATGATCTGGTAGGGATCCTTGATGTCGCAGGTCTTGCAGTGCACGCAGTTGGCGGCGTTGATCTGCAGGCGCTTGCCGTGTTCGGCGGCGGCGTCCTCGACGATCTCGTAGACCGCCGCCGGGCAGAAGCGGGTGCAGGGATTGTCGTACTCCTCGGCGCAGCGGGTGACGCAGATCGAGGTGTCGTGCACGCGCAGGTGCACCGGCTGGTCCTCGTCGTGCTCGGTGGCGGCGAAGTAGACGCCGGCCAGGCGGTCGCGCGGGGGCAGGGTGCGCTGCACGTAGTCGCGCTTGGGTTCCTCGTGCTCGCCGACCTTGTCCAGCGACGACCAGTCCGGCGTGACCCTCAGCGTCCATGGCGAGGCGCCCTTGACCAGGGTTTCCCAGGCGCCGTTGAGCATGCCGAACCACAGTCCTTTCTTGAAGCCGGGCTTGATGTTGCGCACCTGCCGCAGTTCGCTCATCACCTCCGAGCCGCGCAGCCGGTCGTCGAAGCCCTCCGGCGCCAGCTGCGACGCCGCCAGGTGCTCGGCGGCCAGCATGCCGGAACGGATGGCCTGGTGGGTGCCCTTGATCTTGGGCACGTTGAGCAGGCCGGCGGTGTCGCCGATCAGCAGCGCGCCGGGCATCTCCACCTTCGGCAACGACTGCCAGCCTCCGGTGACGATGGCGCGAGCACCGGCCGAGACGATGTTGCCGCCCTCCAGCAGCGGCGCGATCAGCGGATGGTTCTTCCACTGCTGGAAGGCCTCCCACGGCTTGTACTCGGGGTCGCGGTAGTCCAGTCCGCTGACATAGCCCAGCGCGACCTGGTTGTTGTCCAGGTGGTAGAGGAAGCTGCCGCCATAGGTGCGGGTGTCGGCCGGCCAGCCCAGCGTGTGCACGATCTTGCCGGGCATGACGCGGCCCTCGGGCAGCTGCCACAGTTCCTTGATGCCAATGGAGTAGGCCTGCGGGTCGCTGTCGGCGTCCAGCGCGAAACGCTTGACCAGGCGCTTGGTCAGGTGCCCGCGCGCGCCCTCGGCCAGCACCGTGACCTTGGCGTGGATGTCGATGCCGGGGGTGTAGCCGGGCTTGTGCGATCCGTCGCGGGCCACGCCCATGTCGCCGATGCGTACGCCGATCACCTTGCCGACGCTTCCATCAGGCGCGCTGTCGTGCAGCGTCTCGGCGGCGGCGAAGCCCGGGTAGATCTCCACGCCCAGCGCTTCGGCCTGCGGTGCCAGCCATGCGCACATCGCGCCCAGGCTGACGATGAAGTTGCCATGGTTGCGCATGCCCGGCGGCACGACCGGGAACTTGCGGCCGCTCTGCTTGTCCAGCAGCCACATCTCGTCCTCGGTGGCCGGCACGCAGATCGGCGGCGGGTTGTCGCGCCAGCCGGGCAGCAGGGCATCCAGCGGCGCGGGCTCGATCACCGCGCCGGACAGGATCTGCGCACCGACCGTGCTGGCCTTCTCGATCACGCACACCGAGATCTCGGGATTCAGCTGCTTGAGCCGGATGGCGAACGCCAGTCCTGCCGGGCCAGCGCCCACGGTGACGACGTCGTACTCCATCACGTCGCGCGGTATTGCATCCGGCGCGACGGCGCCGCCTCCCGTTCCCGTCATGAATCCCACTCCCGTTGGCTCGATGGCTGCAGGCATTTTCGAGGTTTGTGGGGGCAGGGGCAATGTGTCGCATGAATGCCCGGATGCTGCGTTGCCGCAGATCGGCTGTGTCTTCTGCCAGGGTTTGCTAGCGTGCGCGCATGCGGATCGATCTTCCCGGTGCGGACATCCAGTGGCTGCCGCAATGGCTGCCGGCACCGGCGTCGGCGGACCTGTTGGAGCGGCTCGTGCGGCAGGTGCCCTGGGAGGTGCATCGCATCCGCATGTTCGGGCGGATGGTGGACTCGCCGCGGCTCAGCTGCTGGGTGGGCGATGCGGACGCCGCGTACCGCTATTCGGGCACGCGTTTCGAGCCGCGCCCGTGGACGCCGGCGTTGCAGGAACTGCGCGCACGGCTGGCGGCCGAGACCGGCTGCGCCTTCAACAGCGTGCTGCTCAACCGCTACCGCGACGGACACGACAGCATGGGCTGGCACAGCGACGACGAGCGCGAGCTGGGGCCGCAGCCGTTGATCGCCTCGCTGAGCCTTGGGGCGACGCGGCGCTTCGCCTTTCGTCATCGCCGCGAGCGGCCGCTGCGGCGCGACCTGGACCTGGGGCCGGGCGACCTGCTGCTGATGGGCGGGGATACCCAGGCGCTCTACCACCATTCGCTGCCGCGCACGGCCAGGCCGGTGGGCGAGCGGATCAACCTGACGTTCCGGCTGATCGGCGGGTCGCCGGTTGGGCAGGGATAGAACCTGTAGGAGCGACCGTAGGAGCGACTTCAGTCGCGACCGGGCTCTACCGGGAAAGCCCCATCGCGACTGAAGTCGCTCCTACGGTCGCTCCTACAGGCGCTCCACAATTACAGGCGCGTGCTGTCGGCCTGGCCGCTGGTGAGGGTCCAGCCGACCACGTCGGAGGTCGCCTTGGACAACGCCTGCTCGAAGGCCTTGGCCACATCCGCGGTGCCGGTGGTGGCGGCCGGCACCGCCTGTACGAACGTGCGCGAGGCGACGATGCGCTGGTCGATGTTGTGCAGCAGCTTGGCATTGAGCTCGATGGTGGCCGCGGGCAGGGCCTGCCCGGCGTAGTCGGCCTCGAAGCGGCGCAGGTCCAGCACCAGCCGGTAGTCGGCGCGGATGCCGGTGGCCGAGCGCGCCACCCCGGCGATGCGGCCGGAATCCTCGAACGCGCGCAGCACGCTGTCCTCGACCATGTCGGTGGCCGACTGCGCCCAGGTCACGCCGCGGTAGACCTCCAGCTCGTCCGGGCTCGGCCGCACGTTGATGCGCGGGCTGTCCACGATCCGCGCCGCGCTGGGCTTGGCGACGGACAGCTGCCAGGCGACCTGCGGCCAGGCCGGGTCCGGGGCCACGCTCACCTGCGGGGCATAGATGGTGACCGCGTCGCGGCTGCCGCTGGCGAGCAGCGAGCAGGCCGACAGTGGCAGCAGCAACAGCGGGAACAGCAGGCGGAGGCGAGGTGTCGGCTTCATTTGGGATCGAACTCCTTGGGCGCGTCGCGGCCGAGCAGGTAGCGCGCGGGGTTGTTCTCGAGGCGGTCGCTGACCTGGCGCAGGTCGCGGATCAGCCCGCGCAGCTCGGTCAGGGTGGGGCCGAGCTGTCCGAGGCCGTCGTTGGCGAAGCTGTTGATGGCCGCGCGGTTCTCGCCCAGGATCGAATCGGCGTTGCCGGCGGCCGAATCCAGCTTGGCCAGCGTGGTGTCGAGCTTGTCCAGGATCTGCGGCAGCTGCTGCACCAGGTTCTGGTCCAGGCGCTTGATGGTGCCGTTGGTGGTGGACAGGGTGGCATCGAGGTTGCGCGCGGCGTCGCGGGCGCTGGCGATCAGCGACTGCATGCCCTGGTCGCGGTCGGCGATGGTGCCGCTGATAGTCTCAAGGTTCTTCAGCGTGGCGCTGATGCTGGCCACGTTCGCGTCGCTGAGCACCTGGTCCATGCGCTCGACGATGCGGTTGGCGGTGTCGGCGATGTTCTGCAGCGCCGAGGGCGAGGTCTGGATGATCGGCGCATCGCTCTTGTCGACCTCGGTGAGCGGGGTGGCCTCGGGCGTGCCGCCGCTGAGCTGGATGATGGCCGGGCCGGTGAGGCTGGTGATGGCCAGCTTGGCGCGGGTGTCGGTCTTGATCGGGGTGGTGGAGTTGAGGCGCACGCGCGCGACCACCTGGCGCGGATCGTTCGGTGCCAGCGTCAGCTCGGTGATCGAGCCGACCGCGATGCCGTTGTACTGCACCGGGCTGCCCACGGTCAGGCCGGTCACCGCCTCGCGGAACACCACCCGGTAGTCCTGCCAGGTGCGGTCGGAGGAATACTTCGCCGCCCACAGGCCGAACAGCAGCAGGGCGATGCCCACCACCAGGGTGAAGGCGCCGATCAGGACGTAGTTGGCTTTGTTTTCCATGCTGGGGCCGGGAATGGGGAATGGGGAATGGGGAATCGAAAGAGCGGTGCGTCCTGTCGGGTCAAGGAGGAGGCGCGGGAACCGCCGATTCCCGATTGCCGATTCTCGATTCCCAGCTTTCGCGCGCCGAACGCGCGCGCGGGCCGTGGAAGTACTCCTGGATCCACGGATGGTCGATCTTCTCGATCTCCGCCAGCGGCGCGGTGGCGATGACCTTGCGGTCGGCCAGCACCGCCACCCGGTCGCAGATGGCGTACAGGGTGTCCAGGTCGTGGGTGATCAGGAACACGGTCAGGCCCAGGGCCTCCTGCAGGGTCTTGAGCAGCTCGTCGAAGGCGGTGGCGCCGATCGGGTCCAGGCCGGCGGTGGGTTCGTCCAGGAACAGCAGCGGCGGGTCCAGCGCCAGCGCGCGCGCCAGCCCGGCGCGCTTGCGCATGCCGCCGGACAGTTGCGAGGGCAGCTTGTCCAGCGCCTCGGCCGGCAGCCCGGCCAGCTTGATCTTCAGCAGCGCCAGCTCGTAGCGCCAGGTCTCCGGCAGCTCGGGGTGGTGCTCCTTGAGCGGCACCTCCACGTTCTCGCCGACGCTGAGCGAGGAGAACAGCGCCCCGTCCTGGAACAGCACGCCGGTGTTGCGCTCGATGTGCAGGCGCGCGCCGGCATCGCCGGTGTCGGTGTCCACGCCGAGCACCTCGATGTGGCCGGCGTCGGGCCTGCGCAGGCCGAGGATGGCGCGCATCAGCACCGACTTGCCGGTGCCCGAGCCGCCGACCACGCCCAGGATCTCGCCGCGGCGAACGTCCAGGTCCAGCCCTTCGTGCACCACCTGGCTGCCGAAGCGGTTGACCAGCCCGCGTACGCGGATGGCGACTTCGTCGCCGTCGGGATCGGGGATCGGGGGTTGGGGATTGGTCAAGGCAAGAGCCCCCTGCCAGCCGTCAGCCGCCCGGCCTCACCGATTCTCCCTTCCCGATTCCCGATTCCCGCCATCATCACCACCCCATCTTCATGAACCACAACGCCGCCAGCGCATCGATGATGATCACCAGCGCGATGGTCTGCACCACGCTGGAGGTGGTGCGCTCGCCCACCGACTGCGCGGTGCCCTGGACCTTCAGGCCCTCCAGGCAGCCGATCAGGGCGATCACCAGCGCGAACAACGGCGTCTTGGACAGGCCCACTAGCATGTGCCGCACCTCGAGGGTCTCGTGCATGCGCGCCAGGTACATCTGCGGCGGGATGTCCAGGTCGAACGCGCCCACGGTGACGCCGCCGGCCAGGCCGGCGGTCATCGCGATGAAGGTCAGCAGCGGCAGCATCACCAGCAGCGCCAGCACGCGCGGGATCACCAGCAGGTCGATCGGGTCCAGCCCCAGGGTCTGGATGGCGTCGATCTCCTCGCGCGACTTCATCGCGCCGATCTGCGCGGTGAAGGCGCTGGCGGTACGCCCGGCCACGACGATGGCGGTCATCAGCGGCGCCAGTTCGCGCAGGGTGGCGATGGAGACCAGTTCGACCACGAAGATCTCCGCGCCGAAATCGCGCAGGATCGTCGAGCCGAGGAAGGCGATCACCGCGCCGACCAGGTACGACAGCAGCACCACCAGCGGTACCGCGTCCAGGCCCACGTGTTCCATGTGGTAGACGGTGGCGGTGGCACGCAGGCGGCGTGGCTGCCGCAGCAGCCGCGCGATCTTGACCAGGTTCTGGCCGAGGAAGCCGGCCAGCGCGACGATGTCGTTGCCGACGTTGGCCACGGTCATGCCCATCCGCTCCAGCGCCGCCACGAAGCCGTAGTCGCGCTTGGCCGGCGGCCGCGCGTCGGACACCTCCTCGATGGTGGCGACCAGCGCGCGGTGGTCGTCGCGGAACTTCAGGCCGTCGGCCGGCATGCCGTGGTGCGCGGCGTGGCGCAGCAGCAGCAGGACGCCGGCCGAGTCGAGCTGTAGCACGCCGCTGGCATCGAGCCGGTCGACGCTGTCGGGCAGCTTGCGCAGGGTCTGCGCCGCTGCCATCGCGGTGTCGAGCGTCCAGCTGCCGGCGAGGCTGATCCGCTTGGGATCGCTGGCGTCCTGGGTGAATGCGGGTGGCTGGGATTCGATCATTGGGGTTCCGTGCGGCGAGCATACCTGTTCACTGTCAACGGCGGATGCACGCATGGCCGATCGACGCAGGACGCGCCGGGCGCTGCCCGCGTCCGCGGATGGACATACACTGCGCAACCGCCGCTGCCTTTTCCTTCGGGAGCGTGGGTGGCAGAAGCCGTCCGGGCCGCCAAGCCCGCCTGTGCCGTCCGTTTTTGCGCCGGTTCCGGCCCGCAGCGCCGCTGCAGGCCGGCGGATCGTCACAGAATCGGCCCCGCGCGGCGGGCTTCGGCCAGCCCTGCCGTGGTCAAGCACTTCGCCTCGAACGTTTCCATCGCCCACGCTCCCAGACGCCCCATGATCGCCGACGCTCCCGCACGTCCTTCCGCCAATGCCACTTATGCCCAGCGCGTGGCCTTCGTCTCGGAGATCGCCGGGCGCCTGCACAGCTACGGCACCACCGCGCAGCGGCTGGAGGCGGCGGTGATCGCGCTGTCGCAGCAGCTGGACCTGGACTGCGAGCCCTGGTCCAACCCGACCGGGCTGATCCTCAGCTTCAGCGACCCGACCAAGGCCATCGGCTCGAGCGACATCACCCGCGTCATCCGCCTGGCCCCGGGCGACAACGACCTGTACAAGCTCAGCGTCGCCGACCAGATCGCCGACGCGGTGGCCAGCGGGCGCATGAGCATCGCCCAGGGCCACACCGCGCTGCGCCAACTCGACCGCAGCCCTAGCCGGCGCGAGAAGTGGATGCAGGTGATCGGCTACGGCCTGGCCGCCGCCGGCGTGGCCGGGCTGTGGCGGCTGCCGTGGCTGGACATCGCCACCGCCAGCGTGGTCGGCCTGCTGATCGGCCTGCTCGGCCAGTACACCGACCGCCGTCCGGCCACTCGCGAGGCCGGCGACGCGCTGGCGGCATTGCTGGCCGGCTTCGTCGCCACCCTGGTGGCCACCTGGGTCGGGCCGCTGAACCTGAACACCGTGATCATCGCCTCGCTGGTGGTGCTGTTGCCGGGCATGTCGCTGACCAACGCGGTCAACGAGCTGGCCAGCCAGCACTGGGTCTCGGGCACCGCGCGTTTCGCCGGTGCGCTGACCACGGTGCTCAAGCTGACCGTGGGCGCGGTGATCGCGGTGACGCTGGCGCGGCTGGTCGGGCTGGAGCCGCACGTGCGCGCCAGCCATTCGCAGGCGCCCTGGCTGGAATGGGTATCGATGGGGGTGGCGGCCTATGCCTTCGCGCTGCTGTTCAAGGTCCGCGGCCGCGACTACCTGTGGGTGATGGCGGCGGCGATGGCCAGCTACATGATCGCCCGCTTCGCCGGCGGGCACTGGGGCAGCCCGACCGGCGTGTTCCTGTCGGCCATGCTGCTGACCGCCGGCGGCAACCTGTTCGGCCGCCTGATGCAGCGTCCCGGCGCGCTGATCCGGCTGCCCGGCATCATCATGCTGGTGCCCGGCAGCACCAGCCTGCGCGGCCTGCTCACCCTGGTGCAGCAGCAGGACGTGCACGTGGGACAGTCGGCCTTCCTGGCGGTGACCAACGTGGTGATGGCGCTGGTGGCGGGGCTGCTGTTCGGGAACCTGCTGTTCCCGGCGCGCAAGAACCTCTGATCCGCGGCCTTGGCGCGGCCGGCGTATGCGCCGCCGGGCCGTGCGGGCACCGGGTTCCGGCACGGATGCATGCCCGATGCTTCCGAGCGTGGTTGTTGGCTTTATTATCGAAGGCTTGACCGATATCCCGCCATCCGTAGTTCTGGCCTGGTGGATTCGGGGAACGAGTGGGCATCCTTCATTCGGCGTTGAACCCGGCCGAATGACAAAGACTTCTTCACATCGGGAACAGAGGCCTGCTGTCGATGCGGGAATGGGCCGGGTACTGGATCGGCGGCAATGACCGGACAGGCGAAGCGTGGCCGGGATGAACAATGGCCGGGGTGCGCTTCGCTTATCCAAGCTGGGGCGGGATAAGCGGTCAATTCGATGTACCCGCACCGGTATGGTCAGGACCAACGGAAAACGCCGGCAATCGCTGCCGGCGTTCCGTCGAGTAACGATCCGGATCGAATCGATTACTTCTTGATCAGGAAATCCTCGACCTTCTTGCCGGCAGCGGTCAGTTCGGCCAGCCAGCGCGGCTGTTTGCCGCGACCGGTCCAGGTCTCCTTGGTATTGGCGGGATTGCGGTACTTCGGCGGCACCTTGCCGAGCTTGCGGCCGGCCTTCGGGCCGGGCTTGGCCACGGTCTTGCGGCCGCGCGCTGCCGGCGCGGCCCCACCCCCCCACATCTCTTCGATGGGTTATGCGGAGGGCGGGGCGG
>NZ_JAJOZS010000022.1:0-22495 GCF_021168555.1 Stenotrophomonas sp. MMGLT7 | reverse complement strand
GGCCGGGGGGCGGGGTTTGCCCCGGGTTGTGGGCCGGCGGGGGGCGGGGGGGGCCCCACCGCCGAAGATCTCTTCGATGGTATAGCCGTCGGCCTTGGCGAGCCGGGCCAGCTTGGCGCGAACCTTGGCGATGGGCGGGCGCTTTGCCACGATGGTGCGTTGCTTCTGGGCGGTCTTGATGAGGGCACTCAACTGCTTGGCCGACAGGCCGGTCAGATCGATGGTCATTATTACTCCGGTGCAAAGGGTGGAAAAAACGGCCATTCCTTGGCGCCGGCGGAAAGAATAATCGCAGATTATGTGGATTACAAACTTCCCGGATACTGTTTTGCGCAATAAGGCCGAATCTGTGGATGCGAGCCCGTTTTAACAACGATGCTGCGGTGCGACATCGCGAAGAAGGCTTCGAGGTATCGTTAAAAACGATCGCGGGCGATACTAATCCGGCGTTAAATGGGCGCGGAAGTCCGGTTCTCGTCAGATCGCAAAAAACAAATCATCCATTTCCGTGCCGGAGGAGCCAGGTCGGGTTTGGAATCCCTGGCCCGCAAGACCGGCGGCCGGATCCGGGGCGATCG
This sequence comes from Stenotrophomonas sp. MMGLT7, assembly GCF_021168555.1. GTDB lineage: Bacteria > Pseudomonadota > Gammaproteobacteria > Xanthomonadales > Xanthomonadaceae > MMGLT7. The sequence continues at coordinate 21,917 of NZ_JAJOZS010000022.1, read as the reverse complement.
CTGTCCCGGGTGCGTTTTGCTTGCCCGGGCTGCGCGGGTGTCGTGGGCGGGGCGTCCATTCCCGCATCGGCAGCGGTCATTGCGCCCGGCACCAACCGGATATGGAATCGCCCGCTTGCGCGGGCGATTCTCCTTGCCGGTAGCGGCGGACGGCGGCTCAGGCGCCGAGGCGTTCGAGCAGCGCGGCCTTGTCCAGGTTCTCGGCCTCGCCGGCGCCGCGTGCGCGGAACTCGTAGGTACCCGCGGCCAGCCCGCGCTCGGATACGACGATGCGATAGGGAATGCCGATCAGTTCCATGTCGGCGAACATCGCGCCCGGGCGCAGGCCGCGGTCGTCCAGCACCGCGTCCACGCCGGCGGCCTGCAGCCGTTCCAGCAACTCGCCGGCGGCCTGGTCCACGGCCGCGTCGCGCTTGGGATTGATCACGCATACCGCCGCGGTCCAGGGCGCCATCGGGACGGGCCAGACGATCCCGGCGTCGTCGTGGTTCTGCTCGATCGCCGCGGCGACGATGCGGGAGATGCCGATGCCGTAGCAGCCCATCGTCATCACCGCGGCCTTGCCGTTCTCGTCGAGCACGGTGGCGCCCAGGGCTTGCGCGTACTTGCGGCCGAGCTGGAACACGTGGCCCACCTCGATGCCGCGCGCCAAGCGGATCTGGCCGCCGTCGCGGGCGCGGTCGCCCTCGGCGACGTTGCGGATGTCGGCCACGACGTCGGCTTCGGGCAGGTCGCGGTCCCAGTTGACGCCGGCGATGTGGAAGCCGGCGGCGTTGGCGCCGACGACGAAGTCGGCCATGGCCGCCACCTCGCGGTCGGCGACCACGCGGATGGGCCTGGGCGGCGCCACCGGGCCGAGGAAGCCGGGCTCGCTGCCGAGGTGCTCGCGGATCTCGCTCTCGCTGGCCATGCGGTAGTCGGCCAGGCCCGGCAACTTGGCCAGCTTGATCTCGTTGACGCTGTGGTCGCCGCGCACCAGCGCCAGCACGAAGCCGTCCTCGCCCATCACCGCGAACGACTTGACCGTGCGCTGCAGCGGGATCTGCAGCAGCTCGGCCACCTCCTCGCAGGTCTTCTGCGTGGGCGTCTCCACCCGGCGCAGGGCTTCGGCGGCGGCCGGGCGCGGCGCCGGATCGGCGGCCACCGCGGCCTCGATGTTGGCCGCGTAGTCCGAGCCGGTGGAGAATGCCAGCGCATCCTCGCCGGAATCGGCCAGCACCTGGAACTCCATCGAGGCATCGCCGCCGATGGCGCCCGAATCGGCCTGCACCGCGCGGAAATCCAGCCCCAGGCGGGTGAAGATGCGCACGTAGGCGGCCTTCATGTTCTCGTACTCGCGCGCCAGGTCCTCGTCGCTGAGGTGGAACGAGTAGGCGTCCTTCATCAGGAACTCGCGCGCGCGCATCACGCCGTAGCGCGGGCGGATCTCGTCGCGGAACTTGGTCTGGATCTGGTAGAGGTTCAACGGCAGCTGCTTGTAGCTGGAGATCTCCTGGCGCACGAAGTCGGTCACTGCCTCTTCCGCGGTGGGGCTGTAGCAGAAGTCCTGCTCCTTGGCGTCCTTGATCTTCAGCAGCAGGGCGCCGAACTTCTCCCAGCGCCCGCTTTCCTCCCACAGCTCGCGCGGCTGGATGGTGGGCAGCAGCATCTCGATGGCGCCGGCGCGGTTCATCTCCTCGCGCACGACCGCCTCCACCTTGCGCAGCACGCGCAGGCCCAGCGGCGACCAGGTGTACAGGCCGGAGGCGAGCTTGCGGATCATGCCGGCGCGCAGCATCAGCCGGTGGCTGACGAGTTCGGCGTCGGCAGGGGTTTCCTTGGTGGTGTGCAGGTGGAACTGGGAAAGGCGCATGGACAGGGTTCGCGGACGGCGGAAACCGCTATTTTGCCGTAGAGCGCGGCCCGCTGCGCTGGGCATGTGCATGCGGTACCGGATCGGGGAGGTGCTGGGCGATGCTTGGAACCCGTTCACGATCCCAAGTAGGGATGCAGCCTGCTGATCGCTCGCGGTGACGCCGCCATGACCTGCGCACAGTCCCACGCAGGAGCGACCTGTAGGAGCGACTTCAGTCGCGATGGGGCTCTACCGGGAAAGCCTCATCGCGACTGAAGTCGCTCCTACGGGAGATCGCGAGCCGGTTCCTGAAAGTCCCGGAATCCGGCGATCCCCTTCTCCCGCTTGCGGGGGAAGGTGGCGCGCAGCGCCGGATGGGGGGGGGGGCTTTTGCCGTGGCTTCCCGATGCTCCAGACAGCCCCCATCCGCCCTTCGGGCACCTTCCACCCCGAGGGTGCCCAGCCCCGCAAGCGGGAGAAGGGAGCTGCATGCCTCTGTTGTGGGCGAAGAGGGCCGGGCCGGTGCCCTGCCTACGGCGCCTGGCAATAGGCCTTGGTCGCGGCCTCGGCCAGATTCTTCTGCGCGGCGCGCTGGCCCTCGTCCAGCGTCCTGTCCGGCTTGCCGTCGCCATCGGTGTCCTGCATGACCGGGACGTCGCCCGACAGCAGTTCCAGGTTGCGGCGCGCGTCCAGGCAGCCCTGCGACTCCGGGGTCTTCTGCGCGGCGGCGACCGGGACGGTGTTGCCGTGGTTGCTGATGGTGCGCGAGGCGAACTCCTGGCCGGCCGGGGGCCTTTCCGAGTAGTGGGTCACGCCGTTGGCGTCCTTCCACTGGTAGACCTTTGCGGCATGGGCGGCAAAGCTGGCGCACAGCAGCAGGCACAACACGGGCACGGCGCGCATGGCGCTCACTCCAGGGGAACCGGGACGCCGATTGCAGCACCGCCCGGGCGCAGTGGCAAGTCGATTAAACTGCGCGGATGGACCCGACCCGACCACCGCCGCGCTCGCGCAGCATCTACCTGCTCCCCAACCTGTTCACCACCGGCGGCCTGTTCGCCGGCTTCTACGCGATCATCGCCGCGGCCAACGGCCAGTTCGTGCACGCGGCCATCGCGGTGTTCGTGGCCGCGGTGATGGACGGCCTGGACGGCCGCGTCGCGCGGTTGACCGGCACCAGCAGCGAATTCGGGGTGCAGTACGACTCGCTGGCCGACCTGGTCAGCTTCGGCATGGCGCCGGCGCTGGTGATGTACCACTGGTCGCTGGCCGAGCTGAAGTTCGACGGCGGCATCGCCGGCCGCATCGGCTGGGCGGCGGCGTTCCTGTACGCGGCCTGCGCGGCGCTGCGGCTGGCGCGCTTCAACACGCAGGTGGCGGTGGTCGACAAGCGCTGGTTCATCGGCCTGGCCAGCCCGGCGGCGGCGGGACTGATGATGTCCTTCGTGTGGGCCTTTGCCGACGGCGGCCTGGGCTGGAACGGCGGCGAGCTGCGCTACGTGGCGCTGGCGGTGACCATCGTCGCGGCGCTGCTGATGGTCAGCCGCATCCGCTTCTGGAGTTTCAAGGGCGGCGCCCAGAGCCCGCGCGCGGACCGGGTGCCGTTCCTGGCGCTGGCGCTGGTGCCGATCGTGCTGGCGATCCTGGTGATCGACCTGCCGCGCACGCTGTTCGCCGTCGGCATCGTCTATGCGCTGTCCGGCCCCGGCATGTGGCTGTGGCGGCGCTGGCGCAAGGTCCCCGAAGCCGGCGCATGAGCGCTCCCGGCAGCCACGCGCCCTGGTCCGAGCAGCAGCTGTCCTGGCTGCAGGCGATGGGGCATGTCGTCTATCTGGATCCGGCCGACGTGCCGGCGCCTGCGCCGGCGGTGGCGGCCGAGCCCGCTTCCGTACCCGCGGCGCGCCAGGAGGTCCCTCCGCGCGCGCGCGCCGAGCCGCTGCCACGGCGCGCGGCCGCGGGCGCCCCACCACCCAATCCGCCGCGCCGTGCCGCCGCAGCGGCGACGGGCTTCCGGCTGCCGGACCGGCTGCAGATCGCCTTGCTGCGCGCCTCCGGCCGCAATCCGGCCGATCCGCAGGTGCAGGCGCTGATGGCCTCGTGGCCGCTGGCCGAGCTGCGCGCCGATCCGGCCGCCAAGCGCGCGCTGTGGCCGCAGCTGCGTGCGCTGCGCAGGAAGCCGGCGCCGTGAGCGCGGTCAGCAACCGGCCGTTCGCGCCGACCCTGCGGGTCATGCGCGAGAGCGACCTCGATACGGTGATGGAGATCGAGAAGCGCGCCTATCCGTTCCCGTGGACGCGCGGCATCTTCCGCGACTGCCTGCAGGCCGGCTATCCGGGCCGGGTGATGGAAGCCGGCGGCGCGATCATCGGCTACGGCGTGCTCAGCCTGGCCGCCGACGAGGCGCACGTGCTCAACGTCTGCGTCGATCCGCAGCACCAGTCGCACGGCCATGGCCGCGACCTGCTGCGCGCGCTGGTACAGCTGGCCTGCGATCGCGGTGCGCGGCGCATCTTCCTCGAAGTGCGCCCGTCCAACGCCCCGGCGGTGGCGCTCTACCATTCCGAGGGCTTCAACGAGATCGGCCGCCGGCCGCGCTACTACCCGGCCGAGCACGGCCGCGAGGACGCGCTGGTGATGGCGATGGAGCTGTCGTTCGAGGGGATGGGGTAGGCCAGCCACGGCCTTGACGCTTCACAGGCCCGGATGCGGCGCGCGCTGGTTGCGTGGAGCGACTGGCGCCTGCCCTCAGAGCCAGCGGTGTACGCGCCGGCAGTAGTCGGCGTAGGTCCTGCCGAACCGGGCCCGCAGCGCGCGTTCCTCGGACAGGATCTGGAAGCGGCCGACGTACAGCATGTAGGCTGGTACCGCCGCGAAGGCGACGACGTTCTCCAAGGCGGTGGCTACGCCCAGCAGGATCGCGGCGTGTCCCAGGTACATGGGATTGCGCGACCAGCGATGCAGCCCGGTCTGCACCAGCCGCACGCTGTCCTGCGGCCGCAGCGGATTGACGGTCGTGCCTGCACGGCGGAATGCCCACTTCGGCGCAAGATTGAGCGCGATGCCGGCCAGCACGATGGCGCTGCCGACCGTGGTGGCGTGTGGCAAGGCGAAACGGCCGGCCGGCAGCGCGGCCGAAATTCCCCAGGCGATGACGCCGCACAGCGCCATCGCCAGCGGCGGCGGAATGCGGGCGCCCCGCGGGTTCAGAGGCGGGCCCGCTGCGCGCGCAGGCCGGCCAGCTGCGCGCTCCAGTCGGCCAGGCGCTGGCGCTCCTGCTCGACCACCGCCGCAGGCACCTTGTCGGTGAACCTGCCCAGCTTGGTCTCGCTCTTGTCCTTCTCTGCGGACACGCGGGCGATCTCCTTGTCCAGGCGCGCGCGCTCGGCATCCAGGTCGACCAGGCCTTCCAGCGGCACCAGCAGCTTCAGTTCGCCGACGATGGCGGCCGCGGCGGCGGGTGCCTGCGTATCGCCGGCCAGCCATTCGATGGCCTCCAGCCTGAGCAGGAACTGCAGTTGCGCGGCGAAGCGCTCCGCGCGCGCGCGGTCGGCCGCGGTGCCGGCCTGCAGCAGCAGGCGCACCTGCCTGGACGGCGAGACGCCCAGCTCGCTGCGCACGCGGCGCAGCGCCGACACCATCGCCTTGAGCCATTCCACGTCGGCCTCGGCGGCGGCGAAGTCCTGCCCGGCGAAATCCACCTGATCCGGATACGGCCGCAGCGAGATGGTGCGCTCGGCGATGCCCAGGCGCGGGGCGACGCTGCGCCACAGTTCCTCGGTGATGAACGGGGTCAGCGGGTGCAGCAGGCGCAGCAGCGCCTCGAGCACGTACAGCAGGGTGTGGCGGGTGGAGTCGGCGGCCACGGTGTCGTCGCCCTGCAGCGCCGGCTTGGCCAGTTCGACGAACCAGTCGCAGAACTCGTTCCAGGCGAACTCGTACAGCGCCTGCGAGAGCAGGTCGAAGCGGTAGCCGGCGAAGTGCTCCCGGGCCTCGGCGGTGACGGCGGCCAGGCGGGCGAGGATCCACTTCTCGGCGTCGGTTTGCGGATTGGGCGCGGAGCTGCCCCCATCCGCCCTGCGGGCACCTTCCCCCGCAAGCGGGAGAAGGGAGAAGCCCTCGGTATTCATCAGCACGAAGCGGCTGGCGTTCCACAGCTTGTTGCAGAAGTTCTTGTAGCCCTCGGCGCGGCCGAGGTCGAACTTGATGTCGCGGCCGTGGCCGGCCAGCGCGGCGATGGTGAAGCGCAGCGCGTCGGCGCCGTGGGCGATGATGCCCTCCGGGAACTCCTTGCGCGTGGCCTTGGCGATCTTCTCGGCCAGCCTGGGCTGCATCAGCCCGGTGGTGCGCTTGGCCAGCAGGTCGTCCAGCGAGATGCCGTCGATGATGTCCAGCGGGTCGAGCACGTTGCCCTTGGACTTGGACATCTTCTGGCCCTGCGCGTCGCGGATCAGGCCGGTGATGTAGACGTCGCGGAACGGCACCTTGCCGGTGAAGCTGTCGGTGGCCATGATCATGCGCGCCACCCAGAAGAAGATGATGTCGAAGCCGGTGACCAGCACGTCGGACGGCAGGTAGCGCTCGAAGCCGCGCTCGGCCATCGCCGTCTCGTCGGGCCAGCCCAGCGTGGAGAACGGCCACAGCTGCGAGGAGAACCAGGTCTCCAGCACGTCGCTGTCCTGGCGCAGGGCGACCTCGCCGCCCAGGCCGTGGCGCTGGCGCACCTCGTCCTCGCTGCGGCCGACGTAGATATTGTTGGCCTCGTCGTACCAGGCCGGGATGCGGTGGCCCCACCACAGCTGGCGGCTGATGCACCAGTCCTGGATGTTCTCCATCCAGTGGCGGTAGGTGTTGATCCAGTTCGGCGGGACGAACTTCACGTGTCCGGACTCGACCAGCTCCAGGCCGCGCCTGGCCAGCCCGTCCATCTTCACGAACCACTGGTCGGTCAGGTACGGCTCGATCACCTGGCCGGTGCGGTCGCCGCGCGGCACCTGCAGCTTGTGCGGCTTGGCCTCGACCAGCAGGCCGGCCGCCTCCAGCTCTTCCAGCACCACCTTGCGCGCGTCGTAGCGGTCCAGCCCGCGCAGGCGCTCGGGGGCGTTGTCGTTGAGCGCGGCCTCCGGCGTGAACAGGTTGATCATCGGCAGCGCATGGCGCACGCCGACGGCATAGTCGTTGAAGTCGTGCGCCGGGGTCACCTTGACCACGCCGGTGCCGAAGGCGCGATCGACGTAGTCGTCGGCGATGATCGGCACGCGGCGGCCGGTCAGCGGCAGGGTCACGGCCTTGCCGACCAGGCCGGCGTAGCGCGCGTCGTCCGGATGCACCATCGCCGCGGTGTCGCCGAGCAGTGTCTCCGGGCGGGTGGTGGCGACGATCAGGTAGTCGCGGCGCTCGCGCAGGACCTCGTTGCCGTCGGCATCCACCTCGACGTGCTCGTAGCTGGCGCCGTCGGCCAGCGGGTAGCGGATCGACCACAGGAAGCCGTCTTCCTCGACGTTCTCCACCTCCAGGTCGGAGATCGCCGTCTTCAGCACCGGGTCCCAGTTGACCAGGCGCTGGCCGCGGTAGATCAGGCCCTGCTCGTGCCAGCGCACGAAGGCCTCGACCACCGCCTTCGAGGGGCCCTCGTCCATGGTGAAGGTGCTGCGCGACCAGTCGGCCGAGGTGCCGAGGCGGCGCATCTGCCGCTCGATGGTGTCGCCCGAGTGCGCCTTCCACTCCCATACCTTGGCGATGAAGCCCTCGCGGCCGAGCGAGTCGCGGGTCTCGCCCTTGCCCTCGGCGGCCAGGTTGCGGCTGACCACCATCTCGGTGGCGATGCCGGCGTGGTCGCTGCCGACCTGCCACAGCGTGTCGTAGCCGCGCATGCGGTGGTAGCGCACCAGCGCGTCCATCAGCGTCTGCTGGAAGGCATGGCCCATGTGCAGCGTGCCGGTCACGTTCGGCGGCGGCAGCAGGATGGTGTAGGGCGTGCCGGTGCCGGACGGCTTGAAGTCGCCTGCGGCCTCCCACTCGGCGTACAGGCGCGATTCGAAGGACTTGGGGTCGTAGCTGGAGGCTAGGGAGGTCATTGGCGCAGGGATTGGGGATTCGGGATTGGGGATTCGTAAAGACGGGGCATCGGGACGAGGGGCTGCTTTTGCGAATCCCCAATCTCCAATCCCGAATCCCGGCTTTTCAACTACATGTCGTACTTGTTCACGTCCAGCCCGAGCGCCTTGTACTGCTTCCAGCGCTCGCGCAGCGGCTCGCGCGCGGCCGGGTCGGCCGGGACCACTTCCAGCACCCGGTCGCAGGCGCCCAGGTAGGCATCGTCGCGCAGGTTGATCACCAGCGGCCGCGACGGCGCGTCGAAGTCCGGCGTGGCGATCAGCACCGGGGTGACGTCGTCGTCCTCGTCGCTGCCGGCGATCTGGTGCGGGATGTAGGCGTCCTCGTCGAACGCCCACAGCAGGTCGTCCAGTTCCTCGGCCTGGGCGGCGTCGCGCGCCAGCACCAGCGTCGGCAGGTTGGCGTCGCAGGCCTTGCGCGCCAGCTCGCACACCAGCCGCAACGGCTGCTCGAGGAAGCGCGGCTTGGCGATCAGGTAGAAGTCGGCGCGGGGCATGGGGGCAGGGATTCGGGAATGGGGATTCGGGAATGGGCAGAGCGGAGTACGGCGATCGGGCCGATGGCGAGCAGGTCGGGCAGGGCGCTTTTCACCATTCCCTATTCCCGATTCTCAATTCCCGGCCGCGCCACCGGCGCGGTCAAGCAACCACTGGCTCAGCAGCCCGACCGGGCGGCCGGTGGCCATGCCGCGCTTGCCGTCGTCGCTGGCCACGCCGGCGATGTCCAGGTGCGCCCAGCGCTGGCCCTCGGTGAAGCGCGACAGGAAGCAGCCGGCGGTGATGGCGCCGGCCCAGCGGCCGCCGATGTTGTAGACGTCGGCGAACACCGAGTCGAGCATGCCCTGGTACTCGTCCCACAGCGGCAGGCGCCAGGCGCGGTCGAACACCTGCTCGCCGGCGGCCAGCAGCTCGTCGGCCAGGTCGTCGTGCTTGCTCATCAGCCCGGCGGTCTGGTGGCCCAGGGCGACCAGGCAGGCGCCGGTCAGGGTCGCCAGGTCGACCAGCGCGACCGGGTTGAAGCGCTGCGCGTAGGTCAGCGCGTCGCACAGGATCAGGCGCCCCTCGGCGTCGGTGTTGCCGACCTCGATGGTCTTGCCGGACATGGAGGTGATCACGTCGGAGGGCCGGTAGGCGTTGCCGTCGATGGCGTTCTCCACCGCCGGCACCACCGCCACCAGGTTCAGCGGCAGCCGGGCCTTGATCGCGGCCACGACCGTGCCCAGCGCGGTGGCGCCGCCGCACATGTCGTACTTCATCTCCTCGATGCCGCCCTGGGTCTTGAGGTTGACGCCGCCGGTGTCGAAGGTGATGCCCTTGCCGACCAGCACGTAGGGGCGGGCGTCGCCGCCGCCGTTCCACTTGAGCACCACCAGCCTGGGGCGGTTGGCCGAGCCGCGCGCCACCGCCAGCAGCGAGCCCATGCCCAGCGCTTCCATCTGCTGCTCGTCTAGGATCTCGGCCTCGGCGCCCTCGTGCGCGGCGGCGAACTTCTGCGCCTGCTCGGCGATGTAGGCCGGGGTGCAGATGTTGGGCGGCAGGTTGCCCAGCTCGCGGGCGTACTCCACGCCGGCGGCGATGGCCTGGCCCTGGGCCAGCGCGGCGGCGTCGTGGCCGGCGATCGCCAGCTGCTTCAGGCCCGGCTCGGCGGCCTTCTTCTGGCCCAGCGTGGCGGTGTAGCGGTAGCCGGCGTGGTCGGCGGCGGTGACCGCCTGGCGGATGTTCCAGGCCGCGTCGCGCCCGGGGACGGGCAGTTCGGACAGGGTCAGCAGCGCACTGGCGGCCGGGCCGGCCTTGAGCGTGCGCACGGCATCGCCGACCGCCTTGAGGTACTGCGGCACGCCGAACTTGGCCGGCTCGCCCAGCCCGACCACCAGCACCCGCGCCGCGTTCAGGCCGGGCAGGTCGTGCAGCAGCGCGGTGCTGCCGGTCTTGCCGGAGAGGTCGCCCCGCGCCGCCAGCGCCGCCAGCCGGCCGCCGGAGGCGGCATCCACGGCCTGCGCCGCGGCCGGGAGGGTCTTGTCGGCGAAGGCGCCGACCACGATGCAGTCGAACGCCGCCGTCGCCGGCGCGTCTTGATTCAGGGTGAATTCCAGGGACATTGAGCAGATTCCATAGCCGAAACGTACAATCGCGGACTGTTTACGCCGGCCATGCCAAGCTGCCGGAGCCGCGAACGAACCCCAGAGTTTAAATCAACCCCACCTCATGCCGAAGCTCGATCGATACCTGCTGGGCGATTTCGTCCAGAGTTTCTTCGCCACGTTGATCGTGCTGCTGGTGGTCAGCGCCGGCGGCGTGCTGGTGGCGATCCTCGGCAACATCGCCGACGGCCGCCTGCCGGCGCGGCTGCTGTTCTCGCAGCTGGGGCTGCAGTTCCTGGTCTACCTGCCGCTGATCCTGCCGCTGTCGCTGATGCTGGGGCTGCTGCTGGCGCTGGGGCGGCTGTACCGCGACTCGGAGATGGCGGTGATCACCTCGCTGGGCGTCGGGCCGCGGCGGCTGCTGCGGCCGATCCTGCTGCTGGTGCTGCCGGTGGTGGCGGTGGTGGCGTTGTGCTCGCTGTGGCTGGGGCCGTGGGCCAGCCGCACCGCCGAGACCATGATCGAGGACGCCAACCGCTCGGTGGTGCTGGCCGGGCTGGAGGCGGGCACCTTCACCCCGCTGTCCGGCGGCGGCATCGTCTACCTGTCCACGGTCTCGCCCGACGGCACCGGGCTGGGCAAGGTGTTCATGCAGCGGCAGAAGGACGACCGCATCGACGTGGTCAGCGCCCAGCGCGGGTCGATGTTCTTCGAGGGCAAGACCGACCGCTACCTGCGCCTCGAGGATGGCTGGCGGGTGGAGGGTCCGGCCGCCGGCGACGGGCTGGACTACCGGATCATGCGCTACGAGAGCAACGAGGTGGCGCTGCCCGACCGCAGCCAGCCGCGCGACGAGAACGACCCGGAGACGATGCCGACCACGGCGCTGTTCGGCGACGAGCGTGCGCAGGCGCAGGCCGAGCTGCAGCGGCGCATCACCCCGCCGCTGCTGGCGCTGGCGTTCGCGCTGCTGACCCTGCCGCTGTCGCGCAGCTCGCCGCGCAAGCAGAGCTATGGCCGCATCATGCTGGCGTTCCTGGCCTACGTGGTCGGCAACAACCTGATGGTCCTGGGCACGCAGTGGATCTCCACCGGCAAGCTGTCGCCGGCCTGGGGGCTGTGGTGGCTGAGCCTGCCGCTGCTGGCGTTCTCGATCTGGCTGTACCTGCGCGACGGCCGCCTGTCGCGCCCGCGGAGGACCGCATGAACCTGCGTCCGCGCCTGCACGACATCTATATCGGCAAGTCCGTGCTGTCCTCGGTGCTGCTGACCTGGGCGGTGCTGGTGGGCCTGTTCGTGATGATGGGGGTCTCCGACCAGTTCAAGGACATCGGCAAGGGCAGCTACACCTTCGCCCACGCCGTGGCCTACGTCGCCTACACGGTGCCGCGGCAGGCCTACACGGTGTTCCCGACCGCGGCGGTGATCGGTGCGCTGATGGCGCTCGGCCAGCTGGCGGCGACCTCGGAACTGACCGCGCTGCGCGCCATCGGCCTGTCGCGCAGGCGCCTGAGCGTATCCGTGTGCGCGGCACTGGTGCTGCTGACCGGGCTGATGATCGTCAACGGCGAGACCCTGGCGCCGTGGGCGCAGGCGCAGGCCGACACGGTCAAGAACAGCGCCAAGTTCAACGCCGACATGGCCACCGCGCGCTACTCCGGGCTGTGGGCGCGCGAGGGCAACACCTTCCTCAATGCGCAGAGCGGCGAGGAGCGGCTGGAGGACGGCGGCGGCACCTCGCTGCAGCTGCACGACGTGCGCCTGTACCAGATGGGCGAGGACGGCCGGCTGGAGGTGCTGACCCATGCGGTCACCGCCGAGCACCGCGCGCAGGGCTGGATCCTGCACCAGGTACGGCGCGACAGCTTCGGCGCGCGCGAGGTCACCCGGGAGACGGTCGACCAGCTGCCCTGGAACTCCAGCCTGGACCCGGCCGCGCTGGCGGCCGGACTGGCCCGGCCGCGCAACCTGTCGGTGCACGACCTGCGCAACAGCATCGAGTACCGCCGCCGCAACGGCCTGGACGCGCGCGACTACGAGGACCAGTACTGGAGCCGCTGGTTCTACCCGGTGAACGTCATCGCGCTGTGCCTGGCGGCGATCCCGTTCGCCTTCGGCACCCTGCGCAGCGGCGGCATGGGCAAGCGGCTGTTCCTGGGCATCCTGTTCGCGCTCGCGTTCTGGCTGCTGCAGCTGTTCTTCGGGCGCATGGCCGGCGCGCTCAGGTTCGACTACCGCATCGCCTATGCGCTGCCGCCGGTGGTGATGCTGGCGGTGTCCGGCTGGCTGTTCAAGCGCCGCAGCAGCTGAGGCCGCGGCGCCGCCGGGCCATGCATCGGCGCTTGTCTGTGGATTTGTGGAAGCGACCTGTAGGAGCGACTTCAGTCGCGATCGTGGCTCTACCGATAAAGCCCATCGCGACTGAAGTCGCTCCTACAGGTCGCTCCTATAGGCAGATCGCTCCTACGGGGCGTTGCAGCGATGCGACCTCGCGGGCGCCCGCGTCATCCGCGTGGCGCTGGCGCGGTCGTGCCACGTCAGCCGGTCGCGGTCCACCCATGCCCACCAGAAGCCCAGGCCGCCCAGCGCCAGCGACAGCGTGCCGATGCAGTAGCGCAGCCACAGGGCCCGCCAGGCCGGCAGCGTTGCATCGCGGCCGGCCAGCCGCAGCCGCCATGGCCGCATGCCCAGCGTCTGCCCGCCGCGGCGCCAGCTGACGGTGGCGTAGAGCCCGGTCGCCAGCCAGCAGCCCAGCCACAGCAGCCACTGCGCCGCGCTGAACGGGGCGATGTTCTCGCGCGCGCCATGGCCGGCCAGCGTATAGCCCGCGGTGAACAGCGCCGACAGCAGCAGCCACAGCGCCAGCGCCGGCCACAGGTCGTAGGACAGGGCGAGCAGGCGCCGGCCGACCAGGGCCTGGGCGCGCGCGGGCGAGGGGTCTTGCGGGGCCATGAGGAAAGGATACGGCCTGCTGCCGTCGGAGGCGGCCTTTCTGCGGCCGTCGTCCAAGCACGGGCGGTCTTCGCCTCGCGAGGCAGGGGCGCCGGGAGCTTTTGTAGCTGATCGATCCGGCGCCGGAAGCCGCGGGGGCCGGGAAAAGACGCTGTAGCGCCAGGCGCGTTGGGTAGCGCGGGCGGGGTCGAAGGCCGCTCCCGGGAGGGGGCGGTCACAAACGTCGGCCCGTGTCCCGGTGCGCTGCGCCTACCCGGGCTACGCAAAGCGGGCTCCCGGCGTGCCTGGGCAGCATCGGGACCCGGATCGAGGCTTGCGTCGAACCTTTTGCTCGTCATCCCCGCGAACGCGGGGGATCACTTCTCGGCGGCCGAAGTGCTTCACCACAGCCGAACGGCCGGTCACTGCTGATCGTCCAGGGACGCCCGGGCGGTCGCGACAACATTCATGGGCTCCACTTGCGCGGGAACGACGTCCCCCGGACGTCCCCGGATACAAATGTGCCCGCGCGGGAACGACGATGTGCTCCCATCGATGTCATCGAGCATGCCGATTGCTCCTAAGATGCTGACCATGCCTGCCTGCACCACGGCCGCCGAACGGCGGATGCTTGCGACCCACCTGCCGCAACTGCGTGCCGACGACGATGGGGTCATCGGCCGCTTCCTGGATGCGGCCTGGGCCGAGCACGGCCTGTCCAAGTCGACCCTGGCCAGCTACCGGCGCGACCTGGAAGGGCTGGCGCGCTGGCGCGACGGCGCCGGCGGCGGCCTGGCCGGTGTCGACCGGGAAGGGTTGTTCGATTACCTGGCCTGGCGCACGCGCCAGGGCTACTCGCCGCGCAGCAACGCGCGGCTGTTGTCCACGCTGCGAGCCTTCTTCGCCCAGCTGGTCCGGCGCGGCGAGCGTGGCGACGACCCCAGTGCGCTGCTGGATTCGCCCAGACTGCCGCGTTCGCTGCCCAAGGCGCTGGCCGAGAGCCAGATCGAGGCGCTGCTGGACGCGCCGGCGATCGACATCCCGCTGGGACTGCGCGACCGCGCCATGCTGGAACTGATGTACGCCGCCGGCCTGCGCGTGAGCGAGCTGGTCGGGCTGCCGGTCAATGCGGTCAACCTGCGCCAGGGCGTGCTGCGGGTGACCGGCAAGGGCAGCAAGGAACGGCTGGTGCCGCTGGGCGAGGAGTCGCAATACTGGCTGCAGCGCTACCTGGACCAGGCCCGCCCGCAGCTGAGCGGGCGCAAGGCGGTGCCGGCCGACGGCAGTGGCCAGGTGCCGATGTTCATCGACGCCGCGCTGCGGCCGGTGACGCGCCAGCAGTTCTGGGTGCTGGTCAAGCGCTACGCTGCCGCGGCCGGCATCGACCCGGCGCGGATCAGCCCGCACGGGCTGCGGCACAGCTTCGCCACCCACCTGCTCAACCACGGCGCCGACCTGCGCGCGCTGCAGATGCTGCTGGGCCACAGTTCGCTGTCGACCACCCAGATCTACACCCTGGTCGCCCGCGAACACCTGCAGCGCCTGCACAGCAAGCACCATCCGAGGGGGTGAGGCGCCTCGCGCGGCATGCCGCGCGTGCGCCGAACGCCCGGCCACGGATGGCCGGGCCGGACGACCCGGAGCCGCCTCAGCCGCGCCATGGATGGCAGCAGAACGCCGAGCAGCATGGGGACGGGACACCGGCTCGCGTGCGCCGAACGCCCGGCCGCGGATGGCCGGGCCGGACGACCCGGAGCCGCCTCAGCCGCGCCATGGATGGCAGCAGAACGCCGAGCAGCATGGGGACGGGACACCGGCTCGCGTGCGCCGAACGCCCGGCCGCGGATGGCCGGGCCGGGACGACCCGGAGCCGCCTCAGCCGCGCCATGGATGGCGGCAGAACGCCGAGCAGCATGGGGACGGGCCACTGGCTCGCGTGCGCCGAACGCCCGGCCGCGCCAGACGGAAGACAACGCGCCAGCAATGACGAACGCGTCGCCACGCGTCCATGCTGCTGCCGCCTAAGAGGAACATCCTGCCTTGAAAGCGTGCGACAGCGACGTTGCGACATCGCTTGGACTTGGAGCGTGGCGCGCATCCGATTCGCTCGTCGTCCCTGCGAAAGCGGGGACCCAGTGCCTTTAGCCTTTGAAGGATGGAGCCGTCGCATTCCTGGCTGCCGATTGATTCCAGCGCGAAAGCCGCCGGGTTCCCCCGCTTCCGCGGGGACGACGAGTCCAAGCTCCCTGCGCGGCAGGCCGAGGCCCGCCCCATGCTCCTACCGGCAAAGCCCCCATCCGGCGCTTCGCACCCCGTTCCCCCGCAAGCGGGAGAAGCAAGCCGTCGGCGCGTATGCCTCGATACCCCACAAGTCCGCTTCATCCCGCCTGTGCGAGAATCCGGCGCTACCAGATCCCCCGGAAGCCCCATGATCCGCATAGCCTTCGCCGCCCTGCTGGGCGCCGCCAGCCTTTCCGCCTGCGCCCAGCCGGCGCAGCCCGCCAAAGCCGCTTCGCCCGGCGCGGCCGCGCCCGCCGCCGCCGGCGACGTCGACCAGCGCGTGCGCAGCGCGCTCGCCCAGCTCGATCCCAATTTCAAGCCCGACTACCTCGGCGCGGCGCCGTTCCCCGGCTTCCGCGAGGTCGTGGTCGGCGGCCAGGTGCTGTACGTGTCCGACGACGGCCGCTACCTGCTGCAGGCGCAGCCGTTCGACATCCAGGCCCGCCAGTTCGCTTCCAGCGAGGGCCTGCTGGCCTACCGCCGCAAGGAGCTGGCGAGCGTGCCGGCCTCGCAGCGGATCGTCTTCGCCCCGCCCAATCCCAAGTACACGGTGAGCGTGTTCACCGACGTCGAGTGCGGCTACTGCCGCAAGCTGCACAGCGAGATCGCCGAGTTGAACAAGCAGGGCATCGCGGTGGAGTACCTGGCGTTCCCGCGCATGGGCCTGGCCAGCCAGGACTTCAAGGACATGGTCTCGGTATGGTGCGCGGCCGACAGGAAGCAGGCGCTGACCGCGGCCAAGCAGGGCAAGGCGATCGCCGCGCGCGACTGCACCAACCCGGTGGCGCTGGAGTACAAGCTGGGCGAACGCCTGGGCGTGAACGGCACGCCGGCCATCTTTGGCCCCGACGGCACCCAGCTCGGCGGCTACCTGCCGCCGGCGCAGCTGCGCCAGGCGCTGGACCGCCGCGCCGAGGCCGCCGGCAAGGGCGGTTCGCGCTGAGATCGCGGCAGGCCGGGGCCACGCCCCGGATGCCGGGTGATCGCAGGCATTGCGCGCCGTCCACCTGGGGTAGAGACCTTCGGAGCGTTGCATCGGAGCCGCACGCAGGCCCGCGCAGCCCGGGCAAGGCCGCCGCCGCATCCCTGGGTCAGCGGGCGATGTAGTTCTCCCGTCGTCGGGGGTGCTGCGCCTACCCGGACTGGACTATGGCCCCGCCCTGTCGGCCGAAGGGCGCAAGGCGGGGCAGGCTGCACCCGGCATGGGGCTGGCCGGCTTCGCCAATCCCGAATCCCGAATCCCCGCGCTCCAGCTACAATAGCCGGCCCGCTATTTCCCACGGTCTCCCGGACATGATCGTCCTCGAGGGCGCTCCCGCCCTGTCGTCGTTCCGCCGCGCTCGTCTCGAATCCCGCCTGCAAGCGATTGCGCCCGGCCTGCGCATCGCCGGCAGCTGGCACGTGTACTTCATCCAGCCACAGG
The DNA here is from genome assembly GCF_021168555.1 of Stenotrophomonas sp. MMGLT7. GTDB lineage: Bacteria > Pseudomonadota > Gammaproteobacteria > Xanthomonadales > Xanthomonadaceae > MMGLT7. The sequence goes on along the minus strand of NZ_JAJOZS010000022.1, from coordinate 5,255 downwards.
CCGGCCAGGCGCCGGACCTGGAGGCGCTGCGGCGCATCCTGCAGGCCGAGGGCACCAGCGCCGCGCGCGAGCATGGCGCGGTGTCGCGCTACGTGGTGCCGCGGCTGGGCACGCTGTCGCCGTGGTCGAGCAAGGCCACCGAACTGGTGCACGGCGCCGGCGTGGCGGTGCAGCGGGTCGAGCGCGGTACCCGCATCGACCTGGCCGGCTGGCCGCAGGACGCCGCGGCGCAGGCGGCGCTGGCGCGGCTGCTGCACGATCCGATGACGCAGTCGCTGCTGGACGATGCCGGCGCCGCCCAGGCGCTGTTCGCGCCGCCGCCGCGCAAGCCGCTCGAGCGCATCGCGCTGGCCGAGCTGGAACAGGCCAACACCCGCCTCGGGCTGGCGCTGGCCGCCGACGAGATCGAGTACCTGCGTGCACGCTACGGCGAGCTGGGCCGCGATCCGTCCGACGTCGAGCTGATGATGTTCGCGCAGGCCAACTCCGAGCACTGCCGCCACAAGATCTTCAACGCCAGCTGGAGCATCGACGGCAAGCAGCAGCCGCAGTCGCTGTTCCGCATGATCCGCCACACCCACCAGCAGACCCCGCAGCACACCCTCAGCGCCTACAGCGACAACGCCGCGGTGGTGGAAGGCTTTCCCGCCTCGCGCTACCGGCCGGACCCGGCCAGCGGTGAGTACCGGGCCGAACCGGCGGTCGAGTCGGCGTTCTGCATCAAGGTCGAGACCCACAACCATCCCACCGCGATCGCGCCGTTCCCCGGCGCGGCCACCGGCGCCGGCGGCGAGATCCGCGACGAGGGCGCCACCGGCCGCGGCGGCAAGCCCAAGGCCGGGCTGACCGGCTTTTCCGTCTCGCACCTGCGCATCCCCACGCTGCCGCAGCCGTGGGAGGCACCGCGCGCGCTCAACCCGCGCATGGCGCCGGCGCTGGAGATCATGCTCGACGGCCCGCTCGGCGGCGCCGCGTTCAACAACGAGTTCGGCCGTCCCAACCTGCTGGGCTACTTCCGCAGCTTCGAACTGGCCGAAGGCAGCGCGCCGGATGGAGGCGCGCTGACCCGCGCCTACGACAAGCCGATCATGCTCGCCGGCGGCCTGGGCGCGATCGACCGCATCCAGGTGCAGAAGATCCGGCTGCAGCCGGGCGACGCGGTGATCGTGCTCGGCGGCCCGGCGATGCTGATCGGCCTGGGCGGCGGCGCCGCCAGTTCGGTGGCCTCCGGCGACAGCGCCGAGGACCTGGACTTCGCCAGCGTGCAGCGCGACAACCCGGAGATGGAGCGGCGCTGCCAGGAGGTCATCGACCGCTGCGTGGCGCTGGGCGAGGACAACCCGATCCGCTGGTTCCACGACGTCGGCGCCGGCGGCCTGTCCAACGCCATCCCCGAGCTGCTGCACGACTCCGGCGTGGGCGGCGTCATCGACCTGGACCGCGTGCCCAGCGACGACCCCTCGCTGTCGCCGCTGGAACTGTGGTGCAACGAGTCGCAGGAGCGCTACGTGCTCGGCGTGCCGCAGGACCGGCTGGACGAGTTCGCCGCGCTGTGCGCGCGCGAGCGCTGCCCGTTCGCCGCCGTCGGCGTGGCCACGGCGGAGGAAAGGCTGGTGGTGGGGTATGGCGTCTTCGGTGCCGGGAATCGGGAATCGGGAATCGGGAATGGTGAAAAGCCGACCCTGCCCGCTCCTGCCGATTCTCCATTCCCGATTTCCGATTCCCCGCACCCCATCGACCTGCCGATGGACGTCCTCTTCGGCAAGCCGCCGAAGATGCACCGCGACACCGCGCATCCGCCGGCGCCGCGCTGGCCGCGGCTGGCGACCGCCGGGCTGGACCTGCACCAGGCCGGCCTGCGGGTGCTGGCGCATCCGACCGTAGCGGCCAAGAGCTTCCTGGTCACCATCGGCGACCGCAGCGTCGGCGGGCTGACCGCGCGCGAGCAGATGATCGGTCCGTGGCAGCTGCCGCTGGCCGACTGCGCGATCACCCTGTCCGGCTTCGACACCTTCGCCGGCGAGGCGATGGCGATCGGCGAGCGCGCCCCGCTGGCGCTGCTCGACGCCGCCGCCTCGGCGCGCATGGCCGTGGGCGAGGCCATCACCAACCTGTGCGCGGCGCCGGTCGATGCGCTGGACACGGTCAAGCTGTCGGCCAACTGGATGGCCGCGGCCAACCACGACGGCGAGGACGCGCTGCTGTACGACGCGGTCAAGGCGGTGGGCATGGAACTGTGCCCGCAGATCGACCTCAGCATCCCGGTGGGCAAGGACTCGCTGTCGATGCAGGCGCAGTGGCAGGAAGCCGGGATGACCAGCCATTCGGCTGTGGAAAGCCGGGATTCGGGAATCGGGATTCGCAAGAGCGGATTCGTCGACGGCCGAAGCATCACGCTTCTCACCAATCCCGACTCCCGACTCCCGAATCCCGTCACCCACAAATCCGTCTCGCCGGTCTCGCTGGTGGTCACCGCGTTCGCGCCGGTGGCCGACGCGCGCACGCAGCTGGTCCCGCTGCTGGCGCGCGAGACCGACAGCGAGCTGTGGCTGATCGGCCTGGGCGCGGGCAAGCAGCGCCTGGGCGGTTCGGTGCTGGCGCAGGTGCATGCCGGCGACGAGGCGCTGCCGGCCTTCGCCGGCGAGGTGCCCGACCTGGACGACCCGCAGCGCCTGCGCGGCTTCTTCGAGCTGATCCGCGATGCGCGCCAGGCCGGCGTGCTACTGGCCTACCACGACCGCAGCGACGGCGGTGCCTTCGCGGCGCTGTGCGAGATGGCGTTCGCCTCGCGCATGGGCCTGGACATCTCGCTCGATGCCTGGGGCGAGGACGCCTTCGGCAGCCTGTTCAACGAGGAGCTGGGCGCCATCGTGCAGGTCGCCGGCAAGGACCGCGCCGCGTTCGCCGACCTGGTCGAGCGCCATGCCCTGACCGAATGCGCGCAGCGCATCGCGCGCCCGACCACCGCGCCGGTGGTGCGCGTCACCGAGGGCAACGACACCCTGGCCGAATGGCGCTGGGAAGAGCTGTTCGATGCCTGGTGGTCGGTCACCCACGCCATGCAGAGGCTGCGCGACAACCCCGAGGCCGCCGATGCCGAGCGCGCGCTGGCGCGCGATTTCGCCGCCCCGGGGCTGAAGCCGAAGCTGGCCTTCGACCCGGCCGAGGACGTGGCCGCGCCGTTCATCGCCACCGGCGTGCGGCCGAAGGTGGCGATCCTGCGCGAGCAGGGCGTCAACGGCCAGATCGAGATGGCCAGCGCCTTCGAGCGCGCCGGCTTCCGCGCCTTCGACGTGCACATGAGCGACCTGATCGCCGGCCGCGTGGACCTGTCCGCGTTCACCGGCCTGGCCGCGTGTGGAGGCTTCAGCTACGGCGACGTGCTCGGCGCCGGCCGCGGCTGGGCGATCTCGATCCTGGAACGGCCGGCGCTGCGCGACCAGTTCGCCGCGTTCTTCGGCCGCGCCGACACGTTCTCGCTGGGCGTGTGCAACGGCTGCCAGATGCTCAGCCAGCTCCGGGACATCATCCCCGGCGCCGAGCACTGGCCGCGCTTCCTGCGCAACCGCAGCGAGCAGTTCGAGGCGCGCACCGCGCTGCTGGAGGTGGTCGAGTCGCCGTCGATCTTCCTGCGCGGCATGGCCGGCTCGCGGATCCCGGTGGCGGTGGCGCATGGCGAGGGCCGCGCCCAGTTCGACAGCGCCGTCGACCAGGCCGCCGCCCGCGTCGCCCTGCGCTACGTCGATGGCGAGGGCAATGCCGCCGAGCACTACCCGCTCAACCCGAACGGCTCGCCCGGCGGCATCACCGGCCTGACCACCACCGACGGCCGCGCCACCATCCTGATGCCGCACCCCGAGCGCACCGCGCGCACGCTCAACCTGAGCTGGGCGCCGGCCGACTGGGCGCAGGACTCGCCGTGGCTGCGGATGTTCCGCAACGCAAGGGTATGGACCGCCTGAAGCCCCCGGGCTGACCATCGGGCATTACCGAATGCGCCAATGGAATGAAGGCCCGCCGGTTCTCCGGCGGGCCTTGCGCATGCCTGTGCCCCGGTAAAACTCCTTTCGCGTCAATGGATTGGCCGTTTTTCCCGGCCGCGGCCGCGGCAAAAGTGTCGACTCCGGCACGGTTCGTCAAAAACTTGACCTATTGAAGCTGCGGGGTTAACTATCGCTTCAGCTTCGCAGTTCGCCATCGTTCAGCAAGACCGATGGGGAAGCGACAGGCGTGAGCCTCTCGCCACCGCTTGCCGGGCTGCGCCGCCACAAGGACACCTGGGCGAATGCGCGACAGCGTTTTGCCGCGCCGGGATGTCTTTCGCCGAAAAAACAGCCACTTCAAGGAGCAGCAGTCGATGAATCGGATTTATCGCAAGGTCTGGAACGCCGTATTGGGCCAGTTGGTGGTGGCCTCGGAACTGGCCCGCGGCGACAGCACCGGGACCGCGACGGTGTCTGCTCCGCGTCCGCATGGCCAGGCCCTGGCCATCGCGATCGCACTGCTGCTGGGACCGGTGGCCGGGGCGCAGGCGCAGTCGGTCCAAGCGGGCGGCAACGTGGCGCAACCGCAGGAGGCGGCCGAGGTCGCGCAGGCCACCGGCACCTACTTCAAGGCCAGCGGCAGCGACGACAGCGACGCCGGCGCCTACGTCGAGGGCGACAACGCGCTGGCGGCGGGCGAGGCGACCAATGCGATCGGCGACGGCGCCACCGCGCTGGGCAGCGGTGCCGGCGCCTTCGCCGACAACGCCACCGCGGTCGGCTTCAACGCGCTGGCGGCGGGCGCCGGCGCATCGGCGTTCGGCCTGGACAGCCAGGCGCTGGGCGAGGACAGCGTCGCACTGGGTTCCGGCGCGCTGGCCAGCGAGATCGGCGCCAGCGCCACCGGTGCCGGGGCCGAGGCCTCCGCTGCCTACGCCACCGCCACCGGCAGCGAGGCGGTGGCCACGCAGACGCAGGCCACGGCGAGCGGCTTCCGCAGCGCGGCCAGCGGCCAGGGATCGACCGCGCTGGGCGGCTACAGCGAGGCGGGCGGCTTCCTGTCCTCGGCGCTGGGCTACGGCGCGGCGGCGTCGAGCGACTACGCCACCGCGGTCGGTGCCTCGGCCACGGCGTCCGGTTCCGGCGCGGTGGCGGTGGGCGAATCCAGCGTGGCCACCGGCGACGAGAGCGTGGCGGTGGGCGGCACCACCTTCTTCGGCTTCATTCCGGCGCAGGCCACCGGGGCCGGCGCCGCGGCCTTCGGTGCCGGGG
>NZ_JAJOZS010000021.1 GCF_021168555.1 Stenotrophomonas sp. MMGLT7 | reverse complement strand
CGAGGGCTTTACTGGGGAAAGCCCTCGCGGCTTACGCCGCTCCTACACGGCGACGAAAAAAGGCCCCTCCGGAGAGGGGCCTTTTGATTGCGGCGGCAGAGCGGGCTGCGGTTACTGCAGCAGGCTCAGCACGTTCTGCGGAACCGACTTGGCCTGGGCCAGCATCGCGGTGCCGGCCTGTTGCAGGATCTGCGTGCGGGTCAGCTCGGCGGTCTCGGCGGCGTAATCGGCATCCTGGATGCGGCTGCGCGAAGACGACAGGTTCTCCGAGGAGGTGCTCAGGTTGGCGACCACCGAGGTGAAGCGGTTCTGCACCGCACCCAGGTCGGCGCGGGTGCTGTTGACCGACTGCAGCGCGTTGTCGACAATCGACAGGGCCTGCTGGGCGCCGAGAACGTCGGAGATGTCGATGCTGCCGGCGTAGACATCGGTCTCGGCATCGCCTGCGGTGTAAGCGGTGGTTAGGTCGGTGGCGGCAGCCCACTTGGTCTTGTCATCGGTGTCGCGTACGGCGTAGCTCAGCGACAGAATCGGGTTCTCGGCCGTGTCGGTGATGGTCTCCCCGCTCTTGACCGAGGTCAGCGTCAGTGAGCCGTCGGTATCCGATACCGCAGCGTAGATGCCGCTCTCGCCGATCTTGGAGTTGATTGCGCTGGCCAGTGCCTTGTCGATAGCTGCCTGGTCGCTGCCCTTGGCTACCACGACTTCGAAACTGGTGCCGCCAATGGAACCGCTCAGCTTGACTTCTTCCGTCAGCCCGGCAGTTGCATCCAACTGGGTGATGGCAGTGGTTCCGGTGGCGGAGACGCCACTGTCGAAATTCGAGCCGCCCAGCGAGGAGACCTTGGCATCCACCACCTTGTCGATGGCGATGGCCTGACCGGCATTGGCGCCGACCTGGAACAGGGCGCCGCTGAAGCTGCCGTCCAGCAGCTTGGTGCCGTTGAAGTCGGACTGCTTGGCGACGCGGTCGATTTCCGACAGCAGCTGGGTCACTTCGGACTGCAGCGCCTCGCGGTCGGTGGTGGAGTTGGTGGCGTTGGCCGACTGCACCGACAGCTCGCGGATGCGCTGCAGGTTGTTGCCGATCTCGCTCAGCGCGCCTTCGGCGGTCTGCGCCAGCGAGATGCCGTCGTTGGCGTTGCGCGAGGCCACGTCCATGCCGCGGATCTGGGTGGTGAAGCGCTGGCTGATCGCCAGGCCGGCGGCGTCGTCCTTGGCGCTGTTGATGCGCAGGCCCGAGGACAGGCGCTGGATGGTGGTCGCCATGCTCGCGCTGCTGGTGTTGAGGTTGCGCTGGGCGTTCAGCGACATAACGTTGGTGTTGATTACCTGTGCCATCTTGATTTCTCCTCTGAGCGATTTTTCCGGCAATCCAAGATTGCCTGGAGCCTTTCGCAGGGGGGCCATCATTTGGCCGTTGCCGCTGCTGGAATGAATAACGGCGAGGTGTCAACAAGCTTTAGCGCGTCGCGAGGTTTTTTCGGCTTTTTTTCCAAGTCCACAAGGACTTGCGACAGGACAGGAGGAACAGATTCGGCGGCGCCGCCGGAAACTTTAGGAATGATTTTCCACGGTGCCGATCCAGCTCGGTCGCTGCTGGTCGTCCGGATGCGGAGCGGGGAGTCGGTGGCCCGGGCAAGAGCGCGATCCGGACGGAAGACGCTGGGTCCGCGCCTGCGCGGGAACGACGGTCCTGGCTTTTCCGGTGTGTACCCGGATCAGACGAATGCGGGGACGAAAGCGCCCACCAGGGAAAAGGCCCGGCGCCACGAGGCGAGCCGGGCCCTCGGTCGCATGGGCGCAGCGTCAGCCGAGCTTGTTGAACAGCGACATGTTCTGCATCTGCAGGAAGATGCTCTGCGCCGCCTGCAGCGCCGTCTGTTCGAGCTGGTACTGGCCTATCGCCTCGGCGTAGTCGAGGTCGCGGATGGAGGACAGGGTGGTCTTGAGGGTGACTTCGTTGGCGGCGCGCACTTCGGTCGCGGTCTCGATCGCCGCCAGTTGCGCGCCGCCGGCGGCGCGCGAGTCGATCATCTTCGACGATGCCTGCGCGATGTCGCGCAGCGATGACTGCAGGGTGTTCTGCTGCGCCGCCTTCTCGGTATCGGTGACCGGATCGGTGCCGAGGGCGGCGACCAGGTCGGTGATCGTGGAGAACACGTCCTTGCTGGCGGATGCGCCGATGCCGAAGCTGTCGCCGGCGGCCGGCTGTCCCTCGATGCGCATGCGCAGGCCGGCGAAGACGATGTCCTCGCCGCTGCTGTAGCTGCCGCTGGCGACTTCGTTGCCGGCGCTGTCGAGCACCGTGTAAGTGTCCTCGGCGGTGAACTGCACGGTGTAGCTGCCGCCGTCCCAGCCGCCCGTGCTGGCGTCGCGGCCGAGGTCCAGCAGCATGCCCGTGCCGGTGTTGGCGGTGGCGGCGTGTCCGTCCACGGTGCCGTCGCCGGTACGGATGCGCATGAAGATCTCGCTGCCCGGCAGCGCGTCGGACACGAAGGTGTCGGCCGCGACCTCCACCTTCTTCTGGGTCTGGTCGCCGTTGTAGACCACCTGGCCGTTGACCTTGGCGAAGGGCGCGCTGTCGTCGGCGGCGCCGCCGAACAGGTAGCGGCCGGTGCCGTCGGTGCTGTTGGCCAGGCTCAGCAGGCTGTCGTGCAGGGTGGACAGCTCGCTGGCGATGGCCTGGCGGTCGTCGGAAGTGAGCACGCTGCTGTTGGCCTGGATGGTCAGATCGTTGACGCGCGCCATGATCTCGCCGGCCTGCGCCAGCGCGTTCTCCTGCAGGCCCAGCCGGTTCTGCACGGTGTTGGCGTTCTTGCCGAACTGCTCCAGCGACGCCAGCGCCCGGTCCAGCCCGACCGCGGTGCCGGCGGCCACCGGGTCGTCCTTGGCGGTGACCAGCCTGAGCCCGGTGGAGAGCTGCTGCTGCAGGTGCGCCATCTTGGTCTGCTTGGCTAGCATGGTGGCCACCGACTGGCTGAACATCATGCTGGTGGAGATGCGGGTGTTCATCGGCTGACGGCGCTCAGGATGGTCTGGAACATCGTGTCGGCGGTGGAGATGAGCTGCGAGGCGGCCTGGTAGGCCTGCTGCAGCCTGAGCATATCGGCCGCTTCCTCGTCCAGGTTGACCCCGGAGATGGAATCGCGCGTGGCCTGGGCCTGGTCGTTGATGATCTTCTGCGCCTCGGAGGCGTAGTCGGCCGCGCGGGCGGCCGAGCCGACCGCGGTGGTGAGCCCGGAGACCGCGCCGCTGAGGGTGACGGTGCCGCCGTTGAAGGCCTTTAGGTTCTCCACCGCCGCCAGCAGCTTGGCGTTGCCGTTGTCGCTGGAACCGGCGCCGGTGGGACCGACGGAGAAGCTGTCGCCGGCGGCGGGGGCGCCATCGAGGGTGAAGCTCCAGCCGTTGGCGCTGATGGTCTGGCCGGCGCTGTAGGGGTAGGGACCTTCGCCGTCGATGGTGTACTGGGTGGCGTCGATGAACTCGATGGACGCTGACGCGAGCAGGGCGGGATCGCTCGCGTCGGTCACCTGCACGTCGCTGATGGCACCGGTGCCGATGTTGGACAGCGTCGCGCTGGCCTTGACCGCGGTGGCGGCGGCGATGCGCGAGGTGTCGGTGATCGCCACCGACAGGCTGCCGGCCACGCCGGCGGTGGGCTGCAGCAGGAACCTGTCGCCGGCGGCGGCGCTGCCGGAGACCACCAGCTCGACGCCATTGACCACCAGCGGATCGTCGGCGCTGCCGCTTCCGCTGAGGGCCACGCTGGCGCCGGTGTCGGTGCGGCTCGCGCTCCAGTTGCTGCCGTCGAACTTGAGCAGCAGGTTCTGCCCGTCCAGCGCGGACAGGTCGCCGAAACTGGCGCTCAGCGCCGCGCTGCCGGTATTGGCCGGGTTGGCGGCCACGCCGGGCGCGGCCAGGTCGAAGAAGTCCCCGCCCAGCGCGCCGTACAGGTCCACGCCCTGCGCGTGGACATCGTTGAAGCTGGTGGCCAGGCCCACGGCCAGGCGCCCGAGTTCGGCCTGGGTGGGATCGAGCACGCTGCTGCGGAACTCCAGCAGGCCGCCGATCTGCCCGCCCATCGCCTTGTCGCTGATCGCCACGTTCAGCCCCTGGGTCTGCAGCGCCAGCTGCAGCCGGGTCGGCTGGTAGGGATCGGCCACGGTGGTCAGCGAGGATGCGGTGGTGCCCACCACCAGCGCCTGCCCGCCGGGGGTGAATATGTTGATCGCGCCGCCGTCCTGGGTCACGGCGGTGCCGCCGGTGTAGCCGACCAGCTGCGAGATCAGCCGGTCGCGCTGGTCGAGCAGGTCCGACGAGGCGCTGGCGGCGTTGTTGCCGATCTGGCCGTTGAGCTTGGCGATCTGCTGGGTGAGCCGGTTGACCTCGTCGGTGGCCGCGATCAGTCCGTTGTTGACCTCGCTGGACAGGCTGTCGAGCTGGCCGTTGAGCTGCTTGAAGCGGGTGGCCAGCGAGTTGGCGCTGTCCAGTACGTTCTGCCGCTCGGCGGTGGAGGACGCGTTGGAGGACAGCGCGCTGGCCGAGTCGAAGAAGCCGGACCACAGCCCGGAGACGCTGGTGGCGGTGTCGGAGAACAGGCTGTCCACGCGATCGGCCAGCGAGGACAGCTGCTGCAGCCGCGACAGCTCGCCGCCGGAATCGAGCAGGCGCGAGATCGCCAGCTGGTCGGCGACGCGGCTGATGTCGGTGATCTTGGTGCCGTTGCCGACATAGCCGTAGCCCTGGTCGGTGGGCGTGCGCGTGGCGAACGACACCGTCTGCCGGCTGTAGCCTTCGGTGTTGATGTTGGCGACGTTGTGGCTGACGGTGGACAGCGCACGCTGGAAGGCGATCAGGGCGCCGGTGCCGGTGGACAGGACGGACATGGGCGATTACCTCAGCGTCGGGTGGTGGCCGGCCCGGCCGGGTCGGCGTTGCTGGCGAAGCCGCGCATCAGCCCGGTCGCGGCATCGCCCACCGCGGCCACGGCGCGACCGATGGTGGGGCCGGCGGCGATCGCGGCGATCTTGGCGGCATAGGCCGGGTCGGTGGCGTAGCCGGCGCGCTGCAGGCCCTGCGCGAACCTGCGCACGTCGGTACCGGCCTGCAGCGCCTGCTGGTAGCGCGGACTGGTCTTGAGCAGGCGGACGTAGTCCGAGAAGCTTTCCGCCGCCGAGCCGTAGGCGCGGAAGTCGGCGCGCTCGCTGCGCTTGACGCCGCCGACGTACTCGTGGGTGCCGGCATTGACGCGCTCGCCGGACCAGCCGGTGGCCTTGATGCCGAACAGGTTGTTGGCGTCGCTGCCGTTGCCGCGGGTGATGCCCTTGCGGCCCCAGCCGGTTTCCAGCGCCGCCTGCGCCACCAGCGCGCGCGGGTCCACCCCCAGTTCGCGCGCGGCCTGCTGGGCGTGGCCCCAGATCCTGGCGACGAAGCCTTCCGGGGTGCGCTCGCCGAGGCTGGCGGCGGCGGCCTGCGCGGCCGCCTGGGCCACGCTGTCGCTGGACGCGGTGTCGGTGGTACCGGCGGCTTCGCCGGCCGGCAGCGTCCAGCGGTCGTCCAGCGACCAGTCCTCGGCCGTGCCCCGGCCCAGCGATGCGTGCAGGCTGGAGGTGTCGCGGCCGGCGATCAGGTCCAGGGCGGGCGCGGCCTGCTGCAGCGGCAGCACGTCGCCGCCGGAGCGGCCGGCCACCAGCGAGTAGGCGCGGGCGGCCTGGGCGCCGCTGATCGAGGTGCCGCCGGTCGAGGTGTCCGCGGGGGCCTGCGCCGCCGCGTCGGTCTTGCCCAGCTGGCGCGCGATCACCGCCGACAGGCCCAGGCCCTTGCCCTCGGTCATCGCCTTGGCGATCTGCTGGTCGTACATCTCCCGGAACATCTGGTTCTCGCCGGGGAACAGCGAATCGCCGAAGCTCGCATCGCGCATGCTCTTGATCAGCATCTGCGCGAACTGGCCTTCGAGCTGGCGCGAGACCTGGTCGATCTTCTGCGGATCGCTGCCGGTCTGCGGGTTCAGTTCGATGGGGGAGGCGGCGATGCGCATGTCAGATCACCTCCAGCTCCGCGCTCAGCGCGCCGGCCTGGCGCAGCGCCTCGAGGATGGCGATCAGGTCGCCGGGGGCGGCGCCGACCTCGTTGACCGCGCGCACGATCTCGTCGAGCGTGGTGCCGCCCTCGAACTTGAACATGCGGTTGCCCTCCTGGCTGGCGCTGACGTTGGACTGCGGCGTCACCACCGTCTGGCCGCCGCCGAAGGCATTGGGCTGGCTGACGTTGGCCGACTCGCTGATGGTCACGGTCAGCGAACCGTGCGAGATCGCCGCCGGGCTCACCCGTACCAGCGAGCCGATCACCACGGTGCCGGTGCGGGCGTTGACCACCACCTTGGCCGGTGCGCTGCCGGGGGTCAGCTCCAGGTTCTCGATGCGCGCCAGCATGCCGATGCGGGCGCCGGGATCGGTCGGTGCCCGCACCGCCACGGTACCGCCATCGACCGCGCGGGCCACGCCGGGGCCGAAGTTGTCGTCCAATGCCGCCACCATCCGCGATACGGTAGTGAAGTCGCTCTGGTGCAGGTTCAGGGTGATCTCGCCGCTGCCGGCGAACACGTCGGGCAGGGCGCGCTCGACCGTGGCGCCGTTGGGGATGCGGCCCACGCTGGGCACGTTCACCGAGATCCTCGAACCGTCCTTGCCCTGCGCGCCGAAGCCGCCGACCACCAGGTTGCCCTGGGCGATGGCATAGACCTGGCCGTCGGCGCCCTTAAGTGGGGCCATCAGCAGCGAGCCGCCGCGCAGCGACACCGAGTTGCCGATCGAGGACACGGTCACGTCGATCGGCTGGCCCGGCTTGGCGAACGCCGGCAGCTCGGCGTGGATCGCCACCGCGGCCACGTTCTTCAGCTGCGGATTGACGCTGGACGGGACATTGACGCCCAGCTCGCCGAGCATGTTCTTCAGGCTCTGCACGGTGAACGGCGCCTGGCTGGTACGGTCGCCGCTGCCGTCCAGGCCGACCACCAGGCCGTAGCCGACCAGCGCATTGCCGCGCACGCCGCCGACCTGGGCCAGGTCCTTGATGCGCTCGGCCGCGGCCGGGGCGGCCAGTGCCAGCGAGGCCAGCAGTGCGGCGGCGATGCGCAGGAAAGGGGGGAACGGCTTCATGGAGGCCTCAGTACGGCGACAGCCGCGAGTTGAAGAAGCGGCCCAGCCAGCCCATCGCGTTGGACTGCGCCACCGCGCCGCGGCCGCCGTAGGCGATGCGTGCCTCGGCCACCTTGCTGGAGGGGACGGTGTTGTCCGGGGCGACGTCGGCGGCGCGCACGATGCCCTGGATCTGCACCAGCTCGTCGCCCTGGTTCAGGCGCAGGTTCTTCTGCCCCTGCACCACCAGGTTGCCGTTGGGCAGGCGCTGGACCACGGTCACGGTGACGCTGCCCTGCAGCTTGTTGCTTTGCGCGCTCTGGCCCGAGCCGTCGAAGCTGTGGTCGGAGCTGGCCGAGTTCTCCAGGATCGCGGTGCCGCCGACGGTGACGCCGCGGCCGAGCAGAGTCGGCGCGCCCATGGCGATGTCGGTGCTCTTGCTGATGCCGGTGGTCGCGGTGGTCTGGGCGGTGGTGCTTTCCACCAGGGTGATGGTGAGCAGGTCGCCGACCTCGCGGGCGCGGCGGTCGCCGTACAGGTTCAGGCTCGGGCCGGCGGCATAGATCGCGCCGGCGCTGGGTTCGGCGCTGGGCGCGACGACCGGCACGATCGGCGCCATCGGCGCGTACGGGCGGATGTCGCCGGCGGCCACGCAGCCGCCGAGCAGGGCCGGGAGCAGCACCAGCGGGGCGATGCGGACGAGTGAGGAAGGGCGGGCCATGGTGGTGATGTCCGTGGTCAGACGTTGTTGTTGAGGTAGCTGAGCATGGAGTCGGTGGTGGAGATGGCCTTGGCGTTCATCTCGTAGGCGCGCTGGGTCTCGATCATGCTCACCAGTTCCTCGACCACGTTGACGTTGCTGCCCTCCAGCGAACCCTGCACCATGGTGCCCAGGCCATTGAGGCCGGGGGTGCCGTTCTGCGCCGGCCCGGAGGCGGTGGTCTCCACGTACAGGTTCTCGCCCTTGGACTGCAGGCCGGAGGGATTGATGAAGTCGGTCAGCGTCAGCGAACCGACTTCCAGCGACTGCGCCTGGCCGGCCACCTGCACGGTGACGGTGCCGTCGGTGCCGACCGTCATCGACTGCGCGCCCTCGGGGATCTGGATGCCCGGCTGCACCGGATAGCCGCTGCTGGTGACCAGTTCGCCCTGGTCGTTGAGCTGGAAACTGCCGTCGCGGGTGTAGGCGGAGGTGCCGTCGGGCAGCAGCACCTCGAAGAAGCCGCGGCCGTTGACCATCACGTCCAGCGCGCGCCCGGTCTGCTGCGGGTTGCCCTGGGCGAAGTCCTTGGAAGTGGCGACCACGCGCACGCCGGTGCCGAGCTGCAGGCCGGTCGGCAGCTGGGTTTGCGCCGAGGTCGCGCCGCCGGGCTGGCGCAGCTGCTGGTACAGCAGGTCCTCGAACTGGGCGCGATCGCGCTTGAAGCCGGTGGTGTTGGTGTTGGCCAGATTGTTCGAGACGACCGACATGCGCGTCTGCTGCGCGTCCAGTCCCGTCTTGGCGACCCACAGGGCCTGATTCATGTCCTCGCTCCTCGCTGGGGCGCCGGATCTGCGCCGTTGCCGGTGTACATGCAATCGTTGTGCCGAAAGGTTGGGATTCGGGATTCGGGATTGGGGATTCGCGAAGGCGTTACTGCTCTTCACGAATCCCCAATCCCGAATCCCCAATCCCGGCTTCCTACCCACTCACCCGCAGCAGGGTGTTGGCCGACTGCGCGTTCTCGTCGCCGTGCTTGATCACCTTCACCTGCATCTCGAACTGGCGCTGCAGCTGGATCATCTGCACCAGCGCGCCGGCCGCATCGACGTTGCTGGCTTCCAGCGAGCCGCTGTCCAGCGCCTTGCCGGTGGCCTGGACGAACGGCTGGGTGGGGTCGGTGTTGCGCATCAAGCCATCGCCGCCGCGCTGCAGCCGTTCGGCCGGGGCCTCGACCACGCGCATGCGGGTGAGCTGCAGCATCGTCTGCGGGCCTTCGCCCTGCGGGATGATCGAGATCGTGCCGTCGCTGCCGATCTCCAGGGCCTGGTTGGGCGGTATCGCGATCGGGTTGCCGGCCTCGTCCAGTACCGCGCGGCCGCCGTTGGTGACCAGCTGGCCGTTGGCGGTGAGCGTCAATTCGCCGCCGCGGGTGTAGGCCTCGCTGCCGTCGCTGGCCTGCACCGCCAGCCAGCGGTCCTGGCGCAGCGAGACGTCCAGCGCGTTGCCGGTGACCTGCTGCGCGCCGAGGCCGCGGTCGAAGCCCTGGTCCACGTGCATCGCATCGATGCGCGAGGGATAGCCGTTGCCCTGGATCGGGAACGCCCGGGTATTGGCCAGCGCGGCCTTGAAGCCGTGCGTATTGGCGTTGGCCAGGTTGTGCGAGACCGTGCCCTGGGCCTGCAGCGAGGCCTGGGCACCGGTCATGGCGACGTAGAGGGCTTTGTCCATGGGCTGGGGCCGGGATTGGGGAGTCGGGATTGGGGATTGGCAAGAGCGGGACGCGGGGCGGGGTGCGTCGACGAGGACGGCGACCAAGGGGATGCGGGGATCCGCTTCTGCGAATCCCCAATCCCGACTCCCCAATCCCGGCGTTACCTGATGTTGATGACGGTCTGGGTGATCTGGTCCTGGGTGGTGATCATCTGCGCGTTGGCCTGGAAGTTGCGCTGGGCCACGATCATGTTGACCAGCTGTTCGGTCAGGTCGACCGTGGACGCTTCCAGCGAGCCGGCCTCGATCTGGCCGAAGTCGGAGGTGTCCGGTGCGCCGGTGCGCGGGTTGCCGGAGGCGTAGCTCTCGGCCCAATGGTTGTTGCCCTGCGACTGCAGGCCCTGCGGGTTGACGAAGGTGGTCAGCGCGACCTGGCCCAGCGCCTGGTCGGCGCCGTTGGAGTAGCGCGCGTACACCACGCCGGTGGTGTCGATGCTGATCTCGTTGAGCTTGCCGCTGGCATAGCCGTCCTGGCGGGTGTCGCGCAGCGCGAAGGATTCGCCGTACTGGGTCGATCCGCTGATGTCCAGCGACATGCTCAGCACGCCGGCGCCGGTGCTCGGGGTGAAGTCGCCCAGGGCGATGATGCCGGGGGCGGCCGGGACGGTGAGGGCGCCGGTGTCGGAGAACTCCAGCGTGGTCGGATCGCCGACCTGCTCGCCGTCGACGTAGTTGTAGACCTGCCAAGTGTTGGTGGTGTTCTCGCCGTTCTCACCGGTGTTGGCGGTCTTGACGAAGTACGAGGTCTGGGTGTGGCTCACGCCCAGCGAGTCGTAGACGGTGATGCCGCCGGTGGAGTGGTTGTAGCTGTTGGAGTCGGCCGGGTCGAACGGCGAGACCGTGGGCTCGGAGGCATTGGCCGGCAGGGTGAAGGCCAGGTTGACCGTGGTGGTCTGCTTGGGCGCGCTGTCGGTGGTCAGCAGCTGCAGGTCGGTCAGGCGGCCGACGTCGAAGCCGTTGCCGTTGGCGTTGGGCGCGAACACCTGCAGGCGCGCGCCCTGCGGGTCGACGACGTAGCCGTTGGCATCGCTCTGGAAGTTGCCGGCGCGGCTGTACACGCGCGCCCCGTTCAGCGACAGGGTGAAGAAGCCCTCGCCCGAGATCGCCAGGTCCAGGCTGCGCCCGGTCGGGTCGATGTTGCCCTGCGAGAATTGCTGGGCGACGTTGCTGACGCGCACGCCCGAGCCCACCGCATTGCGCGCCAGCCCGTAGCTGGTGCTCTGGAACATGTCGGCGAACTCGGCGCGCGATTCCTTGAAGCCGGTGGTGTTGACGTTGGCGATGTTGTTGGAGGTGACGTTCAGGTCGGCATTGGCTGCGTTGATGCCGGACAACGAGGTATTGAAAGCCATGGATGGACTCCGTTTCGTTCTTGGGGTTGCCGGCTCAGCTGACGCGGAGCACGTAGTCGATCGGGGCCGCTCCCAGCCCCTTGAGGTTCAGGTACAGCCCGTCGGAGCCGACGGTCACGCTTTCCACCGGCGCCTGCACATAGGTGGAGAGCGTGGTCTTCTCGCCGTTGCTGGCGTCGATCTGGGTGGCGGCGACCGAGTAGGTGCCGGCGGCCATGCGCTGGCCGTTGGCATCGGTGCCGTCCCAGGAGAACGCCACCTCGCCGCTGGCGTCGGCCTGCACGCTGAGCGTCTTGACCAGCTGCCCGTTGGCGTCGCTGATGTCGAAGTTGATGGTGCCGGCGGCGGTCGCCGCGACCACGCCGTTGACCGTGCCGTCCGCGTCGTCGAGCGCGAGCTTGGCCGAGGGCACCAGCACCTCGTGCCCGACCAGCGCCGCGCCGCGCAGCACCTGGTCGCTGCTCAGCGCCGTGGCGAAGCCCTCGACGGTGCTCTGCAGGCTGTTGATGCCCTGGACCGTGGAGAACTGCGCCAGCTGGCCGAGGAACTCGCTGTTCTCCATCGGGTTGAGCGGGTCCTGGTGCTTGAGCTGCTCGGTCATCAGCTTCAGGAAATCCGCCTGCCCGAGGGCGTCGGAGGAGGTGGTGGAGGTGGTCGTGCTGGAGGCGGTCAGCCCCAGGCTGCTGTAGATGTCGCTGGCGACGCTGCTCATGGCGGGGTCCTGGTGGGGCGTGGAGGGGAACGGGGTCAGCGACCCATGGTCAAGGTGGCCAGCGCCAGTTCCTTGGCGGTGTTGAGCACCTCCACGCCGGCCTGGTAATTGCGCGAGGCGGAGATCAGGTTGACCATCTGCGATACCGGATCCACGTCGGGCGAATACACATAGCCGTCGCCGTCGGCGAGCGGGTGGCCCGGCTCGTAGCGCTTGATCGGCGGGGCGTCGCTCTGGGTGATCTCCTTGACCTTGACCGAGGTCAGGCTGGAGTCGTCGGGATTGCGCTGGGCCTGGAAGATCGGCTCGATCGGCTTGTAGACGGCCTCGGCGGAGCCGGCGACCGAATCGGCGTTGGCCAGGTTCGAGGCGATGGTGCTCATGCGCACCGACTGCGCCTGCAGCGCCGAGCCGGCAACGTCGAAGATGGGAAGATTGCTCATGCGTTTGTCCTTGTTTCCTCTTCTCCCGCTTGCGGGGGAAGGTGGCGCGCAGCGCCGGATGGGGGGCTTTTGCTGTTGCTTTCCCATGCTCCAAACAGCCCCCATCCGCCCTTCGGGCGCCTTCCACCCCGAGGGTGCCCAGCCTCGCGAGCGGGACAAGGGGAGGGGAGCTTTTGCGCGATATCGCTCATTGCCCGGTGATCGCGGTCAGCAGGCCGCGCACCTTGGACTCGACGAAGCTCAGCGAGGCGCGGTACTCCAGCGCGGCGCGGCCGTAGGCGGCGCGTTCGGCGTCCGGATCGACGGTGTTGCCGTCCAGGCTGGGCTGGCTGGCCTCGCGGGTGATCTGGAACGGATTGAGGCCGTCGGCGCCCAGCGCGATGTGCCGCGCGTCGGTCACCTGCAGCTGGCCGCCGGCGGAGGACTGGCCCTGCGCCTGGCGTATCGCCGCGTCGAAGTCCAGGTCCTGGGCCTTGTAGCCGGGGGTGTCGACGTTGCTGAGGTTGCTGGCGATCAGCTTCATGCGCTGCTCGCGCAGCGGCAGCGCATCGGCATGCACGCCGAGGTAGGCATTGATGAGGTTGGCCATGCGGCACTCCCGCGGGTCGTTGCCGGGGCAGTTGCAAGCGGCGTGCCAGAACCCCGTGGAAGCGCCCTTTGGAATGTCCCGTGGGAGCGACTTCAGTCGCGATGGGGCTTTACCGGTAGAGCCCCATCGCGACTGAAGTCGCTCCTACGGCGCTCCTACGGCGCTCCTGCAGCGTTTCGAGCACGTGCCCGCCACGCCGTTGCAGGCCGGCTCGTGTCCGCGGCAAGCGCTTCAGGCGGCGGCGTGGGCCTCGACCACCGCCCGCAGCCGCGCCAGCACGTGGTCGGCCAGTTCGTGCGGGCTGTACTTGGCGACGAAGGCATTGGCGCCCACGCGCTCGACCATGGCGTTGTTGAACACGCCCGACAGAGAGGTGTGCAGCAGCACGTACAGCCCGGCCAGTCCCGGGTTGCGCCGGATTTCCGTCGTCAGCGTGTAGCCGTCCATCGCCGGCATCTCGATGTCGGAGATCACCATGGCATAGCGCTCGCACGGGTCCTCGCCGGCGGCCAGCACCTGCAGCAGGTGGTCCAGCGCCTGCTTGCCGTCCGAGAGCAGGGTGGCGCCGACGCCGAGCTGGTCGAGCACGCTGCGGATCTGCTGGCGCGCCACGCGCGAGTCGTCCACCACCAGCACCTGCAGCTGCGGGCCCTCGGACGACAGCGCCATCGCCGGATCGAGCTGGGTATCGGTACGCGACTGGGCGATGTCGGCCAGCACGCTTTCCACGTCGATCACCTGGATCAGCTCGCCCTGGAAGCGCGTCACCGCGGTCAGGTAGCTGGCCTCGGCGCCCAGTTCCGGCGGGGGATGGATGTCCTCCACCGCGATGTTGACGATGCGCTCCACCCCGCTGACCAGGAAGCCCTGCACCGAGCGGTTGAACTCGGTGACCACCAGGTAGCCGGGCGAGACGTCGGCATCGGGTTCGCGCTCGGGATGGCCGATGGCCAGGCCCAGGTCGAGCACCGGCACCGAACGCCCGCGCACGTCGGCCACTCCGGAGAACTGTGCCGGCAGGCCCGGTACCTGGAACAGTTCGGGGCGGCGCAGCACTTCCTGCACCTTGAACACGTTCACGCCAAAAAGCTGACGGCCGCCCAGCCGGAACAGCAGCAGCGCCAGGCGATTGTGTCCGGCCAGCCGGGTGCGCTGGTCGATACGGTTGAGCAGGTCTTGGGACATGCTGGCGGTATCGGCCCGCCCGGCCCGGAACTTGAGCCCGGCGGCGAGGGCGGCCGGCTGCCGTCGCTCGGCGGTGCAGGCGGGGGGAAGTGTCGCTCGTCGCTCCCGCCG
The DNA here is from genome assembly GCF_021168555.1 of Stenotrophomonas sp. MMGLT7. Classification (GTDB taxonomy): domain Bacteria; phylum Pseudomonadota; class Gammaproteobacteria; order Xanthomonadales; family Xanthomonadaceae; genus MMGLT7. The sequence goes on along the minus strand of NZ_JAJOZS010000021.1, from coordinate 25,045 downwards.
CTCCCGCGCGATCGGGAACCCATGTACGTCGTCGCGATCGGCCTCCGAGGCCCGTGGATGATCGACCCCGCTCCCCGTTCGACTGTGGCGAAGCGCCTCGCGCCGCTGCAAAGCGCCTTCCGCGTTCGCGGGAATGACGAGAACCGATGTTTGGCGCGCACGCCGCTACCCCGGTTCCGGGAGTGCCTCGGCACACGAGGGTCTTGCGCTCCCAGGCATTCGACACGGCCTCCGGCACGCGCCTTGCATCGCCTGCGGCATATCCGTCCCATGGAGCCCTCCATGCGCCTGTTCCTGCTGTTGCTGCTGTTCCCGCCGCTGGCGTGGGCGGCCGATTACCAGCCTGTCGAATCGATCCGCGCTGCCGCCCTGGCCACCGTGGGGACCGGTGCGCAGGCCGAGGCCACGCTGGACCCGGCCATGCGCCTGCCGCTGTGCCCGGTGGCGCTGCAGGCCCAGCCCACCGGCACCAGCACGGTCGAGGTCAGCTGTCCGCAGGCGGCCGGCTGGCGTCTGTTCGTACCCTTGAAGGTGCGCCGCAACCAGAATGTGGTGATGCTCGCCCGCGGGCTGGCCGCTGGGGAAACCGTCGGACCGGCCGATATCGTCACCGAGACGCGCGACGCCTCGCGCATCGCCGGCGCGGCCCTGGCCGATCCGGCCATGGCCGTGGGGCGCGTGGCCCGGCGCACGCTCTCGGCGGGCAGCCTGCTGTCGGCCACCGACCTGGTGGCGCCGCGGCTGGTCCGGCGCGGCGACAGCGTCGCCCTGATCGCGCGCCGCGGCGGGGTCGAGGTGCGCATGGCCGGCCGCGCCCTGGCCGACGCCGGCGAGAACGAGCGGGTCACCGTCGAAAACCTGTCCTCGCGGCGCGTGCTGCAGGGGACGGTGGCGGCCAATGGTGACGTGGTGGTGACCAGATGAGTATCGTTCCCCTAAAGTTGCCCGGCGGCGTGCCGTTATCCATCGCGTACCACATAGGATCCGTGTGATGACCCAGAAAATCGAAGGCACCCTGCCCACCGCCGCGGCGCTGCGCAGCGCATCCGTGGGGGCAGCAAAGGCGGCATCCGGTGGCGAAGATCGTTCCCGCCCGGTCGATGCCGTCGCTTCGCCCGACAGCCTGCGCCTGACCGGCGAGGCGTCCGGCCTGCAGGCCATCCAGCGCGAGCTTTCCGCCGCACCGGCGGTCGACAGCGGCCGGGTGCAGGCGGTACGCAGCTCGCTGGAGAGCGGCAGCTACAAGATCGACGCCGACGCCATCGCCAGCAAGATGATCGCCTTGGACCAGCAGCTGGCCGGATGAGCGACAGCCCGCTAGCGTTGCTCGATCGCCTGGACCAGGCGATCGCCGGCGAACGCCAGGCACTGATCGAGCACGACGTGCAGGCGCTGATCCAGGCCACCGCCGCCAAGCTCGAGGCCCTGCGCGCGCTGGAACTGGACGTGCCGCACGGCGCGCACGAGCGCCTGCACGAACTGGCCGAGGCCAACCGCGCCAACGGGGCGCTGCTTTCGCGCCGTCGCCGCGAGGTCAACTGGGCCCTGCGCCAGCTTGGCCGCAGCGAGAGCGCACCGGCCTACGACGCCCGCGGGCAGTCCAGCACAGTACAGGCCAGCCGTTCGATCGCCGTGGCCTGAACGCCATTCGCAGCGCCGGGGACTCCCCGAGCGCCGGCCGTGTCGGCGCAATGCGATCGACCGGCTGCGGGTCTGGGCGGTTCCTCGGCGCCCGGGACCTGTCCGCGATCTTCTGTAGGAGCGACTTCAGTCGCGATGAGGCTTTCCCGGTAGAGCCGCATCGCGACTGAAGTCGCTCCTACAGCTGACTGGCGCTACTTGTCATTCCTGGGTCACGGCGAACGATCGGCAGGTGTGGCATCCACCTTGAGATCGTGGACAGGTTCTCAGGCATGAGGCGGGCCAGGGCGTGCCCCACGTGGCCTCCCACGACTGGCGGATGCGCGCAGCGCGCAGCGACCGTCCGGGGCCGAACCGCGAAGCGGCCTCCGCGGCCGGGCGTCCGCGTACTATGGGTGCTCCCATTCACGATGCCTGCACACGTGAGCGAAGACACCACGACCGGTTCCATCCTCTCCTCGGCCATCCTGCCTTCGCGCCAGACCCTGCTCGGCCTGGGCGACCGGATGATCGAGGGACTGCTGCTGCTGGACGATGCCGGCGACCTGATATTCGCCAACCCGGTGGCCCGCCGGCAGCTGCTCGACGCCGCCGGCGGCGAGGCGGGCAGGGTCGGCGACCGCCTCGATGCCCTGCTGCCGCCCGGCGCACTGGCCCAGGCGCGCAGCCGCGGGGTGTGGACGGGCAGCCTGCCGGTGGGCAAGCGGGTGGTGATCGTGCACCTGTATTTCCAGCCCGATCACAACGGCGGCACCTTCCTGGTGCTGTTCCATGCCATGGAGGGCCAGCAGGACTACGAGCGCGAGCTGCAGCAGCGCCATGCCGAGCTGCGCCAGGCCTATCTGCGGCTCAACGGCACCCAGGAAAAGCTGCTGCAGTCGGAGAAGATGGCCTCCATCGGCCAGCTCGCCGCCGGCGTGGCCCACGAGATCAACAACCCGATCGGCTACGTGCATTCCAACCTGGGCAGCCTGCAGGAGTACCTGCGCAGCCTGTTCACCCTGATCGAGGCCTACGAGCGCGCCTTGCGCGCGCCCGACCCGAAGGCGCTGATCCCGGAGATCGACGACATCCGCCAGCGCTTCGACATCGACTTCATCAGCCGCGACCTGCCGCAGCTGATGGCCGAGTCGCGCGAGGGCATCGAGCGGGTGACGCGGATCGTGCGCGACCTCAAGGACTTCTCCTACTCCGACCGCTCCGAGTCGTGGAAGATGGCCGACCTGCATGCCGGGCTCGAATCGACCATCAACATCATCTGGAACGAGCTCAAGTACAAGGTCACGCTGGAGCGCAAGTACGGCCAGCTGCCGCTGGTGGAGTGCCTGCCGTCCGAGCTCAACCAGGTCTACATGAACCTGCTGCTCAACGCCGGCCAGGCGATCGCCGAGCGCGGCACCATCGTCGTCAGCACCGGGCAGGAGGGCCAGCAGGTGTGGATCGAGTTCCGCGACGACGGCCCGGGCATCGCGCCGGACCTGCTAAAGCGCATCTTCGATCCGTTCTTCACCACCAAGCCGGTGGGCAGCGGCACCGGGCTGGGACTTTCGATCTCCTACAGCATCGTCGACAAGCACCACGGCCGCATCGACGCCAGCAGCGTGCCGGGCGAGGGCGCCTGTTTCCGCATCTGGCTGCCGGTGCGGCAGCCGCGGTGAAGCGGGGATTCGGGATTGGGGATTGGGGATTGGCAAGACTGCCGGATCCGGCTGAATCCGCTCTTGCGAATCCCCAATCCCGAATCCCTATTCCCGGCCGTTACGCAACTCATCGTGCGTCCGGAACGCCTGGCGGATGTGCTCGCGCAGTTCGTCGTCGTTCCACGGCTTGGTCAGGAAGCGGTAGATCGCGCCGCGGTTGATCGCCTCGGTCACCGTGGCCAGGTCGGTGTAGCCGGACAGCACCAGCCGCACGGTGTCCGGGTAGAGCATCTTCACCCGGCCCAGGAACTCGGTGCCGCTCATGTCGGACATGCGCTGGTCGGACAGGATCACCTGCACGTCGTTGGTGGCCAGCAGGTCGAAGGCGTCGCGCACGGTGCCGGCGGCGAGGATGCGGTAGCCGTCGCGGCGGAACAGCCGTACCAGCGAGCGCAGCACGTTCTCCTCGTCGTCGAGCAGCAGCAGGGTGCGGTCCGGGCGGCTCTCGGTGAACGATTCCGGGCGCAGGTAGCGGCGCCGCAGCGCCAGCCCGGCCGACTCGGCCGACATCGGCTCGCCGAACATGTAGCCCTGGAAGGCATCGCAGTCGTTGCGGCGCAGGAACCCGAGCTGCGCCTGCGATTCCACGCCGTTGGCGATCACCGTCATGCCCAGCTGGTGGCCCATGGCGACGATCGCGCGGGCGATGGCGGCCTCGCGGTTGCCGGCCGGCGCGCTCTTGATGAAGCTGCGGTCGATCTTGAGCTTGTCCACCGGGTAGCGCACCAGCGCGCTGAGGCTGGAGTCGCCGGTGCCGAAGTTGTCCAGGCACAGGCTGATGCCCTCGTGGCGCAGGTTGGACAGCGTCTCGTGGACGAAGTTGACGTTGTTGGTCAGCGCGCTCTCGTTGATCTCCAGCGTCACCGTGGCCGGCGGCACGCCGGCGGCCTGCAGCACCTCCATGGTCTCGCCGAAGAAGTTCGGCCGCAGCAGCTGCAGCGTGGAGACGTTGATGGCGATGTTGAAGTCGTCGAAACCCTGGTCGCGCCACTGCCGCGCGTGGCGGAAGGCATGCTCGAGCACCCAGGAGCCGATCTGCACGATCACCCCGAGGCGCTCGGCGGTGCGCATGAAGCGCTCCGGCACCAGCATCCCCAGCGTCGGCGATTGCCAGCGCAGCAGCGCTTCCAGGCCGACGATGCGGCCGTCGCGCGCGCTGACGATGGGCTGGTAGCGCAGCCGCAGTTCGCCGTTGGGGATGGCGTCGACGATCTGCCGGGCGATGATGCTCTCGCTGTGCGCGCTGGACGGCATGTAGGCGGCATGCACGCGCACCAGGTTGCCGCCTTCGCGCGCGGCCTGGTAGGCCGCGTCCTCGGCCTGGTCGAGCAGGGTGGAAAGCGAGCGCGCATGTTCCGGGCACAGGCTCACGCCGATCTTGCCGGTCATGAACAGCGTGTACGGCAGCACCGACAGCGGCAGCTCGATCTGGCGGCGGATGTCCTCGGCCAGGTCCTCCGGGGCGGGGCAGTCGGGCGTGCGCGGCACCGCGATGACCATCTCGTCGCTGCCGTGGCGCCACAGCATGCCGCGCCCGCGCAGGTAGTCGCGCAGGCGCTGCGCCAGCAGCACCAGCGCCTGGTCGCCGATGTCGGCGCTCATGTTCTCGTTGACCGAGGCGAAGTGGTCGATGTCCACGTGCATCAGTACCAGCCCGGTGCCGCCGGACAGCGCCTCGCGCACCATCGCCGCCAGCTCGGGATTGCCCGCGCCCAGGCGCGGCGGAAGTCCTTGCTCGGCTTCGGTCACCGGATTCCACATCGCCGCTCAGGGTTCCTTGGGGTTGTGCTCGCGCAGGGCGGCATAGGGCAGGTACAGCTCGATCCGGGTGCCGGCACCCGGCGCAGTATGCAGGTTCAGTGACCCTCCCGCGGCCTGGGCGCGTTCGCGCATGATGATCAGGCCGAGGCCGCGCGGGCCGTCCGGATCGAAGCCGTCGCCGTCGTCGCTGACCTGCAGGCGCAGGCCGCGGCCGTCCTCGTCGTCCAGGCCGATCCGCACCTCGCCGGCGCAGGCATGGCGCAATACGTTGGTGAGGCTCTCCTGGGCGATGCGGAAGCAGGCCTGCTCGGCCTCCTTGCCGGGGCGCTGCGGCAGCGTGGCGATGTCCACCTGCAGCCGCACCGGCGAGGCGCGGAACAGCATGTTGGCCTGCCAGCGCAGCGCCGCCTCCAGGCCGAGCGCGTCCAGCTGCGGCGGGCGCAGCAGCATCGACAGGTTGCGCAGCTTGCCGACGGTGGCATCGGCCAGGTGGCCGATCTCGGCCAGGTCCTCGTTGCGGCGGGCGTCGTCGTCCTCCTCCATCGCCGCGTGCGCGGACAGCTTCATCGCGGTGATCGCCTGGCCGATGTCGTCGTGCAGGTCGCGCGAGATCGCGCGGCGCTCGTCCTCCTGCAGCGAGAACAGCCGCCGCGCCATCGCCTGCAGTTCGGCATTGCCGGCCGCCAGGGCGTCGCGCATGCGCTCGGGCTCGGTCAGGTCGCGCACGACCAGCAGCCTGCAGTCGCGGCCGCTGTAGCGTACTTCGCCCAGGGTCAGCCCGGCCTGGAACAGCGAGCCGTCGGCGCGGTGCATGCGTGCGGTGACGGTGTCCGGCGGCGGTTGCCGCAGGTGCCCGCGCACCGCGTCCAGGTCGGACGCGGCCACCAGCTGCCGCAGCGGTTCGCCCAGCAGCGCTTCCACCGGATGGTCGAACTGCGCCGCACAGGCGCTGTTGGCATAGATCACCCGTTCGTCGTACAGGATCAGCACCCCGTCGGGCAGTACCCGCACCAGTTCGCGGAACTGGTCCTCGCGTTCGTGCAGCAGGCGGCGCGACTCCTCGTGCTCGGTCACGTCCTGCAGCGTGCCGCGGTAGATCGCGCTGCCGTCCTCCTGCACCACCGGGCCGCCGCGCAGATGGACGGTCCGCAGCTGCAGGTCGGGCGTGGCCAGCGGCAGCAGCACGTCGATCTGCAGGTGGTGGCCGCGCCCGATGTCGTCGATCAGGGCCTCGATGCGGGCCTGGGTGACGCTGTCGGCGGCCACCAGCAGGTCCTGCAGCCGGTGCGCCTGCGGCGGCGAAGGCGGCTGGCGGCCGAGGATGAGATAGGCCTGGTCGGAATAGCGGCCCAGGCCGCTGGCCGGGTCCAGCTCCCACGAGCCGAGCCGGGCGATGACCTGCGCTTCCTCCAGCCGCGCCATCGCCAGGTCGCGGCGCTGCTGGGCCTCTTGTTCGCTGCTGCGGTCGGTGACGATCACCAGGCGCACCAGGCGCCCCTTGTAGCGGATGCAGTTGCCCTGGGTCTCGACCCGGCGCAGGCGGCCCTGGCTGTCGACCAGTTCCTCGCCGGGCAGGCGCCTGGGGGCCCGGTCCCGGCGTATCGCGTCGACCAGGTCGTGCATGCGCGCGGCCTGCTGCGCCGGCCACAGGTCCAGCAGCGTCCGGCCGAGGAGCTGCTCGCGTTCCCAGCCGAAGAACGCCAGCGCGGCGCGGTTGGCCTCGAGGATGCGCAGCGTCTGCAGGTCGTATGCCAGCATCGGGCTGGGGCTGGATTCGAACAGTTCGCGATAGGCCGCTTCGGATTGCTCCTGTGTCGCGCGCGCGGCCGTGGCTCGTGCGACAAAGGGTCGCAGCAGCAGATACAGCAGCAGCGCCGTGGCCACCACGTACAGCAGGTCCTTGGTCGTGTGCAGTCGGAAGATCGCGGCCGGATCGGACGCGATGGCCTGGATCAGCGCGTCGCCCAGCAGGATCCACAGCGCGCCCAGCAGCAGGTAGATCGCGCAGATCCAGCCGACGCCGGGCCTCCATCGCCGCACCGGCGGCGGTGCGGGAAGCGGGCCTGGGGGTGTGGCGGGGGAATCTGTAGGCATGGCCTGGACGGAGGGAGGCAACCGGCAGCCGCCATCTTAACGGCATCCAGGTCGGCTCAATTAAACCCTGGCGCCGCCGCTAACCCCTGCATCCCCGGCTTCCGGGGCAACTGGATATTCGGTGTGGATCGAGGACTCATTGCCAGCCTGCTGCAGCATCCGCTCAACTCGGCGCTGGCCGTGCTGGATGCTGCCGGCCGTCCGCTGGCCGCCAACCGTGCGGCGCAGGCGATGGGGCTGGCCACCACCTTGCAGGCCTATCAGGACCTGCTGGCGCCGATGCGCGAGTCGCTGGCCCGCGGTGGCGGGCAGGCGCCGTGCGTGCTGCCCGGTGGCGAGGAGCAGCGGATCGAGGCCAGCCTGCGCGCGGTCCAGGATGCGCAGGGCCATCTGCTCGCCTTTACCGTGAGCGTGCCCGGCGCGCCCGGCGAGCAGGATGCCAGCCGTTGGGAAATCGCCGTGCAGAGCGCCGGCCACGGCCTGTGGGACTGGGACATCGCCAGCGACCGCACCTATCGCTCCGCACGCTGGGCCGGCATGCTCGGCTACCGGCCCGACGAGGTGCCCGGCAACTCGTCGCAGCTGTTCGAACTGGTGCATCCGGACGACCGGCAGCGGCTGCGCGAGGCGGTGCAGGCGCACCTGGGCGGCGCCACGCCGAGCTATGCCTGCGAGTTCCGCCTGCGCCAGCGCAACGGCGAGTGGCGCTGGGTGCTCGATCGCGGCCAGGTCGTCTCCAGCGCCGGCGACGGCACGCCGCTGCGGATGATCGGCACCCATACCGACATCCACGAGTCCAAGCTGCAGGAACAGCAGTTGCGCGACCAGCAGGCGCTGCTGCACGAGGCCCAGCGCATCGCCAGCATGGGCAGCTGGTCGTGGGACATCGCCCATGGGCAGCTGTGGTGGTCGCAGGAGCTGGAGGCGCTGGTGGGCATCGATGCCCGCCAGGTATCCGGCCTTCGCGGCTGGCTGCAGCATCTGTCGCGCGAATCGGCCATCCAGTTCTGCAGTGCCTGGCGGCGGATGCGCCGCGACGGGCACGTGGTGGACGTGGAAGTGGAGATCGTGCGCGGCCGCGAATCGCCGCTGTACCTGCGCATCTGGGCGCAGCCGATGTTCGACGGCCAGGCGCGCGTGCAGCGCGTGCTGGGGCAGGTGCAGAACGTCAGCAGCCAGCGCCAGACAGACGCCCTGATCCGCTGGCGCACCGAGCTGCTCAACCGGGTTTCCGCGCTGGGGAGGATCGGCGGCTGCGAGATCGAGCTGGTCACGCGGCGCATGCAGTGGACCGAGGAGTGCTACCGCATCCATGGCCTGCGCAAGATGGACATCAGCCTGGACGAAGCGCTGGCGATGTACACCCAGGATTCGCGCGACGCGTTCGAGGCGGCACTGATCAGGATCGCCGAGGGCGGCCTGCCCGAGCAGCTTGAGCTGTGCTTCTACCGGCACTCGGGCCAGCGCGTCTGGGTGCAGGTGCTGGTCGAGCTGGACCAGCGCGAAGGCCTGCCGGCGCGGTTCGTGGTGCTGCTGCGCGACATCACCCACGAGCGCGAGGCCAGCGAACGCATCGAGCTGCTGGCGCACTACGACCTGCTGACCGGCCTGCCCAACCGCTTCCTGCTGCGCGAGCAGGCCGAGGAGGCGATGGTCCAGGCCCGCGAGCGCGGCACCACGCTGGCGATGCTGCTGGTCGACCTGGACGGCTTCAAGAGCATCAACGACTCCTTCGGCCATGCCACCGGCGACACCCTGCTGAAGCTGGCCGCCGGCCGCCTGCACCAGAACCTGCGCAACAACGACCTGTTCGGCCGCTTCAGCGACGACGAGTTCGTGGTGGTGCTGCGCGACCTGGCCGAGCCGGAGGATGCCGGGCACGTCGCGCGCAAGCTGATCGCCGCGCTGGCCGAGCCGCTGCATGCCGGCGACAAGCTGCTCAAGGTCGGCGCCAGCGTCGGCATCGCGCTGCAGGACGAGACGCTGTGCAGCTTCGACAACCTGCTGCGCGCCGCCGACGCGGCGATGTACGCGGCCAAGGAGTCCGGCCGCAATACCTACCACTACTACAGCCAGGACGTGCTGGTGCGGGCGCAGCGCCGGCTGGAGATCGAGCATGCCCTGCATGGCGCGCTCGACCGCGAGGAGTTCTCGCTGGTGTACCAGCCGCTGGTGCATGTCAGCGGCAAGCGCGCGCCCGGCATCGAGGCGCTGGTGCGCTGGCACCGTCCCGGGCAGGGCTACTGCAGCCCGGCCGAATTCATCCCCATCGCCGAGCAGTGCGGCGAGATCGCCCGGCTCGGCGAGTGGGTGCTGGGCGAGGCCTGCCGCCAGGCGGCGGCCTGGCAGCAGGCCGGCATCGCCTTCGACCGCATCTCGGTGAACGTATCGGCCGTGCAGTTGCGCGACCGCGACTTCGGCGAGCGCGTCATCGCCCTGTGCCGGCAGCACGGCCTGGCGCCGGAGCGGCTGGAGCTGGAACTCACCGAGTCGGCCCTGATCCGCGACAGCGACACCCTGCGGCGCTGCTTCGACATGTTCGAGCAGCACGGCATCCTGCTGGCGGTGGACGACTTCGGGACCGGCTTCTCCAACCTGCATTACCTGAACCGGTTTCCGGTGCAGCGGCTGAAGATCGACCGCAGCTTCGTGCAGGAGATGCTCACCGATGCCGGTACCGCCGAGGTGACCCAGGCCATCATCCATCTCGGCCATGCGCTGGGCATGGAAGTGGTGGCCGAGGGCGTGGAGAACGTGCAGGAGCAGGCCATGCTGCTGCAGCAGGGCTGCGACGAGATCCAGGGCTACCTGCATTCGCGGCCGCTGCCGCCGCGCGACCTGGTGCAGTGGATGCGCGACAGCAGCAACCTGCGCGCTGCCGGCCCGGTGCTGGTGCAGGCGGGGAGCTGATTCCGGGCCGGGATGTGCCGGTAACGGATGCAGCCGCCGGGGAGACCGTAGCCCGGTGCAGCGCACCCGGGATGTCCGATGCCTCGGGTGCGCTGCGCTTACCCGGGCTACGCGGTTGCCGGACGATGCTGCTGCATCGCCATCGGGTGCGGATCTGGTCTGGCGAAAGGCTTGGGCGAATCCGCAGTCGGGCCGCGCCCCGGCAGGCGAGCGGCCAACCCGCGAGGCATAGGGCGGGCTTGGCACCGGCGCGGCTTCGCCGCTGCCCGGGGGCCGTCTACACGAGTTCAAGCCGTGGTCGATTCGCTCGCGCCGTGGCACCGTCGCGTCGTCCGCCTTGGCACAGTCCGCGGCGGCGGGCCGAGGCCCACCCTATCCGCCTCGTTCTTCAGATAACGCGAGTGGCTATGTGGGGCAGGGCTGCGATCGGGGAGTCCCGGCGGTCAGCAAAGAAAACCTGGTGGAATGCCAAGGCCCCGCAGCGACCGCAGGCAGTTCAGGATCGATGGATCCGTGCGTTCGTGTCGAGATGGTGAATGCCCAAGGCAGGCCTGGCACTCCATCACATCCGGGTTTCCCGGATTCTTCCTGCCCCGCGTGCAGGAAAGGGGAAGTTGCCTCGTGCTGAAGAGGCACCGCGCAAGACCGAGCCTGGCACCCGAGAACCACAAGGAACGCAGCTGTCAGCGTGCTCAGCAACCGGGCGTGTTGCCGGCGCCGGCTGCCGCGACGGTGGCGGTGGCGGTGGCGCCGTCCAGGCCCAGGTCCCAGCAAAGCTCGGTGAACACCGGGTCGGCCGGTGCGTCTGCCACTGGCAGGCTGCCGGCGAGTTGCCGCAGTTCCGCCTGGGCCGCGATTTCCAGCTGCACCAGCGCCTCGCCGCGGCTGGCTGGCGTCCCGGCCGCTGCCGCCGCTTGCCGGCCTTGCGGCGGCAGGGCGGCGGGGGCTGCGCCGGCGGGGGCGCCGGCAGGTACGGGCGGATCGAAGTGCATGGAAAGACGATATCGGGATGCCGCCGCCGGGGACGGATCCCCCGCGCCTGGCCGGGGAGGAGTGTCCACGGGCAGGCGCGGGATCAGAACAGTTCCACCGTGCCGGCGCCCATGCTCTGCTGGGCCACGGCCTTGTGCGGCGGCTTCTCCCACTCGCTGCGCATCTCGCGCAGGCGGCTGCCGACGCGCTGCAGTGCCGCGATCAGCTCGTGGTCGAGCACGCCGCCGTTGCGCTGCAGCAGTTCCTGCAGCGCAAGCGCTTCCTTGTTGATCGCGGTGAGGCGGTCGAGGTGGCTGTGCGCGCCGCCCAGCGCCTGGGTGGCGATGTCCTCGAACTGCAGGGCCCGCACCGCCTCGGCGACGCTGCCGTCGATGGCACGGCCGCATTCGGAGATCTCGCGCATGCCCTCGCCGAGCGAGGCATTGATCGCGGCCACGTTGTCGAGCATCGTCGCGGCCTCGTTGCGCGCCTCGCGCGAGCGGTCCATGTCGCGCGAGGCCATCTGCGTGACCGTCTCGCGGACCTTGGCGATGGCGTCCTTGGAGCTGTGCGCCAGCTTGCGGATCTGCTCGTTGAAGGTCGTTGAGCGCTCGGACAGGTTGCGCACCTCGTCGGCCACCACCGCGAAGCCGCGGCCGGCCTCGCCGGCGCGGGCGGCCTCGATGGCGGCGTTGAGCGCCAGCAGGTTGGTCTGGTCGGCGATCGACTTGACGTCCTCCAGCAGCGCGAAGATGCCGTCCAGGTGCTGCGCCATCTCGTCGATGTGGTGCACCGTGGTGCTGCTCTGGCCGCTGACCTGTTCCAGTGCCTCCACCAGTTGCTCCATGCGCTGGCTGGCGTGCTGGGCGAAGCGCGCCACGTCCACGCCGGCATGGCCGTCGTCGCCGGCGCGGTCGACGATCCGCGCCACCGCCTGGCCCTGCTGCCGCGACTTGCGGCTCATCGCGTCGAAGCTGCCGCCCAGCCCGGCCACCGCCTGGCGGATCAATTCGCGGGCACGCTCGATCTCGCCGCGCGAACCGTCGATCTCGTTGCCGACGAAGTTGCGCAGCTCGGTCAGCAGCTGGTCCTGCTCGCGCAGGATGCGCGCGTGCTCGGGCGAGCGACGGCTCTGGCTGTAGACGGACCATGCCGCGAACCCCAGCCAGCTGAGGGTCATGGTGGTCAGGATGGCCCAGCGTGCCGCGCCTGGCCAGTCGAAGCCGACCGCGACGGGAAATAGCAGGGTCAGCACCAGAGGAGGGGCCAGACGGATGAGCAGGTGTGAAGACATGGACGTTCTCGGCAGAGTCACGAGTGCTGTATCGGCCATCGCCCGGTCGTCTTTAACCCTTCCGGTGACCTGCATGACATCGTGCCGGGCATGTTGCCGGGCGTTCAGGCGGGGGAGCGGGATTGGGGATTCGGGATTGGAGAGTCGGGAAAGGCAGCAGCAAGGCTTCACCAATCCCCAATCCCGAATCCCCAATCCCGGCTCCTCAACGCAGCGCGCGCGCCACCGCCTCGGCCATGGCGCGCTTGGCGAACAGGAAATCCCAGTAGCTGCCGCCGAGCTGGCGCCACAGCACCGCCGAACGCATCGCCGCCAGCAACAGCGCGCGGATCTCCGAGACCACCCCGGCCTGGCCCAGGTAGTGCGGATTGCCCTGGACCATCACCCGCGGCCGCAGGTGGCTGATGGTGTCGGCATACAGCTTGCCCAGCGCCGACAGCACGTCCGGATGGCCGCTGTCGCCGGCTTCGCGGGCGAGCGGGGCGGTGCGTTCGATGCCCTCGGCCACCGCGCGGGCGGTGGCGGGCGTCTTGACGAAGCGGCGTTCCAGCTGCAGTACCGCCAGCGCCAGCCGCGGCAGCACCGCGTCCTGGGCGCGATTGTTGAAGTAGTCGTTGAGCAGGCGCAGGCCCGGCGCCAGGTCGGACACGTCGCCGTACACCGCCGCCGGGGTGGCGGCATCGATGCGGAACACGCTGTCCATCAGCGTGCGCACCACCGAGGCCTCGGACTGGCCGGTCTCGGCGATGCGCCTGACCTGTTGCAGCGCCTGGGCGATGCCCGCCAGCGCCAGTACGCGTTCTTCCACCGGGAAACTCATCGAATCGATACCTCTTCTGAAAGGGAAGCCATGCCCAGCGGCATGGGCGCGTCGGTGGTGGCGATCACCGCTCCGCCCAGGCACTGGTCGCCGTCGTAGAGCACCAGCGACTGCCCGGGGGTGACCGCACGCTGGTCGCGCGCGAAGCGCACGCTGACGCTGCCATCGTCCTCGACGGCGACCGTGCATGGCTCGTCGGGCTGGCGGTAGCGGGTCTGCGCGGTGCAGTCGAAGCGGCGCGCCGGCGGGCTGCCGGCCACCCAGTGTGCAACTTCCGAGCGCAATCGGCGCGACTGCAGCCAGGGGCTGTCGCGGTCCTGGTCCACGTACAGCACGTTGGCGGCCACGTCCTTGCCGACCACGTACCACGGCGCGGCGGGCCGGCCGCGTACGCCGCCGATGTTCAACCCCTCGCGCTGGCCCAGGGTGAAGTAGAACACGCCCGGATGGTCGGCGATGTAGCGGCCCTGCGGATCGCGGATCTGCCCGCTCCTGGCCGGCAGGTAGCGTCCCAGGAACTGGCGGAAGTCGCGCTCGCCGATGAAGCAGATCCCGGTGGAATCCTTCTTGGCATGGGTCGGCAGGCCGGCGTCGCGGGCGATGCGGCGCAGATCGGTCTTGTGCAGGTCGCCGATCGGGAACAGGGTCGCGGCCAGTTGTTCCTGTCCCAGCTGGTGCAGGAAATAGCTCTGGTCCTTGCCGTGGTCGGCGCCGCGCAGCAGCCGCCAGCGGCCGCCGTGGCGGTCGATGCGCGCGTAGTGGCCGGTGGCGATGCGCTCGGCGCCGAGTTCGCGCGCCGCATCGAGGAAATGCTTGAACTTGACCTCGCGGTTGCACAGCACGTCGGGATTGGGCGTGCGCCCGGCGGCGTACTCGGCCAGGAAATGCTCGAACACGCCCTGCCAGTACTCGCTGGAGAAATCGCGGAAATGGAACAGGATGCCGAGCACGCCGCACACCGCCACCGCATCGCGGCGGTCGTCCTCGGCGCGGCACTGGCCCGTGCCGTCGTCGGCCCAGTTCTGCATGAACAGGCCGGCCACCGCCTCGCCCTGCTGCACCAGCCGCCAGGCCGCCACGGAGGAGTCCACGCCCCCCGACACCCCGACCATGATCCGCGACGCGCTCATCGCACCTGTTCCACCAGGGAAAGCGGGAAGCGGCGTCCGCCCAGCCAGTCGGCCGCCGCCTGCCATACCAGCGGGCTGCGCAGCCGCGGCCCGGCGGCGCGCAGTTCCTGCGGCGTCATCCACAGCGCGCGCACGATGCCCTCGTCCAGCGTGCGCGCCGGATCGTGCGCCAGCGGATCGGCAGCGAAGGCGAAACGCAGGAACTGGCGGCCGCCGGCGGCCTGCCACTGGTAGCAGCCGATGAAGGCGGTCAGCCTGACCTGCCAGCCGGTTTCCTCCAGGGTCTCGCGCAGCGCGGCCTGCTGCAGGCTTTCGTCCGGCTCGAGGTGGCCGGCCGGCTGGTTCAGCACCAGCGTCCCGCCGATCGACTCTTCCACCAGCAGCAGCCGGCCATCGCGCACCACCACCGTGGCCACGGTCGCCTCCGGCTTCCAGATGTGCTCGCCGCCCATCTACAGTGCGTCCCTGTCGCCGGACAACTCGATCTCCATGTCGTCGGCGGTCTGCGCGGCCACGTCGATGGCGGCCTCCAGCGTCGCCGCGTCCACGTTGTCCGGCAGCTTGATCACGAAGTACAGGACGTCGCCGGCCAGCTCCCAGCTGCCGATCTTCCTGAGCCGGCTGTCGGCCAGCAGCTCCAGCGCGCGCTTGCCGTCGATGCCGTCGGCCTGCACCCGTCCGGCCGGTGCGAACACCTCGCGCACGGTCATGCCCCTGACCGAGGTGGTGCTGCCGGAGATGAACACCAACTGGCTGCGCCCCTCGTTGTCGTAGGCGAACACGACCTTGTAGTCGCCGTCGTCGTCGCTTTCGAAATCCAGGCCGCGCGCCGACAGGCGCGCCTCCACCGAGGCGTCTGCGGCAAGCGCGGGAGCGGCGCCGCCGGCCAGGCAGGCCAGCACGGCGGCCGGGACGGCGGCGTGGAGTCTCATATGTAGCGGTGTCGGTTCGGAACAGGAACGCATTGTCGCCGCCGATCCGCTGCCGCGTCCACGCCGCCGGCGTCCGGCACGGGCAGGGCAGCCCCTATAATTGTCCGATGCCCCGCAAGACATCATCTCCCGATCTGGACCACGGCGTACTGGTGGAAACCGGCAAGCCCGAAGTCGCGCCGCCACCGCTTTACCAGGTAATGCTGCTGAACGACGACTACACCCCGATGGACTTCGTGGTGACCGTGCTGCAGCAGTTCTTTTCCATGGACCTGGAAAAGGCCACCCAGGTGATGCTGCACGTCCATACCCGCGGGCGCGGGGTCTGCGGGGTCTATACCCGCGAGGTGGCCGAGTCCAAGGTCGCCCAGGTCAACGAGTTCTCGCGGATGAACCAGCATCCGCTGCTGTGCACCATGGAACGGCTGTGAGCGCAGGCGCGGCGCCCGGGGCGCCACGCTAACGCCATCTGAACGCAGCGATCCGGTAGGGTTGTGGAAATCGCGGGTACAGGCCGCATATTGTCTGCAACTGCCGTCGGAGTAACCCATGTTCAGCAAAGACCTCGAGCAAACCATCGGCCAGTGCTACAAGCGTGCCCGTGAAGCCCGTCATGAGTTCATGACCGTCGAGCACCTGCTGCTGGCGCTGCTCGACAACCCATCCGCCCAGGCCGTGCTCAAGGCCTGCGGCGCCGACCTCGCGCGGCTGCGCGGCGAGCTGGAGGAGGCCATCGAGGCCTCGGTCTCGCGCCTGGCCGAGGACGACGGCCGCGACACCCAGCCCACCCTGGGCTTCCAGCGCGTGCTGCAGCGCGCCGTCTACCACGTGCAGTCCTCCGGCAAGAAGGAGGTCACCGGCGCCAACGTGCTGGTGGCAATCTTCGGCGAGAAGGACTCGCATGCGGTGTACTTCCTCAGCCAGCAGGACATCACCCGCCTGGACGTCGTCAACTACCTGTCGCACGGCATCGCCAAGCTGGGCGAGGAGGGCGATGCCGCGTCCGCGGCCGAAGGCGAGGGCAAGGCCGAGGCGGGCGAGGGCGAGGCCAAGGGCGATGCCCTGGCCGAGTACGCCAGCAACCTGAACGAACTGGCCCGCGAGGGCCGGATCGACCCGCTGGTCGGGCGCGCCGACGAGATCGAGCGCACCATCCAGGTGCTCTGCCGCCGCCGCAAGAACAACCCGCTGTACGTGGGCGAGGCCGGCGTGGGCAAGACCGCGATCGCCGAAGGCCTGGCCAAGCGCATCGTCGAGGGCTCGGTGCCCGAGGTGCTGGCCGACGCGGTGATCTACTCGCTCGACCTGGGCGCGCTGGTCGCCGGCACCAAGTACCGCGGCGACTTCGAGAAGCGCCTGAAGGGCGTGCTGACCGCGCTCAAGAAGGTACCCAACGCGGTGCTGTTCATCGACGAGATCCACACCATCATCGGTGCCGGCTCGGCCTCGGGCGGCACCATGGACGCCTCCAACCTGATCAAGCCGGCGCTGGCCTCCGGCGAGCTGCGCTGCATCGGCTCGACCACCTTCCAGGAGTACCGCGGCATCTTCGAGAAGGACCGCGCGCTGGCGCGGCGCTTCCAGAAGATCGACATCGTCGAGCCGACCACCGGCGAAACCTACCAGATCCTGCAGGGCCTCAAGCCCCGCTACGAGGCGCACCACAACGTCACCTACGCCGACGACGCGCTGCAGGCGGCGGTGGACCTGTCGGTCAAGCACATCGGCGACCGCCTGCTGCCGGACAAGGCGATCGACGTCATCGACGAGGCCGGCGCGCGCCAGCGGCTGCTGCCGGAGGGCGAGCGCAAGGAGCTGATCGACATCGAGGAGATCGAGACCATCGTTGCCAAGATGGCGCGGATCCCGGCCAAGCAGGTCAGCGCCACCGACAAGGACGTGCTGCAGCACCTGGAGCGCAACCTGAAGATGGTGATCTTCGGCCAGGACCCGGCGATCGAGACCCTGTCCTCGGCGATCAAGCTGGCGCGCTCGGGCCTAGGCAACCCGGAGAAGCCGATCGGCAACTTCCTGTTCGCTGGCCCCACCGGCGTGGGCAAGACCGAGGTGACCAAGCAGCTGGCGCTGCAACTGGGCATCGAGCTGGTCCGGTTCGACATGAGCGAGTACATGGAGCCGCATTCGATCAGCCGCCTGATCGGCGCGCCCCCGGGCTACGTCGGCTTCGACCAGGGCGGCCTGCTGACCGAGAAGATCGTCAAGACCCCGCACTGCGTGCTGCTGCTGGACGAGGTGGAGAAGGCGCACCCGGACATCTTCAACATCCTGCTGCAGGTGATGGACCGCGGCGTGCTCACCGACACCAACGGGCGCGAGGCGAACTTCAAGAACGTGATCCTGGTGATGACCACCAATGCCGGTGCCGCGCAGGCGTCGCGGCGCTCGATCGGCTTCACCCGGCAAGACCACTCCACCGACGCGATGGAAACCATCCGCCGCAGCTTCACCCCGGAGTTCCGCAACCGCCTGGACGCGGTGGTGCAGTTCCAGCCGCTGGGCTTCGACCACATCCTGCGGGTGGTGGACAAGTTCCTGATCGAGCTGGAGGCGCTGCTGCAGGAGAAGCACGTCAGCGTGTCGAGCACCCCGGCCGCACGCGACTGGCTGGCCCAGCACGGCTTCGACCCACTGATGGGCGCCCGCCCGATGGCGCGGGTGATCCAGGACAAGGTCAAGCGTCCGCTGGCCGACGAACTGCTGTTCGGCAAGCTGGTGGGCGGCGGCCGCGTCAGCATCGACGTCAAGGACGGCGAACTGGTGGTGGAGGCGCAGGCCGAACCCGAGCGCCTGCTGCCTGCCACGGTGGAATGACGGGCATGCGAAAGCCTCCGCGCGAGCGGAGGCTTTCGTCTTGCACCGGACCTATCGTAGGAGCGACTGGTAGGAGCGACTTCAGTCGCGATTGGGCTTCACCTGGAAAGCCCCATCGCGACTGAAGTCGCTCCTACAGCACGCAAGCACTGCGTGCTTACTTCATGCGGTAGGTGATGCGCCCCTTGGTCAGGTCGTACGGCGTCATCTCGACCTTGACCCGGTCGCCGGTCAGGATGCGGATGTAGTTCTTGCGCATGCGGCCGGAGATGTGGGCGATGATCTCGTGCCCGTTCTCCAGCTTGACCCGGAAGGTGGTGTTGGGCAGCGTCTCGCTGACGGTGCCTTCGAATTCGATGGAATCGTCTTTCGACATGTAATCCTGTGCGGTTTCGCGGGTGGCCCCGATGGGGCTCAAGAGCGAGGATTTTACGCCGCGGTGGCCGCAGACGCAAAGTTTGCGTTAACCGGCGTCAATAGGCGCCCGCAACCGCCAGGTCGCTGGCCGGCAGGATGCCGAAGGCCTGGCGCCAGTCGCCGGCCGGCGTTGCCGGCATCTGCACCAGCCGCCGCACCTCCGCCAGGAACTCCGGCCGCGGCCAGCGCTGCGCGCCCAGGCTCAGCAGGTGGTCGTTCTCGACCTGGGCGTCGATCAGCGGCCAGCCCCACTGCCGCAGGCGCAGCGCCAGCGCCGCCAGCGCCACCTTGGAACCGCCGCTGCGGGCGCTGAACATGCTCTCGCCGAAGAACATCCGCCCCAGCGCCACGCCGTAGATGCCGCCGGCCAGCTCGTCGCCGGCGAACACCTCGACCGAATGGGCATGGCCCAGGCGATGCAATTCCACATAGGCCTCGCGCATCCGCGCGGTGATCCAGGTGCCGTCCTGGCCGCGGCGCGGGATACGGGCGCAGGCGTCGATCACTTCGGCGAAGGCGCTGTCGGCGCATACCCTCCAGCCGCTGTGGCGCAGGCCGCGGCGGAACCGCGTGGACAGCCTGACCCCATCGGTACGGAACAGCGTGCGCGGGTCGGGCGACCACCACAGGATCGGCTGGCCCTCGGAGAACCACGGGAAGATGCCGCCGGCATAGGCGACGAGCAGCCGCTGCGGCGACAGGTCGCCGCCGATCGCCAGCAGCCCGTCCGGCTCGTGCAGCGCCAGTTCCGCAGGCGGGAAGGGCGACGCGGGATCCTCGTCGAGCAGGAAGGGCAGGCGGCGTGTCATGGCTGCATTCTATTCGGCGCCCGGCCGGATCCCGTGCGTTGTGGATATGGATGGACGCATGCTCGGGATAGTGAACTCGTCGTCCCAGTGAAGGACTACTGTCCGAAGAATCGCCGCTGGGACACCGAATGCCCGGAACGCAAGGCTCTCGGCGTGCCTGGGTACTTTCGGAACCCGGATCGAGACTAATGCGCTGAACCTTACTTCTCGTCATCCCCGCGAAAGCGGGAAACGCTTTTCAGCAGCCGAATGGCTGATCATCCAAGGACGTTCGCGCAGATCGCGGCTACGCCCATGGGCTTCGGTTTGCACGGAAGCGACGATCGGAGTTTCCCCGGACAGTAGTTCGCGCAGGCGGGGATCCAGTGCCTGTGGCTTGAAAGGTGCAGCTACCGGGAAATTGCGTAGCGGGCTGCTCATCGCGCAAGTCGCTGGGTCCCCGCCTGCGCGCGGACGACGAGTTCACTGTTCCGAACGTGGGCCACGCCACTTCGGCCGACAACTGTCCGATCCTGAGTTTTCTCCGGACAGGAGTGCGCGCAGGTGGGGATCCAGGGACGTTCGTGCAGATCGCAGCAACGTCCATGGGCTCCCGCTTACGCGGGAGCGACGAGTGGAGTTTTCCCCGAACAATAGTGCGCGAACGCGGAGACGACGGGTTCAGGCTTTGCGGGTGTCGGAACGACGGCTTTCCGCGGGAATCAAGGCTGCGTTTGATTCGAAGAAACCCCTTCAACACACGCATCCACGGCCCGGAACGGCGAATGCCGGCCGATGTCGGCGGCATAGCGCCGCACCGACATGGCCTCCTCGCCGCACCAGCGCGCCAGCGCCTCGCGGAAGGCCGGGTCGGCGATCCAGTGGCGGCTGTGCACCAGCGCCGGCAGGAAGCCGCGGGCGACCTTGTGCTCGCCCTGCGCGCCGGGCTCGAAACGGGCCAGGCCTTCGCGCAGGCAGTAGTCGATGCCCTGGTAGTAGCAGGTCTCGAAATGCAGGCCCGGCAGGTTCTCGCCGCCCCAGTAGCGGCCGTACAGGGTGTCGCCGCCGCGCAGGCACAGCGCGGCGGCCACCGGGACGGCGCCGTCGAAGGCCATGAACATCACCAGGCTGCGCGGCATCGTGCGCGCCAGGTGTCCGATGAATTCCGGCGTCAGCGCCGGCGAGTTGCCGTAGTCGTCGAAGGTCTTCAGGTAGAAGCCGTGCATGGCCTCCAGCTCGGCCTCGCCGGCCTCGTCGCCATGGATCGTGCGCAGCTCGATGCCGGCGCGACAGACCTTGGCGCGTTCCTGGCGGATGTTCTTGCGGTGCTTGTGGTCCATCGCCGCCAGGTAGTCGTCGAACGTGCGCCAGCGGCCGGGGTTGCGCCAGTGGTACTGCACGTCGAGGCGCGGCAGCCAGTCCCGCGGGAACAGCGCGTCCTCGCCCGGCAGCGGGAAATTCACGTGCGCCGACGACAATTGTTCGCTCTCGACCAGTCCCTGCATGGCCCGCAACAGCGCCAGCCGGCCGGCATCGTCGCGCGCCAGCAGGCGCGGGCCGGTCACCGGCGAGTAGGGCACCGCGCACAGCCACTTGGGAAAGTAATCCTGGCCGTAGCGGGCATAGGCATGCGCCCAGGCGTGGTCGAACACGAACTCGCCGTGGGAGTTGTCCTTCAGGTACCCCGGGGCGGCGGCGACCAGTTCGTCGCCCTGCCAGAGCGTCAGGTGATGCGGCGTCCAGCCCCACGAGGGGCGCAGGCAACCGGTCAGTTCCAGCCCGCACAGGAAGGCATGGCAGACGAACGGATTGCCGCCGTCGTGGAGGGCATCCCAATCCGCCGCGGGTATGCACGAAAGCGAGGGAATCAGGCGTACGACTGGCATGCGGACAGGGTAGTCGATCGCCGCCATCGCGGGCACTCGGTCTCGAGCTACGGTGATCGCGACCGTAGAGCCGAGCTTGCTCGGCTGGGGATCTACCGGGAAGGCTTCAGCCGAGCGAGCTCGGCTCTACGAGAGAAGGCGCGCCGCGATCGCCGGTTCAGCCGTTCGCGTCCAGGTAGCGCTCGGCATCCAGCGCGGCCATGCAGCCGAAGCCGGCCGAGGTGATCGCCTGGCGGTAGTGCTGGTCGGCCACGTCGCCGGCGGCGAACACGCCTTCCACCGAGGTCTGGGTGGCGTTGCCGCCCAGGCCGGAGCGGATGTCCAGGTAGCCGTTGTTCATCGCCAGCTGGCCTTCGAACAGGCTGGTGTTGGGATGGTGGCCGATGGCGACGAAGAAGCCGTGGGCGGCGATGTCGCGGGTGCTGCCGTCCTCGACCGAGCGCACCCGTACCCCGGTGACGCCGGCGTCGTCGCCCAGCACCTCCTCGATGGTGTGGAACCACACCGGCTCGATCTTGCCCTCGGCCACGCGCGCATGCAGCTTGTCCTGCATGATCTTCTCCGCGCGCAGGGTGTTCCGGCGGTGTACCAGGTAGACCTTGCGGGCGATGTTGGACAGGTACAGCGCTTCCTCCACCGCGGTGTTGCCGCCGCCCACCACCACCACGTCCTGGCCCTTGTAGAAGAAGCCGTCGCAGGTGGCGCAGGCGGACACGCCGCGGCCCTTGAAGGCTTCCTCGGAGGGAATGCCCAGGTACTTGGCGGTGGCGCCGGTGGCGATGATCAGTGCATCGCAGGTGTACACGCCGCCGTCGCCCTCCAGCCGGAACGGCCGCTGCGACAGGTCGGCGGTATGGATGTGGTCGAACACCACCTCGGTCTCGAAGCGCTCGGCATGGGCCTGCATGCGCGCCATCAGGTCCGGCCCCATCACGCCGGCGGCGTCGCCCGGCCAGTTGTCCACCTCGGTGGTGGTCATCAGCTGGCCGCCCTGTTCCAGGCCGGTGATCAGCAGCGGCTTGAGGTTGGCGCGGGCGGCATAGACGGCCGCGGTCCAGCCGGCGGGGCCGGAACCCAGGATCAACAGGCGGGAATGCTTGGCGGGGCTGGTGGAAAGGCTCATGTACACTCGCGGAAGAAGGAAAATACGGCGCCGCCACGGCTTGCCGCGGCGTTCGGCGAGGCCATAGAGTGGCGGTCCGGACAGGGCGAATCAAGGCGCGCGGATGGAACTGCGTGGCCCGGCAGCCTGCCTCGCGTTCCGCCCCCGCTGCAGTGGATGGCGGCCGGGCGCGGATTGGGCGGCAATGCGCCGGAGCCGGGCACGGCGTTGCCACGGCAGCTGAAATGGCAGTCCATTTCGTTTATTATCAAATACTAACGAAGTATTCCTAAGGTTCGGTAAAAAGGTGGCGAAACAGCTTCCGGAGCGCAGCAAGGCGAAGGGCGAAGGCAAGACGGCCGCGCGCAAGAGCACACCGGCCAACCCCCGACGGCAACGGCTTTGGCGCGACCTGGCGCTGATCGCGATCGCGCCGCTGCTGCTGTACCTGCTGGCCAGCCTGTTCACGTACTCGGCGGCCGACCCGGGCTGGTCGCAGACCGGCAGCGTGGTCGCGCCGGTGCACAACATGGGTGGCAAGTTCGGCGCGTGGATCGCCGACGTGCTGCTGCAGCTGTTCGGCTACGTGGCCTTCCTGCTGCCGCTGGTGCTGGGCGCGGTGGCGTGGATCGCCCTGTTCGGCATGGACAGGGAAGGGCAGGGCGAGGCCGACCTGGGCCCGGCGCTGCGGCTGGTCGGCATCGTCGGCTTCCTGATCGCCGGTACCGGGTTCCTGCACCTGCGCCTGTTCAGCGGCGACGTCGCCCAGGCCGGCGGCATCCTCGGCCGGCTGGTGGGCAACTCCCTGGGCAGCGGCTTCGGCGCGCTGGGCGCCAACCTGTTCGTGCTGGTGCTGCTGCTGGCCTCGATCACCCTGGCCACCGGGCTGTCGTGGCTGGCGCTGATGGAGCGCATCGGCCGCGGCGTGCTGGCGCTGGGGCCGCTGCTGCAGCGGGGCAGCAAGCAGGCCAACGAATGGCAGAAGACCCGCGCCATGCGCGAGGAACGCGAGGAAGTGCGCAAGACCGACGCCGTGCAGCGCGCCAAGCGCGAGCCGGTCAAGATCGAGCCGCCGGCCGCGCCGGTGGTGGAGAAGAGCGAACGCGCCAAGCGCGAGCAGCAGATCCCGCTGTTCCACGGCACCGGCGGCGACCCGTCGGGGCTGCCGCCGCTGGCGCTGCTGGACGATCCCAAGCCGCAGCCCAAGGGCTACGACGAGGAGACGCTGGAGACGCTCTCGCGCCAGATCGAGTTCAAGCTCAAGGACTTCCGCATCGACGCGCAGGTGGTCGGCGCCTATCCCGGCCCGGTGATCACCCGCTTCGAGATCGAGCCGGCGCCGGGGATCAAGGTCAGCCAGATCAGCTCGCTGGACAAGGACATCGCCCGCGGCCTGTCGGTCAAGTCGGTACGCGTGGTCGACGTGATCCCGGGCAAGTCGGTGATCGGCCTGGAGATTCCCAACGTCACCCGCGAGATGATCTTCCTGTCCGAGCTGCTGCGCTCGAAGGAGTACGACAAGTCCGCCAGCCCGCTGACGCTGGCGCTGGGCAAGGACATCGGCGGCCGCCCGACGGTGGCCGACCTGGCGCGCATGCCGCACCTGCTGGTGGCCGGCACCACCGGCTCGGGCAAGTCGGTGGCGGTCAACGCGATGGTGCTGAGCCTGTTGTACAAGGCCAGCCCCAAGGAACTGCGGATGCTGATGATCGACCCGAAGATGCTCGAGCTGAGCGTCTACGAGGGCATCCCGCACCTGCTGGCGCCGGTGGTCACCGACATGAAGGAGGCTGCCAACGGCCTGCGCTGGTGCGTGGCCGAGATGGAGCGCCGCTACAAGCTGATGAGCGCGGTGGGCGTGCGCAACCTGGCCGGCTTCAACAAGAAGGTGCGCGAGGCGCAGGATGCCGGCCAGCCGCTGATGGACCCGCTGTTCAAGCCCAACCCGGAACTGGGCGAGGCGCCGCGGCCGCTGGAGACGCTGCCGTTCATCGTCATCTTCATCGACGAGTTCGCCGACATGATGATGATCGTCGGCAAGAAGGTCGAGGAACTGATCGCGCGGCTGGCGCAGAAGGCGCGCGCGGCCGGCATCCACCTGATCCTGGCCACCCAGCGGCCGTCGGTGGACGTGATCACCGGCCTGATCAAGGCCAACATCCCCACCCGCATCGGCTTCCAGGTCAGCTCCAAGATCGACTCGCGCACCATCCTCGACCAGTCCGGCGCCGAGGCGCTGCTGGGCAACGGCGACATGCTGTACCTGCCGCCGGGCACGGCGATGCCCGAGCGCGTGCACGGCGCCTTCGTCGGCGACGACGAGGTGCACCGGGTGGTCGAGCACCTCAAGGCCAGCGGCCCGGTGGAATACATCGAGGGCGTGCTGGACGAGGTGCAGACGCTGGGCGACGGGGTGGTGGTCGGTGCCACCGGCCTGCCCGAATCCAGCGGCGGTGGCGGCGACGAGTCCGACCCGCTGTACGACGAGGCCCTGCGCATCGTCACCGAAACCCGCCGCGCCTCCATCTCCGGCGTGCAGCGGCGGCTGAAAATCGGCTACAACCGCGCCGCCCGGCTGATCGAGGCGATGGAGGCGGCCGGCGTGGTCAGCGCCCCCGAGCACAACGGCGACCGCTCGGTGCTGGCGCCGCCGCCGCCGAAATGACGCCAGTCCTTCAGGAGCGACTGTAGGAGCGACTCCACGTGGCCGCCGGGCCATCAGTCGCGATGAGGCTTTACCGGGAGAGGCCTCATCGCGACTGATGG